>CAWKFR010000009.1:0-100955 GCA_963848885.1 uncultured Thermoleophilaceae bacterium
CGAACGGCGGCAACGGCGGCACGACCGCGAAGCCGCCGACCGCGGCGCTGACCGACGAGCCGCCGGCGATCCCGGCGCGGCTGCAGGGCCTCGACCTGGGGCCGGCCTGCGCCCAGTGCGGGGGCATGATGCAGCGCACCGGCTCGTGCTACACGTGCTCGAGCTGCGGCAACAACACGGGCTGCGGCTGACGCGTCAAACCGGCGTGCCCCCGCGCGGCACGCGAAGGAGACGCTGCGGGCGGTACCCCAAGATTGTGAAATAGCCTCCAGCATTGACGGCGGAAGCTCGCCTCGGCGAGACTCGCAGCGTGGCTGATGAATTCGCCACGCTCGCTCTGCCCGACCTGCTCGACGCGCGCGACCAGTACCACGTCCACCTCGTCCGGCAGCGGAACGTCATCGCGACGGCGGTGGGTCGCTACCTGGTCCGCGAGGAGGAGGGCGATGCGGCGGAAAGGGACCTCGGCGAACGGCTTGCTCAACCCCCCGGCGAGCGTCCGCCGCGGACCCTCGAAAACTCGTCGGTCAGGCCGTGGTCCTGGCCGTGCGTGCTCGTGTTCGTGGACCACTGGATGGACGCCTCGGAGATCCGCGACGCACCAGACGAGATGGTGCCGCGTCGCCTCTACCTGCCGGATGGGCGCATGGTGCCCACCTGCGTCGTGTTTGCGCCACCCGCAGAGCCCGCTCGCGTCGGGGTGCCGCTCGCACCCCTGAGCTTCCCCAGCTCGCTGCTCGGGGGAGGCTACGTGTGCCTCACCGACGTTCAGGGGGAGGAGCGCGTCGGGTCGATCGCCTGCTTGGTGACGGACGGGATCCGCGTGTATGCGCTCACCAACCGCCACGTCGCCGGCGAGCAGGGGCAGGAGGTCACGACCCTCGTCCGCGGTACCGAGATCCGGGTCGGCCACTCCGCCGGCCGGTCGGTGGGACGCAAGGACTTCGTGGAGGTCTACCCGGGCTTCTCCGGGCGCCGCACCGAGCTGGCCATCGACGCGGGGCTCGTCGAGGTCGACAACGTCCGCGATTGGACCGCGCAGGTGTTCGGGGTCGGGGCACTGGACGACCTGATGGACTTAGGGCCCGAGACGCTGAGCCTTGCGCTGGTCGGGAAGCCGGTGCGAGCCTTTGGAGGCGCGTCGGGGGAGCTGAGCGCCGAGATCACGGCCCTCTACTACCGCTATCGCACCCGCTCGGGGGTCGAGCAGCTGGCCGACGCCATCGTTGGCCCGCGCGTGGGCGACCCGCCACTGGGAACCCGGCCCGGCGACTCCGGAACGCTCTGGGTGATTGACGAGGGGACTGACCCGCCGCCGCACGACGGTAACCCCAGTGGCCCTGCAGTGGGGCGGGCACCGTTTCGCGACCGACCAAGGCGAGGGAGCGACTCCGTACGCCCTGGTGACCTACCTGAGCACGGTCTGCCGCGCGCTCGACGTCGAGCCGATCTACGACCTCAATGCAGCCCAGGAGATCTACTGGGGAGAGGTCGGCCACTACACGATCGGCGCTCTCGCCTGCGACCTCGTGCGCCCCCAGGGCCTCGAGGACTTCTTCGTCGCCAACCGCGAGCGCATCGCCTTCGACCGCGACTCGATCGTCGCCGGCACGTACAAGACCGGCGACGACGCTGTCTTCCACCCGCTCGCGGACGTGCCGGACACCGTCTGGAAGCGGCGCAAGAAGGGTTGGATGCGCGGCAGGGAGAGCCCGAACCACTTCGCCGACATGGACGACCCGCTGCCCAACGGCGACACGCTCATGTCGATGTTCAAGCACGACTCCACGAGCGTCGCACCGGACGAGTGGGTCGCCTTCTACGTCGCCAAGGGGATCGCAGAGAACCACATGGGACTGCTGCCCTTCCGCGTCGCGCAGCTGTACGCGCTGTGCGTCGACTCGTTCGCACAGGATGAGCTGCCGGCGGCGCTCGGGGGCGCCGGGGTGATGGCCCATTACGTCGGCGATGCGTGCCAGCCGCTGCACACGTCGCGCTTCCACGACGGGCGCACCGAGGAAGAGGAGGGTGTGCACAGCGACTACGAGACGGCCATGGTCACCGCCCACAGCGACGATCTGATCGCCGGTCTCGATGCTGCGCTCGCCCAGGCCGCGCCGATGCAGCTGATCCAGGGACACCGCGCCGCCGCTCGCGCGGTAGTCGAGCTCATGAGCCGCACCTTCGACCGGCTGCCGCCGGAGACCATCCTCGACGCCTGGCTGACGGCGAAGCGAGACGACATCCGCGGGAACGCCCACCAGCTCTGGGCCGCGGTCGGCCAGGCCACCATCCAGTGCATGGCCGACGGCTGCATGACGCTGGCAATGCTGTGGTCGAGCGCCTGGGCCGAGTCGGGCGCCGCGGCGCCCGGCAACCAGGTGATCTCGCGCGCTGACCTGCGCGACCTCTACATGGATTCGGCCTTCGCTCCCTCGGTGTATCTCCCGGACCATGTAGCCGACTGGTAGCTGTGGCTCGCGGCCCGGGCGCCGCGATCTCGGCTACAGCGCGCGCCGCGGCTGAGCGACCTCAAGGATCGCCGCCGAAAGGTCGACGAATGAGGGATGCGAGTCGCGATCATCACCGTGCTTGCAGTGGCCGCCATGGCGGGCAGCGTCCTCTATGCCTCGGCCGTTCAGCGTGACACCGCGGAGCGCCACGCAGCCGAGGACGCGACGCGGCAGAACCTGCTGACGAACGTCCACCGCAGCGAGTCGGCGCTCGAGAGCTATGCGCTGACCGCCAACCGCGAGCCGCTCGTCGACCGCGACGTCGCGCTCCGCGGCCTCGAGCGTGGGCTGATGCGGGCGCGCCGCCAGGCCGAGGACAACGGTGCCTTGGCCGCGCTCGTCGCGCGGCAGAGCCGGCTGATCGAAGCGCTCGATTCGATCGCGAGCCGCGCTCTATCCGCGGCCGACGAGCAGCGCCAGCGTGCGCTCCTGCGTGTGGCGAGCGAGCGCCGTCACGCGAATCGTGGACCAGATCGAAACGACCTCGGCGGCCGCCACGGCGCGCCAGGCCCAGCTCCACGCCGACGAGGACCGCCGCGCATCGCTGGTCGCACCGATCCTGATCATGCTCTTGGGACTCGTGTTCGGCACGAGCGCGCTGCTCGTCATGCGCAACGACCGCCGCCGCGGCCGCCGGCGCGCGGAGAACCGCGCCAAGCAGGAGAAGTTCGGCGAGGCCATGCAGGTGGCGGAAAGCCAGACCGAGGCGCACGCGCTCCTGAAGGCGCACCTCGAGCGGTCGATCGCCGGGCGCCGCGTGACCGTCCTCAACCGCAACAACAGCGCCGACCGCCTCGAGGCGACCACGCCGGTCGCGGAGGAGTCGCAGCTCGCCGAGCGCCTCCAGGAGGCCCGCCCGCGCTCCTGCATGGCCGTCCGCCTCAGCCGCCCGTTCGAGCAGGCCGAGCACGCGACGAGATCTTCCCGTGCGCCGTCTGCGCGGGCCTCGGCGCCGACGACGAGCTGCGAGCCGCTGCTCGTCGGCGGCGAGGTGATCGGCTCGGTCCTGAGCACCACGACGGCGACGTCGACGGCGAGGCCAGCGAGCGCATCTCCCAGTCCGTGGCGCAGTCGGCGCCCGGTACTCGCCAACCTGCGCAACCTCGCCATCGCGGAGACGCGGGCCGCCACCGACGCGCTGACCGGCCTCCCCAACCGCCGCGCCGTGGACGACACGCTGCTGCGGATGCTCGCCCAGGCCGGCCGCAGCTTCGACCCGCTGTCGGTCGTCGCTGCTGGACCTCGACCACTTCAAGGTGATCAACGACACCTATGGCCACGACCGCGGGGACGAGGTGCTCGCCGCGGTGGCGGCACAGCTGCGCGAGGTGGTGCGCGCGAGCGACTTCGCCGGACGCAGTGGCGGCGAGGAGTTCGTGCTGTTCCTCGCGGGCACCGATCGCACGCGGCGCCACCCGCGTGGCGGAGAAGGTCCGCGCGCGCATGCGCGCACTGCGGGTCTCGGGCGTGGAGCGCGACATCACCGCGAGCTTCGGCGTCGCCTGCTTCCCCGACGACGCCGTCGACTCCGCCGCCCTGATGCGCAGCGCCGACCGCGCCCTCTACGCCGCCAAGCGCGGCGGGCGCGACCGCGTCGAGTGCTCCTCGACCGGCCAGCCCATCGGGGACGGCGCGCCCGAGGCGGCGCCTAGTCGCTCGTAGTAACCAGCACGGTCCCGGCGATCAGCAGCGCCACGCCCGTCAGCCGCAGGGGCGTGATCGCGTTGCCCGGCAGTCCGAGCACCCCGAGCCTGTCCAGGATCACCGACACCGTCAGCTGAGTGCAGACCGTCGCGGCGACCACGCCGCCGGCGCCCAGCTCGCGCACGGTCACGAGCGAGACCGCGACGATCGCCGCGCCCGCGATCCCGCCGAGCGCGTACTCGGCCTTGAACTTCGACAGGCCGCTCAGCTGGCCGGCCCCGCCGGTGACCACCAGCGCGACCCCCACCAGCGCGAACGAGATCGCGATGCTGATGAAGGCCGCCCCGAGGGTCCCGACCTGCCTGCCCATCTCGGAGTTCGCCGGCGGCTGGGCCGCGACGAGCGCGCCCGCGATCAGCGTGGCGATGATGGCCCCGAGCTTCTCCATCCGCTCCATGGTTCGGGCCGCTCGGGGCTAAGTCCTGCGCCGAACGGGTACGATCGCCGGTGACTTTCCAGGCGTGAATCACGTAAGTGCAACGGGCGCCGGGCGCGCCCGGCAAGCGGGTCGGGACGGGCTCGCGGCTCTTCGCCGCGATCGCGGCGCGGTCGTCGTGTACCTCGGCTCGGTCGCCCTGGTGGCCGCCGCCTACTACCTCGCCGGCCGGCTCGGGCTCGAGCTCGCCTACCTGGACGGCGCCGTGGCGGCCCTCTGGCCGCCCTCCGGGCTCGGCCTCGCCCTGCTGTTCCTGTACGGCATCCGGCTCTGGCCCGGCATCGTGATCGGCGACCTCCTGCTCGCCGACTTCTCGCAGCCGCTCGGAACGATCGCCGGCCAGACGGTCGGCAACACGCTGGCTCTGGTCGTCGGCGTCGTCCTGCTGCGGCGGCTCGGCGTCAAGTGCGGGCGCATGGAGCGCACCCTCGACGTGCTCGCGCTCGTGCTGTGCGCCGCCGTCGTCGCGCTGGTGAGCGCCGCGTTCGGCCCGACCTCGCTTCGCCTCGGCGACGTCGTCCCCGCCGACGAGTTCGGTCGCGTCTTTCGCACCTGGTCGCTGAGCGACTTCTGCGGCGTCCTCGTCGTGGCGCCGGTCGTGCTCACCTGGGCCGCCAACGGCGTGCGCGGGATCCGCCGCCGCGACCTGATCGAGGGCGCGCTCGGCCTCGTCCTGCTGGGCGTGCTGGCCGACGTGGCGCCCCAGCGCGACGTCCCCTACATCGTCTTCCCCGTGCTGCTCTGGGCGGCGCTGCGGCTGGGCCCGCGCGGCGCCGCCACCGCGATCGTCGTGGTCTGCTCGATCACCGTCTGGAACACGGCCCAGGAGGACGGGCCGTTCGTGCGCGACTCGATCACCGACAGCCTGCTCGCCACCCAGCTGTTCATCGCGACCGCGGCGCTCACCTCGCTGCTGCTCGCCGCGGTGACCGCCGAGCGCACCCGCGCGGCCCGCGCCCTGGCGGCCAGCGAGGCCACCCAGCGGGCGCTCGCCGACGAGCACGCGGCGCTGCGCAGGGTCGCCACGCTCGTGGCCGCCGAGGCGCCCCCCGGCGACGTCGTCCAGCAGGTCACCGAGGAGGTCGGCTGGCTGCTCGGGCTGCCAGCGGCGGCCCTCGTGCGATACGACGGCGCCGAGCAGGCCACGGTCGTGGCGACCTGGAGCGAGGACGGGAGGCCCGCTCCGCCCGTGGGCACGACGCTCGGCCTCGACGGCGACTCGGTCGTCGCGAAGGTGCTGCGCACGGGCGACGCGCACCGCATCGACCGCTACGACGGCGCCAGCCGGGAGCACGCCCGAGCGGCTGCGCGGCATGGGCTTCCGCGGCGCCGTGGCGGCACCCGTGACCGTCGCCGGCGGCATCTGGGGCGCGCTCGCGGCGGCCACCGCGTCCCCCGAGCCCCTCCCCGCCGACGCCGAGCAACGGCTGTGCGACTTCGCCGACCTCGTCGGCCAGGCGCTCGCCAACGCCGACGCGCGCGAGCGCCTGGCGGCCTCGCGGGCCGAGCTGGTCGAGGTGGGCGACTCCGAGCGGCAGCGCCTGGAGCGCAACCTGCACGACGGCGCGCAGCAGCGGCTCGTCTCGGTCGCGCTCAAGCTGGGCATGGCGGGCGCGAAGCTCGACGAGGACCCGGGCAGCGCGCGCGAGGCGCTGTCGGACGCTCAGGACGACCTCTCGCGCGGTCTCGAGGAGCTGCGCGAGCTGGCGCGCGGCCTGCACCCGGTCCTGCTCAGCGACCGCGGCCTCGGCGCCGCCCTCGACGCCCTGCTGTCGCGCGCGCCGGTGCCCGTGGAGATCGTCGAGCTGCCCGAGCGGCGGCTGGCCGGGCAGGTCGAGGCGGCGGCCTACTACCTGGTCGCCGAGGCGATCACCAACGTGGCCAAGTACGCCGAGGCGTCGCGCGCGACCGTGAGCATCCGCCAGGCCAACGGCAGCGCCACGGTGACCGTCGCGGACGACGGCGTGGGCGGCGCCGACCCCGCCGGCGGCTCCGGCCTGCGCGGGCTCGCCGCGCGCGTGGAGGCGCTCAACGGACGGCTCGTGATCGACAGCCCTCCCGGCGCGGGCACCCGGGTCACGGCCGAGATCCCGCTCTCCTAGCCGAAGCCGCCGCAGGCGCAGCGCGTTCAGGACCACCGAGACGCTCGACAGGGCCATCGCGGCGCCGGCGATCACCGGGTTCAGCAGCCCGGCCGCGGCGAGCGGCAGCGCGGCGACGTTGTACCCGAAGGCCCAGGCCAGGTTCTGCTTGATCGTGCGCAGCGTCGCGCGGCTGAGGCGGATCGCGTCGGCGGCGGCGCGCAGGTCGCCGGACACGAGCGTCAGGTCCGAGGCCTGGATCGCCACGTCCGTGCCGGTGCCGATCGCGAGGCCGAGGTCGGCCTGGGCGAGCGCCGGGGCGTCGTTGACGCCGTCGCCGACCATCGCCACGACGCGGCCCTCGCCCTGGAGCCGCCGCACCACCTCGGCCTTGGCGGCGGGCAGCACCTCGGCGATCACCTCGTCGATGCCGACCTCGCCGGCCACCGCGCGGGCGGTCGTCTCGTTGTCCCCGGTCAGCAGGACCGGCCGCAGGCCGAGGCGCTTCAGCGAGGCGATCGCCTCCGCCGAGCTGGGCTTGACCGTGTCGGCCACGGCCAGCACTCCCACCGCCTCGCCGTCCCAGCCGACCGCCACGGCGGTCCGGCCGCGGCCCTCGGCCCGGACGCGAGCGGCCTCGAGCTCGTCCGGCAGGTAGATGGCCCAGTCGGCGAGCAGGGCGGGGCGACCGATGACCAGCGCCCGGCCGTCGACCACGCCCTCCACGCCGAGGCCCTCGCGGCTCTGGAAGGCATCGACCGCGGGCAGCGGCCCGTCGGCGAGCGCGCCGCGGGCGATCGCCTGCGCGACGGGGTGCTCCGAGGCGTTCTCGAGCGCGCCGGCGAGGCGCACCAGCTCCGAGCGGTCCACACCGTCCGCGACGGTCACCTCGACGAGCTCCATCCGGCCGCTCGTGACCGTGCCGGTCTTGTCCAGCACGACCGTGTCGACCTGGCGCGTCGACTCCAGCACCTCGGGCCCCTTGATCAGCAGGCCCAGCTGCGCGCCGCGGCCGGTCCCGACCATCAGCGCGGTCGGCGTCGCGAGGCCGAGCGCGCACGGGCAGGCGATGATCAGGACTGCAACCGCGGCCGTGAACGCGAAGGTGGCGCTCGAGCCGCTGCCGAGCCAGAAGCCGAGCGTCGCCAGCGCGAGGGCGATCACGAAGGGCACGAACACGCCCGCGACGCGGTCGGCGAGCCGCTGCACCGGCGCCTTGCCGCTCTGGGCCTCGGTGACGAGCTTGGCGATCTGGGCGAGCGCGGTGTCCGCGCCGACGCGCGTGGCGCGCACGACCAGCCGCCCGCCCGCGTTGACGGTGGCGCCCGCCACCGAGTCGCCGGGGCCGACCTCGACCGGGACGGACTCGCCGGTGAGCATGCTCACGTCG
Source organism: uncultured Thermoleophilaceae bacterium (assembly GCA_963848885.1). Classification (GTDB taxonomy): domain Bacteria; phylum Actinomycetota; class Thermoleophilia; order Solirubrobacterales; family Thermoleophilaceae; genus JACVRW01. The sequence continues at coordinate 8,125 of CAWKFR010000009.1, forward strand.
ACGGCCGAGCTGCCCTGCTCGACAAGTCCGTCCGTCGCGACCTTCTCACCCGGGCGCACGACGAACAGGTCGCCCGGCCGCAGCTCGTCGACCGGCACGCGCCGCTCGGTCCCGTCGGCGTCGAGCACGGCGGCGTCCTTGGCGCCCAGCTCGAGCAGGGCCGTGATGGCGGCGCCGGCGCTGCGCTTGGCGCGCGCCTCGAACCAGCGCCCGGCGAGGATGAACGTGGTGACGACGGACGCCGTCTCGAGGTAGATCTCGTCGGCGCCCGAGCCCGCGTCGGGGATGAGCTGGAAGTCCATCCGCATGCCCGGCATGCCGGCGTCGCCGATGAACAGCGCGTACACCGACCACAGCCAGGCGGACAGCACACCGACGGAGACGAGCGTGTCCATCGTCGCCGCGCCGTGCTTCAGGTTGGCCCAGGCCGCGCGGTGGAACGGCCAGCCGCCCCAGAGGACGACCGGCGTCGCCAGGTTGAGCGCCAGCCACTGCCAGTTGTCGAACTGGAAGGCGGGGACCATCGAGATCGCGAGGACCGGCAGCGACAGCGCGGCCGACACGATCAGGCGCGTGCGCAGCGGATCGGCCGGCTCCGCCGCGGGCAGCTCGGTGCCGTAGCCCGCCGCCTCGACCACCTCGAGCAGCTCGGCGGGGTCGACCGCCGCGTCGAAGTCGACGCTCGCGCGCTCGGTCGCGTAGTTCACGCTGGCGCTGACGCCGTCGAGCTTGTTGAGACCGCGCTCGATGCGGCTCGCGCACGACGCGCAGGTCATGCCCGTGATCGGCAGCTCGACGTGCTCGCGCGTGGCGCTCACCGGCCGACCCCCAGCGTGAACTCCGCCGTGTGGACGCGGCCCGCGTGCTTGAACTGGAAGTAGAGGCGGTAGCGGCCCTCGCTCGGGAACTGGGTCATGAAGCTGACCGCGTCGCCGTGCTCCTCGGGGTGGACGTGCAGGTAGGCGAGGTCGCCCTCGCGCAGCGCCACGAGGTGGCCGCCGGCGCCGAGATAGCGCTCGGTGCGGACCGCCTCTCCGCCGCGGCGGACGGTGAAGCTCAGCTCGGCCTCGTCGCCGGCGCGCGCGGCCTCGGCGTCGAGGCGCACGTCGTACCCGTCGGACGTGCGGGCGGTCGTCGCGGGCTCCGGCAGCGGCCGGTAGTCGGCGTCGCCGTCGACGGCCAGGTCGGCCGCGAGCGTCTCGGCCTCGCCGTCGTGCACGAAGTCCGCGAAGACGCGGTAGGCGCCCGCCTCGCGGAGGGTGAGCGGGACGCGCCAGACGCCGTCGCGGCCCAGCTCCGGGTGCACGTGCTGGAAGCCGCGTCCGTCGCGCCGCACGACGATCAGGTGCATGCGCTTCTCGTGCTCGACCTCGTAGTCGCGCACCGGCCGGCCCTCGGCGTCGAGGATCTTGAAGGCCAGCTCGCCCTCGCGGCAGGGGCTCGAGCGCGAGCTTCAGGCCGCCGTCGGCGACCGACAGCCCGCGCACGGGGTCGGGCTCGCCCGCGTGCCCCTCCTCCCCGCCGCGATCGGGGCCGATCGCGCTGCCGGCGGCGACGGCCACGCCGAAGACGACCAGCAGCAGCACGGCGAAGCCGGCGAGCTTGGCGGCGGGGTTCACAGATACTCCAGGGGGGTATCCACGGGACGTACTCTAACACCCCCGCGGGGTATACTCAAGCTCATGGCCGAAACCACCGCACAGACCCGCGGCTACACCGCCACCAAGGAGCAGCTCCAGACGCGCCTGAAGCGCATCGAGGGCCAGGTGCGCGGGATCGAGGGCATGGTCGAGGAGGACCGCTACTGCATCGACGTGATCACGCAGATCTCGGCGGTCCAGGCCGCTCTCGACAAGGTCGCGCTCGGGCTGCTCGACGGGCACGCCCGCCACTGCGTCGTCGACGGCCACGCCGAGGGCTCTCCGGAGGAGCTCACGGACGAGCTGATGGCGGCCGTCGGCCGCCTGATGCGGCGCGGCTAGCGCGCCGTCACGCGCTCGGCGAAGCCCGCGACCAGCTCGATCGTCTGCCGGCGGTCGAACTCGTTGAACGTCTCGTGCTTCGCCCCGGACACGATCTCCTCGGTGAAGTCGTCGCCCGCCAGGCGCTCCACGGCCGGCTGGGCCAGCGCCAGCGGCACCAGCGCGTCGGCCTCGCCGTGGATGTAGAGCACGGGCAGCGCGCCGAACCCCGGGCCCTCGCCGACCGCCTCGTTGGCGCGCACGTACGCCTCCACCGTCGGGCGCTTCCAGCCCCCGTGCCAGACCAGCGGGTCGGCCGCGTAGGCCTCGCCCACGCCGGCGTCGCGCGACAGCACGGTCACGTCGATCGGGTCGTCCGGCAGCGCGGGCGCCCGCAGCCAATCGGCCAGCACCGGGCCCACGCCGATCGACGGCGCCGACAGCACCAGGCCGGCCAGCCCGTCCCCGTGGCGCTGGGCGTAGCGCGCTCCGATCATGCCGCCCATCGAGTGGGCCACGAGCACGACCGGGAGGCCGGGGTGGCGCTCGCGGGCGAGCTCCACGACGAGGTGCAGGTCGTCGACGATTCGCTCGAAGTCGGTCACCAGCACGCGCTCGCCCTCCGACTCGCCGTGACCGAGGTGGTCGGGCCCGTAGACGACGGCGCCGCGCTCCACGAGCGCGGCCGCGACGTGCTCGTAGCGGCCGATGTGCTCCCCGTAGCCGTGTGACAGCACCACGATTCGCGCGGGCGCCGCGTGCTCCCAGACCCGCACGCTCAGCTCCCCCTCGCTCCCGCTCAGCGCGATCCGGTCGGCGCTCACGCGCCGCATCGTAGGCGAACTCAGTCCGGTTGTCGGGTCCGCGCGGGGCTGGCATGATCCCCCCACTCGAGCTGGAGGAGAGGACTTGATGCGTTCGCGAACCCTGCGCGGCTTGCTCGTTTCCGTCGTCGCGCTGCTGCTGGCGGCACCGGTGGCCGCCGCGCATGGAGCGGGGCAGCATCACCCGTACCGCCACCTGACACCGATGATCTTCGTCCACGGCGGCGCGGGCTCCGGCGCGCAGTTCGAGTCGCAGGCGCTGCGCTTCACCAGCAACGGCTATCCGCAGGAGTTCGTCAACGTCCTCGAGTACGACTCGACGTTCTCCGTCAACACCCGCGAGCAGGTGCTGGCCAATCTCGACGCCCTGATCGCGAAGGTCAAGGCGAGCACGGGCCGTGACAGGGTGGACGTCCTGGGCCACTCGCTCGGCACGACCCTCATGCACGAGTATCTGGCCACGCCGGCGCGCGCCGCGAACGTTCGGAAGTACGTGAACATCGACGGACGGACGGCCACGGCGCCTCCTGGCGGTGTTCCCACGCTCGCCATCTGGGCCGGACGCGGCACGGCCGGCCGGGAGATCACGGGGGCCGAGAACGTGACGGTCCCGAACCAGACGCACGTGCAGGTGGCCACGTCGGCGGAGTCGTTCAAGCCGATCTACCGCTTCTTCACCGGCCATCGTGCCCGCCGCGACATCAGCCCGGAGCGCCGGATCACCCTCTCCGGCCGCGCCCAGCTCTTCCCGCAGAACACCGGCGTCGGCGACCGCACCCTCGAGGTCTGGGAGGTCTCCGGCCGGACCGGACAGCGCAGCTGCAACCGGCCCCTGGCACGGGTGGACATCGCCGACGACGGCTCGTGGGGCCCCGTGCGGGGAATCCGTCCGGGCGCCCACTACGAGTTCGCGCTCCTCAAGGAGGGCCAGAACACCCATCACCTCTATTTCGAGCCGTTCGTCCGCAGCAGCCACCTCGTGCGGCTGCTCACGTCCGAGCCCGACGCCGGCGTCAACCTGCTCATCGAGCGCAGCCCGGCACACTCGGCCTTCACCATCGTCCGCTACAAGGAGCTCTGGGGCGACCAGGCAGCCGAGAGTGACGAGCTGTCGGTGAACGGCACCAACGTGGTCAACGCCGCCACGGCGCCGATCGCGAAACGCGTGATCGGAATGTTCGCCTTCGACGCCGGATCGGACCGGGTCTCGAATGTGACGACCCCCCTTCCTGTCGTCTTCTCGCTGCCGTTCCTGAGCGGCGTGGACCTGTTCGTGCCGGCGACGGCATCCGCGAGCGGGACCAGCTCGGTGGCGCTCCGGTCGCGCGGAGCCGGTCCGCTGCGGGTCGTCAACGTCCCCGACTTCCCGTCCAGCACCGACTCGATCTCCGTGAACCTGAACGACTACGACGCGATACCCCCGCGCCACCACCAGTGGCGCTAGGACCCGTAGGCCTCGCTCAGCCGCCACAGCGCCAGCGCCCCGACGAGCAGCCCGAAGTCGCGCAGCGCGACGTCGTAGTAGCCGGACAGGGTCAGCAGGTTGACGATGATCCCGGCGAGCCAGGCGGCGACCAGCGGCGCTCCGAAGCGCGGGGCGAACGCGACCACCAGGCCCGCCACGATCTCGACGACACCGACGGCGTACATCGCGTCCGACGCGCTGCCGGGCAGGATGTCGTTGATCCAGGGCGCCAGGTACTGGTCCCAGTCGACGAGGACGCCCGCGAACTTGTCGAGGCCGAACAGGATCGGCGCGACGACGAAGACGACCCTCAGCAGCAGGTAGGCCTGGTAGCCGGGCTCGCGCAGGCGGTCGGCTTGTAGGGCTTCGGTTCCCGGACGAATGTGTGCGTGTGCGGTCATGTCCCGTTTGCGTCGGCGCCGGGCCGTTGCTTACGTCGTAAGAAATGGGCGCGAGCGGACGCGAACACCTTCATGGCGACGTCTACGGTCGGTTCGATGGAGGCTGAGTGGCTCGACGCCCTGCGCGCCGACGGGGCGCGCCGCGACGCCGCGATCGCAAGGCTGCACGACCTGCTCCTGCGGGCCGCCCGCTTCGAGGTGGCGCGGCGCCGGGCGGGCCTGCCGCACGTGCGCGGCGAGTCGCTCGACGACCTCGCCACCCAGAGCGCCAACGACGCGCTGGTCGCGGTGCTCTCGAAGCTCGACGACTTTCGCGGCGAGAGCCGCTTCACCACCTGGGCCTACAAGTTCGCCCTGCTCGAGGCGGCCGTGCGCCTGCGCCGGCTGAGCTGGCAGGGCCGCGAGGTCCCGCTCGAGCCGGCGACCTGGGAGGCGGTCGCCGCCGAGCGGCTCTCCCCCCAGGCCGACGCGGAGACGCGCGAGCTGCTCACGCTGTTGCGCAGGGCGATCGACGAGCAGCTGACGCCGCGTCAGCGCGAGGTGCTCGTCGCCGTCGCGCTCAGGGGCGTCCCCATCGACGTGCTGGCGGAGCGGCTCGGCACCACCCGCGGCGCGCTCTACAAGATGCTGCACGACGCCCGCCGCAAGCTGCGCCGTCACCTGGCGGATCAGGGCCTGGACACGGAAGGAGTCACGGGATGAGCGAGCACCGAGACCTGATCAGGGCCCTGCTCGGCCCCGCCGGGCCGGAGCTGACCTGCGAGGAGTGCTTCGAGCAGCTCGACGGCTACGTCGAGCTGGAGCTGGCCGGGCGCGACGCCGACACCGAGGTCCCCGGCATGGCCGCCCACCTCGAGGGCTGCCCGGCCTGCCGCGAGGAGCACGAGAGCCTGCTGGCCCTGGCCGGCGACTCCTGAGCCGGCTTTACCAACCCTTATCCCGCCGCTTGGCCGCCGCTTGCCGCCCGCGGGCAAAGCTGTCCGAGCAAGCAATCTTGGAGGCAGCAACATGAAGCTGACAGCGTTGATCGCAGTTCTCGCAGCCGCCCTGACCGCGTTCTCCGTGACCGCGGCGGGCGCCGCGACCGAGCGGACCGCCTCTGCGGCGGCCCGGGAGTTCGAGGGCACCGTCGTATCGGTCAACCGCGACGCTCGCACGTTCCGGCTCAGGGACGCCGAGCGCGGGACCGTGCGCATCAAGGTCACCCGCAACACGCGCTTCGAGCGCGTCAACGGGCTCGCCGGCCTGAAGCCGGGGGCCAAGCGGATCGAGGCCACCGTGAAGCGCCAGAACGGCGCCTGGGTGGCGCTCGAGGTCGAGCGCTCCGGTGGCGGCGGTGAGCACGGCGGCGGCCGTGACGACCGCGGCGGCGACGACGACGCGCCCGGCGACGACCACGGCGGAGACCGCTCCTAGCCAACCGGCCGGGTCCAGCTACCCCGGCCACCAGGCGGGCGGCCCCTACGCGTCAGGGGGCCGCCCGCCGCTCACCCTTGTCAGACGACCGGGTGGGCGGCGAGGAACAGGCCGTTCGGGTCCACGCTCTTCTTGACATCCAGCAGGCGCGACCAGGTCTTGGCGTCGAAGCCCTTCGAGCCGTCGGAGGGACGGTCGGCGAAGTTGAGGTAGTGGACGTCGTTCGACCAGGGCTCGAAGGCGGCGATCGTCGCGTCCAGCGCCGTGTTGAGCGCCGGGACCGTGTCCGGCTGCATCGCCAGGCCGACCCCGTTGATCACGTGCTCGCCCTCGACGCGGCCGAGCGCGCCGGCTCCGGCAGGCGGTCTCGACAGCGCTCCCCCGAGGTGCCGCGTCGCCACGGCCAGCAGCGGCGTCCCGGAGTCGGGACCGGCGACCTCGATGAACGCCTCGGCCGCTCCGTCGGTCAGATCGCCGACGACGACGTGATGCGTGACGCCCGGACTGGGCTGCTCGGGGTCGCCGTTGATGCGCGAGAGCCCCGCCGCCGGGATCTCCGCCCAGCCGTCGATGATCGGGTCGGCCAGCGACCGCAGCGGGTCGAGCAGGGCCGCGCCCTCGGCGGCGTCGCCGATGAACGCCCCCGTGACGTCGACGATCGGCACGCCGCGCAGCGGCTCGGGGACCTCCGGGATCGGTGGCAGGTAGAGGAAGCGGATCCCCGTCGTCAGCTCGTCCGGGATCGTGCGCAGCCAGTCGAGGTAGGCGGGCACGACGTCGACTCCGTGGGCGGCCGGGAACATCAGGCTGCCGGCGTAGACGGTTGCGATCGGGAACAGCTCGAGCTCGAGGGCGGTGACCACGCCGAAGTCGCCGCCGCCTCCGCGCAGCGCCCAGAACAGGTCGGTGTTCTCGTCCGCGTTGGCGCGCACCTGCTCGCCCTCGGCGGTCACCAGCTCCGCCTCGGTGATCGCGTTGCACGCGAGCCCGTGGCGGCGGCTCAGCCAGCCGATCCCGCCGCCGATCGTGGAGCCGACCACTCCCACGTCCGGTGAGGAGCCCGAGAGGTAGGCCAGCCCGTGCTCGGCCGCGGCCGGGCCGAGCTCGCCGCTGAGCACGCCGGCCTCGACGCGCGCGCGCCGCGCCGCCGCGTCGACGGAGACGCCGCGCATCCGGTCGGTCTTGAGCAGCAGTGCCCCGTCCAGCGAGATCAAGGCACCGGCGCCGTGGCCGCTGCCCTGGGCCGCCACGCGCAGCCCGTTGGCCGCCGCGAACTTCACGATCGCCGCGACGTCGGCGGCGCTCTCGGGGAAGGTCGACGGCCGTCGGCTGCTGGTCGACGGTGAGGTTCCAGGCTTGACGGGCGTCGTCCCAGCCGTCTTCGCCGGGGCCGACGACGGCGCCGTCGACGGTCGAGCGGAGCTGGCCCAGATCAGGTGAGGCGATGGTCATCGCGCCATGGTAAGAAACCGGCGTGGCCGAACCCCTGCAGGCCGAGGTGGTCGAGGTGCTCCAGCAGCTCCTGCGAATCAACACCGTCAACCCGCCCGGCAACGAGCGCCCCGCCCAGGAATACCTCGCCGGACTGTTCGACGCCGCGGGCTTCGAGACGACCATGGTCGGCCCGGAGCCGGAGCGCCCGAACCTCGTGGCACGCCTGCGCGGGCGCGCGGACGGCCCGGTGCTGGGGCTGCTCTCGCACGTCGACACCGTCATCGCGGACCCGGCCGGCTGGCGCCACGACCCGTGGTCGGGCGACCTCGACGACGGGCACGTGTGGGGGCGCGGCGCGCTCGACATGAAGTCGCAGACCGCGGCCGAGGTCGTGGCGGCGTGCTCGCTGGCGCGCGAGGGCTGGCGCCCGGCGCGCGGCGACCTGATCGTGATCTCCGTGTCCGACGAGGAGGTCGACGGGACCGGAGCGGAGTACGTGACGACCGAGCACCCCGACCTGGTCCGCTGCGACTACCTGATCAACGAGGGCGCGGGCGAGTCGTTCTCCGTCGGCGGCGAACGCGTCTACTCGGTCTCCGTGGGCGAGAAGGGCGTCTTTCGCTTCACGCTCACGACGGACGGAAGGGCCGGGCACGCGTCGGTGCCGATGGGCGCGGACAACGCGCTGCTCAAGCTGGCGCCGCTGCTCGACGCGCTCGCCGGCCGTCAGCCCGGCTGGGACGTGACCCCGCCCGCGCGCGACCTGCTGGCGGCGCTGGGCCTCGACGCCGACCCGGCTCGCGCCGTGGCCCAGCTGGCCGAGGGGGACCCCGACTTCGCGCTGGAGGTGGAGGCGATGCTGCGCGTCACGCTCGCGCCCACGATGGTCGACGCCTCCGATGCGATGAACGTGATCCCGGAGCGGGCCCGCCTGCACGTGGACTGCCGCGTCCCGCCCGGCATGGAGGAGCCGGCCGTGCTGGAGCGCGTACGCGAGGTGCTGGGCACGAACGGCTACCGGCTCGACTTCGACGAGGCCGTGGTGGGCACCGCCTCGGCACCGCGCTCGCCGCTGCTCGACATCCTCCAGGGCTGGGTCGAGCGCACCGAGCCGGGCGCCCGCTGCGTCCCGACCCTGTGCACCGGCTACACCGACTCGCGCGCGTTCCGGGAGGCCTTCCCCGACTGCGTCGCCTACGGCTTCTTCCCGTTGCGGCACATGACGGTCGAGCAGGTCGGTGAGCTCGTCCACGGCCGCGACGAGCGCATCGACGTGCGCGACCTCGCGCTCGCCGTCGACTGCTATCGCGGCGTGGCGACCGAGCTGCTGGGCTGACCCGCCGCGAGCCCGAACGCCTCGGCGATCAGCTCGTACGAGCGCCGCCGCGCGGCATGGTCGTGCGTGATCGTGAGCACGAGCAGCTCCTGGGCGTGGTACTCGGCCGCCACCTCCTCGAGGCCCGCGCGCACGGTCTCCGGCGAGCCGATGATCGCGCGCCGGTCGCTCTTTCCCTGTGTGCGCGTCTCGAGGTAGCGCAGCGCCGTCTCGACCGGCGGGATCTCGATCAGGCGCCCCTGGCGCAGCAGCGACAGCATCATCCGGCTCGACGCGGCGAGCCGCTCGGCCTCCTCGTCGGTGTCCGCGCAGACCGCGATCACGCCCACCGAGACGCGCGGCGCCGGCAGGCGCTCCGAGTCGACGAAGTTGCCGCGGTAGTCGGCGGCGATGAAGGCGCCCTTGGGGTTGATGAAGTCGGCGAACGAGTACGGCAGCCCCAGCTGGGCGGCCCAGACGGCGCTCTGGGGCGACGACCCGAGCAGCCACGGCTCGGGGCGCTCGGGCAGGCCGGGCAGCGTGCTCGCGTGCCGGGCGAACGGATGGTTCGAAGGCATCCGGTCCTCGAGCAGCGCCAGCAGCTCCACCAGCTGCTCGATGAAGTCGTCGCGCGGGCTGGCTGCGGCGGTCGCGCTGCAGCGCGAGCATCGTCATCTGGTCGGTGCCGGGCGCCCGGCCGAGGCCGAGGTCGATGCGCTCCGGGTAGAGGCCGCTGAGCGAGCTGAACGTCTCCGCCACCTTGAGCGGGCTGTAGTGGGGCAGCATCACGCCGCCGCTGCCGACCCGGATCCGCTCCGTGCGCGACGCGATCGCCCCGATCAGGATCTCGGGCGCGGCGCAGGCGAGCGCAGGCGTGGCGTGGTGCTCCGCGACCCAGTAGCGGTGATAGCCGAGCCGCTCGGCGTGCTCGGCGAGGTCGAGCGTGTTGTGCAGCGCCTGGGCGGGAGTCGAGCCCTCCGCGATCGGCGACTGGTCGAGGACGCCGAGCTGCACGGCTAGCGGCGCAACGCCGCGGGCTCGAGGTCGGGGTTCTGGTAGCCGCCGTCGGCCGGGTTGACGTCCACGCCCGGCGGCACGATCGCGTCGATGCGGTCGAGCACGTCGTCGGACAGCACCACGTCCGCCGCGCCGAGCTGGGACTCGAGGTGCTCCATGGTGCGCGGCCCGATGATCGCCGAGGTGACCGCGGGGTGCCGCAGGACGAACGCGATCGCCATGTCGATCAGCGGCAGGCCCGCCTCCTCGGCGAGCTGCGCGAGCGCGTCGGCGGCGTCGAGCTTGCGCTGGTTGGCCGGGATCGACAGGTCGTAGCGCGCGGGGATCATCGCCGAGCGCCGCGAGGTGAGGTCGTCGGCGCCCTTGCGCCACTTGCCGGACAGCCAGCCGCCCGCGAGCGGGCTCCACACGATCGCGCCCATCCGGTGCCGCCGCACGGCGGGCAGCACGTCCTCCTCCACCCCGCGCACCAGGATCGAGTAGGGCGGCTGCTCGCAGACGAAGCGCTCGCGGCCGCGGCGCTCGGCGGTCCACTGGGCCTCGACGATCTGGCTGGCCGGGAACGTCGACGACCCGATGTAGCGGACCTTGCCCTGGCGCACCAGGTCGGTCAGCGCGCCGAGCGTCTCGTCGATGTCCGTGTCGAGCTCGGGGCGGTGGATCTGGTACAGGTCGATCCAGTCGGTGCCGAGCCGGCGCAGGCTGTTCTCGACCTCGCGGATGATCCAGCGCCGCGAGTTGCCGAACTCGTTCGGGTCGTCGCCCATCGTGCCGTGCACCTTGGTGGCGAGGATCACGTCGTCGCGGCGGCCGGCCAGCGCCTTCCCGACGATCTCCTCCGACTCGCCGCGCGCGTAGACGTCGGCGGTGTCGACGAAGTTGATCCCCGCGTCGAGGGCGCGGTGGATGATCGCGATCGACTTGTCGTGGTCGGTCTCGCCCCAGGCCCCGAACATCATGGCGCCCAGGCAAAGCGGGCTGACCTTGACACCGGTGTGGCCCAGCGCTCGCAGCTCCATGGCCGTCGAGACTAGTGGCCTGCCTAGTCTTGACCGCAGTGCCCGAGCGCTCCGACATCCGCAACGTCGCGATCATCGCCCACGTCGACCACGGCAAGACGACCCTGGTCGACGCCATGCTGCGCCAGTCCGGCGTGTTCGCGGCGCACGAGCAGCTCACCGACCGGGTGCTCGACTCGCTCGACCAGGAGCGCGAGCGCGGCATCACGATCCTCGCCAAGAACGCCGCCGTCAGGTACGGCGCAGGTGAAGCTCAACCTGGTCGACACGCCCGGCCACGCCGACTTCGGCGGCGAGGTCGAGCGCGGGCTGACGATGGTCGACGGCGTGATGCTGCTCGTCGACGCCTCCGAGGGACCGCTGCCCCAGACCCGCTTCGTGCTGCGCAAGGCGCTCGAGGCGCGCCTGCCGGTGGTGCTCGTGGTCAACAAGGTCGACCGCCCCGACGCCCGCATCGCCGAGGTCGTCGACGAGATCTACGAGCTGTTCCTCGACCTGGACGCCGACGAGTCGCAGATCGAGTTCCCGATCGTCTACACCAACGCCAAGGCGGGCTGGGCGGCGAGCGAGGAGGGCGTCGAGGGCGAGGACCTGCGACCGCTGTTCGAGCTCTTGATCGAGCACATCCCCGCGCCCGCCTACGACGACTCGCACCCGCTCCAGGCGCGCGTCACGAACCTCGACGCCGACAGCTACGTCGGCCGGCTCGCGCTCTGCCGCGTGCACCACGGGCGAGATCCGCCGCGGCCAGCAGGTCGCCTGGTGCCGGCGCGACGGCACGATCGAGCGGGTCCGCGTCTCCGAGCTGTACGTGACCGAGGGACTGGCGCGCATGTCCGCCGACTCGGCCGGCCCCGGCGAGATCATCGCCCTGGCGGGCATCCCCGGGATCACGATCGGCGAGACGATCGCCGACGCCGAGGACCCGCATGCGCTGCCGGTGATCGCAGTCGAGGAGCCCGCGCTCGGCATGACGATCGGGATCAACGCCTCGCCGCTGGCCGGCCAGTCGGGCACCCGGCTGACCGCGCGCATGGTCGAGGAGCGGCTCGCTGCCGAGCTGGTCGGCAACGTGGCGATCCGGGTGCTCGACACCGAGCGCCGCGACACCTGGGAGGTGCAGGGACGCGGCGAGCTCCAGCTCGCGGTGCTCGTCGAGGCGATGCGGCGCGAGGGCTTCGAGCTGACGGTCGGCAAGCCCCAGGTGGTCACGCGCGAGCTCGACGGCGTGCTGCACGAGCCGATGGAGCGCCTGGCCATCGACGTGCCCGAGGACTTCCTGGGCGTCGTCACCCAGATGCTCGCGCTGCGCAAGGGCCGGATGGAGAACATGGTCAACCACGGCACGGGCTGGGTGCGGATCGACTTCCTGATCCCGACGCGCGGGCTGATCGGCTTCCGCACCGAGTTCCTCACGGAGACGCGCGGTTCCGGAATCCTGCACTCGGTCTTCGAGGGCTACGAGCCCTGGCACGGCGAGATCCGCACGCGCCCGACGGGCTCGCTCGTGGCCGACCGGCGCGGCCCGACGGCGACCTTCGCCCTGCTCAAGCTGCAGGAGCGCGGGCAGCTGTTCGTCGGCCCCGGCGAGGAGGTCTACGAGGGCATGGTGGTCGGGGAGAACGCGCGCGCCGACGACCTCGACGTCAACGCGGTGCGCGAGAAGAAGCTGACCAACATGCGCGCCGCGGGCTCCGACGAGACCGTCAAGCTGGTGCCCGCGCACCGGCTCTCGCTCGACCAGGCGCTCGAGTTCATCCGCGACGACGAGTGCGTCGAGGTCACCCCCGACGCGGTGCGGCTGCGCAAGCTGACGCTCGACGCGACGCAGCGCATGAAGGACTCGCGAGCGCGGAAGCGGGTGCCCGTCTGATGCCGCTCAACCACGTCGAGCTCGCCGTCCGGGACCGCCGCCGCTCGGCCGCCTTCTATGCCGAGCACTTCGGGCTCACCCGCACGCTGCACGACGACGAGCACCGGCTCATCGTGGTCTCCGACGACGGATCGGTGCTCGCGCTGGTGGACGGGGAGCCGCCCGACCTGCCGCGTGCGAACCACTTCGGCTTCCAGCTCGCCGACGGCAACGCCGTGCGCGCCGCGCGCGAGCGCTTCCGCGCCGCCGGGCTCGAGGAGACCGAGTGGCAGGACGACGGGAAGTTCGTGAGGGTGCAGGTCGCCGACCCGGACGGCTACCGCGTGGAGGTCTACGCGTTCTAGGCTTCACCGATGCGCATCGTCAGAGCCGGCATCGAGCGCATCGATGAGCTCCAGCCGCTCTGGGAGTCGCTGCACGAGCACCACGCGACGATCGCCCCGCACATGGAGCAGCTCGGCCCCGTGCGCAACCCGTCCGACTCGTGGGCCGTGCGGCGCGAGCTGTACGAGGACTGGCTGTCCGAGCCCGACTCGTTCGTGCTGCTGGCGGAGATCGACGGGCAGCCGATCGGCTACGCGGTCGTCCACCTGCGCGGCCCGGAGGAGACCTGGCAGACCGGGGACCGCATCGGCGTGCTCGAGACGCTCGCGGTCCTGCCCGACGAGCGCGGCCGCGGTGTCGGCAGCGCGCTGTTCGAGCGCATCTACGCCGAGCTGCGCGAGCTGGGCGTGACCGAGCTGGAGGTCGCGGTGATCTCCAAGAACGCCGCGGCGCTGCGCTTCTACGAGCGCCACGGCCTGCTGCCGTTCACGGTCTCGTTCATGGGCCGCGTGCAGGACTAGCGCCCTACAGCAGCCAGACGATCAGCAGCACGATCAGGGCGACGCCCACCCCCGCGGCGGTGATGCTCAGCGGCGGGCCGGCCTGGCGCCAGAAGCCGGGATTCGCGCGCGAGCGGTCGTAGCGGCCCTCGGGCGGCTCGCCCGTCCAGTCGTCGTCGTCGTCCATCGGGCTGGCATTGTCCCAGCCATGGAGGAGGGCTCACTGCATCCCGGGAGCGGACGCGCCGAGAGCGAGCAGGAGCGCGTCGACCGCAATCTCCAGGAGATGCTCGGCGAGCTGCGCGTGGCGCTGCCGGGCGTGCAGGTGCTGTTCGCCTTCCTGCTCGTCGTCCCGTTCAACCAGCGCTTCGGCGACGTCAGCGACTTCCAGAAGACGCTGTACCTGATCACCCTGCTGTGCACGACGGCCTCGGCGATCTGCCTGATCGCGCCGACGGCGCACCACCGGCTGGAGTTCCGCCGCCAGCACAAGGAGCTGATCGTCGAGACCGGCAACCGCATCGTGATCGTGGGGCTGGGGCTGCTCGCGGTCGCGATGACCCTCGCCGTGACGCTCGTGACCGACTACCTGTACGGCACGACGACGACCGCGATCGCGGCGGGCTGCGTAGCGCTCGCCTTCTTCGCGTTCTGGTTCCTGGTTCCGCTGCGACGGCTGGCCAGGGACTAGCGCAGCGAGCGGGCCAGCTCGATCGCGCGGTCGCGCCCGAAGGCGCCCTCGAGCCGGACCAGCAGCCGCCCGCGCTGGAGCAGCAGCACGTTGCCCGCGATGCGCAGCGTGCGTGTCCACGAACTCGCCGTCGGGGCCGCGGTAGAAGAAGAAGTGGGGCGCCCCCGCGATCCAGATCGCGGGCCTGCCGTCCACGCGCAGGCGCTCCACCGTCGAGCTCAGGCCGGCCAGCTTGCCCACGTACTCGGGGCTGAGGTCGCCGCGGAACTCGGTCACCAGCAGGCCCAGGCGCGTGCTGCGGGCACGCGGGAGGCCGGGCCGGGCGGTGTACGCGAGCGACAGCTCGCCGCCCGGGAGCCCGCGTCGCACGTAGACGCCGTCCGGCTCGCCCAGCGCCCCAGGGACGAGCGGGGCGAAGCCGACCCGCTCGCGCGCGTCCGAGAGGGTCATGCGCGCGCCGAGGTCGAGCGGGCGCTCCGGCGGCGGGGTCGGGAGCTGCGCGCGGCGCTCGACGGTCGCACCCTGGAGGCCGAAGAAGTCGAGCACCGCGTCGCGCACGCCGGGGACGGCGGCGAACACGGTCCCCGCGGCCAGCAGGAGGACGGCGAACGCCAGCACGAGCGAGCGGCGCAGGACCGGCCGGCGCGAACGGCGGGGCTCGCGCAGGCGGGCTCCGACGGCGGGCGCGAGGTCCGGGGTGGCGGGCCAGTCGAGCTCCTCGCCGAGACGGGTCAGCATCCGCTCGAGCTCAGTCATGCCCCACCTCGACCCGCTCGCGCAGCCTCTCGAGGGCCCGCGACAGGCGCGACTTGACCGTCCCGCGCGGGCAGCCGAGCGCCGCCGCCGTCTCCTCCTCGGACAGGTCGAGGAAGTAGCGGCAGGCGATCGCCTGCCGGTCGTGCTCGGGCAGCGCCGCGACCGCCGCGAGCAGCTCGTCGCGCCGCTCGAAGTCGAGGAGCGCCGCCTCGGGCGACGGGACCGCGCCACCCGGACGGCGCTCCTCGGCCACGCGCAGCGCGAGCCGCTCGCGGCGGCCGGCGGCCCTGGCGCGGTTGCGCGCCTCGTTCGCGACGATCGTCAGCAGCCACGGCCGCAGCGGCGCACCCTCGCGGAAGCGCCCCAGCGCCCGGTGTGCCTTCACGAACGCGTCCTGGGCCGCCTCCTCCGCGTCGGCGGCCGAGCCGGTGATCACCCAGGCGGTGCGGAACGCGATGTTCTGGTGGCGCCGCACGATCTCCTCGTAGGCATCGCGCTCGCCGCGCTTGGCCCGCGCGACGAGCTCCTCATCGGGGGGTGGCCGGTCCTCCACCGTGCCCCTAATACAACGCGATCGGCGGACCGGTTCCGGCTACGGGCCGGCCTTGCGCCAATAGCGCCCGGTGTGGTCGATGCGCCGCAGGCGTCCGCGGTCCCCCACCTCGCGGCGGTACTCGTCCGTCGCGTGCCTGGCGCCCGGCCACGCGCCGTAGTCGTCGATCACGACGTACCCGCCGGCGCTGACGAGCGGGTAGAAGACGTCGAGGGTGAGCCGGACGGACTCGTACCAGTCGCCGTCGCAGTGCAGCAGGGCGACCTGCCCGACCTCGGACGCCGCCTCCGCGAGCGTGTCCTGGAACCAGCCCGCCCGGATGTTGAGGCGGTCGGCGTCGGCGTAGCGGGCGATGCCCTCGCGCAGCCGATCCTCCGAGCCGAGGCAGGCCCCGATGTACTCGAAGCTCAGCTCGCCGTCGACCTCGGTCGGCGTGGGCAGCCCCTCGAAGGAGTCGAACGCCCACAGCTCCCGATCGCCGGCGCCGAGCGCCATCAGGATCGTGGAGCCGCCGTTCCAGACGCCGCAGTCGACGAACGCCCCTGGCACCGCGTCGCGGTCGACCTGCTCGGCGAGCCGATGCAGCGCGCGTCCGCGGCGGGACCCGAGCATCGTGTAGCCGCCGTGGTAGAGCCGCCGGTGGGCGGCCCGACCGCGCCGGTACGTGCCCAGCCGGGGCAGCTCGGCGGGCCGGGGCGCGGCGTCCCAGGCGCGCTGGAGGATGGCGCTCACGGCGAGCGGACCTCGAGCAGCAGGTCGTGCACGAGCCGGGCGACCACCCGCGAGGCGCGGAACAGCTCCGCCTTGCGGCGGCCGCGCAGGCGTACGCGGCGGAACGCGTGGGGGTGCAGCACGGCGCTCTCGACGGCGAGGTAGAGGTCGTCGAGATCGCGCGCGGCCAGGTAGTCGATGCCGGGCTCCAGGCCGCGGGACGGGACCAGCGTCTCGCTGACGAGCAGGCGTCCGGCGGCGAGCGCGGCGGCCGCGCGCTGCTCGAAGGCAGGCTCGTCGCCGTCGTGGACGTTGACGGCCACGAGCGCGTCTGTGCCGTCCGCGGCGGGCTCGTGGGTGTGATCGAACCAGTCGAGATAGGAGGCGCGCCGCGGCGTCGGGGGTCCCAGCCAGGCGGCGCGCTCGGGCAGCTTCGGCTCTTCGGCTGCGAAGCGGCGGTCGGCCACGGGCAGGCCGACGCAGCGCCAGGCCTCCGGCTGGTCGCCCGCGGACAGCACGAGCCGCTGGGCCGCTCCCGCCGGACCCGGCGCCGGGCCGGGCCGCCACAGCAGCGCGGGCAGGCCCAGCGCCGCCAGGCGCTCCTCCAGCCGGCGCTCCGGGGTGAGCGCCACCACGGCGTCGACGGCGAGCGCCTCCAGCTCCGGTCCGGCCGGATCGGGCACCTCCTGGACCTCCAGGAGACCCGGCAGCGAGGCAGGCGCACACGCGTCGAGCAGCGCAGCAGGACCCAGCACGGCGACGCGCGGCACTGCCGCAGGATACCCCCGAGGCCGGAGGTAGGCTCAGCCCCCGATGGCCCTCAGCATCTGTTTCGCCGCCGGCGCCCTCGGGCCGTCCGGTGGCGTGCGGGCGATCCTGCGGCACGCGACCGCGCTCGCCCGGGATCACGGCATGGACGTGTCGCTAGCCGTCGACTCGCCGCAGGGCGCCGACGCCGCCGGGCTGCCGCTGCTGACCTTCGAGCAGGCGCAGGACCGGAGCTTCGACGTGGCGATCGCGACCTGGTGGCGCACCGCCTACTCGAACATGCGCGTGCCGGCCCGCCGCCACGCCTACTTCGTCCAGCAGCTCGAGGACCGGCTCTACCGGGACGGCGACGTCGAGCGTTTCGGGGCCGCGCTGACCCACGACCTGCCCGTGTACTTCCTCAGCGAGGCTCGCTGGATCGCCGAGTCGCTCGAGGAGCTGCACGGCGGGGCGGCCTGCCTGCACGTCCCGAACGGGATCGACAAGGACCTGTTCGTCCCGCCCCGGCAGCGCGATCCGGCCGCGACGCTGCGCGTGCTCGTGGAGGGCAGCCCGCAGCTCTGGTACAAGGGCATCGCCGAGGCGGTCGAGGTGCTGCGCCGGGTCGAGGCCCCGCTCGAGACGACGCTCGTGACCCCCGAGCCGCCGCCGCCCGAGATCGCCGCCGCGTTCGACCGCGTCGCGGGCCCGCTCGAGCACGCAGCCATGGCGGACGTCTACGCATCCAACGACGTCCTGCTCAAGCTGTCTCGCGTCGAGGGCGTGTTCACGCCGCCGCTCGAGGCCTTCCACACGGGCGCCACCTGCGTCGTCTGGCCGGTGACGGGGCACGACGAGTTCGTCGAGCACGGCCGCAACGGGGTCGTGTGCGACTTCGACGACATCGCGGGGACCGCGCGCTGGCTCGAGCTGCTCGCCCGCGACCGCGCGCTGCTCGACCGGCTGCGCGCGGGAGCGCTCGAGACCGCGGCCGGCTGGCCCTCCTGGGAGGACGCCTCGGCCCGCTTCGCCGAAGCGCTGCGGAGCATCGCCGCGGCGGACGCGCCGCCGCCCTTCGACGCCGCCGGGCTGCTCGGAGACGTGGAGGCCGCCATGGCGGAGCAGCGCATGGCGCAGCGGCGGCTGTTGCGGCAGGCTCAGGCCGCCGAGCGCCGCGTCGAGCGGCTCGAGTCCACGCCGGCGTTTCGCGCCCAGGCGCGCGCGAGGCGACTGCTAGCTTCCCTTCGCCGTTGAGCGCTACCGTCCCACACACGGTGGATCGACGCGCGAGCCGGCTCGCCGGCGCGTCCCGAGCTGTCTCCGTGCACGGCGTCAGCAAGACGTTCCGGCTGCCGCACCAGCGCTACAGCACGCTCAAGGAGCGGGCCCTCCACCCCTTCAGCGCCAACCGCTACGACGAGCTCGAAGCCCTGCGCGACGTCAGCTTCGACGTGAAGCGGGGCGAGTTCTTCGGCGTGGTCGGCCGCAACGGCAGCGGCAAGAGCACGCTGCTCAAGTGCGTCGCGGGCATCTTCGCCCTCGACGAGGGCACGATCGACATCGACGGGCGGCTGTCGCCGTTCATCGAGCTCGGGGTCGGCTTCAACCCCGACCTGACGGCCCGCGACAACGTGATCATCAACGCGATCATGCTGGGCCTGACACGGCGCGAGGCCCAGGCTCGCTTCGACGCGATCATCGACTTCGCCGGGCTCCAGGATTTCGTCGACCTGAAGCTGAAGAACTACTCGTCGGGGATGAGCGTGCGGCTCGGCTTCTCGGTGGCGATCCAGGTCGACGCCGACGTGCTGCTCGTCGACGAGGTGCTCGCCGTCGGCGACGCCTCCTTCCAGCGCAAGTGCTTCGAGCAGTTCGACCGGATGAAGGCGGAGGGCCGGACGATCGTGTTCGTGACGCACGACATGGGCAGCGTCGAGCGCTTCTGCGACCGCGGCCTGGTGCTGGAGCGCGGCCGGATCGTCGACCTGGGCGAGCCCGAGGCGATCACGCGCACGTACTCCGAGCTCAACTTCGGCGACCCGGCCGGTGACGACCGCGGCCGTACTCCGGTCCGCGTCGCCGCCGCGTGGTGCGAGTCTCCGGGCGGCGAGCGGATCGTGACCGCCACGCGCAACGATCCGGTCGTCGCGTGCTTCGAGATCGAGGTCCTCGAGTCTCTGCGCGACGCCGCCTTCGGCATCATCTTCCGCAACGACGCGCGCCACACCATCTTCGTGCCGACCACCGAGATGACCGACGCGCCGACCGGCTCCTTCGAGGCCGGCGACCGGGTGACGGTTCGCTTCGCGTTCGTCAACCACCTCGCGCCGAGCCGCTACACGCTGACGCCCTGCGTCGGGCCCGGCGGCGGCGGCTTCGGCACCCACGACGCCTATGGCCGCGGCGACGACCTGGCCGCGCTCGCGGTCACCGGCCCCGTTACGGGCGGCGTCGTCGACCTGCCGCTGGACGTCAGGATCGAGCGCGCATGAAGGAGGCCGCGGTCACGACGCGCTACCGCGGTCCCTCGGCGCTCGGCGAAGGGGTGCGCCGCTTCGCGAGCCTGACCTTCATGCTCGCCGCGACGGACTTCAAGCTGCGGTGGTTCGGCTCGGCGCTCGGCTACCTCTGGACGCTGATGAAGCCCCTGCTGCTGTTCGGCGTGCTCTACGTGGTGTTCACGGAGGTCGTCAAGTTCGGCGAGGGCGTCAAGAACTACCCCGTCTACCTGCTCTGCGCGATCGTGCTGTTCACCTACTTCGGCGAGACGACCAGCCGCGGCGTCACCTCGCTGGTGGACCGCGACAACCTGCTGCGCAAGATCCGCTTCCCGCGGCTGGTGATCCCGCTCGCGGTGGCGCTGCATTCCCTGTTCAACCTCGGGCTCAACATGGTCGCCGTGTTCGTCTTCGTCGTGGCCGCCGGGATCGAGCCGAACATCGACTGGCTCCAGCTGCCGCTGCTGGTCGGGATGATCGTGGTGCTCGCCACCGGGGTGACGATGATGCTGTCGGCCCTGTACGTCCGCTTCCGCGACGTGGAGCCGATCTGGGAGGTGGCGCTGCAGCTGCTCTTCTACGCGTCGCCGGTGATCTACGTGGTCACGACGATCCCGAACCCCGACCTGCAGCGCCTCGCGGTGATGAACCCGATCGGCGCGATCCTCACCCAGATGCGCCACGCGCTCGTGGACCCCTCGGCGCCGACGGCCACCACCGTCCTGGGCGGCTGGCAGTGGCTCGCCGTGCCCACCGGCATCGTCGTCGCCGTGTTCTGCCTGGGCTGGTGGGTGTTCATGCGCGAGGCGCCCCGAATCGCGGAGAACCTCTGAGCACCGACCCGGACATCGACTGGCGCGCCCGCGCCGAGGCGCTCGAGGCCGAGCTCGCCGAGCGCACCGCTCGCGCCAACGAGGCGCTCGCCGAGGCCCAGCGCCGCACCTACTGGCTCGATCGCCTGCACATCGACCTCAACGCCCTGATGGCGCGCCGGGGCGCGCGGTCGCTCGTGGCGCTGCTGCCGCTCGCGCGCGAGGTGTACCGCTCCGGCTTCCACGCGCGCCAGAGCGGGCGCAGGCTGAGCGGCTGGCTGCGCTCGACCCGGGCCGAGACCCGCCAGGACGCCGCCCGCGCGCGCAGCCTGGACGACGAGGGCGACCAGCAGCGGCGCTCGTAGCCATGACCGAGCTGTCCGTAGTGATCCCTGTCAAGGACGGCGAGCGCTACCTGCGCGCGCTGCTCGCGGCGGTCGAGCGCGAGGCGCCCGAGGCGGAGGTGCTGGTGCTCGACTCCGGCTCGAGCGACGGCTCCGCGCGGATCGCGCGCGGAGCGGGCGTGCGTGTCGTGGACGTCGACCCGGCGGAGTTCGGCCACGGCCGCACCCGCAACCTCGGCGCGGAGCTGACCTCGGGTGACCTGGTCTGCTTTTTGACCCAGGACGCCGAGCCGCTGCCGGGCTGGCTGGAGGCGTACCGCGAGGCCTTCGCGCTCGCCCCGGAGGTCGGCGTCGCGTTCGGCCCGCACCGCCCCAGGCCCACGACGAGCCCGATGATCGCTCGCGAGCTCGACGAGTTCTTCGCGGGCTTCTCGCCGAACGGCGCGCCGGTCGTGATGGGACCGGCCGACCCGCACTTCCTCTCGAACGTGAACGCCTGCTACCGCCGCGCCTGCTGGCAGGAGATCCGCTTCGCCGACGTCGACTACGCCGAGGACCAGGCGTTCGGCAAGGCGCTCCAAAGCTCCCGCTGGCGCAAGGTCTACCACCCGGGCGCGGCGGTGCTCCACGCGCACGACTACGGGCCCGTCGAGTTCATGCGGCGCTACTTCGACGAGTACCGCGGCCTGCGCCGGACCACTGGCCACGTGGAGCCGGTCGACCTGCGCGGCGTGGTCGCCCAGACCCGCGCCGACGAGCGCTGGATGCGAGAGCGCGGCTGGCCGCTGCCGCGCCGCGCGGCCTGGACGGGGCGCGCCGCCGGGCACCACGCAGGCCGGCGCGTCTTCGCGGCGCTCGGCTCACGCTCCGAGCGGCTGCCCGCGCGGCTGCAGCGGGCGCTGTCGCTCGAGCGCACCGCGCCGTCGCAGAGCGCGGCGCGCACCGTGCCGCCCGAGCACGAGGACATCCTGCGCGTGCGGCGCGAGGGACCGAGCGCGCTGCTCGACGTCGCCCCGGGGGCGTCCGAGCGCGAGAGCCTGCATTTCGCCTTCGTCGTGCCGCCCTTCGGGCGCGGCAGCGGCGGCCACGCCGCGATCTTCACGCTCGAGGCCGGGCTCGAGCAGCTCGGCCACACCTGCTCGACCTGGGTCCACGACCCGGGCGCCAAGCTCGGCCGCGCTGGGTCGGCGCTGCTGCGCCAGCGCGCGCTCGACTGGTTCGCGCCGATGCGCGGGCCGGTCACGCGCGGCTTCGACGGCTGGCAGGGAGCGGACGTCGTGGTCGCCACCGGCTGGGAGACCGTCTACCCGGCGCTGGTGCTGCCCGGCTGCCACGCGCGCGCCTACCTCGTGCACGACCACGAGCCCGAGTTCTTCGCGACCTCGGCCGAGCGCCAGTGGGCCGAGGACACCTACCGGTTCGGGCTCTACCCGGTGTGCGGCGGACGCTGGCTGCGCGACCTGCTCGCCGAGCGCTACGGGGCGCGCGGCAGCTGGTATCGCTTCGGCGTCGACTCCGACGTCTACCGCCCGCTGGCCGAGGAGCGCGACCGCGACACGGTGGTCTTCTACGCGCGTGCCGGGACCGCGCGGCGCGCCGTCCCGCTCGGCTTCCTCGCGCTCGAGGAGCTCGTGCGCCGCCGGCCGCGCACCGAGGTCGTCACGTTCGGCCAGGACGAGCCGGCCCGGACGACGCTCGAGCACACGTCGCTCGGCGTCGCGCCGCCGAGCACGCTGGCCGCGACCTACTCCAGCGCCACGGCCGGCCTCTGCCTCTCGCTCACCAACTACTCCCTGATCCCGCAGGAGATGATGGCCTGCGGGCTCCCCTCCGTGGACGTCGCCGGCCGCAGCGGCGAGGCCGAGTTCGGACGCGACGGCGGCGTCGAGTTCGCGGCGGCCGACCCGCTCGCCCTCGCGGACGCGCTGCAGGCGCTGCTGGAGGACCGGGAGCTGTGGACGCGGCGCTCCGAGGCGGGGCTGCGCTTCGTGCGCGACTCGACCTGGGCCGCCGCCACCCGTCAGGTCGAGGACGGCCTGCGCGAGGCCCTGCGCCGGCGCGAGGCCGGGGGCGCGGGGTGACGCAGCGCCGCCCGCCGGCGCCGCTGCTGTTCCTGCTCGCCGCCACACTGCTGATCGGGATCGTCTGGACCTTCGTGCTGCCGCCCTTCCAGGCGCCGGACGAGCCCGCCCACGTCGCGTACGTGCAGTCGATCGCCGAGCGCGGCGCGCTGCCGGGGGCGGCCGGCCGCCCGAGCGCCTCGACCGAGCAGCTGGACGGCGCCGTGGCCGCCAACTCCGACCAGACGGCCGCCATCCGCGCGACCAAGCCGACCTGGAGCAGCGACGCCTACGAGCGCTGGCGCCGCCACGAGGCCGATCTGCCCGCCTCGGCCCGCAGCGACGGCGGCGGCCCCAACTTCGCGAGCTCCAACCCGCCCCTCTACTACGTCTGGAGCGTGCTGCCCTACTGGCTGGCGAGTGGCGGCGACCTGTTCGCACGCGTCAGCGCCATGCGGATCGGGTCGGTCCTGTTCCTGCTCGTCACGGTCGCCGCGACGTGGCTGCTGACCGGAACGGTCCTCGGCCCTCGCCGCGACCTCCAGCTCGCCGCGGCCGCCGTGCCGGCGCTGCTGCCGATGGTCGACTTCATCTCGGCCTCGGTGTCGCCGGACTCGCTGCTGTACGCGCTCTGGACGGTCGGCCTGTGGCTCGGCGCGCGTGTGCTGCGCGGGCGCGGCGGACCGGTCGACCTGGTCGCGCTGATCGCGGTGGCGGGCATGGCGATCGCCACCAAGGCGACCAGCTACGCGTTCGCGGTGCCGGTGGCGTTCGTGCTCGGGGTCGAGCTCTGGCGCCTGCGCCACCGCCGCCGCCTGGCGCTGGCCGTGACGGCGGGCGCGGTGGCGGCGGTCGTGCTCACCGCCGGTGCCTGGTTCGCGGTCGCGGGCAGCTCGGACCGCCCCGCCGCGGCGCAGCTCACGGACGCGATCGACGTCCCGGCAGGAGGAAGCGTGTCCGGGCTCGCCAGCTACACCTGGCAGTTCTACCTGCCGCGGCTGCCCTTCCAGCAGGCGTTCGGCGGCAACAAATGGCCGCCGCCCGTGTGGGACCTCTGGATCACGCACAGCTGGGGGGCGTTCGGCTGGCTCGAGATCCAGTGGCCCCAGCCCGTCTACTGGGTGCTGGCGCTGCTCGCGGCCGGGGTCGCGGTCGCGGCCGTGCGCGTGCTGATCCGGCGGCGCGCGCGCGTCGACCGCACGCTGCTGGCGTTCTTCTCCATCGCCGCGCTCGCGCTGCTCGCCGGGCTGCACTGGAACGAGTACAAGCTCGCCACAGAGCAGGGCGCGCTCGTCAACCAGGGCCGCTACCTGTTCCCGCTGATCGGGCTGGCGGGGCTCACCACCGCCACGGCGCTGTACCCGCTCGCCGCGCGCGCCCGCGCCACCGCGCTCGGGCTGCTCGTCGGCGGGCTGGCCGTCCTCGACCTGTTTGCGATCGCGCTGGTCGCGACCCGGTTCTATGCCTAGGGCGGCGCGCGTCTTCGCGCTGGTGTTCGCGGCCGGGCTGGCGGCCCTGCTGTGCGTCGGGCTGGTGGAGCGGCGCTCGGAGGCGTTCACGCTCGGCGTCAAGCCGGTCACGCCGCTCTACGCGCGCGGGGGCTCGACGGTCTGTCAGGGGCCGATCGAGGTGGTCGAGGACTTCTCCGCCGTGCGGCTCACGATCGGAGCGGCGGTCGTGTCGAGCCCGCCGGCGCGGGTCGAGGTGCTCGACGCCGCGACCGGCAGGCGGCTCGCGCGCGGGACGTTGCGCGCGGGCTACCCGTCAGAGGCTCAGCCGGTGCGCGTGGACCTCGCTCCGATCGCCGCCGGACGGCGGATCAGGGTCTGCCTCCACGTGACCGGCGACTCGGGCCTGCTCGTCTACGGCAACGCCGACGCCGCTGCCCGCGGGACCACGGCGACGCTCAACGGGCGCCCGCGCGAGCGCGACCTGGACATCGTCTTCCTGCGCGAGGACAAGACCAGCGTGCTGGCGCTGACGGGCGCGATCGCTCGCCGCGCCGCGCTCTTCCACGGCGGCTGGGTCGGCGCCTGGACGATCTGGCTGCTGGCCGGCCTCGCCGTGACCGGGTTTCCGGCGCTGCTCGGCCTGGCACTCCGGCGGGCGGACCCGCCAGGGGATCAGCCGACGGCTTCCGCGTCCGAGTAGCTGGGCGCGGAGTCGAGCGAGCGCTGCAGCGTCTCCAGCACGCGGACCACGCGCAGGCCGCTCTCGCCGTCGGACAGCGGAGGGGTGCCGCCCGAGACCGACTCGACGAAGTGGCGGCACTCGACCCGCAGCGGCTCGTCGTTCGGGACGCTCGGGCTCCAGACGTCGCCCGACCGCGCGATGTACTCGCCGTAGTTCTCGAAGCGCTGGTCGAAGCCCTTGTCGTAGACGATCAGCTTCTGCTCGAGCGCCATGTCGTCGAAGGTCGCCATCCGGCGCGAGCCGACCACGGTGAAGCGGCGTTCCTTGTGCGGGTCCAGCCACGACAGGTGCAGGTGCGCGGCGAGGCCGGAGCGAAAGCGCAGGTAGCAGAACACGACGTCCTCGACGTCCGCCCGCATGTAGGACTCGCCGAAGGCGTGGCAGGACACCGGCTCCTCCTCGGCCAGGCGGAGCACGACCGCGACGTCGTGGGCGCCGAGCGACCAGAGGGCGTTCTCGTCGGCGCGCAGCTTGCCGAGGTTGAGGCGGTTCCCGTAGATGTAGTGGACGTCGCCCAGCTCGCCCGAGTCGACCAGCTCCTTGAGCCGAACGAGGCCCGGGTGGTACTCGAGCAGGTGGCCGACCATCAGCGTGCGGTCGTTGCGCTTGGCCGCCGCGACGACCTCCTCGGCGTCGGCCACCGACTGGGCGAGCGGCTTCTCGACGAAGACGTGCTTGCCCGCGTCGAGCGCCCGGCAGGCGAGCGCGGCGTGCGTCGGCACGGGAGTCGCGAGCGCGACCGCGTCCACGTCCGGCGCCTCCAGCAGCTCGTCGAGCGACGCCGTCGTGCGCGCCGCGGGGAAGGACTGCCCGGCGCGCGCGAGCTGGTCCTCGGAGCCGTCGCAGATCCAGGTCAGCTCCGATCCGGGCAGCGCGGCGAAGTTGCGGGCGAGGTTGGGGCCCCAGTAGCCGAGCCCGACCACCCCGACCCGGATCGGGGAGCTCACGCCGGCGTCCTCGCCGCGGCCGCGCCCACGACGGCATCGACCTGAGCAGAGGTGAGCTCGGGCCCCATCGGGAGGGCCAGGTTCGTGGCCGCGACCTCCTCCGTGACGGGCAGCTCTGCGCCGCGGAAGGGTGCCATGGCCGGCTGGCGGTGCATCGGCGTGCGGTAGTAGCCGCGCGCCTGAACGCCGGCGTCGGCCAGCGCCTGCGCGAGCGAGTCCGGGTCGTCGGCGCGCACCACGTACAGGTGGTAGGCGTGCTCGGCGCCCACGCCGGGCACCGGCAGGCTCACGAGCTCGCCGAGCCCGGCGCGCTCGTAGGCGGAGGCGACCTCCTGGCGCCGCCGCGTCCAGCCGTCGAGCTCGGGGAGCAGCACGCGCAGCACGGCCGCCTGGATCGAGTCGAGCCGCGAGTTGTAGCCGACCTCGGTGTGGGTCCGCTTGTCGGTCGAGCCGTGGAAGCGCAGCACGCGTGCGCGCTCCGCGACCTCGGCGGAGCGCGTGGTGATCGCCCCGCCGTCACCCAGGCAGGGAAGGTTCTTCGACGGGAAGAAGCTGAAGGTGGCGGCGTCGCCGAGCGCGCCCGCCTTGACGCCGTCGAGGCTCCCGCCGGCCGCCTGCGCGGCATCCTCGAGCACCGGGACGCCGAGCGCCCGCAGCTCCGGGACGGGCGCCACGTTCCCGCACAGGTGGACGGCCAGGATCGCGCCCGTGCGCTCGCTCAGGTGCGGACGCACGGTCTCGGCGGTCATGCACAGCGTGTCCGCGTCGACGTCGCAGAAGACCGGGCGGGCGCCCGCGTTCACGATCGCCTCCGCGCTCGCGTAGAACGTGAACGAGGGGCAGATGACCTCGTCGCCCGGCTTGACGCCCAGGGCGCGCAGGGCGATCGTGATCGCGTCGGTGCCGTTGCCGACCCCGATCGCGTGGCCGACGCCGAGGTACGCCGCGAACTCCTCCTCGAAGGCCGCCAGCTCGGGACCCAGGATGTACTGCCGGCTGCGCGCCACCGCGCTCAGGCGCTCCTCGATCCGCTCCCAGTGCGGCTCGAGCGATGTTGCGAACAGGGGAATCTGCACGGGCTGACACGCTAGCGGGCCCCGAGGCGGGACGGGGCTCCAGAACTACGCGCCGCGACGTGCGTTATACCGTGACCTGCCCATGTGCGGCATCTGTGGAGCGATAAACGTGCGCGGGGAGCCGATCCCGGATCTCCAGACGCGCCTCGAGACGATGAGCGGCCTGATCGCCCATCGCGGGCCCGACGACGCGGGCGTCTGGGCGCACGAGCGCGGCCACGTCGGGTTCGGTCACCGCAGGCTCGCGATCATCGATCCCACGCCCGCCGGGCACCAGCCGATGCGCGACGACGCGGACCGGTGGCTCACCTACAACGGCGAGATCTACAACTACCCCGAGCTGCGCGCGGAGATCGGCGGCGGCAGCTTCCGGACCGACTGCGACACCGAGGTCGTGATGCGCGCCCACGACCGCTGGGGCGCGGCCTCGCTCGACCGCCTGCGCGGCATGTTCGCCTACGCGCTCTGGGACGAGCGCGAGGAAGAGCTGCTCTGCGCGCGCGACCGCTTCGGGATCAAGCCGTTCTACTACGCCCAGGTCGGCGACGTCCTCCACTTCGCCTCGGAGGCGAAGGCGCTGCTGCCGTTCCTGCCGGCCATCCGCACGGACGTCGAGGGTCTCAAGGACTACCTGGCCTTCCAGTTCTGCCTGGCCGGCAAGACCCTGTTCGAGGGCGTGCGCGAGCTCCTGCCCGGGCACCGCATGCGGATCCGCAACGGCCGGGTCACGACCGAGCGCTACTGGGAGGTCTACTACGACCTCGACTTCGACCACACGGCGAACTACTTCGAGGAGCGCATCGAGGCGCTGCTGGGCGAGTCGGTCGCCCTGCACCTGCGCAGCGACGTGCCGGTGTCCGCCTACCTCAGCGGCGGCCTGGACTCGAGCACGGTGGCGTCGCTCGCCAGCGACGCCGCGCAGGAGCGCATGAAGGCGTTCACGGGCCGCTTCCCGGAGGACGGGCGCTACGACGAGAGCGAGTACGCGCGCGAGCTGGCCGGCTCGAAGGAGCTCGACCTGCACCAGATCGACATCGACGTGAGCGACTTCCTGGGCTCGATCGAGCACGTCGTCTACCACCTGGACTACCCGACGGCCGGGCCCGGGCTCGTTCCCGCAGTACATGGTCTCCGAGGCCGCGGCGCGCGAGTCGAAGGTGATCCTCGGCGGCCAGGGCGGCGACGAGATCTTCGGCGGCTACACGCGCTACCTGATCGCCTACTTCGAGCAGTGCATCAAGGCCGCGATCGACGGCACGACGCACAGCGGCAACTTCGTCGTCACCTACGAGTCGATCATCCCCAACCTCGTCTCCCTGCAGAACTACAAGCCGCTGATGAAGGAGTTCTGGAGCGACGGCCTGTTCGAGGACCTCGACGCGCGCTACTTCCGCCTGATCAACCGGGCGCCGCACCTCGCCGGCGAGGTCAACCTCGAGCTGCTGGGGGACTACTCGCCGTTCGCCACGTTCCAGGAGATCTTCAACGGGCACAACGTGGGGCACGAGTCGTACTTCGACAAGATGACCCACTTCGACTTCAAGACGCTGCTGCCGGCGCTGCTCCAGGTGGAGGACCGCGTGAGCATGGCCCACGGGCTCGAGTCGCGCGTGCCGCTGCTCGACCACGAGCTGGTGGAGCTGGCGGCCACGATCCCCGCCGACATCAAGTTCCGCGACGGCAACATGAAGCACGTCTACAAGCAGGCGACGCGCTCGCTGGTGCCCGATAGCATCGCCAGCCGCAAGGACAAGATGGGCTTCCCGGTTCCGCTGCAGGAGTGGATGCGGGGGCCCGCACGCGACTACGTGGGCGACGTCTTCTCGAGCCAGGCGGCGCTCGAGCGGGACCTGTTCGACAACCGCAAGGTCGTGGACGGGCTGGAGCGCGAGAACCGCTTCGGCCGCCAGACCTGGGGACTGCTCTGCCTGGAGCTGTGGCAGCGCGCATTCCACGACCGCGAGTCCGAGTTCAAGGCTCTGATGACGACGAAAGGAAGCAACGGTGAAGGTCCTGATCACGGGCGGGAGCGGGTTCATCGGCTCGCACCTAGCCGATCGGCTGTTGGCTGACGACCACGAGGTCCTCGTAGTCGACAACTACGCCACCGGCCGGCGCGACAACCTGGAGGAGCGCGAGGGCCTCACGATCGTGGAGGAGACGATCGAGGACGCGGCCGCGGTGGACCGCATCTGGCGCGACTTCGGTCCCGACTTCGTGGTCCACGCCGCGGCCTCGTACAAGGACCCGGACGCCTGGGGCGCCGACGTCACGACCAACGCGCTCGGCACCGTGAACGTGGTGCGCGCCTCGCAGGCGACCGGCGTGGAGCGGCTGCTCTACTTCCAGACCGCGCTCTGCTACGGCACCACGCCGATCGAGCAGCCGGTCACGCTCGAGCACCCGATCCGCCCCGACTCGAGCTACGCGATCTCGAAGACCGCGGGCGAGCAGTACATCGCGATGTCGGGGCTCGACTGGGTCTCGTTCCGGCTGGCGAACGCCTACGGCCCGCGCAACATCTCGGGGCCGCTGCCGACCTTCTACCACCGCCTCACCGAGGGCAAGCCCGTGTTCGTGATGGACACGCGCCGCGACTTCATCTACGCGGACGACCTGGTCGACGTGGTGACGCAGGCGGTGGTCGACGGGACCGGGCACGGCGCCTACCACATCTCCTCGGGGTCGGACTTCTCGATCAAGGAGCTGTTCGACGCGACCATCGAGGCGCTGCCGGAGGTCGAGCTCGACGAGGAGGTCGAGGTGCGGCCGAAGGGAGAGGACGACGCCTTCACGATCCTGCTGGACCCGTCGCGCGTGCGGGCCGACTTCGGCTGGGAGCCGAAGACGCCGCTGGGCGAGGGAGTGCGCAGGGCGATCGACTACTACCGCGAGCGCGGCATCGAGCAGACGTTCACGCATCTGCGCGTGGGCGAGTAGCCGCGCGCCGCCGGGAGCGGGCGCGGGCGGCGGCGAACTGCAGCAATAACGGGTGGGCATCGAGCGGGCATCCGAGACCGCGGGCGGCCCGTGTGGTCGAGGTTTTCCGACGATATGACTGGAAACCTCGACCACACTCGGCACGGCGTGGGCGAGGAGCGCCGTTGGCCCCATCCCTTATCGCTGCCGTTCCAGCGACGGCGGCGGGCACTGAACGCACGTGCTGCCGGGGCGCGCGGGTGGGCGCTACCGAGCGAGCGCCCGAGCGCGATCGCGCTGCGGATCGTGCGCCCGGGGGGACCGCGCCCCTGACTACACTCGTCCACCGTGCTCGAAGAGGGACAGCGCATCCTCGTCGTGGGCGGCGCCGGCTTCGTCGGGTCGAACCTGGTCCGGCTGCTGCTCGACGGCGACCCCCGCGAGGTGCTCGTGGTGGACAACCTGCTGTCGGCGGAGCGGGAGAACCTGCCCGACGACGAGCGCGTGCGCCTGATCGAGGCCTCGATCAACGACGACGAGGTGCTCGCCGGCCTGCCCAAGGACCTGGACTACGTCTTCCACCTGTCCACCTACCACGGCAACCAGAGCTCGATGGCGGACCCGCTGGCCGACCACGAGCACAACACGCTCACGAGCCTGAAGCTGTTCGAGGCGCTCAAGGATCACGAGCGGCTCAAGCGCGTCGTCTACGCCTCGGCGGGCTGCACGGTCGCCGAGAAGACCTTCGAGGGCGCCGAGGCCACGCAGGAGGACGCGCCGGTCTCGCTCTATCTCGACAGCCCGTACCAGATCTCCAAGATCATCGGCGAGTACTACGCCAACTACTACTTCTCGCGCTTCGGCCTGCCGGTCGTCAAGGCGCGCTTCCAGAACGTCTACGGGCCCGGCGAGGTGCTGGGCGCCGGCCGCTGGCGCGGCACGGTCAACACCGTCTGGCGCAACGTCACGCCCACGTTCATCTACAAGGCGCTCCAGCACGAGGCGCTGCCGGTGGAGAACGGCGGCATCGCCAGCCGCGACTTCATCTACGTCGGCGACATGGCCGAGGGCCTCCGCGCGTGCGCCACGCGGGGCGAGCCGGGCGGCGTCTACAACCTCGCCAGCGGAGCGGAGACCACGATCCGCGAGCTCGCCGAGCTGGTCAACGAGGTCACCGGCAACCCCACCCCGATCGCGCTCACGCCGGCGCGCGACTGGGATCACTCGGGCCAGCGCTTCGGCTCCACCGACAAGGCCCGCCGGGAGCTCGGGTTCGAGGTGCACACACCGCTGCGCGAGGGCCTGGAGACGACCGTGGACTGGACGCGCGAGAACCTCGAGTGGATCGAGCGCTGCATGGCCCGGCACGCCGACCGCGTGCCCGACCTGCCCGCTCCGCTCGCCGGCCGGTAGCGCCGCCGTGCCCATCTGTCCGAGGTGCCGGGCGGCCGAGGTCGGGTTCGAGGGCCCCGGTTGCGACAGCTGCGGCTGGCGCGTCGCCCACGTCGACGGCATCCCCGACTTCCTCTCCGACCGCGACCGCGACGGCGGCGTGTTCGGCGAGTACACGGCGCTCTACGAGCGCATCGCCGGCGACGACCTCGACGCCCCGATCCAGGCCGACCCGCTGCTCGACCTCGAGGCCGAGCGGCTGCTGCAGGCGCTCGGCCCGGTGGCCGGCGCCACCGTCTGCGACGTCGGCATCGGCCGCGGCTTCCTGTTCGAGCGCCTGCGCGCGCAGCGCCCGCGCCTGCTCGTGGGGGTCGACCTCGCCTGGCCCTATCTGCGCCGCGTCGAAGGCGGCGACGCGTCGGTCCGGGTCCTGCGCGCCAACGCCGAGAACCTGCCCTTCCGCGATGAGCTGGACGCGATCGTGGCCTCTGACGTGCTCGAGCACGTGCTGAACCCGGCCGACTTCCTGCACTCCGCCCTGGAGGCGCTGCGGCCGGGCGGCCGCCTGCTGCTGAAGGTGCCCTATCGGGAGAACATCTCGCAGTACCGGCGGGCCGACGGCTGCCCCTACCCGATGGTCCACCTGCGCACCTTCGACCGCTCGCTGCTGCGCCAGGCGATCGAGGACGCCGGGCTGCACGCCGAGCGCTTCAGCTACTCCGGCTTCTACCTCGACCGCTGGCACCCGGCGATCGCGCGGCTGCCGGTGGTGCCGGGCCTGCTCAAGAGCCGCCTGAAGCGGCGCTACGGTGACGATCCCGGCACGAATCGGATGGACCCCCGGCTGGCCCGCCTGGTGATCCGGCCGGTGGTCATCACCGCCCTCGCGCGCAAGCCGGCCTAGATGAACGAACCGCACGTCACCGTCACCGAGATCGTCCCGCCGGGCGGCTGGCGCCTGCCGGCGCTGCGCCAGATCCTCTCCTACGGCGACCTCGTCTACTTCCTCGCCAAGCGCGACGTGACGGTGCGCTACAAGCAGACGCTGATCGGGGCGCTGTGGGCCGTGATCCAGCCCCTGCTGCTGGCCGGCATCTTCAGCGCCTTCCTCGGCCAGCTGACCGACGTGCCCTCTGACGGCGCGCCCTACGCGCTGTTCGCCCTCACGGGCATGACGATGTGGCTGTTCCTGGCCGGCGCCATCGGCCGCACGTCGGAGAGCACGCTGGCCAGCTCGGAGCTGATCTCGAAGGTCTACTTCCCGCGCGTGATCGTGCCGCTGGCCGCGCTGGCGGCCCCGATCGCCGACTTCGCCGCCGCGTTCGTCGTGCTGCTGGTGCTGCTGGTCGTGACCGGCCACGCGCCCGGGCCGGAGGTGGTGCTGGCGCCCGCCGTGTTCGCGATGGCCGCGCTGATCGCCTTCGGGATCGGGCTGTGGCTGTCGGCGCTGGTGGTGCGCTACCGCGACGTCAGCCTGGCGATCCCGTTCCTGATCCTGGTGCTGCTGTTCCTGACGCCGATCCTGTACCCGCTCAGCCTGGTGCCGGACAGCTACCACACGCTCTACTCGCTCAACCCGCTCGTGGGCGTGATGGAGACGTTCCGCTGGACGATGCTCGCGGACGCCCCCGGCCCGGGCGCGTCCCTGCCGATCTCCGCCGCCACCGGCCTGCTGCTGCTCGTCAGCGGGCTGTTCTACTTCGCGCGCGCCGAGCAGCGCTTCGCGGACGTGATCTGAGTGGCGGGCGAGGTCGCCATCAGCGCCGAGGGCATCGGCAAGCGCTACCGGCTCGGGTCGGTGCAGGGCGGCCTGCTGAGCGAGCGCATCGCCGATGCCCTGCGGCGCGGGCGGGCGCCGCGCAAGGAGCCGAGCGAGCGCGACTTCTGGGCGCTGCGCGACGTGGGCTTCGAGGTGCCGGCCGGCCAGGTGGTGGGGCTGATCGGACACAACGGCGCGGGCAAGAGCACGATGCTGAAGATCATCTCGCGCATCACCCCGCCGACAGAGGGCCACGCCTCCGTCCGCGGCCGGGTGGGGACGCTGCTGGAGGTCGGGACCGGCTTCCATCCGGAGCTGAGCGGGCGCGAGAACGTCTTCCTCAACGGCGCCGTGATCGGCATGAAGCGCCGCGAGATCATGCGCAAGTACGACGAGATCGTCGAGTTCGCCGGCGTGCAGCGGTTCCTCGAGACGCCGGTGAAGCGCTACTCCAGCGGCATGTACGTGCGGCTCGCGTTCGCCGTGGCGGCGCACCTGGAGCCCGAGATCCTGCTCGTGGACGAGGTGCTGGCCGTGGGCGACGTGGAGTTCCAGCGCAAGTGCCTCGGCAAGATGCGCGACGTGGCGAGCCACGGCCGCACGGTCGTGTTCGTGAGCCACAACCTCGGCGCGATCAGCCGGCTGTGCGAGCGCGCGCTGCTGTTCGAGGGCGGCCGCCTGGCCGCCGACGGCAGCCCCTCCGACGTGATCGCGCGCTACATGTCGGCCGCGCTGCCCGACCAGTCGTCGGGCCGCGTGGAGGTGCCGGAGGAGGCGCCGCGGCTGGGCACCGGCGAGGCGCGCCTGCGCCGCGTGCGGCTGACCACGCTCGACGACCGCCCGCTGGGCGCGGTGCACCTCGACCAGAGCTTCCGCGTGAGCGTGGAGTTCGACGTGGGCGAGGACCTCGACGAGGCGGTCTTCGAGGTCGGAGTGGCCACCTACGCCGGCGACCGCGTCGTGACCGCCAACAGCGTGGACCGCGAAGGGCCGCCGGTGCCGCTCGAGGCGGGCCGGCGCGAGGTCTCGGTGGAGCTCGACCCGCTGCTGCTGCCCGGCGAGTTCGCGATCGACGTCGGCGTGCACCGCCCGGACGGCACGACCGTGGACTACGTGCAGGGTGCGGCGCGCCTGACGGCGCTCAACGCTGCCGAGCACGGCGAGGACCACTACCCCTGGAACGCGGTGCGCGGCTACGTGCGGCCGCGGGCGGTGTGGAGCGAGGTCCGGTCGGCCGTCGCCGACCCCCTCGCGGACCGGTCCGGTGGCTAAGGTGGCGGCCATGTCCGCTTCCGGCCAGGCCACCACGGACGCGCGCAACGCCGCCTTCTGGGACGAGCTGTGCGGCTCCGCGCTCGCGCGCCAGATCGGCGTCGAGGACGCCTCCGCGGACAGCCTCGCGCGCTTCGACGCGGCCTACATGGCGAGCTATCCCTACCTGCCCTCGTACGTGCCCGCGAGCCTGGCCGGGAAGGACCTGCTCGAGATCGGGCTCGGCTACGGCACGCTCAGCGCGCTGCTGATCGAGCGCGGCGCGCGCTACCACGGCGCGGACATCGCGGAGGGGCCGGTCGAGATGGTCCGCCACCGCCTGCGGCTCGCCGGCCAGGGCGAGGACGCCACCGCCCGCGTGATCCAGGCCTCCGCGCTGGAGCTGCCCTACGAGGACAACCGCTTCGACTTCCTCTACACGATCGGCTGCCTCCACCACACGGGCAACACGCCGCGCGCGGTGACCGAGGTGCACCGGGTGCTCAAGCCCGGCGGCACGGCGGTGGTGATGCTCTACAACGCCCACTCGCTGCGCCAGCTGCTGAAGGTGCAGCTGCCGGGGCTGCTGCGCCGCGTGCGCTCCGCCGACGAGCAGGCGGCGATGTACGACACCAACGCCGCCGGGGCCGCGGCGCCGCACGTCGACTACTGGACGCGCGGCGGCGTGCGCGGCATGTTCGGCGCGTTCTCGAAGGTCGACATCGACGTCCGCAACTTCGACAACACCCGCTTCGTGCCGCGCGAGCGCCTGCTCGGCAACGTCGACCGGGTGCTCGGGCTGGACCTCTACATCACGGCCCACAAGTAGCAGCCGCGTGGTCGACGGCGTCCTGCTCGTCTACCACCGGCCCGACGCGCCCTGGATCAAGGACGCGTCCACCGTGATGGAGCACGTGAACTCCTTCGCGGCGCACTCGCGCAACCGGATCTGGCAGGTGAACACCGACCTCGGGTTCCCGCCCGCGCTGGCGGGGCTCGACTTCCGGGCGGTGATCGTCCACTACTGCGTGTTCGGCATGGGCCCGTACCGGCTCGACGACGCCTGGCTGCGCTGGCTGGATGCCTCGAGCGCCTACAAGATCGCGTTCTTCCAGGACGAGTGCACGCGCTGCCAGCGCCGCTTCCGCTTCCTGGACGAGCACCGCTTCGACTGCGTCTACACCTGCCTGGAGCCGTCCGAGTTCGGAAAGGCCTACGGGCGCTACACGAGCGTTCCCAAGCTCGTCACGAACGTCCCCGGCTACGTGCCCGAGCACCTGCCGGAGGTCGGCCGTCGCTTCACGGTGCCGGACGAGCGGCGCGGCGTGGACGTGGGCTACCGCGGCCGGCCGCTGCCCGCCTACCTCGGCCACGGCGCCATGGAGAAGCACGAGATCGGCGTGCGCTTCGGCGAGCTGGCGGCGG
This sequence comes from uncultured Thermoleophilaceae bacterium, assembly GCA_963848885.1. Lineage (GTDB taxonomy): Bacteria > Actinomycetota > Thermoleophilia > Solirubrobacterales > Thermoleophilaceae > JACVRW01. The sequence goes on from CAWKFR010000009.1 coordinate 43,808, forward strand.
GCAGCGGGCTGCGCCTCGACCTGGCCACAGGCGAGGGCGACCGGCTCTACGGCGACGACTGGTACCGCTTCCTCGCCAACTGCCGCTGCGTGCTGGGCGTGGAGTCGGGGGTGTCCTGCTTCGACCTCGAGGACGAGGTGTTCGCCGAGTGGCAGGAGCGCTCGGCCAACGGGCGGCCGGTCGGCCTCGAGGACCTGACGACGCTGCCGCGCTGGGAGGACGTCGTCTACTACCGGACGATCAGCCCGCGTCACTTCGAGGCCGCCGCGCTGCGCGTCTGCCAGGTGCTGTTCGAGGGGCGCTACTCGGGCGCGATGGAGCCGATGCGCCACTACATCCCGCTCGCGAAGGACTTCTCCAACCTCGACCGGGTGCTGGAGCTGATCCGCGACGCCGACGTGCGGCGCGAGCTGACCGAGAACGCCTACGCCGACCTGATCGAGTCGGGTGAGTGGAGCTACGGGCGCCTGATCGCGGGCGTGGACGGGACGCTCGAGCAGGCCGGCCTGCGCGCCCGGCCCGACGCCGCCGCCGCGGCGCGGGTGGACGCCGCGCTGGCCGACGGGCTGCGCAAGCGCCGGCTGCGGCGGCGCGCCGAGTGGGGGCTGTTCTGGCTGCTGTCGCGCAGGGCGACCCAGCGCCTGATCCACTTCGTGCACCCGGTGACGAGCCGCGTGCGGCGGCTGCTCGGGATCCGCGGGCCGGACGGTGTGCTCTAGCGATGGTGGTGGTCGCCTACTGCGCGCTCCAGTGGCCGTGGCGCAAGACGATCGAGGACCACCTCTACTCGCTGCGCCGCTACGGCGACCGCGACTACCTGTACGTCAACCTCGCCGTGCCGTGGCTGGCGAACGCGTACCTGCCGCTGCGCCTCGACGCGGTCGTCTGGCACACGACCTTCCTCGGCTGGGTGCGCTGGACGCCGCCGGCGCAGCGGATCGGCGTGATGAAGCGCGCCCGCCGGCTGGCGGAGCGGGCCAGCCGCCAGCTGGCGCTCCCCCAGGACGAGTTCCTCGGCTCCGACGACGTGTCGGAGGTGATCAACGAGTTCGGCATCGACCACGTGCTCTCGGTCGCGCCCGAGTCCGAGTGGCCGCTCATCTACGCGGGCGTCGATCGCGACCGCGTCGGCTTCTCGCGCGTCCTGACCGGCTACCTCGACGAGGACACCGTCCGCCGCGTCGACGCGATCGTCGCGGCCGGCGGCCCGCGCCCGATCGACATCGGCTACCGGACCGGTCCGCCGAAGCCATTCCTCGGCCGCCAGGCGATGCTCAAGACCGAGCTCGCCGACGTGGTGCGCGAGCGCGCCCTTGCGCGCGGGCTGCGCGTGGACATCACGACGCGCCCGCAGGACACCCTGCTGGGCGACGACTGGTACCGCTGGCTGGCGAGCTGCCGGTACACGATCGGCGTGGAGGGCGGCGCGAGCGTGCTCGACCGGGACGGATCGGTGCTCGCCTGCACCGAGCGTGTCGCGGCCGAACGGCCCGGCGCCGGCTTCGAGGAGCTCGAGGCCGCCTGCTTCCCCGGCCGGGACGGCGAGCTCGCCTTGAGGGCGCTGTCGCCCCGTCACCTCGAGGCGTGCGCGACTCGCACGGCTCAGATCCTCGTCGACGGCGACTACAACGGCGTGCTCGAGCCGAATCGCCACTACATCCCGCTGCGCCGCGACTTCTCGAATCTGGACGAGGTGCTCGACCTGGTCGCGGCGGACGCCGAGCGCGAGCGGGTGGCCGCGGCGGCCTACGAGCAGGTCGTCGCCTCCGGGCGCTGGACCTACAGGCGGCTGGTGGAGGACGTCGAGGCCGCCCTTCCCTCGGCCGCCCGGCGCCGCGCGGGCCGCGTCACGCCGGCGGCCTCGCGCGCGCTCGATCAGGCGTCCAAGCCGCTGCTGCCGCTCGCGACCCGCGTGCTGATGCCGCTGCGGCGCCGGGTCTACGGCCGGCTGCGGCTGCGCGGGTACGGCACGGCGGAGCGGCAGGGTTGAGCCGCAACGACGACGTCACCGTGGTCATCCCCTGCTTCGCGTACGGGCGCTTCCTGCCCGACGCCGTGGACAGCGCGCTCGCCCAGGAGGGCGGGCCGCCCCGCGTGATCGTCGTCGACGACGGGGCGACCGACCCCGGGACGCTCGAGGCGTTCGAGCGCCTGCCCGCCGGCGCGACGCTGCTGCACCAGCCCAACGCCGGCGTGGCCGCCGCGCGCAACGCGGGCGCCGCGGCGGCCGGCACGCCGCTGCTGCTCATGCTCGACGCCGACGACCGCCTGCGCCCCGGAGCCCTCGCCGCCCTGCGCGCCCCGCTCGAGGCCGACCCCGGGCTCGGCTTCGCCTACGGCGACTCGGAGTTCTTCGGCGCCTGGTCGGGTCGCCTCGCCTTTCCCGACTACGACCCCTACCGGCTGCTCTACCGCTCGACGATCACCGCGACCAGCCTGATGCGGCGGGAGCCCTTCGAGGCCGTCGGCGGCTTCGACACCACCCTGCCCGGCTACGAGGACTGGGACTTCTACCTGGGCGCGCTCGAGCGTGGCTGGCGCGGGCTGCGCGTGCCCGAGGTCGTGCTCGACTACCGCCGCCACGAGACCTCGCGGCTGTCGGGCGACAGGGCCGGCTACCGGCGCCGCTACCGCACCATCCGCGCCAAGCACCGCGCGCTCTACGCGCGCGCCGGGGAGCTTGCGGCCGACAGCGAGCTCGGGGCGGGCGGCAGGCTCGTCTACCGGACCTGGTGGGCGTGGCGGCCGCTGCCCGGGCGCCGTGGAGCAGGCGCTCTACCGGATCCTGTTCCGGGCCCGCTCCCGCGCCAGCTCGATCAGCTCGGCGAAGCGGCGGGCCAGCTCGGGATAGGCGTAGGCGCGCGGCGCCGCGGCCGGCACGGCCTCCGGCAGCCGCTCGAGCGCGGCTGCGATCGCCTCGGGGTCGGCGCTCGGGGCCGCGAGCCCGGCCCCCGCCTCGCGCACGATCCGAGCCGCCTCGCTGTCGTCGCCCAGGACCAGCACCGGCCGCTCGGCGCCCAGGTACTCGAACAGCTTCCCGGTCGCCTCGCCGCGGCGGGTGCCCGCCGTGAGCAGCAGCAGCCCGTCGGCCTCGCGCTGGAGCGCGAGCGCCTCGGAGCGCTCGAGGTTGCCGACGTGGCGCACGACTCCGTTCAGGTCGGGCGCCTCGAGCAGCGCGCCGCTCGCCGGACGTGAGCGGGCCGGCGAAGACGAGCTCGAGCCGATCGCCGCCCCCGCGGTCGCGCAGCAGGCGCAGCGCGTCGAGCAGCGGGGCCGGGGAGCGCTGGCTGGACGCCATTCGCCCGGTGTGCACGAGCGAGCGGCGCGCGGGGTCAAGCAGCGGGCTCGACCCGGTGCGCGGCGGCACCTCCTCGGGGTCGAAGCCGTTGGTCACGGTGTGCGCGTCGGCGCCCAGGCGCGCGTGCAGGTCGGCCGTGAGCGGCTCGCTGACGGCCGTCATCAGGTCCGCGCGGCGGGCCACGAGCCGCTCGAGGCCGCGATCGAGGCGCCCCTGCACCCCCGTCGGCCAGTCGTGCAGGGTCTCGAAGCCCCAGCCGTCGCGCAGGTCGGCGATCCAGGCGCTCCGCCGCGCGAGGGCGAGCCCGGCGAGGTGGACCGACTCGGGTCCCGACGTGGTGACGACGCAGTCGAAGCGCCGCGCCGAGCGCGCAGGGCGCGCGGCACGAGATAGGGCAGCCACGTGAGCAGAGCGGTGTCCGGCACGACCACCTGCGCCAGCCTGCTCGAGCCGGACTCGTAGTCCGACTGCCCCGAGGTCCACGCGCGCATGTTGTCCCGGCGCCAGTTGATGCGGCTGGCCATCAGGTCGCCGCGTGCGCACCACGCCCGCAGCGCGATCCTCCCCCGGCGGCTGATCGACCCAGGCGCACGAGGTGAGCACCGTGACGTCGTAGCCGAGCCGCCGCAGGTACTTCGCCAGGCCTGCAGGACGCCGTGCAGCCACCATCCCGCTCGGGGGATAGAAGTGCGTCACGATCAGCAGCGACCCCGTCACGAGGCGGCCACTGTAGTCACCCCGGACCGCCGTACCGGCATACCCCGTCGCTATCCTCGGCCGGTCTGGGCGCAACCGCAGCCCACCTGAGCGGTTTCAACGCACGACCGATGAGCCTCGCCTCAACAGCAACGAAGCTAGCCGTGGTGCCCGCCTACAACGAGGCGGAATGCGTGGGCGAGGTCGTGCGGCTGCTGCATCGAAGCGCGCCCGACTTCGACGTGCTGGTCGTGGACGACGGCTCCACCGACAGCACGGCCGGCGTCGCCGAGGCGGCCGGCGCGCGCGTGGTGCGCCACCCCTTCAACCTCGGCATCGGCGGCGCGGTCCAGAGCGGCTTCACCTTCGCCCAGCAGCACGACTACGAGTACCTCGTCCAGGTCGACGGCGACGGTCAGCACGACCCCGCCGAGATCGGGCGCCTCGAGCACGCGATGGCCGAGCACGAGGTCGACATGGTCTGCGGCTCGCGCTTCCTCTCCGAGGACCACCGCTACCCGGCCCCGATCAGCCGGCGCACCGGGATCCACCTGTTCGCCTTCCTGCTGTCGCGCATCGTGCGCCAGCGCGTCAGCGACCCCACCTCCGGCTTCCGCCTCTACAACCGCCGCGCGATCGGCGTGTTCGCGCGCGACTACCCGCACGACTACCCCGAGGTCGAGGCGATCCTGATGGTGCACGCCCACCGGCTGCGGATGTGCGAGGTGCCGGTGCGCATGTACACGCGCGGCGGCGGCGTGTCCTCGATCCAGGGCACCGGGAAGTCGACGTACTACATGGTCAAGGTCCTGCTCGCGCTGCTGGTCGGCCTGGGGCGCCGGCGAGCGAGCGTCGAGCCCGGCGACGAGGCGGCCGTCGCGGCCGTGCACGGGATCTGATGGACGCTCGCATCCAGGTCGTCGCGATCATCGCGGCCGCCGGGCTGATCCTGGTGCTGCTCGACCTCGTGCGCAGGCGCCGCCTGCTCGAGCGCTACGCCCTGCTCTGGCTGTTCAGCGCCGTCATCCTGCTCGCGCTGGCGGTCTGGCGCGACCTGCTCGCCGACGTCGCCGACCTGATCGGCGTCGCCTACCCGCCCAACGCCCTGTTCCTGATCGCGTTCGGGTTCGTGCTCGTGCTGCTGCTGCACTTCTCGCTCGCCGTCTCGCGCATGTCCGATCAGATCAAGGTGCTGGCCCAGCGCCTGGCCCTGCTCGACGAGCACGTGCGCAAGGCCGACCAGCAGGCCGCGGAGGCCGCCGAGCGGAGTGACGCGGAAGCGTTCGTCCGCGACTAGGGTTTCTCGACACCCGTGAGCACCAAACGCGCGCTGATAACAGGCATCACCGGCCAGGACGGCTCCTACCTCGCAGAGGTCCTGCTCGAGAAGGGCTACGAGGTCCACGGCATGGTCCGGCGGGCCTCGACCGAGACCTTCCAGCGCCTGGAGGGCATCCGCGACTCGATCACGCTGCACACCGGCGACCTGCTGGACCAGCGCTCGCTCGGCGACGTGATGCGCGACTGCGAGCCCGAGGAGATCTACAACCTCGCCGCGATGTCGTTCGTCGCGGCGTCCTGGTCCCAGCCCGTCCTGACCGCCGAGTTCACAGCCGTGGGCGTGACGCGCATCCTCGAGGCGATGCGCGAGGTGTCGCCCGACGCGCGCTTCTACCAGGCCTCCAGCTCGGAGATGTTCGGCCAGGTGCTGGAGGTGCCGCAGACCGAGCGCACGCCCGTTCTACCCGCGCTCGCCCTACGGCGTGGCCAAGTGCTACGGCCACTTCATCACGGTCAACTACCGCGAGTCCTACGACCTGTTCGCCTGCTGCGGGATCCTCTTCAACCACGAGAGCGAGCGGCGCGGGCTCGAGTTCGTCACGCGCAAGGTCACGCACGCCGCCGCCGCGATCAAGCTCGGGCTCCAGGAGGAGCGTGGCGCTCGGCAACCTCGAGGCGGAGCGCGACTGGGGCTACGCCAGGGACTACGTCGAGGCGATGTGGATGATGCTCCAGCAGGACGAGCCCGAGGACTACGTGATCGCGACGGGCGAGGCCCACTCGGTGCGGGAGCTGGTGGACGTGGCGTTCGCCCACGTCGGGCTCGACCCGGCTGACCACGTCCGCATCGACCCCAAGTACCTGCGCCCCGCCGAGGTCGAGCACCTGATCGGCGACCCGGGCAAGGCGCGCGATCAGCTCGGGTGGACCCCCACGACGAGCTTCGAGGACATGGTGAAGCTGATGGTCGACTCCGACCTGGAGCTGCTCGCCAGCGGCGTGCCCCAGAAGCAAGCGGGCTGAGATGGCGGCGGCACCGCAGGACTGCGACCTGGCCGTCGTCGGGGGCGGGATCCTCGGGCTGGCCGTCGCCCGCGAGCTGACTCGCCGCCGCCCCGGGCTCGACGCGGTCGTGCTCGAGCACGGACCGGCCGTCGCCGGCGGCCAGACGGGCTCCAACAGCGGCGTCATCCACGCGGGCATCTACTACATGCCCGGCTCGCTCAAGGCTCGCCTGTGCGTCGAGGGCGCCCGCGAGATGTACGAGTTCTGCGAGGCCAAGGGGATCGAGCACGAGCGCTGCGGGAAGCTGATCGTTGCGCGCGACGAGGGCGAGCTGGGCAGGCTCGACGAGCTCGAGCGGCGCGGACGCGAGAACCAGGTGCCGGGGCTGCGGCGCCTGTCGGCCGGCGAGATCTCCGAGATCGAGCCGCACTGCCGCGGCGCGGCGGCGCTGCACTCCCCGAACACCGGGATCGTGGACTTCGCGGACGTCGCCCGGGCGCTCGCGCAGGAGCTCTCGGACGCGGGCACCCCGGTGGCGCTCGACCACGGCATCCACTCGGTGAGCGCGGCCAACGGCCGCATCGCGCTCACCCACGAGCACGGCGAGACGCGCGCCCGCTTCGCGGTCTTCTGCGCCGGCACGGGGTCGGACAAGCTGGCGGTGGCGGCCGGCGCGCCGCCGGACCCGCGCATCGTGCCCTTCCGGGGCGCCTACCTGTACCTGAAGCCGGACAGGGCCCCGCTCGTGCGCTCGATGATCTACCCCGTGCCCGACCCGTCGCTGCCGTTCCTGGGCGTGCACCTGACCAGGCACGTCGGCGGCCACGTGTCGCTCGGCCCGACCGCGCTGCTCGCGCCGCGCTCGCTCGGAGACCTGCTCTGGCCGGGGACGATCCGCATGGGCCTGAAGTGGTGGCGCACCGGCATCACCGAGATCCGCCACCGGCTCAGCAAGCGCTCGCTCGCGAAGGCGGCCGCCGACTACGTGCCGGAGCTCAGCCCCGCTGACTTCGACGGCGGCTTCGCGGGCAGGCGCGCGCAGGCGCTCGGCCGCGACGGCAAGCTCGTCGACGACTTCGTCGTCTCGGAGACCGAGCGCGCCCTGCACGTGCGCAACGCGCCGTCGCCCGCGGCGACGTCCTCGTTCGCCCTCGCCCGCCTGATCGCCGACCGCGCCGAGCCCGGGCTGGCCTGACCGGATGCGGCGGCTCGCGACCCGCCTGGAGGGCCCTGTCCTGATCGAGCCCGTCGCGCACGGCGACGCGCGCGGCTTCTTCCTCGAGACCTACCGTGCCAATCTGCTCGCCGAGCTCGGCGTCCACGACCAGTTCGTGCAGGACAACCAGTCGCGCTCGCGCCGCGGCGTGCTGCGCGGCATGCACTTCCAGCCTGGCCAGGCCAAGCTGGTGCGCTGCGCGCGCGGGGCGATCCTCGACGCGGTCGTCGACATCCGGCCGGGCTCGCCGTCGTTCGGGCGCTTCGAGGCGTTCCCGCTCGACGACGAGAACCACCACCAGCTGTACGTGCCCGACGGCTTCGCCCACGGCTTCTGCGTGACCTCGGAGATCGCCGACGTCGTCTACAAGGTCTCGGCCTACTACGACCCGGCGAGCGAGGCGGGCTTTCGCTTCGACGACCCCGAGGTCGGCATCGACTGGCCTGAGGGGCTCGAGCTGGAGGTGTCGGCGCGGGACCGCGAGGCGCCGCTGCTGAGCGAGCTCAGCCTCGCTTGACCAGGGCGCGCTCGGACGCGTCGAGCACCAGCCCGTAGAAGACGCCCCAGTAGGCCAGCACGCCCGCGGCGGCGAGGGCGACGACGGGGATCGTCTCGTCCATCGGCAGCACGGCCCGGCCGATCCCGAGGGCGGCCGCGAGCAGCGCGCCGAGCAGGTAGTTGGGCGCCCAGGCGCGGCGGGCCAGCTCGCCCAGCGAGGCCCCCGACGCCGACAGGCCGAGCCGCACCATGAACGGGAACGCCAGGAAGAAGGGCACCGAGGTCGCGACCGCCGGGCCCTCGACGCCGAGCCCCGGCGTCAGGGCGATCGCCAGCGCGAGGTTGGCGGCCGCGACGCAGACCATGATGCGCGCGACGTCGCGGGCGCGCCCGGCCCCGACCAGGAAGCCCGGCGTGACGACCAGCCCGCCGTAGAGCAGCCAGTACGAGACGAGGATCGCGAGCGCCACGTCGCCAGAGCCGTAGCGATCGCCGAGCCACGCCTCGAGGATCGGCTCGGCCAGCACGATCAGCGTCACGCAGACAGGCACGAACAGCGCAAGCGTGTAGCGCGTGCCGCGCACGACGAGCTCGCGCAGCCGCCGCCGGTCGCCGGTCGCGAGGTAGCGCGAGGCGGTCGGGACGACCGGGACCGCGAGCGCCCCGCCCAGGGCGTAGAGCAGGTTGTGGGCGCGCACGGGCCCCTCGTAGCGGCCGACCGCCGTGGGCGACTTGTAGGCGCCCAGCACGATCCGCCCGCAGGCGTACATGGCCATGTTGCAGAGCTCGATGACGAGCAGCCAGCCCGCCGTCGGGACGATCGACATCAGGCGCGGACGGGTCGCTGCGGACGGCTGCACGCGCAGGCCTAGGCCGGCGCGGCGCGCGACCAGCGCCGACAGCGTCCCGCTGTAGAGCGGGAGCAGGCCGCTCGCGGCGATCAGCGCGCCCAGGCCCGCGCCGCCGAAGATCAGCGCGAGCATGGTCGCGAGGTAGAGCGCCACGGCGACGATCTCGGTCGCGGCGGCGCGCACGAACTGGCGCTCCGCGCGCAGCGCGTCGAGGCAGACGCTGGCGCTCACGCCGAGCGCGGTCACCGCGCCTAGGCCGAGCCCTCCGGCGCGACCGTCGGCGGCCAGGTCGCCGTCGAGGATCAGCCCCGCGATCAGCACGCCGACGCCCGCGATCAGCAGGCCGGTGGCGAGCCCGGCCAGCGCGTACAGGACGGCGGCCGCCGAGAACACGAGCCGGCGCTCGGCCGGGTCGACCGCGGCAGCCATCGCGCGCACGGCCGACGACGCGACGCTGTTGCGCAGCACCAGCAGGTAGCCCGCGAGCGACGCCACCAGGCCGTAGGCGCCGAGCTCGGCAACCGGCAGGCGCCGCGCCAGGATCGTGACGATCGTGAGCAGCACGAGCAGGCCCGCGCCCTGGGCGGCCTGCTGGAGCAGCGCACCCGAAGCGAGCAGGCGAGCCTCCGACTGCGCAACCCCGGCGGGACGCACGGGTTTAGACCTTACGCCAGGGCCCGGCGCGCCCATGCTCCGCGCCTGTGGCTACGCTCTCACCGATCCGCATGCACTCCCGGCAGCCCGAGCCGCATCCCGCGTCAGCGGCCGCGGCAACCTTCACGACACGCGACATCCTCGGCGTGCCGGTGGCGATGCTCGACTACGACCACGCCATCGGGGTCATGGACGGGCTGATCGAGCGCCGCGAGCGGGGCTACGTCTGCGTCGCTCCCGTCCACTCGCTGATGGTCGCCCAGGACGACGCCGAGATGCGCGCAGCGCTGCGCGGGGCGACGATGGTCGTCGCCGACGGCATGCCGGTCGTGTGGGCCGCCAACCTGCTCGGCGAGCAGCTCGAGGACCGCGTCTACGGGCCCGAGCTGATGCTGCGCTACTGCCGCCACTCGGCCGAGCGCGGACACCGCGTCTGGCTGTACGGCGGCCGCGACCAGGGCTCGCTCGTGCAGCTGGCGCTGTCGCTGCGCCGCCGCCACCCGGGCATCCAGGTCGTGGGCGGCTACTCGCCGCCGTTCCGCGCGCTGCGCGAGGACGAGGAGGACGCGATCGTCCGCCAGATCAACGAGGCGCGCCCGGACGTGCTCTGGGTCGGCATCGGCGTGCCCAAGCAGGAGAAGTGGATGGCGCGCATGCGCGAGCGGCTCGACGTGCCCGTGATGTGCGGCGTCGGCGCCGCCTTCGACTTCCACGCCGGCCGCGTCTCGATGGCGCCCGCCTGGATGCAGGAGCGGGGCCTCGAGTGGATCTACCGCACCGCCCAGGAGCCGCGCCGCCTGCTCGGCCGCTACCTGAGCACGAACCCGCGCTTCGTCGCGGCGTTCGCGCGCCAGTACCTGCGCGAGCGGCGCCGCCGATGAAGGTCGCGGTCGTCGGCCTGGGCCGCGTGGGGCTGCCGCTGGCGCTGTCGTTCGCCGATCGCGGCCTGGAGGTGATCGGCGTCGAGCGCGAGCAGGCCGTGCTGGAGCAGGTGGCGGCGGGCCGCATGCCCTACCGCGAGACCGGCACGCAGGAGCTGCTCGAGCGGGTGCTCGGGTCCGATCGCCTGCACACCACGCGCACCGTGCAGGACGCCGCCGAGGCCGATCACATCGTGCTCACGCTCGGCACCCCCGCGCACGTGCACATCGAGATCGACATGTCGCAGATCAAGCAGGTGGTGGACGACCTGCTGCCGGTGCTGCGCGAGGGCCAGTCGCTGATCCTGCGCTCCACCGTCGCGCCCGGCACGACCGACTGGGTGGCGGGCTACATCGAGCAGCGGCGCGGCTTCCGCGTCGGCGAGGACCTGTTCGTCGCCCACGTGCCCGAGCGGATCGCTGAGAACCACTTCCTCGAGGAGATCGCCACGCTGCCCTGCATCGTCGGCGGCGTCGGCGAGGGCTCCGGCGCCAAGGCGGCCGAGCTTTTCGAGGTGTTCGGCGCCGAGATCGTCCAGACGACGCCCGTGCAGGCCGAGCTGGCCAAGATCTGGACCAACATCCTGCGCTACACGCAGTTCGCGCTGCCCAACCTGCTGATGATGGAGGCCGAGCAGTACGACGCCAACGTGTTCGAGGTGATCGACCTGATCAACCGCGACTATCCGCGCGGGGGGATCGCCAACCCGGGGCTGACCGCGGGCGCCTGCCTGCGCAAGGACTTCACCTTCTCCGAGGAGCGCTCAAGCTCGCCCGGCATGCTGCTGTCCGTCTCGCGCGTGCACGAGACCGTGCCGCTGTTCCTCGTCAAGGGGCTCAAGGCGCGCCTGGGCGGCTCGCTGCGCGACCGCAAGGTCGCCGTCCTCGGCCTCACCTTCAAGCGCGACTCCGACGACCTGCGCGACTCGCTCTCGTTCAAGCTCGTGCGGCTGCTGGAGCGCGAGCTCGCCCACGTCGCGCGCCACGACCCGCACGTGACGGCGGGCTCCGATCCGCTCGACGCCGCCCTGGACGGCGCCGAGGCGGTCGTGATCGCCACCAACCACTCCGGCTTCGAGGACCTGCTGGCCCGCCTCCCTGACGGCGTGCTGCTCGTGGACCCGTGGAACGTGACGGGGTCGGGACGCGTGTTCGCGACGGTGCGCGAGCGCGCGGCGGTGACCAGCCGGGGGCTCGCGCCCCCGGACCCCCGCTAATGCCTGGCCGGCTCGCGTGAGCCGGGTGCTCGTCACGGGCGGCGCCGGCACGATCGGCGCCGCGGTGGTGCGCCGGCTGACCGCGGCCGGCGGCTTCGAGGTGCGCGTCTCGGACCAGCGCGAGGCGCCCGCCTGGATGCACGAGTCGTGCGACGTGCACACCGGCAACCTGCTGCTCGCAGACGAGGCGCGCGCCGCCGTGAGCGGCTGCTCGCACGTGATCCACCTGGCCGCGATCGTCGGCGGGATCGCGAACTTCCACAAGCTGCCGCACACCCTGCTCGAGGTCAACAACGGCCTCTACAACGCCGTGTTCAGGGCGGCGCTCGACCAGCGGGTCGAGCGGCTCGTGTACGTCTCGTCGTCGATGGTGTTCGAGCGCGCGACCGAGTTCCCCACCACCGAGGAGCACCTGCTCGACTGCCCCGCGCCGCGCTCGGCCTACGGCTTCTCGAAGCTGGCCGGCGAGGTCTACTGCCGCGCCCTGCACGACGAGCACGGCCTGCCCTACACGATCTGCCGCCCCTTCAACGCCTACGGGCCGGGCGAGCTGCCGGACGCCGAGCCGGGCATCGCCCACATGGTCCCCGACGTGATCCGCAAGGTGCTGGCCGGGACGCGGCCGCTGCCGATCTTCGGCTCGGGCGAGCAGACGCGCACGCTCACGCACGTGGACGACATCGCAGACGGGATCGTCACGGCGATGGGTCACCCCGCCGCCGAGAACGAGGACTTCAACGTGTCCGCCTCGGAGGAGCACACGGTCGCGGAGCTCGCCCGGATCATCTGGGAGGCCTGCGGCGAGGACCCGGCCGCCTTCGAGCTCGAGCACCTGCCGTCGTTCGAGGTCGACGTGCAGCGCCGCTGGCCGTCGGTGGAGAAGGCCAGGCGGCTGCTGGGCTGGGAGGCGCAGGTGGATCTGCGCGACGGGATCGCGGGGACGGTCGAGTGGCTACGGGAGCGCGAGCTTGCAGCCCGTGGCGGGTGAGGGCCGCGAGGCGCGCGGCCCGGCCGGCGGGCGCGCCTTCGTCACCGGCGGCGCCGGCTTCGCGGGGCGCCACCTGCTCGACCTGCTGCCCGGCGCGGTCGCGCCGTCGCGCGAGGAGGTCGACCTGCTCGACCCCGCCGCGCTGACCGAGGCGATCCGCGACAGCGCGCCCGAGACCGTCTGGCACCTCGCCGCCCTGGCGTCCGTGGGCCGGTCCTGGGATGCGCCGGCGCAGACGATCGCCGACAACGTGGCGATGACCGTCAACCTGCTCGAAGCCGTGCGCGCCGAGGCGCCGCAGGCGGTGGTCGTGCTGATCAGCTCCGGCGACATCTACGGCCCGCCGGAGCGGCTGCCGGTCGACGAGGACGCGCCGCTGCGCCCGCAGAACCCGTACGCGGTCTCGAAGGCCACCTGCGACCTGCTCGGCGGCCAGTACGCCGATGCCACCGGGCTGCGCGTGGTGCGGCTGCGCCCCTTCAACCACACCGGCCCGGGCCAGGGCGACGACTACGTGGTCGGCACGATCACCCGCCAGGTGGCGGAGGCGGAGGCGGCCGGGCGCGACGAGGCGGTCGTGCTGACCGGCAACCCCGATTCGGCGCGCGACTTCTCGGACGTGCGGGACGTGGCGCGCGCGTACGTCGCCGCGGCCGAGCTCGAGCCGGGCGTCTACAACGTCGCCAGCGGCCGGGCGGTGAGCGTGCGCGACCTGATCGAGCTGGTCCGCTCGGCCGCCCGCATCCCGGTGCGCCACGAGGTCGACCCGGCGCGCGTGCGCGGTCACGACGTCCCGGAGGTGCGCGGGTCCGCCGAGCGGCTGCGGGCCGCCACCGGCTGGGAGCCCGAGATACCGCTCCAGCGCACCGTCGCCGACGCCCTCGACGCGTGGCGGGAGGCGCTCGGGGCGACGCGGTGACGGCTGACTCGATCGCGGTCGTCGTCGTCACCCACGACAGCGCCTCCCATGTCGGCGCGACGCTCGCCGCGGTGAGTGGGCAGCTGCGCGAGGGCGACGAGCTGATCGTGGTGGACAACGGCTCGGGCGACGCGACCGCCGCCGCGGTGCGCGCCGCGGCCCCGCAGGCGCTCCTCGTCGAGCAGGACAACCGCGGCTTCGCCGGCGGCGCCACGCGCGGCGCCCAGCTGGCCGGCGCTGCGCTGCTGCTGTTCCTCAACCCGGACGCCCATCCCGCGCCCGGCTGCCTCGACGAGCTGCGCCGCGTGGCTGCGGAGCGGCCTGGCTGGGGCGCCTGGCAGGCGCTCGTCACGATGGACGGCGGCACGCGCATCAACACCGCCGGCAACGTGGCTCACTTCCTCGGAATCTCGCTGGGCCGGGCGCTGCGGCCGCCCGCTGTCCGACGCCCCGCGGGCGCCCGAGGAGGTCGCCTTCGCGTCGGGCGCCGCGCTGGTCGTGCGGCGCGAGGCCTGGGAGCGGGCCGGCGGCTTCGACGAGCGCTACTTCATGTACTGCGAGGACCTCGACCTGGGGCTGCGCCTGTGGCTGGGCGGCCTCGGCGTGGGGATCGCGCCGGCCGCGCGCGTGGAGCACGACTACGACTTCGAGAAGGGGCAGCGCAAGTGGTTCCTGCTCGAGCGCAACCGCTGGTGGACGATCGTGTCGCGACTACCCCACCGCGCTGCTGGCACTGCTCGCGCCCGCCCTGCTCGCGGCGGAGCTGGGACTGCTCGCCGTGGCCGCCCGCGACGGCTGGCTGGGCGCGAAGCTGCGCTCCCAGGTCGCGGTGGCGCGCGCGCTGCCCGCGATGCTGGAGCGCCGCCGGGCGGTCCAGGCGCGGCGCGTGACCGGCACCGCCGAGTTCGCCCGGCGGCTGACGGCCGACCTCGACAGCCCCTACCTCGGGCCGGTCGCGCAGGTCGCGCCGCTGGCGGCCGCCCAGCGCGCCTACTGGGCGGTCGTGCTGAGGCTGCTCGCGTAGATCGCCAGCAGGTCCGCCAGGTAGCGCTGCTCGGAGTGGCGCTCGCGCGCGCGGCCGAGCAGCCGCTCGCCCTCCTCGCGGCGCCGTCCCGGGTCGCTCCACAGCTCGCGCATGCGGGCGGCCAGCGCGGCGGCGTCGCCGAGCGCCACGCAGCGGTCCGGGCCGATCAGCTCGGGCACGCCGCCGCTGCGCGTGGCGACCACGGGCAGCCCCGCTCCCATCGCCTCGAGCACCGAGAAGGGCGAGAACTCGTGGCTGCGCGAGCTGAGCACGAGCCCGGCGGCGCCGCGCAGCAGCGCCGGCATCTCCGCCCGCGCGACGCGGGCCGAGCAGCCGGACGGGCGCCTGGGTGGTGGCGACGAGCTCGTCCAGCTCGGGCCGGGCCGGGCCGTCGCCGGCGATCCAGAGCGGCACTCCGGCGAGCCGCGCGGCCTCGATCGCGACGTCGAGCCCCTTCTCCGGCGAGAGCCTGCCGGCGGCGAGCAGGTAGGTCCCCTGGTGCGCGCTCGAGGCGCCGGCCAGCTCCTCGGCCGGCACGTAGTGGGTGAGCACGTCGAGGCGGTCGGCCGGCACGCCGAGCCGGGCCAGCTGGCCCGCCGCCCAGCGGCTGGGCGCGACGAAGCGGTCGGTGGAGGCGAGCGCGAGGGGCTGGTGGAGCGCCAGGCCGGCGGCGTAGGCGAACGCCTCCGGCAGCGACCCGCGGCAGTTGAGCACGAGCCCCGGCAGCGTGTTGCGCCCGCGGCAGCGAAAGCAGGGCGCCCCGTCGCGCGCCGCGACCCCGATGGCGCAGAACAGCCGCGCGTTGTGGAGGTGCAGCACGACGCGCGCGCCGGCCGAGCGCGCGGCGGCGAGCCCGCGCGGGCCGATCAGCGGCTGCATGTTGTGCACGTGGGCGACGTCGGCGCCGAGCTCGCGGACCGCGCCCGCGACGTCCTGCTCGGCGGCGCCGCCGCGCAGCAGGGCGGTCGCGGCGTCGATCCGCCCCGCCCGGCTGGAGTCGCGCTCGAGCAGCCGGTGCTCGACGCCGCCGTTCGCCAGTGCGCGGCGCTGCAGCTCGACGGAGCGCTCCTCGCCGCCCTCGAAGCGATAGCGGTTGTGGAGCAGGAGGACGCGGGGGTGGCCCGGTGCGCTCATGAGGCCGGGCTACGCTATCGCCCCCGATGGACCCGCCCGTGGTGTCAGTCGTGGTCCCCACGCGCGGCCGCGCGGCGTACCTCGAGGTGACGCTCGACTCGCTGCTCGAGCAGCGCGGTGGGATCCCCAGCGAGATCCTCGTCGTCGACGACGGCGACGGCCCGGCGACCGCCGCGGCGGTGCGCGCGCGGCCGACCGTCCGCTACGTCCCGCCCGGGCCGGCGCGCGGGCTGAACGCCGCCCGCAACACCGGCCTGCGCGAGAGCCGCTCGCCGCTGGTCGCGTTCGTCGACGACGACGTGTTCGTGCCGCCGGGCTGGCTCGAGGCGCTCGTCGAGGGCGCCGGGCGCCACCCGGACGCGGGCGCCTTCGGCGGGCCGATCCGCGCCCGGCTGGAGGGCCGCCCGCCGCGCAGCTGCGGGCGCGAGGATCCCCCGATCACGACGCTCGACCTGGGCGACCGCGACCGCGAGGCCGACGTCGTCTGGGGGGCGAACTTCGCGGTCCGCCGCGCCGCCGTCGAGCAGGTCGGGCCGTTCGACGAGTCGATCACCCGGCCGCACGGGGACGAGGAGGAGTGGCTGGAGCGGCTGCGCCGCGGCGGAGGTCGCGTCGTGTACCTGGCCGGGGCCGGGCTCGACCACCGCCGCACCGCCGCCGACGCGCGCCTGCGACCGCTCGCCAGAGCCGCCTACGCGCGCGGCCGCGGCGCCCGCGCGAGCGACGACCGGCGCGGGCGGGCCCCGTCCGTGGGGCGCGAGCTGCGCGTGCTCGCGGGCTGCGGCTGGCACACGCTCAGGCGCGGCTGCCCGCAGGGCGTGATCATGGGCGCCCACTCGGCGGGGCGCGTGGTGGAGGCGCTGCGATCGCGGTGAGCGACGACTTCCTGTCGGGCGACGCCGGCGACGTGACCCACCCCTGGCGGCGGGTCAAGCGCGCCGCGGGCGAGCTCGCCTTCAGCGCCGTCGACAGAGCGGCGCGCGTCGGGCGGCGCGCCGACGCCGTCGCGGCCGCGACGCCGTCCCAGCGCGTGCTGGTGGCCTGCGTGTACCGGCCCGGGTCGCTCGCCGCCGAGGCCGCGCGCGCGTTGCGCTCGGATCGCCACGACGTGCGCCTCGCCTTCGGCGCGACGGCGGCCGCCGAGCCGGCGCTCCGCGCGAGCACCGTCGCCGAGGGGCTGGGCGGCGGCAAGTTCGAGAACCTCAACCAGGTGCTCGAGGCCGCGCCCGGGGAGTTCGACTGGCTGCTCGTCGTCGACGACGACGTGCGGCTGCCCGAGCGCTTCCTGGACCGCTTCGTCGGCCTCTGCTGCCACTTCGAGCTGGACCTGGCGCAGCCGGCCCAGAGCCAGCGCAGCCACTCCGCCTGGCGCGTGACGCGGCGGCGGCCGGCGTCGCTGGTGCGCGAGACGCGCTTCGTCGAGATCGGGCCGCTGACCGCCTTCGGGCGGCGCGCCGCCGGCGAGCTGCTGCCGTTCCCCCCGCTGCGCTTCGGCTGGGGGCTCGACCTGCACTGGGCGGCGCTGGCCGCCGAGCGCGGCTGGCGACTCGGCGTCGTGGACGCCACCCCGGTGCGCCACGAGGCGGCTGTCGTCGGCAGCGCCTACCGCACCGGCGACGCGCGGGCCGAGGCGGCCCGCTTCCTCGCCGACCGCCCCCACCTGCCCGCCGCGAGCGCGGGCGAGGTCGTCGCCACCCACCGGCGGGCGCTGCGCTGATGCGCCTGCTGTTCCTCGCCCCCGACATGCAGCGCGGCGGCGCCGAGCGACACTGGGCGACGCTGCTGCCTGCGCTCGCCGCGCGAGGGCACGAGGTCCGGCTGGTCTGCCTCAACGACGAGGGGCCGCTGTTCGAGTCGGTGCGCGCCGCGGGCGTGGCGGCGACCTGCCTGCATCTGCGCGGGCGCGCCGACGCGCGCGGCCTGCGGCGCGCGCTCGCGGAGTCCGGGTCGCGCCCGGGCGCCGTGGTCACGCGCGGCGTGAGCCCCCAACTCGCCGGCGCGGCGATCGCGCGGCGCGCCGGCGCCGCCCACGTGCTCAACGAGCACACCCCGCTCACCGCGGCCGGCGAGCTGCTCGCCGCGCGTCCGCACCAGCGCCTGTTGACCAGGCTGGTCGCGCCGCGCGTGGATCGCGTGATCGCGGTCAGCGAGCGCCAGGTCGCGCCGCTCGCGCTGCTCGGCTACCGGCGCGAGCGGATCACGGTGGTGCCCAACGGGCTGTTCGAGTCCGACGTCGAGCTGCACGCGCGCCCGGACGCCACGCGCCGCGAGCTCGGCCTGGACGACGGGCACTTCGCCGTCCTGTGCGTGGCCAACCTGCGCCCGGAGAAGGGCGTCGCGGCGTTCGCCGAGGCGGTGGCCCGCGCCCGGCGCCAGCTGCCTCGGCTGCGCGGGCTGGTCGCCGGCGACGGGCCGCAGCGCGCCGAGCTGGAGCGGCTCGAGGACGTGCGCCTGCTCGGGTCGCGCGGCGACGTGCCGGACCTGATCGCCGCCTGCGACGCGCTCTGCCTGCTCAGCGAGGCCGAGGCGCTGCCGATCAGCGTGCTCGAGGCGATGGCGCTCGGCCGCCCGGTCGTCGCCACCGACGTGGGCGGGATCGCAGAGGCGGTCGTACACGCGCAGACCGGGCTGGTCGTGCCGCCCGGCGACGTGGCGGCGGCCGCGGCTGGCGCTCGGCCACCTGGCTGCCGCGCCCGAGTGGGCGCGCGAGCTCGGCGAGCGGGGCCGGGCGCGCCAGCGCGAGCGCTTCGGCGGCGCGGCGATGGTCGACGGCTACGAGGCCGCGCTGGCGGAGGTGGCCACCCGGTGAGCGACGTCCTGCTGCTCTCGCTCGGCACGACGCTGGGCTGGCGCGTGGCGGACGCGCAGTTCGCCGACGGCCTGCGCCGCGCCGGGGCGTCCGTCGCGGCGGCCTCGGTGCGGATGGGCGCCACCGGCCGGCTGCGCCGCGCCTACCCGGTCACGGACATGGTCGAGGCGGTCGCGGCGCGGCGCGCGCTGCGGGCCGCCCTCGACGCCGAGCGGCCGCGCGCGCTCGTGATCAGCTCCACGACCGCGGCGCTGCTCGCCGACCCGCAGGGCCTCCCCTACGCCGTCCGGCTCGACGCACCGGCGCGGCTGAACCGCCCGGGGCCCCGGAACGCCGGGCTCCACGCGCTCGAGCGGCGCGCGCTCGGCTCGGCCCGGCTCGTGCTGCCCTGGAGCGAGGCCGCGCTGGCGGCGCTGCCCGCCGGGCACGCGCCGGCGCGTCGTCGTGCCGCCGCCGGTCGAGCCGTCCGGCGAGCGACCCTGGAGGCGGGAGCGGATGGCCGTCGCCTACACGCCCGACGTGAAGGCGAAGGGGCTCGACATCGTCTGCGGGGCCTGGGCCGCGGCGCGTCCCGCGGACGCGCGCCTGGCGGTCTTCGGGGTGGAGCGGGAGGCCGCGCTGGCGCACCTCGCGCGCACGGGCACGCCTGTCCCCCCCGACGCGGACTTCCACGGCAAGGCGCCGCCCGGCGAGTTCCGCGCCGCGCTGCGCCACGCCCGCGTCTATCTCGGCGGCGCGCGCTGGGAGGACTTCGGGATGGCGCCGCTGGAGGCGCTGGCGGACGGCGCGCTGGTGGCGACCGTCCCGTCCGGGGGCCCGTTCGAGGCGCTCGCCATGGCGCGCGAGCTGGCGCCGGAGCTGGTGGCCGCGGAGGTCGCGGCGGAGCCGCTGGGCGCCGCGCTGCGCGCCGCCTTCGAGCTGCCCGAGGCGCGCGTGGAGGACTACCGCCGGCGCGCCGCGGCGCTGGTGGAGCGCTTCAGCGTGGAGGCGATCGACCGCACGATCGCGGCGCGGGTCCTGCCCGCGCTGCTGGGCTAGGCCTTCAGCACGGCGCGCTCGAAGGCCTCCACGTCGGCCTCGAGCGGGTGGCGCTCGGTCACGGCGCGGCTGCCCTCGGCAAGGCGCTCGCGCAGGTCGCGGTCGCGGACCAGGCGCTCGAGCGCGACGCTGATCGCGCCGCGGTCGCCCGGGTCGACCAGCAGCGCGTTCTCGCCGCCGACGGCCACGTCGCCCGCGGCGCCCGCGCGGATCGAGCAGATCAGCGGCAGGCCGGCGGCGGCGCCCTCGCGCAGCGCGACGCCGAAGGGCTCGTAGGTGCTGACCAGCGCGAGCACGTGGGCGGCCCGGTAGACCTCGGGCAGCTCGGCGGGCGGCACGTACCCGCGCAGCCGCAGCGGCACTCCGCGCCGCTCGGCGAGCGCGCGCAGCTCCACGTCGAGCGAGCCGGTGCCGCACAGCTCGAGCTCGGCCTCCCCCGGCGCGAAGCCGGCGTCGGCGAACGCCTCGACCAGCAGGTCGAGGTTCTTGTCGGGCACGAGCCGGCCGATCGACAGCACCCGCACCGGGCCGTCGCCGGCGACCGGTCGCGCGGGCCGCGAGCACGGCGTCGAGGTCGGCGCTCTGGATGCTCACCTCGATGCGCTCGCGCGGCACGCCCATGCGCTCGAGCCGCTCGACCCCCTGGGAGCTGAACACCACGAAGCCGTCGACGCGCGGGGCGAGCAGCCGGTGAACGCGGCGTTGCAGGCCCGACAGCATCGGATCGCTCCAGGGGGTCAGCTCGCTCATGATCACGAGCCGTCGCCGCTTCCGCGCACACCACGCCAGAGCGCGCCAGGTTGCCGGTCCGAACTCCGAGCTCACGACGACCTCGGGGTCGGCCTCTGCAAGAGCTCGCCCAAGCCCGCGCGCGAGCATCAGCGGGGTGCGCCCGGGGCGGCCGCGCTGCCAGGAGCGCAGGATCTCGCGCTCGTAGCGGCCCCTGGCGCTAAACCAGTCCTGGCGCTGGTCCCAGCCCGGTTGGGCGCCGGACAGATAGACGACCCGAGGCGCCACGCGGCCGCGCTGCGCCAGCCGCTCGAAGAGCGGCTCGCGGTACGGGACGGGGACGGGGGCGAGGATGACGCAGCGCACGGGCACACCGCAACTTTGCCCCAAACCATGGGTCGAAAGCGTTTAGCGATGGCGCCGACCCGGGCAGAAGTGAAGGCTGAACCCGACCCGAAGGGCCGGATCGCCTGTAGCCGCGCTCGCCGAACCGGTTGCTAGCCTGCGCGCCGCCGCCACCCGTGGAGGATTTCGCACTGTGAGTCGAGTCGTACGGAACATCTTTTTGCTGGGCGCATTCGCACTGCTCGCGCTGCCGGCTGCCGCGAGCGCGAGCCCGGTGACCGACTGCGCGCGCGACAACGACCTCGACAAGCACTACTCCAACTCCGAGCTGCACAAGGCGCTCGACGAGCTGCCCACCGACAGCGACGAGTACAGCCTCTGCCGCGAGGTGATCGGCGGCGCGATCACCGGCGGGTCGGACCGCGGCGGCGGCAGGCCCTCGGCCACGGGCCCCGGCGGCGGCCCGCTCGCGCCCGAAGAGCAGGCCAAGCGGACCAACGACAACCAGGAGCTCGCGAACCTCGCCGGGGACGACGGCAGCAACCCCAACACGCCCAGCGTCAAGGTGGGCGACGAGACGGTCAAGCCCGGCTCGAACGGTCTGTACGACACGGCCAGCGCCAGCAACGGCCTGCCCACCCCCCTGCTCGCCGCGCTGATCGCGCTGGCGGCGCTCGCGCTCACCGGCGTGCTGGTCGCGCTGCGCAGCCGCATACCTGCGCTCGGCCGCCTGCCGCTCCTCTCCAAGATCCCGACACCGCGTGCTCCGTCCCCACGCTCCTCGCGCCGCTGAAGTAATTCTCGGCGGCGCCCTTGCAGGCGTCGCCTTTGGCGCGGCCGGCGGCAGCGAGCTCGGCCGCACGACGATCGTCGAGGTGCTGGCCGTGATCGTCTGCGGCGCGTTCATCGCCGCCGCGATCCTGTGGAGCCGGCCCGGCCAGCTCTGGGGCGCGACCTGCGTGCTGCTGTTCGCCGCCTTCGCGGCGCTGACGGCTCTGTCGGTGACCTGGTCGATCGTGCCGTCGCTGTCCTACGTCGAGGCGGGCCGCACGCTCGCCTACCTGTGCATCTTCAGCGCCGCGGTCGCGGGGGCGCGGCTGGCGCCGCGCGCTACCGGGGTGGTGATCAGCGGCATCGTGCTCGCCGCGACCGCCGCCGTGCTCTACGCGCTGGCGGCGCGCGTCTGGCCGGGCTCGATCGGTGAGACCGAGATCTCCAACCGGATCGGGCAGCCGTTCCAGTACTGGAACGCGGTCGGCACCACCGCCGCGCTGGCGATCCCAGGCCTGCTCTGGCTGGCCACGCGCCGCTGCGTGAGCGCGGTCGGCCGCGTCCTCGCCTACCCGGCGCTGGGCGCCGCGGTGCTCGCGCTGCTGCTCTCGCAGTCGCGCGGGGCGCTGGTGGCCGCCGTGATCGGCACCGTCGCCTGGATCGCGATCGTCCCGACCGTGCGGCTGCGATCGCTGCCGGCGATCGTCCTGCCGTCGCTCGGCGCCGGCGCGGTGGGCGCGTGGGCGCTGTCCCAGGACGCGTTCTCGGTCGCCGGCGAGCCGCTGCGGGTCAAGGAGAGCGTCGCCGGCGAGTTCGGCCTGCTGCTGCTCGTGATGCTCCTGGGGCTGGTCGTGGCCGGCGCGCTGGTCAACGCCGGCCTGAGCCGCGGCCTCCCTCCGGTCCACGTCGGCCGCCGGATCGGGATCGTGGCGCTGGTCATCGCGTGCGCCGTGCCGCTCGTGGCGTTCACCTCGGCGGCGTTCAGCGGCGGCATCGGAGACCGCGTCGACGAGCTGACGAGCGAGACGAGCACAGCCCCGTCGGACGAGGGCGCCGGGCGCCTGACGGCGGCCTCCTCGACGCGCGGCAAGTACTGGCGCGAGGCAGGCCGCGTGTTCGACGACCGGCCCGCGGCCGGGCTCGGGGCGGGCACCTTCCAGACCTCCAGGTTGCGCCATCGCAACGACGACAGCGTGACCAGGCACGCTCACGGGTTCGTCCCCCAGACGCTCGCGGACCTCGGGATCGCGGGGGTCGTGCTGAGCACGGCGCTGCTGATCGCCTGGCTCGTGGCCGCGGCGCGCGCCACGGGGCTGTACCCGCGCCGGCTGCCGTTCAGGCGCGGCAACGGCGACCCGCGGCCCAGGCGCGACTGGGACGGCGACCGGATCGCGCTCGTCGCCGCGACCCTGATCGCCGTCGTGTTCGGGCTTCAGTCCGCGATCGACTGGACCTGGTTCGTGCCCGGGCCGACCGCGATGGCGCTCGTCGCCGCCGGCTTCGTCGCCGGGCAGGCGCCGCTGGGCCGCCCCCGGCCGGCGGCCTCGCTCGCCGCACGAATCCTTCGCCCTCTCGCCCGGGCGGCTGCTCGCGGCGTCCGCCGTGCTGATCGCCGCGGTCATCACCGCCTGGGCGGTGTGGCAGCCGGAGGCGTCCGACCGGCAGACCGGCGACGCGCTCCGCCTCGCCGAGGCCGGGCAAACCGAGGCGGCGATCGCCGAGGCGCAGGACGCGGCCGACACGAATCCGCTGAGCTCCAACCCGCTCCTGACCGAGGCGGCGATCGAGACCTCGGCCGGCAACCTCGGCGCGGCGCGCGCCGCGCTCGAACGCGCGGTGCTCGAGTTCCCCGGCGACCCCCAGAACTGGTATCGCCTGGCCGCCTTCCAGCTCGGCACGCTGGACCACCCGGTCCAGGCGGCCGCGACCGTCAGGGCGGCGATCTTCCTGGACCCGAAGGGCCAGCTCAATCGCCAGCTCTATCTCGAGGCCGTCGCCCGCGCCCGGGAGCTGCTGCGGGCC
This sequence comes from uncultured Thermoleophilaceae bacterium, assembly GCA_963848885.1. Classification (GTDB taxonomy): domain Bacteria; phylum Actinomycetota; class Thermoleophilia; order Solirubrobacterales; family Thermoleophilaceae; genus JACVRW01. The sequence goes on from CAWKFR010000009.1 coordinate 67,223, forward strand.
AAGCGCCCCTAGCGCAGCGCGAGCGCCAGCAGGGTGCCCGAGCGGCGGCGCAGCGACTCGACGTCGAAGCCCAGGTCGTCGAGGACGCGCCGCAGCGAGCCCGAGGTGAAGCGCCGCAGGTGAGGCGAGAGCGGGTCGCCGGGCCGCACCAGCGGCGCGCTCGCCGGGGTGGTGAGCGCGAGCCGCCCGCCCGGCACGAGCACGCGCCTGATCTCCGACAGGAACAGCTGGAGGTCGCGCACGTGCTCGGCGGTCTCCGCGGTCAGCACGAGGTCGAACGCGCCGTCCGCGAACGGCAATGGCGCGTCCGGCTCGAGCTCGACGAGCTGCGCGCCCCCTAGCCGCGCCCTGGCGCGGTCGAGCGCGACGCGCGAGACGTCGGCGGCGGTCAGCTCGGCGGCATCCAGCTCGGCGGACAGCCGCCCGTCGCCGCAGCCGAGGTCGAGCGCGCGCCCCGAACGGCCGAGCCCGCGCACGAAGCCGACGAGCTGGGCCGGCGGCGGACCGGGATCCTCCGGCACCAGCTCCCAGAGCTCGTCGTCGTAGCGGCTGCCCATGCCCGTATCCTCGCCGTCCCGCCATGGATTGGTCACTGCGCCTCGCAACAGCCGCCGACGCCGAGCGGCTCGCCGCCAACGTGACCGCAGGCTTCGAGTCCTACCGCAGCTTCGCGCCGCCCGGGTGGGAGCCGCCCTCCGCCGACGGCGAGCTGGCGCTGATGGACGAGGGGCTGAAGCGCGACGACGTCTGGGTGCTGCTGGCCGAGGTCGACGGCGAGCTGGCCGGGCACGTGGCCATCCGCTCCGCCGAGAGCGCGCCGCGCGGCTCGCGCGAGCCCGGGCTCGCGCACTTCTGGCAGCTGTTCGTCAAGCCCGCCTGGCACGGCTCGGGCCTCGCGGTGCAGCTGCACGACGAGGCGATCCGCGAGGCCGGCGAGCGCGGCTTCACGGCGATCCGCCTGTACGCCGCCGAGGGCCAGGCCCGTGCGCGCCGCTTCTACGAGCGCGAGGGCTGGATCGCTCAGGGGCCGGCGGACCAGCTGCCCGGGTTCCGGATGCCGGTCATCGAGTACCGGCGGCCGATCAGCAGCAGCGTGTGACCGAGCGGGGCCAGGCGCGGACGCGACCCGTGCCGGTCGAGCCCGTGCAGCGCGCGCTGGGCGCCGCGCGGCAGGCGCCGCCAGCCGTAGGTCACGGCGTGCAGCTCGGGGTCGAGGCCCGCGGCCGCCGCCGAGCGCGCCAGCGCCCGCGGGGACAGCGGGATGTCGTCGGGTGTGCCGTGCGCCCACACGCCCAGCCCGGCGCGGTTGGCCAGCGCGAGCGCCGCGCCGACCGGGTGCCACAGCCCGGGCTCGATCACCACCAGCGCGCCGCCCGGGCGCAGCAGCCGAGCGGCCTCGTCGAAGACGGGGCCGAGCGGCTGCTGGTAGGCGACGTGGTGGAGCACCAGGCGGTACAGCACCACGTCGAATGAGGCCGGCTCGAAGGGCAGCTCGCCGGCGCGCGCGGTCAGCCCGGCGTCGATCTCGCCGCGCTCGAGCAGCGTCTCGACCATGTCCGCGTTGACGTCCACCCCTGTCATCCGCCAGGCGGGGGCAGCGAACAGGTGCCTGCCGGGGTGCCAGCCGCAGCCGACCGACAGCACGTCGCCTCCGGCGATGCCGAGCCGGCGCGCGAGCAGCTCGTGCTCGCGCCGGTGCTCCTGGGCGTAGTGGACCTGCAGGGTGCCCGGGTCGGAGCGCCGGTCCAGCAGGTTGTCGGGCGTGTAGGGCTCGCTCACCAAGCTCCCCGCGTGCGGACCACGGCGGGGATCGTCTTCAGCATGATCGTCAGGTCGAGGAAGACCGACCAGCGCTCGAGGTAGAGGAAGTCGAGCCGGACCAGCTCGTCGAAGTCGAGCTCGGAGCGACCCGACACCTGCCACAGGCCGGTCATGCCGGGCAGCACCAGGTAGCGCTTGCGGTGCCAGTCGTCGAGCCGCTCGTAGTCGCGCTGCGGCAGCGGCCGCGGGCCGACCAGCGACATCTCCCCGCGCATCACGTTGAACAGCTGCGGCAGCTCGTCGAGCGACCAGCGCCGCAGGAAGCGGCCGACGCGCGTCACGCGCGGGTCCTCGCGGATCTTGAAGAGCGCGCCGTCGGCGTCGTTGCGCGGCTCGAGGTCGTCCTGGAGGTCGTCGGCCCCCTCGACCATCGTGCGGAACTTGAAGCAGGCGAACGAGTGCCCGCCGATGCCCGGGCGCATCGAGCGGTACAGGACCGGCCCGCGCGAGGTCAGCTTGATCGCGAGCGACGCCAGGGTCATGAGCGGGGACAGCACCAGGAGCAGCAGCGTGGCGCCGACGAGGTCGAAGCTCCGCTTGATCGCGAAGTCGACGCCCTCGAAGACCGGCGGCTTGAGCTCGAACAGCGGCAGCGCCTGGCCCGGGACGAACTCGACCCGGTCCATCAGGATCTCCATCGTCGACGGCGCCACCCGCACCCGCACGCCGTGCCGGTGGCACTGGTCGACCAGCTCCACGGCCTGGGCCTGGGGGAAGTCGGGGTCGGCGATCAGCACCTCGTCGATCGCGTCGAAGTGGCGCTCGAGCTGCTCGAGCGAGCGGAAGTCGCGCAGGCCGTCGAGCAGCGCGACCGGCGTGCGCGTCACGAACCCGTAGGGCTCGATCTCCCGCGAGTCGCGCAGCGCGTGCGAGACGGCCTGGATGTTCGCCCCGGAGCCGACGAGCACCGCGCGGCGCCGGTAGCCGGCGGCGCGCAGCACCCAGCCAGAGGCGCGCTCGAAGGCCCAGCGCAGCGACGACTCGTACAGCAGCGCGAAGAACAGCGACCCGTAGAAGATGTAGTACGACTGGAACGCCTCGCCCTCGATCTCCGCGTAGATCAGCACGACCAGGGTGACCTGGAACAGCGAGGCGATCACGCGGCTGAAGCCGGGGCGCTGGGCGCGGTCGCGGTAGAGGCCGGAGCGCGCGAACAGCAGCAGCATCACCAGGCCGGCGAGCGGGAAGTAGTCCTTCGCCTGCGCCCACATCTGGCCGAGCTGGTCGGGCGCGACGATCGCCGTCTTCAGGACGAGCGCCGTGTAGATCGCGAGGAACAGGCCGGCCAGGTCGAGCGCGCCGAGGATCGTGATGCGCGCGATCGCCCGGACCGTGTCGAAGCGCAGGACGCTGCGCAGAAGCAGGGGCTTGGCCGCCCGGACGTCACGGTCCGGCAGCGGGGCCGATGGCTCGACCTCGCGCAGCTCTTTGACTAGTCCTTCAGGCACGGCTGGTTACCAGGGAGTGAAACAGGTGAACCGGGCGAATGTAGCGGGGCGCAATCTCAATCACAGTTCTCGTTCGGCAAGCGCCACGGCGTCTGTAATCACGTATGCCCGGATGCGGCCCGGGAGGCTCGTCCCGGCGGGGATCCTGAGCCTGACCTCGCGGATCGCTCCGCGCGCCAACTTTAGTGAAGTCGCCTTGCGGTAATCGAGCGAGACCACCGCGCCGCTGTCGGCGTCGGTGAGCAGGATCGCGGCGGCGTGGCGGTCGGCGCGCAGCGGGGCGCCGGCCAGCCGGGCGACGGCGGCTCCCGCGGCGGCGCCGGCCGGGCGCTTCAGCGCCAGGCTCGCCAGCCGGACGCCGCGCGGGCGGCTGTCGGCGGGGCCGCGGTAGCGATCCGTGATGAAGGTCCCGCTCGAGGGCAGGATCGAGTCGCGGTTGCAGAGGCCGATCGCGATCAGGGCCGGGCCGTAGACCGGCACCTCGGGGCAGAAGACCTCGGCCGTCAGGCTGGCGCCGCGGGCGCGCCGGTCCGGACCCATCTGCATGCGCAGGTCGAAGCGGCGCAGCGGCACGTCGCCGAACGAGAAGGTGAGGCTGAGGCCGCGCTGCGAGAGCAGCAGCGAGTCGTCGCGGTAGCGGCCCTGGAGCGGGAAGGCGAAGGCGCCGCGCCGGTCCGCGACCGTCGCGCCGCCCGGGCCGCGCTTGGTGCTGACGGCCCAGAGCAGCAGCGAGCCCTCGCGGTTGGCGTCGGGCGGCGACACGCGCAGCGCGCCGACGACCATGTCGTACGAGTCGAAGCCGATCTGATTGAGGCTCGGCAGGATCGGCGGCAGCGGGACCGCGAGGCGGCTCAGCGCGAAGGCGCCGCCCTCGCGCAGCGGGGGCCCGCGGTGGCGGACCTTGGCGGTGCGGAAGCGGATCGTGTCGGCGACGGCGCCGGAGCGATCGTCGCCGCTCCAGGCACCCTCGACGCGCAGGGTGAACTCGCGACCGGGTGGCAGGAACCCGGTCGGGGTGACGTGCAGGTAGTGGCCGTCGCCGGACGGCTGGGCGGTGAAGTCGAAGGGCGGGTCGGCCGTGACGCGGGTCGGCGCGACCAGGCCGGCGTCGACGGTCTCGCCGACCTGGCGGACGAGCAGGCGCGTGGTGAGCGCCGTGGCGGCCGGCAGCGGGCCTGCGGGGCCGGACAGGCGCGTGCTGCCGCCGGGGGTGACGTAGGCCATCCGGTCGAGGCTGCCGCCGAACTGGTCGCCCGGGTTGCGGTTGCAGCGCGCGTCGCGGCGGGCCTCGAGGCACCAGTCGTAGGGCACGAACACGATCCGGCCGTGCTCGCCGCCGATGTAGACGCCGCGGCGGCCCAGCGCGGGCGAGGAGTTGAGATCGTTGCGGTCGCGCAGGATCGGGTCGCGCGGGGTGCTGTCGAAGGACCAGCGGCGCCGCCCGGTGCTCGCGTCGAGCGCGTACAGGCTGCCGTTGGCGGAGCCGACGTAGAGGATCCGCCCGCCGCCCCGCGGCGCTCGTCCGAGGACGGGCGAGGAGCGGACGGTGTCGCCGGTGTCGTAGCGCCAGCGCAGGTTGCCGCGCAGGTCGAACGCGTAGACGGAGCCGTCGGCGGAGGCGATGTAGACGCTCCGCTCGCCGAGCGCGGGCGAGGAGTAGACGTGGTCGTCGGTGGTGTAGGACCAGCGGTCGCTGCCGGTCTTGGGGTCGAGCGCGTGGATGGCGCCGTCGAAGGAGCCGATGTAGACCGTGCCGCCAGGGCCGATCGCCGGCGAGGAGGTGACGAAGCCGCCCGTGGGCCGCTGCCACAGCTCGCGGCCGCGCGAGTCGACTGCGTAGATGGAGAGGTCCAGCGAGCCGAAGAAGACCGTGCCGTCCCTGGCGATGGCGGCGTTCGACCAGACGGAGTTGCCGGTCGGGTGCAGCCAGCGCAGCCGGCCATTCGGGTTCAGCGCGTACTCCGCGCCGCCGGTGTTGCCGGCGTACAGCACGCCGCCGGGGCCCATCGTCACGTTGCCCTCCCACCAGTTGACGAGCTGGCCCTGGGCCGGCTTGCGCGTGGCGCGGTAGCGCCAGACGACGCGGCCGTCCGCGGACCGCAGGCGGTAGAGGCGCTCGTCGCCGGACCCGAAGGTGACCGTGCCACCGCGGCCGAGGACGGCGGCCGAGTCGATGATGCCGCCGGTCCTGAAGCGCCACCTGGGGCGCCCGTCGCGCAGCGCGTAGAAGCGCGTGTCGGCCGAGCCGGCGTAGACGGTCTCGCGCCGGCCCACGACCGGCGTGCTGAAGACGCCCTTGCCTGTCACGAAGGCCCAGGGCCGGTCGCCCAGGTGGTAGCGGGCGCGGATCGGGCTGCGGCCGGTGTTGAAGCGGTCGTGGCGCATGGAGGGCCAGGGGGCGCCCCGTTCGGTGGGCACGTCGGTCGGCGCGGCGCCCTGCGCCGGCGCCGCGGCCACCGCGGTCGCGAGAACGGCAGCGATGAGGACGGCGGCGCGCACGGCCGGGAGGCTAACGCCGCGAGGTGTGTTCCGTTTTGCGTCAGCAGCGCGACGTTCGGTCACTCACTTACGAAAAACGGTCGCAAATTGCATCCTTTGCGAGTGGCGGACAGGGGCGGACCCGGTAAACGATTCCTCTCCACTCTGTGTTCATGCTCAAGCGGCGCAACCGGCCCACGCGGGGCGAGATCGACGAAGCGGCGTTGACGCTGCTGTCGCGCCACGGCGCGCAGATCCTCGCGCTCGCCCGCCGCTACGCGGCGAGCGGCGACGACGCGGAGGACGCCTACCAGCGCGCCCTCGAGATCCTGCTCACGAAGGCGCCCAGCACACGCGAGGAGGAGCTCGTTCCCTGGCTCAAGACCGTCGTGAAGCACGAGGCGTTCGCGCTGCGCCGCCAGCGCGAACGCCTCACCCCGGTCACGAGCGACGGCGAGCCGGTGGAGCGCGGCACCGCTCCGACCGCCACCCACGAGCAGGCCGAGCGCTACGAGCGGCTGCGCCAGGGCGCCGAGGCGCTGCGCCGCCTCAAGCCGCAGGAGATCCGCTGCCTGGTGCTGCGCGCGCAGGGACTGTCCTACCGCGAGATCTGCGAGGCGACCGGGTACACCTACACCAAGGTCAACCGCTGCCTGACCGAGGGGCGACAGGCGCTGGCGGTCCGGCTGGCAGGCATCGAGGGCGGCGCCGAGTGCGAGCGGATGGCGCCGCTGCTGTCGGCGCTCGCCGACGGCGAGGCCGACGCCGCGGCGCTGGCCGCGCTGCGTCCGCACCTCAAGACGTGCCTGGCGTGCCGCGCCCGGCTGCGCGAGTTCCGCGCCGCGCCGGCGCGCGTGGCGGCGCTGGTGCCGGCGGCCGTGGTGGCCGGGGGCGGCCACCGAGCGGCCGAGTCGGCGCTGGCCACCCTCCAGCAGAAGGTCGAGGCGCTGCTGGCCGCCGGTCACCACAAGGCGGCCCTGCTCGGCGAGCGCGCGCAGACCACGGCGGAGCTGATCACGGGCCAGAAGATCGCGGCGCTGGCGGCGAGCGCCGCGACGCTGGCGGGCGGCGGCACCGCAGTCGACCAGCTGGCGAACCACCGCGGCCCGCCGCTGCGCGCGGCCGCCGCCCAGGCCGAGCCGCCGGCGCCGCCGGCGGCCGAGCCGACCGAGCCCCCGCCGCCGGTCCTCGAGCCGCCGCCCGCGCCGGCGACCGAGCCGCCCGGCTCCCCGCAGCAGACCGCCGCGCCCGAGCCCGTCCCGCCCCCGCCGCCGCCCGACCCGGCCACCGAGTTCGCGCCGCCGGCGCCCGCGACCGCCGACGCGGCACGCGCAGCAGCCGCCCGCCGCGAGCGCGCCCTCCGCCCCGAGCGCGCCCTCCGGCGCGCGGGAGCCGCCGCCCACGAGTTCGTGCCCTAGGCAGCCCGCAGCACGACGGCGTAGCCCTGCCCGCCGCCGCCGCAGAGCGTCGCGGCCCCGTACTCCACTCCCCGGCGGCGCATCTCGTGCACGAGCGTGACCGTCATCCGCGCCCCCGTGGAGCCGAGCGCGTGCCCGAGCGCCACCGAGCTGCCGTTCACGTTCACGATCTCCTCGCTGGCGCCGAGCATGTCGTTGGCGTGCACCGCGACCGCGGCGAACGCCTCGTTGATCTCGATCAGCCCCAGCTCGCCGACCTCCATCCCGGCCTTCGCGAGCGCCTTCTGCAGCGCGATCGCCGGCACGGTGTGCAGGTAGGCGAAGCGCTCCGCGCACATGCCCTGGGAGACGATCTCCGCGAGCGGCTCCACGCCCAGCGCCTCCGCCCGCTCGGCGCTCATGACCACGAGCGCCGCCGCGCCGTCCGAGATCTGCGAGGCGTTGCCCGCCGTGATCGTCCCCTCGGGCCCGAACGCGGGCGGCAGCTGGGCGAGCGAATCGGGTGTCGTGTCGGGCCGGATGCCCTCGTCGGCGTCCACGACCGAAACGGCTCCGCGGCGCCCGGTCACCTCGACCGCGGCGATCTCCTCCGCCGACCGGCCCGAGGCGCTGGCGCTCGCCGCCCGCTCGTGCGAGCGCGCCGCCCAGGCGTCCTGTCGCTCGCGCGCGATCCCGAGCGACTCGTTCACCTCGTCGGACGACTCGCCCATGTGCTGGCCCGTGAACGTCGACCAGAGGCCGTCATGGATCATCGCGTCCACGATCTCGCCGTCTCCCAGCCGCGCACCCCAGCGCGCTCGCGGGATGACGTAGGGCGCGTTCGTCATCGACTCCATCCCGCCCGCCACCATCACGTCGAGCTCGCCGGCCCGGATCATCTGATCCGCCAGCGCGACCGCCGTCAGGCTCGACAGGCAGACGTTGTTGAGCGTGATCGCGGGCACCTCCTTGGGCACGCCGGCCGCGATCGCCGCCTGCCGGGCGGTGATCTGCCCGGCGCCCGCCTGGAGCACGTGCCCCATCGCGACGTAGTCGATCCGCCCCGCGTCGATGCCGGCCCGCGCGATCGCCTCGCGAATCGCCACGGCGCCGAGGTCGACGGCGGACTCGGACCGGAACGCGGAGCCGTACCTGCCGACCGCCGTCCTGGCGGCGGAGACGATGACCGACCGCGGAGTGCTCGAGCTCACGTCGCGCTCCAGTGTAGGTTCTCAACGGCACTCGGCATGGACACTGAGCTGCTCGTCATCGGCGCCGGGCCGTACGCGCTCTCCGCGGCGGCGCTGGCGCAGGAGAAGGGGATCCGCACGACGGTCCTCGGGAGCCCTATGGCCTTCTGGCGCGAGCACATGCCGGCGGGGATGTTCCTCCGCTCGGGGCCGGACTGGCACCTCGACGCCGCCGGCGTCCACACGCTCGAGGCCTACCTGGAGGAGCGCGGCATCGAGCCGGCGGAGGTCGACCCGATGCCGATCGACGTCTTCCTCGACTACGCCGACTGGTTCCGCTCGGCCAAGGGCGTGCAGCCGCGCGCCGACCTCGTCACCCGGCTCGCCAAGCGCAACGGCGGCTACGAGGCGGAGCTCGAGAGCGGAGAACGCATCGCCGCCAGGGCGGTCGTGTGCGCTCCCGGCATCCGCCACTTCGCGAACCTCCCCGCGTGGGCGGCGGACGTCCCGCCCGGCCGCGCCGCACACACCTGCGACCTCGTCAACTTCGACTCCGTAGCCGGCGAGCGCGTGCTGATCGTCGGCGGCCGCCAGAGCGCCTACGAGTGGGCGGCGCTGATGGGCGAGCACGGCGCCGCCGCCGTCGACGTCGTCCACCGCCACGACGTGCCGCGCTTCGACCGCGTGAGCTGGCGTTTCATCGACCCTCACGTCGAGCGGACGATCGAGGTCCCGGGCTACTGGCGCCGGCTGCCGGCGGCCGAGCAGGAGCGCATCACGCGCCGCTTCTGGGAGGTGGGCCGCCTGACGCTCGAGGCCTGGCTGACGCCCCGCCTGGCCAGGGCGGAGATCCGCCGCCGCCCCGGCTGCGAGGTCGTCGGCGTGACGCCCCTGCCCTCGGACCGAGGGCTCGCCGTTCGGCTCTCCGACTCGGACTCGATCGAGGTCGACCGGATCGTCTTCGCGTCGGGCTATCGCGCGCAGCTCGAGCGCGTCCCCTACCTCGAGCAGCTGGTCGGCGAGATCGAGCTCGTGGACGGCGCTCCCGTCCTCGACGAGGCGCTCCAGACCAACCTGGGCGGCCTCTACGTCACCGGCTTCCCCGCGACCAGGGACTTCGGGCCCTTCTTCGGGTTCGTCAAGGCGGTGCCGGCCTCCGCCACCCTGATCGTCAGGGACCTGTCGGACTCCTAGCGCCGGCAGGCGCGCGCGGTCAGCGTCGCGTCCCGCGCCGAGAGCGTCGCGGTCAGCACGCGCGTGCGCCGGTCGAAGCGCCAGCGCTCCACGCGGCCGCCGCGGGCCGACACCCTGCACGGTCGCAGCCGGTTGCGCAGCGTCCCCAGCGACGCCTGGATCTCCCAGCTGCGCGCGCGGGACGAGTGCACCGTCAGCGACCATTCGCCCGGCCGCTCGACCGAGCGCAGCGCGCCGCCGTCCTCCAGCGCCGCCGACGAGGTCCCGCGCGGGAACGCCAGCAGCACGCGCCGGCGCTCGCGCTCGCCCAGCGAGATCGACGCCGAGCGGTCGCCGTACGCGGCGAGCGTGTCCACGTCCGGCGGCAGCAGCGCGAGCAGCGCGCCCGCCCGGGCCAGCAGCGGCAGCTCGCCCAGCGGGGCGGGCAGCGTGACGGCGCGCCCTCCGCGCAGCAGGCGCGGCCGCCCGAGCGACAGCCCGCCGTCGCTGTCGCGGTAGCTGGCCGAGCGCCACAGGTCCACCCAGCGCCCGCGCGGCAGGTAAGCCCGGCGCTGGGTCGCGCCCGGCTCGAGCACCGGCGCCGCCAGCAGGGACGGCCCGAACAGGAACTCGTCCTCGACCCCGGCGGCGCGGCGGTCGCGCGGGTAGGCCAGCACGAGGTGACGCATGATCGGCAGCCCGCTGGCGCGGTACTCGCGGTCGGCCGCGGCGAGGTAGGGGTAGAGCTGCGTGCGCAGCTTCGCCCAGCGCCGCCAGTGACCCACGATCTCCGGATCCCAGATCTGCGGGCGCGGGCTGTCGGGGATGCGAATGCCGTTCGCCTGGGTGCGCATCACGCCGGACACCGCGCCCAGCTCGATCCAGCGGATCAGCAGCTCCGGCGTCAGGTGGTTCTCGAACAGCGCGAAGAACCCGCCGATGTCCGAGCCCCACGTGCTCACGCCCGACAGGCCCATCGTGAGGCCGTTGGTGACGACCGAGCGCAGCCCGTCGAAGCCCCAGTCCACGGTCGGGTCGCCGCCCCACACGATCGGCGAGCAGCGGGCGCTGCCGGTCCAGCCCGAGCGGACGAAGCGCGCGGCGCGCGGCGCCGCCGCGTGCGCGGCGCAGTGGTACTGGCGCGGGTAGTCGTTGTGCAGCCCCGTGCCCGAGGCGCCGCTCGCGGCGCGCGCGTCGAGCGGCGTGTACTCGCCGAAGTCCTCCATCCAGCCGTCGTGGCCGTCGGCGAGCGCCTCCCCGAGCAGGTCGCCGTAGAGCCCGCGACCCGCCGCCGAGCTGAAGTCGAACTCGGCGACCGAGAAGCTCTCGAGCGTCGAGTAGGGGAACACGTACGGCGCCCCGGCCGGGTTGCGCAGCAGCGTCCCCGGGCGCCCGAAGCGCGTGTGCTGCGTGCAGATCATCGGGTTGAAGTAGGTCGTGGTCGCGAGGCCCGCCGCGTGGAAGCGCGCCACCCGGGCGCGCTCGGCGTCGCGCCGGCCGAGCTGGGCCTCGCAGGGCAGGTAGTGCGTGTAGGTCTGGGCGACCGAGAGCGGCACGTCGTCGCGCTGGAGCCGCGCCAGGATCGCCGCCTCGTCGTCGCGCGGCTGGTACCAGGGCCCGAACACGTACGGCGCGGGCGTGGGCTGGCGCCCGATGGCGGCGGTCAGGCGGCGCAGCACGTCGGCCGGGCGCGGGCCGTCGAAGGCGCGCAGGCGCAGCTCGCTCGCCTCGACCTCGACGCTCCACGAGCGCGCGCCGCCGAGCCGGAACAGGCTCGTCTGGGGGTTGTCGACCAGGACGCCGTAGCCGGCCGTCGAGAGCAGCCACGGCATCGGGAAGTAGGTGGCGTCGTCGCGCGGGTGGAAGCCCCAGGCGGGCACGAACGCCGGCACGACGCCGCGCTCGTCCTCCTCGAAGGGCCCCTCGGCGACGTAGTTCTCGACCTCGCGCCCGCGCTGGTCGACCGCGTTCGAGCGCTCGCCGAAGCCGAGATAGCGCTCGGCCCGGCGCGCGCCGAAGGTGGCGCGCACGCCCGTCACGCCGGTCCCGCTCGGGCTGATCGAGACGGCGGTGACGCCGCCTCCGGCGGGCCGCACGGCCACGCGCGGGCGTTTCGCCGGCAGCCACTCACCGCCCGAGCGGAACTCGACCCCGCGCAGCTTCACGGGACCGGCGCGCAGGCCGGGACCGGCAGCTGCGGCCGGGGCGGCGACCGCCAGGGCCACGAGCGAGGCGATCAGCCCGCGGATCAGCACGAGACCAAGCTATACGGTGCGCCCGGTGGCGGACCCCGCATTCACGCGCATGCCGGTCGACGAGCGCCGCCGCCAGCTGCTCGAGCTGGGCGCTCGGCTGTTCGCCCGCCACTCCTACGCCGAGCTGTCGATGGCCGACATCGCGCGCGAGGCCGGCATCTCGAAGGCGCTGCTCTACCACTACTTCCCGAGCAAGCAGGAGCTGTTCGTGGCGACGCTGCAGGCCGCGGCCGAGGACGTGCGCCGGCGCACCGAGCCCGATCCGGAGCTGCCGCCGGCGGAGGCGCTGGCGCGCAGCCTCGACGCCTTCCTCGAGTGGGTCGAGGGCAACGACCTGGCCTACCGCAAGCTGCTCGAGAGCGCGGGCAGCGTGCCGGAGGTGGGCGCCCTGATCGCCGAGGTCCGCGACCGCACCTCGGCGCGCATCCTCGAGGGCCTCGGAGCCGGCGACGCGCCGCAGGTCCGCGCCGCCGCGCGCGCCTGGCTCTGGTTCGTGGACGGCGCGATCCTCGACTGGCTCGAGCACCGCGACCTCGATCGCGCCCAGCTCGGGCGCTTCCTGCTGGGCGCGCTCGCGGGCGCGCTCAGCGCCGCGGGGGCTGCGGAGCTGCTCCCTCCACCCAGCGCCCCTCGCCGCCCTCGATCTCCTTCTTCCAGATCGGCGCCTCCGCCTTGACGCGGTCGATGATCTCGCGGGCGCCCGCGAACGCCTCGCCGCGGTGCGGCGCCGAGACCGCGACGATCACGCTCGGCTCCGACAGCGGCACCTCGCCGATCCGGTGCTCCACGGCCGCGGCGCACAGCCCGTGGCGCTCGACGGCCTCCGTGGCGATCGCCGCCATGCGCTCCTCGGCCATCTCGGCGTAGGCGTCGTAGTCGAGCCGCTCCACCTCGCGGGTCACGCCCGCGAACGTCACCACCGCTCCGGCGCGCGGGTCCCGCACGCGCGCGGCCAGCGAGTCGAGCGAGAGCGCCTCGGCGCTGACCCGGACCGAGGGGGCCGAACCGCCGCTGACCGGCGGGATCAGCGCCAGCTCGTCGCCGGCGTCGAGCACCTGCTCCTCGGAGGCGTACTCGCGGTTGACCGCCATCACGAGCGGGATCCCGTCGGCCAGGCCCGACAGCGAGTCGAGCGCGTCGCGCACGCTGCGCGCCCTCGGGCAGCTCCAGCGTCACCGAGCCCGACCCGGCGCGCTCGCGCAGCATCGCGAACAGGCGGACGGTTACCTCCACGCCCCAGATGCTACGGCTGCTCGCGCCGCTGGAGCGCGGCCGCGGCCACCACGCCGCCGATCGCCCCGAACAGGTGTCCCTGCCAGGAGATGCCGCGCTGCGGCTCGAGGCCGCCCAGCAGCGCGCCGCCCCAGACGACCACCACGAGCGCCCCGATCGCGAGCTCCGCCCCGCGCCGGTTGAAGAGGCCGCGCGCGATCAGGTAGCTGGCGTAGCCGAACACGATCCCGCTCGCCCCGATGTGCACGGTCCCGCTGGCAGCGACCAGCCAGGTGCCGAGCCCGCTGACCAGGGCCACGATCACCGTCACCGCGACCAGCCGGCGCGCGCCCTCGAGGGCGATCACGAACCCCATCGTCACGAACGGGATGGTGTTCGCGAGCAGGTGGCCGAAGCCGGCGTGCAGGAACGGCGCCGCGACCACGCCCTCGAGCCCGTCGGGGTCGCGCGGCTCGATCCCGTAGCGGTCGAGCCGGTGGTCGAGCGCCACGTCGACGACCTCGACCGCCCACATCAGCAGGACGAGCGCGATCAGGATCAGCAGCGCGTTGCGCCGCGGATCGTCAGGTCGAGGTTGCGGGTCGGACACCCACTGGACCATAGAATTCGCTGGACGCATGGCCACCACCCCTGACCAGAAGCCCAGCATCGCGCCCGTCGTGGGCCCCGACGATCCGCGCCGCTTCACCGACAGCGGCATCGAGATCAAGCACACCTACGGCGAGGCCGACGTCCTGCCCGACGTCGAGGAGCGCCTCGGCGAGCCGGGCGAGTACCCGTTCACCCGCGGCATCCACCCGGACATGTACCGCGGCCGCAAGTGGACCATGCGCCAGTACGCGGGCTACGCGACCGCGGCCGAGACCAACCAGCGCTTCCGCTACCTGATCGAGCACGGCTCGACGGGCCTGTCGATGGCCTTCGACCTGCCCACGCAGCTCGGCCGCGACTCCGACGACCCGCTCTGCATGGGCGAGGTCGGCCGCACCGGCGTCGCGATCGACACGATCGACGACATGCGGCGCGTGTTCGAGGCGATACCGCTGGCCGACGTGTCGACCTCGATGACGATCAACGCCCCGGCGGCCGTGCTGCTGCTGCTCTACGAGCTGGTCGGCGAGGAGCAGGGCGTGCCAGCCGAGCAGCTGCGCGGCACGACCCAGAACGACGTGCTCAAGGAGTACATCGCGCGCGGCAACTTCATCTACCCGCCCGAGCCGGCGATGCGGCTGACGACCGACCTGTTCGCCTACTGCCGCGAGCGCATCCCGAAGTGGAACACGATCTCGATCTCGGGCTACCACATGCGCGAGAAGGGCTGCTCGGCCGTGCAGGAGGTCGGCTTCACGCTCGCGAACGCGATCGCCTACGTGCAGGCGGCGATCGACGCCGGGCTCGAGGTCGACGAGTTCGGGCCGCGGCTGGCGTTCTTCTTCAACGGCCACAACAACGTCTTCCAGGAGGTCGCCAAGTTCCGCGCCGCCCGGCGCATGTGGGCGCGCATCATGCGCGAGCGCTTCGGCGCCAAGGACGAGCGCTCGCTGAAGATGCGCTTCCACACCCAGACGGGCGGCGTGACGCTGGCGGCGCAGCAGCCGGAGAACAACATCGTCCGGGTCGCCCTCCAGGGCTTCGCCGCCGTCTGCGGGGGCACCCAGTCGCTGCACACGAACGGGTTCGACGAGGCGCTCGCGCTGCCGAGCGAGCGCGCCGCCCGGATCGCCCTGCGCACCCAGCAGATCCTCGCCGCCGAGACCGGCGCCGCCGACACGGCCGACCCGTTCGCCGGCTCCTACTTCGTCGAGTCGCTCACGGACGAGATCGAGGCGGCCGCCCAGGCGCTGATCGACAAGGTCGACGAGCTCGGCGGGTCGGTGCAGTGCATCCCGTTCATCCGCGCCGAGGTCGAGGAGTCGGCCTGGGGCTACGAGGAGCGCTACAAGCAGAAGCAGGACATCGTCGTCGGCGTGAACGAGTACGTGACCGACACGGTCGACGAGGTCGAGATCCTCAGGGTCGACCCCGAGTCGGAGCGCCAGCAGCTCGAGCGCCTCGAGGCCTTCAAGGCCGACCGCGACCAGGCCGCCGTCGACGCGCGCGCTCGAGGACCTGCGCGGCGCCTGCACGGGCAGCGAGAACCTGCTCGTGCCGATGCGCGCCGCGCTCAAGCTGCGCGCCAGCATCGGCGAGGTCTGCGGCGTCATGCGCGACGAGTTCGGGGAGTACTCCGAAGCCTGAGGCCGAGCCGGCGGAGAGCTCAGCCGCCCCTCCGTGCCGAGGCGTTCTCGAGCTGCTCGGCGCGCTCCAGCGCCGGGGCGACATCGAGGCGTGACGTGACCTCGAGCTTCTGGAAGATGTTTCGCATGTGGGTCTCGATCGTCTTGACGCTGAGGAAGAGCTCGCTCGCCACCTCGGGGTTCGTGCGGCGCTTCGCCACCAGGCGCGCGATCTCGGCTTCGCGCGCCGTGAGCGTGTCGACCCCGACGCCGCTCGCGTCCTTCGCGCTCGTCCGGCGGTAGGGGTTCCGGCCGAGCTTGCGCAGTTCGTGCTCGGCCTGGCTCCGGTACCGAAGCGCACCGCAGGCATCCAGCTGCCCGGCGGCGTGCTCCAGCTCGTCGAGGGCGCGATCGCGCTGGCCAGCGGCCGCAAGGGCACGTCCCGCGAGCGTCCGTGCCACGGCGGCATCTACGCGGGCATCGATCGCCTCCGCAGCCACCACCGCGGCCAACGCTCGCTCGGCCGCGGCGTCCGGATCGCCGGCGGCCAGAGCCACGGCTGCGGCGGCGCGGTGCGCCATGGCGTCCGCCAGGGGGAGGCGTACCCGGCGAGCGGTGGACTCGGCGCGAGCCGCCGACTGCTCGGCCTGCTCGGTTCCACCTGCCGCCAGCCAGCATCGCGTGAGCAACTCGAAGTAGTTGGCTCTCCACCCGTCCGGGATCCGCGGAAGCTCGTCGCCGCCTGCGGCCAGCAGGAGCAGCTCGATCGCTCGCTGGGGCTCGCCGGCCTCGTAGTGCGCGTGCGCGAGCGCCACTCCGGCGTTGGTGGAGACGAGACTGTCGTCCAGGTTGCGAGTCAGGTCCACAGCCTCTTCAGCGGTCGAGAGAGCCAGCGTCACGTCGCCCGCCGCAATTGCGGTGAAGGATCGGCCAAGCAGGTTCCACCCAAGCTGCTCTCGGTTGGCCGAGAGCCGGGCCACGTCGATCGCCTCGTCGAGGAGCTCGGCGGACTCGGCTATGCGTCCCCACATGTGGAGGACGTTGCCCAACACGGGGACCAGGACCGGCGCGATGTTCCCCTGCCCGGTGGCCCGGCCGATGGCGATCCCTCGCCGTGCGTGCGAGGCGGCCTCGGGGTAGCGATGGAGATAGAGCTCTGCGGCGCAGAGGTTGGCAAGGGCATCCAGTCGATGCCCGAGCTCCCCGTCGGAGAGGTTCTTCACCTGAGCCGCGGCCTCCGAGCAGTGAGCCTCAGCGTCGAGGACGCGCCCGGTGAACGTATCGGCGACCGCCAGCGCCGCCGTGCTCGCGGCCGTAAGGGGCAGGTCTCCGAGCGGCTGCGCCAGCCTGACCGCTCGCTCGCTCCATTCGCGCATTCCGTCGAAGTCCAGGCGGTAGAGGCTGCCGACGGCGAGGTGGATGATGAGAGCCACCGCCTCGGCGGAGGAGTGGTCCGAGAGGTGATCGAGTGCGGTGGTCAGGCGCGAGTGCGCCTCCTCGTGGCGGCCGAGGAGCTGCTCGAGCGACGCACACTGGACGGTGAGCTGCAACCGGAGGTCCTGCTGGTCGTCGGTGGCGACGGCGAGGCTGTCGAGCACTGCCTCACGGCTGTTCTCGAAGTGGCCGATTGCCGCCTCCGTCTCGGCGATCGCCGTCAGGAGGGCGATTCGGTCCTCTCGCGGCGCAGCCTCGGGGAGCAGGCCGAGCGCAAGCTCGAACCAACGCGCCGCACTGGCGGGGGCGCGCCGAGCGGCGGCCACCCCGGCTTCGCGCAGGACGGCGACGGCGCTCAGATCGCCGTGCCGAGCGGCGTGCTGTACGTGGTGGGCGCGCATGGCCGCCGGTGCGCCCTGCGCCGCGAGCGCGTTGGCGCAGTGCTCGTGGGCGGCAAGCCTCGTCCCGGGCGCGCAGGACTCGTACACCGCGTGACGGACAAGCGGATGCCGAAAGTGGAACCGGCGCGGGCGCCCCCGCCGATCGCACCAGATCCCGGGCGGCGAGCTCATCGATCGCGTCCAGGGCGTCCGGCTCCCCCAGGCCCGCGGCGGCCAGGGCGAGGTCGAGCTCGAAGGGGTCGCCTGCCACGGCCCCGGCCTCGGCGAGGCGCCGTGCCGGCACCGACAGCCCGTCGAGCTCGCGAACGATCGCTGCGACCACCGCGCTGGGCACGTCACCCTCGTCCTCGGCGGAGCGCAAGCCGCGTTTCTCGTCACCACGCCCGCGAGTCAGCTCGAGCATGTAGAACGGATTTCCTCCGCTCCTGCGATAGACGCATTCGGCCTCCGCCTGATCCGCGAGGCCCACGAGCGCCTGCGCGTCGGCGGGTGCCAGCGGGCCAAGCGCTATCGAGTGGACGGATTCGGATCCGCGCAGGGTGGAGTCCATCACCGCTTGCGGTCGCGTGGTCGGCCTGTCTCGCGCGAAGCCCCACGGCCAGCACGACACGGCCGCGGGGAGGACGCCTGAAGAGATGCGAGGCGAGCTCGAGCGACGCGCCGTCGGCCCAGTGAAGATCGTCGAGCACGAGGACGAGCGGTTGCTTCACCGCCAGGCGCTCGATCAGCTCGCGCGCAGCGCGATAGGCACGGTGGCGCTCGGCCGCGGTGGTCGGCTCATCCGAGCCCGGGTCGAGCGACCGCAGCGCCGGGAACACGCCGCCGAGCTCGGCCAGGGTTTCGGTCTCCAGGCTGTGGAACGCGCTGGGGGCGAGCGACTCGAGGTACTCGTCGAGGGCGTCGATGATCAAGCCGAATGGCAGATCGCGCTCGAACTCGGCCGCGCTCCCCCTCAACGCGAGGCACCCCCGCTCCTCGGCCCGGCGGAGGAGCTCGGCCAGGAGCGAGGACTTGCCGATCCCCGGTTCGCCCGTGACGAACACGATCTGCGGAGACCCCGCACACGCTTCTTCGAGCATGCGCTCGAGCAGATCCAACTCGGTCTGTCGGCCAACGAGTGTCTGGGCCAGTTCAGTCACTCCCACCACTCAACCGTGGCGACTCCGGCCAGCATACGCCCGCGGCTGAGGAGGTGGAAATCAGGGTGGCCACCGATGTCGGGCCGGCCGGCCTTCGCCAACACTGGACACATGCCGCGCTACATGCTCGAGCACCGTCATGCGCCCAGAGAGTGCGGCGTGGTGTTCGCCTCGTTCAACGCGTTCGAAAGCCCGCTCCGCCACAAAGAGGTCTGCGCCACGTGCAGCTTCGGCACGCACCGGATCTGGTGGGAACTGGAAGCGGACACGGAAGCCGAGGCTCTATCGCAGTTGCCGCACTACGTGGCGGAGCGAACCACCGTCACTCGCGTTCGGCTCGTTCAGATGCCCTGATTCACCGACGCAAGTTCAGGGTGTCCCCCGATGTCCGTGAGGGGGTCGGGGCGGGGACGCTGCAGCGACCGTCCGGCGATGGGGATGCCGCCGTCGGCAAGTCGACTTCGATGCACAGCAAGGAGACATAGAGATGGCGATTACAACCACCCCCGAAACGACTGCGGTCAAGCCCGAGCAGAGTCCTGGCCGCGTCGGACGTGACCCGTCAGTACGGCGAGGGCGACTCGGCGGTCCACGCGCTGCGCGGCGTCTCGCTGGAGATCCCGCACGGCCAGTTCGCGGCCGTGATGGGCCCGTCCGGGCTCCGGCAAGTCGACGCTGATGCACATCCTCGCCGGGCTCGACACCCCCACGTCCGGCCAGGTCTGGGTCGGGCGACGAGGAGATCACCGACATGGACGACGACGAGCTCACGCTCCTGCGTCGTCGCAGCATCGGCTTCATCTTCCAGTTCTTCAACCTGCTGCCGATGCTGACCGCGCAGCAGAACGTCGTGCTGCCGCTGTCGATCGCCGGCGAGGACATCGACGCCGAGTGGGTCGACGAGGTGATGGAGAAGGTCGGCCTGGCCGACCGCCGCACGCATCGTCCGTCCGAGATGTCCGGCGGCCAGCAGCAGCGCGTGGCGATCGCCCGGGCGCTCGTCTCGCGGCCGACGATCCTGTTCGCCGACGAGCCCACCGGCAACCTCGACTCGACGATGAGCGAGGAGATCCTCCAGGCGCTGCGCGACTCGGTCGACAGCTACGGCCAGACGACGATGATGGTCACGCACGAGGCGAGCGCCGCCGCGGTCGCGGACCGGATCGTCTTCCTGGCCGACGGCGAGACCGTCGAGGACGAATACGGGCTTGACGAGCACGCCGTGCTCGGCACGATGGAGAGGCTGGCTCACCGATGAAGACCGCGACGCTGCAGGGCCTGCTCGGCCGCAAGCTGCGCACGGCGCTGACCGCGCTGTCGATCGTCCTCGGCGTCGCGATGGTGAGCGGGACCTTCGTCCTGACGGACACGATGAAGAAGGCCTTCGACGACCTGTTCACGGGCACGTACAAGGACACCGGTGCCGTGATCTCCGGCAAGGAGATCGTCAAGGGGGCCGCCAAGTCGACGGTGCCCGAGTCGCTGCAGACGAAGGTGGCGGCGCTCTCGGACGTCAAGAGCGCCTCGGGGGCGATCTTCGACATCAGCGGCACCAGCGACTTCGTGAAGCTGATCGGCCGCGACGGCAAGCAGCTCGGGAGCACGCAGCAGCCCAACTTCGGCTGGGGATTCGAGCCGGGCGAGAAGGCGAACCCCACGACGCTGAAGTCCGGCAAGTGGGCGGTCGGCCCCAACCAGGTCGTGATCGACGCCGCGAGCGCGAAGAAGGGGAACTACAAGCTCGGCGACAAGATCGGCGTGGCCGGCGAGGGGCCGCAGCGGAGCATGACCGTCTCCGGCATCGCCAAGTTCGGCTCGGTCGACTCGATCGGCGGCGCGACCTTCGCCGTCTTCGACGTGCCCACGGCGCAGAAGCTGCTCGACAAGGAGGGCCAGTTCGACGTCATCTACGTGACGCCGAAGTCGGGCGTCTCGGAGGCCGAGGTCGCCGACCAGGTCAAGCCGCTGCTGCCGTCCTCGGCCCAGATCGAGACCGGCGACGCGGCCGGCAAGGCCGCGGCCAAGGAGGTCAACGACGGGCTCGCGTTCTTCCAGTACCTGCTGCTCGCGTTCGCCGGGATCGCCCTGATCGTCGGCTCTTTCGTCATCTTCAACACGCTGTCGATGACGGTCGCGCAGCGCGTGCGCGAGCTGGCCACGCTGCGCACGCTCGGCGCGTCGCGCAAGCAGGTGTTCCGCTCGGTGCTGCTCGAGGGCTTCGTCACCGGGCTGGTCGCGGCCATCGTCGGCCTGCTCGTCGGCCTGCTGATCGCCAAGGGCCTGAACGCGCATGTTCAAGGCGCTCGGGGTCGACCTGCCCAGCACGGGCACCGTGTTCGGCCTGCGAAGACGGTGATCGTCTCGCTGCTGCTCGGCGTGGGCATCACGGTGCTCGCCACGATCTCGCCGGCTCGGCGGGCCACCCGCGTGCCGCCGATCGCGGCCGTGCGCGAGGGCGCGGTGCTGCCGCCGTCGCGGCTCGCCAGGAGCCGCACCGCCGCGCCGATCGTGCTCGGCATAGCGGCCGTCCTGCTGGGCCTCGGCCTGTTCGCGAGCGGCCTGCCCACCGGCGCCGTCGTGGTGCTGGACGGAGTCGGATGCATCCTCCTGTTCATCGGCGTCGGCATGATCTCGTCGCGCCTGGTGCGGCCGCTCGCGGCCGCCGTGGGCGCACCCGGCGAGCGCTCGGCGGAGCGCCGGGTGCGCTCGCCAAGGACAACGCCACGCGCAACCCCGCGCGCACGGCCCGCACGGCCGGCGCGCTGATGATCGGGCTCGCGCTGGTCACGCTCGTCGCGACGTTGGGGGCGAGCCTCAAGGGCACCACCAAGGACGCGCTCAAGGATCAGGTGCGCGCGGACTACGTCGTGACGGCCAAGAACGGCTACGACACGTTCACCTCCAGCGCGGGCAACGCGCTGGCGAACGCGCCCGGAGTCGCCGCCGCCTCGGCGGTCCGCGACGACAAGGCGAGCAGCTTCGGCTCGGACATCGACGTCACGGGGGTCGACCCGTCCACGATCGGCAACGTCTACGACTTCCGCTGGAAGAAGGGCTCGGACAACGTGCTGCTGTCGCTCGGGTTCGACGGGGCGATCGTCAGGAACCAGTTCGCGGACGACAACAACCTCAAGGTCGGCAGCAAGTTCTCGATCCAGACGCCACAGGGCAAGAAGATCCCGCTCGTGGTGAGGGGGATCTACGACCCGCCGGCGGAGCAGCTCGATGCGCTGCTGGGGGCGGTGACGCTCGCGCAGCGGGCCTTCGACACGCACTTCCCGCAGCCGAAGGACCTGTTCGTCTTCGTCGACACCGACGACGGCGTGACCTCGCAGGCGACCGCCTCGCTCGACAAGACGCTCGACCCGTATCCCGACGCGAAGGTGCTCACCAACAGCGCCTGGATCACGGAGCGGGCCGGCGGCATCGACATGATCCTGAACATCTTCTACGTGCTGCTCGCGCTGTCGATCATCGTGAGCCTGTTCGGGATGGTGAACGCCCTGGCGCTGTCGGTGTTCGAGCGCACGCGTGAGCTCGGCATGCTGCGCGCGATCGGGCTGACGCGGCGCCAGACGCGCCGGATGATCCGCTACGAGAGCGTGATCATCGCCCTGATCGGGGCGGCGCTCGGGCTGCCGCTCGGGATCCTGCTCGCGGCGGTCATCACCAAGGCGATGGACAGCATGGACGTCACGTTCTCGCTCCCGGTCGTCGCCATCGTCGTGTTCGCGATCGTGGCGACGCTGGCCGGCATGCTGGCGGCGATCCTGCCCGCCCGCAGGGCGTCGCGGCTGAACGTGCTGAAGGCGCTGCAGTACGAGTAGATGGTCACGAGGTGGTGTAGATGCTGATTGAGAGCAAGTTAGGGTGGATGTGAGAGGGGGTGGAGCGGGGACGCTGCAGCGAGGGGGGGGGAGAGAGTGGGAGTCGACTTGATGCACAGCAAGGAGACATAGAGATGGCGATTACAACCACGCCCGAAACGACTGCGGTCAAGCCGAGAGAGTCCTGGCCGCGTCGGACGTGACCGTCAGTACGGCGAGGGCGACTCGGCGGTTCACGCCTGCGAGGCGTGTCGCTGGAGATCCCGCACGGCCAGTTCGCGGCGGTGATGGGCCGTGGGTCGGCAAGTCGACGCTGATGCACATCCTCGCCGGGCTCGACATCCCGACGTCCGGCCAGGTGTGGATCGGGCAGGAGGAGATCACCGGCATGGACGACGACGAGCTCACGCTCCTGCGTCGTCGCAGCATCGGCTTCATCTTCCAGTTCTTCAACCTGCTGCCGATGCTGACGCGCAGCAGAACGTGGTGCTGCCGCTGTCGATCGCCGGTGAGGACATCGACGCGAGTGGGTCGACGAGGTCATGGAGAAGGTCGGCCTGGCCGACCGCCGCACGCATCGTCCGTCGAGATGTCCGGCGGCAGCAGCAGCGTGTGGCGATCGCCAGGGCGCTGGTTCGCGGCCGACGATCCTGTTCGCCGACGAGCGACCGGCAACCTCGACTCGACGATGAGCGAGGAGATCCTCCAGGCCTGCGCGACTCGGTCGACAGCTACGGCCAGACGACGATGATGGTCACGCACGAGGCGAGCGCCGCCGCGGTCGCGGACGGATCGTCTTCCTGGCCGACGGCGAGACCGTGGAGGACGAATACGGGCTTGACGAGCACGCCGTGCTCGGCACGATGGAGAGGCTGGCTCACCGATGAAGACCGCGACGCTGCAGGGCCTGCTCGGCCGCAAGCTGCGCACGGCGCTGACGCGCTGTCGATCGTCCTCGGCGTCGCGATGGTGAGCGGGACCTTCGTACTGACGGACACGATGAAGAAGGCCTTCGACGACCTGTTCACGGGCACGTACAAGGACACGGGTGCCGTGATCTCCGGCAAGGAGATCGTCAAGGGCGCCGCCAAGTCGACGGTTCCCGAGTCGCTGCAGACAAGGTGGCTGCGCTCCGACGTCAAGGGCGCCTCGGGTGCCATCTTCGACATCAGCGGCACCAGCGACTTCGTGAAGCTGATCGGCCGCGACGGCAAGCAGCTCGGCAGCAAGCAGCAGCCCAACTTCGGCTGGGGATTCGAACCGGGCGAGAAGGCGAACCCCACGACGCTGAAGTCCGGCAAGTGGGCGGTTGGCCCAGATCAGGTCGTGATCGACGCCGCGAGCGCGAAGAAGGGGAACTACAAGCTCGGCGACGAGATCGGCGTGTCGGGCGAGGGGCCGCAGCGCAGCATGACCGTCTCCGGCATCGCCAAGTTCGGCTCGGTCGACTCGATCGGCGGCGCGACCTTCGCGGTCTTCGACGTGCCCACCGCGCAGAAGCTGCTCGACAAGGAGGGCCAGTTCGACGTCATCTACGTGACGCCGAACTCGGGCGTCTCGGAAGCCGAGGCCGCCGACCAGATCAAGCCGCTCCTCCCGTCCTCGGCCCAGATCGAGACGGGCGAGGAGGCCGGCGACGCCGCTGCCTCCGAGGTCAACGACGGGCTCGCGTTCTTCCAGTACCTGCTGCTGGCCTTCGCCGGCATCGCCCTGATCGTCGGCTCCTTCGTCATCTTCAACACGCTCTCGATGACGGTCGCGCAGCGCGTGCGCGAGCTGGCCACGCTGCGCACGCTCGGCGCGTCGCGCAAGCAGGTGTTCCGCTCGGTGCTGCTCGAGGGCTTCATCACCGGGCTGGTCGCGGCCGTGGTCGGCCTGCTGTTCGGCCTGCTGATCGCCAAGGGACTGAACGCCATGTTCAAGGCGCTCGGGGTCGACCTGCCCAGCACGGGGACCGTTTTCAGCCTGCGGACGATCATCGTCTCGCTGCTGCTCGGCGTGGGCATCACGGTGCTTGCCACGATCTCGCCGGCGCGGCGCGCCACCCGCGTCCCGCCGATCGCGGCCGTGCGCGAGGGGGCGACGCTGCCGCAGTCGCGGCTCGCCAGGAGCCGGACCGCCGCGCCGATCGTGCTCGGCATCGCGGCCGTCCTGCTCGGCTTTGGCCTGTTCGCGGGCGGCTTGTCCACGGGCGCCGTCCTGTTGCTGGACGGAGTGGGCTGCCTCCTGCTGTTCATCGGCGTCGGCATGATCTCGTCGCGCCTGGTGCGGCCGCTCGCGGCCGCCGTCGGAGCACCCGGCGAGCGCCTCGGCGGAGCGCCGGGCGCGCTGGCGAAGGACAACGCCACCCGCAACCCCGCGCGGACGGCTCGAACGGCCGGCGCGCTGATGATCGGGCTCGCCCTGGTCACCCTGGTCGCGACGCTCGGGGCGAGCCTCAAGGGCACCACCAAGAACGCGCTCAAGGATCAGGTGCGCGCGGACTACGTCGTGACGGCCGAGAACGGCTACGACACGTTCACCTCCAGCGCGGGCAACGCCCTGGCGAACGCGCCCGGGGTCGCAGCCGCCTCGGCGGTGCGCGACGACAAGGCGAGCAGCTTCGGCTCGGAGATCGACGTCACGGGAGTGGATCCGTCCACGATCGGCAACGTCTACGACTTCCGCTGGCAGAAGGGCTCCGACAACGTCCTGCTGTCGCTCGGCTTCGACGGGGCGATCGTCAGGGAGCAGTTCGCGGACGACCAGAACCTCGAGGTCGGCAGCAAGTTCTCGATCCAGACGCCCCAGGGCAAGAAGGTGCCGCTGGTTGTGAGGGGGATCTACGACCCGCCGGCGGAGCAGCTCGATTCGCTGCTGGGCGCCGTGACGCTCGCGCAGCGCGCCTTCGACACGCACTTCCCGCGGCCGAAGGACCTGTTCGTCTTCGTCGACACCGACGACGGCGTGACCTCGCAGGCGACCGCATCGCTCGACAAGACGCTCAACCCGTATCCCGACGCGGTGGTGCGCACCAACAGCGCGTGGATCACCGAGCGGGCCGGCGGCATCGACATGATCCTGAACATCTTCTACGTCCTGCTCGCGCTGTCGGTCATCGTGAGCCTGTTCGGGATGGTGAACGCCCTGGCGCTCTCGGTGTTCGAGCGGACGCGTGAGCTCGGCATGCTGCGGGCGATCGGGCTGACGCGTCGCCAGACGCGCAGGATGATTCGCTACGAGAGCGTGATCATCGCCCTGATCGGGGCGGCCCTCGGGTTGCCGCTCGGCATCCTGCTCGCCGCGGTCATCACCAAGGCGATGGACAGCCTGGACGTCACGTTCTCGCTCCCGTGGTGGCGGTCGTGGTCTTCGCGATCGTCGCGGCGCTCGCGGGCATGCTCGCGGCGATCCTGCCCGCGCGCAGGGCGTCGCGGCTGAACGTGCTCAAGGCGCTGCAGTACGAGTAGATGGTCACCCGGTCCCTAGCGACCGGCCGTAGAGCGGAAGCCTGCGGCCGGCGCGAGCGCGGGCTCGTCTGGCTTGGGACCGGGGTGATCGCCCTGCACATCGTCGACGACTCGTTCGTCCAGCCCCAGCCCGGGACCTCCGCCACCGACCACCTGGCGGGCGGCCTGGTTCCGGTCGCCCTGCTGGGTCTCGCCGCATTCGCGTACCCCAGGCTGCGGGCGGGGTGGCGCGCCGTGGTGGCGCTCCTGCTCGGCGTGTTCGGGCTCTCGACCGCCTCCGAGGCGTGGTACTACACCCGCGAGGTCGGCGCCTCGGGCGACGACTACACGGGGCTGCTCGCCATCCCGGCCGGGCTGATGCTGCTGGGTGTGGGGGTGGTGACCCTGTGGCGGTCCAGGCGTCTCGACGAGCGGATGCCGCGCCGCTACGCGCGTCGCGCCTTGCTCGGCGTGGCGGGCCTGGTCGTCGGCGCGGTCGTCGTCTTCCCGCTCCTCTCCTCCTACGGACAGACGCACATCGGCCGCGCGGTGGTGCCGCAGGCCGACCTGGGCGCCAACTTCGAGGAGGTCGCGTTCACAACCGACGACGGACTGGAGCTCCACGGCTGGTACGTGCCCTCGAAGAACCGCGCGGCGGTGATCGCGTTCCCGGGACGCAAGGGTCCCCAGCGGCCGGCCAGGATGCTGATCCGCCACGGCTACGGGGTGCTCCTGTTCGACCGCCGCGGCGAGGGCGTGAGCGACGGCGATCCGAACGCGGTCGGCTGGAACGGCGACCGGGACATCAAGGCCGCGATCGCGTTCCTGCGCAAGCGGCCCGACGTGGACCCCGAGCGCATCGGCGGGATGGGGCTCTCCGTCGGCGGCGAGCTGATGCTCGAGACCGCGGCGGAGACGGACCAGCTGAAGGCGGTCATGTCCGACGGGGCCGGGATCCGCTCGGTGCGCGAGGCCAACGTCGCGTCCTTCGGCAACAAGATCCTTGCGGTGCCCGTGTGGGGTGGGATCACGCTCGCGACTGCCGTGTTCTCCGATGACGCGCCTCCGCCCAACCTGAACGATCTGGTCGCCGACATCTCCCCGCGCTCGGTCTTCTTCGTCTACGCGGAGCGGGGTCAGGGCGGCGAGGACCTGTCGCAGGACTTCTACGAGTCGGCGAAGGAGCCCAAGTTCGTCTGGAGGGTGCCGGGCGCGAAGCACACCGGGGGGATCGAGACGCGGCCGCGCGAGTACGAGCGGCGCATGATCGCCTTCTTCGACGGCGCCCTCCTGAAGTAGGAGAGCCGACCTGCCCGGGTCAGCGCTTTAGCTTGACCGTCCGTTTGCCCGTGGTCAGGTTGCCGGTGCTGTCGCGGGCGGTGGAGCTGTGCACCTGCGTCGCCTCTCACCCTCTTCCTGCTGGCGTAGTGCTCGCTCGATTGCCCTCAGGGCCGCTCTTCGGCACCTTGAGCTTGAGCGTGGCCTTGGTGCCTGCTGGCCTGACGGAAGCGGTTCGCAATCGCCTTCAGCCTGTAGGCCTTGGACGCCGTCGGAGACGGAAACGCCTTGGGCAGACCGCCTGGGGGCAATGGCAAGATGCGCCCGAGGCCGACGCGTACAGGTCCTCGTTGTCGCGCTGACCACCACGCTTACGGTCGGGCCGGCCTTCTGGGTCTTCCAGGCCGCCGTAGACCGCAACCCAGGAGCGATGATGTCGAGCGGGGCGATCATCGCCGGGCAGCCCGTCCCCGCTGTCGCGGTACGGACATTGGGGCAGGCGTCCTGCTGCCATCCGGCACGCCATCGTTGTCGTCGTTGGGGTCTGCAGGCCTATCGCCGTCGGCGTCGCCTGTCGCCGTTCGCCTGGTCGGGGATGGCCAGCAGACCGGCAGTTGTCGCTCCCGTCGGGCACGCCGTCGCCGTCGCCGTCGCCGTCTGCCGAGCCGCAGCTCTCCGCGGCGGAGGCGCCACCTCCACCGCCCTCCATGCGGGCCAGCGCGAAGTCGCCGTTGAGCGCGCTGGATTCGGTGTAGCCCGCCAGCACGATGTTGCCGTCGGCCTGGATCACGAGGCCGGTGGCGACGTCGGTGGGGCGAACGGCACCGTCTGCTTGCCGTCACCCGAGAACCCGGTGTCGAGCGACCGTCGGTGTTGTAGTGGGCGACCGCGAAGTCGTTCACCGTGGTCTGCGAGAAGGAGCTCCTGCGACGACGATCCTGCCGTCGGACTGCACCGCTACGCCGTTTGCGACCTCGACGTTGCCCGCGAAGTCGGTGACCTGCTTGCCGTCACACGAAAAACTGGTGTCGAGCGAGCCGTCGGTGTTGTAGCGCGCGAGGGCAAAGTCGCCTGTGCCGGCGTTGTCGGTGCCCGCGACCAGGATCTTGCCGTCGCTCCTGGACCGCCACGTCGTCAGCGAAGGAGACGCCGCCGAAGTCGGTCGTCAGCTTGCCGTCCGGTGCCGAGAAGCTCGAGTCGAGCGAGCCGGCGGTCGTGTAGCGGGCGAGCGCGAAGTCGCTTTCCCCGGGAGGCCCCGCAGTCCGGCGACCACGATCTTCTGGTCCGCCGGCTGGATTGCGACGGCATGGGCCTGGTCGACGCCGTTGCTGAAGTCCGTCGTCTGTTGGCCGTCCCCGTCCAGCGAGAACTCCGGATCGAGCTGTCCGGTGGGGTGTATTGGACGATCCTGAAGTCGCCGAGGTCGTTGTCCCCGGTGACTCCCACCGCAACGATGTCCCTGTCATCCTGGATCGCCACGTCCAAGGGGACCGAGCCGTTACCCGCGGGGCTGGGGGAAACGCTGGACGTCGTCCAGCCGACGGTGTTGAAACCGAGATCGAGCATGAGGTTCCCATCGAGGCGGGCGACGCCCAAGCCGCCCGCCCCGCCTCCGTGTGCCCCACCATCACAACCTGCTGTTCGCCCGGCTGGACCGCGATGCCGAGGGCGCTCTCGTCGCTGTCGCCCCTGAAGTTGTACGCATCCCGATGACGGAGCTGCCGGTGGAACTGATGAGGGCAAGGCGAAGTTGAAGCTCTCCCCTGATCGTCGGCTAGTGATGCGCCCAGCAATTGCTATCGAGTTGGGAGTGGCTGGGATTGGGGCCGGAGCGCCCACGGACTCGCCCCGCTCGGGGCCGCCGAGGTCGACCGTCAACTTTCCGTCCCCGCTGAAGACGAGTCCAGATTGCCCGGCGCCGCGTTGGCGGCCCCCGCGCCCGTCAGCACCCCCCAGCATCAGTGCCGCGACCTTGATGAAGCGCATTGAGCGACCTTCCTGCTAGGTGAGCGGCGGCGAGACCCTTGCTCAATGACCCTACATCGGTTCGAGCCCGCGCGGGGGCGGCGTACCGAAACTAGGCAGTAGCTATCCCCTGAACGTGGTACAGTAGGTCCGAAGCGGTCAGACCCTTTGCCGACATCGTCGAGCCACACAGGCTCCCTTCGATTGTCACCTCGGGACCGAGCCGCAACAGGAGGACTCAATCGAGTCCTCCAGCCCCAGAGAAGAGAGTTGGACCCCACATGTTTGCCACCATTCGACGCTACGACGCGATCGATCAGGAGCGCACCGACGAGCTCGTCAAGAAGGCCGACGAGACGCTCGTGCCGAGCCTCAAGCGAGCTCCCCGGCTTCAACGGCTACTGCCTCATCGAGGCCGGCAACGGCGTCCTGAGCTCGATCGGCTTCTACGACACGGCCGAGCACGCCGACGAGTCGACCCGCGTCGCCACCAACTGGGTGCGCGAGCAGAAGCTCGAGAAGGCGCTCCCGAACGCGCCGAAGATCACCACCGGCGAGGTCGTAGTGCAGAAGATGGGCGAGCTCGTTCAGCGCGTAAGCCGCGTTCGAAGCCAGTTCGCTGTTGGGAGAGGAAGGCCCGCGTCAGCGGGCCTTCTCACGTCACATCCACGACACGTTCTGGGCACGGTAGACCGGATGAGGCGAACGGCCGGTCGTCGTCAAGCGCACCCTGATCTCGTTCTACGACGACCAGATGACCCACCATGCGGCGGCGCTCACGTACTACGCGCTGATGTCGCTGTTCCCGACGCTGCTGCTCGCGGTCTCGCTGCTCGGGCTGTTCGGCCAGTACCCCGAGACCTACAACGCGATCATCGGCTACCTGCGGGACGTCGCGCCGCCGTCGGTGCTCGATCCGCTCGACCGCTCGCTGCGAAGCGCGTTCCAGAGCAAGGAGACCGCGGCGACGGCGCTGGCCATCAGCATCGTGATCGCGCTCTACGGCACGACCGGCGTGCTGGAGGCGGCCCGCCGCGCGCTCAACGTCGTGTTCGAGGTGGAGGCGGCCGGAGCTTCCTGCGCCGCAAGGCGCTCGACATGGCGTCGACCTTCGTGCTGATGGCGCTCGTGCTGGCCAGTCTCGTGATGGTGTTCGTGGGCGGCCGCTTGGCCGAGGACCTGCTCGGCTTCATCGGGCTCGGTCCACCGTCGCTGACATCTGGAACATCGGCCGCTGGCCGGGGGCCCTGGTGGTGGCGATGCTCATGTTCGCGCTCATCTACTACGTGACCCCCGACGTCCAACAGCGCTCGTTCCGCTGGGTCACTCCGGGCGCGGTGGTCGGGCGTGCTGCTCTGGCTGGGGGCGTCGTACGGGTTCTCCGTGTACGTCTCGAGGGTCGCCGACGTCGGCGCGATCTACGGCGCGTTCGCCGGCGCGATCGTGCTCGTGGCCTGGCTCTGGCTCACCAACGTCGCCCTGCTCCTCGGCGCGGAGCTCAACGCCGAGATCGAGCGCGAGCGGGACGGCCCCACCGTGGGGGCGCAATAGGACTAGAGTCAGAGGTGGCTGGCCCTGCGACCTGGTTTGCCTGCGGGGCCGGTGCTCTTCCCCTAAATCCTGATCAGCGCCTGGAGGGTCTAGCCCTCTTCCTTCGCGCGCGGACCGACAGAGGGACCGGAAGGTTGACCATGCCTACCAGGAGATCCCACAGTGCTGTCGACCGAGCCCTACGACGGCGAGGCGGGCTGAACCGCGCCGACGGCAACCGCCGAGTCGGGCGGACAATCGCCGCTCGACGGCAGTTGGCTGCCCGCGAAGTCAGTTACAGCCGCGACAAGGATATGGAGGACCGGATGGCGACACTGGGCCAGGAACATGACCGCGCCGAGCGCCGGCTGCGCGCAGCGCTCGCCGACCAGCGCCGCTCGAATGACCGTTATGACGCTGCGGTGGGCAGATCCGCCCGCCTGGTTGCAGCCATGGGCCTCCATGTCGCAGACCAGGCGGTCGCGGCGCGCGATGCTTGGCTGAGGTGGGTGGACGACGACGGCTATCGCGGGCTCAACGCTGGGCCGTTCGAACTGCGCGCCGGGCGCTCAGGGCCGTGACCAGCCGAACGCTGTTGCAAGCGCTGCTCACAGACGGGCCGCTGAAAGGCCGGCTCGTCGAGGTGGAGCCGGTTGAGGGCCGGCCCCCCGCGACGATCGACATCCACGACGATCAGGACGGCACGCTGCGTTACTGCCTCTCCGAGCTGAGTCAGAAGGGGATGACGGCGGCCTACAGCTTCCTCTACGCCGTCTAGTTCTGGGAATCGCCCGCTTCAGGGCCGGCCAAGGGTTTGGAGCCGGAGAGGCGCCGCCAGGCTCATGAGGCGGATCCGGTGTGACCATCCCACCGGATTCGGGAGTACCCCCAAGTAAGACCATCGGGATCATGAGAGCTACCGCGAGACAGAGCACCTGCGCGTTCTGATCGCGAACGAACGACGCGACCGGCTCGAGCTCGTCGTGCCGATCGTGGCCTCGCTCGGCCACGAGGTGATCGCTCGCTCGGTCGAGGTGGACGAGGTCGGTGCGGTCACCGCCCGGGAGCGCCCGGATGTCGCGCTCGTGGGGCTCGGCGCGAGCTCCGAGCACGCGCTGGTGCTGATCGAGAGGATCGTCCGGGAGGCCGCGTGCCCCGTGATCGTCCTGATCCACGCTCGAGATCCCTACTTCGTCCGCGAGGCGTCCAAGCGTGGGGTGTTCGCCTACATCACCGACGCCGACCCTGCCGACCTTCAGAACAACATCGACATCGTTCTGCGTCGCTTCGCCGAGTACCACGACCTCGAGGGGGCGTTCGGTCGCCGGGCGACGATCGAACGTGCCAAAGGAATCCTGATGGAGCGCCACTCGGTGGGTGACCGAGCTGCTTTCGACATGCTGCGTCAGCAGTCGCGAACCGCGAACCGCAAGCTCGTGGACGTCGCAGCGGCCGTCGTCGACGGCCACGCGCTCTTACCCACGCAGGCGCCCGAACCGGCCGACTAGCGCGTCAGCCGTTGCAGCGAACGTGGAAGTTCTGGAACTGCGTGGTCGTCTCGCCGTTGGCGTTGATGGTGGTGTGCAACACCGTCTGGATCTGGAAGTTCTCTCCGGATCCGAGGCTTACGACGTTCATCATCGTCTCGATCGTCGTCACGTTGGCGCCGTCGATCCGCGCGTTGAAGACGTTGCTCTGGACGAGATTGACGTTGTAGAGCTGGCCGCTCGGGACGCCGACGCCCGTAAGCCGCTGGCTGTTGAGGTGTGCCGAGACATGCTGGCGGGGCGCGTCTTCCACCGCCTCACCCTGCTGAACGAAATGCAGCGTGCCCTGGAGCTCGAGCTGGTCGCCGTTGCAGAGGTTGGCGGCGGGGAACCCCTCCGCCGGGATCTTGACGTTCTGCGTAGCCGCACCGGCACCTGAAGCGAACGTGAGCGCCGCTGAGACCACAACAGCACCGGCAGCGGCATATCGGTTGAGGCGAAAAGGCTAACCCGCTGAGTCCTTTGGTCGGTTTGTCCTGGGGCGGGCGAACGGCCGGGCCCGGCCAAGTTGTCTCGCGCATGGCCGTAGGCTGAGTCGCGCATGCACATCGAGGTGAGCGGGACACGCCTGTGGTTTGACGTCGACGGTCCGGTGCTCGTACCCGACGGCCCGGCGATGCGCGAGCGGCCCACCGTCGTGCTGTTGCATGGCGGGCCCGGGAGTTTCGACCACTCCTACTTCAAGCCCGAATTCGCCCGGCTGTCAGAGGCGGCCCAGGTGGTCTACCTGGATCTGCGCGGACACGGGCGGTCCGAGTGGGGCGACCCAGCGAACTGGGGGTTCGAGGTGTGCGCCGACGACGTCCGTGCGTTCTGCGATGCCCTCGGGATCGTTCGGCCGGTCGTCTACGGACACTCCCTCGGCGGCTTCGTCGCGATGGTCTATGCGGCCCGTCACCCTGGTCACGCCGGGGCGGCGGTGCTGCAGTCGACGTGGGCGCGGTTCGACCTGGGCAGGATCGTCGAGTCGTTCCGCCTTGCGGGGGGCGACGAGATGGCCGGGATCGTGGAGCGCGCCTATGGCGACGATGACCCCCCGGTGACCGATGAGGAGTGGGACCGCTGCTGGACCCTGTTCGGCCCCTGGGTCACCGGTGAGCTGGAGGACTCGCGCACGATCGTCAACGCGGACCTGAATGCCCGGGGTCTCGAGCTGATGCGCGAGTTCGACGTCCTCGACCAGCTCGCCCGCGTCGACTGCCCGACGCTGGTCTGTGTGGGCGAGCTCGACCCAATCTGCCCCATATCCACCGCCCACGAGGCCGCGGACGCGCTGCCGAACGGAATCGCGCGGATCGAGGTGATCGAGGGAGCCGGCCACTTCCCGTGGAAGAAGCACGCCCGAGCGGTACTGGCCGGTCTTGATCGACTTCGTGACCAGCACGGCCGGTCGGGGGCGATCAGCCGGGCAGCGGTAGGACCCGCAGAACGCGATGACCGCGTAGTCGCACTCGGCCCCGCCGCTGCGGTCACGTAGGCGTGGAGCACCTCGTGGTAGCCGAAGACGCCCGGATAGGGGGTCCGGCCTGCCGCGGGCATAGGTGACGGCGCCGGCGGTGTAGAGCACGCCGCCCTGCCCGACCAGCGCAACGCAAGGCAGGCCAGAGCGCTCCAGCTCCGCCCACAGGTCCGGCATCGTGATGACCGCGACCCAGCCCAGGGCGATCATACAGCGGCCGCGCTCAGTCCACTTGGAGGGGGCGTCGAACCAGACCATCTGCAGGATCACTCCGGCCAGGGCGCCGCCCCAGACCACGGCGAGGATGATGGTCGCCTAGCGCGGTCGTCGAGGACGAAGCACCGCGGACCGGCGTGTAGGTCGCGGCGATGAACACGAAGATCATCGAGTGGTCTTCGCTCGGCGCATCCAGCGGTCGCGTCCGCCGGCGCCCTACGTGACCTCGGTGATACAGGCGCGCTGACGCCGAACAGGCCCGCGACGGCGAGCCCGTAGACGGCGAACGCCGGAGCGT
>CAWKFR010000010.1:0-92805 GCA_963848885.1 uncultured Thermoleophilaceae bacterium
CTAGCGACCGGCCGTAGAGCGGAAGCCTGCGGCCGGCGCGAGCGCGGGCTCGTCTGGCTTGGGACCGGGGTGATCGCCCTGCACATCGTCGACGACTCGTTCGTCCAGCCCCAGCCCGGGACCTCCGCCACGGACCACCTGGCGGGCGGCCTGGTGCCGGTCGCCCTGCTGGGTCTCGCCGCATTCGCGTACCCCAGGCTGCGGGCGGGGTGGCGCGCCGTGGTGGCGCTCCTGCTCGGCGTGTTCGGGCTCTCGACCGCCTCCGAGGCGTGGTACTACACCCGCGAGGTCGGCGCCTCGGGCGACGACTACACGGGGCTGCTCGCGATCCCAGCCGGGCTGTTGCTGCTGGGTGTGGGGGTGGTGACCCTGTGGCGGTCCAGGCGTCTCGACGAGCGGATGCCGCGCCGCTACGCGCGTCGCGCCTTGCTCGGCGTGGCGGGCCTGGTCGTCGGCGCGGTCGTCGTCTTCCCGCTCCTCTCCTCCTACGGACAGACGCACATCGGCCGCGCGGTCGTGCCGCAGGCCGACCTGGGCGCCAACTTCGAGGAGGTCGCGTTCACAACCGACGACGGACTGGAGCTCCACGGCTGGTACGTGCCCTCGAAGAACCGCGCGGCGGTGATCGCGTTCCCTGGACGCAAGGGTCCCCAGCGGCCGGCCAGGATGCTGATCCGCCACGGCTACGGGGTGCTCCTGTTCGACCGCCGCGGCGAGGGCGTGAGCGACGGCGATCCGAACGCGGTCGGCTGGAACGGCGACCGGGACATCAAGGCCGCGATCGCGTTCCTGCGCAAGAGGCCCGACGTGGACCCCGAGCGCATCGGCGGGATGGGGCTCTCCGTCGGCGGCGAGCTGATGCTCGAGACCGCGGCGGAGACGGACCAGCTGAAGGCGGTCATGTCCGACGGGGCCGGGATCCGCTCGGTGCGCGAGGCCAACGTCGCGTCCTTCGGCAACAAGATCCTTGCGGTGCCCGTGTGGGGTGGAATCACGCTCGCGACTGCCGTGTTCTCCGATGACGCGCCTCCGCCCAACCTGAACGATCTGGTCGCCGACATCTCCCCGCGCTCGGTCTTCTTCGTCTACGCGGAGCGGGGTCAGGGCGGCGAGGACCTGTCGCAGGACTTCTACGAGTCGGCGAAGGAGCCCAAGTTCGTCTGGAGGGTGCCGGGCGCGAAGCACACCGGGGGGATCGAGACGCGGCCGCGCGAGTACGAGCGGCGCATGATCGCCTTCTTCGACGGCGCCCTGCGCGACTAGCCCGGCTCGTCCGCGCCTTCGCTTAGATTCTCCGCCGTGAGCAGGTACGAGTGGCTGCTGTTCCTGCACCTGATCGGCGCGTTCGCGGCGGTCGGCTCCGTCGTGGTCTTCACCGTGCTGCTCGCCGGGGGCGACCGGATCGCGGGGCCGCAGCTGACCTTCCTGGGGCGGCGGCTGTGGGACGTGGGCGGCCTGCTGACGCTCGTCTTCGGCGTCTGGCTCGCGCTCGACGACTACAGCATCGGGGACGGGTGGATCCTCACCGCGCTCGTGCTGTGGGTGATCGCCGCCGGCACCGGCGTGCGCATCGGGATGGCATACGACACCGGGGCCACCGAGAAGGTCAGGCCGCTCTACGCCGTGATGGCGATCGCGGTGCTGGCGCTGCTCGTGGTCATGATCTACAAGCCGGGCGCATGATCGCCGCGGTCCGCCCCGACAGCTGGAACTTCCCGCTGCTGCTGCACGTCCTCGGGGCCACCGTGCTCGTCGGCGTGCTGGCCGCGAGCGCAGTGCTGCTGGTCGTCTCGCTGCGAGCCGACGACCGGGCCGCCGCCGTGCGCTTCGCCTTCCGCACGATCCTGATCGGCGCGATCCCGGCCTACCTGGCGATGCGCGTCGGCGCGGAGTGGGTCGCCGACAAGGAGAACCTCGTCGACTCCGACGCGGCCTGGATCGGGATCGGCTACGGGACCGCCGACGGCGGGCTGCTGGTGCTGATCATCGCGACCGTGCTGGCCGGCCTGGCCGCGCGGCGGGCGCGCCGCGGCGGCGAGCCCACGGGGCTCGTGCGCTGGACCTACGGCCTGACGCTGCTGCTGATCGCCGCCTACGCCGTCGCGCTCTGGGCGATGGCCAGCAAGCCCGTCTAGGGGCGGCCTGCGGTTGGATGCGCCCGGCCGCAGGAACTCCCGGCGCGTAGCCGGAGGCGGAGCGCCGGCCTGCGGACGGGTGCGTCCGACCGCAGGCCCTAGCGGCAGCGCTCGCGCTGCACCCCGCCCCAGCCCGGCTCGACCCAGATCGGGCTCGAGACCGTGTCGATCAGGCTGCCGCGCATCACCTGCAGGCGCCAGCGGCCGGGGCCCTTGCCCTGGAAGCGGTAGGTGAAGGCGTCGCTCGTGACCGGCACGGTCGCGACCGTCGCGCCGTCCTTGACGACCTGGAGCTGGCGGCCGTTGCCGCCGAGCACGCGCGCGGTGAAGCTGGCGCCCTTGGCGCGGACGGTGTCGCCGATGGTCGCGCGCCTCCACCACCAGGCGCCCCAGGGCCTGGCGTCGAGCCGGACGTCGGCGGCGCCGGCGCCCGCCACCTTCGCGTAGGTGTGGCGGTCGAGGACGCCGCAGCGGATGCCGCGCTCCGACAGGTCGTTCGCGTAGACGACGGTGCGCGCCTCGCCGACCGGGGCGTCGAGCGGGCCGTCGGCCTTGCCCGCCTCGTGCGAGTCGCTGGAGCCGACCGCCGCGATCTTGTAGCCCTTACCGAGCAGCTCGTCGTAGCGGGCGATCGCCGTGACGGTGAACGGGTTCTGCGTGCCGACGATGTCCGCCGGGCCGGTCGCCACCTCGAACGCGTCGACCTTCGACCAGTCGGTCTCGGCGTCGGAGTACTCCCAGAAGCAGCCGCGGCAGAGCGCGGCGGCGGCCGGGCTGACCGGCGGGAAGATCGTCGGGTGGTTGACCTGGGTCCAGCCGCCGAAGCGGTGGACCTCGGAGAAGATCTCGCGCGGGTCGCGCGTGCCGCGGATCTGCTTCACCGAGCCGTCCGGCTGGCGCTCGTAGATCGGCCCCTCGCGGTAGTCGACGAAGTGGTGGCTGCCGTGGTTGTTGGTGTGGCCGCGGTAGGTGATCACCTCGGCGCTCGGGATGATCAGGTTGTTCGGGTAGCGCGGCTGGTAGCGCCCGATCTCGCCCCAGGCGCTGCCCGAGACGTAGTCGGACAGGGTCAGGAAGTCCAGCCCGCCGCCGCCCTGGGCGACCGGCGAGAAGGCGTAGTCGAACGTGCTCGTCATCGTCGCGTTGCCGTAGGCCGAGTGCTCGGCGTGGACGTGGAAGTCGCCCGAGTACCAGCCCGGCTTGCGCCTGACCGGGCGCGGGTCGTAGCGGGCCGGCTTGTAGGGCTCGTCGGCGAAGGCGGGGTCGTCGGCGTACTCGATCTCCACGCGCCAGCCCACCTTGCCGTCGGCGTCGCCCTCGGACTGCGGGATGACCGCGGCGACGCCCAGCTCCGCCGCCCAGCGGCCGGAGTGGATCGGCCCCGGCAGGAACGCGCGCGTGGTCTTGCCGGGCGGCTCGATGCGCGGCTGCGCGACGTAGTCCGCCTCGCTCGAGAAACCCTCGGCCGAGAGCGTCACGTCGGGGTGGCTCGAGCCGCCCCAGCCGCGGAACTCGCGCGGGCCCCAGACGCGGTCGCCCCACCGCAGCGGCTCGTACAGGCCGAGGTCGAGCGTGTGGCGGCTGCTGCCCGACTCGGGCCGGTCCCAGCAGTACTTCACGCGGATCGCGGTCGTGCCGCGCGGGACGTCGAACGGCACCATCACGTAGCTCTTGCTCAGGTCGGTGCCGAACTCGCCGGTGATCACCTTGTCCGGGGCGATCGCGCGGCCGCCGCAGGGTGTCGTCAGCGGCGCCGCCTGCGCCGCCGCGGGAAAGGCGAGCAGAGCGAATGCGACCAGTGCGGGGCGGAGCACCGGCCGATCCTATTGCGCCGCGTCCGGGCGATGCGCCAGGAACGCGAACTGCCCGCTCAGCGTCAGCTTGGCCGTGTTCACCGTGCGGTGGTCCCAGCGCGCCATCCGGGCGGCGAGCGAGATCGCGCGGTAGGGGGGCGACTCGCGCGCCCACCAGCGGTAGAAGAAGCGCGGCGTGCCGAGCGCGCGCCAGGCGACCAGCGTGAAGGCGTCGATCACCGGCCTGACCTCGACCAGCTCGAGCCCCGCCTCCTCGAGCAGCACCATCAGCCCGTAGGGCGTGTAGTTCCAGAAGCTGCGCGAGTGAAAGGCCTCGAGGTGGGAGGTCGAGCCGGCGAGCGTGCCGCCCGGGCGCAGCACGCGCGCCACCTCCGCGAGCAGGGGGGCGGGCCGGCGCACGTGCTCGAGCACCTGCTTGCAGTAGACGAGGTCGAAGCTCGCGTCGCCGAACGGGAGGCGCTCGCCGTCGAAGGTGACGAAGCGGGCGTCGCCGCGCGTGCGCTCGGCGACCTCGGGCGACTCGTCGATGTCGGCGCCGGTCCAGCTCACACGGGGCTCGAGCGAACGGAACAGGTCGACCGAGTCGCCGGTCCCGCAGCCGAGGTCGAGCACGTCCGGCGCCGGCGGGCGATCGGGCCGGGCCAGCCAGCCGGCGGCGTAGGAGTCGGCCAGCACCGTGCGGCTGTGGTCCGCCGGGATCCGGCTCCCCAGCAGGGATTGAAGATCGGCGCCGAGCATTGCAAGACATCTTTCACGAAGGACTCGGGGAGGCCTGCTCGAACCCGGGAGGCAATGCAGGACCTTTCCGCCAAGCGCACGCTCGTGAAGTCGCCTCCCGAGCTCTGGAGCGAGCTCAGCGAGATCGAGCGGCTGGCCAAGCACCTCGGGGCCTTCGGCGAGATCAAGATCACGAGGGTGGAGCCCGAGCGCAGGGTTGCCTGGGAGGGCGAAGGCGCACGCGGCACCGTTTCGATCGAGCCCTCCGGATGGGGCACCAAGGTCGTGCTGACGGCGTCGATCGAGGGCGAGGAGCCCGTCCCCGAGCCCGAGCCCGGAGCCCGACGCCGGAGCCCGAGACCGGAGCCCGAGCCGGCCGCCGTCGAGCCAGAGCCGGTACGCAAGCGCCGCTGGCTGCACCGCCTGTTCCGCTGGGAGCCGCGCGGCGAGCAGCCCGTCTGGGTCACGGGCGCAGCCGTGGAGCCCCCGCCCGCCCCCGAGCCGGAGCCGGAGCCGGAGCCCGAGCCGGAACCCGAGCCCGAGCCGGTCGTCGCGGAGGAGTCCTCGAAGCTCGACCGCGACGGCGCCCAGGCAGCGCTCGAGGAGGTCCTCGAGACGCTCGGCTCCGCGCACCACCGCCCGTTCTCGCGCGGCTAGCGCATCAAACGCACCCGACACGTGCTCCACTAGTGACGTGAGCGGGAACAGCACACGCCGGCGCTTTCTCGCGACCTCGGCCGCCGCCGCGACCGGCGTCGCGCTGGGCGACCTCGACGCGCTCGCCCAGCGACCCGGCGGGCCGAACCTGATCCTCGTCATCGTCGACTCGCTGCGCGCGGACGCCGTCTACGACCGCGACATCCACACGCCCAACATCGACCGGCTGCTCGCCTCCGGGCTGCGCTTCACGAGCGCCTACCCCGAGGCGATGCCGACCGTGCCCGCACGCAACTCCATCCTCGGCGGGCGCCGCACCTTCCCGTTCCGCAACTGGCACGACTACCCCGGGCTGCTGGACTCGCCGGGCTGGTCGCCGCTGCGCGACGTCAAGGACTCGCTGCCGGCCGTGCTGCGCCGGGCCGGCTACTGGACGGCCTACGTGACCGACAACCCGTTCATCGGGTTCTCCCGCCCCTACGCCCCGCTGCGCGCCAGCCTGAACTCGTTCGTGCGCACCGGCGGCCAGATCGGCGGCAGCCACCCGGTCTCGAGCGTCCCCGACAAGGTGCTGCGCCACTGGCTGCACCCGTCGATCTCGCCCGACAAGCGCAAGCGCGTCGGCCTCTACCTCGCCAACAGCCGCTACTGGAACAACGAGCGCCGCTCGTTCGCCGCCAAGGTCATGAAGGACGCCGTGCGCGCGCTGGAGCAGGGCTCCCGCCGCCGCCCGTTCGCGCTGATCGTCGACACCTACGAGCCGCACGAGCCCTGGACCCCGCCGCCGCCCTACGTCGACATGTACGGCAAGTGGAGCGGTCCCGAGCCAGCGATGCCGCGCTACGGCAAGGTCGACAACTGGCTGCGGCCGGGCCAGCGCGGGCCGGTGGTGAGCCGGCTGCGGGACCTCTACGCGGCCGAGGTGACGATGACCGACCGCTGGCTGGGCGTGCTGATGAACCGCGTGCACGACCTCGGGCTCGAGAGCCAGACGGTGATCGCGCTCGTCTCCGACCACGGCATCCTGCTCGGCGAGCACGGCTGGACGGGCAAGATCTCGACGGCCCTCCACCCCGCCCTGACGCGCATCCCGCTGGTGGTCGTCGACCCGGCCCACCGGCGCGCCGGCCAGTTCAGCCGCTACTACGCGTCGACCCACGACCTGGCCCCGACGCTGCTCTCGATGATGGGAGTCGAGGCGCCCAAGCGCATGAACGGCGTGGACCTGTCGGTCATGTTCGAGGGCAAGCGGCCGCCCAAGCGCGACTACGCCTTCGGCGGCTACGGCAACTCGTTCTTCATCCGCACGCGCCGCTGGGCGATGTGGGCGCGCAACAAGCCGGCCCGCTTCCACCTGTTCGACAAGCGCCGCGACCCGAGCGAGGGAACGAACGTCGCGCACCGGCACCCGCAGGTCGTGCACCGGCTCTACCGCATCGTGCGCAGGCGCGCCGGCGGGCGTCTGCCCTACTACAGGGGACTCGACCCGGATGGATAACCTGCCTGCCGCATGAGGCAGCAGTCACCGGAGACCTACGAGGAGAAGCTGGCCCGGCTCGCGGAGCTGCGGGAGCAGGCGGCCCACACCAACCCGCAGGCCGAGGAGAAGCAGCACGCCAAGGGCAAGCTGACCGCCCGCGAGCGGATCGAGAAGCTGCTGGATCCCGGCTCGTTCGAGGAGCTGGACACCTTCGTGCGCCACCGCACGGCGGACTTCGACATGCTGCGCAACCGGCCCTGGGGCGACGCGGTGGTCACCGGCCACGGCACGATCGACGGCCGGCCGGTGTGCGTCTTCTCGCAGGACTTCACGGTCTTCGGCGGCTCGCTCGGCGAGGTGATGGGCGAGAAGATCTGCAAGGTGATGGACCTGGCGGCCAGGATCGGCTGCCCGGTCATCGGGATCAACGACTCAGGCGGGGCGCGCATCCAGGAGGGGGTCGTCTCGCTGGGCGCCTACGGCGACGTGTTCGTGCGCAACGTCCAGTGCTCCGGCGTGATCCCGCAGATCTCGCTGGTCATGGGGCCGTGCGCGGGCGGCGCCGTCTACTCCCCGGCCATGACCGACTTCATCTTCATGGTCAAGGAGACCTCGCACATGTTCATCACGGGCCCCGACGTGATCAAGACGGTCACCGGCGAGGAGGTCGAGTTCGAGGAGCTCGGCGGCGCGATGACGCACAACTCGAAGTCGGGCGTCGCCCACTTCGCGGCCGACGACGAGGAGAGCTGCCTCGAGGACGCCCGCTACCTGATGTCGTTCCTGCCCCAGAACAACCTCGAGCTGCCGCCGCGCATGGACACGGGCGACGACCCCGAGCGCCAGGACGTAGGAGCTCGACCAGATCGTCCCGGACAGCCCGAACAAGCCGTACGACATGCGCGACGTCGTGCACCTGCTCGTGGACAACGGCGAGTTCTTCGAGGTCCAGGAGCACTTCGCGCGCAACATCATCATCGGGTTCTCGCGGCTGAACGGGCGGCCGATCGGCGTGGTCGGCAACCAGCCCTCGCAGCTGGCGGGCGTGCTCGACATCAACGCGTCCGAGAAGGCCGCGCGCTTCGTGCGCTTCTGCGACGCCTTCAACATCCCGCTGCTGACGCTCATGGACGTGCCCGGCTTCCTGCCCGGCACCTCGCAGGAGTGGGGCGGGATCATCCGGCACGGCGCGAAGCTGCTGTACGCGTTCACGGAGGCGACCGTGCCGAAGCTGACGGTGATCACGCGCAAGGCCTACGGCGGCGCGTACGACGTCATGAACTCCAAGCACATGCTGGCCGACTTCGTCTTCGCCTGGCCGACCGCCGAGGTGGCGGTGATGGGCCCGGAGGGCGCGGTCAACATCATCCACCGCCGCGACATCCAGACCTCGCCCACGCCGGACGAGCGGCGCGAGAAGCTGATCGACGACTACAAGGCGCGCTTCGCGAACCCCTACTCGGCGGCCGAGCGCGGCTACATCGACGACGTCGTGATCCCGCACGAGACCCGGCCCAAGCTGATCCGGGCGCTCGAGCGGCTGCAGACCAAGCGCGTCGACACCCCCAAGCGCAAGCACGGGAACATTCCGCTGTAGGCGGTACGAAGATCACCAGTTGGGGCGATGCGCCCCGGCCGGACCGCCCGTACGCTCGGCCGGCGGCATGCGACTCCGGCCTCTGGCAATCGCGGCACTCTGCCTGCTCGGGCTGCTGACGACTGACGCGTTCGCGTCAACGGCCAGCACCCGCATCAAGCGCGTCTGGTACACCGCCGCGCCGGGCGAGGTCAACGACCTCACGATCGCTCTGCTGGCTCCCAACTACACGCTCGTCGATCCGGGCGCGACGATCGCCGCCCAGCCCGCCTGCACTTCGTTCGCGCGGCGCCGGCGTGTGCCCGGCGGCCGGGATCATCGGGTTCACGGTGAGCGGAGGGGACGGGGCCGACAGCCTCACGAACGCGACCTCCACTCCGTCGACCCTCTCCGGAGGCGACGGCAACGACTCGCTCGCGGGTGGCTCGGGGAACGACATCCTGCGCGGCACTCAAGGGCGTCGACACGCATGCCGGCGGAGGCGGCGACGACTACATCGACGCCCGGGGAGATCGGGGCGACCTGGTCAACTGCGGAGACGGCAACGACACCGTCCTCGCGGACGTGGCCGACTCGATCGCGGCGGACTGCGAGGTGGTGGACCGGGGCACCGTTCCACCACCTCCGCCGCCAGGGCCGCCCCCGACCGCCGGCGGCCTGCTCGGCCCAAGCGAGAGCCAGGGCCTCGAGGCCGGCGCGTGCGCGACCGACATGCTCGGCACGCCGCGCAACGACCGGCTGGCCGGCACCCCGTTGGGCGACAACCTGTTCGGCCTCCAGGGCAACGACCGGCTCAAGGGGTCGAGCGGCGACGACTGCCTCTTCGGCGGCGTCGGCTCCGACCGCCTGGCCGGCATGCCGGGAGACGACCGCCTGCTCGGCGACGACAGCCGGCATGGCGTCGGGGGCAACGACCGGCTGGCAGGCAACAGCGGGGACGACCTGCTCCTCGGCGGCCCCGGCCGCGACCGGCTGTCCGGGGGCACGGGCGACGACCGCCTGATCGCCGGAGGCGCGCGCAACCACCTCTACGGCGGCGCGGGCAGGGACCGACTGAGAGCCGCGAACGGCAGCGTCGACCTGGTCAGCTGCGGCCCCGGGCGTGACAGCGCCCGCGTCGACCGGCGTGACCTGGTGCGCGGCTGCGAGCGGGTCCAGCGGCGAGGCTAGCCGCGCATCTTCGTAAAGCAGCTCTTGCCGAGCAGACGCCCGTACCGGTGCTCCGAGCGCTTGCCGAAGGCGGGCCACACGTACCAGCAGTAGTGGCCCGCGGCGAGCGAGCGCAGCTGCAGGCGCGGCGCGCGTGGCCACCTGGTCAGGAGCTTGCGGTCCCCGTGGAACAGCTGGGCGTTGTAGTAGCTGGCGCGCCGAACGGGCTTCCAGACCAGCAGCGGAGCGCTTCGCACGTGCGCCCCGCGCGCCGGCAGCAGCAGCGGGGAGCTGGTGGGGACCGCGCTGGCGGCGTCGGCCGAACGGTTGCCGGCCAGGTCGATCAGCGTGACCAGGTAGCGATAGCGGCGGCCGTTGTGAAGCCGGTGGTCGGTGAGGTGCTCGCTCGCCCCACGGAAGACCACCGCCGCCTTGCCGTCCCTGCGCGTGCGCAGGACCTCCGCCTGTACGCCGTCCGGCGCCGACCACTCGAGCGACACGCGCTTGTTGCCGGGCAGCGCCTCGACAAGGGGCCGCTTCGGCGGAGTGGAGTCGTAGTTGATCGGGAGCGAGCCGCTACGGACGTTCCCCGCGACGTCGGAGCAGCGGCCGCTGACGGGCATCCCGGCTCCCTCGGGGCCCGCGTACGTGGTCGAGCTGCACGAGGCGACCCCGGACGTCCCGTCGTCGCCGACAAAGCTGAGCGCCACCGGCCGGTTGAACCAGCCGTTGACATTGGGAGGCCGGCCGGGGCGCAGGCTGACGAGCGTGGGCGGGGTCCGGTCGATGCCAATCCAGATGTCCCTGGGTGTCGTCGTGTCGGGCCACTGCACGGTGCATGAGCGCTCGAGCGCCCTTCGGCTGTGAAGGTTGCGCTCCGCCGCAGCCCTGGTGGTGAGCGCTGCCGGGTTCCAGGTCCAGTCGAGGATGACGCGGGCCGTCGTGTACCAGCGGTTGCAGCGAGTCGCGGTCCGCCGGGCGTGTCGCAGCTTACCGTCACGCTCTGCGCGGTCGCCGGCGCGGCCCACGCAAGACGCGCCGACGACCATGGCCAGCGCGACGCGCGCCCTCACCGCGGCTGACCCTTCATCGCCCGCGAGGCGGCCGACGCCATCGACCCGCTCGCCAGCACGAGCGCCAGCAGGGCTCCGGCCGCCAGCACGAGCACTCCCGACGACGAGTCGCTCGCCGTCGGCGTCTCCGGCAGCAGCGCCCGGATGCGCATCAGGGAGTCGGCTCGATCATCCGCGTGCCTGCGCTCGGCCGCGCGGGGTTGCGCAGGCGCGCTGGTGCTCATGACCGGTGCGCCGGTTGTCCGCCCGCCTGCGCGCCTGTGTCGCCGCGCCGGGCTGCGAGCTCGGGGCCGGAGCGGCCACGGGCTTCTGCGCGGGCGGATCGGATCGGGCCGGTGGCGTCGGTGCCGAGGGCGGACCGGCCTGCGGCACGGCCCCCGGAGCCGGGTCCGGCGAAACCGCAGGGGCCTGCGGAGCCGGGTCTGGCTGTGG
The DNA here is from genome assembly GCA_963848885.1 of uncultured Thermoleophilaceae bacterium. Lineage (GTDB taxonomy): Bacteria > Actinomycetota > Thermoleophilia > Solirubrobacterales > Thermoleophilaceae > JACVRW01. The sequence continues at coordinate 11,055 of CAWKFR010000010.1, forward strand.
CTCTGCGCCGGCGGCCGAGACCGCCGACACAGCGAGCACCACGAACGCAAGCCAGATGGCGAGCAGCTTCACCCTCCTTGGTGGGCCGGGTCCAGCCAGCCGAACGTAGTCCCCGCAAAGTGCGTTGTCAACGGCGCCTCCAGACCACCCTGAATCCGATGCTCCTGGCGGCGGAGCGGTTCCCCGCCCCGTCGGTGGCCCGCAGCACCGCCTTGAACGTCCCCGGCCGCAGGCGCCGAGTGCGGATCCTGGCGCGGAAGCGCCGCCGGTTCGCGCCAGCGGCGCCCGACTGCGTGAACCGGCCCACGGTCCGGTAGCGGCGCTTGCCCTTGCGCTTGACCGTGTAGGCGACGGTGGACGCCTCCGAGAGCCGATAGCGGAAGACGCTCTCGCGCCGGATCGGGCGAGGCTTGAGGAGCAGCCTCGAGATCACGGGCGCCGTGCTGTCCCGGGCGACCGGCGGAGGCGGAGGTGTGACCAGGCCATGGCAGGCCTGCGAGCCGGAGTCGGTGAACCCGCCGCCCGCGTCGGGCACGAACGCCCAGTCGTAGCTCGCCGGGTGCAGCGTGAGCCTGAGCACGCCGAAGGTCTCGTTCTGGGCGATCTCGCTGTGCGGTTCACGCGTGCCCAGCCCGCCGGTGAAGAACGCGCCGCCGGTTCCGACGACGAACTGGCGGATCCCTCCTGCGCTGTCCAGCGCACCGTCGCGATCCAGCGGCGCGAAGCGCTCGTAGTCATGGCTGTGGCCGGACAGCAGGACCTCTGCCTGGGCGTCCTGGAGGGCCTCCCAGAGCGGCTGCATGAAGTCGTTGCTGCCGTCGTGGCCGGAGGAGTAGCGCGGGTGGTGCCAGTAGGCGAGCGTGCAGCTGGCCGGATGCGCTGCGAGATCGGCGCGCAGCCAGCGCTCCTGCTCGGAGCCGGCGGAGCACGACACGCTCTCGCAATTCGAGTTGAGCGCGACCAGATGCCACCCGCCCAGGTCGAAGCTGTAGTAGCCCTTGCCGCGCGGGCCCGCCGGGCCGTCGGAGACGCCTACGCCGTTGAAGTAGTCGAAGTAGGCGGCCCCGCCGCCGCTCTCGTGGTTGCCGAGGATCGGGCGGCTGATCGCCCTCACGCGACCCCAGCGTGGGCGCGTAGACGGCATTGATCCGCGCGGTCGTGGCGCTGTCGTACTGGATGTCGCCCAGCGGCAGGACCACGTCCGGCGAGCCGGCCAACAACAGGTTCGACGTCGCCAGCTGGTGGCAGCGGTCGGCCGTCCCGGCCCCGCCGTTGTAGCCGGGATCTTCGGGGTCGCACGCGATGTCACCGGCGGCCATGACCACGGGGTCGGCGGCCGCTTGTGCGGGGCAGGCGACGAACAAGCCCAGCGCCACGGTGAGTGCCCGAACGACCATGGCACTTCGAGCCTAGGCGCGCGCGGCAGGCCCGGCAAGCCGCCGATTGGGGGTTTTCCTACCGCCGAAGGGTGAGGAGGGCCATGCCTCCGAGGAGGAACACGAGCAGCCCGCCGATCAGCGGCACCCCGTAGCTGACGTCGGTCGCGGCCGGCTCGCTTGAGTCGAACGCCTGGAGCTCCGGAAGCTTCGCCCCGCGCACCTCGCCGACGAGGCGCAGGTAGCGCGATCCGTATGCGCGGCTCGGCTCGATGTGGGTGTTCTCGCTGAACTCGTTCCAGCTGATCAGGCCGATCGCATCGGGCGAGGAGCTCGCCGCGGCGTCCAGCTCCGCGCGCAGGGTCGCGCCGCCGGCGCGCCCGACGACGCTCGCGCCGCCGACCTTCCGAGCATCGAAGCCCGGCGCGGCGGAGGGGATCCAGATCCCGCCGCTGGCGTGCACCGTCTGCCCCATCTGGGCGAGCTTGCCGGCCTGCCCCGGATAGGTACGCGGGTTGACCGAGGCCCAGTAGTAGGCGTTGCCGTCCACGAGCGGCGCGACGCGCCGATAGGCCCCCGCGTTGCGCTCGGAGGCGAGGATGCGCAGGCCGCCGCGCCTCGGCCGCGTCACCCGCGCGATGTCGGCGCGCGAGAAGCTCGGCGTGCCGGACCAGATCACGAGCGGCTTGCCGAACGCATCGAAAGCCCGGTCCGCGGCGAAGCGCTTGGTGAAGTAGTCGAGGTCCGCCCCAACCCGCTCCGCCGGCAACGGCCGGCGGTGGAAGTCGAGGCCTTGGTAGATCACGAGCAGCTTGAAGTCCTGCGCGTCGGCCACCTCGATCAGCCGCTCGAGCCGCCGGTTGAGCACCGGGGTGCTCTTCCAGCTCACGATGAAGCCGTCGACGCCCGCGTGCTTGGCCCAGGTGACGTGCCGTTCCATCACGCCGCGGTCGTCGCTCGAGTAGCGGCCGAGCAGCGGGTAGTCGATCTTGGCGCGGTTCCAGGAGCCGTCGTTGAACCAGATGTAGTAGTAGGCGAACAGGCGGTCGGGGCGACTCGCGGCCCCCGCGGGAGCGGCGAGGAGCAACACCAGCACGGACGTGACGGCAGCGACGCGAGCACTTGGACGGCGGATGAACAGCAGAGCGAGGGCGATCGACCCCAGCGCGAGCAGCACGATCGCGATGTCGAGCCAGCTGATCACCTGGAGCTGCACGTCCTGGTCTCCCGACAGCGCGATCGGACGCGATGACGAGATGCCGAGCGCGTCCACGGACACCCGGTAGTCGCCCCGAGGCAACGCCTTCAGCGTCAGCTCGCCGTCCGCGTCGAGCGCCCGGCGCACCACCCTGCCGTCGGGGTACTCGAGGAGGACCGCGGAGCCGATCGGGAAGCCGAGCAGCGCGTCGCGGACCGCGAAGCGGGCAGAGAACAGCAGCAGGCGCAGCTCCGGCCCGTGACTCTCGGCGGGGAAGAAGCGCTGCTGGCCTCTGTGCACGACCGATGACCCGCCGACCAGCGCCCGCTCGGCTGCGTACGAGACGGCCGTGGACCGCGTCCCGCCGCTCTCCGGGATCACGCGGTTGCCGACCAGCCAACGCGCCTCGCCGCCGCGCAGCACGTAGCGCCGGCCATTGCTGCCGACGAGCGTGAGCGAGCTGACCGCGTGCGGGTCGACGCGGTTGCCGTTGAGGTCGACGAAGCGCACGCCGACGCGATGCTCGAGATCGACGGCTGCGATGCGGCCGTCGTCGTACCAGCGGTCGAAGCGGGCGCGCACGCCCGGCCTGATCGCGGTGGCGATCGCCCGCGGCGAGCCACGTGCGGCGGGAGGCAGGTGCGCCCGTCCCGCGGCGTCGGCGCGGAGCTCCACCCCGTTCAGCTCGAAGCGCATGCCCGGTACCGGCGGCACGGTCTGGATCGTCGCCGGCGCCTGGGCGGCCGCCGGAGCCGCAATCGCCAGCAACAGCCCTGTCACCAGCAGCGTCCTGCGCAGCCGCGCCCACGCGATCAGCCCGACGGCTACGGCCAGCGCCGCGCCGTATCCGAGGTAGATCACCCAGATGCGGGTCTGGCGGCGCTGCGCTCGCTGCCGGTCCGCGGAGACGATGCGAGCCTCGCGCGGCACCTGCGAGAAGTCGAAGGCCCGACCGAGGGTGGGCCGCCCGGCGCCCGGCACCAGCCGCCAGTTGCGTTTGATGAACGTGGGGATCGAGGTGGTGTCGAGCGGCGTGCTGTCGACGTAGCCGCGGCGCGCGTACGGGCTCACCAGCAGTGCCGGCACGCGAAAGCCGGCGCCCCGGGGCGGCCGGACGTGGTCGAACCATCCACCCGGCTCGTCGTAGGTCCACATGAAGGCCGAGGTTTCCCAGGCGCTGCTGCGCGCCAGGGCGGTTATCAGCGCCCTGGTCAGGGTCGCGCCGCTTGAGACCCGCCCGGGCGGGTGCTCGCTCGCGCCCGCCGGGGCGATGTAGGAGACGGCCGGCAGCCGACCGCGCTCGAGGTCCTCGTAGAACTCGTCGAGGTCCACGACGTGCCGCGGATCCCGCACCGGCACGCGCACCGCCTGCGCGCTGCCGCGGCCGAGCCGCGGGTCGTAGTCCTGGACGTAGAACCTCCACGGGATCCCGCGCGCCTGGAGCCGGCGGAAGACCTCGCCCGCCCAGAGCCGGTGATTGGCGACGCTGCCACTCGGCGAGGCCGCGAAGAAGCGATCGAACAGGACGTACTCCTCGGCGACGTTCCAGTAGAACGGCAGGTCGCGCCCGTCGTAGTAGCCCATCACGGAGCGCTCGACCGACTGGCGGTCGCGCGACGCCGCACGTACGAAGCCGTCCATCCGGTGCATACCGGTGTCGTGGGCCGGATCGGGCGTCGAGCGGCCGCCGAGGTGGAACGGGCGCACGCACGGCCGGCGCGCGCGGCCGACCGGCATGCACGTGCCGGGCGGAATGCCGTCGGCTCCGGGGAACGTGCCGAAGTAGTTGTCGAACGAGTGGTTCTCCTGCATCAGGACGACGAAGTGCTCAATCGGCGTGGCCGGCGCCGGTGCCGCCGCGAGGGCCAGCGCGACCGCGAGCTGGGCGATCACGGGCGCACCTCGAAGACGACGATCGCCGGCCTCCGGGCGGTCAGGCCGGTCGAGCCGCGCGCCGGTAGCAGCTCGCTGTGCACGACCCGGCCGTCGTAGCGGGCCGCGTAGCGCAGCAGGGTGCGGGAGAACTTGGGCGAGCGACTCGCCGAGAAGGCGTCCCAGACGACGTACTGGATCGCGTTGTCGCGCAGTGCCTGGTCCGGGTTGACGAGCGGCTCGTACGACGGGTTCCGGTTCAGCGGGTTGGGGCTGACCGAGAGCCCGTACGCGTGGCGGCGTCCGTAGTAGCGAACCAGGTTGGCCATCGACGGGCCGATCGTCATGAGCGTCGCTCCTGCAGGCACGTTCACGTCGATCCAGAGGCCCGCCTCGCGCCCACCCGGGAGACCGCCCTCCCCGGCGAGCGGCGCGCCCTCTACGGAGCCCTCGATCCGGTTCCAGGCCGGGATCAGCAGGCTCAGTCCCACGGTGGCGGTGGCGAGCACGCCGAGCAGCGGGCGCGAGGCCCAGCGCGCGCTCAGGGCACGGCCGGCGAGTACGGCGATCGCCGGCGCGGCCGGAAGCAGGTACTGGAAGCCCTTCACCGGCCAGAGCTGGAAGAAGGCCAGCGGCACGGCGATCCAGCACAGGAGCAGGCGCTCCCGCCAGGACCCCTCGCGGCGAAGCAGCCACAGCCCCATGCCGGCGGCGAGCAGCACCAGGGGCCCGATCACCTCGGGCACCGTCTGCGGGTAGAAGAGCCAGTCGTGGTTGGGCCGCCTGAAGAGCTGCCAGGTGAGATAGCTCTCGCCGGTGCCGGTCCGGCCGGCCAGCATCAAGCTGAGCGGAAACGGCGCGACCACCAGCGCCATCAGCGCCAGCGCCACGGCCAGGTCGCGCAGCCGTGCCCCGAGCTCCGGCGTGAGCGCCAGGAAGGCGTACAGGCCCCCCACCAGCACGATGCTCGTCTCCTTCGAAAGGAAGGTCAGGCCCATGCCGGCTCCCGCCGCGTACAGCCACGCGCGGCTGCCGGCGGTCAGGAAGCGGACGAACAGGACCAGCGTCAACGTCGCCCAGAACGTCATCGGCCCGTCCAGAAGGACCTGGCGCGTCACGACCACGTGGTAGGGCATCAGCGCCAGCAGCAGGGCCGCCAGCAGCCCCGCGCGCCGCCCGTACAGGAGGCGGCCCAGCTCGTAGGCCAGATAAACGGTCGCGACGCCGAACAGGGCGGCCGCGATGCGCTCGAAGCCGTCTGGGAGGTGAAGCCGAAACCCGACCGAGAGCAGGGTCTGGAAGAGCAGTGGGTGAGCGCGAAAGACGGGGAAGAAGTCGTCCAGCTCCGGGTCCGTCCCGATCGCGGCCGCCTGGCCCGAGTAGACGGCTTCGTCGCTGTTGAACCCGACGTCGTTCAGCCGCCATACGCGCAGCGCCACCGCCAGCGCGAGCGTCACCGCGAGCGGCGCCGCCGGCGGAATCCGGGGCGCGCGGCGCGCCCGACGAAGCTCGGCCGGCCTTGGCGAGCTAGGTGCGGGAGCCGCGCGCCCCATTGGTCGCAGCCGGCTCCGTCCAGTCACGGACGACTCCCGGCAGCCGACGCCACCAGTCCATGGACTCGCTGCGCAGCACGGCCGCCGGAACGCCGCTGAGGGCGCTGGCGACTATGGCCCGCTCGACGTCCCTCAGGTCACTGCCGTTGCGGCGCCGGAGCGAGCCTTCGATTTCCGGATAGGGCGGGAAGCCATAGGCGTCCTCGCAGTTGCTCATCAGCGTCTCGAACGCCTCGCGCTCGTCGAGGGCAACGCGCCCGAGCCCGCCGCGCTGGATGACGACCATCCCGGCCAGGTGGGCCTCGGACGCGACCTCCACGCCGGGCACCAGGCGCTCGACGTGGTACTTGGGCGGGGGCACCAGCAGCTGGACGAGCGCGTTGATAGTCGCGGCGGGCAGGTGCGTGCGGGCCAGGACGAAGGCGAAGCGGCGACCGGAGCGCGAGTGCAGGCGGCTCTGGACGAGCAGCCCGGCGCGCTCCCGGCGCGTCAGCAGCGGCCGCTTGACCGCCTTCAGCGTGTGCCGGCTGATCGTGAGCGGCTTCGGATAGGTCAGCACTCGCCCGTCGCGCGTGACCAGGGTCAGGTCGTCGGACACGAACGAGTACGCCTCGTGGTCGAGCAGGCGCAGGCTCGTGGTCGTCTTGCCGGTGTCCGTCCTGGCGGTGACGAGGAACGCCTCGCCGCCCTTGGCCAGGCAGGCGGCGTGGACGAGCGCGTAGCCGCGCTCGGCGAACGACCAGCGCAGGATCGGCTCGACGACGTTCGTGTAGAGCACGTGCGGCGACCTGCCGACCAGCGGAGACGCGGTCGCCTCCACCTGGGCGCCGAGCTGGATCGACACCCCGAACCCGAGCCGGCCCTCGCGATAGCGGATCGCCCGCCCGTCGCCGCCGGCGGCCACCCGGCCGAGCCGCACGCGTACGTCCGGGTCGCCGGCGAGCGCACCGACCCGGAACCGCTCGAGCTCTGGCAGGCGCGCGTCGGAGAGCACGCTGACGATGCCATGGATGTCGTACCCGTAGGGGGCGGGCGGGGAGGTAGCGGCGCTCGACTTGGCCCAGATCCAGGTGTCCGCGAGGGCGAAGCGCGCCAGCGTCAGCGCGACCAGCGAGATGACGTTGGAGACGACGTAGTGCACGCCGAGGCCCGACGTGAGCAGGATCAGCAGCGGGCCTCTCAAGGCGAGCGCCGCGTTGTTCATCAGGAAGAACAGCGCCATCCGGCTCCCCCGCCCGCGCCGGTGCTCGCGGTCCGAGAAGACCCAGAGGTCGGTGAAGCAGAAGTTCCAGAGCGTCGAGGCCTGCGTCGCGATCACCGCCGAGACCACGTAGAAAACGCCTGCGACGTCGGTGAGCAGAGCCAGCACCACCGTGTTCACCACGAGTCCGGAGGCCCCGACGAGGCCGAAGCGGGCGAGCCGCAGCCGGGCGAGCAGCGACAGGTAGCGGAGTCCCTCGCGGACGGTCGCCTTGCTGCGGCCCGCCTGGCGCTCTCCGAAGGCGAACCAGACCTCGGCCACTCTCAACCCCGGATTGCGGATCAGGATCTCGAGCAGGATCTTGAAGCCGCGCGGTCGCAGCTCGTCCACCGCGACCGCGTCCCGGCGCACGAGGAAGAAGCCGCTCATCGGGTCCGTCACCGCGCGCAGGCGCTGCGGGAAGAGCAGCCGGGCCGCGGTCGTGCTCGAGTGCGACGCCATGGCGCGTGTCCAGCCAAAGCCGTTCCGCTCGCCGGGCTGGCAGTAGCGGCTCGCGACCACCAGGTCGAGCTCGCGCTCCTCGGCCTGCTCGAGCAGTGCGGTGATCAGCTCGGGTGGATGCTGGAGGTCCGCGTCCATGACGCAGACCCACGGGGCGCGAGCCGCGCGCAGGCCCTGCACGACTGCTCCGCCGAGGCCGCCGATGCGGCGGTTGGCCGACTGGGGCAGCAGGACGATGTCTCGCTTGCTGCGACAGGCGGCCGCCTCGACGGCCTCCGCGGTGCCGTCGGTGCTCGCGTCCACGAAGATGATCTCCATCGCGACCGTGGGCAGCACTGCGTCGAGGCGCTCGATCAGCGCCTCGACGTTGCCGCGCTCGTTCTTGGTCGGCACGACGATCGTGAGGAGGGGCTCCTCACGGAGGATCCGCCCGGTCATGGGCCGAGGCGATGCGCGCAGGGGTTCGCGTACCGACGTGGTCGTGTTGGACGACAGGGCAGATCCTCCGTGCCCGAGGAGAGCTAGATGTTGGGGCGACGCGTCGCCGGGACGAGCGTAGGCCTGACGTTCGGTCCGCCGCATCCGGCGAACTGGTGATCTTTCTTCCTTGAACGGGGCATCTTCAGCTCCCGGCGTGCGCCTGGAAGTAACGCGACACGGCCTGGGACCGGTTGTGGACGCCCAGCTTCCTGAGGATGTGCTTCACGTGGGACTTGACGGTGTCCTCGGAGACGACGAGCCGCTGCGCGATGCGGGCGTTGGTCTCGCCCTCGGCGAGCATGGCCACCACCTCCAGCTCGCGGCGCGTGAGCAAGCCGCGCAGATCGTTGCCGTTCCGGACCGTGTGCGTTGCAATGCGCGGCGCTGACGGAGCGGGTGCGAACTCGTGGCTGTCCAATTCGGTCACGCTCGCCTCGGCGGAGCGCATCAGCGCGAGGAGGCGCTCCGTGTGGATGCGCATTCGGCCCAGGAGCACGCACCGCTCGAGCGCGTAGCCGAAGCCCACGGCGAAGGCCGCCAGCGCGTCGCGGTCGCGCTCGGTCACGGGCGGGCCGAGGGCACCGGGATCGGCGTGCACGAGCCCGACGCACTGCTCGTGGCAGATGACCGGCGCGGCCACGAAGGATTCGGTGCCGGCGAGCAGCCCGACCGCGCGTGGGTCGCCGTCCACGTCCTCGACCAGGATCGCGGCGCGGCGCCGCAGCACCTCCGTCTCGCGCAGGCCCGGCCCGAGCCGGCGAGGAGACAGGCCGTTCTCGCCGGGTGGATGGACGCTCTCGGCCACGAGCGCGCCGCCCTGAAGCGTGAAGACCGCCGCCCGCCCGAAGCCGGCGCTTTCACATAGCGCACGGGCGGCGACGCAGAAGAGCGCCTGTACTGAGGTCGCGCCGCTCAGCTGCTCAAGCGCGCGGGCGACGCCGACGAGGGCGGAGTCGGCCGACTCGCCGAGCACGATCATCGCGGCCCCGGCTCTGCCGTGGCGGCGCTTGGCTTCGCGGCGTGATCTGGCGTCGCGTGGGAGGCGAACACCGCCCCGGTGGCTGCTCCAACCGCGTAGGTCGCGAGCAGCGCCGCGCAGACCAGGCCAAGCCTCGGACCTGGGCGTGGGCCGGCCAGCCGCCACAGCACCACCAGGAGCAGGACGAGGGCCAGCCCGCCCACAACGCCCTCGAGCCAAGGCGTTCGGGCGCTCGGCGACTCCGGGGCGGCGCGCTGCGGTTGGGCGTTCACGGGGCTGCGGACAGGGGGCTTGGGAACGCTCTCGGCCCGCTGGACGCGGGCCGGCGACTTGCGTTCGAGGCCTGCCTTGCGCAGCCTGATGCGCACCGCCGCCAGGCGGCCCCGCGTCAGGGAACCAACCACCCCGTCCACCGCGAGGGCGTGGCTCTCCTGGAAGCGCTGCACCGCTGCCGCGGTCAGGGGACCGTAGAGGCCGTCGATCGGGCCGGGCGCGTTGCCCAGCGTCCGGAGCAGGCGCTGGACGTGACGCACCTCGGGCGAGCCCTGCGGGCTGCCGTATCCCGCTCCGGGCGCCAGCAGCTCCGCCGAGCCGCTCGCCGCGAGTCCCGCCGACGGGGCGGACATCAGCGCGGCGAGTGTGGCGAGAGCCACCACCAGCAAACGTGTGCGGCCTTTACACGACATTCACATGACAGGTACCCCCGCGCCGGAGCGCGGCTCGCCGAGAACGCGTAGTTCGCAGCGAATTCGTGCTGATACCAGGGCGATATCAAAGGAGCTGTCTCAGCTCTGGAGCGCCTTTCTCCCGCGCAAGCACATATGTGCCCGGCCGCTCCGAGTCCGCTGCGTCCACCCAGCACCCGGTGTTGAACAGCGTCGTGCCGCCGGCGATCTGCCACGACCCGGGGCGATGGAGGTGTCCAAACAACACATAGTCGGCGTCGATGCCGAGCCGGCCGACGACCTCGGCCATCGCAGAGACGCCCGCCCGCGGCCGCGGCCCGCGGTACCCGTTGAGGCGCTCCCAGCGCCGGACGACTGCCTTGCCGGCAACGGCCGCGTTCCGCGCCCGGCGTGACTGGCCGACGCGGTAGATCGCGCGGTAGACCGGGGTCAGGACAGCTTCGTAGTCCTCGGGCGCGCGGTAGCCATGCCGCGGCGCCCGGGTGAGCTTGGCCACCGCCGCCGCGGCCAGGCACTCGAACGTGCGCACGTCGTTGTGACAGTCGAGGTAGTGACCGTGCGTCGCGTACACGTCGGGCCGCAGCCACACGCCGGGGTAGGCGATCGCCAGCTCCGTGTCGCCCAGGCGGCCGGCCAGGGCGTGGAGCGGATCGCCGGGCAGCGGCGCGGACACCTCCTCGAGCCCCAGCGGGCGCTCCGCGCGGCGCGCGAGCCAGCGCTCGGCGAGCTGGTGGTCATGGTTGCCGGGCACGAGCACAACTCGCCGCCCGGACAGCGCCTCGCCCAGGTCCTGGAAGAAGGGAGTGGCCGCGGCGAGCGCGTCGCCGGGCGGCCCGTCGCGCAGCTCGATCGAATCCCCGAGCAGCACGACCTGGTCTGCGGACGCCAGCTCACCCATCAGCGCTGAGCGCACCTCGGGCCGGGCCAGCAGATCGGCCTTCGTGCGCGTGCCCAGGTGGAGGTCCGAGATCACGGCCGTAAGCACGAGGCAATCCTCCCAGGCGCCCTTCGAGTCTCGGCAGCAAGTTGTGTATCGGGTTAAGGTGCGTTGTTAGCGCAAACCTCCATCCCAATTGGGTGATGCCAACGGGACGGCAAGGACGTAGCGAGCGTGACAGCGCCACAGGCCGACTGCTCAGCGCCTACCACCAGCAGAGCGACGCGCGGGCGCGGGAGCGCTTGGTGGAGCTGTACATGCCGCTCGTGGAGGCACTCGCCCGTCGGCACGACAGGCGCGGCGCAGAGCACGACGACCTGGTGCAGGCCGGTTCGATCGGCCTGCTGAACGCGATCGAGCGCTTCGACCCCAAGCGCGGGGAGGAGTTCGTGGCCTTCGCGGTACCCACGATCGAGGGCGAGATGAAGCGCCACATCCGCGACCGGACCGGTCCGGTGCGCCTCCCCCGTCGTCTTCACGAGGCCAGCATGCGGCTGCCGCGCGCCCGCGAGGAGCTGACCGCGCGGCTCAGCCGGGCGCCGACCCCGACCGAGCTCGCCCGCGAGGTCGGCGTGTCGCCGCAGGACCTGCCGAGCCTCGAGCGCGCGACGACGCGCGCCCCGGGCCGCGCCGCGCCGGAGGAGGAGCGCGACGCCGAGTTGGATGCGAGCGAGTCGCGGCTCCTGCTCGCCGGGGCCTTCAAGAGCCTCGACGACACCGATCGGCGCCTCCTCTACCTGCGATTCGTGCGGGAGCTGAGCCGCCGGGAGGTCGCGGACGAGCTGGGCGTCTCGCAGAGCGCGCTCGCGCGCCGCACCAACGCTGCGCTCGCCAAGGTGCGGGCGGAGCTGGAGGGCAGGCCGGCACCGGAGCCCGAGCCTGAGCCTGAGCCGAGCGAGTCCGAGCCGAAGGCCCCGCCGGCGCACAGCGGCCGGTTGATGCTGCGCATGCCGCAGTCCCTGCACACCGAGCTGGCCAAGGCAGCGGAGCTCGAGGAGGTCAGCCTCAACCAGTACATCACCAACACACTGGCCGCCTCGATGCACTGGCACGCCGAGCAGGAACCCGCCGAACCGCCGCCGCGCTGGCTGCCGGCCATGCTGGTGACGAACATCGTCGTCGTGGTCATCGCCGGGGTGGTCGCGCTGGTGTTGCTGATCGTCGCCTGGCAGAACGGCTGGTGAGGGGGTTCTCCGCGGTAGGGTCGCGCCATGCGCCGCTGGGTCCTGGCCGCCACCGTGCTCCTGGCGAGTGTGCCGGCCGCGCAGGCCGAGCGGCCCGGGCCGCCGCTGCTGTACGCCAAGGCGCCTCGCGTGCCCCAGCTCGAGGTCCAGCCGCCGTTTCGCGCGGAGCCCCTGCTCGTCTCTGGCACCGACGCCTACCGGCACGGCGAGTACCTCTACCAGGACTACCTCTACGACGACCACGGGGCCGACACGGGCGCGAGCGTCTCGCCGCCCGGCGTCGCCGGCTTCTCACCCGTCAGCGGCGACATGCTCTACCCGGCCCAGGCGCGCTACGCCAACAACGCGGCCGATCTCGTGGAGCTGCGGATCCGGCCGACGGCGCGGGCGATCGTCTACCGCGTCACGCTCGGCGCCGTGCTGGAGCGCAACGCGGCGGCGGTGGGCATCGGCATCGACACCGACCGCAGCGGCGGCGGCCAGGTGGAGTGGCCCGGCGGCGCCGGCATCAGCTCGCCCGGGGTCGATCGCTTCATCACCGCCTGGGGCACGCGCGGCAGGCTCACGCGCCCGAACGGCACCGGCACCTTCCTGCCGGCGGGTGCGGTGACGATCGACACGCGCACGAACCAGATGACGATCCGGGTCCCCCGCTCCCTGATGGACCCTGGCCGCGCGACCTGGCGCTACGTGGTCGGCACCGGCCTGTCGGCGGGGGCGAGCATCGGGCGCCCGCCGGGCGTCCTGAACCTCGGCTTCCGCTTCGACGAGGACCAGCAGCGCGGCAGGGGGACCTGGTTCGAGACGGACCAGGCGACCGCGCTCGCCGGCGGCACGAGCGGACGATTCCACGCCGACGTGAGCTTCGCCCGGCTCGCCCGACGCGACAGCGCCTGGATCCACGCGCCGGGACGCAAGCAGGCGCGCATCTATCCCTCGCGCCTGAAGCTGCCCGAGGGCGTCCGGCGCGACTTCCCCGAGTTCGGCGGCCGCCTGCAGCCCTACCTCGTGTTCGTGCCGAAGAGCTACCGGCGCACCCGCCCCGCGGGGGTCACGTTCGCGCTCCACTCGCTGTCGGCGACCTACACGCAGTACGCCGTCTTCTCGCCCAACCAGCCGCGGCAGCTGGGCGACGAGGAGGGCCGCCTCTACGTAACCCCGCTCGGCCGCGGCCCCGACGGCTGGTACACCGACGAGGGCGAGGTCGACTTCTTCGAGGTCTGGGCCGACCTGGCGCGGCGCTTCCGGCTCGACCCGACGCGGGTGGCGCTGAGCGGCTACTCGATGGGCGGCTACGGCACCTACAAGCTCGGCCTCCAGTGGCCCGACCTGTTCGGCGCGGCGTTCACGGTCGTGGGGCCGCCGGTGGCGCCGGGCTACCTGAACACCCGGCAGCTGATCGAGAACGCCCGCTGGCTGCCCTACCTCAACTGGGCCGGCCGCACCGACGAGCTGGTGCCGATCGGGCTCGTGCGCGCGCAGCAGCAGCGCTTCGACGAGCTGGGCCTGCGCAGCCAGCTCTGGACCTTCCCAGGCGGCCACCTCGATCTGGCCATCGGCGACCGCTGGGACGCCGCGCGGGCGTTCCTGGCCGCGCCGGTCGTGCAGCCCGACCCGCGGCGCGTGGACTACGTCTTCGTGCCGGCCGCAGACAACCGCCGGCTGGGCCTGGTCCACGACCACGCCTACTGGGTGTCCGGCCTGCGGGCGGGCGGGGGCGAGCGCGGGGCGATCAGCGCGGTCAGCAGCGCACCGCCGCCCGGCCCCGGTCGTGCGGGTGGTCCCTTCGGGCGCGCGGGCGAGCCCGTCCTCGAGCGCGTGAACGCCTGGGACGGCCAGCCGCCGCAGCCCGAGAGCGTCACCGGCACCGGGTGGAACGGGATCGCGAACGTCCCGCGGGCCAACCGGCTGCGGCTGCGGCTCGAGAACGTTCGCCGCGCCCGCATCGACGGCGCCCGCGCCGGCCTGACCGGGCGCCGCTGTCTGCTGGTGACGATCGAGGGCGACAAGCCCGCGCGAGTCGCCGTCGCGCTGCGCCTGCCGCGCGGCGCACGCGCCAGGCGGGGGGCGGGCTGCGACGCCACCGCGGCGGCCCCCGAGGTGGCTCTGGGACGGCGCGGAGCGACCTTCCGGACGGGGGCCGGCGCGAGCAGCTGGGTCATCCTCCCGGAGTAGGCGCCGGCGCCGAAGATCACCCTCCCGGGCCACCCCGAAATCGTCAGGCAGGCCGATTCGCAAAAGGCCGCCGCGCCGGAGCATGTCCGCACCCAATCGAAACCGAAGGAGCGGACATGGCATACACAGGACAGATCCTCGACAACCCCGTCTCGGGCGAGCGCATCATCTTCCGCAGGACCGCTGCCGACACCGGCGGCGAGCTGCTGGAGATCGACCTCGAGCTGGCCCCGGACGGCCACGTGCCCGGCAAGCACGTGCACCCGGAGCAGGAGGAGCGCTTCGAGGTGCTCAGCGGCACCATGAAGTTCAAGCTGGGCCGCAAGACCGTCATCGCCGAGGCCGGCGAGACCGTCACCGTCCCGGCGGGGACGCCGCACAAGTTCGAGAACGGCGGCGACGAGACCGCGCACGTGCGCGTGCAGGTCCGGCCCGCGCTGCGGATGGAGCAGCTGTTCGAGACCGCGGTCGCGCTCGCCAACGAGGGTCGCACCACCTCGAAGGGCATGCCCAAGCCGCTCGACCTGGCCCTGTTCGTGCGCGAGTTCGCCGACGAGGTCCAGGGCGCCTTCCCGCCCGCCTGGGTTCAGCAGGCCACGATGGCGCCGCTCGCCTGGCTCGCCGCCAGGCGCGGGTACGCGGAGCGCTACGCGGCCGTCCCGGCCTTCGGCGTCACTTCACCGTGATGCCGAAGGCTGAGCGCAGCTTGTCGCCGTCCTGCTGGGCGCCCACCACCAGGGCGCCCAGCGGCTCGAGGTAGGGCTTGACCTTCAGCCAGCCCTCGTCGTCGCCCGCGCCGGTGGAGTCCACGAGCTGCACGATCGGCTCGAAGCCGAGGTAGAAGCTCAGGTCGTAGTCGCCGCCGAGCGCCTCGCGCGCGTCGGCGTACTGCTGGGTGTCGCCGAGCTTCTCGCCCGGGTCGAGCGCGTCGCGTGCCGCCGCGTCGCCGTAGGCGAGCACCACCTTGCCGTCGCGCTGGAAGAGGTGGATCGGCTCGGGCAGGTCGGGCGTGCGCAGGGTCACCCCGTCGCCCCCGCCCGGCGCCTGGAGCGGCACCACGCTCTCGTCGGAGCCGAGGCCCTTGCGCGCCAGGCGCGCCACCGCGGCGATGAAGCGCTTCGACGCGGCCTCGTCCTTCGTCTCCACGACGAGCGCCCCGTTGAGCGTGTCGAGGGTCGTCCCGCGCACGAACAGGCTCCAGTCGCCCATCCAGGAGATCACGTCGCGCTCGAGGTCCAGGCCGGTCGCCGCCTTGAGCTGCTGCTCGAGCATGCCGCGGCCGCCCGCGACGGAGCCGAAGGCGTCCACGAAGTAGGAGATCGTCTTGCCCAGGTCCGGCTGGGCGATGGCGAGCCACGAGTCGGCCGGCAGATCGCCGGCGCGACCGCCGCTCTCGCCGAGGATCGGGAACGCCGCGCTGAGCGACTCCGGCAGCGTCGTCTCCAGGCGCAGGCCGTGCTCGTTGGCGTTGACCGTCGCCAGCACCGGGTCCTTGAGGAATCCGGCGAGGGGGCCGAGCGAGGCGCCCGCGCCCGACTCGCGCAGCTGCTTCACGAACGCGGGCGTGTTGAAGTAGACGAAGCCGAGCCGCTGCTCGGGAGCGTCCGCCAGGGTCTTCGTGTAGGCGTCGTCGTCCTCGAGCGGAGCGCCGCCCTCGGCGGTGTCGACGGCGGCCTTGAAGCCGCTCTCGCTGCCCGCCACGACCCAGCCGTCGACGACGCCCGCGGCGCCGTCCTCGATCGCGTAGTAGTCGTGGCCCTTGTACGAGGAGGACTTGCCCTCGGAGCTCTTGGCCGCCTTCTCGATGGCGTCGGCGGCCTTGCCCTCGTCGTCGGTCTTGACCAGGAACGCCGCGTCGCCGCTGTCGGCGTTCAGCGACGAGACGAAGAACGCCGCCTCGTCGCCGAGCCACGGCTCGATGTCCTTCGAATAGGAGAGGCCGGTGCCCGACTTGCTGAGCGCCTGCTCGAGCAGGCCGCGGATGCGGTCGCCCGCGCTCCCCTTGCCGGGGAACTTCTCGATCAGCGAGTTGATCGCGGCCTGCTGGTCGCCCTCGGGGTCGAGCGTCGCCTCGCCGTAGACGACGGAGCCGGCCGGGACGAGCGAGGACGCTCCGGAGGCGCCAGAGCCGGCGTTGCCACACCCGGTGGCGAAGGCGACGGCGCCGAGCAGTGCGGTGATGCCGAGCAGGATTCGCGACATTTGCGTTCCTATCGGCGAGGCCGACCCGAAGCTAGAGACTGACCGTGCGGGCGTCGACGCGCCCGGCGCGGTGCGCGCCGAGCAGGGCCAGGCAGATGGCCAGGTCCTGGATCGCCAGGCCGGTGGAGTCGAACAGCGTGACCGCCTCGGGGCCCGAGCGACCGGGCGCCGAGCCCGTGAGCACGCCGCCGAGGTCGCGCACGTCGGCCCGGTCCACGAGCCCCGCCTCGACGGCCCCGGTCAGCTCGCCGCCGTGGCTGGCCTGCTCCCATTCGTCGCAGAACAGCTCCGCGGCGGCCACGGCGCCGGGCTCCGCCTCGGCCTTGCCCGGGCCGTCGGCCCCGAGCATGTTGAGGTGCAGGCCGGGGCGCAGGTCGGACTCGAACACGACGGGCTCGGTGCCGGGCGTGACGCAGGTGACGACGTCGCAGGCCAGCGCGTCCTCGCGCGTGCCCGCCTCCCAGCCGAGCTCGCCGGCGAGGCGTCCGGCGGCCTCGGGGTCGGGGTCGAAGCAGACGCCGGGCCCGTACTCCGCGGCGGCCAGGCAGCGCGCCGCCCAGGCGCCGTGCAGGCCGCAGCCGACGATGCCGGCGCTGCGGGCGTCCTCGCGGCCCAGCTCCTGAGCCGCGATCGCCGCGACGGCGCCGGTGCGCAGCGCGGTGACGGAGCGAACGTCGACGAGCGCGAGCGGCTGGCCGTCCTCGGCCGAGGAGACGCAGATCAGGCCCATCACCACGGGCAGCCCGTCGCGCGGGTTGCCGGGAAACGAGGTGACCCACTTGAGGATCGCGAGCCCGGCGCCCTTGGCCGGCATGGCCCGGAAGTCGCCGCCCGGGGCGGCGTCGAGGTAGACCTTCGGAGGCATCTGCCACTGCCCGGACGCGTACTCCACGAAGCCCTCGCGGACGCGGTCGATCGCCTCGCCGGGCGAGATCGCGGCGAGCACCTGCTCCTGGCTGAAGACGGGCAGCTGGGGCACCGCCGGTACGCTACCCAGCCCGTGAGCCGCAACGGAAAGCACCATCCGGCGCGCCCCCGCATCGAGGTCGAGGGCACGGCCTCGCCCGAGGAGGCCGCGGCGATCGCGGCCGCCATCGAGCAGTTCCTGCGCGACACCGCACCGCCACCCGCGCCGGCCGGACCGAGCATCAGCCCGTGGCTGAGGGCCGGCCTGTTCGCGGGCACCGGGCGCGACCCCGCCGGCCGATCGCCGTGGGGCGACCCGGAGCGGTGGGGGTCGTAGCGCGGGTCGTTGCCCAGGGCGCTTACGACGAGCAATAAGGGGTGGTGAGCGGGTTTTGCAGGGTTGGGGGGTCCATGGACTCCCAAAGGCTGCAAATGCAGGGGTTCACCTAGCGCCGCCGCGAACGTCGGCGGCCGCCGCTCCGCCCACGGCGCCGCCTCCTCGAGCTGCGATGCCACCTGGAGCAGCAGGTCCTCGCGGCCCAGGTCGGCGACCAGCTGCACTCCGATCGGCAGCCCGGCCTCGGAAACGTGCAGCGGCAGTGAGATCGCCGGCTGGCCCGTGGCGTTGAAGCCCGCCGTGAAGACCCCGTAGGGCACCGCGCGCTCCATCGCGGCGAGCGGATCGGCGTCGTCCGAGCCGTTGCCGATGGTGCCCAGCTCCGCCGGCGGCAGCGCCAGCGTCGGCGTCAGCAGCAGGTCGTACTCCTGCCACCAGGCCAGCACCCCGCGGGCCACGATCTGGCCGTAGCCGATCGAGGTGAGCAGCTGCGCGGCCGAGTTCGACCAGCCCAGCTCCGCCAGCGCCCAGGTGAGCGGCTCCACGTCGTCCTGCGTGACCTGCTTGCCGGTGACCATGCCCCAGAAGTCCAGCGACGCGGCCACGCCGGCCGACCAGCGGACCATGAACTGGGCGACGTAGTTGGGGTCGTCGAGCGCGCCCGGGTGGGCGACCTCCACCGAGTGGCCGAGCCCCTCCAGCGTGCGCGCCGCCGACTCGGCCGCCTCGACGCAGTCGGGGTGCGCGGGTGCGTCGATGGCGGCGGGCGGCGTCGTCATCAGGCCGATGCGCAGCTTGCCCGGGTCGGCTCCGACCTCCTCCGTGTAGGCGCGCCGCTTGGCCGGCGCGAAGTAGGGCTCTCCCGGGGGCGCGCCTTCGGAGACGAACTCGAGCACCGTCGCGCTGTCGCGCACCGAGCGGGACACGACCAGGTCCGTGACCAAGCCGCCGATGGCGTCCCCAAGCGGGGCCATCGACACGCGGGCGCGCGTGGCCTTCAGGCCGACCAGGCCGCAGCAGGAGGCCGGGATGCGGATCGAGCCGCCGCCGTCGTTGGCGTGTCCGATCGACACCATCCCGGACGCCACAGCGCTGCCCGAGCCGCCGCTCGACCCGCCCGGCGAGTGGTTCGTGTCCCAGGGGTTGCGCGTCGGACCGTGCGCGTCGGGCTCGGTGGTCGGCAGGATCCCCAGCTCCGGCGTGTTGGTCTTGCCGACGAACACGAACCCGGCTGCGCGGAAGCGCGAGGTGAGCCACGAGTCCGCGTCGGCGCGGTGACCTACGTCGCGCAGGAAGCGCATGCCCTCGTGGTGGGGAGTGCCTGCGACGGTGGGGCCGAGGTCCTTCATCACGAACGGCACGCCCTTGAACGGGCCGTCGGCCGGATCGGTCGCGAGCGCCTCCTCGAAGAGCGGGTGGATGACCGCGTTCAGGTCGCCGTTGAGCGCCTCGATCCGCTCTATGGCGCCCTCCGCGAGCTCCCTCGGCGACACCTCCCCGGAGCGGATGAGGTCGGCCTGGGCGGTGGCGTCGAGATGCGGCTCCATGGGGCGAGGAGCCTAACTGGCCGGACAGCCAGGATCTATCCTCGGAAACCCGACCGGCTTTTGGTACTTTCCGAGGCATGGAACCCGTCTCGGTACAGCCGCAGCGCAAGGGCCGCAAGGGCTCGCTGGAGAACCCCGAGGTCCTGGAGGACGTTCCCGGGCACATCATCCCGATCCTCCAGCGCGAGTTCGACGACTTCGACAACGAGGCCGAACGGTTCCTGGGCGGCGACATCGCCGAGGACCAGTTCATCGGCTTCCGGCTCAAGCAGGGCGTCTACGGACAGCGCCAGGCCGACGTCCAGATGATCCGCGTGAAGCTGCCCTTCGGCGGCATCACGCCGGAGCAGATGGAGGCGTTCGCGGACGTGGTCGAGCGGTACGCCCCGCTCAACAAGGGCCACATCACGACGCGGCAGAACATCCAGCTGCACCACATCCCGCTGCGCGACGCGGCGGCCGCGATCCGCGAGCTGTCCGACTCGGGCCTGTCCAGCCGCGAGGGCTGCGGCAACACCATGCGCAACGTGACCGGCGACCCCTGGGCCGGCATCTGCGAGGGCGAGCTGTTCGACCCGACTCCGTACGCCGGGGCCTACGTGCGCTACTTCGTGCGCCACCCCACCACGCAGCTGATGCCGCGCAAGGTCAAGACCGCGTTCGCGGCGACCGACGAGGACCGCGCGATCACGGGCATCCACGACGTGGCCTTCATCCCGCGCATCCAGGACGGCGTGAAGGGCTTCGAGATGCGCGTGGGCGGCGGCACGTCGATCATGCCGCGCGTCGCTCCCACGCTGCGCGAGTTCGTCGCGGCCGACGACGGCGAGTACCTCAAGGTGACCGAGGCGGTCATGCGCATCTTCGACCGCCAGGAGTGGCTGCGCGCGAACCGCGCGCGGGCGCGCATCAAGGTCTTCGTCGACAAGTTCGGCATCGAGGAGCTCCAGCGCCAGGTCGACGAGGAGCTCGAGGGCGACTGGGTCGGCGAGCGCGACTTCGACCCGGGCCCGCTGCTCTTCCTGCACGACGAGGAGGCCGGCGCTCCCGAGGTCCCGACCAGCTACACGAGCCCCAACGGCGACGGCAGCGAGTTCGAGCGCTGGAGCGCCACGAGCGTCGTCCCGCAGCGCCAGCAGGGCTTCTCGGCGGTCCAGATCAAGGTGATCCGCGGCGACCTCACCCCCGAGCAGTTCCGCGGCCTGGCCCGGATCATGCGCGACCACTCGGGCGGCTACGCCCGCACGACCGTGCACCAGAACCTCGTCCTGCGCTGGGTGCGCGACGAGAGCGTCTACGACGTCTGGCGCGCGCTCGGCGAGCTCGGCCTCGGCGACGCGGGCGCCGACGAGGTCAACGACGTGATCAGCTGCCCGGGCACCGACTCGTGCAAGCTCGGCATCACCAGCTCGATGGGCCTCAACCACGCCGTGCGCGAGCGCATCGAGTCGATGGGGATCGAGGACCCGCTCACCAGGCGCGTCCACATCAAGATGTCCGGCTGCCCCAACGGCTGCAGCCAGCACCACATCGCCAACATCGGGTTCTACGGAGCGTCGATCAAGGTCGGCGAGCACACGATCCCGGCGTACGTCGCCCACATCGGCGGCAACTACGAGGGTGGCGAGGTCCTCTACGGCACGCGCCTCAAGGTGCGCCTCGCCGCCAAGCGCGTCCCCGACGCGGTGGAGCGCTGGCTGCGCATGTACGAGGCCGAGCGAGAGGAGGGCGAGGCGTTCAACGACTACGCCGAACGCGTCGGCGGCGTCCGCTTCGAGGAGGAGGCGCGCGACCTCGCCGTGCCGATCGAGTTCTCGCTGGAGAACATGAGCCACTTCATCGACTGGCAGCGCAACGAGGCCTTCCAGGTCATCAGAGGGCGAGGGCGAATGCGCGGTCTAGACGACATCACCGCCGAGGAGCTGCTCGAGCTCGCGGTCGAGCGCCACCACCCCAGCCTGGTGCTCGCCTGCTCCTTCCAGAAGGAGGAGTCCGTCCTGATCGACATGCTGATGAGCATCGAGCCCGGCGCTCGCGTGTTCACGATCGATACGGGTGTCCTCTTCCCCGAGACATACGAAGTCTGGCGTCAGATCGAGGACCGCTACGGCCTGCACGTGGAGGTCATGGACGCCACCCCGCCGAACGGGACGCCATGGAGCGCCTCGAACTGCTGCGGGCAGCGCAAGGTCGACGCTCTCGAGCAGGCGCTGGCCGGCACGGACGCCTGGATCACCGGGATCCGCCGCGAGCAGTCGATCACGCGGGCGAACGCCGAGAAGGTCGAGTTTCAGGACTCCAAGGGCGTCTGGAAGTTCAATCCGCTCGTGGACTGGAGCGAGGCCGACGTGTGGCGCTACCTGCACGAGCGCGACCTCCCCTACCATCCGCTCCACGACCAGGGGTACGCTTCCATCGGCTGCGCCCCTTGCACCTTGCCTGGCGACGGCCGTGAAGGGCGTTGGGCCGGCCAGGAGAAAACGGAGTGCGGACTGCACGTATGAGCGTGCTCGACAGCCCGCGTGAAGCGCGCGGGGACAATATGAGCTACGAGATCTCACACCTCCGGGCGCTGGAGTCCGAGGCCATTCACGTGATCCGTGAGGTGGCCGCAGAGCTCGAGCGCGGTGTGCTGCTGTTCTCGGGCGGCAAGGACTCCGCCGTCCTGCTCCACCTCGCGCGCAAGGCCTTCCACCCGGCCGCCCTGCCGTTCGCCGTGATGCACGTGGACACCGGGCACAACTTCCCCGAGGTGCTCGAATATCGCGACCGGATGGTCGCCGACGTCGGCGCCGAGCTGATCGTCGCGAGCGTCCAGGAGTCGATCGACAACGGCCGCGTGACCGAGGAGACCGGGCCGCGCGCGTCGCGCAACCGGCTCCAGTCCGTGACCCTGCTCGACGCGATCGAGGAGCACGGCTTCAAGGCCGCCTTCGGCGGCGCCCGCCGCGACGAGGAGCGCGCCCGCGCGAAGGAGCGGATCCTGTCCTTCCGCGACGACTTCGGCCAGTGGGACCCCAAGGCCCAGCGCCCGGAGCTGTGGAACCTCTACAACGGCTACGTCAAGCCGGGCGAGCACGTGCGCGTCTTCCCGCTCTCGAACTGGACCGAGCTCGACGTGTGGCAGTACATCTCGGAGGAGGGCATCGACCTCCCGTCGATCTACTTCGCCCACGAGCGGCACGTCTTCAAGCGCGACGGGATGCTCTACGCGACGTCGGAGTTCGTCGAGCTGCTGCCGGACGAGAAGCCGTTCGCGGAGTCGGTCCGCTTCCGCACGGTCGGCGACATGAGCTGCACCGGCGCGGTCGCCTCCGAGGCGGCCACGCTCGAGGCGGTCGTCGCCGAGATCGCCGCGACGCGCATCACCGAGCGCGGCGAGACGCGCGCCGACGACCGCGTCTCGGAGGCGGCGATGGAGGACCGCAAGAAGGAGGGGTACTTCTGAGCGGCGCGGCCACCAACGGCAACCCGCCGACGGCGGCCGCCACCTCCGAGCTCGTTCGCTTCGCCACGGCCGGCTCCGTCGACGACGGCAAGTCGACGCTGATCGGGCGCCTGCTCTTCGACACCAAGTCGATCTTCGAGGACCAGCTCGAGCACGTCGAGCAGACCTCCAAGCGGCGCGGCGACGGCTACACCAACCTGGCGCTGCTCACCGACGGCCTGCGCGCCGAGCGCGAGCAGGGCATCACGATCGACGTCGCCTACCGCTACTTCCACACGCCGCGGCGCAAGTTCATCATCGCCGACACCCCTGGCCACGAGCAGTACACGCGCAACATGGTCACCGGGGCGTCGACGGCCGACCTGGCGCTCGTGCTCGTGGACGCGCGCAAGGGCGTGCTCGAGCAGTCGCGCCGGCACGCCTTCATCGCCTCGCTGCTGCGCATCCCGCACCTGGTCGTGTGCGTCAACAAGATGGACCTGGTCGAGTACGACCAGTCGGTCTTCGACCGCATCACCGCCGAGTTCTCGGGCTGGCTCGCGAAGCTCGACATCCACGACGTCACGTTCATCCCGATCTCGGCGCTGCACGGGGACAACGTCGTCGATCGCTCGGAGCACATGCCCTGGTACGAGGGCAGCTCGCTGCTCTACCACCTCGAGCACGTGCACGTGGCCTCCGACCGCAACCTGCGCGACCCGCGCTTCCCGGTCCAGTGGGTGGTGCGCCCGATGACCGACGAGCACCACGACTACCGCGGCTACGCGGGCGAGGTGGCGTCGGGGGTGCTGCGCACGGGCGACGAGGTCGTGATCCTGCCGTCGGGCCGCACCTCGCGGATCGCCGCGCTCGACACGTTCGAGGGCGAGCTCGAGGAGGCCTACCCGCCGCTGTCGGTGACGGTGCGCCTGGAGGACGACATCGACGTCTCGCGCGGCGACATGATCTGCCGGCCCGAGAACCGGCCGTCGGAGGCGCGCGAGATCGACGCGATGGTGTGCTGGATGTCCGAGCGCCCGCTGTCCGCCTCAGCGCGGTACCGGATCAAGCACACGACGCGCACGGCGCTCGCCAAGGTGGACGAGGTGCGCTACCGCATCGACGTGAACTCCCTGCACCGCGACAAGGAGGCGACCGGCCTCGAGCTGAACGAGATCGGGCGCCTGCGGCTGCGGCTGTCCTCGCCCCTGTTCGTGGACGAGTACCGGCGCAACCGCGCCACCGGCAGCTTCATCCTGATCGACGAGTCGACCAACGACACCGTCGGCGCCGGCATGGTCCTCTAGCGCCTGCGCAGGCAGCTGGACAGGAACCCGACCAGCGGCTTCGTCATGACGGTGTCGCCCGGCGCGCCGATGTTGCGGTTGACCTGCTCGTGCGTGAGCGCCGAGGCGTCCACGAGGCGCGTCGGCACGCCCGCGCGCGCGAGCGCGTCGCGGAAGCCGACCTCGATCGAGCGCCGGAGCGGTAGCCCGCGGAACACCGTGAACGTGCTCGGGATGTGGCGACCGGGACGGACGAGCAGCGTCGCCGACGTGTCGGTCTTGTAATTCGGGTTGTTGCCCAGCGCCAGCACCCACTGCAGGGCAGTGCGGTCGTCGTCGCGCACGCGCGTCTTGTCGAAGCCCTCGGTGTCGAGCGGCGCGGCGCAGCGCAGCGCGCGCAGCGAGAGGCGCCGCTCGGCGAGCCAGACCGGGTTCACCGCCACGTTGGAGACGATGTCGGCGCCGGCGGAGTGGCCGAGCAGGGCGATCCGGCGCGGGTCGCCGCGATGGCGAGCGATGTGCGCGCGGACCCACGCCACGGCCGCGGCGACGTCGCGGTAGTGGTCGGGATAGCGAGCGCCGGCCGGGTCGCGCAGGCGCGTGAGGCGGTAGTTGACCGAGACGAAGATCGAAGCCGCGCCGGTTGAACAGGCGAACCTTGTCGGCCACGGCGTTGCCCTTGTCGCCGTTGCGGTAGCCGCCGCCGTGGACCCACATGACCACGGGCGCCCGCCCGCAGCCCCTCCCGGGCGACCAGATGTCGAGGCTGGTCAGGTTCTGCGGCACTCCGGCGATGCGCTCGTAGGGGACCGTGCGCGGCGCCGTGGCGACGGTGCACGTGGGCGCCGCCGATGCGGATGCCGGCGCGACCAGAGCGCACACGGCGGCGAGCACGAGCAGCGGGCTGAGCCGGGCCATCCACACCGAGAACACGCACGTGCGGCCGAAGTTGCTCCGCCTGCACCCGGATACTCTCCCCTGCCTGTGGACTTCGCCCTGATTGCCTTCGGCCTCGGCGTGGGGATCCTCGTCGGGATGACGGGCATCGGCGGCGGCTCGCTGATGACCCCGATGCTGATCCTCGTGTTCGGGATCACCCCGGTCACCGCGATCGGGTCCGACCTCGCCTACGCGGCGGTCACGAAGACGGTCGGCGGCTACAAGCACTGGCGCCAGCACACCGTCGACATGCGGCTGTCGAGCTGGATGGCGATCGGCTCCGTGCCCGCGGCGATCTTCGGCGTCTGGGTGCTGGAGGCGGTCGAGGACGCGGCCGGCCAGGACTTCGACGATCTGCTGCTGACCGTGCTCGCCGTGGCCCTGCTGCTCACCGGCGCGGCCACGCTGGTGCGCGCGTTCCTGAAGAGCATGCACGAGCGCGAGCGCGACACGATCGAGATGGAGCGCCGCCACAAGATCGCGGCCGTGGCGCTGGGCGCCGAGCGTCGGCTTCGTCCTCGGCGTCACCTCGGCGGGCAGCGGGGCGCTGATCGCCGTCGGCCTGATCCTGATGTTCCGCCTCACGCCCACGCGCGTGGTCGGGACCGACGTGTTCCATGCCGCGATCCTGCTGTGGGCGGCCGGCCTCGCGCACGTGAGCGCCGGCAACGTCGACTTCGGGCTGGTCGGCAACATCCTGATCGGCTCGATCCCCGGGGTCTGGCTCGGCAGCCACTGGTCGGTCCGGGTCAACCCGGCGGTGCTGAGGACGACCCTCGCGGTGGTGCTGATCGGCGCCGGCCTCGCGCTGCTGATCAAGGCCGGGCTCGGCCTGCCGCTCGAGATCCTGATCCCGTTCCCGGTCGCGGTGGTCGTGCTGCTGATCGTCACGATGGCGCGCGGCCGCCGCGCTTCCAAGCGCCGCGACGTTCAGATACCATCCGGTATGTGAACGCCTCAATCCCGCCCGGCCCGACGACGCCGCGCCCGCTCCAGACGGCGCGCTGGATCTTCCGCCCCGGGCCCATGCTCGAGGACAGCCGGCGCCGCTACGGCGACATGTTCACCCTGCGGATCGCGCACGAGGGCACGTGGGTGTTCCTCGCCGATCCCGACGCGATCAAGCAGGTCTTCACGGGCGACCCGCGCGTGCTGCACGCCGGCGAGGCCAACGTCGTGCTGCTGCCGATGCTCGGGCACCACTCGGTGCTGCTGCTGGACGAGGGCGCGCACATGTCGCAGCGCAAGCTGATGCTGCCGTCCTTCCACGGCGAGCGCATGCGCGGCTACGAGCAGACGATGGCCGAGGTGGCGGCGGCGGAGATCGAGAGCTGGCCGACGGGGCAGCCCTACCCGGTGCGGCCCGCGATGCAGCGCATCACGCTCGAGGTGATCCTCCGGACGGTCTTCGGCGTGCAGGACGACTCCCGGCGCGAGCGTCTGCGCGCGGCGCTCTCGCACGCGCTCGAATGGGGCTCGGACCCGCGCCGGATGGCGATGATGGCGATGCTCGGCCCGCGCCGCGTCGAGCGCGCGAACGTCTTCCAGCGCGTCCGCGGCCCCGCCGACGAGCTGATCTACGCCGAGATCCGCGAGCGCCGCGCCGCGGCCGACCTCGAGGGCCGCGACGACGTCCTCTCCCTGCTGCTCGGGCCCGCCACGAGGACGGCAGCCCGATGACCGACGAGGAGCTGCGCGACGAGCTGATGACGCTGCTGGTCGCCGGCCACGAGACCACCGCGTCCTCGCTGGCCTGGGCCGTCGAGCGCTCGGTCCGCACACCCGGTGTGCTCGAGCGCCTGCGCGAAGGGGACGACGACTACGTCGACGCCGTCTGCAAGGAGACGCTCCGGCTACGCCCGATCCTGGCGCTCGTGCTGCGCCGCCTGACCGAGCCGATGGAGATCGGCGGGCGGCTGCTCCCGGCCGGCGTCAACCTCGCGCCCTGCATCTACCTCGTCCACCGCAGGCCGGACGTCTACCCCGACCCCTACGCCTTCCGGCCCGAGCGCTTCCTCGAGCGGCCCGCCGGGACGTACACCTGGATCCCCTTCGGGGGCGGCGTGCGCCGCTGCCTCGGGGCGAGCTTCGCGCTGTTCGAGATGCGCGTCGTGCTGCGCGAGCTGGTCAGGCGGCTCGAGCTGCGCGCCGCCGACACCCGCCCGGAGCGCGTCGCGCGCCGGGCGATCACGCTCGTGCCCGAGCGCGGCGGCGAGGTCGTGGTCGAGCGGGTCAGCCGTCCGGCTGCGCTCGCCGCGGCGGCGTGACGACCCGCAAGGAGCGCCAGGCGCGCACCAGGGCCGCGCTGATGGACGCGGCCGCCGACCGTGGCCGTGCGGCGCGGCATCGAGGGCGCCTCTGTCGACGAGGTGGCCGAGCGGGCCGGCTTCACCAAGGGCGCGGTGTACGCGAACTTCGCCAGCAAGGAGGAGCTCTTCCTGGCGATGCTCGACGCCCACTTCGACGCGCGGCTGGCCGAGCTCGACCGCATCCTGGCGACCGACGCCGACCCCGACGACCAGGCCCGCGAGGCCGCAGAGGGACTGATGCGCAGGCTCGCGGACGAGCCCGAGTGGCACCGCCTGTTCTTCGAGTTCAGCGTGCACGCGGCGCGCAACGAGAGCTTCCGGGTCCAGCTCGTGGGGCGCTACCGGGCGCTGCGCGAGCGCCTCGCGGAGCTGCTCGCGCGCCGCGCCGAGCGGCTCGGCATCGAGCCGGTGGTCCCGCCCGGCGAGGTCGCCGCGATGGCGTTCGCGATGGCCAACGGGATGGCGCTCGAGCGGCTGCTCGAGCCGGAGGCGGTGCCGGACGACCTGTTCGGCGAGATGATGGCCACGTTCTTCACGGGCCTGAGGGCCCGGGCAGGCGCGCCGCCGCGGCCCGCAGGCCGGACGTAGCCGCGCGCGTGGCCAGCACGGCGCGCACCCGGCGGCCGCCGAGGCGGCCGCGCACGCGCCTGCCGTCCAGCGCGAGCGCCCCGTCGACCCTGCCCGTCAGCCGCAGCCGCCCGACCTGGCGGCGGGCGCCGAAGCGCCGGATCACCCCGCTGACCCGCACGCGCGGCACGAACTCCACCCGGGTCAGGTGCAGGCGGCCGCGCCCGTCGATCCGGTAGCGCCCCCCGCGCAGGCCGCCGCCGCGGGCGATGTCGGGGTCGCGCTCGTCGAAGATGAAGCGGGTCAGGGCGTCCTCGCCCACGTCGCGCAGCGTCATGGCGACCGCGGCGAGCGCGCGGCCGCGCGTGCCGCCGAGGCCCGGCACCGGCGCCACCCGCCGCAGCGCGCGCGGCGGCGGCGGAGCGGGCGGGAACTGGCGCCGCACGCGCCCGCAGCTCGACGCCACGCTCTGGTTGCGGAAGAAGCGGGCGAAGGCGCGCTCGGCGCAGCCAGAGGGGTCGGCCCCGAGCACCGAGTGGCCCGTGGCGGGCGCGACGACGAGCTCCGCGCGCGGGAAGCGGGCCGCCACCCGGCGCGCGCTCTCGACCGGGGTGCGCAGGTCGTCCTGGCCCGCCAGCAGCAGCACCGGCACGTCCGGCAGCGGCCCCGGCCCGAAGGCCGGCGCGACCGGCGAGGCGGGCCAGCGGTCGCAGAGCTGGAGCAGGTCGTTGTCGAGCAGCGTGCCGCGGTCGAACGGCAGGAACGCCTGCTCGGGCCGGAGCGCCGCCGCGGCCGCGGCCTGGCGGTGGCGCTCGGCCGGGTCGGGCGGGGCGGCGCGCGTCCAGGGGAGGCTCATCTCCTCGCAGGTGGTGGCCGTGAACAGGGCGGTGCTGAGCAGCCGCGGGGGCGGCGGCTCGCCCTCCACCGAGAAGGAGCGCCGCCCCAGCCGCAGCGAGCGGCGCGCCGTCGCCGTCGAGGGCGGCGCGCACCGCCCCCGGCAGGGCCGCGCGCAGGGCGGGGTCGAAGTCCCCGGCGATCAGCATCAGGAACAGCTCGCTGCGGCTCACGCGGGCGGGGCGGCGGCGCCCGCGCTCGTCCACCACCTGGCCGCGCACGCCCGCGCGTCCCCATCCGGCCCACGAGCCGGCGCAGGTCCTCGAGCGGGTCGGCGGTGAACGAGGAGCAGCCCGCCCGGCAGAGCGCGCGCAGCACGCGCGGGAGCGCCTCCAGCGTCGGGCCGTAGAACGGGTCGGGGCCGTCCACGTCGAGCACCGAGTCCAGCACGAGGCGCTCCACGTGGGTGGGATAGGTGAGCGCGTAGCCGAGCGCGACCTTCACGCCGTACGAGGTGCCGTAGAGGGCGATCCGGTCGATGCCGAGCTGCGCGCGCAGGGCCTCGATGTCCTCGACCGAGTCGCGGCTCGTGTAGTGGAAGCGGCGCGCGCCGAGCCGCTGCGCGCAGACGCCCGCCGCGCGGCCCGGCGTCGAACAGGTTGGAGCGCTCCAGCGCGCGGCAGCGCAGCAGGCCGGACCGCCCCGTGCCGCGCTGGTCGAAGACGATCAGGTCGCGGTGGCGGAAGGCCGGCGAGAGCACGCCCAGCCCGTCGCCCTCGAAGGCCTGCGTGGCGGACTGGCCGGGGCCGCCCGCGAGCACGAACAGCGCGCCCCGACGCGGGCGCCGCTGCGCCTTGATCCGCTTCACGAACAGCGACGTGCGGCCCGGCGTCGCCCCGCTGCGGTCGAGCGGGACGCTCATGCGCGCGCACTGGAACAGGAACGCCCCGCAGCGCTCGAAGTGGAGCGCCGCGCGGGCCGGAGGGGCGGGCAGCAGCGCGACCGCGGCGGCGGCGATCAGGGCGGCGGCGAGTCGCACGTCAGCGCAGTCGCGGTCGCTTGGCGAGGCGGAGCAGCGCGCGCACCAGCTCGTCGCGCGCCACCGTCGGGCCGGGAGCCGACGCCGCGGCCGCGGCCGCCGCGCCCGGCACACGGCTGCGCACCGGCCGGCCGCCGAGCACACCGGTGATCGTCTTGCGCCCGATCCGCAGGGTGCCGTCGGGGGTGCCCGGGCCGGACACGCGCAGGTTCGACAGCTCGCGCCGGGTGCCCAGCTTGTGGACCGTGCCGCTCACGAACACCCCCGGCAGGTACTCGATCCGCCTCATGCGGATGAACGGGTCGCGACCGCCCAGGTTGACCCACCAGCGCCCGCCGCGCAGCCCGCCGCCGTGCAGCTTGAGCTTCGAGGTCGCGAACAGCGACGGAGAGCGACTCGAGGGTGACGTCGAGCACCGTCAGCTGCACCGCGTTGATCGCCTGCCCGCGCGCACCGCGCACGCCCCGGGCGGCCCGCAGCTCCCTCAGCGACAGCGGCGCGGGCGGCAGCGCGTAGAACAGCGGCACCCCGCCGCGGCAGCGCGCCGGCACGCTCCGGCCGCGCAGGAAGCGGCGCGCGGCGCCGACCGCGCAGCCGCTGAAGTCGGCTGTCAGCACCGAGTGGCCGGTGTTCGGGATGGTCAGGACCTTGGCGTGCGGCCAGTCCGCGGCGGCGCTGCGGGCGGTCGCGTTGGGCGTGCGCAGGTCCATCTGGCCGGACAGCATCAGCACCGGCACGTCGGGCAGCGACCCCGCCGGCGGCCCCGCGGCGGGCGCGGGCGACGCCTCGGGCCAGCGGCGGCACATGCGCAGGAAGTCGTTGCCCTCGTCGGTGGCGGCGTCGAACGGGTAGAGCGCCGCGGCCGGGATCGCCGCCACGGCGGCGTGGATCGGGCCGAAGCGGCTGGCCGGGTCCGAGAAGCGCGGCCAGGGGAACGGGATCTCCTCGCAGGTCGTCGCGGCGTACAGCCCCGAGCTGAACTCGCGCGGAGATCCGCCCCCCTCGGAGGCGACCGCCTGCCGCTTGAGGCGCAGCATCGGCGCGGGATCGCCGCGCAGGGCCGAGCCCACCGCCCCGGGGAACGATGCGCGCAGGATCTCATCGAGGTCGCCGGAGACCATCGTGAAGAACAGCTCCTGCCGCGTCAGCGAGCTGCGCCGCTGCCGGCCGTCCGGCAGCGTGACCCGGCCGTGCAGCGCGCCGCGCCCGAGGCGCTTGACGAGCCGGGCGAGGTCGGCGACCTCGTCCTCGGTGAAGCCCCGGCAGGTCTGGCGGCAGACGGCCCGCAGCACGCGCGGCACCGCGCCGAAGATGTCGATGTAGAAGGGATCCCAGCCGGACACGTCGAGCACCGAGTCGAGCAGCACACGGTCGACGTGGGTGGGGTAGCGAGCCGCGTAGGCCTGCGCCAGGAAGGTCCCGTACGAGACCCCCACCAGGGTCAGCTTGTCCACGCCGAGCGCGGCCCGCACGGCCTCCATGTCGTCCACGGAGTCGCTCGTCCGGTAGAAGCGCGCGGCGCGGGCCGAGGCGCCGCGCGCAGGCGGCGGCCGCCGGATCCGGCGTCCACCAGGTTGGCGCGTTCCAGCTCGGGGCAGCGCAGCAGCCCGGATCGCCCCGTGCCGCGGCCGTCGAAGGCGACCACGTCGTTGCGCGGGCTGAGCCGGCCGAACTCGCCGTAGGGATCGTCGCTGCCGTCGTTGTACGCGAACGTGGAGGGCTGGCCGGGTCCGCCCGCCAGCAGCATCGTCACCCCGCGCGCCGGGCGACGGCGCGCGCGCTGGCGCTCGATGTAGAGCGATACCGAGCCCGGGGTGGCGCCGCTGCGGTCCAGCGGCACCGAGATCCGGCCGCACTGGATCGAGTCGCAGGGCTTGAATTTGAGCTGCGCGTTGGCGGTGCCGGGGAGCGCGAGGAGCACGGCGGCGGCCGCCAGCGCCACCAGCGTACGGCCGCGCATCATGACCCGACGATAACCTCTCCGGCCCCGCATGTTCACCAAGGTTCTCGTCGCCAACCGGGGTGAGATCGCGATTCGCGTAATCCGCACGCTCGATGAGCTGGGCGTGGGCAGCGTGGCGGTCTACTCCGAGCCTGATCGCGACGCGCCGCACGTCCGGCGCGCCGGCGAGGCGTACCTGCTCGGCCCCGGGCCGGCCACCGAGAGCTACCTCAACGTCGAGAAGATCCTCGAGGTCGCGGAGCAGTCCGGCGCCGAGGCGATCCACCCCGGCTACGGCTTCCTGGCCGAGAACGCCGCCTTCGCGCGCGCCTGCGAGAAGGCCGGCATCGTCTTCATCGGGCCGCCCGCCAGCGCGATCGACGCGATGGGCTCGAAGACCAAGGCGCGCGAGCTGATGCGCGACGCCGGCGTCCCGATCGTGCCGGGCACGACCGACCCGGTCGACTCCGTCGCCGACGCCAAGGCGGTGATCGACGAGTCGATCGGCTACCCGGTGGCGATCAAGGCCGCCGGCGGCGGGGGCGGCAAGGGCTTCCGCGTGGCCGAGTCGGAGGACCAGCTCGAGGGCGCCTTCGAGGGCGCCGCGCGCGAGGGCGAGAAGTTCTTCTCGGACGCGACGGTCTACATCGAGCGCTACCTGCCCGACCCGCGCCACGTCGAGGTGCAGATCCTCGCCGACGGCGAGGACAACGTGATCCACCTGTTCGAGCGCGACTGCTCGGTGCAGCGGCGCCACCAGAAGCTGATCGAGGAGAGCCCGGCGCCGGCCGTCGACCCCGAGCTGCGCGAGCGGATCGGCAAGATCGGCACCGACGCCGCCCGCGCGGTCGGCTACCGCTCGGCCGGCACGATCGAGGGGCTGCTCGCCGACGGCGAGTACTTCTTCCTCGAGATGAACACGCGCGTGCAGGTCGAGCACTGCGTGACCGAGATGGTCACCGGGATCGACATCGTGCGCGAGCAGCTCAAGATCGCGGCCGGCGAGCCGCTCGCCTACTCGCAGGAGGACGTGGTCCTGCGCGGCCACGCGATCGAGTGCCGCATCAACGCGGAGGACGCCTCCAAGAACTTCGCTCCCGCGCCCGGCCGGATCGAGTCGTACATCGAGCCCGCCGGGCCGTTCGTGCGGGTCGACTCGGGTGCCGAGGAGGGCTACGAGGTGCTGCCGCTGTACGACCCGATGATCGCCAAGCTGATCGTCTGGGACATCGACCGCGAGGCGTCCACCCGGCGGATGCTGCGCGCGCTCGGCGAGTACGAGATCGGCGGGCTGAAGACGCTGGTCCCGTTCCACCAGGCCCTGCTCGCAACCGACCAGTGGCGCAACGGCGAGACCTGCCGCGACCTGATCGAGGACAAGGCCTGGCTCAAGGAGCTGGCCTTCCCCGCCGCCGCAGCGGGGCGGCGACGAGCCCGAGGAGACGGTCGAGCGCGAGTACGCCGTCGAGGTGTCGGGCCGCAAGTTCGACGTGAAGGTGATCGGCGCCCCGCTCACCGCCAACGGCGCGGCGCCGGCGGCAGCGGCCAGGAAGGCACCGCGCCGCGAGCGCAAGTCGGGCGGCGGTGGGGGCGGCGCCCCGGGCCAGCTCGTGTCGCCGATCCAGGGGACGGTGCTCAAGGTCGCCGTCGAGCAGGGCGCGGAGGTCGAGGAGGGCGCCCTGATCTGCGTGATCGAGGCCATGAAGATGGAGAACGAGATCACGGCCCCGTCGGCGGGCACGGTCGAGGAGCTGAGCGTCTCCGAGGGCGGCTCGGTCGCCACCGGCGACACGATCGCACTCATAAAATGACGATGCCAGCCGGGGGCTCGCGCCCCCGGACCCCCGCGAAAATTGGCTTCGCGGTGTGAGCTCGGCCCTGATCGTCGGGGCCGGTGTCTTCGGGTCGGCCCTGGCCGACCGCCTCGTCTCAGCCGGCTGGGAGGTCACGCTCGTCGACCGCTTCGAGCCGGGCGACCCGCGCTCCGAGTCGGGCGGCGAGACGCGCCTGCTGCGCTACTCCCACGGCCCCGACGATTTCTACGCCGCCTCGGTGCGGCGCGCCCGCGCCACCTGGGTCGAGCTCGGGGTGCTGGTCGAGTGCGGCATGGTCTGGCTGGCCCGCCGCGAGGACGGCTGGGAGGCCGACAGCGAGCGCGTGCTGCGCGCGCAGGGGCTTCCGGTCGAGCGGCTCGAGCCCGGCGAGGCGGAGCGCCTCTTCCCCAGCCTGGCCGTGGCGGACCTCGCGTTCGGGCTGCTCGAGCCGGACGCCGGCGTCCTGCGCGCGGGCGAAGGGGTCCGGGCGCTCGTGGCGCGCGCCCGCGAGGGCGGCCTGCGGGTCGAGCGCGGCGAGGCTCGACCCGACGGCTCGCGCGTGCTGGTGGACGGCCGCGCGGTCGAGGCGGACCACGTCGTCTGGGCGTGCGGCGGCTGGCTCGCCGACCTGTTCGGTGACTTGCTCAGCCTGCGCGTGACCCGCCAGTCGGTCGTCCTCTTCGACGCGGGGCCGGAGTGGGCGACGGCGCCGGGCTGGCTCGACTTCGACGCGAGCCGTTACGGCCACGGGCTGATCGAGCCGTACGGCATGAAGGTCGCCTCCGACCGCGAGGGTGACGAGGTCGAGCCGGGCCTGCGGCCGCCGAGCGCCGCCCCGGAGACGCTCGCGGCCGCCAGCGCCTACCTGGCCGAGCGGTTCCCGGCGCTCGCGGGCGCGTCCGTGCGTTCCTCGCCCTCCTGCCACTACTCGCTGACCGCTGACGGCAACTTCCTGTTCGCGCGGCACCCCGAGCACGAGCGCGTCTGGCTGCTCGGCGGCGGCTCGGGTCACGGCTACAAGCACGGACCGGCGATGGCCGAGCACGCCGCCGCGGTGCTGGCCGGCGAGGCCGAGCCCGAGCCGCGCTTCGCGCTCGGCGAGCGCGCGCCGTCGCGCGCCCTTCGCACGGCGGGCTCGTAGCGGGATACTGACCTCCGGATGTCGGAGGAGAGAGTCGAGATGGTTCGCAAGGGCATCGAAGCGTGGAACCGGCACGACTTCGAGTTCGGCGCGCATCTCCTCGCCGATGATCTCGAGTGGGTGCCGGCCAGCCCGGCCGCGGTCGAGCAGCCCGTCTACCACGGCAAGGCCGCCGTGGCGCGGGCCTTCGACGAGCTCTGGGACACCTGGGAAATGTGGGAGTTCGAGGAGCACGAGATCCGCGACCTCGGCGACACGGTGCTCTGGCTTGGACGGGTCCACATGCGCGGCGGCGCGAGTCAGGTCGAGCTCGTCCAGGAGGCCGCCAACCTGCTCGACTTCGCCGGCGAGCAGGTCGTTCGGGTGCGTGGGTTCCGGTCCTGGCAGGAGGCGATCGAGGCCGCAGGCGCCTAGAGGGCCGCCACGTTCTCCGCGTGGATCCCCCGCTGGGCCTTGCTGTCGCGGCCCTCCGGGAGCGTGTCCTCCCCGCGCTCGAGGGTGTCGAGGTACTCGACGTCCTCGTCGAGCAGGCGCAGCGTCGTGTCGCGGTCGTGGGGCGACCCGTGCCCGGGGACGACCGTCTCCGCCTGCTCCACCAGCGGCGCCAGCCGGGCCAGCGTCGCGCGGTAGTCGGCCAGCGAGCCGTGGATCCACGGGATCTCCACGTCGGACAGGTAGTCGCCCACGATCAGCAGGCCCTGGCCGCGATCGAACAGCGCCATCCCGTCGACGGTGTGGCCCTCGGCCGGGTGCAGCTCGAGCTCGCGGTCGCCGATCTCCACGTGGCCCGGCACCGGCAGCGCCTGCACCTGGCCGAGCGACAGCGGCGCGGCGCGGGCGACGTAGAACTCGGCGTCGTAGGTGCGCAGCGCCCGCTGGGCCTCGCCCGGCGCCCGGTGGAGGCGCTCGACCGAGCTCTCCGCGAGCCCGAGCGTCATCCCGGGGTAGGCGAGCCGGCCGAGCACGTGGTCGAAGTCGGCGTGGGTGGCGATCAGCCCGTCGGGCTCGAAGCCGGATCCGGCGAGCACGCCGGGGAGCGCCTCGAGCTCCTCGGGCAGGTAGGGCGAGTCGACCAGCATCGCCTCCTCGCCCGAGCGCAGCGCGATCGCATTGGTCTGCCAGAACCCGCTGGTCACCACCAGCGCGTCCTGGCTGACGGCGACGGCGCGCAAGGGCTAGGCGGCCTTGAGCAGCTTGCCCGCGTCGCGGAAGGTCTTGACCTCGGCGTCGGGCTTCTTGCCGCCCTCCAGCTCCTCGCCGTGGCGGTTGACCCAGATCACCGGGATCTTCTCCTTGATGCAGGGCTCGACGTCGGTCGGGTAGCCCGCCGCGATGTGCACCCAGTTCTTCTTCATCCCGCCGATCCGCCGCGCGCACTCCTTGAAGTGGGCCGGGTCGGGCTTGTAGGAGCGCACCTGCTGGGCGGTGACGACCAGGTCGAAGTCGCTGCGGAAGTGCCTGCGCGTGGCGCCGAGCAGCTTGTCGTCGATGTTCGAGAGGATGCCCAGCTCGTACTTCTTGGCGAAGCGCTCGAGCTGCGCGTTGGTCTCGCGGAACGGCGGCCAGGCGGGGACGCTGTTGGGCAGGAAGTTGGAGCGCGACGGCTCGAGATCCCAGCTCAGCTCCGCGGCGACGCGCACGGCGGTCCGGCGCAGAACCTCTGCGTACAGCTCGT
Organism: uncultured Thermoleophilaceae bacterium; assembly: GCA_963848885.1. GTDB lineage: Bacteria > Actinomycetota > Thermoleophilia > Solirubrobacterales > Thermoleophilaceae > JACVRW01. The sequence continues at coordinate 47,162 of CAWKFR010000010.1, forward strand.
AGGAGCCGCGCTGGATCTCGCGCTGCACGTCGATGAAGCGCGGGATCAGGGCGTCGCGGTCGATCGTGAACCCGTCCCGGTCGGCCTCCCTCTGGAATGCGTCGTATACGCCGGTCTCCCAGTCGATCAGGGTCCCGTAGCAGTCGAACGTGACGAACTTGACGTCTTTAGGAAGTGCCATTCAGTCGTTTCGATAGGGTGCGCGCCCGCCGGCCAGCGGCCGAGCATCCTATCTACCTGACGATGGACCTCCTCGAATACCAGGGAAAGCAGCTCTTCCAAAAGCACGGCGTGCCCGTGCCGGATGGGCGCTACGCGGCCACCCCGGCCGAGGCCGTCGAAGCCGCCGAGGCGCTCGGCTACCCGGTGGTGATCAAGGCCCAGGTCCAGATCGGAGGCCGCGGCAAGGCGGGCGGGATCAAGCTCGCCACGGGGCGCGAGGAGGCCGAGCAGCACGCGCAGGCGATCGTCGGCATGGACATCCGCGGCTTCACGGTCCACGAGGTCTGGGTCGAGCAGGCGAGCGAGATCGACGAGGAGTACTACGCCGCGATCGTGTTCGACCGCTCGGCGAAGAAGCCGATGGCGATGCTCTCGCGGATGGGCGGAATGGACGTCGAGGCCGTCGCCGACGAGGACCCAGAGGCGATGCGCATGCTGCACGTCGACCCGCTGCTCGGCTTCCAGGCCTTCCAAGGGCGCAGGCTCGCGTTCGAGGCGGGGATCGCGGCCGACGTGATCCGCCCGGTCGGCGCGATGCTCGGCAAGCTCTACGACGTGTTCGTCGCCGAGGACGCGACGCTCGTCGAGGTCAACCCGCTGCTGATCACCAAGGCGCGTGACGTGGTCGCGCTCGACGCGAAGGTCACGATCGACGACAACGCGCTCTACCGCCACCCGGACGTCGCCGAGCTGCGCGACGCCTCCGGCGAGGACCCCCAGGAGCGGATGGCCAAGGAGCGCGGGCTGACCTACGTGAAGCTGGACGGCAACGTCGGCATCCTCGGCAACGGCGCCGGCCTGGTCATGTCGACGCTCGACGTCGTCGCGCAGGCGGGCGGCAGGCCGGCCAACTTCCTCGACGCGGGCGGCGGCTCCAAGGCGGAGGCGATCACGAGCGCGGTCGAGGTGATCCTGTCCGACGAGAAGGTCACCGCGGTGCTGTTCAACATCTTCGGCGGGATCACGCGCTGCGACGAGGTCGCGCGCGGGCTGATCGAGGCGTTCGACCAGATCAAGCCGACGGTCCCGTTCGTGGTCCGGCTCGACGGGACCAACGACAAGGAGGGCCGAGCGCTGCTGGCCGAGGCCGACCTGCCCAACGTGCACACCGAGGCGACGATGCTCGGCGCCGCCGAGAAGGTCGTGGAGCTGGCGAGCTGATGGCGATCCTGGTCGACAAGGACACGAAGCTCGTCGTCTCCGGGCTGACGGGGCGCGAGGGCACCTTCCACAGCCTGCGCAACCGCGACTACGGGACCCAGGTGGTCGGCGGCGTGACGCCGGGCAAGGGCGGCCAGGACGTCGAGGGCATCCCGGTGTTCGACACCTTCCAGGCGGCGGTCGGCGAGACCGGCGCCAACACCGCGATGATCTTCGTGCCGCCGCCGTTCGCCGCCGACTCGATCCTCGAGGCCGAGAGCGCCGGCATCGACCTGATCATCGCGATCACCGAGGGCATCCCGGCCCACGACGAGCTGCGCGTCTACAACCACCTCAAGCGCGGCAAGTCGCGCCTGATCGGGCCCAACTGCCCGGGCATCCTGTCGCCCGGCAAGGCCAACGTGGGGATCATCCCGGCCCAGTTCTTCAAGGAGGGCAACGTCGGGCTCGTGTCGCGCTCGGGCACGCTGACCTACCAGATCGGCAACGAGCTGGCCCAGCGCGGGTTCGGCAACTCTTCGATCGTCGGGATCGGCGGCGACCCGGTCCCCGGCTCCAGCTTCATCGACATCATCGAGCGCTTCGAGGCCGACCCCGAGACCGAGCTGATCGCCATGTGCGGCGAGATCGGCGGCTCGGCAGAGGAGGAGGCGGCCGAGTACATCGCCGCCAACGTCTCGAAGCCCGTGCTCGCCTACATCGCCGGCTTCACTGCGCCGCCCGGCAAGACGATGGGCCACGCCGGCGCGATCGTGTCCGGCTCGCAGGGCACCGCGGCCGCCAAGGCCGAGGCGCTCGAGGCGAAGGGCGTGCGCGTGGGCCGCAACCCGACTCAGGTCGCGGAGATCGCGGTCGAGATCCTGGGCGCGCGCGTCTAGGCCGGGCCCTCAGCGACCGGCGAACCGGGCCTCGCGCCGCTCGACGAACGACATCATGCCCTCGGCGCCGTCGGCTGTCCTCAGCAGCGCGACCATGTCGTCGTTGAGCCGCTCGGCGGCCGCACCGTCGCCCTCCGTCAACGCGCGCTGGGCCGAGGCGAGAGTTGCCCTCACGCCCAACGGCGCCGAGCGCGTGGCGATCGCCTGCGCGAGCTCGATCGCCCGGTCGAGCTGCTCGCCCGGCTCGGCGATCTCCTGGATCAGGCCGATCCGATGGGCCTCGGCGGCGTCGTACTCGTCGCCGGTGAGCAGCCAGCGCATCGCGTTGCCCCAGCCCGCCTCGCGCGGGAGCCGGATCGTCGCGCCGCCGAACGGGTAGATGCCGCGCCGGATCTCGAGCTGGGCGAAGCGCACGTCACTGCTCGCGATGCGCACGTCCGCGGCCAGCAGCAGCTCGATCCCGAGCGTCATGCACCAACCCTGGGCGGCCGCCACCACGGGGGTCGTCCACGGCTTGCCGTCGTTGCGCCAGGGGTCGCGCGCGTCGTCGGGGTACGCGAGCGTACCCTCGGCGAGCGCGGGACCGACCTCGGCCAGGTCGAGCCCGCCCGTGAAGTGCTCCCCGTGCCCGAACAGCACGCCACAGCGCAGCTCATCGTCGCGCTCCAGCAGCTCGTAGGCGCGACCCAGCTCGGCCAGCAGCTCGATGTTGAACGCGTTGCGCTTCTCGGGGCGGTTGAGCCCCATCAGCAGCACATGGCCGCGTCGCTCCAGAGTCAGCACGTCGGTCTCGCTCACCGCTCACCTTTCGCCGTCCTGCGTAGCATGATGCAACGCACTATCTCACGGCGGCCGGGTGCGACACTCCGCGGCCATGGGCGTGGCCGATTTCGACACCAAGGCCGCGGTGGTCGTCCGCGACGACCTGGCGACCTGGCAGCGCCTGAACGTCGTCGCATTCCTGATCAGCGGCGTCGTCGCCGACGCCGGGCAGAGCGCGATCGGCGAGCCCTACAGGGACGCCGACGACCGCGGCTACCTGCCGCTGCTGGTACAGCCGGTGCTGGTCTTCGAGGCGACGGCGGACAAGCTGCGCACCGTCCGCGAGCGCGCCGAGCGACGCGAGGTGCCGCTCGCCATCTACACCGCGGACATGTTCAGCACCGGCAACGACACCGACAACCGCGCCGCCGTGCGGGCGGTCGCGACCGCCGACCTAGACCTCGTCGGGGTCGCCCTGCGCGCCGCGCATCGAGACGCCGACGCGGTGCTGCGCGGGCTGCAGCGCCACCCCTGACCCGAGCGGCCTAGTACTCGCTCAGGCCCTCGAACGCCGGGGCGCGGCCCTCGACGAAGGACGCCACGCCCTCCGCGAAGTCGCCGCGGGTAAACGACTCGGCCATCAGGCGGTTGGATTCGTCCAGGCTCTCGGCGGCGCCCTGCTCCAGGTGCTCGTAGACCTGCCGCTTCATGACCGCCATCGACGTCGGCGACGACAGCGTGGCCAGCTCGCGCGCGTAGTCGAGCGTGCGGTCGAGCAGCTCCTCGGGCGGGTGGACGGCGTTCACGAGGCCCATCTGCGCCGCCTCCTCTGCGAGCACCACGCGCCCGGAGAAGAGCAGGTCGAGCGCGTGCGCGCTGCCGACCAGGCGCGGCAGGACCCACGAGATGCCGTGCTCGGCGATCAGCCCGCGGCGGGCGAACGCGGTGGTGAGCTTGGCGCCGCTCGCGGCGAAGCGGATGTCGCACATCAGCGCCATCACGAGGCCGAGCCCGGCGGCCGGGCCGTTGACCGCGGCGATCACGGGCTTGGGGACGGTGAGCGGGAAGGTCTGCGGCCGGTCGTCGGCGCGCGCCTCGTCACCCTCGCCCGAGCCGAGCGACTGGAGCGACTCCATGTCGGCCCCGGCGCAGAAGCCGCGGCCGGCCCCGGTCACCACGATCGCCCTGACCTCGGGATCGGCGGCGGCCTCCTGGAGCAGGTCGAAGTACTGGATCTGCATCTCCGGGATCCAGGCGTTGAGGCGATCCGGCCTGTTGAGGGTGAGGACGGCGACGCCGTCGCTGACGTTGCGGGTGACGACCTCGGTCGCCGGCGTGACGCTCATGCGCGCACCGTAACGCGGTAGCGTCGGCCCATGCCACGTTTCCGTCAGGCGGTGGTGGCCGCGCGCGACCTCGACGGCGCCGTGGAGGCGCTGCGCGCGGCGCTGCCGCTGGGCGAGCCGTACGCCGACCCGGGCGTCGGGCTGTTCGGGCTGCGCAACGCGGTGATGCCGCTCGGCGACACGTTCGTGGAGGTCGTCTCGCCCGTGCAGGACGGAACGGCGGCCGGGCGCTTCCTCGACCGCCACGGCGACGGGGCCTACATGGCGATGTTCCAGGTGGAGGACCTGGCCGGCGCCCGCGCGCGGGCGGCGGCGCTCGGCGTGCGCGAGGTCTGGGGCATCGAGCTCGACGACATCTCGGCCGTCCACCTGCACCCGGCGGACATCGGCGCGGCGATCGTCTCGCTCGACCAGCCGGTCCCGCCGCGAGGCCTGGCGCTGGGCCGGCCCGTGGGAGCCCCACGGGGAGCTCCACACCACCGGCCTGACCCTCACCGCGCGCGACCCCGAGGCGCTCGGCGGGCGCTGGTCCGAGGTGCTGGGCGGGTTGGAGCTCGACGACGGCCGCGTCGACGTGGAACCCGGAGCGCAGGACGGCATCGCCGCGTTCCACGTGAGCGGCCTGGACGGCGAGGTCAGCGCGGCGGGCGCGAGGTTCGTCGGCCCCCGCGATTGAACCCGCGCGCTTCTGGGTACGCCCAGGTTTACGATGAGCCGACGGGGGTTCTGGCGATCGATCTCGCTGCTGTGCGCGCTGCTCGTCCTGGGCTGCGCCGGGTCTGCGTCCGCGCAGGTCGCCGAGCCGCCGCTCGCCAACTCGTCCAACGTCCAGCTGGTCGGGCACGTCCCGGGCAGCGCGGCGGGCATGAACTTCAAGGGCCACTACGCCTACGTCAGCGGCTGGACCGGCGTCACCGTGCTCGACATCGCGAACGCCGCCTCGCCGAAGGTCGTCGGAGCCCTGCCGCTGCCCCACTTCGAGAACGAGGACGTCGACCTCTGCGGCAACACGCTGATCGTCGTCAACGACCGCGAGGTAGAGGACATCGGGTCCGTGCTCTACGTCGTCAGCATCGCCAACCCGACCACGCCGGTCGTCCAGGCGATCCTGCCGCTCGGCCTCACCGGCAGCGGCCGCGGCTCGGGCCACATCGCCAACTTCGTCAAGTCGGACTGCAGCCAGCTCTGGGTCGACGGCGGCGAGCTCGTCGAGGTGGTCGACCTGACCATCCCGACCGCTCCGCGCTCGCTCGGCAAGTTCGAGTCGGCCGCCTCGCTCAGCGACTCCTTCAAGGTCTCGCACGACACCGAGTTCGACAGGACCACGGGCACCGTCTGGAACGTCGGCGGCGGTGGCGCGGCCGGCTATCAGCTCACCTCGAACCCGCTCAAGCCCAAGCTGCTCGGCACCACCGGCACGGCGGGCCGCAACCCCTCGCCCTACAACGACTTCATCCTCCACAACTCGCAGCGGCGCGGGAAGACGCTGCTGGTGACCGAGGAGGACTACATCGACACCGACGAGGTCCCACCGGGCGGCTGTCGCGGCCAGGGCAAGTTCGAGACCTGGGACCTGTCGCGGCTCGGCCAGGGCTCGATCGCCCCGCAGGACACCTGGGAGACCGAGCTGAACGGCATGTTCACGAGCGGCGCCGTCGACTCCAAGGCGCCCGTGACCGTCAACTGCTCGTCGCACTGGTTCGACGCCAAGAACGGAATCGCGGCGGTCGGCTGGTACGAGCAGGGCGTGCGCTTCCTCGACTACCGCAACCCGCGGGACATCGCCCAGGTCGGCTACTACATCCCCGGCGCCGGCAGCACCTGGGCGGCCTACTGGTCGCCGACCGATCCCAGCGGCGAGGTCGTCTACACGGCCGACGCCTACCGCGGCATCGACGTCCTGCGGATCCAGGGCGGCGGCCGCACCGGCGGCAAGGTGCGCGCCCCGGTCCGCAACGAGTGGCTGGGGCGCTCGACGGACGCGCGCTTCCAGCCCGGCCCGACGTTCGGCTTCGTCTGCCCGGTGCTGACGCCGGGCGTCTAGCGCCCCGCCGCCTCCTCCGCCAGGACCCTCACCAGCTCCCCCGCCGGCAGCTCGCGCACCAGCCCATGGGCCTGGCCGGCCCAGAGGTGGAGCCCGTCCGGATCGCCCGCCTCGCGGGCGGCCGCGCGCAGCGGGGCGGTCAGGTGGTGCACGTCCGGGTAGCCGGGCGGGGCCTCCGCCTCGTGCTCGCGCATGAAGCGGTTCTCGATCCCGCGCGCCGAGCGCCCGCTGAAGGCGCGCGTCAGGGCCGTCCGGCCCCCGCGCCGCAGCGCCTCGCGGTGGGCCGCCGACGTACCCGCCTCCGGCGTGAGCATGAACGCGGTCCCGAGCGCGGCCGCCCGAGCGCCCGCGGCCAGCACGGCCGCCACCCCGCGACCCGTCGCGATCCCACCCGCGGCCACCAGCGGCAGGTCGACCGCCTCGCCGACGAGCTGCAGCAGCGCCAGCAGCCCCAGGTCGCCCGGCGGCGAGTCGTCGAACGACCCGCGGTGCCCGCCCGCCTCGATCCCCTGCAGCACGAGCGCGTCGGCGCCGGCCTGCGCCGCCGCCCGCGCCTCCTCCGGCGTGGTCACGGTGAGCCACACCTCGACGCCCCCGGCGCGCAGCGAGTCGATCGCCTCGGGCGCCGGGCAGCCAAACGTGAACGACAGCACCGGCACTCGCTCGGCGGCCGCCAGCGCCAGCTTCTCCTCGAAGCCGTCGTCGTCGTGCCGCGGCTCCCCCGGCTCGACCCCGTAGCGCTCCGCCTCGGCGCCGAGCGCTCGCGCGTAGCGCTCGAGCGCGCCCGGGTCCGCGGGCGCCCCCGGCGGCGCGAACACGTTGAGCCCGAACGGGCGCTGCGTGAGCGAGCGCAGCTCGGCCAGCTCTTCGCGCACCGCCGCGGGCGCCTTGTAGCCCGCCGCCAGGAAGCCCATCCCGCCGGCCTCGCTGACCGCCCCGGCCAGCGCCGGCGTCGCGGGCCCGCCGCTCAGCGGGGCCTGGACGATCGGGTGGTCGAGCCGGTCGAGGACGGTCGGCATCGTCACCGCTCGAGCTTGACCGCCGCGCGCCTGCGCGTGGTGTGCGACCCGTTGCTCGCGAGGACGGAGAGGCGCGCCGAGGCGGTCGCGGCCCGGCGCGCCGCGCGCGGCACGGCGAGCTCGAAGGTGCCCGTGCGCCCCGCTGCGAGCAGGCGCGGCCGTCCCGTCAGGCGGAACGTCCTGCGGCCCGCCCGCACGCGTCCGGACGGGCTGACGAAGCAGCGCGCCCGGCAGCGCACGCCGAGCTCGATCGCGCCGTCGAGCGCCTGCGCCCGCTCGACGGCGAGCGACACCCGCGGCACCAGCTTGGCCAGGTGGGCCATCAGCGCCGTGCCGTTGGGCTTGCGGGGAGTCCCCTTGACGTCGCGGATCACCGCCAGCGAGGTGCAGCTGCGCCCGGGCAGCAGCCACCAGGCCCAGATCAGGTAGCCCACGTCGCGGTCGTCGGCCCAGTCCATGAACGCCTTGACGTGCGTGGCCTTGCAGTCGCTCGCCGCCATCTCCGCGGTCACGACCGGGACCTGCTGGGCGAGCGGGGCGATCGTCGCGTCCCAGCAGGTCTGCACCTTGCACGGCGAGATGTCGTAGTTGTGGAAGCCCGCGACCAGCCCGTCGCCGGCCGGCCGGAACGCCGCCCAGCCGTCCAGGTCGTTGCCGAAGCCGCGCCCGGTCAGGATGATCGGCTGCCGCGCGCCGGTCGAGCGGACCGCGTCGACGAGCGTCTGCATGCCGACGGTCGTGAACGTGCCGCTGCCCGGCGCGTCGACCACGGGCGCCTGGCAGCCGCCGTCGCGCCAGCACGTCCAGGTCAGGTCGAGCCGGCCGGGCACCGAGAACGGCTCGTTGAAGACGTCGAAGATCAGCGAGCGGTCGCGCTTGAACGTGCGGGAGACAGAGCGCCAGAAGTCGTCGGAGTGATCGTCGGCCATGGCGCGCTGGCCGTCCGCGCGCACGCCGGCCGGGCCCGACCAGTGCAGGTCGAGGATCACGACGATCCCGGCCGCGTGCAGCCGCGCGACCCAGCGCTGCACGGCCTTGCGGTAGCCGGCGCGCTTGCCGAACGCGGGCAGGCCGTCCTCGCCGAGCCAGCAGTCCTGGTTGAGCGGCAGCCGCACGACGTTGACGTGCCAGCGCGCGATCGCCGCCGCGCCCGCCGCGTCCGGCCCCACGTGCCGCGTGCCAGGGCCGCGCGTGTTGGAGTAGCCGTAGCCGTTCTCGCAGGCGTACTCGAAGCTCGGCCAGTTCACCCCGCGCGGAACGAAGACCAGGCCGCTGCGGGTGTCGACGAGGTGGTTGCCTGCCACCCGCAGCTTGGGCGCGTCCCCACTCGCGGCCGCCGGGGCGCACAGGCAGGCCACGACCACCACGACCGTCGCGAGCCGGCATCCCTTCTCGAGAACGCGAGTCAGGCAGAAGAGGCTGTCACACCGACAGGCGGTCAGGCGGCCAGCGCGAGGACGCGCGACTCCGCGGCCTGCACGATCCGGCCCGTCGCCCCGTCCAGCGCTCCGGCGGCCAGCAGCGCCTCGGCCGCCTTGGCCACGACGCGGCCGGTGAGCCCGCCGCCGCGCCGGACGGCCACCGAGGCCGTCATCTCCGCGCCGATCGCGGCGGGGGCGAGGTCGTAGCGGACGTCGAAGCCGACCGGGCCGTCGGCTGACAGCTCGAGGCGGCCGGAGTCGGCCGCGTGCACGTGGACCTCGAAGCTCACCGGGACGCCCGCGAGCCGACCGGTGACGGTCGCGCGGGTGCCCGCCGCCAGGCGCCGCGCCGTGAGCTCGTCGACGTCGAAGTCGACCGGCGACCAGCGCCGGATCTCCTCCGGGTGGGTGAGCACCTCGAGCAGCTGCTCGGGTGTCGCTTGAGTCTCGGCTGTGGCGCTCCAGCTGTCCACGGGCACAAGATCTCATCGCCGGTTCGGGCGTACTGAGCGATCGCGCACACTAGGTGTACGCCGCCAGGAAGACCCGCACGCCGGTCTCGGCGTAGCGCTCCAGGTCGGACGCGCCGGGCAGCTCGTCGTCGCCGCAGAGCATCGCCTGGTTGAGCGGGATCGACATCACGAGCCAGTTGAAGTGCGCGGCGGCGAGCTGTGGGTCGTCGACCTTGAGCGTCCCGCGCGCGGCGAGCCGCTCGAAGGCGCTCGCGAGCGCCTCGATCGTGCGCCCGGCCCCGCGCTCGTAGTAGGCGCGGCCGAGCTCCGGAAAGCGGCCGGCCTCGCCGATCACGAGCCGGCGCAGCGCGAGCAGCCGCGGCTGCATCACGCGCTCGAGCTGGCGGCCGGCGAGCGCGCGCAGGTCGGCCTCGACGTCGCCCGTGTCAGCGAGCCCCAGGACGTCCTCGTGGTGAGGGTCGCTGACGGCGTCGACCGCGCCCGTGACGATCTCCGTGAACAGGCTCTCCTTGTCGGCGAAGTGCTTGTAGACCGTCTGCTTCGAGACGGCCGCGGTCGCCGCGATCTCGTCCATGGTCGTGCCGAGGTAGCCCTTGCGCAGGAAGGTGTCGGTGGCGGCCTCGAGGATCGCCGTGCGCTTGCGCTCGGATCGCGGCTGTGCCGGTTGGGAAGCGGTCATCCGTGAGGTCGCGCACATGGTACTGGACAGTCCAGTACTAATGTGGGTACTGTACGGTCCAGTACCGAAACAAAGGAGCGGCCATGCGAATCGTCGTCGTCAACCACCTCACCCTCGACGGTGTCATGCAGTCCCCGGCGGCCCCGGAGGAGGACACCCGCGGGGGCTTCGACAAGGGCGGCTGGGCGGCCCCGAACAACGACGAGGTGATGGGCCGCGTGCTCGGCGTGGGCATGCGCGCGGGCGGCGCGCTGCTGCTCGGCCGGCGCACCTACGAGCACTTCTACGGCTTCTGGCCCAAGCAGACGGACGACAACCCGTTCACAGAGGTGCTCAACCGCTCCACGAAGTACGTCGCGTCGCGCACGCTCGCCGAGCCGCTGCCCTGGGAGAACTCGAAGCTGCTCGAGGGCGACGCCGCGGACGCCGTGGCGGAGCTCAAGCAGCAGCCGGGGCCCGACGCGGTCGTCCTCGGCAGCGGCGAGCTGATCCAGTCGCTCATGGGGCGCGGGCTGATCGACGAGTTCCTGCTGATGATCCACCCGATCGTGCTCGGGCAGGGGCGGCGCATGTTCCCCGACGACGGCGCGCTCGCGAAGCTGCAGCTGACCGAGAGCGTCACGACCACCACCGGAGTGGTGATCGCGCGCTATCGGTCGAGTTAGACCACCGTCAGGCGGCGTTGGAGTACGCGGGCTCCTGCGAGATCCCGGTGACCTCGGCCTGCGCGGGCTGCTCGCGGAAGGCCCGCAGCGCGATCACGATCGCGACGCCGATCAGCGCGGCGCCGACCAGGTAGGCCACGTGGTAGCCCGAGGTCAGCGCCGACGCGGTCGAGTTGCCCTCGGCCAGCAGGCCGTCGGTGCGCTCGGTCGCCAGCGTGGCCAGCACCGCCAGGCCGATCGCGCCGCCGACCTGCACGCTCGTGTTGACCAGCCCGGAGGCCAGCCCCGAGTCCTCGGGGGTGGCGCCCGACATGGCGAGCATCATCAGCGAGGGGAAGCCGAGCCCGGCGCCCGCGCCGATCAGGACCATCGGTGGCAGCAGGTCGGTCACGTACGAGGCGTCGACCGGCGTCCGCGCGAACAGCAGCAGGCCGGCGCCGATCGCGACCATGCTCGGGATCAGCGTGGCCTTCGGGCCGAAGCGCATGTTCAGCGGCGCCGACAGGCGGAACGACATCACGCCCATCACGACCGTCGAGGGCAGGTAGGCGAGGCCGACCTGCAGCGCGTCGTAGCCGAGCACCCGCTGCATGTACAGGGCGCCCAGGAAGAACATCCCGAACATCCCGACGACCATCAGGCCCTGCACCAGGTTGGCCCCGCTCACCTCGCGCGACTTGAACATCCGCAGCGGCACCAGCGGGTTCTCGGTGCGAGCCTGGCGCGCCACGAAGCCGGCCAGCAGCGCGATCGCGACCGCGCCGAGCCCGAGCGTCTGGGTCGAGCCCCAGCCCTGCTGCTCGACCTGGAGGATCGTGTACACGCCCAGCATCAGACCACCCGTCAGCAGCGCGGCGCCGGGGAGGTCGGCGCCCTGGCCGAGACCGATCCCCTCGCGGCCCTCGACCAGGCGCAGCGCGGCCAGTCCGGTCGCGACGCCGATCGGCAGGTTCACGAAGAAGATCCAGTGCCAGCTGATCGCCTGGGTCAGCACGCCGCCGACCAGCAGGCCGATCGAGCCGCCGGCCACCGCGACGAACGTGTAGACGCCGATCGCCTTGGCCTGCTCGCGCGGCTCGGGGAACATCGTCACGATCATCCCGAGGATGACCGCCGAGGTCAGCGCGCCGCCGACGCCCTGCACGAAGCGCGCGCCGATCAGCATGCCCTGGGTCTGGGACACCGCGCACAGCAGCGAGGCGCCGGTGAACACGGCCAGGCCGATCAGGAAGATGCGGCGCTGGCCGATCAGGTCGCCGATCCGGCCGGCCAGCAGGAGCAGCCCGCCGAACGCGATCAGGTAGGCGTTGACCACCCAGGCGAGGTTCGCCTGGGAGAAACCAAGATCGTCCTGGATCGAGGGCAGCGCGACGTTCACGATCGTCGCGTCGAGAACGATCATCAACATGCCGAGGCAGAGCACGTACAGCGCTGCCCAGCGGTTGCGGTCGGTCGTCTCGGTGGTCATCTGGCTCCTCCTGGTCGACATGTTCACTGGCTGAGACCGGCGGTTGCGGCGAAAGTCATCGGGGCGGGAACGTGAGGGAGGTCACACAGCCGGGCGGCCTCCGCAGCGAGCGCCGCGCCCTCGCCGACCCCGGCGACGAACAGCCGCTCCGGGTCGCCGCCGAGCTGGGCCACGTGGTCCGCGGTCCACTCGACCGCGGTCAGCGCGACGTCCAGCTCGCAGGTCTCGACGGCCAGCACCAGCAGGCCGCATTGCAGCGCCAGCCGGCGGCGCAGCTCACCCGCGTCGCCGCAGGCGATCAACACCAGCGCCGGCACGTCCTGCTCGGGCTCGCTGTCCGGCCAGCTCACGCCCACGCGGACGAGCCCGGTGGGCTCCCGCAGCGACAATCCCGCTTCGCTGATCGACATGCCGGCCATCGTTCCCGGGCGCGGGAGAAAGGGAAAGTCCGATCGGGAATGACGGTGATGCGCGAACGGCATCGCGCCGCGCGGGGCCGGATCGGATAATGAGGGCGTGGACGACGACTCGAACGTGATCGCCTTCCCCAACGCGCCCGAGGCGATCGAGCTGCGTCACCTGCGGGCCTTCGTGGCGGTCGCGGAGGAGCTCAACTTCGGGCGCGCGGCCGACCGGCTCTACATCACCCAGTCCGCGCTCAGCCGCCAGATCCGTGCCCTCGAGAAGCTGCTCGGCTGCGAGCTGCTGCGGCGCTCCACCCACAGGGTCGAGCTGACGCTCGCGGGTGAGGCGCTGCTCGACCGCTCACGGCCGCTGCTGCGCGAGGTCGACGCCGCGATCAGCGCCGCCCAGTCCGTCGGCGGCGAGCTCGTAGGGCGCATCTCGCGCATGTGGGAGCCGCTGATCAGCGCCGTCGTCGCCGACGCCGACGTCCAGGTCCAGCGCATGGCCTACGAGGCCGTCCACGCGAACTTCTCGGTGCCGCCGGAGCTGAGCGTGATGCCAGTCAACGCCAACGGCGTGCCGGGCCTGGTCGTGGCGCAACGGCCCGACGACCCGCCGGCCCTGCTCTACCTGCACGGCGGCGGCTACATGCTCGGCTCGGCGTTCGGCTACCGCCCGCTCGCCGGGGCGCTCGCCAAGGCGGCCGGCGCTGGCACGCTCGTCGCCGACTACCGGCTCGCGCCCGAGCACACCTTCCCCGCCGCGATCGACGACGCCGTCGCGGCCTACCGCTGGCTGCTCGACCGCGGCGCCGACGCCGAGCGGCTCACGCTCGCCGGCGACTCGTCGGGCGGCGGGCTCGTCATGTCCACTCTCCTCAAGCTGAGGGAGCTCGGACTGCCGCTGCCCGGTGGCGCCGTCCTGCTGTGCCCCTGGGTCGACCTGAACATGCAGCTCGCGGAGCAGGCCACCAAGGACTCCGCGGAGGTGATGCAGCGCTGCGCGGCGGCCTACCTGGGGGGCCACCCGGCCGACGACCCGATCGCGAGCCCGCTCGGCGCCGACCTGGCCGGCCTCCCGCCGCTGCTCGTCCAGGCCGCCACGGGCGACGAGCACCTGCCCGACGCCCGCGCGCTCACCGAGCACGCGCGCGCGAGCGGGCTGGACGCCCAGCTCGAGCTCTACCCGGTCGACGCGCACGTCTTCCAGATCTTCTGGTCGTTCCTGCCCGAGGCCGCCGACGCGGTCGAGGCGGCGGGCCGATTCGCGCGCGAGCGCGGCGCCGAGAAGGACGAGCGAGCCACGCGCGGCTAGATTGCCCTTTGTGGACGAGCGCCTCGACGCCGTGCACGAGCTGTGGTCCACCTACCGGGAGCATGGTGCGGAGCCCGCCATCCGCCTGCTCGACACGGAGGTGGAGTTCGTCGCCAACGACGGCCGCACCTATCGCGGCCACGACGGCGTGCGCAGCTTCTTCGCGGAATTCGAGGAGCGCGGCGAGCGGTTCATGGCGTCGCCGTACACGTTCGAGCCGCACGACCCGGACCTGCTCGTGATCGGCCACCGGCGCATCCAGTCGGACGACAGCCTGCGCGGCGAGTACCTCTTCTTCGTGCACAGCTTCCGGGACGGCCGCGTGGCGAGGATCGCCGCCTACACGAGCCGCGAGGAGGCGCTGGCCGACATCACAACGCGCGCGAGCCGCTAGCAGCTATCTTGGCCGAGTGGCTGAGCTAACCAACATCTCGCTCTCGCGCGGCGCGCCGTCGCTCGACATCATCGCCGTCGACGAGATCAGCGCGGCCGCCCAGCGCGCCTTCGGACGCGACCCCGGCGCGGCCTTCGCCTACGGCACCTCGGCCGGGCACACGAGGCTGCTCGAGTGGCTGTCGAAGCACCACGGCGTGGCGCCCGGCCGCCTGCTCGCGACGAACGGCTCGATGCAGGCGGACGCGTTCCTGTTCGCAGAGCTGGTCGCGCCCGGCGACGTCGTCGTCGTCGAGGCGCCGACCTACGACCGCACGCTGCTGTCGCTGACCAAGCTCGGCGCGGAGATCCTGGCGATCCCGCTGGAGGCCGACGGGATCGACGTCGGCGCGCTCGAGGCGGCGCTCGACGAGGGCGCGCGGCCGACGCTCGCCCACATCATCCCCAACTTCCAGAACCCGGCCGGCTGCACGCTCTCGCTCGAGAAGCGCGAGCGGCTGCTCGGGCTGGCGCGCGAGTACGGCTTCACGATCTTCGAGGACGACCCCTACGTCGCCCTGCGCTTCGAGGGCGAGGGCCACCCGCGCATGCTCGAGCTCGACGAGGGCGGAGACTCGGTCGTGTACGCGTCCTCGTTCTCCAAGACGGTCGCGCCCGGCATCCGCGTCGGCTACCTGGTCGGGCCGGAGGAGCTGATCGGCGCGGTCCGCAAGCGCGCCACCGAGACCTACATCTCGCCCAACATGGTCGCCCAGGCGATCGTCGCCGAGTTCTGCCACTCGGGTGCCATCGACGCGTCGATCGAGACCGTCAAGGCGGCGCTGCGCGAGCGCCGCGACGCGACCTGCTCGGCCCTCGACAAGCACCTCCCCGACGCCACCTACGTGACGCCCCAGGGCGGCTACTTCCTCTGGGTCGACCTGCCCGAGGGGACCGACGTGGCCGACCTCGCGCGCCGCTCGGCGGAGCGGGGCGTCGTGTTCGAGCAGGGCACCGCGTTCATGATCGAGGGCGGCGAGAACTCGCTGCGGATCGCCTACTCGGCCGTGCCGCCGGACCAGATCGAGGAGGGCATCGGCCGGATTGCCGACGCGTACCGGGAGCTTGCCGCCCCCGCTCGTGCGTGATCGAGCTCGAGCGCCCGCGTGACACGGGCGCCCTCCTGCGCGACTCGCTGGTCGTCTACGTCAGGCACTTCTGGACCTTCCTCGCGCTCGGCGCGCTCGTCGTCGTGCCGTCCGAGGTGGTGGTCAGCGGCATCGGCCTGGAGCAGCTGAGCTCCGGCTACGACAGCACGCCGACGGTCGCCGAGGCGGCGATCCCGGCCGCCGTCGCCTACCTGGTCGTGGCGCCGCTGATCACGGCGATCTGCGTCTACGCGCTCCAGTCGGTGGCCGACGGCGGCGTCCCGCGGGCGCGCGAGGCGATCGTGAAGGGCTTCGAGTCGTTCAGCCCGATCTTCTTCGCGGTGCTGCTCGCGGCGCTCGGGATCCTGCTCGGGGCCATCCTGATCGTGCCGGGCATCTACCTGTTCGTGCGCTGGTACTTCGTGCCGCAGACGGTCGTGCTCGAAGGGGCGCGCGGGCCGGCCTCGCTGCGAGCGAGCGGGCGGGTCGTGGCGGGCGCCTGGTGGCGCACGCTCGGCATGATCGTGCTGGTGAACGTGGTGGCGCTGATCGTCGCGGTCCTGCTCGGCGCGCCGTTCACGGCGGCGGCCGACAGCGCCGACCGCGCGCTCTGGGCCCTGATCGGCCAGATCGTGGCGAGCTCGGTGACGCAACCGTTCGGAGCGCTCTTCTCGACGCTGCTCTACTTCGACCTGAAGGCGCGCAAGCGGGATGCCTTGAGCTAGGCCCGGCGGGAGCGCGCCCCGCCGCGCATGACCCCGAAGGGTTACCTTGTCGCGATGGCCCTGAGCTTCGGTGTCACCGTGCTGCCCGATCCGCCGTACCAGCGCCTGATCGAGCTGATCCAGCTCGCCGAGGGTCACGGCTTCGAGTACGGCTGGACCTACGACTCGCACGTGCTGTGGCAGGACTCGATCCCGACGCTGGCGCTGGCCGCCGCCGCGACCGAGCGGATCAAGCTCGGCCACATGGTGACCAACCCGGGCACCCGCGAGCCGACCGTCGTCGCGAGCGCCTACGCGACCCTCCAGGACATCTCGGACGGCCGCATGGTGATGGGCATCGGGCGGGGCGACTCGGCGCGTCGCTACATCGGCCAGCAGCCCGTCCGCGTCGGCCCCTTCGAGGAGTCGCTGCGGATGATCAAGCCGTTCATGAACGGCGAGCGGGTGAGCTGGAACGACACCGAGATCGAGCTCGCCTGGGTGCGCCCCGAGCTGCCGCCGATCGAGATGCACGTGGCCGGCTACGGGCCGAAGGTGCTCGCGATCGCCGGGCGCGTCGGCGACGGCGTGATCATCCAGCTCGCCGACCCGGACATCATCCAGTGGACGATGGGCACGGCGCGCAAGGCGGCCGAGGAGGCCGGCCGCGACCCCGACGCGCTCAAGTGCATCGTCTGCGCGCCCAGCCACATCTCGGCGGACATCGCCGAGGCGCGCGACCAGGTGCGCTGGTTCCCGGCGATGGTCTCGAACCACGTCAGGGACCTGATCCGCCGCTACGGCGCCGACGGCTCGATCGTGCCGAAGGAGCTGACCGACTACGTGCCGGCCGAGACCCACTACGACTACGACGAGCACTCGCGCGTCGGCGCCAAGCACGGCGCCTTCGTGACGGACGAGATCTGCGACCGCTTCTGCGTCCTCGGCACGCCGGAGCAGGCGCGCGAGAAGCTGGCTGAGCTCGAGTCGATCGGGGTCGACCAGTTCAACATCTACCTGATGACCGAGGGACAGGAGCGCACCCTCGAGATCTACGGGAAGGAGATCATCCCGTGAAGAAGCTGATTCGGGGCGGCACCGTCGTGACCGCCACCCACTCGTCGGTGGCCGACGTGCTGGTGGACGGCGAGGAGATCGCCGCCGTCGGGGCGCTCGGCGACGTCGACGCGGAGGTCGTCGACGCGAGTGGCTGCTACGTCCTGCCCGGCCTGATCGACAACCACACCCACATGGCGATGCCGTTCGGCGGCACTCGCTCGATCGACGACTACGACACGGGCACGCGCGCCGCGGCCGCGGGCGGCACCACCTGCATCGTCGACTTCGTGATCCAGCAGCACCCGAACGGGCTGCGGTCGTCGTTTACGGAGTGGAGCGAGCGCGCCGCCGGCGCCGCCCACGTCGACTACGGCTTCCACGTCGCGATCACACAGGCCGACGAGGGCACCTTCGCCGACATGGAGCCGATGGTCGAGGAGGGCGTCTGCACGTTCAAGGTGTTCCTCGCCTACAAGGACGTGCTGATGGTCACCGACGACCTGTTCCTGCGCGTGCTCGAGACCACGCGCGACCTGAACGCGCTGACGATGGTCCACTGCGAGAACGGCTGGGCGATCGACGTGCTGGTCGAGCGCGCGCTGGTCGCCGGCCAGACGGACCCGATCCACCACGCGCACACCCGCCCCCAGGTGCTCGAGGCGGAGGCGACGCACCGCTCCGTCCGGCTGGCCGAGTTCGCCGGCGCGCCCGTCTTCATCGTGCACGTGACCTGCGGCCTCGCCGCCGACGAGATCGCCGCCGGGAAGGCGCGCGGCGTGCCCGTGTACGGCGAGACGTGCCTGCAGTACCTGACCAACACGATCGACGACCTCGGGCGCCCCGACTTCGAGGGCGCGCGCTACGTCTGCTCGCCGCCGCTGCGCACCGAGCAGGACCAGGAGCTGCTCTGGTCCGCGCTCGACCGCGGCGTGCTCGAGAGCGTGTCCACCGACCACTGCCCGTTCAACAGCGAGCAGAAGGCGCTCGGCCGCGACGACTTCTCGAAGATCCCGAACGGCCTCGCGATGATCCAGCACCGGCTCGTGAAGATGTGGGACCTCGGCGTCGTGGGCGGCCGGATCACCCCCGAGGAGCTGGTCGACATGACCTCGACGACGATCGCGCGGCGCTTCGGCCTCGCCCGCAAGGGGGCCGTCGCACCGGGCAAGGACGCCGACCTGGTCGTGTTCGACCCCTCTACGCCGTTCGAGTTCTCCACCGAGACGTCGCACATGAACGTCGACTACGACCTGTTCGACGGCGAGTCCTCGACGGGCAGCGTCCGGCACACGTTCTGCCGCGGCGAGCTGGTCTACGACCGCGGGGAGATCCTCACCCAGCCCGGGCACGGCCGCTACGTGCCGCGCTCGCTGGGGGCGGCGGCCGCGGTCGCCGCGTCGTGAACGCCGACCGCGTGCTCGCGGACCTGCGCGAGCTCGCGAGCCTCACGGGCGGCCCCGACGGGGCGCGCCGCGTCTGCTGGACCGACGAGTGGGTGCGCGCGCGCGAGTTCCTGCGCGCCCGCCTGGACGAGCTGCCGGTCGAGGTCGAGGTCGACGAGGCCGGCAACCTCTGGGCCGGGCTCGACGGAGAGCAGGAGGGCTTCGTGATCGTCGGCTCCCACATCGACTCGGTGCCCGCCGGCGGCTGGCTCGACGGGGCGCTCGGCGAGCTGAGCGCGCTCGAGGCGCTGCGCTCCCAGGCCGAGCGCGGCACGCCGCCGGTCGGCCTGCGGCTGGTCGACTGGGCCGACGAGGAGGGCGCGCGCTTCGGGCGCAGCCTGTTCGGCTCCTCGGCCTGCGCCGGGAGCCTCGACACCGACGAGGTGCGCGACCTGCGCGACCGCGACGGCGAGCGGCTCGAGGACGTGGTCGCCCGCCACGGCGTGGAGCTCGACCGCGCGCTCGAGTCGGGCGCACGGCTGCGCGGCGCGCGCGCGTACCTGGAGGTCCACATCGAGCAGGGGCCCGTGCTCGAGAGCAGCGGCGAGCCGGCGGCCGCCGTGCTCGGCACGTTCGGCGTCGAGCGCCACCTGGCCGTCTTCACCGGCCAGACCGCGCACGCCGGGGCCACGCCGATGGAGCTGCGCCGCGACACGTTCATGGCGACCTCGCAGGCCGCCCTCGCGATCAAGGAGGTGGGGATCCGCCACGGAGGCGTCTGCACGGTGGGCGGCGCGACCAGCGAGCCCGGCGTGGTCACCGCGGTGCCGGGCCGCACCGAGATGCTGCTCGACCAGCGCCACCTCGACCCCGACGCGCTCGCCGCCATGCTCGCCGAGGCGAGCGAGGCCTGCGAGCGAGCCGCCGCCGACCAGGGCTGCGAGGTCGAGCTGCGCTACCTCTGGTCGATCCCGCCGATCCCGTTCGACGACCGCCTGATCGCCCTCGCCCGCAAGTCCGTCGTGGACGCGGGCGGGAAGGACACCGCCATCCCGAGCGGCCCGCTGCACGACGCCGCCGAGATGGCGCGGCTGCTGCCGACCGTGATGATCTTCTCCTCGTCCTCGCCGCCGGTGTCGCACACCAAGGAGGAGGACACGCCGGAGGCGGACCTGCGCGTGGCGATCGAGGCCTACGGCAGCACGGTTCAGGCCACGCTCGAGCTCGCCGCCGCGGGCGACCTGCCGCCGCGCGGGTGAGCGCCCTCGCCGAGCAGCTGGCCTACCTCGAGGCCTCGAGCCCGTTCTACGCCGAGCGGCTGCGCGGCGCGCGCGTGACGACGCCGGCCGAGCTGCCGCGCCTCCCCTTCACGACCAAGGACGAGCTGCGCGAGGGCCAGCGCGCGCACCCGCCCTTCGGGCCGCACCTGTGCGCGCCGCGGGAGCGGCTCGTGCGGATGCACGTCACCTCGGGGACGACGGGCGACCCGGTCGCCGTGGGCTTCACCCGGCGCGACCACGAGGCCAACAGCGCCGTCGGCGGCGAGGCGTTCCGGATCGCCGGGCTGCGGCCGGACGACACGGTCGCCCACTGCCTCAACTACGCCCTCTACGCGGGCGGCATCGCCGACCACATGGCGATCGAGGCGAGCGGCGCCACGGTCGTGCCGGTCGGCGTCGGCCAGTCGGCCCGGCTGCTCGAGCTGATCCCGCGCCTGGGCATCACCGCGATCTTCGGCACGCTCTCGTTCCCGGCCCACCTCGCCGGGCGCGCCCGCGAGGCCGGCGTCGAGCCGCGCGAGCTCGGCATCCGCCACATCGTCACCGCCGGCGAGCCGGGGGCCGGCCTGGCGGCCGTGCGGGGGGAGATCGAGGCGGGCTGGGGCGCGTCGGTGGCCGACAGCTTCGGCATGAGCGACGTCTGGTCGACGATGGCGGGAGCGTGCGGCGAGTCCGAGGGACTGCACGTGACCGTCGGCGAGCACGCAGTGATGGAGCTGGTCGGCCCGGACGACGGCGCCCCGGTTCGGCTCGAGGACGAGGCGGAGGGCGAGCTCGTCTGGACGCACCTCCGGCGCGAGGCGTCGCCGATGCTGCGCTACCGCTCGGGCGACCTCGCGCGCGTGTGGACGTCGCCCTGCCCGTGCGGGCGGACCGAGCCGCGCATCCGCATCGACGGGCGCCGCGACGACATGCTGCGCGTGCAGGCGGTGAACGTCTACCCGCAGGCGATCGGCGCGCTGCTGGCGGAGGACCCCCGGCTCGGGAGGCACTGCGTCGTGGCAGAGGGCGACCCGATCGCGCCGCCGCTCAGCGTGTACGTCGAGGCGCCCGCGCAGGTCGACGTCGGCTCGCTCGAGCGCCGGCTGCACGCCGGACTGGGCGCCCGCTTCACCGTCACCCGGCTCGACCCCGGCTCGTTGCCGGTGGCCGAGCAGAAGACCCGAATCGTCCACAGGACGGCGCGCGGTGACCCGCTGCCGGACGCGGTCGAGACCATCAGGAGGGAGAGCACGACATGACCGTCGCGACCGCCGAGCAGGACACGGCACGGGTGATCGCCTGGGACCGCCAGGCGCGCCGCAACGCCTGGGACGTCGACACGATGACCGCGATCGCCGACGCGATCGAGTCCGCCGGCGCGGAGCCAGAGGTGCGCTCGATCGTGCTGCGCGGCGCCGGCGACCACTTCTCCGCCGGCGACGACCTCCAGTCGGCGCTCGAGGCCGACGCCGCCGCCTGGGAGGCGACGATGGGCGGCTTCCAGCGCCTCACGCGCGTCGTGCTGGCGGCTCCGGTGCCCGTGATCGCGGCGGTGGACGGCGTCTGCGTCGGCGGGGCGCTCGAGTTCGCGGCGAGCTGCGACCTGCGCCTCTGCACGGACCGCGTCCGGCTGATCACGCCGGAGGTGGGGATCGGGCTGGTGGCCAGCAACGCCGGCACGCTGCTGCTGCCCGAGGTGCTCGGCGAGAGCGGCGCGCGCGAGCTGCTGCTGTCGGGCGAGCCGCGCGACGCGGAGTGGGCGCGCGAGCATGGGTTCGCCACCGAACTGATCTCCCCCGGCGAGCTCGACGAGCGCATCGCGCACTGGATCGAGGTCTTCTCGCGCAGCTCGCGCGCCGCGGTGGCGGCGACCAAGGCGATGCTGAACGAGCGCTTCGGCACGCTGCTCGCGGAGGCGATGGACCGCGAGACCCACCACGCCGTGCGCCTGTTCGGCGAGCCAGACGCCCAGGCGGCGCTGCGGGAGTTCGCCGAGCGCCGCGGCGCTTGAATGGGTTGGGCGCCCGGCGTCGAATCCGACGGCGACCCCAAGGAGGCTTTCCGTGGACACTTCGAAGCTCGGCATCGGCGATCAGATCGCCGCCGTCAGCGGGCTCGTGCTGCTCGTCGTGATGTTCCTGCCGTGGTACGGCGTCGACGTGAACGTCGCCGGCTTCTCCGCCAGCCAGAGCGTGAACGCGTGGGAGTCGATGAGCTTCATCGACATCCTCCTGTTCCTCGTCGCGCTGGTGGCGGTCGGCGTGCCGGTCGCGAAGGCCACGCGGGTCGCTGCCGGACGACCTGCCCGGCGGGATGCTCGTGCTCGCCGCGGGCGGCGTCGGCCTGCTGCTCGTCCTGTTCCGCCTGATCGACATCCCGGCGCCGGACGTCCCGGCGGCCGCCGAGAGCTCCGTGGACTTCGGCCGCAAGATCGGCCTGTTCCTGGGCGTGCTCGCCGCCGCGGGGATCACCTACGGCGGCTGGCGCGCCAACGAGGAGGAAACGGTCGCCTCGACCCCGGTGGCCAGCCCGCCGCCGGCCTAACGCCCGAACGGGCGGTCAGCGCCCGTAGCGCTCCTTGCCCAGCACCAGCTGGTCGGGGAGCGCCACGCGCACCGGCGGGGACGGGTCCGCCACGACCGAGACGGTCTCGGCCACGCTGCGCGTGATCGCGTGCGTGGTGCCGTCGGAGTCGATCAGGATCTCGTCGTCGCCGGAGCTGTCGAGCTTGCCCTCGAGGCCCGGGTGCAGCCCGGTGTCCTTGAGGTAGTGGAGCAGGTCCTCCGCCTCGTTCTCGAAGCGCAGCACGCGCACGTTGGCCCCCTCCTCCACGTCGGCGAGCGGAACGCCGAGCTCGCGGGCGCCCTCGAAGATCGGGTGCCCGTGCGGGCAGGTCTTGGCGTCGCCGATCGCGCGCAGCATGCGCTCCTCGACGACGGGCGACATCCAGTGCTCGAGCCGCTCCGCCTCCTCGTGCACCTGGTCCCAGGGGATGTCGAAGACGTCCGTCAGGAAGCGCTCGATCAGGCGATGGCGGCGCACGATCTGGGCGGCGTGCTCGCGGCCCGAGTCGGTGAAGCTGAGGCTCTTGTCCTCGGCGCGCGTGACGTAGCCGTCGCCCTCGAGGCGCCCGATCATCTCGTGGACGGTCGGCGCGGACACCTGCATCGCCCGGGCGATGTTGGCCCCGGTGATCGGCAGGCCGGCCTCCTCGAGCCAGTAGATGATCTGGAGGTACTCCTCCTCGGCGACTGTGGCGTCGGACATTCCGATGATCCTAACGCCCCACTAGAGTCACCGGCCGTGGAGGTGGGCAGCGACACGCGCGTGCTCGTGACCGGCGCGTCGCGCGGCATCGGCGCGGCCATCGCGAGCGCCTTCGAGGCGCGCGGCTGCACGGTCGGTCGCGTGTCGCGCAGCGGCGACGTGGCTGGCGACGTGTCGGACCGGGAGTCGATCGGGAGGGCGGTCGAGGGCTTCGACCCGATCGACGTGCTGGTCGCGAACGCCGGCATCGCGCACTACCTCCCGTTCGCCGAGATGCCGCCCGAGCTGATCGAGCGGCTCACCGAGGTCAACTGGCTCGGCACCGCCTACACCGTCCAGGCCGCCCTGCCCGGGATGCTCCAGCGCGGCCGCGGCCAGATCGTGATCGTCTCGTCCGGGGCCGGCATCCGCTCGTTCCCCGGAGCGGCCGTCTACGGCGCCACCAAGGCCGCCCAGCGCGGCTTCGGCGAGGCGCTGCGCCACGAGCTCAAGGGCACCGGCGTCGGGCTCACGATGGTCTACCCGGGCCAGATCCGCAGCTCGCTCCACGACCACGAGAAGGAGCGCATGCCGGACTGGTACAAGCTCGACCGCGCGGTCCCGGCCGAGCCGCTCGCGCGAGCGGTCGTCGAGGCCGTCGAGAGCGACAAGCGCGAGGTCTTCCACCCGCCGAACGTGAGGCTGCTGCGCATCGTCCACGGCCTGCGCCCCAGCCTGGCCGACGCGATGCTGCGCCGGATGATGGACAGGAGCGCCGCGCCCTGAAGCTGCCGCTCTCCCCTCCGCTCCAGCCGCAGCTCGCCAAGACCGCGCGCGAGCTGCCCGCCGGCGACGACTGGTGCTTCGAGCCGAAGTGGGACGGCTTCCGCACGATCGTGTTCCGCGACGGCGACGAGGTCTACCTGCAGAGCCGCAACGGCAAGCCGATGAACCGCTACTTCCCCGACGTCGTCGAGCAGGCGCTGCGCGATGAAGGCCGACCGCTGGGTGATCGACGGCGAGATGGTCGTCACCGTCGACGAGGTGCAGGAGTTCGACCTGCTCTCGCAGCGCATCCACCCGGCCAAGTCGCGCGTCGAGCGGCTCGCCGAGGAGACGCCGGCGACGCTCGTCGCGTTCGACCTGCTCGCCGAGGGCGACGAGGCGCTGCTCGAGCTGCCCTACGCCGAGCGCCGCGACCGGCTCGCGGCGCTGGTCACCGATCCGGTCGAGCTGACCCCCTCGACCGACGACCCCGAGGCGGCCGGCCAGTGGCTGGCGGGCACCGGCGAGGGCGTGATCGCCAAGCAGGCGAGCGGCGCCTACAAGCCGGGCGAGCGGGTCGGGATGGTCAAGATCAAGCGCGTCCGGACCGCCGACGCCGTGGTCGCGGCGTTCCGCTTCGGCAAGGAGCCCGACACGGTCGGCTCGCTGATCCTCGGGCTCTACGACGACGACGGCAAGCTGCACATCGTCGGGCACACGTCGAGCTTCCGCGCGAAGCAGAAGCGGGAGCTGCTCGAGCTGCTCGAGCCCTACCGCACCGGGGAGCGCGGCTCGGGAGGGCCGAGCCGCTGGAAGTCCGAGGAGGAGCTCGTCTGGGAGGGGCTGCGGCCCGAGCTGGTCTGCGAGGTCTCCTTCGACCACATCACCGGCGACCGGATCCGGCACGGGTCCAAGTTCCTGCGCTGGCGAACCGACAAGGAACCGCGCGAATGCGTGCTCGCTCAATTGCGCGACTGACCCCGCTGCTGGTCGTCCTCGCCGGCGCGCTGGCGCCGGCCGCGCAGGCCCAGTACCAGGTGCCGCCCGACAACCCCTTCGTGAACGTCGCCGGCGCCCGCGGCGAGATCTACGTCTACGGGATGCGCAACCCCTACCGCTGGTCCTTCGACCGCCTCACCGGCGACATGTGGATCGGCGACGTGGGCGGCATCCAGGAGGAGGTCGACCACCTCCCGCGCGCCCGGATCGCCGGCGCCAACCTGGGCTGGAACTGCCTCTCGGGCACCGCGGTGCTGACCGGCTGCACGCCCGCGAGCTACGTCGCGCCGGTGCACACCTACACGAGCAGCCCGGACGTCGTGATCGGCGGCTACGTCGTGCGCGACCCGAGCCTGCCGGCCTTCGCCGGCCGCTACCTGTTCGGCAGGCTGAGCAGCGGCATCTACCGGCTCGAGGCGAACGGCAGCGCCACCCACCTGCTCGACGTCCCGGGCGTGTCGGGCTTCGGCGAGGACGGCACCGGCCACCTCTACGTCAGCTCGCTCAACGGCGCCGTCTACCGGCTCGGTCAGAACGGCTCCAACCTCACGACGACGAGCATCGGCAACTTCACGCAGCCGCTGGGGGTCGCCGCCGCGCCGGGCGACACCGAGCGGCTGTTCGTCGTCGAGCAGACCGGCAAGGTCAAGGTGCGCACGGGCGGCCAGGTGAGCGACTTCCTCGACGTGTCGAGCCTGATCACGACCGCGGGCGGCGAGCAGGGCCTGCTCGCGTTCGCGGTGGCGCCCGACTACGCGACCAGCGGGCGCGTGTTCGCCTACTACACGAACAAGGGCAACGACCTCCAGCTCGACGAGTTCAGGCGCACGGCCGACGGTCCCGACCGCGCCGACCTCTCCACGCGCCGCCCGATCCTCACGATCCAGCACGACCAGGCCCAGAACCACAACGGCGGGCAGCTGCTGTTCGGGCGCGACGGGCGGCTCTACCTGTCGACCGGCGACGGGGGCACCCAGGACGACCCGGAGGGCGACGCGCAGAGCCTCGGATCGCTGCTCGGCAAGGTGCTGCGCCTCGACGTCGGCGTCAGCGCGGCCGCCGTCGACACGGTCGCGCCGCGGCTGCGCACGAAGGCCAAGCGCCGCCAGCGCGTGCTGCGCCTGCGCGGCGCCGTCGTCTACGCCCGCTGCAGCGAGGGCTGCGCGGTGATCGCGGGAGGCCGGCTGCGCGTCGCGGGCCACGAGTACCGGCTCAAGCGCCACGGCAAGATCGCCGCGGCCAACAAGCGCACCCGGCTGAAGGTCCCGCTCGGCCGCCCGGCGCGCAAGCGGGTCCGGCGCGCGCTGGCGCGCCACCGCAAGGTCTCGATCCGGATCAGCGTCCGCGCGCGCGACGCCACCGGCAACCGCTCCGGGCTGGCCCGCAAGGTCGTCTACGTCAGGCGCTGAGCTCGCGCAGGCGCCGCTCGAGCAGGGCGCGCTCGGCCGGGTTCGACGCCAGCTCGCGCGCTCGCTCGTAGGCGCGCGCGGCCTCCGCGCTGCGACCGAGGCGGCGCAGCAGGTCGGCTCTGGTGGCGTGGAGCAGGTGGTAGTCGTCGAGCGGGCCGTCCTGGAGGCGGTCGGCCAGCTCGAGCCCGGCGGCCGGCCCGGCGACCATCGAGAGCGCCACCGCGCGGTTGAGCTCGACGACCGGCGACGGCTCGACCGCCGCGAGCCGCGCGTAGAGGGCGGCGATGCGGGTCCAGTCGGTCACGGCGGCCACGTGCTCGGCCGCGATCGCCGCCTGGATCGCGAACGGCCCGTCCCGGCCCGCAGCGCCCGCCACCCGGACGCCCTCCTCGATCTCGGCGGCGTGCCAGAGCGAGCGGTCCTGATCCGGCAGCAGCACGATCGCCCCGGCCGCGTCGACGCGCGCGTCGCGGCGCGAGTGGTGCAGGACCATCAGCGCGAGCAGGCCGCGGACCTCCGCCTCGTCGGGCATCAGCTCGCCGAGCAGGCGAGCCAGCCGAATCGCCTCGTCGCACAGCTCGCGGCGCACGACCGTGTCCTGCGCGGTGGCCAGGTAGCCCTCGTTGAAGATCAGGTAGAGGACGGTGAGCAGCGAGCGCAGGCGATCGGGCAGCTCGTGGTCGGGCGGCACGCCGTAGGGGATGCCCGCGTCGCGGATCTTGCGCTTGGCGCGGACGATGCGCTGCTGCATGGCGCCCTCGCCGGTCAGGAACGCGCGCGCCACCTCCGGCGTCGACAGGCCGCCGAGCGTGCGCAGGGTGAGCGCCACGCGCGCCTCCGGGGCGAGCGCCGGGTGACAGCACGTGAAGAACAGGCGCAGCCGGTCGTCGGGCAGGGAGGTCTCGACCGGCTCGTCGGGCTGACCCGGCATCAGCAGCTCCAGCTCGCGCAGCTTGTCGTCATAGCGGCGCGCGCGGCGCAGGCGGTCGATCGCGCTGTTGCGCGCCGTGCGGACGATCCATGCGCCGGGGTTGTCCGGCAGGCCGTCGCGCGGCCAGCGTTCCAGCGCGATCACGAACGCCTCCTGGACCGCCTCCTCGGCGAGATCGAAATCGCCCAGGATGCGGATCAGGGTCGCCACCGCGCGGCCGGACTCCTCCCGGAACGCGGCGGCGGCGACCCGCCCCGCTTCGGTGCCGTCTACGAGGCCGCCTCCTGGCGCTGCGGGTCCAACCCGCCCGCCGCCTCGTAGTCCAGGACCGGCCGGATCTCGGTGAGCCATCCGCCCGCGGCGCTCGGCGTCCTGGCCGCCCAGTCGATCGCCTCGTCGAGGTCCCGGCAGTCGATCACGTAGAAGCCGCCGACCTGCTCCTTGGTGTCGGCGAACGGCCCGTCGGTGAGGACCCGCTCGCCGGCCTCCACGCGCAGCGTGGTCGCGGTCGTCCTGGGCTGCAGCCCCTCTCCGGAGACGAACACCCCGGCCTCCACCAGCGCCTGGGTGTACTCGTTCCAGGCCTGCATCGTGGCCGCCCGCTCCTCGTCGGACCGGTCCTGGTACTGGCTCTCGTCGCCGATCAGCAAGAGCATGTACTTCATGGGGACTCCCTTCGGTCGCGCAGCGCCATTCGCTGCGTTCAACCTATCGACGAACGGGAGACGCGCGTCAAATCGACATCGATGTGCCGGCCATGGCGGCCGAGCTGGAGGTCCTAGCCGCCGACGTGACGACCCTCGAGGTGGACGCCATCGCCAACGCGGCCAACACGCAGCTGCGCCACGGCGGCGGGGTGGCCGGGGCGATCTCGCGCGCGGGCGGCCCGGCCGTGCAGCGCGAGTCCGACGAGCGCGCGCCGATCGGCCTGGGCGAGGCGGTCGAGACGACCGCCGGCGACATGCCCGCCCGCTGGGTCATCCACGCAGCGACGATGGAGCTGGGCGGGCCGACGTCGGCCGAGATCATCGAGCGCGCAACGCGCTCGACGCTGGACTGCGCCGAGCGGCTCGGCTGCCGGTCGCTGGCGCTGGTCGCGTTCGGCACCGGGGTGGGCGGCTTTCCGCTCGACGACGCGGCGCGGCTGATGGTGGGCGCCGCGCGCGAGCACGAGGGCGACCTCGAGCGGATCGTCTTCGCCGTCCACGGCGACGAGGCGGAGCGCGCCTTCGCCGAAGCCGTTGGCTGAGCTGCCCGCCCTGGTGGCGCCGGACTCGTTCAAGGGCACGTTCTCCGCGCACGAGGTGGCCGCCGCCGTGGCGCGCGGGCTGCGGTCGGCGGGTCGCGAGGCCGTGGAGCTCCCGGTGGCCGACGGCGGCGAGGGCACGATCGACGCGCTGATGTCGACGCTCGCCGGCGAGCAGCGCAGCGTCGAGGTCAGCGACCCGCTGGGACGGCCGATCGAGGCCGCCTACGCGCTGATCGACGGCGGGCGCACCGCGATCGTCGAGATGGCGCGGGCGAGCGGGCTCGGGCTGGTCGCGGAGGACGAGCGCGACGCGTGGGCGGCGTCCACGCGCGGGACAGGGGAGCTGATCGCCGCCGCAATCGAGGCGGGCGCCGAGCGTGTGATTGTCACCGTCGGCGGTTCGGCCACCACGGACGGCGGGGCGGGAGCGCTCGAGGCCCTGGCGGAGGCGGGGGTGAGCCCGGAGCTGGACGTCCTGTGTGACGTACACGTGCCGTTCCTGGACGCGGCGCGCGTGTACGGCCCGCAGAAGGGAGCCGACGCGGCGCTGGTGCGCAGGCTGTCGGAGCGGCTCGACGAACAGGCCCGCAGCTTCAGGCGCGACCCTCGCGAGGAGCCGATGACCGGGGCCGCGGGCGGCCTGGCGGGGGGGCTCTGGGCCGAGCTCGGGGCGCGCCTCCAGGACGGGCCGGCGTACGTGCTGGGCGCGCTCGGCTTCGACGAGCGGATGCGCGGAGCCGCGTTCGTCGTGACCGGCGAGGGCCGTATCGACGAGCAGACGCTGCAGGGCAAGCTCGTCGGCGAGGTGGCCACGCGCTGCCGCCAGGCGGGCGTGCCCTGCCACGGGCTGGTCGGGCGGATCGACCTCGACCCGTTCGCCGAGCGCATCCTCGACTTCGCGTCGCTGACCGAGGCCACGACGCTCGCCGAGCTCGAGGCCGCCGGGCGCAGGCTCGTCACGCCAGGGTGATCACGTGACCCGCCTGCCGAGAGTGGTGTGGCAGTCCCTGAAGTCGTTCTACGACGACCAGATCACCCACCACGCCGCGGCGCTCACCTACTACGCGCTGATGTCGCTGTTCCCGGTCGGCCTGATGGCGCTGTCGCTGCTGGTGCTGCTGGGGGGCTACCCCCAGACCTACAACGCGATCGTCAACTACCTGCAGGACGTCGCGCCGGCGTCGGTGGTGGATCCGTTGGACCGCTCGCTGCGCGACGCGCTCCAGAACAGGGGCACGGCCACCGCGGCGCTGCTCTTCAGCATCCCGCTCGCCTTCTACGGCATGACCGGAGCGCTCGAGGCCGCGCGCCGAGCCCTGAACGTCGTGTTCGGGCTCGAGGGCGCTGGACGCAGCTTCCTGCGGCGCAAGACGGTCGACGTGCTGTTCGCCGTCCTGCTGATGGCGATGGTCGTCGCCAGCGTCACGATGGTCTTCGTCGGCGGGGGCCTTGCAGAGGATCTGCTCGGCTTCGTCGGGCTCGGCTCGACGGCGGCGGACATCTGGAACGTCGTGCGCTGGCCCGGCGCGGTCCTGGTGGCGATGCTCGTGTTCGCGCTGATCTACTACGTCACGCCCGACGTCAAGCAGCGCGCGTTTCACCTGCTGACCCCCGGCGCGGTCGTCGGGGTTCTGCTCTGGCTGCTCGCCTCGCTCGTGTTCTCCTGGTACGTGTCGCGCGTCGGCGACGTGGGCGCCTTCTACGGCGCCTTCACCGGAGCGATCCTGCTGGTGGGGTGGCTCTGGCTCACGAACGTCGCCCTGCTCTACGGGGCCGAGCTGAACGCGGCGATCGAGCGTCAGCGATCTTCGGACCGGCGCGTCACCGACACCCTGTAGGCGTCGCTGCGAAAGCTCAGGATCGCGTCGTCCGACACCTCGATCCCGTCGGTCATCCGGATCGGGTCGAAGACCAGGATGTCGCCGTCGCGCTCGCGCTCGAGCTCCGGGCCGGTCAGCGACAGCCGCCCCACGTCGACCTGCTCGCGCTGCTCGGGCCAGGGCACCGTCGGGTCGTCGACGGCGTCCTCGTCCTCCGCGAGGATCACCCGCAGCGCGAACGCGCTCTCGCCGCGGCCGAGGATGTCCTGCTGGAGGTAGTCGCGGCCGCGCTGCTTGGCCTCGTCGGAGGAGATGGTCTGCTCGCCCTCCTCCGGCACCCAGCGGTAGCGCACGAAGCGCGAGCCGCCCTCGGGGTCGATCCAGCGGAACGAGTGGATCGAGTTGAAGACGCAGGTCGCGTAGCTCGCCGGCGGGTCCGCGCTGAGCGCCGCCTGGATCGCGGGCAGAGCCTCCGGGTGCGCGCCGAGCCAGTCGGGCATCAGCCGCTCCGGGTCCTTGCGCGCCTGCGTGAACGAGAGGAAGTCCTCCGGCGTCCGCACGAAGAAGCAGGGCAGCGAGAGCGCGACGATGTCGGTCCGGTCCCCGTCGGGGAGGTAGAACTTGACCGCGAGGCCGCGGCCCTCGCGCGCGTAGTCGGGGATGTTCGGGTCCCCGCCGCCGTTGGAGAAGCGCGCTGTCACCTTGACGGGCTCGTCCTGCAGGTGCCCGGCGGTCGTCAGCGGCTTGGCCGCGCCGTTGGGCGTGAACGTCGCCGGTCAGCAGCGTGCCCTTGGAATGCGCCGAGCGGTGGCCCGGATGCCTCCCCGAGATCTCGTTGATGGCGTCGACGATCTCTTCAGCGAGCGAGCTCATGCG
Source organism: uncultured Thermoleophilaceae bacterium (assembly GCA_963848885.1). Taxonomy (GTDB): domain Bacteria; phylum Actinomycetota; class Thermoleophilia; order Solirubrobacterales; family Thermoleophilaceae; genus JACVRW01. The sequence goes on from CAWKFR010000010.1 coordinate 78,241, forward strand.
GTGACACTAAGCGACGGGCGCCCCGCGTTGGAGCGCCCGTGCTGCCTCACCCGTGCGGCGGTCTCCACCGCCGCGTGCTGGGACCGAAGTCCCGGCTGCTGATACACCTCGATTGTAACTTCAGTTACGAGTTAGCGCGACTCCGAGATCGCGCGAATCACTGCCTCGTAGAAGCCCTCGCTCATCGCCGCCTCCGTGCGCTCGACGCCGGGGGCGTCCGCCGCGTCCGCGTTGGCGACGAGGAAGAAGCGCCCCACGACCTCGGCGACGTCGAGGTCCTCGCGCGAGTCGCCCACGCCGATGCAGTCGTCGCGCTCGTACCCGCGGGCACGCATGTGGGCGGCGACCGCGCGCGCCTTCGACGAGACGGCGGGGATCAGGTGGAAGGCGTGGCGCCCGTCCTCGATCTCGCCGTTGTCGACCAGCCGCAGGGCGCCGTGGCCCTCGGCGGCCAGCACGTCGTTGGCCTCGGCGGCGGTGATCGAGCCGCGGAACAGGTGCGACACCTCGCGGTCGGTGTGCCAGGGCGCGTGCGGCTCGAGTCTCCCGGCGAAGCGCTCCAGCAGCAGGGCGGGCGCGCCGCCCGCCTCGATCTGCGCGTGGATCGTCCGGTCCCCGGTCGGCTGGAGGTCGCCGGTCAGCCAGGTCAGCTCCCCGTCGATCACGAGACCGGTGCCGACCTCGAAGATGTAGGACGTCTGCCCGAGCAGCCGCGCGTCCTCCATCACCTGCGCGCGCCTGCGGCCCGACTTGATCACGACCTCGGCGCCCACGCGGTGGCAGGCCTCGAGCGCCCGCGCCGCGAGCAGCGTGAACTCCCCCTCCGCGGTGCGGAAGAGCGACGCTCCCCTACCGAGGAGCGTGCCGTCGAGGTCGGTGTAGACGCATCGGATAGCCACTACGCGCGAGCGCGCAGCGTGGCATACGGCGGGCGCTCGATCAGCTCGACCTGGATCAGCTGGCCGTCGGCCGACTGGAACGGGGGCGCTTGATCGTCGACGAGCCGGCCCTCCGCCCGCAGCCGCTCGAGGACGACGCGCAGCACCGCGTAGGCCATCGGGCCCAGGGCGCGCAGCGGCTGGTGGCGGTTGTAGCGCTCCTCGAGGTCGACCTGGGCCATGCCGTCGGTGCCGCCGAGCAGGTCGCGGGCGTGCAGGAGCATCGACGTCTCGATCGCGTACCCGGTCGCGAACGGGAGCCGGTCGAAGACGGACCGGCGAGCCGCCACCTCGCCCGCCAGGGGCTGCACGAACCCGGCGAGCTCGGGATAGAAGGCCGACAGCAGCGGCCGGGCGGTCAGCTCGGTCACGCGCCCGCCGTCGATCGGGCGCTGCTCCCCCTCGGCGGTCGTATAGGGCCGCCGGAAGTGGCCCTTCACGAAGCGAACCTCGTCGGGCCGGCAGATCAGCGGGCCGAGCATCCCGGTGGCGAAGTGGGGCGAGAAGTCGCGCGTGTCGGAGTCGAGGTAGACGATCAGCTCGCCCTCGGCCACGTCCAGCGCCCGCCACATGGCGTCCCCCTTGCCCAGCACCTGGCCGAACTCCGGCAGCAGCTCGGCCTCCTGGTGCACGTCCGCGCCGAGCGAGGCGGCGAGATCGGCCGTCCCGTCCCCGGACGCGGCATCCACCACCAGCACCTGGTCGATCAGGTCGAGCGACGTCAGCCGCTCCACGATCGGCCCGATCGTGTCGGCCACCTCCCGAGTCGGGAGCACCACCGTGATCGCATCGCGCTTGCGCTCCCTCAGCAGCTCGGGGGGAAACTGCGAGTGGTGGAAGGGGCGGATCAACGGGTTCGTACTATGGCAAGCCGTGGGCCCGGTTCAGGCGAAATACCCGTGGGAAGCGGTGCTCGAAACGGCCGTCGAGGGCGAGGTCGTCGCGACGACCCGCGAGCGGTCGCAATCCGCGGTTACGACGCCGCTGCCCGAGGACGTCCACCCCGCGCTCCGCGAGGCCCTGGCGGCGGCTGGGATCGACCGACTCTGGTCGCACCAGGCGGATGCGCTGGAGAGCGCCCGGCGCGGTCACACGATCGTCACCACCGGCACCGCGAGCGGCAAGTCGCTCGCCTTCAACCTGCCGGTGCTCGACACGCTCGCCTCCGACCCTGCGGCGCGCGCGTTCTACCTCTACCCGACCAAGGCGCTCGCGCAGGACCAGGCCCGCAAGCTGTCAGAGCTTGGCGGGCGCTTCCTGCGCCACGCCATCTACGACGGCGACACGCCGCGTGAGGAGCGGCGGGCGATCCGCGGGCGCTCGAACCTGATCCTGACCAACCCGGACATGCTGCACGTGGGCGTGCTGCCCAACCACCGCAACTGGGGCGACGTGCTGGCCAACCTCGCCTGGGTCGTGGTCGACGAGGCGCACGTCTACCGCGGCGTGTTCGGCTCGCACGTGGCGAACGTGCTGAGGCGGCTGAGGCGGCTGGCGCGCGCCTACGGAGCGGAGCCGCGCTTCGTGCTGACCAGCGCGACGATCGCCAACCCGCGCGAGCTGGGCGAAGGGCTGACGGGCGTCGAGCTGCTGCTCGTCGACCGCGACGGCGCGCCGCACGCCGAGCGCCAGGTCGTGATGTGGAACCCGCCGCTCGTGGACGAGCAGCTCGGCAAGCGGGCGTCGGCGCTCGGCGAGGCGGCCAAGCTGCTCGCCGAGCTGGTCTCGCGCGACGTGCGCACGATCTGCTTCCTCAAGTCGCGGCGCGGGGTCGAGCTGATCCAGCGCTTCGCCCGGCTGCGCCTCGAGGACATGGGGCGCTCCGACGCCGCCGAGCGCATCGCCCCCTACCGCGCCGGCTACACGCCGACCCAGCGGCGCGAGATCGAGCGCCGGCTGGCCGAGGGCGACCTGCTCGCGGTCGTCGCCACCGACGCGCTCGAGCTCGGCATCGACGTGGGCGAGCTCGACGCGGCGCTGTGCGTCACCTTCCCCGGCACTGTGGCGAGCCTGCGCCAGATGTGGGGGCGCGCCGGGCGGCGCGACGCAGGGCTCGCGATGTACGTGGCGGGCGAGGACGCCCTCGACCAGTTCTTCTGCCGCCACCCCGACGAGTTCCTCGAGCGGCCGGTGGAGCGGGCGATCCTCGACCACGAGTCGGAGGACATCCATCTCGCTCACCTGACCGCCGCCGCGTACGAGCTGCCGCTGACGCCCGAGGACGAGGACGTGTTCGGCGAGCGCTGGGAGCAGAACGCCCAGCGGCTCGTCAAGCAGGGCCGCCTGCGCGAGCGCGGCGGGCGCTACCTGCCCCGCGGCAGCGGGTACCCGGCCGCGGACATCGCGCTGCGGTCGGCGGAGCGCGACGCCGTGGCGGTCGTGGAGGCCGTCGGCGGCGAGCTGATCGGGACGGTCGAGACCTCGCGCGCGACCTCGGTGCTGCACCCGGGCGCCGTCTACCTGCACCTGGGCCGCCCCTACGAGGTCGAGGCGCTCGAGCTGGGCCAGCGGCGCGCGCTCGTACGGCCGTTCGAGGGCGACTGGTACACGCAGCCGAAGACCGAGTCGGAGACCTGGATCGAGCAGGTGCGCGACCGGCGCGACTGCTGCGGCGTGGCCCTGTCGTTCGGGATCGTCTCGGTGACCGAGCAGGTCGTCGCCTACCAGAAGAAGCGCGTGGCCGACCACTCCGTGGTCGACCTGCTCGCCCTGGACATGCCCGAGCAGGAGTTCGTGACGCAGGCGCTCTGGTACGAGCTGCCGGACGAGCTGCTGCGCGAGGAGTTCCCGCTCGACGTGCTCCAGGGGTCGCTGCACGCGGCTGAGCACGGCCAGATCGCGGTGCTGCCGCTGATCGCCATGTGCGACCGCTGGGACATCGGCGGGCTCTCGACGGCCTTCCACGGGCAGACGGGCCGGTCGACGATCTTCATCTACGACGGCCACCCCGGCGGCGTCGGGATCACGCGGGTCGGGTTCGAGCGCTTCGAGGGCCTCGTCGACGACGCCCTGCGCCTGATCTCGGAGTGCCCCTGCCGCGACGGCTGCCCCTCGTGCGTGCAGTCGCCCAAGTGCGGGAACCTCAACGAGCCGCTCAGCAAGAACGGCTCTGTAGAGCTGCTCAGCCGGATGGCCGGACGCTAGGCCTGGCCTGAAAATTCGTTTGCAGCGGGCAGGAGTCCCGCTGCGCCGCCGATGCGAGAGGTGGATGCACCCTCGCCGGATCTTCCCCGCCCTCGTCGTGGTGCTCGCCGTGGCAGCTGCTATGGGGCCGCCTGCCACGGCGGCACCCGGCGAGGGAGGGGGAGCGCCGGCGGGGTCTCCGGCGCCGGGGGCTCGCGGCGACAGCGGTGGCGCGGGCTTCGGCCAGGCGCAGCCCAAGCGCAAGCGGCGGCCCGCCCGGACGACCTCGGTGAAGACCGGCCGCCACCGCTTCCCGATCGCCGGCGCCTTCAGCTTCGGAGGCGCTGACGGCCGCTTCGGCGCCCGCCGCAAGGGCCATCGCCATCAGGGGCAGGACCTGCCCGCCGCCTCGGGCACCCCGGTGGTCGCGCCCTACCGCGGCGTCGTCGCCGCGGTGCAGTACCAGGCCCGCGGCGCCGGGCACTACGTCGTCATCCACAGCGCGGACTACGACTACGTGTTCATGCACCTGCTGGGCGGCTCGACGCTCGTGGCCGAGGGTCAGCGCGTCCGCACCGGTCAGCGCATCGCGTCGGTCGGCAGCTCTGGCGAGTCGACCGGCCCGCACCTGCACTTCGAGCTCTGGCTGGGCGGCTGGTTCGCCGGCGGCGACCCGATCGACCCGCTGCCGCTGCTCCAGGAGTGGAGCGGCGTCAGTCCAGCGTCAGGCTGACCTTCCCCTTCATCCCGTCGGTGTTCGTGTCGATCGAGCCGCGCAGCTCGTCGAACGGCCGGGCGAAGATCGGGATGACCGGGTCGGGGATGCCGAACTGCGGCGCGATCTGCTTCAGCACCTGGCGCGCGATCCCCTCCGCGTCCGCGCGGATCACGAGCGAGCCGCTCGCGCCCTCGACCGACTCGGGCTGGGCGGCGGCCACCCCGCGGGCGCGCGCGGCGTCCGAGGCGACCACGAAGGCGTCGCCGACGACCCCGAACACGAACGTCGTGCCGCCGTCGTCGGACTGCAGCGTGTAGAGGTCGCCGCGCTTCGTCACCTTGTCGCCGAGCCCGAACTGCGGCAGCGCCTTGGCGACCTTGTCGACGGTCCTCTTAAACGCGGCGGGGTCCTTGACCTCGGCGCGGGCGCCGAACTTGCCCTGGATCGTCGCCGACACGGACAGGTTGCCGGTCAGCTGGTCGATCACGTCCTTGTCGATGTCGAGGTCGAGCTTGGCCGACAGCGCCCGCTTGCCCTGCTCGTAGTTGCCGTAGCTCTGCGGGTCGAGCGCCTGGAGCGCCGTCTCGAAGAACGCCACGAGCTGGGTGGGGTCGCGCAGGCCGACGGCGATCTCGCCGGGGCGCTGGACGACCTGGGCCGCGTCGCTGCCAGAGGCGAGCGGCAGGTCGTCTTCGGTCAGGTCCGCGCCGTCGGTGTGCAGGTTGAAGTCGACGTCGACCGCCTGCTTGGTCGCGGTGATCGTCAGGCCGAGCTTGCGCAGCGCGCCGACCCACGCGATCTTGCGCGCGGCGCGAGCTTCCTCGCTCTGGCTCAGCAGGCCCTGCACGTCGACGTAGACGCGCGCGAGCGCGTCGGTCGGCAGGCCCTCGAGGCCCTTGTCGAAGTCGTCCTCAGAGAGGCTGTCGCCCCCGTCGGCGCGCTTCAGTGCGGCGACGAGCAGCTCGCGCGAGCCGGCCAGCACGACGACGTCGTCGTTGACGGCGAACGAGGTGTCGCCGTCCCGGTACACGGTCGCCCCGGACTCCTCGCCGTCCTCCTTGGCGCCGGTCTTCTCGATCAGCGAGTCGAGCGCGTCCTTGTCCTTGACCTGGAGCGCCGCCACGAAGCCCGACTGGTCGGCGTCGGACAGGAACGAGCCGACGTCGGTGGCGCTGATCACCGCGGGGTTGCCCAGCAGCGGCTTGATGTCCTTGTCGAAGTCGACGCCCTCCTGCCCCATCGAGAGCTGTGCCTTGAGCAGCCCCTTGATCGAGTCCGCGCCGGGGAAGCGATTCAGGATCGAGTCGAGCGCGCTCCACTGCTCGCCCTCGAGGTCGGTGTCGATCGCTACGGCGAACGGCGTGTCGGCCGGGACGTAGGAGAGCGTGTCGCCTAGCCCGGAGGAGCTGCTGCTGTTTCCGCAGCCGCCGGCGGCGAACGCCACGACGGCGAGGCAGGCGGCGAGGGCTGCGATCGAGCGGAGCGGCCTCATCGCGGCGCGAGTCTAGCTAGCCGCGTCCCGGCGCTTCCCCGGTCAGCCGAGCGGCGACGGTGGGATGGTGGTCTCGCCCCGGACCTCCTGGATCACCATCGCCACCTCGTCCTCGAAGCACCAGGACCAGTCCTCGCCCGGCTGGAGCGAGCGCATGATCGGATGTCCGCTCTCACGCGCGTGCGTGCTCGCGTGGCGCTCGGGCGAGGAGTCGCAGCAGCCGACGCGGCCGCACTCCAGGCAGATGCGCAGGTGCAGCCACGGCGTGCCGGCGGCCAGGCAGTCCTCGCAGCCCTCGACGGCGGGCGGCAGCTCCGTGACCTTGACGTGGTCGAGATGGGTGCAGGTGGCCATTCGATGCCTCCAGATCAGGATTGGTTACGGGGCAGCCAGACGTGGAACGTGGTCCCGTCGGGGCCGGAGTCGAGGCTCAGCGTGCCCTGGTGGCGGTCGACCACGATGCGGTGCGCGGTTGCCAGGCCGAGGCCGGTGCCGTGCCCGACCTCCTTGGTCGTGAAGAACGAGTCGAAGACGCGCTCGCGGATGTCGGTCGGAATGCCCGTGCCGTTGTCGGCCACGTCCACACGGGCCCCGCCTGCCTCGGGCGAGGTCGTGATCGTGATCGTGCCGTTGTCCCCGAGCGCGTCGATCGCGTTGTCGATCAGGTTGGTCCAGACCTGGTTGAGCTCGGACCCGCGCACCGTCAGCTTGGGCAGGCTCTTGTCGTAGTTGCGCTTGACCTCGATGTTGGTGTGCTTGAGCCGGTGGCCGAGCACGGCGATCGTGGTCTCGAGGCCCTCGTGGATGTCGAGCTCGAGCAGCTCGCCGCGGTCCATGTAGGCGTAGGTCTTGACCGCTCCGACCAGGCCCGACATGCGCTGGGTCGACTCCTTGAGCTCCGCCGCGAGCCCGCGCGCGGCGAGCGTCGCGGCGACCCAGGCGATGGCCGCGTCGGTGGCGGGCCCGGCCGCGCCGGCGACCAGGTCTACCCATTCGCGGTCCACCCCGGCGCCGACGAGCGGCTCGGCGACCCGCCACGGCTCGTGCACGCCGAGCTCCTCGAGGCGCGCGGTGAGCTCCTCCTCGGCGTCCGCCGCGTCGAGCGCGTCGAGGGCGGTGCGCCGCTCGGCGCCCGCGATCGCCATCTCCTGGAGCTCCACCAGCTGCTCGGCCTGCTTGCGCTCGATCCCCGACGCGACGAAGCGCCCGATCGTGGAGGCGATCACCTCGAGCGCCTCCTCCATCTGCGAGGCGGCCCGGCGCGCGGCCGCGGCGGGGTTGTTCAGCTCGTGCGCGAGGCCCGCAGCCATCGTGCCGAGCGACGCGAGCCGCTCGCGGTTCTGCTCCATGCCGGTGATGCGCGTCATCACGGGCGCGACCTGCTGCATCACGCGCTGGTGCACCGACGGCTGGGCGAAGGCGAGCCGGCGGAAGTCGTCGGACTCGATCAGCGCGAGGCGGGCAGGGCCGCACGTGCTCATGCGGACGCCGAGCGTTCCGCCGGTCAGCACGGCGATGGCGCCCATCCAGGTGGGGGCCTGCTGGCGCCCGACCGGCTCGGTGCGGTCGCCGTCCACGAGCACGTTCTGCACCTCACCCTCGAGCAGGAGCATCAGGCCGGGTACCTCCACCCCCTGCTCGAACACGAGCACGTCGGGCCCGTACTCGTCCACCCGGGCGACGCCCACCCACTCGGCGAGCTGCTCGTCGTCAAGGTCGTCGAAGAGGTCGACTCGGCGCAGCTCGTCGAGCGTGACCGCGCTCATGCGATCGCGAGGTACTGGTGGATCAGGGAGACGGCCATCGAGCCCTCGCCGACCGCGCTGGCGACGCGCTTGATCGACCGCGCGCGCACGTCCCCCGCGACGAAGATCCCCGGCACGCTCGTCTCGAGCGGGTAGGGCTCGCGCTTGAGCGGCCAGCCGTTGCCCTGCACCTCGGTGCCGGCCAGGATGAAGCCGCGCTCGTCGCGCGCGACGACGCCCTCGAGCCAGTCGGTGCGCGGCGATGCGCCGATGAAGACGAAGCAGGCGTCGACGTCCAGCGGCGACTCGCTCCCGTCGGCCTCGCGGATGCGCAGGCGCCGCAGGCGGCCGTCCTCGCCCTCGGCCGCCACCGCCTCGGTCTCGGTCCGCACGGTCACGTTCTCGAGCTGAGCGAGCTGCTCGACCAGGTAGTGGGACATCGAGCGCTCGAGCGTCGGCCCTCGCACCAGCATCGTCACCTGGGCCGCGTAGCCGCTGAAGTGGACGGCGGCCTGGCCGGCCGAGTTGGCGCCGCCGATGACGACCACGTGCTGCTGCGAGCAGGAGCGCGCCTCGGCCAGAGCCGCCCCGTAGTAGATGCCCGCGCCGGTGAAGTCGGAGAAGCCGGGCGCGTCGTGCTGGCGGTACGAGACGCCCGACGCGACCAGCACGCAGTTGGCGCTCAGCTCGCCGCCGTCGCTCAGCTCGACGAGGCGCCCCGCGCCCTCGGCGCGCAGGCCGACCGCGTCCTGGATCGTCAGCAGCTCCGCGCCCAGGCGGCGCGCCTGGTCGGTGGCGCGGCGGGCGAGGTCCGACCCGCTCAGGCCCGACGGGAAGCCGAGGTAGTTCTCGATCAGGCTCGACTGCCCGGCCTGGCCGCCCGGCGCCTCGCGCTCGACCATCACTGTCCGCAGCCCCTCGGAGGCGCCGTAGACGGCGGCGGCCAGCCCGGCCGGGCCGCCCCCGACGATGACGAGGTCGTAGTGCTCCTGGGCGGGGCGGCCGGCCACCCCGAGGCGCTCGGCCAGCTCGAGCACGGTCGGGCGCTCCAGTACCGAGCCGTCCTCGAGCAGGGCGACCGGGAGCCGGTCCTCCGGCACGTCGACGACCTTCAGCAGCTCGCGCGCCTCGCCGTCGCGCTCGACGTCGAGCCAGCGCGCCGGCACACGGTTGCGGGCCAGGAAGTCGCGCAGCTCGTGGGAGTCGCGCGAGAAGCGGTGGCCGATCACGCGCACGCCGCCGGCCTCGAGCGACGCGCCCGCCTCCCAGGTGGTCAGCAGGTCCTCGATGACGGGGTAGAGCTGCTCCTCTGGCGGGTCCCACGGCTTGAGCAGGTAGTAGTCGAGCGCGACCTCGTTGATCGCGGCGATGGCGGCGTCGGTGTCGGCGTAGGCGGTCAGCAGCACGCGCTTGGCGTCGGGGACGACCGTGCGCGCCTGGACGAGGTACTCGGTGCCGGACATGCCCGGCATGCGCTGATCGGCGATCAGCATCGCCGCCTGGTCGCCGCGTGTGCGCAGCTCGCCGAGCAGGTCCAGGGCCTCCGGCCCGGAGCTCGCGCGCAGGATCCGGTAGCGCTCGCCGAACCCGCGGCGCAGGTCGCGGGCCACGGCACCCAGCACCGCCGGCTCGTCGTCTACCGCGACGATCGCAGGACGTTTCTCAGAGGGCATCGGTCGGCCTAAGACTGGCACGTCGGCCGATGGCGAACCCTGGCCCGGTCGGCGCCGAGCCGCCTGCGCGACATCGCGGTCCTGGCCAGCCTCAGCGACGACGAGGTCGAGGGGCTCGCCGCTGCGGGCCGCGAGCGTCGGCTCGCCGAGGGCGAGTTCCTCTTCTACCAGGGCGATCCGCGCGACGGCCTTCCACATCGTGCTCGAGGGCAAGCTCGAGACGACGCGCGAGGTCGGCGGCGAGCAGATGCTGATGTTCAGCCACGGCCCGGGCGGCTTCCTCGGCGCCATGGCGCTGCTCACGGACACGCCCTATCGCGGGAGCACGTTCGCGGTCGTCGACACGCGTCCTGTTCGAGGTCGACGGGGACGAGCTGCGCCGGCTCGCGTTCACCCACGGAACGCTGATGCGCCAGTTGCTGCCGGCGTTCGAGTCGGTCAGCGGGACGGTCAAGGGCGTCGAGCGCGACCGCGAGAAGCTGCTCGCGGTCGGCCAGCTGGCGGCAGGACTGGCGCACGAGCTGAACAACCCGGCGGCAGCGGCGGCGCGCGCGGTGCCGACGCTGCGCGAGTACGACCGCGCGCGCGACGAGGCGTTCTCCGCTGTGTCCGCGACGGGCGCGGGAGCTGACCAGCTGGCCGGGCTGGTGGCGCTCGGCGCCGAGGCCGGCGACCCGGCGCGGCCCGTCGAGCGGCTCGAGCCACTCGCGCAGAGCGACCGCGAGGAGGAGCTGCTGGAGGCCCTCGAGCAGCACGGCGTGCCGGGGGCGCACGAGCTCGCCGCGGCGTTGACGGAGGCCGGCCTTCGGGCCGACTGGATCGAGCGGGTCGGCGCGGTCGCCGGGCCGGACGGGCTCGCCGCGGGACTGCGCTACGTGGCGGCGTGCGCCGCCGCCAGGGTGCTGACGGGCGAGCTGGAGGAGGCCACCACGCGCATCGTCAGCCTCGTGGCCGCGGTCAAGAACTACTCGTACCTGGACCAGGCGCCGCGCCAGACCGTCGTCATCCACGAGGGACTCGAGAGCACGCTCGCGCTGCTGGCGCACAAGCTGCGCGCGAAGCAGGTCGAGGTCGTGCGCGACTTCGACCCCGACCTGCCGACCGTCGAGGCGTCCGGGTCCGAGCTGAACCAGGTCTGGACGAACCTGATCGACAACGCGATCGACGCCGTGGACGAGCGCGGCCGGGTCACCGTGCGCACGCGCAAGCAGGGCCAGCGCATCTCCGTGGAGATCTGCGACAACGGGCCCGGCATCCCGGCCGACCTCAAGACGCGCGTCTTCGACGCGTTCTTCACGACGAAGCCGGTCGGCCAGGGCACGGGCCTCGGACTCGACATCGCGCAGCGCATCGTCGTGCGCGACCACGGCGAGCTGCGCCTGGAGTCGGAGCCCGGGGAGACGCGGTTCCAGGTGCTGCTGCCGACCGACTGACCCCGCTCAGCGCACCCGTTGGGCACCCTTTCAGCTCGGGGTCGGAGCCGTCGGGAGGTTCTCGACATGAACGGGATAACCGGCGCGGAGCGCGGCGACGGTCGCGGGCGGCGTGATCACGGTGGCCGTCCCGCGCCTCGGGCGGCGCCGGCGACCGCCGTAGCCCTCCTGGGTCCACTCGTGAAGCTCGGCGCCGAGGACGAGCGCGGGCGCGCCGTCGATCGATGACGAACGCGCCGTCGGGCAGGCCCGCCCAGTCGAGCTCGTGCAGCCGGCGCCGGTGGGTCCCGCGGAAGATCCGCTCGCCGTGCAGCCGCCGGTTGATCTCCTTGGCGGACGGCTCGGGGCCGCCGAGGGCGTCGGCCCAGGCGGCCCGATAGGCGTTGTAGGCGTCGCGCCGGCACTCGGCGCAGGGACGATGGCCGGCCGCGAACGAGACCGCCTCGTCGTGGAAGTACAGCCAGGTGAAGTGGTGCGGCTGCCACTGCTCGTGCCAGCGGCCCCGGAACTCGAGCGCGCAGGTGATCCAGAGGTCGCTCGCATGGAACCGGACGACCTCGCGCCCGCGATGCAGAATCCCCCGATTGCCCGTCCAGGCCCCTCGCAGGGGGATGGCGACGATGTCGCCGAGGGGAGTGACGCGATTGCGAGCCGGGCTCATGCTCAAGCGAGGGCCTAGTTCTAGCGAGTCCTCACAGCCGGTAGGAGCCCACCTCGGTCGCCGAGCTGACCACCGGCGGCTCCTCGCAGCGCTCGGCGAGGCCCTCCTGGAACCGGCGGAAGGCCGGGAGGCCGGTCAGGGGCGCGGTCTCGTCACTCTCGTTGATCGCGAGGTGGACGAAGGTGCGACCGTCGTCGAGCAAGAAGGTCGCGTAGCGGAAGCTCGGCGGAGCGACCTCTGCAAGTTCCTCGTAGACATCGCGGACGAGCTCGGCGTTGGCGTCGGCCTCCCCCTCGTGGACTCGGTAGCGGACGACTGTGAGGTCGCTCATCGGGACGCCCCTTCGGTCGCCAGGTCCCGGGGCCGGGGCGGCTGCTCCGGCGCCGCGGTCTCCCTACGCATCGGGATCCACGCCGCCACAAGGGCGCCGCAGAGCGAGAGCCCGGCGGCGACCCGGACCGCCGCCGAGAAACCGTCGGAGAACGCTGTCGCCGAGGCGTAGCTCCCCGCGGCGGAGAACACCGCGACGACGACAGCCACTCCGAAGACACCGCCGAGCTCCCGCATCGTGCTGTTGGCTCCCGCGACCTTGCCGAGGTCTCCGATCCTCGCGGTTCCGACGACCGAGCTCTGCCCCGCGGGGATCGCCATCGAGACGCCGATCCCGGCGACGACGAGGGCCGGGAGGAGCTCGCCGTAGCTGACGCCGGGGTCGGCCGTCGAGGCGAGCCACAGCAGGCCTGCGGCCTGGACCACGAGGCCCGTGAGCATCAGCGGCCGCTCGCCGACACGGTCGGCGAGCGCGCCGGCCGCAGGCGCGACGACAAGGAACGTGATCGTCCAGGGGATCAGCCGCAGCCCCGCGTCGAGCGGTCCGTAGCCGAGCACCGTCTGCATGAACTGGGCGAACAGGAACACGCAGCTGAACAGGGCGGCGAACGTGAAGAAGATCCCCGCGTTGCCGGCCGAGAAGGAGCGGTCGCGGAACAGCCCCATCGGCAGCATCGGCCGCCGGGCTCTGAGCTCCCAACGGACGAAGGCGGCGACGAACGCGAAGCCGGCGGCAAGCGCGCCGAGCACCTCGAGGCTCCCCCAACCGGCGTCATTGCCCCGAACGAGCGCCCAGACGATGCCGAACGCTCCAATGCCGATCAGCGCCAGCCCGGGAAGGTCGAGTTGCCGGTCGGAGCCGTGGCTCTCGCGCAGCTTGGCGAGCACCAGCGGCGCGGCGATCAGCCCGATCGGGACGTTGATCCAGAAGATCCACTCCCAGGCGATCCCCTCGACGACGGCGCCGCCGAGCAACGGGCCGCTGGCGACGGCGAGGCCGGTGATCGCGCTGAACATCCCGATCGCCGCCCCGCGCCGATCCGGCGGGAAGGCGGCGGCGAGGAGAGCCAGCCCGAGCGGCATCAGCAGCGCGGCGCCGGCTCCTTGCAGCGCACGTGCGGCGATCAGCCAGTCAACCGATGGAGCCAAGGCGCACGCCGCCGACGCCAGCGCAAAGAGAGCGAGCCCGGCCGCGTACATGCGCCTGCGACCGAGCCGGTCGCCGAGCGCGGCGCCGGTGAGCAGGAGCACGGCGAAGCTCAGGTTGTAGGCGTTGACCGTCCATTCGAGCTGCTCGACGGAAGCCCGCAGGTCGAGCCGGATGGTGCTCAGTGCCGAGGCGACCACGAGCGTGTCGAACGCGGCCATCAGCGAGCCGATCGCCGTGAGCGCCACGGTCCAGCGCCTCATCGTGTCTTCGTCCATGCCTGTTCAGACGAAGCGCGCCGCGGGAAGTCACCGATGAGTTTCGGGGTCCGCGAGCGTCTACATCTAGAACGTCCGTGATTCGCGCCACCCAGACACCCGCGCAGTCCGTTCTCGTCGCCCGGGCGCAGGCTGGCGACGAGCGCGCCTTCCGCGAGCTGGTCGAGCCGCATCGCCGCGCGCTCGAGGTGCACTGCTACCGGATGCTCGGCTCGCCCCACGATGCCGAGGACGTCGTCCAGGAGACGCTGATGCGCGCCTGGCGCCGAATCGAGGACTTCGAGCGACGCTCATCGATCGGGACCTGGCTCTACCGGATCGCCACGAACGCCTGCCTCGACGAGCTCGAGCGGAGGCCCCGCAGACCGGAGCCGGTTCAGCCCTACCCTGACGAGCGCCTCGAGGAGGCGGCCGAGCCGGTCGTCGATCCGGCGGCGCGCTATGCCCAACGCGAGGGAGTGGAGCTCGCGTTCCTCACCGCGATCCAGAGGCTCCCGGGCCGGCAGCGCGCGACCTTGATCCTGCGCGACGTGCTCGGCTGGACCGCCGCCGAGACGGCCGAGCTGCTCGAGTCGACGGTCACCGCCGTCAACAGCTCCCTGCAACGCGCGCGGGCGACGATCGACGCCGAGCTGCCGGCGAGCTCGCGGACCGCCGCCGGTCCGAGCGAAAAGCGGCTGCTCGCCGACTACGTCGAGGCCTGGGAGCGCACCGACGTCGACGGTCTCGTCGCACTGCTGCGCGAGGATGCGGTCCTGCGCATGCCGCCGCAGCCGTCGATCACCGGCGCACGCGAGGTGACGGCGCTTCTTCTGCGACCGGGCGTGCGGTGGCGATCTGCGACGGATCCGGCTGAGGGCGACCGCCGCCAACGGTCGCCCCGCCGTCTCGATGCGCAAGCTGCTCGACGACGGAACCGACGAGCCGCACGGGATCCTCACCTTCGAGATCGAGGGCACGCGGATCGCCGCGATCGACGCATTCATCGACGGCGAGCTCGTCAGCCTGTTCCGCGGCTGAGCGCCTG
>CAWKFR010000011.1:0-450984 GCA_963848885.1 uncultured Thermoleophilaceae bacterium
GAGCGACACTCTGATCCGTCCGCGACCCTGCTAGTGCTCGCCCGCGGCTTGCACGAGCAGGGCGATTTGGACGCGGTTGTCGACCTCGAGCTTGTCGAGGAGACGGGAGACATGGCCCTTGACCGTCGCGACGGAGAGGTGCAGCGTCGCGGCGATCTCGGCGTTGCCGTGGCCGAGGCCGATGGCGAGCGCGACGTCGCGCTCGCGCGGGCTGAGCGTCGCCAGTCGGTCGCGGGCATGCTCGGTGCGGGCGCCGGCGTCCGAGTCGCCGGCCACCAACGAGATGAGCCGGCGGGTCACCGTGGGGGAGAGCATGCCGTCGCCCGCGTGGACGAGCTCGATTGCGCGGACGATCTCCGCCGGCGCGGTGTCCTTGAGCAGGAAGCCGGCGGCGCCGGCCTGCAGCGCGCGCAGGACGAGTTCGTCGGCGTCGAAGGTCGTGAGCACGAGGACGGCGGGCGGGTCGGGCTGCGCTGCGAGCAGACGGGTGGCCGCGATCCCGTCGAGGTGTGGCATGCGGATGTCCATGAGGACGACGTCGGGCCGGTGGAGGTCGACCGCGCCGAGGACCTCGCGGCCGTCGGCGGCCTCGGCCACCACTTCGAGGCTTGCTGCGCCGGCGAGCATCATCCGCAGGCCGGAGCGCACGAGCGCGTCATCGTCGACGAGCAGGACGCGGATCATCGCGGCAGGCGGGCGCGCACGACGAACGCGCCGTCGGCGTCGACGCCGTGCTCGAGCTCGCCGCCGGCGAGCGCGACGCGCTCGGTGAGCCCGATCAGGCCGGTCCCCGCCCCGGGCAGCGGCGAGACCGCGGCGACGGCCACCGGCGCGAGGCTGCGGACCTCGACCTGCAGGTCGCCGTCGGGCGCGTGGACGGTTAGAGTCACGGCCGCTCCCGGCGCGTGCTTGCGTGCGTTGGTCAGACCCTCCTGCACGATCCGGTAGGCGGTTCGGCCGACGGCGGCGGGCGGCGCTGCGTCGCCCAGTTCGATCCGTGCGGTGATCCGCATCCCGGCCGCCCGCGACTCATCGACGAGGGCGGCGACGTCGGCGAGCGTCGGCTGCGGCGGTTCGGTCAGGCTCTCGCCGCCGTCCTCGCGCAGGACGCCGATCACGCCGCGCAGCTCGTCGAGCGCGGCCCGCGCGCTCTCGCGGATCACGCCGGCCGCTTCGGCGACCTCCTCGGCCGGGGCGTCGGGGCGGAACTCGAGCGCGCCGGCGTGGACGGAGAGCAACGAGAGGCGGTGGGCGAGCACGTCGTGCATCTCGCGCGCGATCCGCCGCCGTTCGGCCGCGCGCGCCTCGTCCCCGGCGCGGTCGGCCTGCTCGCGCAGGGATCGCACGAGCTCGCGCCGCGCGCGTACGAAGAGTCCCCAGCCGAGGACTACGCCCGTCAGCAGCAGGCAGGCCCCCGCGTTGACCCAGTAGCTACCGGCGGCGGGGTAGAGCAGCGGGCTCGCGAAGGCCCAGGCGATCAGAAGCCCGGCGATGACGGCCAGATCACGGCCACGAGCCCGGATCGCGGCGTTGAAGGTGGCGGCGAGGTTCGCGCCGGAGGTCGTGAGGATCACGAGCGAGACCGCCCCGATGCCGATCCCGACGGCGCCTGGATGGGTGCGCCGCCAGTGCAGCGAGACGAGCGCCGCGATCCCGACCACGACGTCCACGACGCGCAGCCAGGGCGGGTGCATCTGCCAAGTGCCCGCGAGGGTGGCGGCGCTGATCGCGAACGCAACCAGGTAGATCGTCGCGTCGACGACGCGGTCGCGGCGGCCACGCTCCTCGTCGGGCGCGTCGATCACGACGCCGGGCAGTGCGGAGCGCATCCAGCCGGACAGCCGATGGGTGAAGCGTGCTGTCGCCTGGCGTGTCATCGCTCGACGACGAAGGCTAAGCGAGGACCGCGGCCGCGACCCCCTACCAAAGTCGTTGGCTGCCACCGCCGCAGGGCTCGGCGAGCGTAGCCCGGGGACCGTGGGCGGAAGCACGGCCGGCCGCGAGTCTGCCGGGATGATCGAAACCGAAGGACTCACCAGGCAGCTCGGGGGGCGCACCGTCGTCTCCGATGTCACCTTCCGCTGCGAGCCGGGCACCGTCACGGGCTTCCTCGGCCCCAACGGCGCCGGCAAGACCACGACGATGCGGATGCTCGTCGGCCTGTCCGAGCCCGACAGCGGCGAGGCCCGGATCCTCGGCGGGCGCTACCGCGACCTGCCCAACCCCGGCCGGCGCGTCGGGATCCTGCTCGACGCGTCCGCCCAGCACGCCGGGCGCCGCGGCCGCGAGGCGCTCGCCGTCTCCGCCCAGACCATGGGCGTGCCGGCGCAGCGCGTCGACGCGCTGCTGGAGCTCGTCGGCCTCGACGAGACGGCAGCCCGGCGGCGTGTCGGCAAGTACTCGCTCGGCATGCGCCAGCGCCTGGGCTTCGCCCACGCGCTGCTCGGCGACCCCGAGGTCCTGATCCTCGACGAGCCCGCCAACGGCCTCGATCCGGAGGGCATGCGCTGGATGCGGGGCCTGTTGCGCGGCTTCGCCGACCGCGGCGGCACCGTGCTGCTCTCCTCGCACCTGCTGGCCGAGGTCGAGGCCGTCGCCGATCGGATGATGATCATCGGCGGCGGACGGATCCAGGCGCAGGGCACCCGCGCCGAGCTGCTGACCGAGTCCGGCACCATCGTCGAGGCGGCCGACCTCGCCGCGCTCGACGCCGCGCTTCACCACGCCGGCCTGACGATGCACCCCGCCGACGGCGATCGGCGGCTGGTCGAGGCCGAGCCCGAGGTCGTCGCTCACGCGGCAATGGCCGACGGCGTCGTGCTGCGCCGGCTCGCCCCGGCCGAGGGCGCGGGCCTCGAACGCCTCTTCTTCGAGCTGACCACGTCCGGCGAAAGCACACCGTCGCCGCCCACTGATTCGATGCACCCCGAGCTGACAGGAGCAACCGCATGAGCACCACCACCCTCGCCGCACCGATCCGCGTGAACACCACCGGCGTCCACGCACGCCCCGGCCTCGGCCGCCTCGTCGCCGTCGAGCTGCGCAAGATGGTCAACACCCGCGCCGGCTTCTGGCTACAGCTCGCCATCGTCGCGATCACCGTGCTCGTCGTGATCGTCGCCTGCGTCGTCGGCGGACGCGGCGGACCACACGTTCCAGTCCGTCCTCGACGCCGGGCTGCAGCCGGCGGCCGTCCTGCTGCCGGTCCTCGGCATCCTGCTCGTCACCTCGGAGTGGTCCCAGCGCACCGGGATGATCACCTTCGCGCTGGTCCCGGTGCGCTCGCGCGTCCTCGGCGCCAAGCTGATCGCGAGCCTCCTGCTCGCCGTCGCGATGCTGGCGATATCCGTCGCCGTCGTCGCCGCTGGTGTGCTCGTCGCGTCGCCCGGCGTCGACGGGACCTGGTCCGACGCCGCGCCGCTGATCGGCCAGTCGGCCGTCAACCTGACGGCCGGGATGGTCGTGGGCGTCGCGTTCGGCGCGATCCTGCTCGCCTCCGGCGCCCGCCATCGTCCTCCTCTTCGCGCTGCCGACGGCGTGGATGGCGGTGGTCTCGTTGCCCTTGTTCGCCGACGTCGCCCCGTGGGTGGATTACGCGAGCGCCCTCGGCCAGATGACCGAGGGGGTCATGAGCGCCACCCAATGGGCGCACATGGGCACGGCGCTCGCACTCTGGATGCTGCTTCCGCTCCTGATCGGCACCTGGCGGATCACCCGGCGCGAGGTGTCGGTGTAGAGGCTCTGCGGCTGCTGTGGCCTCTCAGGAGTTGTCGACAAGGAGCGCGTCCTCTTGCCAGGGCGCTTCCATGTCAGGCGCGTCGTCACTCGGCCGGGGGTGCCCGTGACAGCCCGACGGCCGCGCTCACCGCCCCGAGGAGGAGGCCTGCCATGCAGACGGCGAGGCCCCAGCGGGCCGCCACGTCGAAGCTCGCGATGGCGTCGTTGACAAGGTCGGCACGTGCCGCGCCGTGCAGGCGATTCGCCACGTCCGTTGCGTCCTCGATCGACTCCGTCGCGACCGCGGGCACGCGTCCGTCCTCGCTGATCTCGGCGGTGTAGACCGCGGCAAACACGCTCCCCACGATCGCCACACCGAGCGCGCCGCCGACCTGGCGCGCGACCTGGTTCACTGCGGCCCCGTCGCCGGCCTTTTCTGTCCCCACGTCGTTCATGATCACCGCCGTCACCGGCGGGGCCATCGCTCCGATGCCGCACCCGACGAGCGCGGTGCCGAGCAACACGAGCGCGGCCGAGCTGTCGGCGGAGAGGAACAGCAGCGGCACGAAGCCGGCCGCCGCGGTGAGCAGACCCGCAAGCAGGACGCCGGTCGACCCGAACCTCGCGACGAGCCGCCCGCTCACCGACGCGAGAAGGCCGAGCCCGACGCCGAACGGCGCGACCTCGAGGCCCGAGGCGAACGCCGAGCCGTCCTGGACGTACTGCACGTACTGCGGGAGGACGAACAGCATGCCGAGCGTCGCGATGTAGGCGGTGAGGATCACGAGAGCGCCGGCCGCGACGCGCCGGCGTGCGAGCACGCGCACGTCGAACAGCGGGTGGCGACGGCGGAGCTCAGCGGCCACGAACGCGACGCCGGCGGCTACGCCCGTGATCCCGGCCAGGATCACGGCAGGGCTCGTCCATCCGGCGTCGACGCCTTCGATGAGCGTGAACACGATGCCGCCCAGCGCCAGCGTGGAGAGGGCCGCGCCCGGGAAGTCGAGCGGAGGCACCCCTGGGCGGCGCGACTCCGGCAGCCAGCGCAGCCCGAAGGGAACCGCGAGCAGCACGAACGGGACGTTGACGAGGAAGACCCAGCGCCAGCCCGCGGCGTCGACCAGCACACCGCCCAGGACCGGTCCGAGCGCAAGCCCGAGCCCCGCGACCGCAGACCAGACACCCGCCGCCCTCGACCGCAGCTCAGGCGGGAAGAGCACAGCCAGCAGCGACAGCGCCGGAGGCATCACGCAAGACGCGGCCACGCCCATCAGGAACCGCGCCGCGATCAGCTCGCCCACCGTCGCGGCAGCCGCCGCCAGCACAGACGTGACAGCGAAGCCGAGCAGACCCAGCAGGAACACCCGCCGGCGCCCGAACCGGTCTGCAAGCCCATTGCCGACGAGCAACAGACCGGCGAGCGAGACGAGGAACGCGTCGAGCACCCACTGCAGCTCGCCGATGCCGGCGTCAAGGTCGTTCGACATGTCCGGCAGCGCGACGTTCACGATCGTCATGTCCATCGCGCTGATGAACATCGCCACGCAGATGACCCCCAGGCCCCACCAGCGCTTGTCCTCAACCCCCTCCTGCCCCAGGCCCGACGGTACGAAGTGGATGAAGTGGGGAGCCTCGATGGCGGCCTACCCGGCGAGCGCGCGATGACGGACGCGTGACACGACGGACCTTCTCACAACCGCCCGACACGGCTGACCGATGGCGCGGCCGCGGATACCGTCACGTCGGCTGCTATCGCAATGCGCGAAAGGGGGCATCCGGTCTACTGCCCTGTCGGGGAGGGCCTTCATGGGCGCGGACGCTCAGTATGGGCGTGGCGGATCTTCCCGTGTTCGAGGTAGTAGACGCCGTGCGCTCCGCAACTCTGCGCGGTGTGCGGTGATCCAACGGGTGGTGATGCGTTGGTCGCCGGCAATCGCGGTGGCGGTGTTGGCGGCACCGGTAGCGGTCGGGCACGTCGCGGCCGCGGGCGGCGTCCGCGAGGAGGCAACGCCACGCGCGCAGCGAGTGGGCTGCGACAGAGCCGTCGGGACGTTCGGTCGGCGCGAGGTCTTCATCGGCACCGTGGGCGCGGTGAGGGCGGTGGTGAACTACGCCGATCCCGATGGCCTCGAGCCGTTCCGCAACCCCGACGGCCCGGGCTACGGCTTCAAGGCGCCGCTCGCCGTGCGCCGCGGCAAGGTCGTCACGATCGCGATCGCCCGCCCCGACCGTGACTGGGCCGGCATCAGCATCGACGGCCGCCGCCCTGCCGACCGGTGGCTGTTCACCGCTTGCCCCCGCCCGGCGCCGCGCTCGGTGGCTCCGTACGAGCGGCACTGGTCTTCGTGGGCCGGCGGCTTCGCCGTCAAGCGGCTCGGCTGCGTTCACGTCGTGGCCCGCGAGCGGGGCAAGCGGCGCATCCACCGGGCGACGCTGTCGTTCGGCATGCGCGACGCCTGCGACTGACCCTTAGCGCGGCGCCCCCGCGCCATTAGGGTCGCCCGATGACCGAGGCGGCCTCGCGCGGTCGCCGCCGTGGCGGGGACCATCGGGCTCGCCTACGTAGTCACGCGCTGGCTGTCATCGACCGCTTCCCCCACCTCCACACGAATCACGCGCAGGCGGCTTGGCCCTCAACTCGATAGCGGGGTGCGGCGGACCGCGCGGCTGTCGCATCTGCCTCCGAGCAGCAGTGCTCGACGGCCATCCAACCGACTAGTTCCGCTGCCGCACGTCGCGCGAGGCAGGAGGGCGCTCAGGTCGCCGGCATCAGTCCGAGCTGGCCGAGCAGCTCGGCCTGATCGAAGTACAGATGTTCCGAGGCCAGCTCGTCGCCGCGAACCTCATAACTCGACATCCAGCGGAGGTCAACGGGCCGTCCCGTCGCCTCGACGTCTCCTGCCGGAGTGCGCATGACACCGGTGTGGGTGCCGATGAACCGGCCCTCGGCGGCGACGACGGATCCTTCGGCGAGAAGGCCCGACGTCTCAAGACGCCCGTCTGGAAACGCGTCCCAGAACACACCGAAGAACCCCATGACCTCCTCGCGGCCGTGCATCGACGCGTTCGGTGCGACGAAGTCGGCGTCCTCGCTCCACGGACTGGCGTCCGTGTCCCGTGTGTTGAACGTCTCGATATGCCGTTCGACGACGCGTTTGGGATCAGCCATCAGGCCATACCTCCTGTCCGGTTACCGTGCGCCGGATCCTCCTCTATGCGACGGTCTGCTGACAATCGGCGGCGAGCGCCGCCCGGAGCTTTCGCTTTCGCCTGGGAGGAGAACTCGCCCCACCACTCCGGGGCCGCTCCTTTCCATGAGGGAGCAGTCCGAGCACGAGTAGGGCTGGAGCCCAACCGCTTCGAGGGCGGTGGCAAGACTGTCGAAGGTGGCCCGCGCTAAGGGTCGCGGCCGAGAAGCTCGTCGACACTGGGCTGTTCCTCGACGATCTCGTCCGCCGGCCGTGCACGCTTTACGAGCTCTTCCTTGGGCGGGACCTCGTCGAGCACGTCCTCCGGCGGCGGGCTATCAACTTCCGGTAGCTTCGGCGGTGGCGGGACGTCAGGATTCCGCGGCGGATCGTCCGAGTCGGCCATACCGCGATCGTAGCGCTGCGCGGGGCGTGTCTGATCGCCCTCCATCGACCGCGGATTTCAAAGGGCGGGACGCAGGACGAGCATCCCTCGGCTCAAGACGAGATGCGCCAGGTCGTCCGTCAAGCGTTGGACGTGTTCGCTCGCCTGTTGCTCGAAGCGTTCCAGTTGGAGGATCTGGGCCATCAACACGTAATCGGCTTGACCGATGGACTGTCCGGGCACGTCCGCCGGCCGCATGAGCCGCCAATCCGAGATCGTGTCCAGCGACGCGCGGACGATGTCGCGATCCTCCGTCATCAGACGCTCAAAGTCCTCGGCCAGCTCGGGCGAACGCAGCTGAAACCACATGAGAAGTGTCGCCGGAGGACTGATCTACGAAGCGTTTGACAACCCGGCGTCAAAGTCAAGGGCCCCACCACCCCGCCCCTCCCGGCCCGGAGCCGACGCCTGGCCCCAGAGCTATCACGAGAGCGCAGGCGGAGCCGAGCGAGCGAGCGCACGGAGTGCGCGAGCCAGCTCTGGGGACAGGTGTCGGTGACGGGCCCGGGCCGCTGCGGCTCGAAGCGCAGCCTAAGCGGCTTCGTCGCGGCGCTGCTCGGCCTCGCGCAGCTCCCGCAGGGCGCGCTTGCGCTCGTCCCGGGTCGTGCGCTCGAGGATCAGCACGCCGTCGAGGTGGTCCATCTCGTGCTGGATCACGCGCGCCTCGAGGCCCGATGCCTCGACCGTGCGCTGCTCGCCCTGCTCGTCCAGCCCGCTCACGCGCACGTGGATGTGGCGGTCGACGTCGACCAGCACTCCGGGGATCGACAGGCAGCCCTCCTCGCCCAGCTCGGACTCGCCGCTGACCCACTCGAGCTCGGGGTTGGCGAGCGCGATCACGGGCGCGTCGGGGCCGATGCGGTAGACCAGCAGCCGCTGCGAGATGCCCAGCTGCGGCGCCGCGAGCCCGACGCCGAGGGCGTCGTTCATGATCCCGGCCATCCGGCTCACCTGCTTGCGCAGCGAGTCGTCGAAGTGGTCGACGGGCGTGGCGCGCGACTTCAGGACCGGGTCGCCGAGGCGGCGGATGAGCGACATCGCGGCTGCCCGTCGCGCCTCCACCTCCGGGTCCAGCTGAGGCGTTTCCTCCGCCTCCACGACCTCGACCTCGACTGCTTCCTGTTCCACCTCCGCCATGCCCCGCGAGTCTAGCTGCGCGTCTACTGCGGGTCCACGTCGACCGCGAACGCCGCCGCGGCATGGGCCCGATCGGCCGCCACCTGCTCGACCGCCGCGCGCACCGCCGCGATCGCGGGCTCGCGCTCGCGCGAGCGGATCACGAGCTGGGCGCGGTGGCGCGCCTGGCGCCGGAACAGCGGCGCCGGACCCAGGACCGGCACGCCGGCCGCGTCGATCCGCTCCCGCAACGCCGTCGCGGCGGCGTGCTCGGGGCCCGCCTGCTCAGCGGAGCAGACGACCCTGATCAGGTGGCCGTAGGGCGGGTAGGCGAACGCCTCGCGGCGCGGCAGCTCGTCGGCGAGGAACCCGGTCGCGTCGTGCCCGGCGGCGTGGGTCAGCGCGCGCGCCTGCGGCTCGAGCGCCTGGACGATCACCCGGCCGCCGCGCCGTCCGCGCCCGCTCCGCCCCGCGAGCTGGGCGACCAGCGCGAAGGTGCGCTCCTCGGCGCGGAAGTCGGGGAAGCGCAGCGTGGCGTCCGCGTCCAGCACGACGCCGAGCGTGACGTCGGGGAAGTCGTGGCCCTTGGCGACCATCTGCGTGCCCACCAGCACGGCCGCCTCGGCGGACTCGAAGGCGCGCAGCACGCCCTCGATGCCCGAGCTGGCCGCCACGTCCGAGTCGAGGCGCAGGACCGGCAGCGGGCTGACCACGGCCTCGAGCTCGCGCTCGAGCTGCTCCGTGCCGGCGCCGTGGCGCGCGACCGCCACGGAGCCGCAGTCCGGGCATTCCGACGGCACCCGCGCGCGGTGCCCGCAGTGGTGGCAGGCCAGCTCGCCGGCGGCGTGGTGCAGCACCAGCGTGACGTCGCAGTGGGGGCACTCCCACACGCGCCCGCACAGGCGGCAGGAGAGGAAGTTGGACCAGCCGCGCCGGTTGAGCAGCACGATCGCCTTCTCGCCGCGGCGCCGGACGCCGTCGAGCTCCTGGCGGGTGCGCTCGTGCAGCGGACCCGGGACGCCCGCCATCCCGACCAGCTCGACCGGCGGCAGGGCGCGCCCGTCGACGCGCTCGCGCAGCTCCAGGCGCTCGTAGCGCACCTGGCTCTCGGGCCGCGGCGTGGCGCTGCCGGCCAGCAGCAGCGCGCCCTCGAGCTCGGCGCGCCGCTCGGCCACGACGCGCGCGTCGTAGCGCGGGTCGCCCTCCTGCTTGTAGGAGGAGTCGTGCTCCTCGTCGACCACGATCAGGCCGAGGTCCTCGAACGGCGCGAACACCGCGGAGCGCGGGCCCACGCAGACGCGCGCCTCGCCGCGGCGCATGCGCCACCACTCGTCGTAGCGCTCGCGCGCGGTGAGCTGCGAGTGCATGATCGCCACGGCGTCGCCGAAGCGCTCGACGAAGCGACCGGCGGTCTGGGGCGTGAGCGCGATCTCGGGCACGAGCACGATCGCCGAGCTGCCCCGCTGCAGCGCGGCCGCCACGGCGCGCAGGTAGACCTCGGTCTTGCCGCTGCCGGTGACGCCGTGCAGCAGCAGCGGGCGGCCGGCGGGCTCGCCGAGGCGGCCGACCACCGTGTCGAGCGCGGCGCGCTGCGCCGCCGTGGGCTCCACCCCACCCGAGCGCGCCCCGACGCCCTCGATGCGGGGCCGGCGCGGCGGCTCGGCGGCGCGCTCGAGCGTCACGAGGCCGCGCCGCTCGAGGCTGCGCAGCGTCGAGTGGTCGGCCCCGGCCAGCCGGGCCACCGAGGAGGCGCTCGCCGGGCCCGCTGCGAGCGCCGTGAGGACGGCTCGCTGGCGGTCGCCCAGGCGCGCGCCGCCCGCGAGCGCGGCGCGCCCGTCGGCGGTCAGCTCGGCGCGCAGGGACCGGCGCGGCACCAGCGGCCGGGCGGAGCCGGTGCCGGTCCCCGGCGGGAGCACGAGCGCGAGTCCCCGCGCGGGCGTCGACACGTACTCCGACGCCACCCACAGCCCCAGCCGGACGAGCGCCTCTGGCACGTCCGCCTCGAGCGTCGACAGCGGCTCCACCAGCCGCTCCGCCGGCACGTCGCTGGAGCCGGCCAGGTCGACCACGACGCCGAGCAGCCGGCGGCGACCGAACGGGACCACGAGCATGCTGCCGACCCCGACGCCGGCGAGCTCGGCGCCGAGCCGGTAGTCGAACGGCCCGCGCAGGGCGCGCGCGGGAGTCAGCGGCTCGACCTTGGCGATCACCGCCCCGACCATAGTTCCGGCAGCGGACCTCCAGGGTCGCGCGGCCGGCTAGTCGAACGGGCGGTGCGACGCCTGCAGGAGCTCGAGCGCCACGTTGCCGACCGGCGCGAGCCCCAGCGCGTGGCCGGCATCCCAGAGCGCCTGCCAGACCTCGTTCGGGTGGCCAGCCTCGAACAGCAGCAGGAAGTGGTCGGCCGTCTCGCGCGCGAGGACCACGGGCGACCCGGCCACCGCTCCGGCGGCGACCTCGCCGACGTCCAGCTCGGCGCCGAGCCCCGCGGCCGCCGCGATCCGAGCGGCCCGCGGGCCGATCAGCGACAGCGCGGCGGCGCCGGCGGGCTGACCCAGCTCCACGTCGAGGCCGGCGGTCGCGATCGCCCTGGCGGCAACCTGGCGCCAGCGGCCGACCGCCGTCGGGCCGCCCGCGACCACGGCCTTGTCGCCCGTGACCCGGCAGCACCAGGTGCCGCCGACGGAGACGGCACGTCCCGGGCCGGGGCCGCCGCCGGGGACGAGCGCCGCCAGCACGCGGTCGACGAGAGCCTCCTGCCCCCGGATCGCCAGCTGGCGGATGCCGGAGCGATCGACCAGCCCCGCCGCCTTGGTGCTGGCCGCGAGCTCGGCCGACACCGAGCCGTAGTGCGCGACGACCGGGACGCCGTCCCGTTCCGTCGTGACGGCGCTCGGGGGGCGCAGCGGGTCGTAAGCGGCGAGGCTAGCCACGGCGGGAGGTATGCTCGACTGCGTGGGGGCCCGGGATCGCATAGTCGATACCGCCTACGACCTGTTCAGCCATCACGGCGTACGCGCCGTCGGCGTCGACAGGATCGTGGCCGAGTCCGGCGTCGCCAAGATGAGCCTGTACCGGCACTTCCCCTCCAAGGACGCGCTGGTGCTGACCTTCCTCCAGGAGCGCGAGCGGCGCTGGACGAACGAGTGGCTGCGCGCCGAGGCCACCCGGCGCGGCGACACCGCGGCCGAGCGGATGCTGGCGATCTTCGACGTCTTCGGCGAGTGGTTCGCGAACGACGACTTCGAGGGCTGCTCGTTCATCAACGTGCTGCTCGAGTTCGACGAGCGCGAGCACGCCGTCCGCCAGGCCACCGCCAAGCACCTGCGCACGATCCGAGCCTTCCTGCGCGAGCTCGCGGCCGAGGCCGGCGCCGTGGACCCCGAGGCGCTCGCTCACCAGTGGCACATCCTGATGAAGGGGTCGATCGTGGCCGCCGCCGAGGGGGACCGCGAAGCGGCCCGGCGGGCGAAGGAGATCGGCGAGCCTGCTGCTGGCCCACGAGGCGATCGCCGCCTAGCCCACCCCCAGCTTCTCGGCAGCCATCCGGGTTCCCTCGACCCGGTTCTTCATCTTCTGGAAGGCGACCTCGCGCGCGAAGTCCGGCGAGCCGTGGTTGGGCTTCTCGTCGATGCTGAACGGCGAGAAGCCGCAGTCGTCGGTCGCGCCGAGGCGCTCCTTCGGGATGAAGTCGGCCGCCCGCACCAGCGCGTCGCAGACCTCCTGCGGGCTCTCCACGCGCGGGTTCTGCGGGTTGATCACGCCGACGTAGCAGACCTGCGGCACGCCGTTGGCGTCGTCTCGGCTGTACTTGCCGATCGACTCGTACACCGGGTCCTTGTCGCGCTCCGAGGCCAGCTGGATCAGGAAGTAGCCCGCGTTGATCTTGAACATCTCGGGCAGCAGGTTGTTGTAGGGCACGTCGGCGCTGTGGACCGAGTCGCGGTCCCCGCCCGGGCAGGTGTGGACGCCGATGTTCACGCGCTCCTCCGGGGAGAAGCGATCGAGCACGCGGTTGTTGAGCTCGATGAAGTGCGGCAGCATCCCGGCGCCGGTCCAGGGGTTGCGCGGGTCGGCGCGGGTCGCCAGCCGGCCCTCGGTGAAGTCGACCGACACTCGCTCGGCGCCGGCCTCGAACGCCTGCCGGATGTCCTTCTCGGTCTCGTTCGTCAGGTCCTCTTCGAACTGCTCGCGCGGATAGTCCGGGACCTCCTCCTCGAGCGGGTAGAGCAGCGCGAGCATCGAGGGCGCGATCACGGCCTGCTTCATCGGCTTGCTCGCGTACTTGATCGACTTCTTCAGCGTGTCGGCCGCGTAGGTCTTGTAGCGGAACGGCCCGCCGGTGAGGCGCGGCAGCTGGCGGTTGTGGCCGTCGGCGAAGATGGCGAAGTACTGGCCGCCTGTGCCCGCCAGGTTGTCGGCCAGCCCGGTGCCGGCCAGTGTGTCGGTGATCGCGTAGGTGGCGAAGCTCGACCAGCGCTGCTCCCCGTCGGACACGATCGGCGCTCCGGTCGCCTCGCCCTGCTCGATCGAGTCCTTGACCGCTGCGTCCTGCTTGGCCTCGAGCTCGCTCTGCTCGATCTTGCCCTCGTCGTAGTCGGCGTAGGCCTGCTGGAGCTTCGAGGGCCTCGGTAGCGAGCCGACGGGCTCGGTCGGGATGCCGGTCGCGGTCCGCGGGTCGTACGTCATGCGCCCTCTCCTCTGCTGGACAGACAGGTCTACCTGCTCTTGAACCCAACCACAGCGGCGTGGCCTCGTCAACACTGCGGCGGCCGGACCGTCACGATGTGGCGGTGGCGATCGACTTCGAAGCCGAGGGCCTGCTCGACGACCTGCCCGACGAGGCGGCCAGGCAGGCGCGGCTCGACCTGCTGCGCACGCTCGAGCAGGACGGCTTCACGCTCGAGGAGCTGCGCCAGGCGACGGCCGAGGGACGGCTGGCGCTGTTGCCGCTCGAGCGCGTGCTCGCCGCGGAGCAGCCGCGCTACACGCAGGTCGAGCTCGCCGAGCGGTCCGGGCTCGACATCGACTTCCTGGCCGAGGCGCGGCGGGCGCTCGGCGCGCCCGCGGTCGACCCGGACGAGCGGGTGCTCACCGAGGACGACCGCGAGCTGATCGACGGGGCGGCCGCCCTGCTCGCCGCCGGGCTCAGCCGCGACCAGTTCCTCGACCTCACGCGCCTGATGAGCACCGCCATGCGGAACGTGGCCGCCGGCCTCATGTCCACCTTCGGCGAGGCGCTGCTGCGCCCCGGCGACAACGAGCGCGACCTCGGCCTGCGCTACGCGGACACCCTGCGTCACCTCGGTCCGCTGGCGGCACCGACGCTCGGGCGCATGCTCAACCTGCGCCTGCGCGAGGTGATCCGCGACGCCGCGGTCGGTCAGGCCGAGCTGCACAGCGGCCACCTGCCCGGGCGCGCAGCCCGTGACGGTCGGGTTCGTCGACATCGTCGGCTTCACGCGCCTCGGCGAGGAGATCCCGCCGGAGGACCTCGGCGAGCTCGTGCGTGAGTTCGAGCGCGCGGTCGAGCGCGTCACCAGCCCGTCGGTGCGGCTCGTGAAGACGATCGGCGACGCAGCCATGCTCGTCGCCCCGACTCCCAAGCCGGTGGTCGACGCGGTCCTCGGCCTCGTCGAGGACTCGCGCGGAGCCGACGACCGGCCGATGCTGCGCGGCGGGATCGCCTCTGGCGAGGCGCTGCCGCGGGTCGGGGACTGGTACGGCCGCCCCGTCAACCTCGCCTCGCGGCTGACTTCCTTCGCGCGCCGCGGCAGCGTCGTGGCGTCGAAGGACGTCCACGACGCCGTCCCCGAGAACGGCTACGCGTGGTCGTTCGCGGGCAACCGGCGCTTCAAGGGCCTCGGCGAGGAGGTCCCGGTGTACCGGGTCCGCAGCGCCGAGCCCGAGCCCGAGCCGGAGTAAGCGATCCCTGCGCGCCCGGCCGAGCCGGGCGCTTGGGCCCTACGCGTTCGCCGGTTCGGCGCTGCCTAGCCCGGCGGCCTGGCGCAGCGTGTCGGCCTTGTCGGTCTTCTCCCAGGTGAAGTCGTGGTCCTCGCGGCCGAAGTGGCCGTAGGCCGCCGTCTTCTGGTAGATCGGCCGGTGCAGGTCGAGCGTCTGGCGAAACGAGCCGGGACGCAGGTCGAAGTGCTCGTCGATCAGCCGCGCGATCTCCGACTGGGAGACCTTGCCGGTGCCGAACGTCTCGACCATGACCGACACCGGGTGGGCGACGCCGATCGCGTAGGCGACCTGGACCTCGCACTTGTCCGCCAGCCCCGCGGCCACGATGTTCTTGGCGACGTAGCGGGCGGCGTAGGCGGCCGAGCGGTCGACCTTCGACGGGTCCTTGCCCGAGAAGGCGCCGCCGCCGTGGCGGGCCATGCCGCCGTAGGTGTCGACGATGATCTTGCGGCCGGTCAGGCCGGCGTCGCCGACGGGGCCGCCGATCACGAACTTGCCGGTCGGGTTGACCAGGAAGTTGCGCCCCGAGTCGTCGAGCAGCTTCTTCTCGTCATACAGCTCGCCGGGCAGGATCGGGTGCACCACGTGCTCCCACAGGTCCGGCTTGATCATCGTCTCCGGATCGATGCCGTCCTTGTGCTGCGTCGAGATCAGCACGCGCTCGATCTCGATCGGGTGCCCGTTCTCATAGCGGACGGTCACCTGGGTCTTGCCGTCCGGGCCGAGATAGCCGATCTCCTCGGCGCGGCGCACCTCCGCCAACCGATGCGCGAGCTTGTGCGCCAGCGAGATCGGCATCGGCATCAACTCGCGCGTCTCGCGCGTCGCGTAGCCGAACATCATCCCCTGGTCGCCCGCGCCCGCGATGTCGAGCACGTCGTCGTCGGCCGGGTCGGTGCGGGCCTCATAGGCCTTGTCGACACCCTGCGCGATGTCCGGCGACTGCTCGTCGATCGCCGTGATCACGGCGCAGCTGTCGCAGTCGAAGCCGTAGCGGTGCCCCGTGTAGCCGATCCTGCGGATCGTCTCGCGCGCGATCTTCGGAATGTCCACATAGACATCCGTCGTGATCTCGCCCGAGATCACCACCAGCCCGGTGTTGACCAACGTCTCACAGGCAACGCGACCATCCGGGTCCTCGGCCATCACGGCGTCGAGAACGCCGTCGGAAATCTGATCGGCGACCTTGTCCGGATGGCCCTCGGTGACCGACTCCGACGTGAACAGGAACTCGTTGTCTGAAAGCGGCTGCGTCGTCATTGGTCGGGGAAGGGTACAGGGAGCCACGATGGCGGAACGCATAGCCCCGGTCGCGTTCCTGGCGCTGTGGTCGGCGGGTTTTGCGTTCGTGGCGCTGGGCCTGCCGTACTCCGAGCCGTTCACCTTCCTCGCGCTGCGCTACGCGATCGTCGTCGCGCTGCTCGCCGCCGCCATGGCGGTGCTCCGGCCTCCGCTGCCGGACAGCCGGCGCGCCTTGATCGACCTTGTCGTGGTGGGGATCCTCCTGCAAACCGCCTATTTCGCGCTGCTCTACGTGGCGCTCGACCTGGAGGCGTCCACCGGGACGATCGCGTTGATCGTCTCGCTTCAGCCGATCCTGGTCGCCCTGCTCGCACCGCGGCTCGCAGGAGAGCGCGTCACGGCGTTGCGCTGGCTCGGCCTGGGGATCGGCCTCGCCGGCGCGGCGGTGGTGATCGCATCGCGCTCGTCCGTCGGCTCGCTCTCGACCGGCGGGCTCGCGTGCGCCGCGGGCGCCCTGCTGGCCCTGAGCGCGAGCACGCTCTACGAGACGCGCTTCGGCAGCGAGCATCACCCCGTCACCGCGAACGTCGTCCAGTGCGGCGTCGCGCTGGCGCTCACCCTGCCGCCGGCGCTGGCGGTGGAGGGCTTTCCCGTCGAGTGGACCACCGACCTGGCGATCTCGCTGGCCTACCTCGTGCTGGCCAACTCGCTGGTCTCGATCACCCTGCTCCTCATGATGATGCGCCGCGGCGAGGCATCGCGCGTGTCGGCGCTGTTCTTCCTGGTGCCACCGCTCGCCGCGGTGATCGCATGGGTGGTGCTGGGCGAGTCGCTGCCGGCGCCGGCGTGGGCCGGGATGGTGCTGGCCGGCGCCGGCGTCGCCGTGGCGACGCGGGCCGCGTGATCAGGGGTCGGAGCGGCCGCGGCTGGTCTTGAAGTCGATCACCAGCGGCACGCCCTCGAGCTTGTAGCGCTCGCGCAGCCGGTTCTCCAGGAAGTAGGCGTAGTCGCGGGTCACCTGGCCGCGGTTGTTGACCTGGATCGCGAAGCGCGGCGGGCCCGTCTCGAACTGGGCCATGTAGTACATGCGCAGCCGCTTGCCGCGCACGGACGGCGGCTCGCGCACGCCCTGGATGTCGCTCAGGAAGCGGTTCAGCTGGGGTGTGGGGATCCACTCCGACGAGCGGTCGGCGACGTTGAGCGCCTCCGCGACCAGGCGCTTGAGGCCGCGTCCCGTCTGCGCGGACACCGCCAGCACCCGCGGGCGCTGGCGCAGCTTGCGCGTGATGCGCGCCTTGGCGTCCTCCAGATCGGTGCGCGTCTCATCCCACTTGTTGAGCGCGATCACCGTCGCGCACTTCTTCTGCATCGCCATCTCCGCGATGCGGAAGTCCTCGCTCGTGACCCCCTCTTGGGCGTCGCACACCACGATCGCCACCTGAGCCCGGTCGGCCGCCTGCTCCGAGCGCAGCTGCGCGTAGTAGTCGACCGAGCCGGCCACCTTCGTGCGGCGCCGCAGGCCGGCCGTGTCCACCAGCACGACCTCGCGGCCGTCGAACTCGATCCGGGTGTCGATCGCGTCGCGCGTCGTGCCCGCGATCGGCGTCACGATCACGCGCTCCTCTCCCAGCAGCCGGTTGAGCAGCGACGACTTGCCCACGTTCGGGCGCCCGATCAGCGCCAGCCGGGTCGCCTCCTGGGCCTCGTCGCTCCCCTCCGGTAGCCGCTCGACGATCAGGTCGAGCAGGTCGCCGGTCCCGAGGCCCTGGGTGGCCGACACCGGCAGCGGGTCGCCCAGCCCGAGCGCGTAGAACTCGGACGCGAGCCCGGTCTGGGCGCCCTCGTCGACCTTGTTGGCCACGACGATCGCCGGCACCGGCCCGCCCCGCAGCGCCCGCGCGAGCTCGGCGTCGCCGGGCCGCAGCCCCGCGCGGGCGTCGACGACCAGCACCGCCAGCGACGCGTCCTCGAGCGCCGCCAGCGCCTGGCCGCGGATCTCGTCGGCCAGCTCGTGCTCGCCCGCGTAGTCCACCCCGCCGGTGTCCACGAGCGTGAAGCCGAGCCCGTTCCAGTCGGCCTCGACCTCCTTGCGGTCGCGCGTGACGCCGGCCTGCTCGTGCACCACCGCCTCGCGGGTGCCCGACAGCCGGTTGACGAGCGTCGACTTGCCGACGTTCGGGTAGCCGACCACGGCCACCTTGGAGCGCCTCACGACGCCTCGCGGACCAGTCCGGCGACGCGCTCCACGACCTGGTCGAGCGTCAGTCCCGTGGTGTCGAGCTCGAGCGCGCCGGGCGCCATCTCCAGCGGCGAGTGTGCGCGGCCCGCGTCCTGGGCGTCGCGCAGCGCCTGGTCGCGCAGGACCGCGTCGACGTCCGTCCCAAGCTCGGCCGCGCGGCGGCGCGCGCGCTCCTCCGGGCTGGCGGTCAGGAAGACCTTCACGGACGCGTCGGGCGCGACGACCGTGCCGATGTCGCGGCCCTCGACGACCCAGTCGCCGTCCGCGAGCAGCTCGCGCTGCTTGCGCACGAGCGCGGCGCGCACCTTCTCGTTGGTCGCCACCTTCGAGGCCGCCTCGGAGACGTCGGGCGTGCGCAGGTCGTCGGTCACGTCCTCGCCGTTGACCAGCACGCGGTCGCCGAGCTGGATGTCGAGCCCCTCGGCGTGGTCGGAGGCGGCGCCGCCGTCCCGCAGCGTCAGCAGGCCGACGGCGCGGTACATCGAGCCGGAGTTCAGGTAGGTGTAGCCGAGCGCGTGGGCCACGCCGCGCGCCACGCTGCTCTTGCCGGCGCCGGCGGGGCCGTCGATCGCGACGATCATGGGCCCAGCAGGGCCCCGAGATCCTGCTCGAAGCCCGGGTAGGAGACGCCCGCCGCCTCCATGTCGAGCACCTCCACCCCCTCCTGGGAGGCGAGCCCCGCCACGGCGCCGAGCATCGCCAGGCGGTGGTCGCCGCGCGAGTCGATCGTCCCGCCGCGCAGGGGCGACCCGTCGCCGCGCACGACGAAGCCGTCGTCGGTCTCCTCGATGTCCGCCCCCAGGCCGCGCAGCCCCTCGACGACGGCGGCGATCCGGTCCGACTCCTTGAAGCGCAGCTCCTCGGCGCCGCGCACCACGGTCTCGCCGTCGGCGACCGCGCCCAGCAGCGCCACCAGCGTCAGCTCGTCGATCGCGAGCGGCACCTCCTCGGGCTCGACGACGGTGGCCTCGAGCGAGCTCGACGCGACGTCGAGCTCCCCCACCGGCTCGTCGTCGGAGTCGGTGCCCGGCTCCTCGAGGTCGCCCAGGATCACCGCGCCCATGCGCTCGGCGATGCGGAAGAAGCCGGTCCGCGTCCAGTTGAGGCCCACGTCCTTGACGACCACGCGCGAGCCCGGCACCAGGATCGCGGCGGCGACGATGAACGCCGCCGACGAGGGGTCGGCCGGCACCCTGATCCCGTCGAGCTCGAGCTCGTCGACCTGGGACACGGTGGCGCGCAGCCCGTCGCGCTCGAACGGGACGCGCGCCCGGCGCAGCAGCCGCTCGGTGTGGTCGCGGCTGGGCGCGCCCTCGACGACGGTCGTGGAGCCCTCGGCGAACATGCCCGCGATCAGCACGCACGACTTCACCTGCGCGCTCGGCACCGGCAGCTCGTAGGTGATCCCGCTGAGCTGGGTGCCGCGGACGGTGAACGGAGGGAAGCGGCCCTCCCTCGCCTCGACCTCGGCTCCCATCGCCGCCAGCGGCTCGGCGATCCGGTCGACCGGGCGCTTGCGGATCGACGCGTCGCCGTCGAGCGTCCACGAGCCGCCGGCCTGCCCGGCGAGCCAGCCCGGCAGCAGCCGCATCAGGGTGCCGGAGTTGCCCACGTCGAGCAGCCCTCCGGTTGCCTCAAGGGGCGCGCGCAGGCCGACGCCGCGGATCAGCACGGTGCCGGGCCCGTCCTCCTCGACCGCCGCGCCGAGCTTCAGGAGGGCGTCGAGCGTGGAGCGCGTGTCCTGCGACTCGAGGTAGTTGCGGACAGCGACCGGCTCGTCGGCCATCGCCGCGAACAGGGCCGCCCGATGCGAGATCGACTTGTCCGCCGGCGGGACGTAGTCGCCGCGCAGGGGCGCGGCGGCGGGATCGAAGCGGGTGGAGCTCACTGTTCGGCGACGGGGAAGCCCAGCTTGTCGATCAGCTCGGTCGCGCGGCCGGCCTCGTCGCCGGCGATCCAGAGCGTCATCGCGCCCGAGCGCATGTCGGCAGCGGGCGCCAGCGCCAGGTCGACGATGTTCACTCCCGCCCTGCCGAGCTCGAGCGCCACCTGGGCGACGATACCGGGCCGGTTCGGAACGGTGAGGCGCAGCTCGTGCACGGGCGCGCCGCCGGCGTCGGCCTCGAGCAGCGCGCGCCGGTCCTCGCGCGCGCGGTCGTTCCAGGCCGCCACGTCGCCGTCGCAGAGCAGCCGCTCGACCTGCTCCAGCTCGCTCCTGAAGGCGCGGATCTCCTCGACGATCGCGCCGCTGTTGGCGCGGTAGATGTCGGTCCAGATGTCCGTGTTGGCGCCGGCCACGCGCGTCATGTCGCGGAAGCTCGGCCCGACCTGGCGCAGCGCCTCGCCGTGGTCGGCCAGGCGGGCGGCCGCCTGCGAGGCGAGCACGTTGGCGAGCACGTGCGGCAGGTGGCTGAAGACCGCCACCAGGCCGTCGTGGGTGGCCGGGTCGACCGCCACCGGCCGCGCGCCGACGGCCGTCAGGAAGCGGTGCAGGCGCTCGTACAAGAGGCCGCCCGAGCGCGGCAGCGGCGTCAGGTACCAGACGGCGCCCTGGAACATGTCGGCGCGCGCGTGCTCCACGCCGGCGGTCTCAGCACCCGCGATCGGGTGCCCGCCGACGAAGCGCTCGTCGTCGATCCCCTCGAGCAGCCCCTGCTTGGTCGAGCCGACGTCCGTCACGACGCAGTCCGGGCCCGCCGCCGCGAGCGCGGCGCCCACCAGCCCGGGCAGCGCGCCAACGGGGGCGCAGGCGAAGCAGATCTCGGCGCCGTCGAGCGCCTCCTCGACCGAGGCCGCGGCGCGGTCGATCGCCCCCCGCTCGAGCGCGGTGCGCAGCCGCTCCGGGTCGCGGCCGAAGCCGGTCACCTCCACGCCCTCGACGTGCTCGTGGGCGGCGAGCCCGATCGACCCGCCGATCAGGCCGACGCCGAGGACGGCGATCCTCATCCGTCGGAAGACATCGCTCCGGGGCGGGCTAGCCCGCCCCCTCGCGCACTGCCTCGCCGCGCCTGCACCGCAGTCGCCAGCTGCTCCAGGACCTCCGAGGTCGTGTCCCAGTCCATGCAGGCGTCGGTGATCGACTGCCCGTAGCGCAGCGGGGCGCCGCCGTCGTGGTCCTGGCGCCCGGCGACCAGGAACGACTCCAGCATCACGCCCACGATCGCGTCGTTGCCGGCGGCGACCTGGGCGGCCACGTCGGCCGCCGCGGCGGGCTGCTGCTCGTGGTCCTTCTTGCTGTTGTCGTGCGAGGCGTCGATCACGACGCGCTCGGGCAGGTCGGCCGCGCGCAGCCGGGCGAGCGCTCCGCCCACCTCCTCGGCGCCGTAGTTGGGCGCCCCGCGGCCGCCGCGCAGGATGATGTGGCAGTCGGGGTTGCCGCGCGTGTGCAGGATGGCCGGGCTGCCGCCCACCTCGACGCCGACGAAGGCGTGCGGGACGGCGGCGGCGCGGACGGCGTCGACGGCCACCTGCACGTTGCCGTCGGTGCGGTTCTTGAACCCGACCGGCATCGACAGGCCCGACCCGAGCTGGCGGTGGGTCTGGCTCTCCACCGTGCGGGCGCCGATGGCGCCCCAGGCCACCGTGTCGGAGATGTACTGCGGCGTGACCGGGTCGAGCCACTCGACCCCGACCGGCACGCCCAGCGCCAGCACGTCGAGCAGCAGTCCGCGCGCCATGCGCACGCCGGCGTTGACGTCCCCGGACCCGTCCAGGTGGGGGTCGGTGATCATGCCCTTCCAGCCCGTGGTCGTGCGCGGCTTCTCGAAGTAGACGCGCATCGCGATGCAGAGGTCGTCGCGCAGCTCGGCGCTGCGCGCGGCCAGGCGCTCGGCGTACTCGCGGGCGGCCTCGACGTCGTGGACGCTGCAGGGCCCGACGACGACCAGCAGGCGGTCGCCGGCGCGGTCGAGGATCGCGCCGATCTCGTCGCGGCCGCGCAGCACCACCTCGGCCTGCTCGTCGGACAGCGGCAGCTCCTCGAGCAGCTGCGCCGGGGTGATGACCGGCACGGTCCGCTCGATGCGGAGGTCGCGGACCTGCTGTAGGTGGCGAGTCGGGTTCATCGTGGTTTCAAGCCTTTCAGAGACTTCTTCGAGTCCGGCGGGTGCGGTACTGCTCGAATCGGCGTCCGGCGGGCATCTTGCAGACTAGAAGCGGCGTGTGAGCGAGGCTCGGCCGCCGGGCCGGACGCCTATGTAAATCGCCAGTACCAGTACGCGCGCCGACCGGCGCCCGCGAGGGCGCTTGCGTCGAAGGTCGGCTCAGCGTGCCTGGACATCTGCTCGGGACTTGTAGCAGGTGGCGCGACCGCTACGCAACCGCCGGGCGCCCCTTCACCCGTACGGCGTTCTCGAGCTGGGCGGCCTCGAAGCCGCCGAGCGCCTCGCCCGTGGTCGTGAAGCGGTACAGGGCGACGGCGAAGATCTGGCGCAGCGCGTTGCTGAGCACCGCGCCGGTCGCGAACAGGACGGCGCCGAGCGCGAGCAGCGCGGCACCGCCGCCGATGCCGGCGCTGCCGGCGTCGGACAGGACCATGACCCCGATCACCACGAGCGCGAGCGCGGGGAGCATCACGAGCAGGAAGACGCCGCCGCCGATGGCCGCCATGCCGGTCACACGGCCGCCCCAGTGGCCCTTGAACATCACCGTCGAGCGCTTCATCGCCTCGATCGGGCCGATGTCCTCGATCGCGATCGCCGGGAGGACGAGCAGGCTGATGACGGTCCAGGCGCCGCCGATCAGGGCCGCGGCGATGGCGGCCAGCTCGGAGCGCGACTCGAGCGCGCGCAGGACGATCGAGAGCAGGGCCGTGATCAGCGCCCAGCCGGCGATCGCGCGCAGCCGCCGGCGCGCCACGCCCAGGCCCTGGCCGAGGCTGGCGGGCTCGCCGCGCAGGGCGGCGTCCGCCGCCGCCGCCAGGCCCACGCCCACGAAGGCCGTGACGAAGCAGATCAGGTAGATCGCGACAGCGCCCAGCAGGGCGCCCGGCACCGTGTCGCCGCGGTCCACGAGGTAGGCGGCCGCCAACGCGGGCGGCGCGACGATCACCAGCGCCAGCGCGGCGCCGAGGATCGGGAAGCCGACCAGCGCCCGGTGCGAGCGCAGCGTCCGCCAGCTGACGCGGGCGAGTGCGAGTCCGCCCCTGAAGCCCCTCATGCCCTCCCTTTCGGCACGGGCGCGCGGTCTCCTTAGATGAGGCTGTCGAGCGCCGCCAGAAAGCGGTCGTTCTCGGCGCGCGTGCCGTAGGTGACCCGCAGCCGCCCCTGCTCGCCGAGCGCCTCGCCCGCGCGCACGATCACGCCCTGGCGCGCGAGGCCGTCGACGATCTCGTCCTCGTCGCGGTCGCCGAGCGCGACCCAGGAGAAGTTCGCCTGGCTGTCGGTCGTGTCGAGCCCGCGGTCGCGCAGCTCGGACTCGACGTGCACGCGCTCGATCACGTTCTGCTCGACGCGCCGCTCGACCTCGTCCTGGTGCCTGATCGCCTCGGCGGCGGCGGCCTGGGCGAGCGCGTTGACCGAGAAGGGCTGGCGCACGCGGTCGACCGCGAGCCGGAACGACTCGGGGCAGAGCGCGTAGCCGGCGCGCAGGCCGCAGAGGCCGTAGACCTTCGAGAAGGTGCGCAGCACGATCAGGTTGGGGTGACGGCCGAACAGGTCGAGCGACTCGTCCGGGTCCTGGAGCGACGAGAACTCGACGTAGGCCTCGTCGAGCACGACGGCGACGTGGCGGGGCAGCTCGGCCACCCAGGCGTCGATCGTGGCGGGCGTGAGCGCCGTGGCGCTCGGGTTGTTGGGGTTGCAGACGATCACGATCCGCGTGGCGGCGGTGATCTCCGAGGCGATCCGCTCCAGGTCGTGCTCGCCCGCCGCGGTCAGCGGCACGGTCACGGCGGTCGCGCCCGTCAGGGCCGCCAGCTGCGGATAGATCGAGAAGGAGGGCCAGGCGTAGACGACCTCCGCGCCGGGCTCGAGCATCGCCTCCGCGGCCGCCAGCAGGATCTCGCAGGAGCCGTTGCCGATTGCGATGTGGCTGGCCGGGACGCCGGTGCGCTCGGAGATGCGGCGGCGCAGCAGCGACTTCTCGGGGTCGGGGTAGCGGTTGAGCGTGCGCAGCTGGGACTCGACCGCCTCGAGCACCTGCGGGTGCGGCTGGTAGGGCGTCTCGTTCGAGGCGAGCTTGACCAGCTCGCCGTCGAACGCGTACGTCGACGCGGCCGGATAGACCGGGATGTCGTCGAGGCGGCGGTTGTACTCGAGGCCGGTCATTGCGCGTCGTGGAGGTCCTTGCGCAGCGTGACGGCCTCGCGCAGGTAGACGTGGCTGACCTCCGTGGCCGGGTCGCAGTAGCAGTGCATCAGCAGGCGGATGACGCGCGGCAGCGACCCTGGCACCTGCATCTCGCGGGCGCACAGCAGCGGCACGTCGCTGAAGCCGAGGTTGCGCGCCGCGACCGCGGGAAACTCGGCGTCGAGGTCGCCGGTGCAGGTGAAGATGCAGCTCACGATGTCGTCGTGGGTGAGGCCGTTGCGCCCGACGACCTCGCGGACGAGCTCCTCCGTGGCCGACAGGATCGTGTCGGCCTCGTTCGCCTCGACGGTGATGGCGCCCCGGAGCGCTCGCAGTTGCACGGCGCGGGATTGTGTCAGGAGGCGGACCGCGGCTTGACGGCGGCCCGGCGCAGGCGCTCGACCTCGGCGTCCTTGAGCCGGCGGCTGCGGCCGCGCTCGAGGCCGCGCAGGCCGAGCGGCCCGAACGCCACGCGCTCGAGCTCGACGACCCGGTGGCCGACCGCCTCGCACATGCGCCTGACCTGGCGCTTGCGGCCCTCGCGCAACGTGATCTCGAGCACCCCGGGAGCCACCTGGCGCACGCGCGCCGGGGCCGTCACGCCGTCGTCGAGCTCCACCCCGGAGCGCAGCGCCTCGATCGCCCTGCGCGGGACGCGGCCCGGCCGGACCTTGGCCCGGTAGACCTTCGCCACGCCGTAGCGCGGGTGGGTGAGCAGGTCGGCGAGCTCGCCGTCGTTGGTCAGCAGGATCAGCCCGGTGGAGTCGGCGTCGAGGCGCCCGACCGGGTAGAGGCGCCTGCGCGAGCGCACCAGCTCGACCACGGTCGGGCGGCCGTGCGTGTCGCGCGCCGTCGAGACCACCCCGGCTGGCTTGTTGAGCGCGTACACCTCGCGCTGCTCGGGGGCGACCGGCTTGCCGTTCACGGCGACCCCGCTGCTCTCGTCGACGTCGGTGGCGGGGTTGGTGACGACCTGGCCCCCGACGGTCACGCGCCCGTCGGCGATCAGCCCCTCGGCGGCGCGGCGAGAGGCGACCCCCGCGTGGGCCAGGAACTTGCCGAGGCGCATGACCGGAGCCTCGCAGACCGGCCAGCGTGCCAGGGGGCCGGGGGCGCGAGCCGGATGCCAAGGGGCGAGGCGGCGGTAGCGGCGCGGCTGGCCGGCCTTGACCGCGTACATCGCCGCGTGGGCTGCCAGCAGCGACTCGTCCACCGAGTTCATCGTCTCCGTGAAGGGCACGTAGCCGACGCTGGCGTTGACGCGGCGGTCGCCGGGCGCGTGCACCTCGGTGGGGATGGCCTCCTCGAGCGCCTGGCAGACCAGCTCGGCCTCGGGGGGCCTCGCGCGCGGCAGCAGCACCGCGAACTGGTCGGCGCCGATGCGGCCCAGCAGGTCGGTCTCGCGCAGCCGGTTGGCCAGCGTCTTCGCGACGGCCGCCAGGACGCGGTCGCCGGCACGCGGGCCGTGGTCGTCGTTGACCGAGCGGAAGCCGTCGATGTCGATCACGATCAGCGCCCCGGTGATGCCGTAGCGGCGCCCGCTCGCCACGTGGCGCTCGAGCTCCTCCTCGAAGCGCCGGCGGTTGAACAGGCCCGTGAGCGCGTCTCGGTCGACCAGGTCGCGCAGCTGCTGCTCGATGCGCCGTCGCTCGGCCGAGTCGATGCCGGTGGCGGCCACGCAGCCTGCCGCGGCTCTGAGCCTCCAGGCCACCGAACGCAGCTCGCCGCCGCCGGCGCGCACCGTGAGGTCGACCTCGACGGCCGCCGCGCCGCTCGCGGCGCGCGAAAGGGCCTCGCGGGCGGCGAACTGCTCACCCTGCGGGATCGCCTCCAGGAACGACGTCCCCTCGGGCCGCCACGGCCCCTGCCAGTGCGCCAGCTCGCCGTCCACGGTGAGCACCGCGGTCAGTGTGGCCGCGGCGTCCAGCAGGGCGTCGAGCGGGCGTTGGGGCACGGGCACGACCGCCCGCGAGAGATCCGGCATCGCACTCCCAACGTTCGGCACCGCCTGCCCCTACCTTTAGGCGGATGGACCTGGCCCTGCTCGACGACCGGCTCGCCGCTCGCGGCGAGCCCGGCTTCCGCGCCCGGCAGGTGTGGGAGTGGGCGGCCCGCGGCGCGGACTCCTACGAGCAGATGACCAACCTGCCGCTCGAGCTGCGCAGCGCGCTCGCGCAGGAGGTCCCGTTCTCCTCCCTGACACGGGTGCGCGAGGCGCTCGCCCGCGACGAGACCTCCAAGGCCCTGTTCGAGACCGGCGACGGCCGGCCGGTCGAGACCGTGCTGATGCGCTACCGCGACGGCCGCCGCTCGCTCTGCCTGTCGAGCCAGTCGGGCTGCCCGCTGACCTGCACCTTCTGCGCGACGGGGCGCATGAGGTTCGGCCGCAACCTGACGACCTCCGAGATCCTCGACCAGGCGCTCCACTTCCGCCGCACGGACGCCGTCACCAACGCGGTGTTCATGGGCATGGGCGA
This sequence comes from uncultured Thermoleophilaceae bacterium, assembly GCA_963848885.1. Taxonomy (GTDB): domain Bacteria; phylum Actinomycetota; class Thermoleophilia; order Solirubrobacterales; family Thermoleophilaceae; genus JACVRW01. Next base: position 26,676 of record CAWKFR010000011.1, read on the forward strand.
GCCGCTGATGAACCTCGACAACGTCCTGGGCGCCTGCGAGCGCCTGCCCGAGCTCGGCGTGGCGACGTCGAACACGGCGATCTCCACGGTCGGCTGGATCCCCGGCATCGACCGCATGGCGAGCGAGGGCCGCCCGGTGCGGCTGGCGCTGTCGCTGCACGCCGCCGACGACGCGCTGCGCTCCGAGCTGATGCCCGTCAACGACCGCTATCCGCTCGCAGACGTGCTCGAGGCCTGCCTGCGCTGGCATGCCGCTCGCAAGCGCCAGGTGTTCGTCGAGTACCTGATGCTCGACGGCGTCAACGACCGCTACGAGCAGGCGCGTCCGGCTGGCCGAGGCGCTGCAGCCGCGCACCGCCTTCAAGGTCAACCTCATCCCCTACAACCCCACCGACGCGAACTTCCGCGGCTCAGGCCGCGACGCGATCGCCGCCTTCCGCGCCGCCCTCGAGGACCGCGGCGTCCGCGCCACGGTGCGCCTCACGCGCGGGCGCGACATCGACGCCGCCTGCGGCCAGCTCGCCGCTCGCGGCTGAGCGCGGCACCCACGGCGGGCGGCCCTCCGCGGCCAGCCAGGACCCGGCCAGGATCAGGATCAGGCCGGCGAGCGTGGCGCCGGTGAAGCTCTCGTCGAGCAGGGTGATCCCGTAGACGATGCTGAAGCCGGGAGCGATGTAGCCGACCAGCGACGCCCGGGCGGGCCCGTCGCTGCGGACCAGCGAGTAGAAGATCACGAAGGCGAGGCCCGTGCACAGGAAGCCGAGCGCGGCGAGCGAGCTCAGGGCGGCCACGCCGGGCAGGTGCGAGGGCGCGCTGATCAGCGCGAACGGGAGCATCGCGACCGCGACGGTGGCGGCGGTCGCGCCGACCATGGCGACCGGCTCGACGCCGTGCACCCGCCGCTTGACGAACCAGGCGCTGATCCCGTAGCCGAAGCTGGCGAGCACGACCATCAGGCCGCCGAGCAGCGCGTCGGCGCCGCCGCCGGCGTCGAGCCCGAGCAGCATCGTCACGCCCGCGATGCCGATCACCACGCCGGCCAGGCTCAGGCCCGAGGCGCGCTCCTCGCCCTCGAGCCCGAAGGCGAGCAGGAACGTGAAGATCGGAGCGGTGGCGACCAGGATGCCGGTCAGCGACGAGGCGATCTCGCGCTCGCCGGCGGCGATCAGCAGCAGCGGCCCGCCCATCTGGGTGACCGCGAGCACCAGCATCGGCCCGACGTTGCGGCGCAGGCCGCCGAGCGCGTCGCTGCGCACGGCGACCGGGAGCAGCACGAGCGCGGCGAGCGCCGTGCGGATGCACACGACCCCGGTGGGCGACACGCCGTCGTCGAGCGCGACCTTGATGAACAGGTAGCTCGAGCCCCAGAGGGCGGAGAGCGATCCGAGCAGCAGCCACGAGCGGCGCGACATGGCCGCCGAGGATGGCAGACCCCTGCTATCAGTCCAAATGAAGGGTTCTAGTGGTGGCGATAAGGCGCGCTTATGCCGCGGCTACGACGCGCCCGGCGTCGCCTGGGCCCGCTGCTCGCCCGCCCGCAGCAGGCGCTCGCGCAGCTCGCCCTCCTCCTCGGGCGAGGGGTCGAACGCGGCCGGGTCGGGCAGCGCGTCGAGGCCGGAGAGGCCGAACAGCTTCTCGAACAGGTCCGTGGTCCGGTAGAGCGCCGCTCCGAAGCGCGAGCGCCCCGACTCCTCGATCAGGCCGCGCTCGAGCAGGGTGCCGACGGCCGACTCGGACGCGACCCCGCGGATACGGGCGATCTCGGGGCGCGAGACCGGCCGCAGGTACGCGACGATCGCCAGGCACTCGGCCTGGGCCTGCGTCAGCGGCGGCGTGCGCGGCTTGGCCAGCAGCCGCCGGGCGGCGCGCTCGGCGACCGGGTCGGTGGCGAGCGTGAACCCGCCCGCCACCTCGCGCAGCACGACGCCGCGGAAGCCCTCCGCGTAGTGCTCGCGCAGCCGCGCCAGCGCCTCGACGATCTCGCCCTCCGAGACCTCGCAGGCCTCGGCGAGACGGTCGACGGAGACCGGCTCGGCCGACAGGAACAGCAGCGCCTCGACCGTGCGGGCCAGGTCGTTCACGCGCGCACCACCGTGATCGGCCCGAACGGGATCTCCTGCTCCCACTTGGCCTCGCCCGCCTTGTAGAGCTCCAGCAGCGCGAACAGGGTGACCGCCTCGGTCAGGCGGTCGCTGCCCTTGACGGCGTCGTCGAAGGAGAAGCGGCTGCCGCCCGAGAGCAGCTCGCGCAGGTGCGCCAGGCGCTGCTCGACCGAGACGGCGGGCCGCCGGACGTGGCGCAGGTCGAGCGGCGGCGGGATCTCGAGCAGGCCGCCGATCGCCTCGGCCAGGCGCAGCGGGTCGTAGGCCTGCTCCGCGGCCTCGAGCGAGACCCGGCGCAGCTCGGGCGGGAGCGGGGCCGAGCGGTAGCGGTAGCCGTGCTCGGCCTCGAGCCGGTCGCGCAGGTGCTGGGCGGCGCCGCGGTAGCGGTGGTACTCGAGCATCCGCGCCAGCAGCTCCTCGGCCGCCTCCTGGGGCTCCAGGTCGAGGCCCTCCTCGTCCTCCTGCGGCAGCATCAGGCGCGACTTCAGCTCCAGCAGCGCCGCGATCAGGACGAGGAACTCGGTGGCGGCCTCGAGGTCGAGCTCGCCGGCGCGCTCGAGGTGCTCCACGTAGGCCAGCACGACCTCGGCGAGGTCGACCTCGAGCAGGTCGACCTCCTCCCTCAGCACGAGCGTGAGGAGCAGGTCGAACGGCCCGTTGAAGACCTCGAGGTCGAGGTCGAGCGTCGCCAGGGACATCGCGGGGAAGCCTAACCCCGCGCTAGACGGAACCGACGGGCCCGATGCCCATCGCCTCGCGCACGTTCGCCATCACCGGCTCGGCGAGCGCGCGTGCGCGGTCGGCCCCCTCGGCGAGCGTGCGCTCGAGTCCCTGCTCGTCCGGGCGCAGCTCCCGGTAGCGCTCGCGCACCGGCTCGAGCATGCGCGCCACGTCCTCCGCGACCGCCTGCTTGAACGTCCCGTAGCCCTCGCCCTCGAACTCGCTCTCGATCGCCTCGGGCGCGACGCCGCGCGACACGGCCAGGATGTCGATCAGGTTCGAGATGCCCGGCTTGTCGGGCGCGCGCACGATCTCGCGCCCGGAGTCGGTCTCGGCCCGGCCGAGCTTGCGGCGGATGTCGTCGGGCTCGTCGTCGATGTAGATCAGCCCGGCCTCGCCGCCGTAGCTGGTGGACATCTTCGAGGTGGGGTCCTGCAGGTCCATGATCCGAGCGCCCACCGCGGGGATCACGATCTCCGGCTCGACCAGCACGTCGGCGTAGGTGGAGTTGAAGCGGCGCGCGATCTCGCGGGACAGCTCGACGTGCTGGCGCTGGTCCTCTCCGACGGGGACCTCGTCGGTGCGGTAGAGCAGGATGTCCGCCGCCTGCAGCACCGGGTAGAGGAAGAGGCTCGTGCGCACGAGCTGCTGCTCGCGCTCCGACTTGTCCTTGAACTGCGTCATGCGCTGGAGGTCGCCGTACGGCGTGACCGACGCGAGCAGCCAGGTCAGCTCGCTGTGCTCCTTGACGTCGGACTGGCGGAACAGGATGCAGCGCTCCGGGTCGAGCCCGGCGGCGATCAGCATCGCGGTCGTGTCGAGCACGTAGCCGGGCAGCGCGCCGGGGTCGTAGGCGACGCCCGTGGCGTGCAGGTCGACGATGCAGTAGATCGCCGGGTCGGCGCGATCCTGGCCCTCGACGTAGCTGCGGATGGCTCCGATGTAGTTGCCGAGGTGCTTGCGGCCGGTCGGCTGGATGCCGGAGAAGATCCGCACGGGGCGCGGCAGTCTAAGCAGCTGACCTCGACCGGGATGCGGTCGACGGCGTTGTTCGCGTAGCCCTTGAGGTTCCAGGGCGGCGCCAGCGGCTGCTCGTTGCCGGCGGCGTCGGTCGCGCGCGAGCAGAGCTCGAACTCGCCCGGCGGGGCGTCCCAGCTGTAGCGCCAGCCGCGCCAGGCTGCCGGGCCGACCGGCTCGTCGAGCGTGGCCTCGTCGAAGCTCTTGCCGCCGTCGGTGGACACCTCCACCCGCTCGACCGCCCCGAACCCCGACCAGGCGCGACCGCGCAGCGTCACCGGGCCGGGCGCCAGGAAGCGCCTGCGGGTCATGAAGTCGGGCACCCCGGGCGGGACCATCAGGGAGCGCGGCAGCATGCGCGTGAGGGGCTCGCCGGGCTGGCCGTCCGCGTCGTACATGCGGTAGGCGACCGCGTTCTGGTAGCCGTCGAAGGGCTGCTCGAGCAGGGTGACGCGGGCGAGCCACTTGACGTTCGTCATCCCGTACCAGCCCGGCACGACCAGCCGCAGCGGGAACCCGTGCTGCGGCGGCAGCGGCCCGCCGTTCATCTCGTAGACGAGCAGCGCGTCCTCGACGTCGGCGAGCGGCAGCGAGCGCTCGTAGGGCTGGGAGGCGCCGCCCTCGACGCCGTAGTCGAGCCCCGTGAACAGCACCTCGACCGCCTGCTCGCGCACCCCCGCCTCGTCCAGCAGCGGCTTGAGGGGCGTGCCCGCCCACTCCGCCGTGCCGACGGCCTCCGTCAGCCACGGCTGGCTGATCGGGCGCGGCTGCAGCAGGGCGCGACCGTTGCCGGCGCACTCGAAGGTGACGGGCATGGTGGTCTTCTCGCGGGCGCGCAGATCGTCGAGCGACAGCCGCAGCGGCTTGTCGACCGCGCCGCCGACCTCCAGCGCGAAAACGGCGGCATCCACGGCGGGGATGTCGTAGTGGGTCAGCAGGTAGTGCAGGCCCGGCGGCGTGATGTCGTAGCGGAGCGCCTCGAGCGGGAGGCCGTGATTGCGCGCCGCGAGCCGCAGCTCGTCCTGCGTCAGGCCCTCAGTCGCGAGGTCTCTCGACAAGGTCCCCTTTACTGCCCGTCGCTCGGGGGCGGATCGGCCGGCCGCCAGCGCACGACCGGCCGCTTGGCCGCGCCCGCCTCGTCGAGGCGCCGGACGGGAGTCGTGTGGGGCGCGTTCAACGCGACCTCCGGGTCCTCGGCGGCCTCCTCGAGGATCTCCCGCACGATCTCGGCGAAGCCGTCCAGGCGCTCGCGCGTCTCGGTCTCGGTCGGCTCGATCATCAGCGCCTCGTCCACCAGCAGCGGGAAGTACACGGTCGGCGGGTGGACGCGGTGGTCGAGCATGCGCTTGGCGATGTCGAGCGTCCGCACGCCGAGCTTCTCCTTCGCTCCCCGCCCCGACAGCACGAACTCGTGCATGCAGGTGCGGTCGAAGGCGACCGGCAGGTACTCCGCGATGCCCTGCTCGGCCAGCCGCGCCTTCAGGTAGTTGGCGTTCAGCACCGCCGTCTGCGAGGCGTCCTTGAGGCCGTCGGCGCCGAGCGAGCGGATGTACGCGTAGGCGCGCACGAACACGCCGAAGTTGCCCTGGAACCCGCGCAGCTTGCCGATCGACCTGGGCCGGTCGTGGTCGAGCACGAAGCGGCCGGCGCCGTTGTCGCCGCCGCGGCGCAGCACCTGCGGCGTCGGCAGGAACGGCTCGATCCGGTCCGAGACCGCGATCGGCCCCGCCCCCGGCCCGCCGCCGCCGTGCGGCTGGGTGAAGGTCTTGTGCAGGTTGTAGTGGACGATGTCGAAGCCCATGTCGCCGGGCCGCGCCATGCCCATGATCGCGTTCAGGTTGGCGCCGTCGTAGTAGAGCGTCGCCCCCGCCTCGTGCACGATCCGCGCGATCTCCTCGATGTTGCGGTCGAACAGCCCGAGCGTGTTGGGGTTGGTCAGCATCAGGCAGGCGACCTCGTCGGTCGCCTTCGCGCGCAGGTCGTCGAGGTCCACCCCGCCGTCCTCCGCCGTCCCCACCTTCACGACCTCGTAGCCCGCCATCGTCACGGTCGCCGGGTTGGTCCCGTGCGCGGTGTCCGGCGTCAGCACCTTGGTCTTCGTCTCGCCGCGGTCCTCGTGATAGGCGCGCGTCAGCAGCAGCCCGGCCAGCTCGCCGTGCGACCCCGCGCTCGGCTGCAGCGACACGTGCGGCAGCCCCGCGATCTCCGCCAGCGCGCCCTGGAGGCGCCACATCAGCTCCAGCGCACCCTGCGCGTACTCCGGGTCCTGGAGCGGATGCAGGCGCGCGTGGCCGGGCAGCGCCGCCACGCGCTCGTGCAGCTTCGGGTTGTGCTTCATCGTGCACGACCCGAGCGGGTAGAAGCCCTCGTCGAGGTGGAAGTTCTTCGACGACAGCGTCACGTAGTGGCGCACCAGCTCCGGCTCGGAGATCTCGGGCAGCTCTGCGGGCCGCTCGCGGATCTGCGACGCCGGCAGCAGCTCCTCCACCGGCAGCTCGGGCACGTCGATCGCCGGCGCCGTGAAGGCGCGCCGGCCCGGGCTGGAGCGCTCGAAGATCGTCACGGCCTCGCTCACGCTCGCCGACCTCCGCCCGCTCGCCGACCAGGCGCGCGAGCCGCTCGATGTCCTCGCCCGTGCGCCGCTCGGTGATCGCGATCAGCAGGCCGTCCTCGTACTCGGGGTAGTCGCGCCCGAGCCGGTAGCCCGGGTTGACCCGCTCGGCCCGCGCGCGCTCGAACAGCGCGTCGAGGTCGGGCACGCGCACGGCGAACTCGCGCACGACCGGGCCGGGGTTGATCGGCTCGAGCCCGAGCGTCTGGCGCGCGTGGTGGGTGCGGCGCAGCATCAGCTCGGCCAGCTCGACCAGCCCGCGCTTGCCGAGCCAGGACAGGTAGACGACGCCCGCCAGCGCGTTCAGCGCCTGGGCGGTGCAGATGTTGTGCGTGGCCTTCTCGCGCCGGATGTGCTGCTCGCGCGTCTGGAGCGTGAGCACGAAGCCGCGCTTGCCGTCCACGTCGCGCGTCTCGCCCGCGATCCGGCCCGGCATCTTGCGCAGGAAGCGCTCGGCGGCTGCGAAGAAGCCGAACGAGGGCCCGCCGAAGTCGAGCCGGTTGCCGAGCGTCTGGCCCTCGCCGACGCAGATGTCGACGCCCTGCTCGCCGGGCGGCTTGAGGATGCCGAGCGGCAGCGGGTCGGCGGCGCACACGATCAGCGCTCCGGTGCGCGAGCCCGCCTCGGCGAGCTCGCCCAGCTCCTCGACCGTCCCGAGGAAGTTGGGCTGCTGGACGAAGACGGCCGCCGTGTCGTCGTCGATCGCGGCGGCCAGCGCCTCGGCGTCGGTGGCGCCCTCCGCCGTCAGCGGCACCTCCTCGACCTCCATGCCGTACCCGACCGCGTGCGTGCGCAGAGCCGCGCGCGAGTGCGGATGCAGGCCGCGGCTGGCGACCAGCTTCGTCCTGCGCGTCTCGAGCTTGGCGAGGTAGCCCGCGGCCGCGACCGCGCTGGGGCCCTCGTAGACCGACGCGTTCGAGACGGGCAGCCCGGTCAGCTCCGAGATCGCGGTCTGGAACTCGAACATGACCTGGAGCCCGCCCTGCGAGATCTCGGGCTGGTAGGGCGTGTACGGGGTGAGGAACTCCGAGCGCGAGAGCAGGTTGTCGATCAGGGCCGGGACGTAGTGGTCGTACATCCCGGCGCCGAGGAAGCTGACCTCGGCGTCGGCGTGGCGGTTGCGCGCGGCCAGGCTCGCGAGGTCGTCGTAGACCTCCTGCTCGGACAGCCCGGGCGGCAGGTCGATCTCGCGGTCGAGCCGGACGGACTCGGGGATGTCCGCGAACAGCTCGTCTACGGAGCCGGCGCCGATGGCGCCGAGCATCACCTCCAGGTCCTGATCGGTGATCGAGGTGTATCGGCTCAAAGAAGTTCCTTGTAGGCGTTCACGTCCAGCAGGGCGTCGACCTCGGACGGTTCGGACAGGCGCACCTTCACCAGCCAGCCATCACCGTAGGGATCCGCGTTGATGTTCTCGGGGTTGTCGCCGAGCGCCTCGTTCACCTCGGTCACCTCGCCGGACAGCGGCGCGAAGACGTCGGACACGGCCTTCACCGACTCGACCTCGGCGTAGGCCTGGTCCCTGGCCACCTGCGTACCCACCTCGGGCGGGTCGAAGAACACGACCTCGCCGAGGGCGTCCTGGGCGTACCAGGTGATCCCGAACGTGGCCTGGTCGCCGTCGATGCGCGCCCAGTCGTGCTCGGCGTGGTACTTGAGGTCCTCCGGATAGCTGGCCTCAGCCACTGTCGTCCTTTCTGTAGAGAGGTCTAGCCCTCACCTCGGCGGCGCGCGCCTTGCCGCGCACGTCCACCTCGATCGGCGTGCCCGGCTCGGCGTCCGCGGCCGGCACGTAGCCCATGCCGATGCCGATCTCGAGGCAGGGCGAGAGCGTCCCGCTGGTCACCACGCCCTCGCCGTGCGGGGCGGCGACGGGATTGTCCTGACGCGGGATGCCGGGACCCGTGAAGGCGAACGGCACCAGCCGCTGGGCGGGCTCGACGCCGGCGAGCGCCTCGGCGCCGACGAAGCCCGTGTCGAGCTTGCAGCACCAGCCGAGGCCCGCCTCGATCGGGTTGCGGTCCTCGGACAGGTCGTTGCCGTAGAGGTGGAAGCAGACCTCGAGGCGCAGCGTGTCGCGCGCGCCCAGGCCCGTCGGCCGCACGCCCTGCTCCAGCAGCGCGTCCCAGACGGCCCCGGCGCCGCCGGGGGGCAGCATCAGCTCGCAGCCGTCCTCGCCCGTGTAGCCGGTGCCGCACACGAGCGCCTCGACACCCGCCAGCTCCAGCTCGGCGGTGCGCATCCGCGCGGGCAGCTCCCCCGACGCGATCGCCGCGATCGCCGCGCGCGCCTCGGGGCCCTGGACGGCGAGCATCGCCCAGTCGGCGGCGGCGTCGGTCACCTCGGCCTCATAACCGTCGGCGTGCTCGCGAAACCAGGCCAGGTCCTTGTCGTGGTTGGCCGCGTTGGTGACCGTCAGGAAGCGCCCGCGGATCTCCCGCGCGGCGAGCGGCGCTCGGTAGGTGAACAGGTCGTCGAGCACGCCTCCGTCGTCGCGGCAGAGCACCGAGTACTGGGCGCCGCCCTCGGCGAGCTTCGACAGGTCGTTGGAGAGCAGGCGCTGCAGGAAGCGCTCCGCGTCGGGCCCCGAGGTCTCGATCTGGCCCATGTGCGAGACGTCGAACATGCCCGCGTGCGTGCGCACCTGCACGTGCTCGGCGCGGATGCCCTCGTACTGCACCGGCATGTCCCATCCGGCGAACGGAACGAGCTTCGCGCCGGCGCTCACGTGGCGGTCGAACAGGGCCGTGCGGCGCAGGGTGTCGGTGGACTGACCCAAAGGCTCCCGAGAGGCTACCTGTCACCCCTCGAGGATCGCCGCAACCAGCGCCAGAGCCACTTCCGCGCGGGTGCGCAGCGACTCGACGCCGACCCACTCGTGCGGCGCGTGGGCCCCGCCGCCGCGCGGCCCGAGGCCGTCCACGGTGAGCCCGATCGCCTGTGCGATGTGGCTCGCGTCGCTGGCGCCGCCGCGCTCGGCGGCCACCAGCGGGCGCCCCAGGCGCGCCGCGGCCCCCTCCAGCAGGGACGCGGTGGCCGCGCGCGTGTCCATGCCCGGCCAGGCCCGCACCAGCATCGACTCGATGGCGACCCCGTCGAGCTCGTCCGGCACCGCGGCCAGCACGGGTTCGAACGCCTCCAGCGAGTCCGCGCGCAGGTCGCAGACCAGCCGCCCGCGCGGCGGGACCACGTTGAACGCCTCGCCGGAGCGCAGGATCGTCGGCACCGCCGTCAGGCGCTCGGGCCCGGCGGGGTCGGCGCTCGCGGCGACCCGCTGGGCGACGGCCGCCAGCGCGAGGAGCGCGCTGCGGCCCTTCTCGGGGGCCGAGCCGGAGTGCGCGGGGGTGCCGGTGGCCTGCACCTCGAGCGTGCCGGCGGCCTTGCGCTTCACGATCACGGCGTCGTTCCCGTCGCCGTCGAGCTGACCGGCCTCGAAGCAGAGGCAGGCGTCCCAGTCGCGGAAGCGCTCGGTGTGCGCGAACGGGACCGTGCGCCACTCCTCGTCGTTGACCAGCAGCACGGCCGCCTCGGCGTACAGCTCGGGGCGCCCCGCCAGCTCGCGCATGACGCCCAGCGCGAGCGCCACCCCGCCCTTCATGTCGACCGTCCCCGAGCCCAGCAGGCGCCTGCCCTCGCGCGTGAGCGGGCGATGCTCCGCGTGGGACACGACCGTGTCGAGGTGGCCGACCAGCAACAGCCGGCGCCGCCCCGTCCCGCGCAGGCGCCCGAGCAGGTCGGCGGCGTGGCCGGAGGTCGAGCACTCCACCCGCTCCGGCTCGGCCTCGGGCGGCAGGAAGGCGACGCAGAGCGCCACGGCCTCCTCGGCGCCGGCCACGTCGCCCGAGGGCGTCGAGACGCCCACCAGGGCCTCCAGCTCGCGCTCCGCCACGACGGCCACGCGCTCGGCGTGCTCGATCATTTGAGTGGTTGGGCGAAGTGGAAGCTCGTGATGCGCATGCCGGTGTTGAGGTAGAGCCGGTGCGCGTCCAGGCGGTTGGCCTCCACGCCGGAATCGAGGTGCACGGCGTCGCAGCCGAGCCGCGCCGCCTCCTCGGCGCACCACTCGAGCAGCGCGCGCCCGTGGCCGCGGCGGCGACCGTCGGGGTGCGTGGACAGGTCGTCGACGTAGACGACGTGCCCCCAGGCCAGGTTGTTCAGCTCCCGGAAGCCCGCCACCGCGACGCAGCGATCGCCGTCGAAGGCGCCCACGATCCGGTAGCCCTCGGGGCGCTGGACGTCGTCGACGCGGCGGACGAACTCCGCCTCGTCGTCGTGGTGGGTGCGCAGCGCGCGCATGGCCTCGAAGGCCTGCGCGGTCTCTCCCGGGCCGATCTCCCGGAGCGTGCTAGCCGCAAGCACGGGGCTCGGCCGCGTGCGCGCGGATGATCTAGTCCTTGAGGAACGACGGGACGTCGATGTCGTCGTCCGAGATCTCGAGCGACGCGCGCTGCCGGTCGTCCATCGTGACGTCGCGCCGGCGCGGCTCGCGCCGGCGGCCGGTCGAGTCCTCGGTGAACAGCGGCATGCGGCTGGGCTTCTCGAAGCCCGTGGCGATCACCGTCACGCGCACCGCGTCGGCGAGCGCGTCGTCCACCACCGCGCCGAAGATGATGTTCGAGCTCTGGTCGGCCGCGCCCTGGATGATCTCGGCGGCCTCGTTGACCTCGAACAGGCCGAGGTCGCTGCCGCCTGTGATGTTCAGCAGGATCCCGGTCGCGCCCTCGACCGACTGCTCGAGCAGCGGGCTCGAGACGGCGTTCTTGGCCGCCTCGGCGGCGCGGTTCTCGCCGGACGCCTCGCCGATCCCCATCAGGGCGGAGCCGGCGTCCTGCATGATCGTGCGAACGTCGGCGAAGTCGAGGTTGATCAGGCCCGGGGTCGTGATCAGGTCGGTGATGCCCTGCACGCCCTGGCCGAGCACGGCGTCGGCCTCGCGGAACGCGTCGAGGATGCTCGTGCGGCGCTCCACGACGGCCAGCAGCTTCTCGTTGGGGATCACGATCATCGTGTCCACCTGCTCGCGCAGGCGGTCGATCCCGTCGACGGCCTGGCGCATGCGCTGGGAGCCCTCGAAGTCGAACGGCTTGGTGACCACGCCGACGGTCAGCGCCCCGACCTCCTGCTTGGACACCTCCGCGATCACGGGGGCGGCGCCGGTTCCGGTGCCGCCGCCCTCGCCGGCGGTCACGAAGACCATGTCAGCGCCCTTGAGCGCCTCCTTGATCTCGTCGCGGCTCTCGTTGGCGGCGCCGTAGCCGACCTCGGGGTCGGCGCCCGCGCCCAGCCCGCGCGTGAGCTGGTCGCCTATCTGCAGCTTGATGTCGGCGTCGCACATCTGCAACGCCTGGGCGTCGGTGTTGACTGCGATGAACTCAACGCCCTTGAGGCCTGCGTCCACCATCCGGTTGACGGCGTTGGTGCCACCGCCGCCGATGCCGACGACCTTGATGACCGCCAGGTAGCTGCCCGTGTCCATGTGAGGGTTGTTCCCTTCTGCCTTCGCGAAGCTCAAGCGGTTGTCGAGGGTTCCCGGCTACCGCAGACATCGGACTGTAGGCGGCTTTCCGCGAATGTGTCAACCGATCTCGCAACAAATCATGCACCTCGACTCTCGACTCATAGTTGAGAGTCGCGCCAACCCTCGACTCATGGTCGAGCGTCTACGGAGCGGCCGTCGCGCCGCCTCCGGTGCCCGCCGTGAGCGGCTCCGTGGGCGTCGCCTGCGCCTGCGGGACGGCGGGCTGCGTGGGCGTGACGGACGGGGTCGTCGCCTCCGGAGCGCGTCGTCGTATCGGTGGGCGCCTCGGTGGGCGCCGAGGCCGACGGGAGGGTCGTCGTGCCGGTCGTCGTGCCGGTGGTGCCGGTCGTGTCGAGCCCGCTCCCGCCGGCGGGCGCCACGGGCGTCACGGTGCTCGCCGCGAGGCCGCCGACCGCCGGGCGGCCGGGGATGCGCAGGTCCACGTAGGTGGCCCCGCGCGCCTCGAGGTCGGCCAGCACGCGCGCCGCGGCTGCCCACTTCGCGCGCAGCCTGGTGGCCGAGCCGAACAGCAGCTCGGGGCCGTCGCGCAGCTCGGCGACGTAGCCGTCGTCGCTGCGCTTCTGGACGTTCTCGATGCGCGAGCGCAGCACCGCGGGCGCGAAGCCCGCCACCGCGGCCGCGCCCTGCGCGGTGGCGTCGGTCAGGGAGGAGCCGCCGACCGCGCCGTCCACGTCGATCGTCGGCAGGCTGCCCTTCGCCTTGATCCCGCGCAGGACCGTGCCGTCGCCGGCCACCGGCACGCGGCCGGAGTCGCTCACCGCGATCGCGGCGGGCTGGTACTCGATCACGTGCACGCGCAGGCCGTGCGGGAAGTCGGGGCTGACCTCGAGCGCGCGCACCACGGGGAAGCGCTCGACCGCGCCCTCGAGCGCGTCGTGGTCGACGTGGAGGGTCGTCATCGTGCGGGCCTCGCGGGCGATGGCGAGCCGGACGCTGGCGGCGTCGGTGCTCGTCAGCCCGGTCACCTCGACCTTGTCGACGGCAACCAGCGACGAGTCGCGCAGCCAGAACTGGTAGAGGCAGCTCAGCACGAGGCCGACCACCGCCAGGACGACCAGGCGCCGGCGCATGTGCGGCGTCAGCTGTCCCGCGGCGCGCGTGGCGGCCCGGCGCGGCGAGATGCGGCGCCGCAGCGCGGCGGCGGCGGTCGCGCTCACGAGTCCCCCCAGAGGGCCGATGCGTCGACCTCGCCGAGGAACTGCACCTCGGGCTCCAGCTCGACCCCGAAGCGCTCGCGCACGCGCCGCCTGCCCTCGGCCATCAGCGCGATCACGTCGGCGGTGGTCGCCTCGCCGGTGTTCTCGACGAAGTTCGCGTGCTTCTCCGAGAACCGGGCGCCGCCGTGCGCGAGGCCGCGGCAGCCAGCCTCGTCGAGCAGGACGCCTGCGCTGCGGCCCTCCGCGCGCGGGTCGTCCGGGTTCTTGAAGGTCGAGCCGAACGTCTTGATCCCGGACGGCTGGGCCGCGTGGCGCGCCGCGCGCATCTCGGCGAGCGTCGCCTTGACCGCCTCGGGCGCGGCAGGGCTGAGCGCGAACGAGGCGCGCGTCACGACCTCGCGCGGCAGCCAGGTTCGAGCGGCGGTAGCTGAAGCCGAGCTCGCCCGGCTGACGACGGGACGTGCCCTCGGGCCCCGCGATCTCGACCCACTCGAGCACCCGCGACAGGTCGCCGCCGTAGGCGTTGGCGTTCATCTTCACGGCGCCGCCGACGGTCCCGGGGATGTTGACGCCGAACTCGAGGCCGCTGAGGCCGGCGCGGGCGGCCCGCGCCGCCGCCTGCGGCAGGCGCGCGCCTCCTCCGCAGACGAGGTGGTCGCCGTCCTGCTCGATCGTGGCGAGCGCCCCGTTCAGCTTCATGACCAGTCCTCGGAATCCCGCATCCGCTATCAGCAGGTTCGAGCCGGAGCCGACCACTCCTACCGCGATCTGCTCCGCGTCCGCCCAGGCCAGCAGCGCCTCCAGGCCGTCGACGGAGTCCGGGCGGGCGTAGAAGTCGCCCGGCCCGCCGGTGCGGACGGTCGTGAGCCGCGCCAGCGGGAAGTCGCGCTCCACCCCGGCGGGCACGGTCACGCGGCGAGCTCCCGTGCCAGGCGGTCCACGTCGCCGGCTCCGAGCGTCACGAACAGGTCGCCCTCGCCCAGCTCCGACGCCAGCATGCGCTGCGCGTCGCCGAGCTCCGGCAGCCACCAGACCGGCCGGCCGCCGGCGGCGTCGGCCGCCGCCTCCGCGACCAGCAGGCCGCTCACGCCCGGGAAGTCCTCGGGCCGCTCGCGCGCCCGGTAGACGTCGACGACGACCGCCACGTCGGCGAGCGCCAGCGCGGACCCGAAGCCGCGCGCGAGCGCCTGCGTGCGCGAGTAGAGATGGGGCTGGAAGCAGGCGACCAGACGCCGCCCCTGCGCCGCGGTGCGGGCGGCCTCGAGCGTGGCGCGCACCTCGGTCGGGTGGTGCGCGTAGTCGTCGAAGACGAGCGCGCCGCTCGCCGTGGTCCCGTGCGGCTCGAAGCGCCTGCCGGCGCCGCTGAAGTCGGCCAGCGCCGCCGCCGCCTCCGGCAGCTCCACGCCCGCCGCGCGGCAGGCGGCCAGCGCCGCGAGCGCGTTGAGGACGTTGTGGCGGCCCGGCACGCTCAGAACGACGGGCACGCCGTCGGCCTCGAAGCGCGAGCCGCCCGGCAGCAGCTCCAGGCGGTCGTCGTCGAGCTCGATCCGCACGGCCTCCCCGGGCAGGTCCACCCCCGGGCCGAGGACGCGCAGGTCCGCCGGCTCGGCGAACTCGGCGAAGGCGCGCTCCAGCTCCGCCAGGCTCGCGTAGGTCGAGTGGTGGTCGAGCTCGATGTTGGTCACCACGGCCACGTCGCGGTTCAGCTTGAGGAAGGAGCGGTCGGACTCGTCGGCCTCGATCACGGCCCAGTCGCCCGCGCCCCAGGCGGCGTTGGTGCCCGCCGAGCGCAGCTCGCCGCCGATCAGGAAGGCCGGGTCGCGCCCGGCGCCGCGCAGCGCGTGCGCCGCCATCGACGCGGTGGTCGTCTTCCCGTGCGCCCCGCCGACGGCGATCGTGCGCTTCATGCGCGACAGCTCGCCGAGCAGGTCGCCGCGGTGCAGCACCGGCGCGCCCGCCGCGCGGGCCGCCGCGAGCTCGGGGTTGTCGTCCGGGATCGCCGTCGAGACGACCAGCTCCGCCCCCTCGGGCAGGTTGGCGGCGTCGTGGCCCGCGACCGCCTCGATGCCCTCGGCGCGCAGCCGCCGCAGCACCGGCGAGTCGGCCTGGTCCGAGCCGGTCACGCGCGCGCCCAGCGAGTGCGCGACGCGCGCCAGGCCGCTCATGCCGGCCCCGCCGATCCCGACGAAGTGCAGGCTGCGGCCGGCGAATGGCGTCGCTTCCATCGCCGGCGACCTTACTCAGCGGGCCAGCGCGATCAGCTCGTCCGCGATCCGCTCGGCGGCGTCGGGCCGGGCGACCGCGCGGGCCGCCTTGGCCATCGCGCCCAGGCGCTGCGGCGCCCCGAGCAGCGTCCCGACCTCGCGCGCCAGGCGGGGGCCGTCCAGCTCGCCGTCGGGGACCACGACGGCCGCCCCCGCCTGCTCGATGAAGCGGGCGTTGGAGGTCTGGTGGTCGGCGGTCGCGTACGGGTACGGGACCAGCACGGCCGGGAGCCCCGCGGCGGCCACCTCCATCACCGAGCCGCCCGCGCGCGCGACGACCAGGTCGGCGGCCGCCAGCGCGTCCGCGAAGGGCTCGATGTAGGCGTGCAGGTGGTAGTAGGGCGGCGAGCCGAGCTCCTCCAGCCGTTTGCGCAGGTCGTCGTGGTCGCGGCGCCCGCTGGCGTGCAGGACGGCGCAGGGCGAGCCCGCCCCGAAGGCCTCGACCGCCGCGTCGTTGAGCCGGCGCGCGCCGAGCGAGCCGCCGAACACGAGCACGCACGGCTCGTCCGGGCCGATGCCGAAGCGGGCGCGCGCGCCCGCGCGGTCGGCGCTGCCCGTGCCCGCCGGCACCGGGCGCCCGCTGACCACCCACTTGCGCCGCCCGCGGCGGCCGCGGCCCTCGATCGGGAACGCCAGGAAGACGCGCTTGGCGAACGGCGCCAGCATGCGGTTGGCCACGCCGAGGTGGCTGTCCGCCTCGGTCAGCGCGAGCGGACGCCGCGTCAGCCTGGCGGCGAGCCCGACCGGCCCCGCCACGTAGCCGCCGCCTCCCAGCACCGCGTCCGCGCCGATGCGGCGCAGCAGCCGCATCGAGCGCAGCGTGGCGGCGGCCGCCAGCAGCAGCGTCAGCGCCGCGCGCAGCGGATTGCGGCGCTCCAGGCCGCGTACGCGCACGCGGTGGAACGGGTAGCCCGCCGCCGGGATCAGCTCTGCCTCGGCGCGCTCGCCCCCGATGAACTCGACGTCGGCGCCGCGGGCCCGCAGGGCGTCAGCTACCGCGAGCGCCGGCACGACGTGCCCCGCCGTGCCGCCCGCGGCGATCACGATCTTGGGCATCGCGTCCTCCATCGATCGCCTCGAGCCGCGGCTTGCCGCGCGCCCGCCTGCCGCCGGTGGCGGCCACGTTCAGCAGCAGCCCGGTCGCCCCCATCAGGACGACCAGGTTCGTGCTCCCGTACGAGAGGAACGGCAACGGGACGCCGGTGAGCGGCGCCATGCCGAGCACGGCGAAGAAGTTCAGCGTGGCCTGGCAGAGGATCAGCGAGGTGATCCCGGCGGCGAGCAGCTTCGAGTGCAGGTCGCCGGCCAGCTTCGCGGCCCGCAGCCCGGCGTAGCCGAGCATCCCGTACAGCCCGATCACGCCGAGGATGCCGACCAGGCCCAGCTCCTCGCCGATGACCGCCAGGATCATGTCCGTGTGCGCCTCCGGCAGGTAGAAGATCTTCTGGACCGACTCGCCCAGCCCGACGCCGAAGAAGCCGCCCGAGCCGATCGCCGTCAGCGCCTGCACGGCCTGGAAGCCCGTGTCGCCCGCGTCCGAGAACGGGTCCAGGAACGAGGTCAGGCGCTCGCGCCGGTAGGGCTCGACGAGGGCGACCAGGATCGCCAGCGTCACCAGCGTCCCGAAGATCCCGCCGAGCAGCCGCACGGGCGTCCCGGCGGCGATCAGCAGCGTGCCGATCGCGAGGCAGATCACCAGCGCCGTGCCCATGTCGGGCTGCTTGAGCAGCAGCAGGCACGCCACCGCCACCACGATCAGCACCGGGTTGATCAGCCCCTTGAGCGTCTTGGTGGCGCGCGGCCGGGCGGCGAGCGACTGGGCCGCGTAGAGCACGATCGAGACCTTGAGCAGCTCCGAGGGCTGGAACTGGAGCGGGCCGGCGCCGAGCCAGCGGGTGGCCCCGTTCACGGTCACCCCGACGCCGGGCAGCATCAGGGCCGCGGTCAGGAAGAACGACGTGATCAGCAGGAACGGCGTGACAGCCTTGACCACGCGCAGGCCGTGGCGCGACGCCAGGTGCATCACGACCAGCCCCAGCGCCGCGCACATCACGTAGCGCTTGAGGTAGAAGGACGGGTCGCCGTTGGCGCTCAGCAGCGACTCCGCCGAGCTCGCCGAGTAGACCATCACCGCCCCGAAGGCGAGCAGGCAGAGCGTGGCCGTGTACAGGATCGAGTACTCGACCGGTCGCTTGCGGGCGGCGCGCGCAGCCATCCGGCATTTCTTCGACGCGGCGCGACCGAATCATTCAGCCGAGATGAGGGCGCGAAAGCGCTCGCCGCGCTGCTCGTAGTCGCGGAACTGGTCGTACGAGGCGCAGGCCGGCGAGAGCAGCACCACCTCTCCCGCCCGGGCGGCCGCGCGCGCCTGCGCGACGGCGGTCTCGAGGTCGCCGCTGCGGTGCAGCGGGACCCCGGCCTCGGCCAGGTCGGCGGCCAGCCGGTCGGCCGCCTCGCCGATCAGGTAGCAGGCGTGGCAGCGCTCCGCGACGGGCTCGCGCAGCTCCTCGAAGCCGCCGCCCTTGAGGCTCCCGCCGAGGATCAGGTGCACGCCCGCGAAGAACGACTCGATCGCGCGCGCCGCCGAGGAGACGTTGGTCGCCTTCGAGTCGTTGACGTACAGCACGCCGTCGAGCGTCGCCACCTCCTCGAGGCGGTGCGGCACCCCGGCGAAGCTGCGCAGGGCCTCGGCGATCGCGTCCAGCGGCACGTCCGCCGCCAGCGCCGCGGCGGTCGCGGCCCGCACGTTCTCGAGGTTGTGCGGCCCGCGCAGCCGGATCTCGTCCTCCGCCAGCGGCAGCGCCTGCGCGAACGGGACGCGGCGCCCCGCGCCGGGCAGCTCGATCCAGTCGGGCGCGATCGCGACCTCGTCCGGCGTCTGGCGGGCGAAGAGGCTGAGCTTGGCGTCGCGGTAGGCCTCGAAGCTGCCGTGGCGGTCGAGGTGGTCGGGCGTCAGGTTGAGCAGCACGCCCACGTCGGGCGCGAAAGCCGACGCGTCCTCGGCCTGGAAGCTCGACACCTCGCAGACGATCGTCGCGTCCGGCTCCACCACGCCCGGCAGGCTCGACAGCGGCGTGCCGACGTTCCCCGCCACGGCCACGGGCAGCCCGGCGGCGCGCCAGATCGCGCCGAGCAGCTCGACCGTGGTCGTCTTGCCGTTGGTGCCGGTGACGGCCAGGAAGCGGTTGGGCAGCAGCCGCCAGGCCAGCTCCAGCTCGCCGAGCACGGGCAGCCCGCGCTCGCGCGCGGCGGCGATCACCGGCGCCTCGGCGGGGACGCCAGGGCTCTTGACGACGCAGGCGGCGCGGTCCAGCAGGTCGAGCCCGTCGCCGCCGAGCGCGGCCTCGAGGTCGTCGGGCACGTCGGGGTGGCCGCTGTCGGTGCCGATCACCTCGCCGTGCGCGCGCAGCATCCGGGCGGCGGCGACGCCGGAGCGCGCCAGGCCGACGATCAGGTAGGGCCCTGCGGGGAGCGGCGGCCGCGCCCCATGCCTCAGGGAGTGATCGACTGCTGGTAGAGCGTGAAGCCGATCGCGGAGCAGATCGCCGCGACGATCCAGAAGCGCAGGATGATCTTCGTCTCCGACCAGCCCAGCAGCTCGAAGTGGTGGTGGATCGGCGCCATCAGGAACACGCGCCGGCGGAAGCGCTGGAACGAGATCACCTGGATCAGCACGGACAGCGCCTCGATCACGAAGATCCCGCCGATCAGGATCAGCAGCACCTCCGAGTGCGTGAGCACCGCGAGGCTCGCGATGGCGCCACCGAGGCCGAGCGAGCCGGTGTCGCCCATGAAGACGGACGCCGGGAACGAGTTGAACCAGAGGAAGCCGACGCAGGCGCCGACCAGGCAGGCCGACAGGAGCGCCAGGTCGCCCTGGACGCCGGTGTGGCCGGTGATGAACGTCATGGCGGTGAACGTGAGGAACACGATCGCGGCGCAGCCGGCGGCCAGGCCGTCGAGGCCGTCGGTCAGGTTCACGCCGTTGGTGGCGCCGGCCAGCACCAGGAAGATGAGCACCGGGTAGGCCATCCCGAGGTCGACCGAGGCGTCGACCACGCGCAGGTCGAGCGTGTCCTGGTTGCGAACGTACTTGGTGACCGCGAGCCAGAGCGCCTATCGCGGTCAGCGCCTGGACGGCGAGCTTGGTCTTGCCCGAGACGCCGAGCGAGCGGCGCTTGCGCAGCTTGGTCAGGTCGTCGGCGAACCCGAGGCCCGCCATCGCCAGCGCGGTCCCGAGCACGCACAGGCTGGCGGCGCGGTACTCGGACAGGATCAGGAACGGCACGCAGACGGCGAGCAGGATCACGAGGCCGCCCATCGTCGGCGTCCCGGCCTTGCCGTGGTGCCCGGCCGGCCCCTCCTCGCGGATGTGCTGGCCGAACTCCTTGAGGCGCAGGTAGTCGATGAAGCGCGGCCCCAGGAACATGCAGATGAGCAGGGAGCCCATGCCCCCGATCAGGATCTCCCCCATTTCTTACGCGAGCACCCGCTCGAGGCCCACCGAGCGCGAGCCCTTGATCAGCACGCGGTCGCCCGGCTCGGCCAGCTCCTCCAGCAGCGCCGCGGCCTCCTCCGGCGTGGCGACCGGGTGAGCCTGACCGTCGAAGCGGTCCGTGTAGCCCAGGGCGTCCTCGCCCACCGGCACCAGCACGTCGATGCCGAGCGCGCTCGCGTGGGCGCCGATCTCGCGGTGGTAGCCGGCCGAGCCGTCGCCCAGCTCGGCCATCGCCCCGAGCACCGCCACGCGGCGCACGGCGTCGCTCCCCGCCAGGTGTTCCAAGGCCGCCCGCATCGACATCGGGTTGGCGTTGTAGCAGTCGTTGACCACGGTCACGCCCCCCGGCAGCTCGACGACCTCGCCGCGCAGGGACGAGAAGCGCACGCTGACCGTGCCTCTCACGGGCACCTCGAGCGCCTTCGCCGCCGCCACCGCGGCGAGCGTGTTGAGCAGGTTGTGCGGCTCCGAATAGCCCAGCTCGAGCTCGATCGTCTCCTCGCGGGCCTCGATCTCCGCGCGGCCCGCGTCGAAGGCGAGCAGGCGCACCTGGCCGCCGGGGCCGAAGGTCCAGGTGTCGAGCTCGTCGCGCAGGTGGGCGTCGAGCAGCGGCTCGCTGGCCGGCACCACACAGGAGGCGCCCACCTGCAGGTCGCGGATCAGCTCGGCCTTGGCGGCCGCCACGCGCTCGACCGTGCCCAGCAGCTCGAGGTGGACGGGCCCGACGTTCACGATCACGCCCACGTCGGGCTCGGCGACGGCGACGAGCTCGGCGATCTGGCCCTCGCCGCGCATCGCCATCTCGAGCACCAGCGCCTCCGTGCCGCGCTTCGCCTCGAGGATCGTCAGCGGGAGGCCGACCTCGGTGTTCCAGTTCTCGCGCGAGGCGTGCGTCTCGAGCCGGGGGCGCAGCAGCGCCGCCAGGATGTCCTTGGTCGAGGTCTTGCCGGTCGACCCCGTGACCGCGAAGACCTTCGCGCCCAGCTCGCGCCGCCAGCTGCGCGCGAGCGCGTGCAGCCCGGAGAGCGGATCGTCGACGGCGATCACAGCCGCTCCGCTGCAGGCCGAGTGACCGACGCTGTCGGCCGCCGCGGCCTCGGCCGCGGGCGCATAGGCGCGGTCCACCAGCACGCCCCAGGCGCCCGCGTCCAGCGCGGCGACGGCGAAGTCGCCGCCGTTTGCGCCCGCGCCCGGCAGCCCGACGAACAGGTCGCCCGGCTCGACCGCGCGCGAGTCGATCACGGCGCGCGCGGGCCCCGCGCGCTCGGGGTCGCCGGCGGCGAGCAGGCCGCCAGCAGCTCGCGCGACCCGGTCGGCGGAGAGGTCGATCACGCCCGCTCCCCCGCGGTCGCGCGCGCCTGAAGCGCCTCGCGGGCGACCGTCACGTCGTCGAACGGCTCCTTGCGCCCGTGCTCGAACTCCTGCCCCTGCTCGTGGCCCTTGCCGGCTATCACGACCACGTCGCCGGGCTGCGCGGACTCGATCGCGAGCGCGATCGCGCTGCGCCGGTCGGTCACGCGCTCGGCGCCGCCGCCGGCGCCCTCCATGACCTCGTCGATGATCGCGTCGGGGTCCTCGCTGCGCGGGTTGTCCGAGGTGACCAGCACGCGATCGGCGAGCCGGCGGGCCGCGTCGCCCATCAGCGGGCGCTTGCCGCGGTCGCGGTCGCCGCCGGCGCCGAACACGACGTGCAGGCGCCCCTCGGTGACCGGCCGCGCGGCCCGCAGCACGTTCTCGAGCGCCTCTGGCGTGTGCGCGTAGTCCACCAGCACGCCGAAGTCCTGGCCCTCGTCGACGGGCTCGAAGCGCCCCGGCACGCGCCCGAAGCGCGGCAGCGCGGCGGCGATCGTGTCGAGCGGGACGCCCAGCGAGCTCGCGGCGGCCACCGCCGCGAGCACGTTCTCGACGTTGAACAGCCCCGGCAGCGGCGACTGCCAGCGCGACCTCCCCGGCCGGTGTCCGGCAGCGGAAGCGCGAGCCCATCAGGTCGAACTCGACGTCGGACGCGCGGTAGTCCGCGTCGCGCTCGATCGCGAAGGTCACGCAGCGGAGCTCGCCGGCGAGCCGGCGCCCGTACTCGTCGTCGACGTTGACCACAGCCGGCCCCGGCCCCTCGAACAGCCGCCGCTTGGCGAGGAAGTAGGCCTCCATCGTCTCGTGGAAGTCGAGGTGGTCCTGGGTCAGGTTGGTGAACACGCGGCAGGCGAAGTGGATCCCGCTCGCGCGCCCCAGCTCGAGCGCGTGCGAGGACACCTCCATCGCGCAGGCGCGGTCGCCGCCGTCGAGCATCGCCCGGAAGGTCGCCTGGAGGTCGATCGCCTCCGGGGTGGTGCGCTCGACCTCCTCCTCGCGGCCCGCCACCACGCGCTTGACGGTCCCGAGCAGTCCGCAGGGGCGTCCGGCCGCCTCGAGCAGGTGCCGGACCAGGAACGCGGTGGTGGTCTTGCCGTTGGTGCCGGTGACGCCGACGACCTCCAGCTCAGCCGTCGGGTCGCCCTGGAAGCGAGCCGCGGCCGGACCCATGGCCGCGCGCACGTCGTCGACGATCAGCTCGGGCACGCCGAGGCCGAGCGGCCGCTCGCAGACGAGCGCGACGGCGCCCCGCTCCACGGCGTCGTGTGCGAAGTCGTGACCGTCGGACCTGAAGCCGGGGACGCAGAAGAAGAGCGCCCCGGGCACGACATGGTCGCTTCGGTAGGCCAGGGCGGCGATCTCGACGTCAGGTCCATTCCCCATCAGCTCGCGCAGGGTCATGGAGGCCTCCAGCCTACTCAGGCGGGATCTTCAGGTACGGGAGGGCGAACTCCATGATGCGCTCGAAGGCTGGCGCCGCGACGGTGCCGCCGTAGATGTCGCCGCGCGGCTCGTCGACCATCACGGATACCAGCAGGCGCGGCTTGCGGGCCGGCGCGTAGCCGATGAACGAGGCCACGAAGTCGGTCTTCGAGTAGGTCCCGTTCTCGGGCTTCTCGGCCGTGCCGGTCTTGCCGGCGAGCGTGTAGCCGGGCACCGAGGCCTCGGTCGCGGTGCCGCCCGCGGCCAGGACGCCCTCGAGCATCTTCGAGACCTCGTCCGCCGTCTTGCGCGAGATCACGCGGCGGCCCGCCTCGCGGTCGCCCGCGACGATGTAGGGCTCGTGGCGGATGCCGCCGTCGGCGATCGCGGTGTACCCGGCCGCCATCTGGATCGGCGTGACCGACAGGCCCTGCCCGATCGACATGTTCCCGAGCGACGAGCCCGAGTAGTGCTTGGGGTCGAGCACGATCCCCCGCTGCTCGCCGGGGAGGTCGACGCCCGTCGGCTTGGAGAAGCCGAAGCTGCGCACCCAGCGGTCGAAGCGCGTCGGCCCCAGCTTGAGGCCGATCATGGCGCTGCCGACGTTCGAGGAGCGCGCCAGGATCTGGGCGACCGTGAGCGGCCCGTTGCCCTCCTCGTGGGCCTCCCCGATGGTGCGGTCGGCGACCTGGAGCTCGGACGGCACCTGGAGCAGGGTGTCGGGGGTGATCAGCTTCTCCTGGAGCGCGCCCGCCACGGTGAAGGCCTTGAAGGTCGAGCCCGGCTCGTAGTTGAACTGGATGGCGCGGTCCTGGCGGGCGAAGTCGGGAGCGCCGCCGGGGTCGTTGGCGTCCACGCGCGGCCAGTTGCCCAGCGCCAGGATCGCGCCGCTGCGCGGGTCCATCACGACGGCGGTGGCACCCGCCGGGTGGTAGGTCTCCCCCACCTCGCCGAGGACGGCCTCGACCCGCTCCTGGATCGCGGCGTCGAGCGTGAGCCGGATGTCGTCGCCCGACTGCCCGCGGTCGGTCTCGACCAGGCTGACCGGCTGGCCGAGCGCGTCCTTGACGACGCGCCGGCGCCCGTCGTGGCCGCCGAGCGTGTCCTCCTGGGAGTACTCGAGCCCGGCCAGGCCGGTGTTGGCGTCGCCCACGCTGCCGAGCACCTGCGAGGCGAGATACCCCTGCGGATAGCTGCGCTTGGGCTCGACGACCGTGTCGATGCCCTCGATGCCGAGCTGCTCGATTCGATGCCCCGCCGAGGCGTCCATCTTGTGGCGCAGGTAGACGAAGGTCGACTTGCGGTCGCTGAGCTTCTTGAGCAGGTCGTCGGCCGGGACGCCGAGCAGCGGCGCCAGGCGCGCCGACACGCGCGCGGGGTCGTCGATCAGGAAGGGGTGCGCGAAGACGGTGACCGCGTCCTCGGAGACGGCCAGCTCCATGCCGTGGCGGTCGAGGATCGTGCCGCGGCGAGCGGGGACGACCATGTCCTCGACCTGCTGCTGGACGGCGCGCGCGCCGAGCGACCCGGCCTTGACCGTCCCGATCCAGCTGGCGCGCAGGGCAGCGGCACCGAGCAGGACCAGGAAAAGGGCGAACAGCAGCCCGATCCTGCGCTCGACGAGGCGCACCCGCTAACCCGTCGGGGATGCCGCCGTGGCGGAGGTCGGCGGCGTGGTCGTTGTCGGCGGCGTCGTCGTCGTGGTGGTCGGCGGCGTGGCGACCGTGGGCGCCGGCGCGACCGTGGGCTCCGGCGCCAGCGTCGGCTCCGGCGCGATGATGCGCTTGGAGGCGGTGCGCGCGTCGACGGTCGGGTTCGACTTCAGGTAGCGCACCTCGGCGGGCTGGGGCAGCACGAGCCCGAGCTGGGCCGCCGCCTCCTGGATGCGCTCGCTGCTCGCGAGCCCGGCCACGTCCTGGCGCAGCCGCGCGTTCTCGCGCTTGAGCTGCGACGCGCGGTCGGCCATGTGGGTGATCTCGCGGTTCATCCGCAGCAGGTCGACGTTGAAGAAGACGATCCCGGCGAGCAGGACCCCGACAAGGCCGATCCAGACGCGCCCGTTCAGCAGCGCGTCGAGCATGCGTGCGCCGAGCGGAGCCGCGATCCGGCGCGGCGCGGCCTTGCGGGGCGCGGCCGGGCGGGAGACCCGGCGGGCCGGGCGGCGCGCGGGCGTCGCCTGGCGGCGGGCGGGCGCTGCGGCGGCGGCGGTCCGCCCCATCAGCCCTCCTCCGCGGGCGCGATGCGGCGGGCCGCGCGCAGGCGACCCGACTTGGCGCGCGGGTTCTGGGCGACCTCGCCCGGCGTCGGCGCCACCGGCCGGCCCGTGAGCAGCTCGGCCTCCGGCTCGTGGCCGCAGACGCAGACGGGGAAGTCGGGCGGGCAGATGCAGCCGCGGGCGCGGTCGGCGAGGAAGCGCTTGACGCGCCGGTCCTCGAGCGAGTGGAACGAGATCGCGGCCAGCCGTCCACCCGGGCCCAGCAGGTCCCACGCCAGCGGGAGCGCGCGGTCGAGCGAGTCGAGCTCACCGTTCACGGCGATCCGGACGGCCTGGAAGACGCGCTTGGCGGGGTGACCGCCGCCGAAGCGGCGCCGCACGGCGGCGGGCAGGGCGGCCTCGATCGCCTCGACGAGCTCACCCGTCGTCTCGAGCGGGGCGCGCTGGCGCCGCCTGACGATCTCGCGCGCGATCCGGCGCGCGTTGGGGTCCTCGCCGTAGCGACGGAAGATCTGAGCCAGCTGGCGCTCGTCCCAGCCGTTGACGACCGCGCGCGCGTCGAGCTCCTGGCTCGGGTCCATGCGCATGTCGAGCGGGGCGTCGTAGGAGTAGGAGAAGCCGCGCTCGCGCGCGTCGACCTGCATCGACGAGATGCCCAGGTCCAGGTAGACCACGTCCGCCTCGGTGCCCTCCTCGGCGAGCGCCGCCAGGCCCTCGGCGTAGTCCATGCGCAGGAAGCGGGTCTCGCACGCGACCTCGGCGGCCAGCTCGTCGAAGCGGGCCTCGGCGGCGGGGTCGCGGTCGATGCAGATCAGCGTCCCGGTCGAGCCCAGCCGGCCGGCGACCAGGCGCGCGTGCCCGCCCGCGCCGAAGGTGCAGTCGACCACGGTCTCCCCGCGCGCGGGCGAGGTGAGGTCGATCAGCTCACCGGCGAGCACGGGGACGTGGACGGGGGTCATGTCAAGAAGGATTGCCAAGCTGCTCCGTCACCTCCCCGATCTGCGCGTCCAGGGCCTCCTGCTCGGAGCCCCAGCGCTCGGCGGCCCAGACCTCGAGGTGGTCGCCGACGCCCACCACGACGACCTCCTTCGCGATCGACGCGTGCGTCAGCAGCGGCGCGGGCAGCGTCACGCGCCCGCTCGCGTCCAGGTCGATCTCGAACGAGTTGCCCTGGTAGAAGCGGCTCAGCTTGCGGTAGCGGCTGCCAAGCGGGTTGAGGTCCCCGAGCGCGCGCTCCAGGCGCTGCTCGTGAGTCTCCGGCGTCCAGATCGCGACGCAGGTCTCGGGGTCCTTGGCGAGAACCGTCCCGTTGGAGAAGGAAGCGCGAAATCGGGCCGGGATGCTGAGCCGGTTCTTCGCGTCCAGCGAGTGCTCGAAGTGGCCTCGAAACGCCAATGTGCATGTCCCAAAAGAAGTCGGACCGGAGTGGCGGAGTGGGAGGAGCCCCGCCACTCCGGTCGATTGCTGGGCGCCACACTAGCCCACTTTCTCCCACCACGCAACACTGCGTCCCACTTTTCCGTCCGACCGTCCCTCCACGTCACCCAGGATTCGCTGGATTTGGCTTGCTGGAGCGGCGTACGCGGTGGGATGCCCCGGGCTCGCCGGGGCCCGCGGACGGTCCCTTTTGCAAGAGCCGTTGCGCCTGAAGGGTCAAGGCCGCAACCCAAGCGGGGCGTCGGCTGTTGCAGGGAGACAGTCATCTCGACCGCGGGAGGTCATTCATGCACCGCTTCCTACGCGTCCCATCGCCCTCGATGGTGGTGGCGTGCGCAGCCCTGTTCGTGTCGCTCGGCGGCGTCTCATACGCCGTCGCGACGATCGATTCGGGCGACATCGTCAACGGCTCGATCCGCAATCGCGACTTCAAGGACGGCACCCTGCGCGGCCAGGAGGCCAAGCAGGACGGCTTCGGCCCGAACGCCGTCAAGGAGCAGGCGCTCGACGCGAGCAAGCTCAAGCAGGTCCCCTCGGCGATTGCGGCCGACGGCGTCGCCCGGGAGGCCGTGATCTCGGACGTCGGCGCGACCGTGCGCGGGCGGCTGGTCGCCTCGAGCGCCCAGACCGGCGTCGGCCAGTACCAGATCATCTTCGACCGCGACGTGCGCGCCTGCTTCTACTCGGCGACGCTCGGCGACGAGTCGGCATCCGGTCCGGGCACCGGCCAGATCGCGGTCACCTCGGCGGCGTCGAACGTCAACGGCGTGCGCGTCCTGACGCGCGACAGCGACGGGACGCTCGCGAACCGCTCGTTCCACCTGCTCGTCAGCTGCTGACGCCTACCAGCGCCTCCGCCACCGACCAGCGCAGCCAGGAGGGCAGCGGCCACCAGCAGCAACACGGACGGAACCAGCAGGAGCGCCACCACGAGCTGGATCTTCGGGCCCGCCCGCGCGGCTTCCTCGCGCGCGTGGCGGGCCAGGGCGAAGCGGGCGTCCCGGGCCTGGGCGGCGAGCGTGTCGCCGAGCGGGGCGCCGTGGCGGCGGGCGCGGTCGAGCGCCGCGACGAGCGCGCGCACCTCCGGCAGCGGGGCCCTGGCGGTCATGCCCGCCAGGGCGCGCTCGAGCGGGACGCCGACGGCGACCTGACGCCCGACCGCGCGCCACTCCGCGGCCAGCGGACCGTGCGTGCGGGCGCCGACGGCGCGCAGCGCCTCTCCCAATGAGCTGCCGGACTCGATCGAGACCCGCAGCAGGTCGAGCAGCGGCGGCAGCTCGCGCCGGATCCGGCGCGCCCGCTCCGCGGCGTGGCGCGCGAGCCACAGCTCGGGTGCGAGGAAGCCGGCGACGGGAGCCGCCACGACGAACGCGAGCGCCAGGCGCCCGGGCGCGACGACCCCGCACGCGACGCCGACCGCGCCCGCGCCCATGGCGGCGGCGAGCCTGAGCGCCATCAGCTCGCGGGCGCCGAGGCCGGCTGGGCGACCGGCGGCGTCGATGCGCGCCTGGAGATCACCGGGCGCCGCCGGCCCGGCCCGGGCGCGACCCGCCAGCAGGCGCACGAGCCGCGGCCCGGCGCCGCGCAGCGCGCCGGCCGGCAGCGAGCCGCCGAGCAGGGCGGCGCCCGCGCCGCCGAGCGCGCCGGCCGAGGCCGGCGCAGGACAGCCGCCCCCGCTCACCAGCGCACTCTCCCCAGCCTCCGGATCAGCAGCGCCGCCGCGAGCTGCAGGAAGAGCGCCACGCCGACCAGCCAGCGCCGTCAGGAACGAGCCCCACAGCCCGGCGAACCAGCCCGGGCTGGCCAGCTCCGCCAGCAGGCCGCCGCCGAGCGGAAGCCCGACCACGAGCATGCCGGTGAAGCGGGCCTGGGCGGTCGCGGCGCGCAGCTCGCCCTCCAGCCGCGACGACTCCTCCATCGCCCGGGCGCTCTCGCGCAGCAGGCGAGCGAGGTCGCCGCCGGCGCGGCGCTGCAGGACGCACGCCGCGACGACCGTGTCCAGGCGCTGCGAGCGGGCGCGGGCGCGCAGCGCCTCGAGCGCGTCCTCGGTGGCCGCCCCGACGGCCAGCTCGGCGCAGGCGCGCCGCAGCTCGTGCCCGGCCGCGCCGTCGACGGAGCGAGCCGCCTCGGCCAGGGCGCCGCGCAGGGAGTGCCCGCCCGCGAGAGCGTCGGCGACCGAGAGCGCGAGCGCCGGCACGCCGCCGTCGACGGCGCGCCGGAAGCGCTCGCGGCGGGCGCGCAGCAGGCGCGCGACGAGCCAGGGGCCGCCGGCCCCGAGCGCGGCAGCGCCGAGCGGGCCGGTCACCGCCCAGCCGGCCAGGAAGGCGAGCGCCGCGCCGGCCAGCAGCAGCCGCCGCCGCTCCGCCGCCCCGGGGTCGCGGCCCTCGCGCCCGAGCGTGACGACCACCTCGACCAGGTCCGCGAGCGCCCGCGCGAGGTGCGTGCCGCGCGCGACCAGGTCGCGCCCGAAGAGGTCGCGCAGGGCGAGCGCGCCGCAGGCGCCGGCGCACCCGGCGAGCGCCGCGGCGGCGCTCACACCGCCCCCTCGCGCCTCAGCCGCGCGATCCGCTCGCGCAGCCGCCCCGGTCCCGGCGGTCGCGGCTCGCCGCCGCGCCGGTAGAGCTCGCGCACCCCGGCGCCGCCGGCGGCTCGCACGACCTCGGTCACCGACTCCACCGCCCGCGACCCGTCCCCCAACCGCGCCTGGTGCACGATCAGGTCGAGCGCGCTCGCGGCCTGCTCGCGCACCGCCTCGTGCGGCAGCCCCAGCCCCGCCATCAGCGCCAGCGTCTCCACCCGCCGCAGCGCGTCCTCCGGCGAGTTCGCGTGCACCGTCGTCAGCGAGCCGTCGTGCCCGGTGTTGAGCGCCTGCAGCATGTCCAGCGCCTCCGCCCCGCGCACCTCGCCCACCACGATCCGGTCGGGCCGCATCCGCAGCGCGTTGCGCACCAGCTGGCGGATCGTCACCTCGCCGCGACCCTCGAGGTTCGCCGGGCGCGCCTCCAGCCGCACCACGTGGCGCTGGCGCAGCCTCAGCTCGGCCGCGTCCTCGATCGTCACGATCCGCTCCTCCCCCGGGATCGCGCCCGACAGCGCGTTCAGCGTCGTCGTCTTGCCCGACCCGGTCCCGCCGCTGACCAGCACCGACGCCCGCGCCGCCACGCTCACGGCCAGCAGCTCGGCCAGCGCGGCCGGCAGCGTCCCGCCCGCGACCAGGTCGCGCAGCGAGAAGCCCTCGCGCCGGAAGCGCCTCACCGTCAGGCACGGCCCCGACAGCGACAGCGGCGGGATCACCACGTTCACGCGCGAGCCGTCCGGCATGCGCGCGTCGCACAGCGGCGAGGCTTCGTCCACCCTCCGCCCCAGCGGCGCCAGCACACGCTCGATCGCGTGCATCAGCTCCGCCTCGCTCGCGAACTGCACGCCCGCAGGCTCGACCCGTCCGCGCCGCTCCACGTAGACGGCGTGCGGGCCGTTGACCATCACCTCGTCGACCGCCGGGTCGGCCAGCAGCGGCTCGAGCGGCCCCAGCCCGGTCGCGAGCAGCATCACTCGCGCGCACAGCTCCGACCGCGAGGCCTCCGGCAGCGCCCCCGCCTCGCGCTCGACCAGCGCGCGCACCTCCTCCTCCAGCGAGCCGCCCGCCTCCCCGACGCGGGCGAGCTCCACCAGCTGCGCACGCAGCGCCTCCGCCAGCTCGTCAAGCGGCTCCATCGAGAGGAGAAGGCGGGCGGGAGCCCGCCTCGCCCCCCGCTAGGACCCTAGAACCAGCGGGCCGTGCGCCGCGAGATCTTGAAGCCGTGCTCGGTGCGCCCGTTTACGCAGCGCACGCCGTTGCGCCTGCTCGTGCAGGTGAACGTGCCGCGCGTGATCGAGCTGCGGTAGCCGAGCACCCTGCTCGCCCCCAGCACGGTGTCGCCGGCGCACACCCAGTTGGCGAAGCCGCGCCGCTCGACCGCCAGCCCGTTGCCCCAGTCGACGGGGCAGGAGCGCGGCTTCGGCGGCGGGCGCCAGGAGTGCTCGCGGATGTCGCAGCGCGCGCCCGCATTCGAGATGACGCAGCCGATGTTGCCCGACGGGGTCTCGAACCTCGTCGCCGCCGCGGCCGGGGCCGCGCCCACCAGCACCAGCGCGATCAGTGGGGCCAGGGTCTTCATCGGGGGACTATCGCACGTGCACCCAGTGCGCCTTCGAGGGCGCCCCGTTGCGGTCCGTCACGAAGAGCATGTACCACCCCGACGGCACGAGTCCTTCACTCGCCGGGATCGTCACGTCGATGCCGTCGCCGTTGAGCCTGTAGTCGAGCTTGATCGAGCGCTGCTCCACGTCGGTCACGTGGGTGACCGCGCTCGGCCGCACCAGCCGCGCCTTCTTGATCCCGCGCGCGTGCGGGCTGCCGAACCAGAACGTCCCGCCCCGCTTGACCTCCTCGGGACCGCTCGCGATCTCGGGCCGGTCGCCCTGGAACAGGTACGGAGGCGAGTAGATCTCGATGCGCTTCTCGAACGTGCCCGGCTTCTGGTTGTCGGCATCCGAGTAGAGCGGGTCGCTGCCGAGCGTGATCAGGCGCCCGTCGGGCAGCAGCAACGCCTCGGAGTGATAGTTGCGCCCGACCGTCGGGTCGGCCATCTTCGCCAGGGCGCCGCTGTCGGGGTCGTAGATGTGGCAGAGCAGCACGTTGCTGTCGTTCTCGCCGCGATAGCCGGTCGAGCCGCCCGTGATGACCACCCGGTCGTCGGGCGTGATCACCATGTTCGGGTAGCGCACCGGCTGCTCGAGGTCCGGGCCGGGCTCGAAGTGCGGCCTGGCCGCGCGCAGGTCGATCACGTCGGTGCGCGCGGTGGACCTGTTCGACTCGCCGATGCCGCCGCCCCCGGCGATCATGTAGCGCTGGTCCTGCGCCGGCGGCAGCAGCACGCTCCCGCTGGTCTCCGTCTGGCGCGGCTCGCGCAGGCCCGGCACCTTCTTGAACGAGTTGTCGCTCAGGTCCCAGATGCCGGGCTCGCGGCCGACCGTGTCGGACCCGTAGCCCGCGTTGCTGCCCGTGTAGAACAGCTTCCCGCTCGGCATCAGGAACAGCGACGGGTAGGTCGGGAAGGTGCGCTTGAGCTGCGGCTGCGCCTCCCACTGCTTCGTCTCGGGGTCGTAGATCTCGTTGTCGCCCTTGATGATCCGGCCGAACTGGTCGAGGCCCGAGACCGACAGCACGCGCCCGCCCTTGAGGCTCACGAGCGTCGGGTACCAGCGCGCCAGCGTCATGTTGTCGACGCGCTCGTAGGTCTCCGTCTTCGGGTCGAACAGGTAGGACTTGTCGTCGCCCCAGTACTCCTGCTTGGCGCGGGTGAGCGAGGTCGCCACGCCGTAGACGTCGTCGCTGTCGCGACCGGTGCCGTCGATCGTGAACTGCGTGGAGCTCTTGAGCACCGAGCCGCTGCCCTTGCTGTCGGCCTCGACCCAGATGTCCCTGGTGCTCGCGGTAACGGTCGTGGTGCCGTCGGCCGCGACCCGCTTGGCGGCCGGCTTGATCACCACCCGCTTGGTGCTGCGGAACACGACCCCGCGCGGCGACAGGAACTCCGTGTCCTTGGGCAGGATGAGCGGACCGCCGTCCGGCGACTCGTTCTTGACCGTCATCACGCCCGCCGCGTGCGTGATGTCCTCCCTGAGCTTCTCGTAGCGCCGCGTCCCGCCCGCGATCAGCAGCTTGCCGTCCGGCAGGAACACGTGACCGGCGCAGAACATGTCGCTCGGCGTGCGGACGTTCTTGAAGGTGTCGGTGTCCGGATCCCACAGGATCGTCCGGAACCTGCCCGCGTCGAACTGCTTACGGTCGTTGCCCGACCCGGCGATGATCAGCACCTTGCCCGTGCGCAGCAGCGCCGCGTGGATCGCGTTGACGCGCATGTCCTGCGGCACGTTGAGCATCGACCAGTGCCCGGAGCGCTCCTTGTAGCCCTGGCTGTTGATCTTGTACTCGTGCAGCGCGTTCCTGCCGGCGTTGACGAGCGTCGGCCCGTTGATCGCGAGCAGACCGCCCGCCACCAGGAGGGTGAGCAGCCCCCGGAAGAGCCGCTGGTTGCCGCGGAAGCTCATGCCTCGGCCTGGTCGATTACTTGCCAGTTGGGCTCGTGCTGCTGCGGCGGGTCAAAGCGGACGACCACGTGGTTCTTGCGCCGCCCGGCCGCCGGCTGGCGCGCCGGCTCGGGTGGCGCGACCGGTAGCGGCGCGGGCCGCCGGTCGAAGCGCACGACGCGGTGCGGCTTCTGCGCCGCCACGGCGGCCGCGGGCGCGGGCTGCGGCACCGGCGCGGGCGCCGGAGCGGGAGCGGGCAGCGGCTCGGGCGGCAGGTCCGGCACGGGCCGCAGGTGCGCGACCGGCGCCGGTGCCTGCACGGGCGTGCGCTTGGCGCGCCGCTCGCGCGACAGCTCGACGCGCCAGATCGCCACGGGCAGCAGGCAGACGATCAGCGAGGCGAACGACCAGGCCCGCATCGAGAAGTGGTGGTGGCCGAGCGTGAACGAGAGCGCGAGCGGGACCCCGAACACGAGCGCCCAGAGCAGGTGCTTGCGGAAGGTGATCAGCGTGTCGCGCGTGCTCGCGTCGCCCTTCGGCGTGGTCACGAAGCCGCGCGAGCGGCGCAGCGCCACCGCCGCCAGCGAGGCCGCGTAGATCGGCGCCGACAGGGCCGAGATCACCATCCCCGCCACGCCGGCGGAGCCCTTCTTCTCGTGCGGGCTGACGTTGTGGCGGCGGTTGAAGAAGTAGAGCCCGACCTGGAGCGCCGCCGCGTCCACGTAGAGCATCAGCCACAGGTGCGCGGGCACGACCACGCCGCCGGCGCCCAGCGCGAAGTAGAGGATCGAGTTGACCGCGCCGAGGATCCAGGCGATCGCGGCGGTCGGGTAGTAGCAGGTGAGCAGCAGGTAGTGGACCAGCGCGCGCGGGCCGAGCCGCAGGCCCCTGCGCCAGAAGCGCCGCGACCAGCACCTCGTCGGTGCCGCGCGACCAGCGGTCCTGCTGGCTGAAGTAGTCGGTGAACGACGTCGGCCCCTCCCCCACGGCCACGACGTCGGGCGTGTAGACGGAGGTCCAGCGCGCGCCGGTCTCGCGGGTTGCGCGTCGCCGTGCATCACGAGGCTCGTGGCCATGTCCTCGGTGATCGAGTCCTGGAACCCGCCGATCTGGCGCAGCGCGGACAGCCGCAGCGCGTTGTTGGTGCCGACCAGCATCGGCGTGCGCGAGCAGTTGCCCGCCCGCTGGAGCAGCGAGTGGAACAGGAACTGCTGCGACTCGGCGGAGCGCACGACGAAGCCCTCGTAGTTGCCGTAGACCTGCGGGCCGACGACGAACGCCACGTCCGGGTCGCGGAAGTAGCCGAGGAAGCGCTCGGCGAAGTTCGGCAGCGGCACGTGGTCGGGGTCGACGCCGAGCATGAAGTCGTAGCTCTCGCCGTGGGCGTCGAGCCAGGCGTTGTAGTTGCCGTGCTTGGTGCTGCGCCCGGTGCGGTCCCTTGGGCCGGTTCCAGCGCTCCACCCCGCGGCGGCTGAAGTGGTTGACGCCCAGCTCGGCGCACATGCGCTTGACGTCCGGGTCGTCGCCCTCGTCGAGCAGCCAGACGTCGAGCTGCCCGTCGTGGCGGATGCGCCGCGCGGCCTCGAGCGTCGGGCGCAGCAGTTCGAGCGACTCGGCCTCGGGCACGATCGTGGTCAGGAACGCCACCCGCTGCCCCCGCTGCGGGCGCACCGGCACCGGGTCGCGGGCGAGCACGGTCGCGCGGCAGAGCGTCGCCACGTTCAGGAACGCGAACCAGCCGATGATCCCGGTGGTGGCCGTGACGACGATCGACGCGACGTTCACGGCCAGGTCGTCGGTGCTGCGCGGCCAGTGGCTGGGCAGCATCAGCCAGGCCAGGAAGCCCCCGACGAACAGCAGCGCGAACAGCACCAGGAGCGTGCTGCGCACCGGCTGCGAGCCGTCCAGCCGGCGGAACTGCACGCGGTAGCGGCCCCCCTCGGGCGGCTCCGCGAGCGGGCCAGCGATCTGGCTGTAGCGCTCGTAGTCGTAGGTGCTCTGAGACAAGAGGGGGGCGGTTTGGGTCGGGTCAGGCGAAAAACGGACCCCGCGGCCAGCGGGGTCCTCGTGGCCAGAGGATGGCGCTCCGAAGTTGCGGCGGGAGGTTCGGCGGCGCCGATAAAAACTGCTCTTATACCTTCGTACACCGGTCCAGGCCACCCGTCAAGCGGTTCGCGCATTGACGGAGCTTCGACGGCGTCGTGACCGGGTCTATGCTCGGCTGGGTGTGGGCGTGGCGCGCTTTCGCCTCGGTCTGCCTCCTGGCGGGCCTGATCGGCTGCTCCTCCGATGACTCGGAGGCGCCCGCGCGCGAGCCCGCGCAGGTCGCCTCCGGCGGCTCGAACCCGCTCGCGGGCCAGGCCTACTGGGTCGATCCGCAGGGCCCCGCGGCCCGGCAGGCGGCGCGCTGGCGCGCCCAGGGCCGCACGCTCCGACGCCGTCCGCTCTGCACAGCATCGCCAAGCGGCCGACGGCCGTCTGGCTGGCCGACGAGGGGCGTCGCCGCGCGCGCCCGCGCCGCGACCGCCAAGGCCGCGCAGGCGGGCAGGACCGCGCTGCTCGTCGTCTACCACGTGCCCGGCCGCGACTGCGGCAGCTACTCGGCGGGCGGCGCCGGCTCGCCCGACGGGCTACCGCGCCTGGGTGCGCGAGCGTGGCCCGCGGCATCGGCCCGCGGCGCGCGACCGTGATCCTCGAGCCCGACGCGATCCCGCAGGCGGTCGTCGAGACCTGCCTGTCCGGCGCAGTCGAAGGCGCAGCGCTACGCGCTGCTCGCGGACGCGGTGCGCACGCTCAAGCGCGCGCCCGAACGTCGTCCGTCTACGTCGACGCGGGCAACCCCGGCTTCGTGCGCCCGGCCGGGCGGCTGGTCGGCCCGCTGCGCGCCTCCGGCATCGCGCGCCGCCGACGGGTTCGCGCTCAACGTGAGCAACTTCTACCGGACCGGTCACGTGATCAAGTACGGCCGCGCGCTCTCGCGCCGGCTCGGCGGGGCGCACTTCGTCGTCGACACGAGCCGCAACGGCAACGGCCCCAGCCACCACGACGACCCGGGCGGCCCGAAGTGGTGCAACCCGCCGGGCCGCGCGCTCGGCCGCGGCCCCACCACCAGCACCGGGCAGCGCAAGGTCGACGCCTATCTGTGGGTCAAGCAGCCCGGGCACGAGCGACGGGACCTGCCGCGCGGGCGCGCCGCCGGCGGGCGCTGGTGGCCCGAGTACGCGCTGGCGCTGGCCCGCAACTAGCCTGCGGCGTCATGGACCTGACGCTGCTGCCGTTCGACGACCCCACCGAGACGCGCACCTTCGAGAAGGGCCGCTTCGAGGTCTACCGAGGTCGGCCCGATGACGCTCGGGCCGCGCCACCTACGACCCGGGCTGGCGCTGGTCCGAGCACGTCGGCGAGGGGCTCTGCCAGGTCGAGCACGTGGGCCTGGTGCTGTCGGGCGCGGCGGCGGTGAAGATGGCCGACGGCACCGAGCGCGTCATGCGCGAGGGCGAGTTCTTCTACGTGCCGCCCGGCCACGACAGCTGGGTCGTCGGCGACGAGCCGTACGTCTCGCTGCACATCCTCGGCAGCGAGACCTACGCCGAGCTGATGCGCCTGCACGACTACCCGGCCTCGGCCAACTGCTTCAAGGTCCGGCTGCTGCTGGCCCAGCTCGGGCTCGACTACGAGCGGGTGGAGGTCGACATCTTCGGCGGCGACACGCTCACCGACGAGTTCGCCAGCCTCAACCCGGCTCGCATGACGCCCGTGCTCGAGACCGAGGCGGGCCCGCTGCCCGAGTCGAACGCGATCCTCGTGCACCTCGCCGAGGGCAGCGAGCTGCTGCCCGCCGACCCGGCCGAGCGCGCCCAGGTGATGCGCTGGCTGTTCTACGAGCAGGCCGAGATCCAGCCCGGCATCGCCGGCCTGCGCTTCCGGCTGCTGACGGGCGCGCTCGACCCCGACGACGGCCGGCTCGCGCAGCGCCAGGCGACCGGCGCGGCGGCCCTCGCGGTGCTCGAGGGCCACCTGCGCGAGCACCCCTTCCTCGCCGGCGAGCGCTACTCGATCGCGGACATCTCCGATCTACGCGTACGTGCACGTGGCCGGCGACGCGCGCTTCGACCTGGCCGACTACCCGGCCGTGGCCGACTGGGTCGCCCGGGTGGAGGCGACGCCCGGGCTTCATGAACGACCTCCGGCCGATGCCGCCCAACTCCAGGCTTGGTGCGAGCACGCAGCATCTACGGGTAGGCGGGACCGCATGCCTCCCAAGTCGATCTGGAACGGCACGATCAGCTTCGGCCTCGCGCACGTGCCCGTGAAGCTCTACTCGGCTACCGAGTCGAAGAGCGTCAGCTTCCGCGAGGTCCACGTCTCCGACGGCGCCCGCATCGAGCACAAGCGGGTCTGCTCGAAGGACGGCCGGGAGGTGCCCTTCAAGCAGATCGTCAAGGGCTACGAGGTCAAGGCGGGCGAGTTCGTCGTGCTCGGCAAGGAGGAGATCGCCGCCGCGGCCGGCGCGCGCGGCAAGGTGATCGAGATCGAGGACTTCGTCCCCGAGGGCGAGATCGACCCGATCTTCTTCGAGAAGACCTACTACGTCGGCTGCCGCGACGAGGCCGAGGGCTACCGCGTGTTCCTGGCGGCGCTCGAGCGCAGCGGGCGGGTCGGCATCGGGCGCTTCACGCTTCCACAACCGCGAGTACCTCGTCGCGGTGCGGGCGCTCGACGGCGTGCTCGCCCTGCACACGATGCGCTTCCACGACGAGGTCGTCGAGGCGGACGACCTCGATGCCCGCAAGCCGGGCAAGGGCCCCAGCAAGCGCGAGGTGGAGATGGCCGGGCAGCTCGTCGAGTCGCTCCACCGGAAGTTCGACCCCGAGGACCACGAGGACAGCTACCGCGAGGCGGTCCTCGAGCTGATCGAGCGCAAGGCGAAGGGCGAGGACCTGGCGCCCGAGGAGCCGGAGCCCGAGGAGGAGCCCGCCGACCTCGCCGCCGCGCTCCAGGCGAGCCTGGGGTCCTGACGTGCCGCGCACGATCTGGAACGGCTCGCTCTCGTTCGGGCTGGTCAACGTGCCGGTCAGCCTCACGAGCGCCGCGCGCGACCTCGACCTGCACTTCCGCCAGCTGCACAAGTCCGACAGCGCGCCGATCGAGCAGCGCCGCTACTGCTCCAAGGAGGACACCGAGGTCGACTGGGAGGAGGTGGCGCGCGGCTACGAGCTCGACGACGGCGAGCAGGTCGTGCTCACCGACGCCGAGCTGGCGATGGTCCAGCCGCGCAAGACGCGCACGATCGACATCGAGGCGTTCGTCGACGTCGACGACGTCGACCCGATCTACTTCGACCACCCCTGGTTCCTGCTGCCGTTCGGCGAGAGCGAGGGCACGCTGCGCGCCTACCAGCTGCTCGTGCGCGTGATGGAGTCGACCGAGCGGGCGGCGCTGGGCCGGTTCGTGATGCGCACCAAGGAGTACCTCGTGCTGGTACGGCCGCGCGACGGCCTGCTGTCGCTGACGACGCTGCTGTTCGCCGACGAGGTGCGTCCCACCGACGACATCGCCCCCGGCGGGCGCAAGCCCGCCAAGAAGAAGGTGGACCAGGCGGTGGCGGTGATCGAGGCGCTGGCGACCGACTGGGACCCCGAGCGCTACACGGACTGCTACCGCCAGCGCCTCGAGCGGATCGTCAAGGACAAGCGAAGGGCAAGACGGTCAAGGCGCCCGAGCAGCCGAAGCAGCCGAAGCCCCCGCCCGACCTGATGGAGGCGCTGGAGGCGACGCTGGCGAAGGCCGGGGCGCGCTAGGCCGGGAAGCGTGTCCGGCGCTTCGACGGCGCGCCGGTGCAGCTCGTCGTCGATGTTGTGGCCGGTGACGATCAGGACGATCGGGCCGTCGGGGAGCTCGACCTCCGCGAGCGCCGCCAGCGCCGCGCCGCTCGAGCCCTCCACGCGGATGCCGGCCGCGGCGAAGGCGCCGACCGCCTCGGCGATCGCGCGCTCGGAGACCTGGACGAAGGGCGTGCCCAGCCGCACCAGCTCCTCCACGGCGAGCGGGACCGCCACCCGGACCGCCATGCCGTCCGCGAACGTGGCGCTGCGGTCGCACTCGACCGGCCGGCCGGCCTCGACGCTGAGCGCCATCACCGGCGCCTCCTTGGAGACCACGCCCAGCGCGCCGCCGCCCAGGCCGCGCGCCACCCCGATCAGCAGCGCGCCGTTGCCGACCGGCACGACCGTCAGCGCGGGCCGCTCCCCCAGCTGCTCGAGGATCTCCTCGCCGATCGCCGCGTAGCCGTCGAACTGCGCCGGCTCGGCGCCGTCCTCGAAGAAGGGCAGGCCCTCGCGCTCGGCGTGGGCGCGGGCGGCGTCCTTGGCCTCGTCCACGTCGACGCCGGCCTGGCGCAGCTCGGCCCCGAGCCGCTCGAGCAGCTCCAGCTTGGACGCGGCTGGCCTGCTCCGGCACGTAGACGATCGCGCGCACGCCCGTGCGCTGCGCCGCCCAGGCGGTCGCGGCGCCGTGGTTGCCGGTGGAGGCGGTGACCACCGCGCCGGCTCCGGCGTCGCGGTAGCGCTCGAGCGAGGGCAGCGCGCCGCGCCACTTGAACGCGCCCAGCTCGTGCCGATCCTCGCGCTTCAGCAACAGCCGCCGGCCGGCGGCGAGCTCGCGCGGGGCCTCGTCGAGTGGCGTCGCCATCGCTGCTCTAGTCTCGCGGGTTGTGAGCACGACCGTCGACGCCGCCCTCGCAGAACGCCGCCTGGGACCTCGAGCCGCTGGTGGAGTCGAAGGGTCCCGCGGGCGTGGAGG
This sequence comes from uncultured Thermoleophilaceae bacterium, assembly GCA_963848885.1. Lineage (GTDB taxonomy): Bacteria > Actinomycetota > Thermoleophilia > Solirubrobacterales > Thermoleophilaceae > JACVRW01. Next base: position 65,884 of record CAWKFR010000011.1, read on the forward strand.
AGCTGCTCGCCGAGGCCCGCGACCGCGCCGCCTCCTTCGCCGAGAACCACCGCGGCCAGGTCTCCGAGCTCGGGCCGGAGGGGCTCGCGGACGCCATGCACGAGCTCGGCGCGATCTACGACCTGGCCAGCCGGGCCGGCCACTACGCGATGCTCAACTTCACGCTCGACACCGGCGACCCGGCCCGCGGCGCGCTGATGCAGCGCACGCGCGAGCTGAGCGCGGCGATCGAGACGCAGCTCCTGTTCTTCGAGCTCGAGTGGAACCAGCTGCCCGACGAGCAGGCCGCAGAGCTGCTCGAGGCGGACGGCCTCGACTTCTGCCGCCACCACCTGCGCAACCTGCGCCGCTACCGGCCGCACCAGCTCAGCGAGCCCGAGGAGCGGGTCATGACCGAGCTGGAGGTGACCGGCTCCTCGGCCTTCCGGCGCCTCTACACCGAGCAGGTGTCGGCGATCGAGACCGACCTGCCCGGGCGAGGAGGAGCCGACGCCGCTCGAGATCGCGCTGAGCCGGCTGCAGCTAGCCCGACCGCGCCGAGCGCGAGCAGGCGTCCCGCGGCGTCACCGAGGCGCTGCGCCCCGGCCTGCGCACGCGCGCGTACCTGTTCAACACGCTCGCTGGCGGACAAGGCGACCAAGGACCGCCTGCGCGACTACCCGCACTGGCTGGCGTCGCGCAACCTCTCCAACGAGGCCAGCGACGAGTCTGTCGAGGCGCTGGTCGACGCCGTCGTCGGGCGCTACGAGCTGGCCCGCCGCTGGTACCGGCTCAAGGCCCGGCTGCTCGGCCTCGACCGGCTCGCGCACTGGGACCGGATGGCGCCGCTGAGCGACAGCACCCAGCAGATCCCCTACGACGAGGCGCGCGAGATCGTGCTCGACTGCTACTCGAGCTTCTCGCCCGAGCTCGGCGAGGCCGCCGCGAGCTTCTTCGGCAACGGCTACATCGACGCCCCGCCGCGGCCGGGCAAGCGCGGCGGCGCGTTCTGCGCCTACACCGTGCCGTCGCGGCACCCGTACGTGATGCTCAACTACACGTCGCGTCCCTACGACGTGCTCGTGATGGCGCACGAGCTCGGCCACGGCGTGCACGCCGCGCTGGCGCGGCCCCAGGGGATCTTCCAGTTCACCACCCCGCTGACGCTCGCCGAGACCGCCTCGATCTTCGGCGAGACGATCGTGCTCGGCCGCCTGCTGGAGCGCGCCCCGGACGCCGCCGAGCGGCTGTCGCTGCTCGCCAACTCGCTCGACGGCGCGATCGCCGCGGTCTTCCGGCAGATCGCGATGAACCGCTTCGAGCACGCCGTCCACACGACCAGGCGCGAGTCCGGCGAGCTGCCGCCCGAGCGCTTCGCGGAGCTCTGGCTCGAGACCCAGACCGACCTGCTCGGCGACGCCGTCCAGCTCGACGACGACTACGGGCTGTGGTGGTCCTACATCCCCCACTTCATCGACACGCCGGGCTACGTGTACGCGTACGCCTACGGCCATCTGCTGGCGCTGTCGGTCTACCGCCGCTACGAGGAGCAGGGCGACGGGTTCGTCCCCTCGTACGTCGAGCTGCTGCAGCGCCGGCGGCTCGCGCCCGCCAGAGGAGCTGGCGGCGGATCGTCGGAGTCGACCTGTCCGACCCCGGCTTCTGGAGCTCGGGACTAGACCTGATCGAGCGCCAGCTGGAGGCGGCCGAGCGCGCCGCGGAGGAGGCTGACCGGCCTTCGTGATCGACCCGATCGAGGAGCGGATCGCGCTTCCCATCGGCGAGATCGCCCTGAACCGCCCGCGCGACGCCGAAGCGCTGCTCACCGAGGAGGGCTTCGAGAAGGAGGAGTTCCTGCCCTACTGGGCCGAGCTGTGGGCCAGCGGGGTGGCGCTCGCACACGACCTCGCGCGCCGCGCCCTGCGCGGCGCCCGCGTCGTCGAGCTGGGCTGCGGGCTGGGCCTGCCGAGCATCGCCGCGGCGCTGGCCGGCGGGCGGGTGCTGGCCACCGACTGGTCGCCCGACGCCGTCAGGGTGACCGCCGCGAACGCCGCGCTCAACGAGGTCGAGATCGAGACCGCCCAGGTCGCCTGGGGCGCCCCCGACGCGATCGTGGAGCGCGCGCCGTGGCCGTACGTGATCGCCTCCGACGTGCTCTACGAGCCGCGCAACGTCGACATCCTGCTCGGGCTGCTGCCGCGCCTGGTCGACAGGAAGGGCCGCGTGCTGATCGCCGACCCCGACCGGCGGCCCGCCGAGGAGTTCTTCGCGCGCGCGGCCGCCGGGCGCTGGCACGTGCGCAGCACGGCCAGCGCGCGCAGCCCGCGGGTGACGGTCCACCGGATGCGCCTGCGGTAACGAGCCGGGGGCTCACGCCCCCGGACCCCCGCTCCACCTGGCCGGCCTTCGTCAGCTCGGCAGCTCAGCCAGCGCCGCGTACAGCTCGCGCGCGGCCGCCTCCCCGAGGCGCAGGCTCTCCAGCCGGTAGCTCTCGTTGGGGGCGTGGAAGGCGTCCTCGGGCAGCGCGAAGCCGCTCACGATCGAGGTGATGCCGCGGTCGGCCAGCACGGCCAGCAGCGGCAGCGTGCCGCCCAGGCGGACCAGCGCCGCCGGGGTGCCGCAGGCGCGCTCCATGGCGCCCAGCGCCAGCTGGAGCGCCGGGTCGTTCGGGTCGAACAGCGCCGGGTCGGCCCCCTCGACGTCGATCGACGCCGTCGCGCCCTCCGGCACGGCCGAGCGCAGCAGCCGCTCCATCTCCGCCCCGACGTCGGCGGCGCTCTGCCCCGCCGCGACCCGCACGGTCACGTGCCCGCGCGCGCAGCGCCGGCACGATCGTGCGCGGCTCGCCGACCTCGATCATGTTCACGTCGACCGCCGTGGCGGCGCCGACGCGCTCGTAGTAGCGGTCGGCCGCGTCGTCGCCGGCCGGGGCGGCGCCGACGCCCTCGATCATCGACTCGCCCGAGGGCAGCCGCTCCCAGGAAGCCCGCTCCTCCTGCGTCGGCGCCACGACGCCGGCGGCCAGCTCGGCGCGCACGCGACCCTGCGCGTCGGGCGCGACCTGCGCGAGCATCGCCATCAGCACGTGGGCCGCGTTGAGCACCGCGCCGCCGTAGAGCCCCGAGTGCAGGTCGCGCTCGGCGGTGCGCACCTCGACGGACGCCTGCACGAGGCCGCGCGCCGCCAGCGTGATCGCGGGCGTGCGCTCGTCGACCATCAGCGAGTCGAACACGATCGCGCAGTCGGCGTCGTCCTCGCCGGTCCGCAGCCGCTTCAGCACCGAGGGGCTGCCGATCTCCTCCTCGCCCTCGACCAGGAAGCGCACGTTCACGGGCAGCTCGCCCGCGCGCGCCAGCTCGCAGGCCACGTGCAGCAGCGGCAGGAAGTTGCCCTTGTCGTCGGCCGAGCCGCGCGCGTAGATGCGCCCGTCGCGCTCGGTCGGCTCGAACGGCGGGCTGTCCCACAGCTCGAGCGGGCCGGCGGCCTGCACGTCGTGGTGGCCGTAGGCGAGCACCGTGGGCGCGCCCGGGCGCGCCGCGCGCAGCTCGCCGATCGCCATCGGGTGGCCGCCGTCCACGCTGACCGCCTGCGCGCTGCCGCCCGCCGCCTCGATCCGCTCGCAGACCCAGTCGCAGGAGCGCGCCAGCGCCGGGCCGTCGCCGCCCGCGGTCGAGACGGACGGGATCCGCAGCCACTCGTCGAGCTCTTCGCGCAGCGCCGGCATCGGGCAGCCATTCTGGCGAAAGTAGAGTCGTCGCCATGCGCCGGCTGTTCCTGCTCGTCTCGGCGGTCGTGCTGGTGGACACGATGTTCTTCGCCGCCGTCGCGCCGCTGCTGCCGCATTTCAGCGACGAGCTGGGGCTCTCGAAGACCGCGGCCGGGGTGCTCACGGCCGCCTATCCCGCGGGGATGCTCGCCGGCAGCCTTCCTGGCGGGTGGCTCGCCGCTCGCTGGGGCGTCAAGCCGACGCTGCTGCTCGGCCTGGCCCTGCTCGGCACCACCAGCCTGGTGTTCGCGTTCGCGAACACGATCGTGCTGCTCGACGCGGCGCGCTTCGTCCAGGGCGTGGGCGGGGCCTGGATGTGGGCGGCCGGCATGGCCTGGCTGGTCTCGGCGGCGCCGGTCGAGCGGCGCGGGGAGCTGATCGGCTCCGCGCTCGCTGCGGCGATCGTCGGAGTCCTGTTCGGGCCCGTGCTGGGCGGCGCGGCGACGGTGGTGGGCCACGAGGTGGTGTTCAGCTGCGTCTCGGTCGGCGCCGCGGCGCTGGCGCTGTGCGCCTGGTCGATCCCGGGCGTCCCGCCCGAGCCGAGCCCGGGGGTGCCGGCGATGCTGCGCGCGCTGGCCCGCAGCGACGTGCTCGCCGGCTTCTGGCTGTTCTCGCTCCCGGCCGTGTTCGCGGGGGTGCTCGAGGTGCTCATACCGCTGCGGTTCGACGACCTCGGTGCGAGCGGCGTCGCGATCGGCGCCGCCTTCCTGGTCGCCGCGGGCTTCGAGGCGATGGTCAGCGCCGCCGCCGGCCGGCTGTCGGACCGCCACGGCCGGCTCGCGCCGATCCGGGTCGGCCTGGCGGGGGCCGCCGTGATGGCCGTGCTGCTGCCGCTGCCGGACGTGGCGCTCCTGCTCGCCGCGGCGCTCATCCTCGTCGTCTGCGCGCTGGGCGGCTTCTGGGCACCCGCCATGGCGCTGCTCTCCGACGCCTCCGAGCGCGCCGGGCTGGACCAGGCGCTCGCGTTCTCGATCAGCAACGTCGCCTGGGCGCTCGGACACGTGCTAGGCGGCGGCGCGGGCGGCGCGCTCGCCGACGCGACCTCGGACGCGCTCGTCTATGGACTGCTCGCAGCGGCCTGCGGGCTCACGCTGCTCGGCGTGATGGCGCTCGGGCTGGGCGCCCGGGCCGACTCGACGGCGGTGCGCTGACTAGGGGCAGTTCGGCCAGGGCGAGGTACCGGCGCGGCGGTACAGCTTGAGCGCGCGCCGGTCCTGCTCGTCCTCGGGCGCGTCGACCGGGTCGCCCTCCCCGCCGATGTTGCGCCAGGTGCTCAGGCTGAACTGGTACTTGCCGCGGTACTGACCCCCCGGCGAGACCGCGCTCGGGTCCCCACCCGACTCGCACTCGGCGATCAGGCGCAGGACGCGCGGCAGCTTGACGTCGCTCGACGAGCGCTTGACCGACCCGCGGGCGAACGGCTCGAGGCCCAGCGCATCGCGCGTCTGCGGGCCGACGACGCCGTCGACCGTGAGGCCCTCGCGCTTCTGGAAGCGCTTGACCGCCTGCTCGGTCTGGGCGCCGAAGACGCCGTCCGCGGCGACTCCGAGCGCCCCCTGGAGCTGGCGCACCGCGGCGCCACGGTCACCGCGCTCGAGGACGACGGTCCCCGCTTCGGAGGTGCCCTTGCCCTTCGCCTTCTTGCTCTTGCCGGCGACCTTGGGCTTGCCGGTCGGCGCGGTCGCCCCGCCGCCACCGGCCCACACGCTGCCCGCGCCAAGCGAGAGCAGGAGCATCGTCAGGACGCCCGCGAGCAGCGGACGGCGCACGGCATGGACGGTCGCAGGCAACGTCTTCAATCCCCTTTCCAATGCCTACGAGGTGAGCTGACGGGCTCGCGCCGGAAAGTGGCGCTACACAGCAGGTGGCTGCGATTCGCCCCGGCGGCCTACAGGCCGCAAGGTGGTTCCCCCGCCCCCCGTCGTCGGGACGACGAGGGCTCGGCAGTTCATATCGGCGGGGCTGTATACAAGCAGATCCGCCGCTGGGACGTCAGCGGGCGGCGCCGAGCAGGTCGTCGACGATCTCGACGATGTCGATCGGCCGGCGCTTCGCGGCGCGCACGAAACGGGAGGCCGAAGGGCGCCGCGGACGCGGCGGCGGAGGCGAGGGCGGCACAGGCGGCGGCAGCTCGCCGGTCACCTCGCGCAGCGCGGGGCGCTGCGGACGGCGATGGCGCAGCCACAGGCCGGCTGCGACCGCGCCCAGGACCAGTGGAGCGGAGCGCACGAGCAGGCGTCGAGGCACGGGTTCGCAGGCTACCCTCCGATCCCGATGGATCTCGGGCTTCAGGGCAGGGTCGCACTCGTAACTGCCGCATCGAGCGGGATCGGCTTCGGGATCGCCGAGGCGCTGGCGGCCGAGGGCGCGTCCGTCGCGGTCAGCTCGCGCACGCCGGATCGCATCGAGGCCGCCGCCGAGCGGATCGGCGCGCGCCCGTACGTCTTCGACTCGATGGACCTCGACGCGGCCCCGGAGCTGGTCGACCGCGTCGAGGCCGACCTGGGCCCGCTGTCGGTGCTCGTCACCAACACGGGCGGCCCGCCGGGCGGCGAGCCGCTCGAGTTCACCCGCGACCAGTGGGAGCAGGCCTACCGCGAGCTCGTGCTCTCCCCCATGGCTCTGATCGAGCACGCCCTGCCGGGCATGCGCGAGCGCGAGTTCGGGCGCATCGTGAGCGTCTCGTCGAGCGCCGCGCGCGAGCCGATCCCCGCCCTGCTGCTGTCGACCGCCCACCGCAGCGGGCTGCTCGCCACCTTCAAGCTGGTCGCGGCGCGCGTGGCCGCCGACGGCGTGACGCTCAACACGATCCTGCCCGGGCGCTTCGGCACCGACCGCCTGCTGCACGTGCACGGCTCGATGGAGGCGGCCGAGGAGGCAGCCCGCACGGACGTCCCGATCGGGCGGCTCGGCACGATCGAGGAGATCGGGGCCGCGGCGGCGTTCCTCTGCTCCGTGCAGGCGAGCTACATCACGGGCGTGGCGCTGCCCGTCGACGGCGGACTGCTGCGCGCCACCTGATGCTCGGTCTGCCGGACGGCATCCGCGCCTGCCTGTTCGACCTCGACGGCGTCCTGACCCAGACGGCGAAGGTGCACGCAGCGGCCTGGAAGCAGATGTTCGACGAGTACCTGCGCTCGCGCGAGGAGGACTTCCGCGAGTTCACGCAGGACGACTACGAGGACTACGTGGACGGCATGCCGCGCCAGGACGGCGTGCGCTCGTTCCTGAAGTCGCGCGGCATCGAGCTAGAGCCGGCCCAGGTGACCGAGCTCGCCGACCGCAAGAACGACCTCGTCCAGAGGCTGATCGACGAGCACGGGGTCGAGGTCTACGAGGGGTCGGTGCGCTACGTCGAGGCGGCTCGCGACGCCGGGCTGCGGCGCGCGGTCGTCTCCTCGAGCGCGAACACGCGCGAGGTGCTGCGCGTGACCGGCATCGAGGACGCGTTCGAGGCGGTCGTCGACGGGCTGACGATCGAGCGCGACGGCCTCAGCGGCAAGCCGGCGCCCGACTCCTTCCTCGCCGGGGCCCGCGAGCTCGGCGTCGAGCCGGCCCAGGCGGCGGTGTTCGAGGACGCGCTCGCCGGCGTCGAGGCGGGGCGCGCGGGCGAGTTCGGGTACGTCGTCGGCGTCGACCGCGTCGGCCACGCCGACGATCTGCGCGCCCACGGCGCCGACGTGGTCGTCAAGGACCTCTCGGAGCTGCTCGAGTGAGCGCGCGCCGCCCGTCCGACGAGCCGCATCCCTGGGAGATCCGCGAGGCCGAGCTGAACCTGGAGCTGCTGCCCCACCGCGAGTCGGTGTTCGCGCTCTCGAACGGCCACATCGGGCTGCGCGGGAACCTCGACGAGGGCGAGCCGCACGGCCTGCCCGGCACCTACCTCAACGGCGTCTACGAGTCACGCCCGCTGCCCTACGCGGAGGCCGGCTACGGCTTCCCCGAGGACGGCCAGACCGTGGTCAACGTGACCAACGGCAAGGTGATCCGGCTGCTCGTCGACGACGAGCCCTTCGACATCCGCTACGGCGAGCTGCTCTCCCACGAGCGCGTGCTCGACATGCGCGCCGGCACGCTCACCCGCGAGGCGCACTGGCGCTCGCCCGCCGGCCAGGAGGTGCGCGTGCGGTCGGTCCGGCTGGTGTCGCTGACGCAGCGCGCGGTCGCGGCGATCCAGTGGGAGGTCGAGGCCGTCGGCGCCCCGGCGCGGATCGTCGTGCAGTCGGAGCTCGTGGCCAACGAGCCGCAGCCGTCGCCGGGCTCGAAGGACCCGCGCGCCGCGGCCGCGCTGCGGGCGCCGCTCGAGTGCGAGTTCAGCGCCGCCAAGGACGAGCGCGTCACGCTCGTCCATCGCACCAGGGCGAGCCGGCTCCAGGTGGGCGCCGCGATGGACCACGTCTTCGATGGGCCGGAGGGCACCGCCGCCGAGTCGGAGGTCGAGCAGGACCTCGGCCGGGTCACGATCGCCACTGACCTCGACGACGGCGAGCGCCTCTCGCTCGTCAAGTTCCTCACCTACGGCTGGTCGGCGACGCGCTCGCTGCCGGCGGTGCGCGACCAGGTCGAGGCGGCGCTCGTCGAGGCGCGCCACACGGGCTGGGACCAGCTGCTCGGCGGGCCAGCGCGAGTCGCTCGACGCGTTCTGGGAGGTGGCCGACGTGGAGCTCGAGGGAGACCTCGAGATCCAGCAGGCGGTCCGCTTCGGCCTCTTCCACTCGATGCAGGCGGGCGCGCGAGCCGAGCGCCGCGCGATCCCGGCCAAGGGGCTGACCGGGCCCGGCTACGACGGGCACGCCTTCTGGGACACGGAGACGTTCGTGCTGCCGCTGCTGACCTACTCGGCGCCCGACGCGGCCGCGGCGGCGCTGCGCTGGCGCCACTCGACCCTGCCGCTCGCGCGCGAGCGCGCGCGCACGCTCAGCCTGCGCGGCGCCACCTTCCCGTGGCGGACGATCGCGGGCGAGGAGTGCTCGGCCTACTGGCCGGCGGGGACCGCGGCGTTCCACGTGTCGGCCGACGTAGCCGACGCGGCGATCCGCTACGTCCAGGTCACCGGCGACGAGGAGTTCGAGCGCGAGACCGGGGTCGAGCTGCTGGTCGAGACCGCCCGGCTGTGGCTGTCGCTGGGCCATCACGACGACGGCGGGGGCTTTCGGATCGACGGCGTGACCGGGCCGGACGAGTACAGCGCGGTGGCGGACAACAACCTCTACACGAACCTGATGGCGCAGCGGAACCTGCGCGGCGCCGCCGACGCGGTCGGGCGTCACCCCGAGCGCGCCCGCGAGCTGGGCGTGGAGGACGACGAGGTCGCGGCCTGGCTGCGGGCCGCGGACGAGATCCGTCTTCCCTACGACGAGGAGCTCGGCGTGCACGCCCAGTCGGACGCCTTCACCCGGCACGCCGAGTGGGACTTCGAGGCGTCCGAGGACAACTACCCGCTGCTGCTGCACTACCCCTACTTCGAGCTGTACCGCAAGCAGGTGGTCAAGCAGCCCGACCTCGTGCTCGCGATGCACCTGCGCGGCGACGCCTTCGACGCCGAGCAGAAGGCGCGCAACTTCGACTACTACGAGCAGCGCACGGTGCGCGACTCGTCGCTGTCGGCCTGCACCCAGGCGGTGGTGGCGGCCGAGGTGGGCTACGTCGAGCTGGCCTACGACTACCTGGCCGAGGCCGCGCTGGTCGACCTCGACAACCTCAACCACAACACGCGCGACGGGGTGCACATCGCGTCGCTCGCGGGCGCCTGGATCGCGTGCGTGGCTGGGCTCGGCGGGATGCGCGACCACGACGGCGCGCTGTCGTTCGCGCCGCGCCTGCCGCAGGACCTGTCGCGGCTGAGCTTCCGCCTCTGCCTCGCGCAGGGGCGCGTGATGGTCTCGGTGGATCGCGAGCAGGCCACCTACGAGCTGTCGGGCGGCGGGAGCCTGGAGCTGACCCACCACGGCGAGTCGTTCGTGCTCGAGGGGGGCTCGCCGGTCACCCTGCCGGTGCCGCCCGCGCCGGACCGCGAGCCGCCCAGCCAGCCCCCCGGCCGGGCGCCGCGGCGGCGCCACGGCAGCGCCGCGGGCTAGCCGCCCGGCGGGTCGCCGAGCAGCACGCGGTTGCGGTCCCAGCGCTCGATCTCGCAGCCGTTGGTGAGCTCGAAGGAGGCGTCGACGCGCCTGCCGTGCAGCTCGCCCTTCACCCGCGCGGTGCTCGGGCCGCCGTAGATCTGCGTGCACGCGACGTCGGCCGGCACCGGCGCGAGCTGTTCGCGGCTCAGCCCGGCCAGGCTGCGGCAGACGGGCTCGGACGCCTTGGGGCCGAGCTGCGCGCAGCGGATCGTGCGCTCGCGGCCGGGGTCGTCCGGGTTCTTGCGAACCGTGACGGTCAGGTCGGCCGCGAGCTCACTAGCCGCGGGCTCGTCGGAGTCGCCGCCGCCGCACCCGGGCAGCAGGGCGATCACGCACCCGACGGCGATGTGGCGTGCTCTCACGCACCGAAGTGTGGCTTACGCGATTCGCCGGATCGTGGCCGTCCGGCTGCCGGCCCGCTACATGACCCCGGCGGTCGAGCGCGTTCCTCGGGCTGCTGCGCGACGCGGGAGCGCGCCACGCAGCAGCACCGATGCCGGTCTAGGCAGCCAGCCGGGCCGGCTGCGGCTCGAGAGACAGGCCGAGCACCTCGTCGATCGTCATCACCGGGTGGAACGTCATCGCGGCGCGGACGTCCTCCGGCACGTCGTCCAGGTCGCCTCGGTTGCGCTCGGGCAGGATCACGTCGGTGAGGCCCGCGGCGTGTGCGGCCAGCACCTTCTGCTTGAGCCCGCCGATCGGCAGCACGCGGCCCTGCAGCGTGACCTCGCCGGTCATGCCGACCGTGTGCCGCACCGGGCGTCCCGACAGCAGCGACGCGAGCGCCGTGGTCATCGTGATGCCCGCGCTCGGCCCGTCCTTGGGGATCGCGCCGGCGGGAACGTGCACGTGGAACTCGCGCCCGTCGAAGCGGTCCTCGTCGATGCCGAGCTCGGCCGAGTGGCCGCGCACGTAGGAGAGCGCGATGCGCGCCGACTCCTTCATGACGTCGCCCAGCTGGCCGGTCAGCACGAGGCCGTCCTTGCCCTTCATGTCGGTGGCCTCGATGAACAGCACGTCGCCGCCGGCGCCGGTCACCGACAGGCCGGTGGCCACGCCGGGGGTCGCGGTGCGCTCGGCCGCCTCCTGGAAGAAGCGCTGGCGCCCGAGGGCGTCACGCAGCTCCGCCTCGCCGATCGAGACCGGCGGCTGCACCTCGGCGGCGGCCAGCTTGGTCGCCGTCTTGCGCAGCAGCGTGCCGAGCTCGCGCTCCAGGTTGCGGACGCCCGCCTCGCGCGTGTACTCGGTCACCACCTGACGCACGGTGGCGTCGTCGATGTTCACCTCGTCCTCGCGCAGGCCGTTGCGCTCGCGCTGGCGCGGCCAGAGGTAGCCGCGCGCGATCGCGACCTTCTCGTCGGTCGTGTAGCCGTCGAAGCGGATGATCTCCATCCGGTCGAGCAGCGGCGCCGGGATCGTCTCGGCCACGTTCGCCGTGGCGATGAACACGACCTGGGACAGGTCCAGCTCCACGTCCAGGTAGTGGTCGCGGAAGGCGTGGTTCTGCGCCGGGTCGAGCACCTCGAGCAGGGCCGCGCTGGGGTCGCCGCGCCAGTCGGCGCCGACCTTGTCGACCTCGTCGAGCATGATCACCGGGTTCATCGTCCCGGCGTCGCGCAGGGCACGGACCAGCCGGCCCGGCAGCGCGCCGATGTAGGTGCGCCGGTGGCCGCGGATCTCGGCCTCGTCGCGCACGCCGCCGAGCGACATGCGGACGAACTTGCGGTCGGTGGCGCGTGCGATCGACTCGCCGATCGAGGTCTTGCCCGTGCCGGGCGGCCCGATCAGCGTGAGGATGGCGCCCGAGCGCCTGTCCTCCTCGATGCCGCGCTCCTGGCGCAGCTTGCGCACCGCGATGTACTCGACGATGCGGTCCTTGACGTCCTCGAGGCCGGCGTGGTCGGCGTCGAGCACCTCGCGCGCGTGCACCGGGTCGAGGCGCTCGTCCGAGCGCCCGCTCCATGGCACGGCGATCAGCCAGTCGAGGTACGACCGGATCATCGAGGCCTCGCCGCCCTGCTCGCCCATGCGCTCGAGCCGGCCGAGCTCGCGCTCCGCCTGCTCGTGCACGTCGTCGGGCATGCCGGCCTCGTCGATCTTGGCCCGGTACTCCTCGACCACCGAGGCGTCGTCGTCGCCGAGCTCCTTGCGGATCGACTCCATCTGCTTGCGCAGGAAGTACTCGCGCTGCTGCTTCTCCGCGCCGGACTGGACGTCGTCGCGGATGCGCGTGCGCACCTGCAGCTCGGCCAGCCGCTCGCGCTGGAGCTTCAGCGCCAGCTCGAGCCGCTCGGTCACGTCGAGCGTCTCGAGGATGTCGACCTTCTGGTCGTAGGTGAGGTCGGGCGCGTAGCCGGTGGTGTCGGCCAAGGCGCCCGGTTCGGTTATCGAGCGCACGAAGGCAGCAACGCGACCGTCGTCGCCGCGCAGCTCGAGCAGCTCCTCGACCACCGCGCGGTACTCGCGCTCGAGGTTGCGAGTGCGCCCGTCGACAGGAGCGTCGTCCGGGTGCGGCTCGACCTCGACGCGCAGGGCGCCGCTTGGGTCGGTGCTGGCGGCGCCGATGCGAGCACGCTGCTCGCCCTCCAGCGCCACGGCCCGCCCGCCTCCGGGCAGGCGCACCTGCTCGGCGACGGTGGCGATCGTGCCGACGCTGGCGAAGGCGTCGTCCTTGCGCGGGACCAGAACGACCCGCTCCGCGTCGCCGACGTCGATGGCCAGCGTCACGGTCATGGTTGGGAAGACGACGGAGTCGTCGACAGGGATCAGCAAAAGGGTTTCCATGGGCGTCTCCATAGGGACTTATCTTGCGTAAGTGAGTCTAGCGATGGTCAGGCGGCCTGACCGGGCTCGCTGGGAGTACCTTGCGGGCGCGAGATCTCGACACGGAGGACTGAGATGCCGAAGAGAACGGCAGAGGCACGCTGGGACGGCTCGCTGCCGGACGGCCGAGGCGTGATGATGATGAGCAGCGGCGCCTACGAGGGGCCGTACTCGTTCCAGTCGCGCTTCCAGGAGGGCGACGGGACAAACCCGGAGGAGTTGATCGCGGCAGCCCACGCGGGCTGCTACTCGATGGCGCTGTCCGCCGACCTCGGGCGCGCCGGCTACACGGTGGCGCACGTGGAGACGCAGGCGACGGTCCAGCTCGACGTGGGCGACGACGGCGCGTCGATCAGCGGGATCGAGCTGAACACGCGCGCGCGGGTCGCGGACATCGACGACGCGTCCTTCCAGGAGCTCGCGGAGCAGGCGAAGCGGAACTGCCCGGTGTCCAAGGCGCTCGCCGCGGTGCCGGCGATCAACCTGCACGCGGAGCTGGTCGATTGAGCGACGACGACGCCCGGGCCGCCGCCGCGGCGGCGGCGGTCGAGCTGGTCGAGCCGGGCATGACGATCGGGCTCGGCTCCGGGCGGGCGGTCTGGAAGGTGATCGAGCTGCTGGCCGCTTCCGGCCAGCCCGTGCGCGCGGCCGTGGCGTCCTCGCGCTCGGACGAGCTGGCCCGCTCCGCGGGGTTCGAGGTGGTCGAGCTGGACGGGTCGGTGGTGCTCGACCTGGCGCTCGACGGCGCCGACGAGGTGGACCCGGAGCTGCGCCTGATCAAGGGCGGCGGCGGCGCGCTGCTGAGGGAGAAGATCGTGATCTCGGCGGCGCGCCGGTTCGTGGTGGTGGCCGAGGAGGTCAAGCGCGTGGCGCGACTCGGGGAGCACTTCCGGCTGCCCGTGGAGATCGTGCGCTTCGGCTGGCGCGACACGCGCCGCCGGCTGGCCGAGCTGCTGCCCGACGCGGAGCAGCGGCTGCGCGACGACGGCGAGGCGTACCTGACCGACGAGGGCCACCTGATCCTCGACTGCGCGCTGCCCGGCGACGCCGACCTGGACGCGCTCGCGGTCGCCGTGAAGCAGGTCCCTGGAGTCGTGGAGCACGGCCTCTTCATCGGCTACGCGGAGCGCGCGCTGCTGGGGCGGGAGGACGGGTCGGTCGACGTGCTGGAGCGGGCGCGGTAGCGCTCCGCGTGGCGTCCGCATCAGCCGATCCGCCGGCGGTCGCCGGGCGGGCGGACGAGCAGGCGCACCGCACGCGCCGAGGCGGAGACCGCGGTCAGGTAGACGGCCTGATGCGCGGTGACGCGCAGCGTGGCGAGGGCTCCGGCGGCCTCTCCCCCGCCCGCCGCCTCGGTTCCCGCGGCCGTCGGCGCTCCGCTCGCCGCTCGCACCGCGAGCAGCTCGGCGTCCTCGAGCGCCACGAAGGTGCGTCCCTCGCCCTGGCCGCCCTCGGTCGTGACCAGCACGTCGACGCGGACCCCGGCAGCCGCGCCCTCGAGTCCAGCGCCCGCGACGGCGAGCTCCAGCGCGCGCTCGCCGGCGCGCAGCGGCCGCGGCCCGCGCGCGGGCGCGCCACCGCCGAGCGCTCCCGCCGTGAGATAGCCGCCGGCCGGCACCGCGACCGCGGTGCGAGCGCCGGCGAGGTCGCTCGCGCCGCGGAGCGCGTCGGGCGGTAGGAACCTGGCAGGCGCCCGCCGCACCGCGAGGTCCCCGGAGCCCAGGCGACGCCCCGCGGGCAGGTCGCGAGCGGCGACCACGACGGACGCCAGCGACCCGACCGCCGCCTCTGCCCGGCGCTCGCGCTCGTGCACCTGGGAGGCGGCCAGGCCGCCGCAGACGAGCGCGCAGCAGACGAGCATCAGGCCGCGCCGCCGCGCTGGTGTCATGCCGCCCGGCGCCCGCTGCCGTCCACCTCCTCCGCAGGCACCTCGACGACCGCGCGCGTGACGCCCCCCTCGCGCTCGAGCGTCAGCCGCCCGCCCAGCTGCCGCGCCGCGCGCGTGGCGATCCGGAGGCCGCGACCGCGGCCGGAGCGGCCGCGCCGGAAGCGGCTGCGGAAGCGGGAGCGACCCCGCCACGAGCGGCCCAGCCGGGCGCGCCGCCGCGCCGCGCCGCCGCGCGCCGCATCCGGCGCTCGAACCTCGGCCCCTTCCCCGTTCGCCACCTCCAGCCACGCCACCGCACCCTCGCGCCGGGCGTTCACCGCCACGGGGCCCAGCCCGTGCTCGGCCGCGTTGGCCGCCACGTTGCCCAGCACCTGGGCCAGCCGGCCGGCCTCGAGCTCCCCGGCCGTCCCAGCGGCCGGCGCTCCGCGCGCCTCGGCCAGGTCCGTCAGCGCCGCGTTCAGCCGGTCGAGCTCCAGCGCCAGCGGCGGCGTGCGCCGTGCCAGCAGTGCGATGGCGGTCGCCGCCCCGCGCAGCTCGTGCTCGGCGTCCGCCAGGCGGCACATCCGGCGGCGCAGCGTCCACGCCAGTGCCAGCGCAACCGACCAGCCCACCCAGCACAGCGCTCCGATCGTGAAGCTCACACCGCCTCCGTCAGCTTGTAGCCCACCCCGCGCACGTTCACGATCCACGGCCGCCCCGAGGGGGCGAGCTTCTTGCGCAGCCGGCAGGCGTGGGCGTCGAGGGTGCGCGTGTTGCCCGGCGACAGGTAGCCCCACACGTCTCGCAGCAGCTCCTGCTTGCGGTACACGCGCGTCGGTTGCACCGCCAGCGCGTGCAGCAGCGCGAACTCCTTCGCCGCCAGCTCGACGCGACGCCCCGCCAGCCGCACCGCCCGGGTGGACGGGTCGAGCGTCAGATCGCCGATCCGCACGATCCCGCGCGCGCTACGGCCCTCCGTCCGCCGCAGCACCGCCCGCACCCGCGCCAGCAGCTCGGCGTACAGGAACGGCTTGGTCACATGATCATCGGCGCCCCGCGCGAACGAGCGCACTCGATCCGCATCCCCGGCGCGCCCGCTCAACACGATCACCGGCAGCTCGGGGTCGACCCTCGACGCGAGGCCGTCCGACGCCCGCACCCGGTCGAGCAGCGCCAGGCCGCTGCCGTCCTCGAGCCCGAGGTCGAGCACCACCAGCGCCGGCTGACGCACCTCGATCGCCCGCAGCCCCTCCCCCACGCCGCTGGCCCCGGCGACGCCGAAGCCGTCCGCAGCGAGGTTGTCGAGCAGGAAGGCGCGGGTGGCATCGTCGTCCTCCACGACGAGGATCAAGCGCTGTCGGTCCACCTCCGGAGAAGGCGGGCCAGAACGAATCTCGCCCCGCTAGACGACCGCGATCGCCTCGACCTCGATCAGATGCCCGCAGGCTACGAGCAGGCGTCGCGGCAAGGCCAGGAGGTACGCTGCCGACGCAATGACGCTTGAACGGAAGCTGGTCGTCGAGTTCATCGGAACCTTCTTCCTGGTCTTCACGGTCGGGATGGCCGTCGCCAACGCGGGCGATCTGGCGCCGCTGGCGATCGGGTCGGCGCTGATGGTCATGGTGTTCGCCGGCGGGCACGTCTCGGGTGGTCACTACAACCCCGCCGTCAGCACGGCCGTCTTCGTGCGGGGCAAGATGAGCAGCGACGAGCTGGTGGCCTACGTGGCGACGCAGGTCGCCGGCGGCGTCGTGGCAGGCCTGATCGTGATCCTGCTCGACTACGACCCGGACCAGGCGGTGGCGGTCGCCGGCGCCGGGAAGATGCTCGTCGCCGAGTTCCTGTTCACGTTCGCCCTCGCCTACGTGGTGCTCAACGTCGCCACCTCCAGGGGGACGGAGGGCAACTCCTTCTACGGCCTGGCGATCGGATTCACCGTGGCCGTCGGGGCCTATGCGGTCGGCGCCGTCTCGGGCGGGGCCTTCAACCCCGCGGTTGCGATCGGGGGCATGGTGATGGGCCTGCTGTCGTGGGGCGACATCTGGATCTACCTGATCGCGAACTTCGCCGGCGGCGCAGCCGCCGCGGCGGTGTTCCTCTACACCCAGCCGGGCGAGAAGGACCTCGGCGACGCCCGTGCGGCCGAGCCCGGCGGCGACGTGGCGGAGGGCGGCCGGGTCTAGAGATTCGGCCGGTTCGCCGGGGGCCCCGCAGGCGACGCCCGGCATTCTTGCGCTCGCCATGCAAATCGGGTTGCAGACCTCTCGGCGCGGGAGGAATCGGTCGTAGGATGACGACGCGCCGGGCTACTCGCGCGACTTCGGGAATTCATGGATACAGCAAGACGCGGCAACTACGAGTCCGGCTCCGATTACGTGCTGGAGTACGGCGAGCTTCGCTTCACGTTCAACGAGCGTGACTTCACCGAGCGCGTGGAGCAGGCGGCCGCAAAGCTCGGCTTCGTCGCTGGGCTGCTGGGGGACCACGAGCGCGAGGATCTGGTGAACCTCGCGGTCAACGGCGAGGTGCCCGAGCCGCAGTCCGAGCTGGGCGAGCACATCAACTTCTGCTGGGGCGACCTCAACGGTCCCTCGGAGCGCTCGCTCGTCCACTGGATCCGCCGGCTCGTCTTCCGCGGCGCCTGGCTCGACCAGCGCGTGATGGAGGGCGAGCTCGAGATCGTCTTCGACGAGCACACCCACTCGTTCGGCTACGCGCAGCCCGACCGCAACTTCGAGCTGATCGAGCTCTCCCCCGAGCCGAGCTGGCGCGCGGTCGGGTATCGCCCGTAGGCTTCTCGCAGCCGCGCTGCAACATCCTGAGGAGGAGAGCGATGCGCAAGCTGCCGGCGGCCGTGCAGCCGTTGGCTACACCGTGACGCCGATGGTGTGCCTGGTGCACCCGACGACGATGGCGGAGACGCTGGTCGTCAAGTGAGCAGGTCGCCGCGGAGGGCGCCGCTCTCCGCGACAGAGGCGAGCACGACGCGGCTGGTCGCCCAGCGCAGGGTCTCCGTGTCCTCGCCGGCGGCGGCGATGATCGTCAGCGTGCCGCCTTCCTCGCTGGCGCGGCCCGCGCCGAAGATGCGCCGGCGGGTGCCCGGCGGCAGCGCCTGCAGCGAGTCGACCACCACGACGGCGTGCCCGCCGCGCTCGGCCTGCCGCTTGCCGCGCTCGACGGCCAGCTCGGCCGCCTGAGCCTGCGCCTCTGGCGAGCGCTCGAAGCTGCCGCCGACGACCGGCGACCCGAGCTCGCGCCACTCGGCGAGCTCCTCGGGGCGCGCGCCAGCGAGCGCGACCTGCACCGACACGTCCTCGCCGAGGGCCTTCACGGCCTCGCGCAGCAGGGTCGTCGCGCCCGAGCCGGGCGGTCCCACGACCGCCACGCGCGAGCCCCTGCCGAAGGGCACGCCGTTCAGCTCGCCGAGGCGCTCAGTAGGGAACCTGACCGTCAGCTCTCCGAACCAGGGCCGCTGCTCGGGCGGCTCGGCGTCGGCGCCGTTCACGGTCTCCACGCGCACGAGCGAGGGATGGCGCTCGTTGCGCCGCGGCGGCCGCACGGGCCCGCTGAGCTCGTCGCCCGAGCGCAGCTCGCAGCGCCGGATCTGGGCGGGCGACACGTACACGTCGTCGCGTGACTGGCCCGCCGGGTCGAGCCTCAGGAACCCCGAGCCGTTGGCGAGGATGTCGAGCGGGCCGGTGAGGATCTCCTCGTCGGAGGACTCGTCCTCCTCGACCTCGGGCTCCTCCTCGACGACGTCGAGCTCACCCTCGGGCGTGGCCTCGAGCGCCTCCTCGGACGGGACCTCGTCGGGCTCCGGCTCGGGCTCGGGCGCCGGCTCGGGCTCGTCGTCGGCTGGGGCGGGCTCGCCGCCCTGCGCCTCCAGGATCGCGCCGATCAGGTCGTCCTTGCGCTTCGAGCGGAAGCCCTCGAGGCCGAGCTCCGACGCGATCGCGTGCAGGTCGGCGAGCGGGCTGGATTCGAGCTCTGTGCGCTGAAGGACCGTCATAGGGCGGGGAACCCTAGCGAGCGGGTCGGCCGCCGGGCGGTCACCCGTCCTCTTGCACAGCGTCGAGCACCAGCTCCATCAGCCGGGCCAGCGTCGCGTCGACGCTGGCGTTGTCGACGATGGCCACCCGCTCCGAGCGCGCGCGCTCCCAGAGATGGTCCTGGAGGCGCCTGATCTCCTCGAAGTGCGCCAGGTAGCGGTCGGCGGGGCGCGAGCCGGGCCGCAGCGAGAAGTGGCCGCGGTGCAGCTGCGGGTCCTCGACGACCACGAGCGCCTCGACCAGCACGCAGCGCTCGCGCACGCGCGGGTGCACGCCGCCGGGCACCACGTGCACGCCCTCCACCACCACCGGCTTGCCCTCCGCGGCCGCGCGCTCGACGATCGCGTCGATGCCGGTGCCGACGCGCTCGGCCTGGTCGCGGTAGCCGGCGATCCCGCCCATCTCGAAGGCGGAGCCGTGGACGGTCGGCATCGCCTCCTGGGTGAAGAAGGCGCGCAGGACCTGGCGGATGACGTCGGTCGCGATCACCCGGTTCACTCCGAGCCGCGCCGCGAGCATCGCCGCGAGCGTCGACTTGCCGACGCCCGTGGTCCCGCCGATCAGCACCACCAGCGGCCGGTCGAGCCGGTCGAGCCGCCGCCAGCGCCGGTAGCGAGCGGCGGCGGTCTCGCCCTCCTCGGCCAGCAGCACCTGCACCACCAGGGTGTCGAGCTCGACGACCTCGATCTCGGGCTGCCCGCGCTCCCCGAGCCGGCGCTCGATCAGCCGGGCCAGCTCGAAGGCGCGCTCCTGCGAGAGCGCGATGGCTGACAGCGCCTGCGCCATCAGCCCCTTCGAGTACGGCAGGCCGTGGCCCTTGTGGACGACGACCGTTTCGGGCGTGGGCGAGGGCGCGGGCTGGCCCGCGCCGGAGCGATCCTCTTCAGCCATCGGCGAGCTCCCGGAGCGCGTCGTCCACGCCGACCGGCCGGTTGCGCACGAACACGACGCGCGCTCCCCGCTCGGCGGCGTGGCGGGCGACAGTGTCGATCGCCGCGGCCTTCAGCTCGGTCAGGTAGACGTCGCAGCCGGCCGTAGCGGCGCGGTCCAGGTCCGCCGCCAGGGCGCCGCGGCGGGCCAGGTTCGCCGACGCCACCTCGGGCGACACCCCCTCGCACTCCGGCGCGCCGGTCGTGAACAGCGCCACCCGCGCGCCGGCCGGGACCGGCTCGACCGGCTCCGCGCGCAGGGAGAAGCGCACGGCCTCTGGCGGCGCCATCGCCCCCTCGTGGGCGATCAGGAGGTCGGCGCGCAGCAGGGCGTAGTCGGCGAGCGGCTCCGGCTTGCCGGGGCCGATCACGCAGACCGTCCGGTCGACCTCCACCGGCGGGATGCAGGATCCCGAGCCCTCGAAGATCAGCGTCCCGACGCCCGGCAGGCCCGCCGCGAGCGCCGCCCCGTCGGGCACGTTCGACTCCCACGGCTCCCCCGTCAGGCCCCCGCCCACACGCCGGCAGCCGACGGTGCGCACACCCGCCAGCACGGCGTCCTCGAGGTAGTCCGACGCGCCGTGGCCGCCGCGCTCGACGACCTCGAGCAGGTCCGCCAGGGAGGTGTCGGCCGCGGCCACTGTCGGCTCGGCGGGGCCGCCGCGGCCCATGCAGACGATCACCGGGTCGCGCAGCAGCGAGGCCCAGTGGGCGGCGACCGCCGTCTTGCCGGTGCGCTTGCCGGTCCCGATCACCGCGAGCTTCGGGCCCTCGAACGCCACCGGCTCGTAGCGCGGCGGGTCGAGGCGCAGACCGGGCGACTCGTAGCGCAGGCCCAGGTGCAGCGCGAGCGCGGCCAGACGCAGCTTCGCGCTCGGCGGCAGCACCGGCTCGTCGGCCAGGTCGACCACCGCGTCCGCCTCGCGGCGCCAGCCGCCGCAGCGCCTGGGCCGGATCCTCGTCCAGCGCGAGCCCCGGCCACGCGTCCGGGCCGAGCTTCTCCTCGCCGCCGCAGAACACCAGACCGGCAAGCTCCAGCCCGGCGAGCGCGTCGCGCACGGCCGCCGGGTGGTGCTCGCCGTCGATCAGCGCGATGACCGCCATGCTCGCACCGAGGGTAGTGCTGAGCCGTCGAAAACCGGCCCGGCAAGGACGCAGGGTCGAAGGCGTGCTGGGCACGCCGAGACCCGAGGACGCAGCCAGGCGACGGTTTGCAGGCGGCTCAGCACTACCGCGGGCGGTCTCGCCCAACAGCGACTGGTCCTTCTCGTACTCGTAGGTGCGCGGGTCGAACGAGATGATCGCGTCCTGCTCGTGGAACGGGTACTTGCGGAACACCGTGACCCGCTCCCCGGTCGCCTCGATCACGTTGTAACAGGGCTTGGTCTTGCCGCGCAGCCGGGTCGTCGAGACGGTGCCGGCGTTCACCACGAACAGGTTCTCGAGCCGCCAGGCGTAGGGCACGTGCTTGTGACCCGAGAGCACCAGGTGCACCTGCGCGCGCTGGAGGCACTCGAGCGTGTCGCCGGCGTCGTGGACCACGTTGCGCTCGCGGCCCGTGCCGGGCACGGGCAGCAGGTGGTGGTGGAGCACGAAGATGCGCAGGAACGCGTCGGTGGCGCCGAAGCGATCCTCGATCCACTCGTAGCGCCCGCGGCCGATCACGCCGTGGTCGAGGTCGGGCTCGGTCGAGTCGACCGCGACGATCGAGACGCCGTCGGCGTGCAGCTCGGAGCGGCGCTCGCCGAACAGCTCCTCGAAGTGCACGTAGCCGACGTTGCGCGAGTCGTGGTTGCCGGGGATCACGATCATCCGCTTGCAGGCGATCCGGTCGAGGTAGTCGCGCGCGAGCTGGTACTCGGCGCGCAGGCCGTCGCTGGTCAGGTCGCCGGACACGACCACCACGTCCGGCTCGAGCTCGTTGATCTCGACGATCGCGCGGTCGAGCAGGCTGGGCACGAAGTGGGGCGAGCCACAGTGCGGGTCCGACAGCTGCGCGATCGTGAAGCGCTCGGTCACGCCGGCTCCCGGCGCAGCGCCAGGTCGAGGCTCAGCTCGGGCGCCGCGCCGTTGACCAGCGCGGCTCGCACCGCCAGGTAGTCGCGGGCGCCGGCGACGTCGTGCACCCTCAGGATGCTCGCCCCGCCGGCGGCGGCCGCTCCTACGGCGGCGAGCGTCCCGGCGCCGCGCGCGGCCGGCGCGCGGCCGGTCAGCGCGCCGACGAAGTCCTTGCGCGACACCGCCACCAGCAGCGGGCCGAGCTCGGCGATCTCGGGCAGCCGGCGCAGGACCTCGATCGACTCGGCGGGCGACTTGGCGAGGTCGATGCCGGGGTCGAAGATCAGCCGCTCGGCGGCGACGCCGCGCTCGACGGCGAGCGCGGCCCGCTCGCGCAGCAGCGCGATCACGTCGGCGACCACGTCTTCGTAGTCGGGGAACGCCTTGACCTTGGGCTCGGAGCGCGTGTGCGTGACGACGAGCTCGGCGCCGGCCTCGGCGCAGGCGTCGGCCAGCTCGGGGTCGCTCAGCCCGCTGACGTCGTTGACCATCGTCGCGCCGGCCGCCAGCGCGGCGCGTGCGACGGGCGCCCGCCAGGTGTCGACCGACACGCGCAGCCCGTCCGCCGCCAGCCGCTCGATCAGCGGCACCACCCGCGCGCTCTCCTGCGCCACCGAGACGGCCGGGCGGTCGGTGCGGCCGGACTCGCCGCCCACGTCCACGATCGCCGCGCCCTGGTCCGAGAGCTCGTGCGCCCGGTCCACGAGCGCGTCGAGCGGCTTGGCTCCCTGCGGATCCGAGAAGGAGTCGGGCGTCGCGTTGACGATGCCCATCAGCAGCGTCATGCGACGGCGACCTCGCCGGCCGGCACCAGCCCCTCGCGCCGGGCGACCTCCGCCCAGTCGCGCAGCTCCTGCTCCGTGCGCGCCTCGTCCCAGCCCGCCTCGCCGGCCATCGCGCGCGCGGCGCGGTGGGCGCCCTCGGAGCCCGGCGCCGACAGCGCGCGGGCGTCCAGCAGCCCCAGCCTGGTGCGGCGCAGCAGCACGTCGGCGAGCGAGCGGGCCTGCTCGTGGCCGACGGCGAAGGCCGCCTCGGCGGCGATGTCGGGCAGCTCGGGGCTGATGCGCGCCGCGAGCTGGGGCGCGGCGACCGCCAGGCGCAGCACGTCGCGGGCGGCGTGCCCGTAGCGGGCCGCCAGGTGGGCGCGGCTGCCCTCGTCGACGCCGGGCACCTCTGGCAGCTGGGACGGGTCCTCTGGCAGCCCGATCGGGATCTCGTGCGTGCGGCAGGGCGCCTCGCGGCCCTCGCGCTCGACGATCCGGTCGACGGCCGACTTGGCCATCCGGCGCCAGGTCGTGAACTTGCCGCCGGTGATCGTGACGAGGCCCGAGCTGGTCTCGTACAGCTCCGCCCGCCGCGAGATGTCGACCGACTTCTTCGGGTCGCCGGTCGAGATCAGCGGGCGCACGCCCGCGTAGGCGCCGGTCATGTCCTCTGGTCCCAGCGAGGTCCCGAAGTAGGCGTTGACCGCGTCCAGCAGGTAGGCGATGTCGTCCTCGGAGGCCGGCACGTGCTCGAGCGCGCCCTCGTAGTCGTTGTCGGTCGTCCCGACCAGCGTGCGCCCGAGCCAGGGCAGCACGAACACGGTGCGACCGCCGCCGGCGGGCACGATCACCCCCACCTCGACGCTGAGGCGGTCGCGCGACATCGTCACGTGGGTGCCGCGGCTCGGCCGGATGCGGGGCATCTCCTCGTGGCCGTAGAGCTCGTCCGGGCGCAGGCGGTCGGCCCACACCCCGGTCGCGTTGATCACGTTGGTGCCCGCGACCTCGAACTCCGAGCCGGTCTCGGTGTCGCGCGCGAGCACGCCCACGGCGCGCCCGTCGCGCTCCACCAGCCCGGTCACGTCGCAGCGGTTGGCGATCACGGCGCCGAAGCGCTCCGCCTCGCCGAGCACGCTCAGGACCATCCGCACGTCGTCGGTCTGGCAGTCGTAGAAGAGGTAGGCCGCCGTCGGCTCGCGCCCCGCCAGCGCCGGGGCCAGCTCGACCGTCTCGGCGCCGTCGATGATGCGGTGGCGCGCCGGGCTCCACTCCTCCCCGTCCTCGCGCCCGCGCCGCCAGGCCATGACGTCGTACATGTTGAGCCCGACCCCGGTGAGCCGGTCGGGGCGCTTGCCCTCGAAGCTCGGGACGAGCAGCGGCAGCGGCGTGACCAGGTGCGGGGCCAGCTTGACCAGCAGCGAGCGCTCGAGCAGCGCCTCGCGGACGAGCCCGAGGTCGAAGTTCTGGAGGTAGCGCAGGCCGCCGTGGATCAGCTTCGACGAGCGGCTGGAGGTGCCGGCGGCGAAGTCCGTCCGCTCCAGCAGCGCGACGCTGTAGCCGCGCGAGGCCGCGTCGAGGGCGACGCCGGCGCCGGTGATGCCGCCGCCGACCACGATCAGGTCGAACGAGTCCCGTTCGAGCGAGGCGAGCGCGTCGGCGCGCGGGATCACGGCAGGAACGTTACGTATTCGCCGGTCGGGAGGCGCTCGGGAGGCTCCTTCTCCTGGCGCGGCGGGCCGAGGTGGATCAGGCCGAGCACGCGCTCGCCGGGCGGCACCCCGACCGCCTCGCGACCCTCCCGCGACCGCAGCACGGCCGGCGTGCGCCAGTAGCCGGCCAGGCCGCGCCCGTGCGCGCCGAGCAGCACGTACGAGATGGCCGCCGCGACCGCGCAGAGGTCCTCCTCGTCCTGGAGCGCGTCGTCGCAGCGCACCTGGCTGGCGACCACGAGCGTCGGCGCGCGGTCGAGCTTCGCGGCGGCCTCGGGCCCGGCGGCCCGCTTGAGCGCCTCGAGCGACTCCGGCCCGAGCACCCGGAAGCGCCACGGGTTGGTGAGGTTGTGGTTCGGCGCCCAGCGCGCCAGCTCGAACAGCTCCTCGAGCTGCTCGCGCGGCACGGGGTCGGCGCCGTAGGCCTTGTGCGTGCGGCGCGTGCGAATGGCGTCCTCCAGCTCCACCGCTTCGACGCTAGCGGAAGGCGCGCGCAGCGCGCCGGTCAAGGCGACCGGAAGTCGCCGTCATCTTCAGGACGCGGGGCTGGATGCCCCGCGGAGGTAGGGTGTGCCCATGCCCTCCGGAACTGTTCTCGTGACGGGCGCCTCCACCGGCATCGGCGAGGCCACGGCCCTCCATCTGAAGGAGCTCGGCTTCGACTCGGTGGCCGGCGTGCGCCGCGACGAGGACGCGAACCGGCTCGGCTCGCTCGGCCTGCGCACGGTCAGGCTCGACGTCACCGACCAGGACTCGATCGCCGCCGCCCGCGACCAGCTCGCCTCCGCGCGCGTCGTCGGGCTCGTCAACAACGCGGGCATCGCGGTCGCCGGGCCGCTCGAGTACATGCCGCTGGACCAGCTGCGCATGCAGCTCGAGATCAACGTCGTCGGGCAGGTCGCGGTGATCCAGCAGTTCCTGCCCGCGCTGCGGGCGAACGGCGGCCGGATCGTCAACGTCAGCTCGATCGGCGGCCGCTTCGCCCTGCCGCTCGTGTCGCCCTACAACGCCTCCAAGTTCGCGCTCGAGGGGATCAGCGACTCCCTGCGCCGCGAGCTGCACGGCCAGGGCGTCGACGTGATCCTGATCGAGCCGGGCGGTGTCAAGACGCCGATCTGGAACAAGAGCAACCAGACGGCCAGCGAGCTCCAGGAGAGCATGCCGCCGGAGGCCGAGCGCCTCTACGGGAAGATGATCGAGGCCGTCCGCCGCGCGACGATCGAGATCGCCCAGGAGAAGGGCATCGAGGCGCGCGAGGTCGCCGAGGTGATCGGCCGGGCGCTGACCGCCAAGCGGCCGCGCACGCGCTACCTGGTCGGCACCGACGCGAAGATCCGCGGCCCGATGGCGAAGGTGCTGCCCGACCGCCTGATGGACCGCGCGGTCGCGCCGGCCAGCTGATCCTAGCGCCGCCAGGCGAACGCGAACGTCACCGGCTGGCCGCGCAGGCTCTCCCACTTCGGCTTGAGCCGCAGCCAGGAGTCGTCGATCAGGCGCTCGCGCAGCTCGGCCAGCTCCCAGCCCGCCTGCAGCGCGGCGTCGGTGTGCTCGCTGAGCAGGTGGAGGTGCGTCTCGATCGCGATCGGCTCACCGGAGGCGCTGTCGAAGTGCGTGGGCATCCCGGCGGCCATGATGAAGTGCGGGTGGTAGCCGACGAGGACGTAGTGCGCCCCCGGCTTGGCCAGCCGGTACGCCTCCGCGTAGAGCGGGCGCAGGTCGGCCAGGTGCTCGTCGACCAGCGAGGTGACCACGATGTCGTAGACCTCGTCCTCGAGGCCGGTCGCCGTCACGTCGGCCTCGACCAGCCGCCGGTGCGCCCCGCGCCCGCGGGCGACCTCGAGCATCTCGGGCGTCAGGTCGACCCCGTCGATCTGCTCGACGCCGTGCTCGCGCAGCCACGCGCCCGTGCGGCCCGTGCCGCAGCCCAGGTCGGCCGCCTCGCCCCGCCATTGCACGCTCTCGAGCGCCTCCAGCAGGTCGATGTCCATGGCGTCCTCGACGGTGTCCTCGTAGGTGGCGACCCACTCGCCGTAGCCGCTGCGCACGTCCACGGTCCGGTAGCCGCGGCTGTCGAACTGGGCGAAGTCGGCCATGCGGCCGAATCTAGTCGAGCCGGTAGAGCAGCGCGTCGGCCTGGCGCTGCTCCTCCTGCTCGACGCTCCAGCTCGGGTCGCGCTGGTGGGCGACGCTGACCTCGGCCGGCGTCGGCAGCCCGGCCGGATCCGGCCAGCTGTCCGGATCCCACAGCTTGGAGCGCACGAAGGCCTTCGGGCAGTGCGCGTAGACCTCCTCGGGCCGCAGCACGATCGCCGTGCGCGGCGGCTTGCCGACCGGCGTCAGGCGGTCGAGCAGCTCGGGCTCGGCGGTCACCCGGGCGCTGCCGCTCATGCGCAGCGTCGTGTCGCGCCCCGGGATCACGAAGATGAGGGCGGCGCGGCCGGTCGCGACGATGTTCTCGAGCGTGTCGAGCCGGCGGTTGCCGGTGGCGTCCGGGATCGCCAGGTGCTGGTCGTCGAGCACCGTCACGAAGCCGGGCGGCCCGCCGCGCGGGCTGACGTCGCCGCGGCCCTCCCTCGATTGCGTGCCGATGAACAGCATCGGCGCCGCGGCGATCAGCCGGCGGCACAGCTCGTCGATGTGGCCGATGTCCTTGAGCACGGCGCGCTCGATCGGCTCCTCGTAGAACTCGCGCAGCTCCTCGACGTGGCCGAGGGCGCCGTCGAAGGGGTCGCTAGGCGTCACGCCGTTGACTATGCCAGAGCGCCGGGACCAGCTTGCGCCGGAACGCGAGGACGACGGCGAGCGCGCCCAGGCCGGCGGCCACGAAGACCCACCACGGCAGGCCCGAGTCGTCCTGCTCGCCGGCGTCGCTGGTGCGGTCGACCCGCAACGCCTCCTCGCCGGTGGGCGTCCTCGGCTGCGGCACGATGCTCTGCGCGCCGGACTCGTCGGGGCTCGCCTTCTGAGCCTCGGACCTGGGCTCGTCCTTCGCGGGAGCGGCGGGGGCGGGCGCGGCGGCCGCGGGCTTCGGGCTCGAGCGCTTCCTGCGCTCGCGCGGCACGGCGGCGATCGGCAGCGGCCGGCGCTCGAAGGCCATCAGCGCCTGGGCGGTCACCCAGACCGGCGTCTGGTTGCTGGTCGCCGAGTAGGCGACGCTGCCGTCGGCGTGCTGGAGGCCGCGCAGGTAGCCGAGCGCGCGCGTGAGCGTGGCGCCGCCCGCGCCGGCGGCGAGCAGGCCCTGGACGGCGTAGGCCGTCGACTGCGCGTTCGAGGCGCGGCCCTTGAACTGGCCGTAGCCGCCGTCGTCGTTCTGGTTTAAGCGCAGCCAGCCGACCGCGCGGCTGGTCGCCGCGCCGCGCTGGCGCCCGACCACCGCGAGCGCCTGCACCGTCGCGCCGGTCATGTCGCTGTCGCTCGTCGAGTTGGGCGCGACCGCGAAGCCGCCGTCGTCGTTCTGGGCCCCGACCAGCCAGGCCACTGTCCGCTTGCCGGGCGAGACGCCCGCCGACCGCAGCGCCAGGATCCCGAACGCCGTGTAGCTCACGTAGCCCGCGATCGAGCCGTTGCCGCGGCGCTTGGCGAGGATCGCGGCGATCAGGTCGCGGCCGCCGAAGTCGCGCGGCTCAAGGCCGGCCGCGCTCAGCACGAGCACGGTCCGCTCGATCTCGCCGATGTCGGTGACCGAGCGCGCGTCGCGCTTGGTGTAGGCGGCGACCGAGCGCCCGCCGCGCCGATGCAGGTCGCGCGGGTTGTGGCCGGCGCTCGCCATGCCGAGGGCGGCCCAGCCGGTGTAGAGGCGGCTCGACGCCTGGCCCTTGGTCGCGCCGAAGCCGCCGTCCTTGTTCTGGGTCTTGGCGAGCCAGGACTCGGCGCGGTCGGCCGGCGCCGCGGCCGCGGGGGCAGCCGAGCAGGAGGGCGAGCACCAGCGTCGCGGCGATCCCGGCGGGCGCCGGCCAGCGCACCTCGAGGCGGCGGCGGTAGCGGCGCAGGGCACGTATGAAGACAGGTCCGATCAAGAGACAGAACACCACGTTTCCGATCGCGTGAGCGAGGTTGTAGGGCAGCGAGCTGGCCGACAGGGCGAGGTAGGAGTCGAGGTCCTGGTGGGCGGCGAGCGTGAGCTGGTAGAGGTCCATCCAGGCGCCGAAGGCGAGCCCGGCGAGGCCGCAGACGGCGGCCAGCACGAAGCGGTTGGGCTCGCGCCCGCGCAGGATCCGGGCGAGCACGGCGCCGGCGACGCCGACCGCTCCCCAGCCGGCCATCTGCCAGGGAGTCCAGGGGCCCTGTGAGAGGAAGACGTTCGAGACGAGCGCGGCGATCGCGCCGACCACGAACCCGGGCACCGCGCCGAGCGCGTAGCCCGCGAACAGCACGATGTCGGTGGTCGGCTTGACGTTCGGGATGGCCGCGAAGGCGAGGCGGCCGACCACCGCCAGCGCGGCGAGGGTCGCCACCAGCGCGAGCACGCGGGCGGGCGGGTTCTCGCGCTCGTACCACGCGAAGCCGGCGGCCAGGCCGGCGCCGAGCACCAGCACGGATGCGAGCTCCCAGCTCACGGCGCCAGCTCCGAGGCGGGTCGCTCGATCAGCGCCGCGGCCTCCTCCGGCAGCAGCGCCGCGCCGCCGGTGACGCGCGCGACCTCGGTCGAGAAGTGCCTCCCCGTGCCGAGCACCTCGGCCGGGGTCCCGTCGCCGATCACGCGACCCTGGCCGAGCAGCACGACGCGGTCCGCGAACGCCGCGGCGAACTCGGTGTCGTGGGTGGCGATCACGACCGCAGCGCCCGCCGCCGCGAGCTCCCGGGCCCGCGCCGCGAGCGCGTCCTTGTGGACGCGGTCCATGCCGCGGGTCGGCTCGTCGAGCAGGACGGCTGCGACCGGGCCCGCCGCCAGCACCACCTCGAGCGCGAGCCGCTGGCGCTCGCCGCCGGACAGGTCGCGCGGGTTCGCGTCGCCGCGGCCCTCGAGCCCCGCCGCGACCACGCCGTCCGCCCCGGCGTCCTCGACGACGTGCTCGTGGATCAGGTAGTCGCCCGGGTTCTGGAGCAGCAGCGCGACCTCTCCGGAGCGCTCCACCCTCCCCCGCGTCGGCTCCGCCAGGCCCTTGACGAGGCGCAGCAGCGTGCTCTTGCCGGCGCCGTTGCGCCCCATCAGGGCGACCCGCTCGCCGGGCCGCAGCTCGAGGTCGAGCGCGCGCAGGACGCTCGGCCCGTCCTCGATCTCGAACCAGGCGCTGCGCAGCGCCACCGCCGGCGCGGGGCGGTCGTCGCGGCGCAGCAGCCGGCGCAGCGGGCCGGGCTCCGGCGGCGCGGGCGCCGCGGCGGGCCGCTCGAGGCGGACTCCTGCCGCGCGCAGCCCGGCGCGCGCGTCCTTGACCGACGCGGGGCGCTCCGGCAGGCCCGCGAGCGAGAACAGGCGGGCGGCCGGGGTCGCCAGGACCGGCATCGCGTCGGCGGCCCAGGCCAGGTGCTCGCGCGGCGAGGCGTCGCAGGCGATCCGGCCCTCGACGAGCGAGATCACGCGGTCGGCCGCCGGCAGGCAGCGCTCCAGGCGGTGCTCGGCCAGGACGACTGCGGTGCCCCAGTCCTCGTTGAGCCGCCGCAGCAGCCAGACCAGCTCGTCGCCGGCCACGGGGTCGAGCTGGGAGGTGGGCTCGTCGAGCAGCAGCAGGCTCGGCCCGTGGACCATCGCGGCCGCGATCGCAACGCGCTGGAGCTCGCCGCCGGAGAGGGTGTCGGTGCGGCGCTCGAGCAGGTGCCCGACCCCGAGCGACAGCGCGGTCTCCTCGACCGCGCGGGCGGCCGCCGCCGGCGGCTCGCCGCGGTGCTCGAGCGGCAGCTCGAGCTCGGCGCGCACGCCGCCCATGACGACCTGGGTCTCGGGCTCCTGGAAGACGGTGCCGCAGACGGCCGCGAGCTCGCCCGGCCCGTGCTCGCGCACGTCGAGCCCGCCGACGGTCAGGCGCCCGCCGGCGTCGCCGCCGTGGAAGTGGGGCACGAGCCCGCAGAGCGCCCGCAGCAGCGTGGACTTGCCCGAGCCGGACACGCCCGCGAGCACGGTGAACGTCCCGGGCTCGAGCTCGAACGAGACGTCGCGCAGCGAGACGCCGGAGGTGTCCGGGTAGGCGTACGAGAACGCCTCGGCGCGGACCAGCGGCT
The DNA here is from genome assembly GCA_963848885.1 of uncultured Thermoleophilaceae bacterium. Taxonomy (GTDB): domain Bacteria; phylum Actinomycetota; class Thermoleophilia; order Solirubrobacterales; family Thermoleophilaceae; genus JACVRW01. The sequence goes on from CAWKFR010000011.1 coordinate 96,103, forward strand.
CAGGCACTCGCCACCCCCAGGCGCGCCGAGCGGCCGAGCAGCGGAGCGCCGCCGAGCGCGACCAGCGCGCAGGCGAGCCCGACCTCGGCGGGGCCGGTCGCGACGTCGAGCGTCGGATAGGCCTCCACGTGGCCGGCGCCCGCCGCCAGGCCCGGCGAGCGCGAGCACCGTGACCGCCAGGGCCGCGCCGCCGATGCGCAGGTCGTGGCGCGAGACCGGCCTGCGCGCGCGGGCCGGCTTGCCCGCCAGCGAGTAGCCGCGCACCTCGAGCGCCGCGGCGACCTCCACCGCCCTGTCGAGCGCGTTCGCCAGCGCCGCCCGGATGACGGCGAGGCGGCCGGCGGGCCGGGGGCGGCAGCGCCCGGCGTCGCTCATCCGGCCGGCGTCGCGGGCGAGCACCGGGACGAGCCGCGTCGCGAGCGTGGCGGTGAGCGCCGAGCGGTAGGAGATCCGCCGCAGCGCCTTGAGCAGCTCGTCCGGGTCGACGGCCGCCGACATCAGCCCGCCCAGGGCAGCCACGAGCACCACGATCCGCATCCCGTTCATCAGGCCCTCGACGGTCGCCTCGAGCGTGACGTCCCAGCGGCGGCCGAGGAACTCGTCGCCGCGCAGCAGCACGGTCTGCCCCTCCTGGTAGACGAGCGCGTTGACGACCGCGACGAGCACCGCGAACGGCAGCGCCAGCCGCAGCGAGCGACCGACCTCGCGCCCGACCCCCGCGCAGATCCCCGCCAGCCAGATGCCGCCGATCGCGCCGGCCAGGACGAGCGGGTTGCGGTAGAGGGCGCCGACCAGGGCGAACGAGCAGCAGAACGCGGCGCCGACGCCGGCGCGCGCGGTGTGGAGGGCGCTCGGGCGGCTGCGGTAGGCCGGAATCAGGGTCATGGCGACTCCACGGGGAGCTTCTCGACGGTGCGACCCGGTCGCCGCGACCGCGAAGGCGTCGCGCAGCTCGTCCTCGCGCAGGGCGCGCACGCCGGCGGCGAGGCCCTGCCGGTCGAGTGCCGTCACGAGCCAGACGAGCTCGTCGGCGCGCGGGCGGAGGGCCACCACCAGCCCGGTGCCGTCGCCGGCGTGGACGGTGCGGGCGACGTCGCCGCTCTCGTCGAGCAGGTCGAGCGAGCGGCCGTCCTTGGAGAAGCGCGCGAACACACCGCTCGCCTCGGGCCCATCCTCGAGCGTGAAGGCGCCGCGCACGATGCGGGCTCCCGGCCACTGCGCGACGACCAGCCGCGTCACCTGCTCGGTGCCGGGCGCCCCGACCGACGAGCTCGACACCGGGACGTCGACCCGCTCGAGCGCGTCCTTGGCGTCCTTGCAGGGCTGCGAGCCGGCGTCGTCGCACTCGAGCCGCACCGGCCGGCGCTTGCCGTCGAGCCCGGTCAGGAACGGGGCCGGGAAGGAGCCGACGATCGCGGGCACGCGCATCGCGCCGTCCCAGTCGCGGTAGTCCCACTGCACCCGGTCGCCTGACGACAGCTCGTACTCGGCGGCGCCGACCTCGGACTCGACCCCGTTCACGAAGAAGAACCAGTCGCGGCTGCCGCCGGCGCCCTGGCCCTCGAGCCCGTCGATGGACTGCACGAAGCGGCCGCCGAAGCGGGTGGAGACGTCGAACTTCTGGGTCGTCAGGCGCATCACCGTCTGGTCGTCACGCAGGGTCTTCGTGGTGGCGGAGCCGAGCTCCTTGTGCCCGAAGTCGCGCGTGACGCGGATGACGGCGCCGCCGTCGTGCTCCTCCCCCGGTCCGAGCCCGCAGCCACCGAGCAGGAGCGCGGCGGCGAACAGCGCCGCGATCCGCCTCATGGGACCTCGACGCGCTCCGCGAACGACCGCACCAGCCCGGCCTTGGCGGCCACGGCGCGGTAGCTGCCCGCCGGCAGGGAGAGCCGGGCCGCGCCGCTCGCATCGGTCTGAGCCGACTCGCCGCCGGCGCTGACGGTGGCGCCCGCGACGGCGACTCCCTTGCCGGCGTCGTCGTAGCCGCGCACGGTCGCCACCAGGGCGCCCGCCTCGGCCTTGACCTTGAGCTCGAGCGTGCGCTGGCAGCCGCCCTCGCGCATGCGGCAGTAGAACCAGGTGACGCGCTGGCCCGAGCGCAGGCGCCCGCGGCCGAACGGGCCGCCCGGGTCGGCCGCGCCGGCGCTGGCGGCGCGCCGGCCGACCTTGTAGACCCAGCCGTTCTGGCCGCGGTTGGCGTCGCCGCGGATCGACTCGACGAACAGCCCGGCGCCGTCGGCGGCGCGGCGGGAGCAGCTGCCGAAGTCGTGCAGGCGCAGCCTGCCGGGCTTGCTGCGGACCAGCGCGGCGAGCGCCGTGCCTTCACCCGCCGTGCAGCGGCGGCCGCCGACCCCGACCTTCGTCGCGCGCGTCGAGACGGTCTTGGTGATCGCGGCGCCGTCGCGGTAGACGACCAGCTGGCTGACCTTGGGCGGGGCCGCCGCGGCGGACGGCCCCACCCCGACGGCCAGCAGGCCGGCGATCAGCAGCGCCCGCCTCACGGCCGGGGCGCCACCGCGTCGAGCACCACGGGACCGCCGCCCAGCGAGCGGATGCGCAGCGTGTGCGAGCCGGCCCGCAGCCGCGAGCTCGTCCACAGCACCGTGCGCGGCGTCGACCGGCCGCGCAGGCGCACCGTGCGCGACTTGCCGTCGACCGTGACGCGCAGGCGGCCGCCGTTGGCCGGCTTGCGCCCGATCAGCGAGACCGAGCGCCCGGTGAAGCGCAGCTTGCCGGTCGCCCCGGGCTTGGTGGCGCGCACGACGGTGCCACCCCAGGCCGAGGACTGGCGGAGGCGCTTCCAGGCGCGCGACAGCTGCCAGAGGCCGCGGTCGCGGTCGTCGACGGGGAGCACCAGCGGGTTCGTCTCGATCGAGGTCCGGTTGCCGGCGCGGTCGACGGCGGTGATGCGGAACTCGTACGCGCTGCCCGAGTCGCCGCGGAAGTGGACGCGCGTGAGGACGGTGTGGTCCTCGATCGGGCGCCAGTCCTCGGCGGCGGCGCTGGCCTTCGCGCCGTCGGAGACCTCGCGCACGTCGACGGCGTAGTAGGCGATGCCGGCGCCGTCGGCGTCGCTGCCCTGCCAGGAGACCAGCACGGTGCGGGACTTGCCGGTCTCGCTGGCGAAGCGGCGGCCGGGCAGGTTGGCGGCGACGGTCGGGGCGGCCTGGTCGGCCGAGCTGCAGGGGTCGGCGCCCGGGCGGTCGACGCACAGCGTGATCGAGTTCGAGCGGACCGAGTCGGAGCGCTCTGCCTTGAGCTTGTAGACGCCCGCGTTGGCGAACGAGAGCGAGGCGCGGCCGTCGGCGGCGGTGGTGGCGCCGTTGACGGTCGCGCCGGCGGCGACGGAGCCGTCCTGGCCGTCGGTCACGCGGACGCTGAACGGGACGCCGGCGGTGGCGTTGGCGGGGCCGGCGAGCCTGAGCACGTGCGTCTTGCTGAAGGCGTCGAAGACCCAGAGCACCTCGTCGCCGTTGTTGACGCGGGTGGTGCAGCCGCCGGTCTGGGAGAACTGGTAGTTGACGACGAGGCCCCAGAACTGGGTGGTGTTGGCGGCGTCGCCGGCGACCTCCTTGACGGAGAAGTCGCTGAACGAGGCAAACCAGTCGGCGTCCCAGGTGAAGCCGTTGAGGCGGGCGCCGTCGTCGAGCGCGGCGGTGGCGGTCGGCACGGGCGAGGGGAAGGCGCCGGCGTTGGTGCCGTCGCAGGGCTGCGGGCCGCCGGACGAGGCGGTCGTGATGGTGTGCCCGTCGGTCGTGACGGGGCCGTCGAAGATCGTCTTGGAGGCGCCCTCCACGCGCAGGTTGACGGAGACGGGCGCGGCGCCGGCGGCGGGCGCTGCGACGGCGGCGATGGTGAGGGCGACGGGAAGCGCCCCCCGGATCGATTTGGTCATGTGGCCACCCTTTCCTCGAGGGTCGTATGGCGGACGACCGGGGCCAGGTCTCCTGGCTTGGGGCTCCGCGCCACGCCTTCCCGAGGGCCGTAGGCACCCCAGTGGCATCAGCGACGCATCAGCGCCCGTTCACAGTGGCGGGACCGCGCCGGCTTCGCACCGGACTTCCCTCGACCACCGGTCGATGAACCGGGCAAGCATACCCCCGCCCCACCACGAACCGCCAGCCCGTCGCTACAATCGCCGACCGGCGAGCCGCCATCGTCTAGGGGACTAGGACGCCGCCCTCTCACGGCGGAAACCGGGGTTCGAATCCCCGTGGCGGTACTTGCAAGCCCCGCTCTGGCAGCGGGGTTTTGTCTTTCTTGGCGGTCCGTGGGCCAGCGTGTGGGACAGACCCGCGCTTCCGACCGCCCAAAGCAGCGTACCCTCGCCTTCGGCCTCACTTGCCGCCACCCCGACTGGGGAGGTGGCTCTAGGCGACCAGCAAACGGGCAGTTGCCGGATCCGCATAGCCGCGCACGCCGCGCCAAGGGCGCGGCCCCCGGAGGACGTGTCCGGCCCGCACAGGAGCCGGACGGCGGGCGAGACAGGGCGCTGTCATCGGAAGCCGCCAGAAAGCCGCCCGGCCTAGGACCACGGGCCGCTGTCATGGGTCCCTGGTAGACGCGACGTTGAGTAGCAAGGCAATACGACCTCGAGGAGGGCGCCTTACCGTGCGCCAAGCGTGGTGAGGGAGGAGGCGACATGGGATTCAAGGGGAGGGAACGAAGGCGGCGGAAGCGGGTCGCACAGCAACAGGCGCAGGCGCGATCTCGTCCGTCGGGAACCGCTGCCGGAGCTTCGACCGTGCCCCTGCCCGGATCGGCCAGACGGTTGAGCAGACGCAGCAGCGTCGACTTTCCTGGGTGTCGAGCACCAACGTCCCGCCGCGGCGGAAGCTCACCCGATCGCACTCGAACAGCACTCCGACATCATCGCCTCCGGCGCGCGATACCGGCAGTCATGCGAAGGCCGGCCACGACACCTCCACGAACGGCAGGAGACCGCTCGCCCCCGCGTGCAGCGCGTTGCGTACCTCGTACACCGTAACCGCGGCGCCGCGGCGCCAGGCGCGCGTGGGCCTCCAGCTCGAAAGGCTGGAGGACAGACGGAAGCGTCCAGACCTCATCACGCGCTCGTGCTCCAGCGGGTAGCGATAGAGAAGGCGTATCCGGCGAGGCGCCCTGTCGTAGGACTCGACGATGGCGCTGATCGCTCGGTCGAAGACGGGCCCGCGCACGGGGTTGTATGCGTAGACCACTGTCACGTCGTCGGGGATGGCGTAGTCCGCGAGGTCCGCCCGAACGAGCTCTACGTCCTGGCACCTCGAGCCGCGCCCGGCTGACCTCCAGGTTTGCCAACGCGATGGCGTGCAGCTCAGCCGATATCTCGATGCCGATCACCCTCTTGAACGGGCGGCGCGCAGCCTGCAACACGATGCGACCCTTTCCAGAGCCGAGATCGAGGAATACGTCATCCGGCTCGGGGCGTACCTGGCGGAGCGCTCTGCCGAGGTTCAACCAACTTGATGGCGTGTACGCGACGTGATTCTCGTCGGCCAGCCCCAACGTCGCCGGTCCCACCGGGCCGGACGTCTCGATGCCGTAGCGGCCGTCGACCAGCTTCGAGCTGACCAACGCTCGCGTTGCGGAGAGCCCGCGACGCAGCTGCTCCCAGGGTGCCCTCACGACTCGTCGTGCTGATGGTGGTCGCCGCCGCGGACCGTCCGCCAGGACTGCCAGGTGATCCGCAGGATTACGAGCGTCATCGCGAGGCCGATCAGCGGGTCGGCCACGTCCGCCCCTATGGCGACGGCAGCCGCGCTCGCAATGACGGCGAGGCTCACGTAGGCGTCGGCTCGGGCGTGCGCGCCGTCGGCGACGAGCGCCGGGCTGTCGAGCCGCCGGCCGGCGCGCGTCCGTACGAGAGCGGCGATCCAGTTCCGCCGAAGCCGATCGCGCCCGCGACAGCCAGAGCTCCGAGATGCTCGATCTCACGGGGGTCGATCAGGCGATCGATAGCTTCGTAGCCAGCCACGCAGGCGCTCACGAAGATCGCAAATACGACGGCGAGCCCCGCCCACCGCTCCGCCCGCGCGCTGCGCAACGCAAAGGCGATGCCGATCGGGATCGCCGTCGCCGCATCGCCTCCGTTGTGGATCAGGTCCGCGAGCAGCGCGACCGAGCCCGACGCCGCGAACACCAGCGCCTGCACACCCGCGGTGAGGCCGAGGATCAGCAGGGCGAGCCCGACCGCTCGTAGACCCTCACGCGAGCGCTTAATCGAAGGATCGACCAGGCCGTGGCCGTGGCCGTCGCCGTGGGTGTGCGCGTGGCTGCTCACGCCCGTGCGGTGCCGGTTGTGACCGGCAGCTCGACGGCACTTGGCGGATGCACGTGCTCCTGGTGGTGGCGGATCGCGGCGAGCAGGTCCGCGACGTGGCTGTCATGGAGCGCGTAACGGACGTGCCGACCGTGCCGCCGGGCCCGAACCAATCGCAGCGCGCGGAGGATGCGCAGGTGATGCGACGTGGCGCTCAGGCTCAGCCCCGCGGCGGTCGCCAGGTCCTCGACGTTGCGGTGGCCGCCAAGCAGCTCCGTCAGGACGCACAGCCGCGCCGGCGAGCTGAGCGCCTTCATAGTCTGCGCCATCTCGTCGGCCTCGTCGTGGGTAAGTGGGCTGTTGGCGGGACCGTGCTCGGCGGGATGCGGCATAGTGTGAGAGTACGTTATATGAGCAAGTTCTCAAGTGTCATGAGAATCAGCGACTCGGCGCCACGGCCTGCCTTCATGCTGCGGGCATCCGCGCTGCTCGCGTGCTCTGCCTTGGTGGTGCACGAGCTGCGCTACCTCGTCGGCTGGGGGTCGCAGGCTGAGCACGCGCTCGCAAGCCACGGGCACTCCTACCTAGGCCTGGCGACTCCCCTGACTCTGCTGGTGCTTACCGCGGCTTTCGCGGCGTTCCTCAGCAAGCTCACCCGAGGCGGGTCGCCGGCCGAAGGAGCGCCGATCCGGCTCTGGAAGGTGTGGCTCACCGCGTGGCTGGCGCTGCTCGCCATCTACACATGCCAGGAGCTGGTCGAGGGCGCCCTCTCGCCGGGACATCCGAGCGGCCTGCCAGGGCTTATCGAGGCCAGCGGGTGGACGGCGCTGCCGCTGGCGGCGGCCTTCGGTGGTCTTGTTGCCCTCCTCCTACGCGGCGCCGAAGCGGCGCTCGCTCGCGTGGCCGCCAGGGCCACGAGCCGAGTCAAGCGCGGCGCCCTCGTTGTTGCTCGCCCCACGTGGGGCGACCTGCTCGTCACCGCTTCGATGGGCCTGCCGCGCCACCTGGCCGGTCGCGCGCCGCCTCTCCGCTCAGCCCGCTGCTGAGACGCCGGCCGGCTCGCTCGCCGGACGGCCCTATCTGGAGGTTCCGAAATGACTTCCGCCGCGAGGGCGGGGCTCCTGGTTGGTGCCCTCGCCGTAGCTGCGATCGCGTTCCTGGCGCTACGCCCCGGAGACGACGAATCCGACCCACCCGCGACCGCTCCCGCGCAGTCCACGGGCGCCAGCTCAAAAAGTGAGCCAGAGAGCCCGGCGACTCCGCCCACGCCGGAGGTCACGCGCCTGCGAATCCGCGGCGGGGAGGCCGTTGGTGGCGTGCGCGACATCGAGGTCGAGAAGGACGACCGGGTCCGCATCGTGATCGCGGCCGACGCCGACGACGAGCTGCATCTCCACGGCTATGACGTCAGCCGCGAAGCCGCGCCCGGTCGGCCCGCTCGATTCATTCTGAGGACGAACCTCGAAGGCGTATTCGAGATCGAGAGCCACACGGCGGAGGACGCCGGCAAGCGGCCGCTCGTTGCGCGTTTGGTGGTCGGCCCGTCGTGATTCCGATTGCGCATGGACTGGTCGGCCGATCAGACCTGCCCATCCCGGAATGGCTATTCGGCTGGGCGGCCGCGATGGTCCTGGTCGCGTCCTTCGTCGCGCTGGCGATCCTCTGGCCCGAGCCGAAGCTCGAGCGCTCAGGCTGGCACCCGCTGCCGCGCGGCGTCGGCCGGCTACTCGGAAGCGCTCCGGTTCAGGTCCTCTGCGGGGCGATCGGCATCGCTCTCCTCGGAGTCGTCGTCTGGGCAGGACTGCGTGGAACTGCGAGCCCGACGGCCAACTTCGCGCCGACGTTCATCTACGTGATCTTCTGGCTGGGGTTGGTGCCTCTCAGCGTTCTCTTTGGGGACGTATTCCGGGCCTTCAACCCCTGGCGGGCGATCGCTCGCGCGGTCGCGTGGGCGGCGGAGCGGGCATCGCGCAACGGCCTGCCGGCGCCGCTCGCCTACCCCGATCGGCTCGGCCACTGGCCCGCCGTCGCGGGCATCTTCGGTTTTGCGGTGATGGAGCTGGTCCTGGCGAGCGGCGACGAACCCACGACGCTCGCGATCGCGGTACTCGTCTACTCGGGGCTCACCTTCGTCGCGATGGCGGTCTACGGAATCGATGCCTGGATCGACCGCGGGGAGGCGTTCTCCGTGTACTTCAATCTGTTCTCGCGGTTGTCGCCGCTGGATGCACGCGGCGGTGTCGTGGGTGTCAGGCGCCCGCTCTCGGGGCTGCCTGCGCTACGGGCCGGGGCCGGGACCGTGCCGCTGCTCGCGGTGATGATCGGCTCCGTGACCTTCGATGGCGCCGCCGAGGCACCGATCTGGACGGACATCGCGCCTGACATCACAAACGCGCTGAGCGACCTCGGTCTGTCGACCCAGGCGGCTTTCGAGCTGACCTTCCTGATCGGCCTGACGGCCACGATCGGACTCGTCTACGGCTTCTATCGGCTCGGCACCCTCGGCGCCAAGAGCGTCGGTGGCGGATTCGGGTCGAACCAGCTCGCGCGCGCCTTCGTGCACTCGCTCGTGCCGATCGCGCTGGCCTACGTCGCGGCGCACTACGTCACGTTCCTCCTGTTCCAGGGCCAGGCGATCGGGCTACCTTGCATCCGATCCGCTCGGGGACGGATCGGATCTGTTCGGTACGGCCGACAGCACCGTCGATTACGGCCTGATCGGGGCGAACGCGACCTGGTACTGGCAGGTCGCGTTTGTCGTCGCCGGTCACGTCACCGCGCTCACTTTGGCGCACGACCGCGCGCTCGCCCTTTACGAAGACGCGAAGCTCGCCGTCCGCTCGCAGTACTGGATGCTCGCGATCATGGTCGGCTTCACGAGCCTCGCGCTCTGGCTACTGGCCCAGGCAAATCAATGATCCCGATCGCTCACGCAGGGCACTGGCTGACGAGCATCGCCTACTTCGTTCCCGTCCTGGCGTTCCTCGTTTGGCTGGGAGTCACGCAGGTGCGAGAGCGGCGCCGGCGCTCCGGCGGGCGGGGCGACTGACGTGCTCCAGACGGTCCTTGAGGGGCTCCCCGTCGTCGTGCTGGCCTTCGCCTACGCGCGTCGCGCTCGCACGCTCGGTCAGACGGGTCGTCCGGTTGCCGTCGGGCGACAGCTCTCCTTCGCGGCGGGGCTGGCGGTGATCTGCGTCGCGATCGGGACGCCCGTGGCAAGCGTCGCCGAGGATCTACAGCTCGTGCACATGGTTCAGCACGTACTGCTCGGCGATATCGCCGCCTTGCTGCTCGTGCTCGGCCTGACCCGCCCCCTGCTCCAGCCCGTGCTCGCAGCACCCGGACTGCGCCACCTGCGGGTGCTCGCCAATCCAATAGTTGCCTTCGTGTTCTGGATCGTGAGTCTCTACGCCTGGCACCTTCCCTCGCTCTACGAAGCGGCCGCGCAGCATCCCGTCGTGCACGCGGTCGAACACGCGAGCTTCCTCGCGGCCGGCCTGGCGATGTGGGCGGCGATCCTTGGGCCGTTGCCGAAGCCGGAGTGGTTCACGGGACTGCCGCAGCTTCTGTACGTCTTCCTAATGCGAGCCTCCGGCGCCGTGCTCGCCAACATATTCATCTGGTCCCAGACACCCTTCTACCCGAGCTACGTGGGGTCGGCCGAGACTCGGGGAATCGAGGCGATGACGGATCAAAATCTTGCCGGCGCCGTCCTCATGATCGAGGGCAGTCTCTTGACCTTCGGCGTATTCGCCTGGCTGTTCTTCGCCTGGATGCGCAACGACCAGGAACGGCAGGAGCTGCTGGAGCTGGCCGCCGCGAGAGGCGTGGCATTGGACGAGCGCCGCGTCAAGCGAGCAATCGCTGCTGGTCGCGGAGGGCTATTGCGTGAGCGCGTCGAAGGCTCTGGGCATGAGCGCCGGTAAAGCTGCGCGTCGCGTGGGTGTGGCGGCCCTCGCCGTCCTCGCCGCCCTGTTGGTGGTGTCGTGCGAGGACGATGGCGGCGAAGGGGCGATCGAGGTAGATCTGCCGGCCAAGACGCTCTCGGTCGTGGTGAATCCCAAGACCGGCACGCTGCTCGCCCAGACAGGGGTCGGGGTCTATGAGCTTCCCACCAAGGGGGGCTCTTCCGCGCGACGTCTGAGGGCGGAGATGGTCTTCGGGAGTACACGGGTGCCGATCTCCAGGGTTCTCACCTTTTCCTACGCCTCAAGGGACACGCTGCTCGGATCGTCGCATCCCGACACCCCCGAGTCAGGCGCCCCCGCGAACCTCGGGCTGCTCGTCTCCAGAGACGGAAGGACCTGGTTGCCGCGCAGCCTGCTCGGCACCGCCGATCTGCATCTGATCAGGCCGGCAGAAGGCACCTTGTACGCCCGCGATTACGCGGTGCCGCGCCTGTTGATCACATCGAACTTCGGCCGCAACTGGACCGCTCGGAAGCTGCCCGGCGAGGTGATCGACCTCGCGGTTGATCCGCAGAAACCGTCGCACGCTTTTGCCGTCACCGATAGGGCGCTACTCGTCACAGAGGATCTGGCCCGGAGCTGGCGTCCGGCCGGCGAGGCGACCGCGGTGGTCTGGCCGACGCACGGCCCGCTGTACGTGGCCGGCGCGGACGGGTCGGTACGAGCCAGCGAGAAGGGTGAGGACGAGGGCGATATTCGCGGCGTGCTCGACTCTCCGGCCACCGAGCTCAGCGCGGGGCGGCGCGGAGAGCTCTGGGCGCTCAGCGATGACCGGGTATTGCGCATCTCACGCGACGGCGGCCGCACATGGAACGCCCGCTATCGCCTGCGGGAGAAGGACAGGTAGCCGATCCGCCTGGCTTCTACTTGTCGCCTGCTCCGCCGTCGGGATCGGCTGGGCGCTGCGGACACCGCTATTCCGGGCGTACTACGACCACCATCATGAGTGGCGCGAAGCACCCCGCGAGTTCCTCTGGACGACCATCAACGCAACGCTGCTCGGACTCGGAACCGGGAGCTCGTCTGGTTCTCCGTCGTGGTCGTCGTAAAGGTGATCGAGCGACTGGCCGGGTGACGAACGGCTCGGTCAGGGCTATCCGCGAACGGCGTGCATGGCGGCGCGCACGCCTGTGCCCACGGGTCGCCGCGATCGTGTCGCATCGCCCGCCGAAGCCGCCCCCCCGTCCCTCAGCAGTCCTCAGCGGTCCTGAGCGACATGCGGGCCGCTCCGCCCCTGGCGCCGCCACAGCGGATTCGGCATCAGGGCTGACATTCACGCCCGACGCCACATCCGTTTCGAATCCCCGTGGCGGTACTTCCAGGAGGGGCTAGCGAAACTCGCTGCGGCTACTCCGACAGCCCCACGGCTTCGAGGGCTTCTTCCTTGTTTCGGAAGGCCTGTTCTCGCACCACCCGCTCGCCCTTGAACGTGAACACGAAGGCGAACGGCTCGTCCACGGCGATCTCGCTGGCGGGACCGGCGCCCACCGCCTGAGCGACCGCCACCACCTTGTCCCCGATATCGATCAGCTCCACGGGGACGACGTCGTAGCCCGACAGGGTCTTTTGGTTCTCCTCGTAGATCCAGCGGATGGCCTCGTTGCCGTGATGGGTTCCCAGGAGCAGCGTCTCGAACACCGCGTCCGGGGCGTAGACCTCGACCAGGGCATCGATGTCGCCGCTGTTGTGCGCCGCAAACCCCGCCTTGATCCTCTCCACGTTCTCCTGCGACATCGCCCGCCCAGTATCCCGCACCCCGTAGGCTCGCCGACATGCCGGATGTGGACCTGACCGCGCACGAGTTCCGCGAGCTCTTCGATTCGGTCTCCAACTGGGGCCGCTGGGACGACGACGGGGAGCGCGGCGCGCTGAACCATCTCACGCCCGCCCGGGTGGCCGCGGCTGCACGGCTCGCTCAGAGCGGAGTCACGATCACGCTCAGTCAACCGCTCCAGACCGAGGCCCGGGTCGACGTTCCGGAGCCCGCCGACCACCACATGACGATGCTCCCGGACACCGAGGTGGGATCAGGGTCCCTGAGCTTCGCCAAGGACTACGTCGGGCTCGACTACCACAACGAGGGCCACAGTCACATCGACGCCTTCTCCCACGTCGCCTTCGACGGGCTCCTGTTCGACGGCAAGCCGGATCAGACGATCACGAAGCTGGGCGCACAGTTCGGTGCGATCGACGTCCTCAAGGACGGACTCGTAAGCCGCGGCGTTCTGCTCGACGTGGCCCGAGCTCGCGGGATTCCCTGGGTCGAGCCGGGGGACCACGTGTTCCGCGAGGACCTCGAGGCCGCGGAGCGCGACCAGGGTGTGTCGGTGGACGTCGGCGACGTGCTGCTCGTCCGCACGGGGCACGCGCGGCGCCTGGCCGAGTGCGAGCCATGGGACACCTCGAAGGCGAAGTCCGGGCTGCACCCGACGACCGCGTCGTTCCTCGCCGAGCGCCAGGTCGCCGCGCTGGGCTCGGACGGCAACAACGACACCGCTCCGAGCACCACGGAGGGAATCGGGTTCCCGATGCACGTGCTCGCTCTCAACGCCATGGGCGTGCACCTCTTCGACTACCTGCAGTTGGAGGATGTCTCGCGGCACTGCCAGGCCGTCGGGCGCTGGGAGTTCCTGTTCGTCGCCGCTCCGCTCCGGATCGTGGGCGGAACGGGATCGCCCCTGAACCCCACCGCGATCTTCTGAGCTCAGCCGCGCCCGACGCGGACCGACGCACTCAGCGGCAGGTCACGCGACGAGGTCCCGGCGTAGATCCGGTACTTCCCGGCCGCGGTCCTCCAGCCGTGCCGCGCCTCGTCGAAGACCGCGAAGCTCGAGCGGTCGAGCGAGAGCTTGACCCGCTTCGAGCGGTGCGGCCCCAGGAACACCTTCTTGAACGCCTTGAGCTGGCGCGGCGGCTCCCCCGTGCTCGACGGATACCCGACGTAGAGCTGGACCACCTGCGCGCCCGCGCGCCGTCCGGTGTTGCGCACCTCGACGCTCGCCTCGTAGCTCCCGCCGCCGCGCCTGCGCACCCTCAGCTTGCGCAGCGACCAGGACGTGTAGGACAGGCCGTGGCCGAACGGGAACAGCGGCCGCTGCCCGCGCGCGTCGAAGAAGCGGTAGCCGACGAACAGGCCCTCGGTGTACCGGGCGATGTTGGCGATCCCCGGGAAGCGCTCGGGATGCCCGGCGAGCGGGCCCTGGGACTCGCCGGCCGGGAACGTGACCGGCAGGCGGCCCGAGGGGTCGACGTCGCCGAACAGCGTCTTCGCGATCGCCGCCCCGCTCTGCTGCCCCGGGTACCACGCCTCGACGATCGCGGCCACACGGTGGCGCCACGGCATCGTGACCGCGCTCGCCGTGTGGAGCACGACCACGGTGCGCGGGTTCGCCTTTGCGACGGCCTCGATCAGCCGGTCCTGGTCGCCCGGGAGCGCCAGCGACGGCCGGTCCATGCCCTCGCCGGTCACGTCGTTGGCGAAGACCACCGCCACGTCCGCCTTGCGCGCCGCCTCGACCGCCGCGGCGCGCAGCGCCGGCTCGGGCGGCTGCCAGCCGAGGTGGAGCTCGGATCCGAGGATCGACGCGTTGAGGGCGTACTCCACCCGGATCGGCACGCGCTTGCCCGCGGTCAGGTGCACGACGCCGTGGAACGACTGGTCGGGAGCTCCGGGGTTGATGGCTGATCCACTCCGCGTCGCCCGCGATCACCTGCTTGCCGTCGACGAACAGCTTGGCGTTGCCGTTGAAGGTCAGCGAGAAGCGGTAGTCGCCGGTGGCCGGCGGGGTCAGCGTTCCCGTCCAGCGCGCCGATCCGGACCGCGCTGCGAGCAGGTTCTTGGCGTCGAGCGTCTGGTCGACCCTGGTCGCCACCGGCGCCCCGGCGAAGCCCGGCACCGAGCTCGCGTAGAACGCGCCCAGCAGGCCGTGACCCGAGCCCGACGGCGGCGTCAGCACGCTCGCGGGCACGATCGGGAGCGGCACGACACCGCGCGTCCCCTCGCGCGAAGGTGACCGTCGGTTCCCCGCGGCGCGCGGGCCCTGATGCCCGCCAGCGGAGTCACGACCGGGCCCGGCCTGACCGCCGGCGAGCCGCCCTCCTCGATCTGGGTGCCCTGCCCGGCGTCGTGGCCGATCACGGCGACCGAGCGGTCTCTCCGGCTCGAGCGGGAGAACGCCTCCGCGGTTCTGAAGCAGGACCGTCGCCTCGGCGGAGATCTCGGTCGCGAGCGCGCGATGCGCGGGCGTGCTCGCGACCGGCTTCGCGACGGGCGCCGGCGCGTCGAGCAGACCGACGCCGATCATGCCGATCAGGATGCGGCGCGCGGCGTCGTCGATGCGCGCCTGCGGGATCTTCCCGTCCGCGACGGCGGCCCGCAGCGCCGCCGGGTTGCCGATCTGGAAGTTGTCCACCCCGGCGTTCGCCCCGGCCGCCGTGTCGCGGACCGCGAGCGCCGCGTCGGGCTCCACGAACCCGCGCAGGCCCCAGCCCTTGAGGATCCCGAGCGTCTGCGGGTTCTCGCACGACGGCGACGCCGTTGATGCGGTTGTACGAGCACATCACCGACGCCGCGCGACCGCGTTGCACGGCCGCCTTGAAGCCCGGGAAGTAGATCTCCTCGAGCGTTCGCCTGGAGACGCGGTCGTCGACGGCCGGTGCGGCCAGCGGCGTGCCGAGCCGCCCCGTCTCCTGGTTGTTGCCCGCGTAGTGCTTCGGCTCCGCCATCACGCGCGCGGATTGGATGCCGCGCACCTCTGGGACGACCAGCTCCGACGTCAGGAACGGGTCCTCGGAGTAGGTCTCCGCCGCCCGGCCCCAGAGCGGGGTCCGCACGATGTTCAGGGTCGGCGCGAACAGCAGCGAGCGTCCCTTCGCCCGCGTCTCGTTTCCGAGGGCGGCGCCGTAGCGGAACGCCAGCGCCCGGTCCCACGACGCGCCGATGTTGACCGCGTTCGGGAAGGCCGTCACGCCCTCGCTGCCGGAGCCGACGCCGTTGGGCCCGTCGATCCCGGCGACCGGCGGGATGCCCAGCCGCGGGACCCCGCCCCGCCCGTCGGCGACGAGGTCGACCTTCTCCGTCGCTGTCATCCGGGCGAGCAGCGCGTCGGCGCGCTGCTCCGGAGTCGCGGCCACGGCCACGCCGGCGAGCAGCCAGGTCGCGAGGACGGCGAGGATCGTCAGTCGGCTTGTCCTGAGCACGGCCTGCATCCTTACAGGCCGTGTAGGCGGGCGGGCCGCGAAGGCCCGCCCGCCCGACGGCTAGCAGCGGGCTCGAGTTGCGCGCGCGTGCGTGTAGTGGGAGTGGAGCGTCAGGTTGCCGATGTACTTCGTCTTCACGCCCTTCGAGGTCGGCGTGTCCACCATCGTCAGCACGCCGCTGGCGTCGGCGAAGTCGCCGGTCCCGCTCACGACGGGATGCCAGCACGAGCCCCAGATGAGCGACTCCGGGTCCTCGGAGCCGAACAGCGCCCAGTACTCGAACGTGAACGACAGCGTGCCCGACGGGTCGTGCTTGCAGCGTCCGTCGCGCTTGCGGTCGAGACAGCCCTTGAAGGACTCGGTTCCCGACCCGTGGTAGTAGGGGTCCTGGACCGATTCCGTGAACGACGTGATCGTCCAGCGCCCGATCAGGCTGCCGCGCATCTTGTAGACGCCCTTGTCCTCGTCGACCACGATCTGCCTGCCGGAGACCTCGTAGGTCTTCGCGGCGGCAGGCGCGGCGGCTACCAGGACGGCGGCGGCGATTGCCAGAAGGACAAGTCTCCTGGGCCAGTCGACTTGCATTGATGCCTCCTATTTGAGCCTGTCGCGCGACCCTAACCGACCGCGCGGTACCCTCGCCAGGTGCCGGACTACTTCCTCGTCAGGCTCGTCAACGGCCCGGCCTTCGACCCGAGCCGCGCGCGCCGCGAGCAGGAGCTCTGGGACGAGCACGCCGCCTTCATGGACGAGCTCGTCGACGACGGCGTGGTCGTGCTCGGCGGCCCGATCGGCGACGTCGACAGCGAGGACGTCCTGCTCGTGGTGAACGTGGCAGACGAGGCCGAGATCCGCGACCGCCTGGCACCTGACCCCTGGGCGAACGGGATCTTGCAGATCGACAGCGTGCGGCCCTGGACGGTCTGGCTGCGCCGCGTCCCAGAGCCGCGGTAACGCGACGTTCACGCGGCCTTCACGGGCCGATAACGGGGTGTCGCGCGACCCGTCCGACACTCCAAAGCGAGATGGAGACCGCTGGCAGGCTCATGTTCGTCGCTCTGGTCACCTGCTACCTGCTCGGCCGCATCCTCGGTGGAGCCGCGGCTCCGGCGGAGATCGTCGTCTACGGCGTCACCGCCGCGTTCGGGCTCGAGTACCTGGTGGCGTCCTGGGGCGGCCTCTGGCAGGGGGGCTGACCGCCCCCAGCACGGGGAGACCGTGCGGTAGATTTTGGGGTGCAGTGGACGCCCGTCGCACAGATGTACTGAAGGCCTCGCCGCGGATGTTCGAGTCGGACCTGCTCGACCGGCTCTCGCGCGTCCACCCGGTCGTCCCACCGGTGATCTTCCTGCCGGCGGTCGTGATCCTGTTCCTGGTCGGCGCACCCGAGCTGCCGGCGGCCGAGACCGCCGGGCTGGTCGCGGCCGGCTGGCTGTTCTGGACGCTGATGGAGTACTGGATCCACAGGCTCGTCTTCCACTTCGAGCCGGAGTCGGGCCCGGGCGCGCGCTTCCACTGGATCATCCACGGGGTCCACCACGACCACCCGAACGACCCGCTGCGCCTGGTCATGCCGCCCTCGGTCAGCGTGCCGCTGGCGGCCGCGTTCGTCACGGGCTTCTTCCTGCTGCTCGGCACCGCCGCCGGCAGCGTCTTCGCGTCGGGGTTCCTGCTCGGCTACCTCGTCTACGACATGACGCACTACTACCTGCACCACTTCCGGCCGAGGTCGCGCTTCGGCAGGGTGATGCGGGAGCTGCACATGCGCCACCACTTCCAGGACGACACGCGCGGGTTCGGCATCAGCGCGCCGTTCTGGGACTACGTGTTCGGCACGCCGCTACGGCGCGGCCGGTAGTGCGGCTGAGAGGATTCGAACCTCCACATCCCAAGGGACACAGGCACCTGAAGCCTGCGCGTCTGCCAGTTCCGCCACAGCCGCGGGGAGGCCAAGCCTAGCGGCTCATGCTCCGGGAATAGAGTCCATTGCGACCCAACGAAGAAGGAGTCTGAGATGCCGTACGAGGTTCCCGCCGCTTCCCTACGACTACGCCGCCCTCGAGCCTCATATCGACGAGGCCACCATGCGCGTCCATCACGACAAGCACCACCAGGCCTACGTCGACAAGGTGAACGCCGCTCTCGAGGGGACCGAGTGGGCGGACAAGCCGATCGAGGACGTGGTCGCCAACCTGTCGCAGGTCCCCGACGACAAGCGGACCGCCGTGCGCAACAACGGCGGCGGCCACCTCAACCACTCGCTGTTCTGGGAGTGGCTGTCGCCCGACGGCGGCGGCGAGCCCGACGGCGCCCTGGCGGACGCGATCGGCTCCGCGTTCGGGTCGTTCTCGGACTTCCAGGACCAGCTCAAGAACGCCGGCGTCAACCAGTTCGGCTCGGGCTGGACCTGGCTCGTGCACGACGGCTCCGGCCTCGCCGTGATGTCCACGCCCAACCAGGACAGCCCGCTCACCGACGGCAAGACGCCGCTGCTCGGCGTCGACGTCTGGGAGCACGCCTACTACCTCAAGTACCAGAACCGCCGCCCCGACTACCTGGACGCGGTCTGGAACGTGGTCAACTGGTCGAAGGTGGCGGAGGGATTCGCCGCGGTTGGCTGATTGGCCCGCACACGCCCGTGACACGCTCGAGCGCGACGGCTATCGCCTGAGCGCTCCGCGTGCGGCGGTCGTCGACACGCTGGCGACGCTCGGCTGCAGCGTCACCGCCAAGGAGATCGGCGACCGCCTGCGCGAGCGGGGCGAGGACGTCGGGCAGGCGTCGATCTACCGCACGCTGGAGCTGCTCGACCGGCTGCGGCTGGCGCGCCGCGTCGACGCCGCCGAGGGCGTGGCGCGCTACGAGCCGATCGACCCCAGCGGAGATCATCACCACCACATCGTCTGCGAGCGCTGCGGCGAGGTCACGGCGTTCGAGGATCGCGAGCTCGAGCTCGCGATCGAGCAGTCTGGCGCAGCGGGTCGACCACTCGATCGACACGCACGACGTAACCCTGCGCTGGCGTCTGCCCACGCTTGCCGCGCCGTGACCTAGTCGCGTAGTAGCCTGCCGAGTTCGGTATGACTGGCCCGCTCTACCGACTCGGTCGCTTCTGTAGCCGTCACCACTGGCCGGTCATCGGCGTGTGGGTCGCTGCCGTGATCGCGATCGTCCGTGATCGCCAACGTCGTCGGCGAGCAGACGAGCGACAACCTCACGCTCCCGGGCACCGGCTCGACCAACGCCCAGAACCTGCTGTCGGACCACCTGCCGGACCAGGCCAACGGCACCAACCCGGTCGTGATGCAGGCCAAGACCGGGAAGATCACCGACTCGAAGAAGAAGCAGGCCGTCGAGGACACCGTCAAGTCGCTGCGCAAGGTGGACACCGTCCAGCACGCGGTCAGCCCCTTCAGCGAGGCCGGCAAGAACGCGATCAGCAAGGACAAGACGATCGCCTACATCTCGGTCACGCTGACCGAGAGCCAGGCCGACCTCACCGACGAGGAGGCCCAGGAGGTCGTCGACGCCGAGAGCCCCGCCGAGAACGCGGGGCTGAAGGTCGCGACGGGCGGCTACCTGGGCCAGGCGGTCTCGAAGGCCGACACCGAGTCGAGCGAGGCGATCGGCCTCGCGGCGGCCGTGGTGATCCTGATGTTCGCCTTCGGCACGGTGACGGCGATGATCCTGCCGATCGTCACCGCGGTGCTCGGGCTGGTCGCGTCGCTGGCGATCATCAAGCTGCTCGGTCACGTCATCGAGGTGCCCAGCGTCGCCCCCACGCTCGCGACGATGATCGGCCTCGGCGTCGGGATCGACTACGCGCTGTTCATCGTCACCCGGCACAAGCTCCAGCTCAAGGACGGCATGGAGATGCGCGAGTCGATCGCGCGCTCCGCGGCCACGGCCGGCGGCGCGGTGGTCTTCGCGGGCATCACGGTCGTGATCGCGCTCGTCTCGCTGGTGTTCTCGGGCATCCCGTTCGTCGGCAACATGGGCTACGCCGCCGCGGTCGCCGTGCTGATCGCGGTCACGCGCGGCGGTGACGCTGCTGCCGGCGCTGCTCGGCGCGCTCGGCGAGCACATCCACTCCCTGCGCGTGCAGCTCGGCCGGACCCATCCCGACGACCACCAGCCCCACGGCTGGGCGCGCTGGGCGCGCGGCGTCGTCCGCATGCCGTGGCGCTCGCTGGTCGCGAGCGTCGGCATCCTGATCGTGCTGGCGCTGCCGGTGCTCGACCTCCAGCTCGGAGCCTCGGACAACGGCGAGCTGCCCAAGAGCACCACGGCGCGCCAGGCGTACGACCTGATGACCGAGGGCTTCGGCCCGGGCTCGAACGGCCCGCTGCTGATCGGGGTCGAGCTGGGGTCGCCGGCCAAGGCCGACCAGAGCCAGATCAAGCAGGTCGACCAGAAGCAGGACCAGCTCAACCAGCAGATCGCCGAGCAGGAGCAGCAGCTCGAGGCCACGGGCGTGCCCGAGGCGCAGGCGCAGCAGCAGGTCGAGCAGCAGACCCAGTCGCAGTCGCAGCAGCTCGCCCAGCAGAAGCAGCTCGCCGAGTCGCCCGCCACCGACACGCGGCTGACCGACCTCGAGAACGCGATCAAGAAGGACCCGGGCATCAAGTCCGTCTCGCAGGCGACCGTCGACAAGAAGGGCACGGTCGCGGTCTTCACGGCGATCACGACCACCGCGCCCTCTTCCCCGAAGACGATCGACACCGTCAACCGGCTGCGCGACCCGGTCATCCCGAACGCGATCAAGGGCAAGGACATGACCGTGTTCGCGGGCGGCCAGACGGCCGGCTACATCGACCTCGCCGCGCGCATCGCCGACAAGCTGCCGCAGATGATCCTGATCGTCGTCGGGCTCAGCTTCATCGTGCTGATGTGCGCCTTCCGGTCGCTGCTGGTGCCGCTCAAGGCGGCGGTGGCGAACCTGCTGTCGGTCGGGGCCGCCTACGGCGTGGTCACGTTCGTCTTCCAGGAGGGCCACGGCGCCTCGCTGATCGGGCTCGACGGCTCGGTGCCGATCGCGAGCTACGTGCCGCTGCTGATGTTCGCGATCCTGTTCGGCCTCTCGATGGACTACGAGGTCTTCCTGATGACGCAGATCGAGGAGCACTACAAGGAGGAGGGCGACGCGCACAAGGCGGTCGTCGACGGCCTGGCCAACACCGGCCGGGTGATCACCTCGGCGGCGCTGATCATGGTCTGCGTCTTCTCGAGCTTCGTGCTCAACGGCAACGCGATCGTGAAGGAGTTCGGCGTCGGGTTGGCGGTGGCGATCGCGATCGACGCGACGATCGTGCGCTGCCTGGCGGTGCCGGCCATCATGGCGCTCATGGGCGACCGGGCCTGGTGGCTGCCCAGGTGGCTCGACCGCATCCTGCCGCCGATCAGCATCGAGGGCGCCGACTACTTCGACAAGCGCGACCGCGAGCAGCGGGCCGGAGCCCGAGCCCGCCGTCAGCTGAGCGCGCAGGTCACGCGGCCGCCCGACATGCCGGCGGCCAGCGTGCGGGCGTTGGCGCGGATCGAGTCGACGTAGGTGGCTCCGCTCGAGCCAGCGGGTCCGAGCGTGTCGGCCCAGAGCTCGCCGCCGACCTCGGCGCCCGCCTCGCGCGAGATCGCCTCCTCGAGCTTCCTGGGCAGCGCCGCCTCGGGGAAGACGGCATTCACGTGCTCGCGCTCGATCTGGTCGACGAGCGCGTTCACGTCCTTCGCGGACGGCTGGGCCTGGGTCGACAGCGACGGGATCACCGCCCCGATCACCTCGATGCCGTAGCGGCGCGCGAAGTAGCCGAGCGCGTCGTGGGTCGTCACGAGCTTGCGCTGCGCCGCCGGGACGCGCCCGAGGCAGCGCGCGACCTCCGCGTCGAGCGCTCGCAGCCGCGCGGTGTAGGCGGCCGCCCTGCGCTCGTAGCCGGCGCGCCCCTTCGGGTCCGCCTCGATCAGCGCGTCGCGGATCGCCCTCACGGCCAGGATCGCGTCGCGCGGGTCCTGCCACCAGTGCGGGTCGTCGCCGGAGCGCCGCACCGAGTCGATCAGCGTGACCCGCTCGGCGTCGCCGCCGGCGCTGTCGAGCACGTCGTCGAGCCAGCCGTCGAGGTCACCGCCCGAGCGGAAGACGACGTCCGCCTTCGCGACGGCGGCCGCGTCGCTGGGCCGCGGCTCGTAGTCGTGCGGGTCGGAGTTGGGGCGCAGGATCGAGTCGACCGAGGCCCGCTGCCCCGCGACGTTGCGCACCAGGTCGGCCACCTGCGTGGTCGTGGCGACTGCCTGGACGGGCGCGCCGTCGCCGGCACCGCGGCAGCCGCCGACCAGCGCGAGCAGCAGGGCGCAGATGATGGGCGGGGCCGCGCGCACGGGCGACCCACCATAACGAACTGAGAACGATTCTCACTTAGGCGCGCGGGGCGTCTAGCTGTCGCTCGCGTCGTACGCGCGCTTGGCCACCAGCTCGCCCACCTGCTCGTCGGTCATCTCCAGATCGGGATGGCTCTCGTCGACGTGGGCTCGCACCGCAGCGTTCAGATCGTCGTCGTTCGCGGCCTGCAGCGTCTGGCCGCAATCGCAGTCGAGGACTCTCATGTCGCCAGTTGTACCCCTTCACACCCCCTTCACGCAATCGACATGAGTCGGCCACAAAAGCCCTGCAAATCGGCCATACCTTGCGGCCATGCGACGCATCGACCGCCGCCACGTGCTGCCGGGGGCGGCGGCGTTTGCCGCCGCCCTCCTCGTCGCCCTGCTGGGCCTGAACGCCGGGGCGCAGGAGCACCGCTCCGGGACCGTCCAGCTCCAGCTGCTCGGCGTCAACGACCTGCACGGCCACCTGGAGCCGCCCGCGCCCGGCGTCGGCGGAGCCGCCTGGCTCGGCGCGTGGCTGAACCGGGCCGGCGGCACCCACCCCGGCCGCACGATCAGGGTCCACGCCGGCGACATGGTCGGCGCGTCCCCTCTGATCTCGAGCCACTGGCACGACGAGCCGACGATCGAGGCGACCAACCTGATGGGCTTCGACGTCGGGACGCTCGGCAACCACGAGTTCGACGAGGGCGGCGCCGAGGCGCTGCGCCTGGTCAAGCGCGCGCACTACCCCTACGTCGCCGCCAACACGGTCCCGCGCGAAGGCGGCGACCCGATCCTGCCGCCCTACGAGATCGTCGAGCGGGCGGGCGTCAAGGTCGGCTTCATCGGCGTCACGACCACAGACACCCCGGTCTTCCTGCTCTCGCGCTTCGCGCGCCGGTTCCGCTGGAACGACATCTCGGACACGGTCAACCGCTACGTGCCCGAGCTGCAGCGCAGGGGCGTCCAGGCGATCGTCGTGCTGGCCCACGCGGGGGCGTTCCAGGAGGGCGACGACGCGGAGGGCGAGATCGTGGACGAGGCGCGCCAGATGGACGACGCGGTCGACGTGGTGATCGCCGGGCACACCCACTCCGAGCTCGACCTGACGGTCGACGGCAAGCTCGTCGTCGAGGCGCTCTCCTACGGGGTCGCCTTCGACCGCGTCGACCTGACCGTCGACCGCGCCACCGGCGACGTGGTCTCGAAGGCCGCCCGCGTGCAGGCCACGCCCCACGCCGGGATCGAGCCCGACCGGGGCCTGGGCGAGCTGGTCGAGCGCTACCGCAGGCAGATCGCGCCGCTGGCCGAGCCGGGTCGTCGGCTACACGGCCCACGCGCTCGACAACGCGGCGGTCGACCGCGTGGCCGTCGAGGCCCAGCGGGCCTTCGCCGGCGCCGACGTCGCCTTCCTCAACTCGGGCAACACCCGCGCCGCCATCGACGCCGGGCCGATCACCTACGCCGACGCGTTCGAGGTCCAGGCCTACGAGCACCCGGTCGTGCGCATGCGGCTGCCCGGGCGCGGACCTGATCCAGGCGGAGCGGCGGCGGCCGAACCTGCTCGTGTCCGGACCGGCCGACCTGCGCCCGGACGCCGTCTACACGGTCGCGGTCAACGGCATCGTGGCCGACAGCCCGCCCTTCGACCACGGGCCGACCGCGAGGAGGTCGGGACCGACCTCGAGGCCCTGGTCGCCTGGTTCGAGCGCCAGCGCTAGTCGGGCTCCTCGCCCGCCAGCCGCTCGGGACTCGCGAGCGCGAACACGCCGCAGACGATGAACGCGAACAGCAGCAGCACGCCCGGGAGGATCGTGAACCACTTGTCGAACGGGAACAGCAGCCCGGAGCCGAGCACGAAGCAGGCGAGCGCGGTCTTCTCCAGGCGGCTCACGGGCGCGGCTTGTCCTCGTAGCCGATCCGCCCGCTGAGCGCGAGGCGGAACAGCCAGACCAGCGCCGGGACCAGGATCAGCATGCCGAGCGCGGTGGCGACCAGCAGCGCGACGAGCGTCGCGTCGGCAGCGGCCGCCTGCTCGACGGTCAGGTCCGGCGGCAGCAGGTAGGGCTCCTGGGCGACCGCCCAGCCCGCCACGATCGCCGTGACCGCCGCCGCGGCCGTGTAGCGGGCCAGCTCGAAGCGCTCGCGCCACTCGAGCCAGAGCGTGACCAGCCCGGCGGCCCCCGAGAGGAGCACGCAGGCCAGCCCGGCGCCGGAGGTGAGGTCGTCGAACAGCGAGCGGACATCCGAGCGCAGGACCAGCAGCCCGGCGAGCGCCAGCGCGCCGGCGACGACGCCCGAGCCGAGCGCCCGGCGCCGGAACGCGTCGCACGAGCTCGGACTTCCCCGCGCGGCGCGCGTCGGCGCCGAGGAAGACCGCCGCCAGGTGCGCGCCGGTGGCGACCGCGAGCAGGCCGACCACGATCGAGGTCGCGCCGGTCCAGCTCGACCACTCGTCGCCGGCGGCGTTGCCGACGGGCACCTCGCCCGCCGCGATCGCGCCGACGGCCGCGCCCAGGAAGAACGGGACGATCACCGACGCGAGCGCGAACGTGGCCCCGAGCGCGCGCGCCTCCGCGATCGTGGCGGCCTCGCCCTTGAGCGCGAAGGCGCCGCCGCGCAGCACTATCCCGAGCGCCGCGACGAACAGCGGGATCGCGAGCGTCGACGTGATCGAGCCGAACGCCTCCGGGAAGCCGGTCCAGAGCACCACCAGCAGGAAGATCAGCCAGACGTGGTTGGCCTCCCAGACCGGCGACATCGCCCGCTTGATCATCGCCCGCACCGGCGCGCCGCGCTCGGCGCCGCCGGCGGTCAGGTCCCAGAAGCCGGCGCCGAAGTCCGCCCCGCCGAGCACGACGTAGCCGGTCAGCGCGAGCAGCGCCACGCAGGCGGTCAGCTCGGGCAGCATCAGGAGCCCGCCTCGAGCGGGTCGCGGCTGAGCCGGCGCAGCATCACGAAGGCGACCGTCGCGAGGCCGAGGTAGACCAGGCCGAGCGCGCCGAACCCGACCGGGACCCCGCTCGCGCCGGTGACCGCGCTCTCGGTGCGCATCACCTCGTAGACGACCCACGGCTGGCGGCCGACCTCGGTCGTGATCCAGCCGCAGATCAGGGTGACGAGCGCCGCGGGCCCGGCCAGCACGGCCAATCGGTAGAACCAGCGCGACCTGGGCAGGCGGCGGTGGCGCCACCAGGGCCAGAGGAACCACAGGCCGAGCCCGGCCAGGCCGCTGCCGACGAACACCATCGTCCGGAACGTGAGCTTCACGATGCCGGTCGGCGGGCGATCGTCGGGCGGGACGCTGTCGAGCCCCGTCACGGTCGCGTTCGGGTCGTGGAAGGCGAGCAGCGAGAGCATGTCGGGGATCTCGATCTTGTCGCCGAGCAGCGAGAACGGCGCGCCCTTGGTCGTCTCGTGCAGTCCCTCGAAGGCGGCCAGCTTGATCGGCTGGTTGACCGCGACGGTGCGCGCGGCCCAGTCCCCCACCAGCAGCTGCGCCGGGGCGGCCAGCGCGGCCACCGACAGCGCCACGGCCAGCCCGATGCGGTGGTGGCGGTCGCGGCGGCCGCGCAGCCAGCCGTAGGCGTAGACGCTCGCCACGAGGAAGGCCGCGACGATGAACCCGGCCAGGTACATGTGCACGAGCTCGTGCCAGAGGTTGTCGTTGAACAGCGCCTCGAGCGGCTTGACGTCGACGACCTCGCCGTTGCGGATCGAGAAGCCGGCCGGCTGGTTCATCCAGCCGTTGACGGCGATCACCATGAACGAGCCGGTGACGCCGGCGATCACCATCGGGATCCCGGCCAGGAAGTGCGTGCGCCGCGGCAGGCGGTCCCAGCCGTACACGTAGATCGCGATGAAGATCGCCTCCACGAAGAAGGAGAAGCCCTCGATCATGAACGCGAGGCCGAAGACGTCGCCGAAGGTGGCCATGAACTCCGGCCACAGCAGCCCCATCTCGAAGGACAGGATCGTCCCCGTCACGACGCCGACCGCGAACAGGATCAGCATCGCCCTCGACCAGCGCTTCGCGAGCGCCCGGTAGAGCGGGTCGCCGGTGCGCAGCCAGAGCCCCTCGAGGAACAGCACCATCGCCGGGAAGGCGATGCCGAAGCACACCAGCGGGATGTGCACGGCGAACGACATCGCCTGCATCTGGCGCGCCTGCAGCAGGTAGTCCTGGTCGACCGGCCCGCCGAGGACGCCGTCGATCACGCCGGCCTCAGCAGCCTCAGCGCGAGCGCCGGGAAGACGAGCACGGAGATCACCCCGCCGGTCACGAGCCCCGCGGCGGCGCCGGAGTCGAGCTTGCCGAGCTCGACGCCGATCTGGGTCGCCGCCACGACGAACGACAGCGAGGTGGCCTGGAGCAGGCCCGCCGAGAGCGCCTGGCGGCGCGGGACGAAGCGCCGGTAGATCAGCGCGGGCATGCCGCGTACGACCAGCAGCGCGACCACCGTGAGCGGCACGAGCACGATCGTGTCGAGTGAGGAGAAGAGCGCGTCCAAGTCCAGGTTCACTCCGCTGAGCACGAAGAAGATCGGGATGAACACGCCGAAGCCGATCCCCTCGAGCTTTGCCTGGAGCCCAGTCTCCCGCACCGCGTGCTCGCGGTCGAGCAGGCTGACCATCGCGCCCGCGAGGAAGGCGCCGAGCACCACCTCGAGGCCGAACTCCTCGGACATGTAGACGAGCACGACGAGCAGCAGGAACGCGATCCGGACGCTGATCTGGGCGCTCGTCTCGTGCAGGCGCGTGACGGCTGAGCGCAGCGCCCGCGAGCCGCGCGCGCCGAACAGCGCCAGCCCGACCGCCGCGACGACCCCCAGGAACAGCAGCAGCAGCACCAGCGTCGTCTCGAAGCTCGCCCCGGAGGACGAGAAGAACAGCGACAGCAGGATCACCGTCGCGAAGTCCGCCACCGACGCGCCGGCGATCACCAGCTGGCCGAAGGGCGTGCCGGTCTGGTCCGCGTCCTTGAGGACCGCGACCACGATCCCGAACGACGTGGCGGCCAGGATGATCGCCACGAACAGCGGCGCGCCGACGAGCTCGGCCGCGTCGAAGATCAGCGCGACGACGAGCGCGAGCACGAGCGAGATGCCGAACGCCGCCCCGACCAGGCCGAGATGGCGCTCGTCGCGGGCGTCGAAGGCGATCTCGAGGCCGGCCAGGAAGAACAGGAACACGAGCCCCACCGAGGCGAACACCTGGAGCGGCGCGGTCCGGTCCACGATGTCGAGCACGACCGGCCCGATCACGATGCCGGCGATGATCTCGCTGACGATCGGCGGGATCTGCGGCAGCGGCAGGAGATCGATCAGCAGCGGCGCCACCGTCGCGGCAGCCAGCACCACCACCAGGTCGGTGTAATCGAGCCCTTCGATCGCCACCGGAGGCTACGATCGCGCTCGGGTGGAACGGCTCTGGGACGACATCACCGCGGCGTACGACAAGCACATCCAGGTCCCGGGGAAGGAAACCCACTTCCTGATCCTGCTGTCGTTCGTGGTGACGTTCAGCTTCATCCGGACCAGCGCCCACCTGATCCGGGCCCAGGTTTCGTGGTGGCCGGGCGACGTCGAGACCAAGGGCGGCACCCACGTCCACCATCTCGTCTGGGGCATCCTGCTGCTGCTCTCGATGGGCTACATCGGGATCTCGACCGACCTGGAGAGTCCCTGGTTCGAGTTCGTGGCGATCGCCTTCGGCATCGGCATGGGGCTCACGATGGACGAGTTCGCGCTCTGGCTGAACCTCCAGGACGTCTACTGGACAGCCAAGGGGCGCCAGTCGATCGACGCGGTGGTCGTGACCACCGGCCTGCTGGTGGTCGCGCTGATCGGGTTCGAGTTCTGGGTGGCCGTCTGGGACGCCGTGCTGGTGCTCGTCGGCGTCGACCGGACCGCGCACCTCTGGATCGCCATCCCGATCCAACTGATCGGCGTGGCGCTGGCGTTCGTCTGCTTCCGCAAGGGCCGCACGCTCGTGGGCATCGTGGGCCTGTTCGTGCCGCTGGTGAGCGTGGTCGGCGCGCTCTACCCGCAGCGCAAGCCCGCGGCCGAGGTTGCCGCCAGCCCCACGGGGGTAGGTAGCCCGTGAGTTCGGAATGCTGCGTCGGGTACCCCTCGCCCTAGTCGTTTGCATCGCGGCGCTGACGCTGCCGTCCGGCGCGTCGGCGGCCACGCTGCCCGCCGGGTTCGACGACACCCAGGTGGCGACCGTGCCGCAGCCGACGGCGCTGGCCTTCACGCCGGACGGGCGGCTGCTCGTCACCTCGAAGCCGGGCCAGCTGCGGGTGATCCAGGGCGGCGCGCTGCTGCCGACGCCGGCGATCGATCTGTCGCGAAGGATCTGCCCGGAGGTCGAGCGCGGCCTGCTCGGCGTCGCCGTGGACCCCGACTTCCAGGCCAACCGGCGCGTCTATCTCTACTACACGTTCAACAGGCTCCGGCACGTGCGCCTTCGCGGCCCCGCCGACGGGCCCGGTCAATCGCGTGTCGCGCTTCGTGATGCGCGACGACGGCACGCTCGACCCGGCGAGCGAGGCCGTCCTGATCGACGGCATCCCGTCGCCGGGCGGCAACCACAACGGCGGCTACCTCGGCTTCGGCAAGGACAACCACCTCTACGTGACCGTCGGCGACGGCGGCTGCGACTACACCGGCAACAGCGGCTGCGGGCCCACCAACGACGCGTCGCGCGACCGCAACGTGCTGCTCGGCAAGGTGCTGCGCGTCACGACGAGCGGCGGCATCCCGCCGGACAACCCGTTCCAGGGGGCGAACAGCGCGCGCTGCAACGCAACCGGCAGCGCCGCGCGGGGACGATCTGCCAGGAGACCTACGCCTGGGGCCTGCGCAACCCCTTCCGGCTCGGCTTCGACCCCAACGCCTCCGGCACCCGCTTCCTCATCAACGACGTGGGCCAGGACACGTGGGAGGAGATCGACGACGGCAGGTCCGGCGCCGACTACGGCTGGAACGTGCGCGAGGGGCACTGCGCGACCAACTCGACGACCGACTGCGGCCCGCCGCCCGCGGGGATGACGAATCCCCTCTTCGACTACTCGCGCGCCGGCGGCTGCGGGGCGATCACCGGCGGCGCCTTCGTGCCGCACGGCGTGTGGCCGTCCCAGTACAGGGACCGCTACCTGTTCGCCGACTACGTCTGCGGGCGGATCCAGACCCTGACGCCGCAGTTCACCGGGTGGCTGCCCGGCCCGTTCGGCGACGGCATGGGCCCCGTCACCGACCTCACCTTCGGCCCGTGGAACTCCACCCAGGCGCTCTACTACCTCACCTTCGAAGGGCGCGTCGGCCGGATCGCCTACACGGGCAACAGCTCTCCGGTCGCCGTCGCGGGCGCCACGCCGACCTCGGGGCCCGCACCGCTCTCGGTCGGCTTCATCGGCAGCGCGAGCTCCGACCCCGACGGCGGACGCGCTCCGCTACGAGTGGAACTTCGGCGACGGCAGCGCCCCGGTCACGACGGCCAACCCGCGGCACGTGTACGCGCAGGCGCGCACGTACCTGGTGACCCTGCGCGTGACCGACAGCACGGGCGCCACCGACGTCGCGGGGGTGCGGATCGACGCCGGCAACTCCGCCCCCACGCCGGCGATCTCCTCCCCCGCCGCCTCCCTGCGCTTCCGCGTCGGCCAGGCGATCACCCTGCACGGCTCGGCGACCGACCCCGAGGACGGCACGCTCGCGGCGTCCTCGCTCGAGTGGACGGTCCTGCTCCACCACAACACGCACACCCACCCGTTCCTGGGGCCCTCGCGCGGCAACGACATCAGCTTCAAGGCACCGGCGCCGGAGGACCTGGCCGCCGCCGGCAACAGCTACCTCGAGCTGCGCCTGAAGGCGACCGACTCGAAGGGGGTCACCCGGACGATCAGCCAGAGCCTGCGCCCGCACACCGTCGGGCTGCTGTTCGACGTGGACCCCGACGGCGTGCCGCTGGTCGTCGACGGCGTGCGCGTCACGCGCTACTCCGGCTTCACGTCCTGGGAGGGCTACCGGTTCACCGTCAGCGCGCCGGCCCTCGCGGCCACCGGCGGGAAGGCCTACACGTTCAAGTCGTGGTCGGACGGGGGCGCCGCGCGCCACTCGATCACGACGCCGGCGGCGAGCACTGGCTACTCCGCGCGATACGACCAGGCGAAGTGCGGCGGCGGGGTCGGCGTGGCGATGCTGCTGGTGATGGCGGGCACGGCGGTCGGGCGCGTCCGGCGCGGCCTCAGGGGGCGTTCCAGCGCCTGATGACGCGGGTCTCGCGCTCGTAGCCGAGCACCGACAGGGTGCCGGTGCCGAGGGCGAACAGGGCGCCGTCGTGAGCATCGAGGCCGAGCCAGCGGGCGGTCAGCACGCGCAGCACGTGCCCGTGCGCGAACAGGGCGACGGGGCCGTCGAGGTCGCCGACCGCGGCGATCACGCGGTCGACGCGGGCGCCCACGTCGGCGGCGGTCTCACCGCCGGGGCAGCCGTCGCGCCATAGGTTCCAGTCGGGGCGGGACCCGCGGATCTCCGCGGTGGTGATGCCCTCGTAGTCGCCGTAGTCCCACTCGAGCAGGTCGTCCGTGGTCGCGACCGAGTCGCCCAGGCCGGCGAGCCGGCAGGTGTCCAGTGCCCGCGCGAGCGGGCTCGACAGGACGCGTACGAAGCTCCACTCGGCGAGCTTGGGCGCCAATCGCTCGGCCTGGCGGCGACCCTCGTCGGTGAGCGGGATGTCGGTCCGGCCCGTGTGACGGCCGTCCCGGCTCCATTCGGTCTCGCCGTGGCGAGCGAGGACGAGCTCGAGGGGCACGGCGGCAACCCTAGCCGTGGCCGGCGCAGCTTGCTCGCGCCGCGCGCAGGGCGTCGCGCTGGCTCTCGAAGAACTCGACCCGCAGCACCTTCGCGCGCCGCATGCTGAAGACGCAGTAGCCGCCCATGTCGACGCGGATGCCGCTGCGCTTGCCGATGCCGGTGGCGCGCCAGCGCGTCACGAGGCAGTCCTCGGACTCGATCGGGTCGTCGATCTCGAACGAGAGGCGCCCGAACGACTGCCACAGCTTGACCGCCCACTCGACCGCGCCGTCGTAGCCGTAGTTCCAGCCCGCCCCGGGCATCCGCGGCTCGTCCTGGATCGCGGCGTCCGGGTCCAGCTCCTGGAGTGCGGAGAAGTCGCCGCGGTTGAACGCGTCCAAGAGGCGCCGGACGGTCGCAACTTCCTCGGCTGGCATGGAGCGGCCGAGTATCTCAGAGGCCTTCGCCTGCGCGATACTCGGCACGCGATGTCGCAGGCGAACGTGGAATTGGTTCGCGGCATCTACGCCGCGTGGCGGGCCGGGACCTCCGCAAGGGGCTTCATGGACGCGGACATCGAGTACGTCAACCCGCCCGACGCCGTGGAGACCGGCACGCTGCGTGGCCCGGCGAGCTTTCGCCTGATCCGCGATGCGTACGACGACGTGGAGGTGCGGCCGACGCGCTTCATCGACGCCGGCGACGACGTCGTCGTGGTCGCGATCCTGACCGGCGTCAGCCATGAGGCGCGCATCCCGGTCGAGCGCCAGCAGGGCTACGTCTGGACGATCCGGGACGGAAAGGCGATCCGGTTCCGCTGGTTCAGCACTGCGGACGAGGCGCTGGCGGCGGTGGGGCTGTCGGAGTAGGCGATACTGCGCCGGCGATGTCGCAAGAGAACGTGGACGCCGCCCTGCGCTGCGTCGAGGCCTACGTGCGCGGGGACTACGAGGAGGCGCTTCGGTACCTCGCGCCCGACGTGGTCTGGGAGGTCGGGCAGGAGCTGCCGGCGCGCGGGCCGGACGAGGTCCGCGAGGTGTGGCGGCGCTGGGACGCCGAGTGGGAGGAGCTGGAGACCGTGGTCGACGAGATCGTCGACGCCGGCGACCGCCTGGTCGTGGCCGTCCGCTACCGCGGTCGCGGCCGGGTCAGCGGAGTCGAGGTCAACGACCTGATCTTCGAGGTCCACACGCTCCGCGACGGGCGCTGCATCCGCAAGATCGAGTTCCCGACCCGGGCCGAGGCGCTCGCGGAGGTCGGCCTCTCCTAGGCATGTCCGACTGGACGAAGACGAACCTCGACGAGCTCCGTGACGTCAGCCCGCAGGATGCGCCGATGCAGTGGCGCTTCGCGAGGGAGGCGCTGGGATCGCCCGAGCTGGGCGTCAGCCGCTTCACCTATGAGCCCGGGGCGCGCATGCCGTGGGGTCACCGGCATCGTGAGCAGGAGGAGGCCTACGTCGTGGTCGCCGGCTCCGGCCGCGCCAAGCTCGACGAGGAGATCATCGAGCTCTCCGCGTGGGACGTGCTGCGCGTCGCTCCTTCGGTGGTCCGCTCGTTCGAGGCGGGCTCGGAAGGTCTCGACGTGATCTGCATCGGCGGCCGCAAGCCCGACGGCGGCGACACCGAGCGGTTCGAGGACTTCTGGCAGGTGAGGTGAGCGATGTCGCAGGAGAACGTCGAACTCGTGCGCAGCGGCTACGCGGCGCCCGAACCGCTCACCATGTTCGCCGAGCGCATTGCACCTGACGTCGAATTCGACTTCACCGCGGTGTACCCCGATCGACCGGTGTTCCGGGGCACTGATGATGTCCGGCGCTTCTTCCTCGAGGGAGGACCCTGGGGCGGGACGATTCAGTTCGAGCCGGAGCGCTTCTTCGACGTCGACGACGAGCGCGTGCTCGTGTTCGTGCGTGTGACCGCGATCGGGCCGCAAAGCGGTGCTCCAGCCGCGGCTCGCGCGGCCCACGTGTTCACGATTCGAGACGGGCTGCTCGTCCGCTTCAAGGCGTACCGCGACCGCGCGGAGGCCCTGGCAGCCGTCGGGCTGTCCTAGGGACCCTCGGGCGTCTCCGCCGGCAGCTCGTCCTCGACGTAGGCGATGTGCTCCCGGTAGATGTAGACGCTTCCGCCGTCCGACGCGAACAGCAACGGCCCTGGCGCCCCGCGGTGGATTCTCGTGATCACGTCGTGCGCCGTCGTCGCATCCACGACCCACTCCTTTCCGGTCACCAAGCCGACCCTCACTGCCACCCTCTCCTCCTTTGCGTCGGGATCCGCCGCTCCCTATGCGGAACCGGGACCGCATAGCGATCCCGGTTACGTCGTGTGCATCGGGGCGACTGGATTTGAACCAGCGACCTTTCGGCCCCCAGCCGAATGCGCTACCAGACTGCGCCACGCCCCGGGTCGTCAGCAGTCTAGCCCGCCGGTATGCGCGGCGCTCTCGGCACGGGCACGGCCCTGCTGCCGTAGAGCGCGAACACGCGGAGCTTCTGCGACCGGGTGGCCTGGCCGTTGAGGGCGAATCCCGAGCGCGTCAGCTCGTCGCCGTGCACGCGCGCGACGTCGGGCCGTGGGACGGAGGGCTGCGCCGCCGCGACCAGCCGGCTGCCGGCGAAGGCGAGCACCTGATCCGCGACTTCGTGCCGGCGCAGGTCGGCAGCCCAGCCCGTGATCTTGAAGGTGCCCTGATCGATCGTCACGTCGTCGACGAAGCCGCCCGGAGACGCCTTGGCCACCGGCAGCTCCCGTCCACCTCGAGCGATCGACAGGCGACCGCCGCGGTCGACGAGCCGGTAGTCGACCGACGCGCCCGGAATCTTCACGAGCCGCCGCCCGGCTCCGGTCCCGGTGATGGCAACGAGGTCGACCCGGTTCGGCCCCCGATCAAAGGCGGACGGCGGGACCATCGCCGCGAAGCGGCGCACGCCGCCGTCGCGCCAGCGCACGGCGCCTGCGGCGACCCGGCCGTCGATCGCGACCGCGAGGCGCGCGTCGTCGGCTACCCCCGACACCCGCCCGCTGACCAGCGACGGCAGGACCGGCCCCTGCGGATCGACGCCGGCGAACAGGCCCGCCCCGTCGAGCTCGAAACGGGCACCCGAGCCGGCCTCGACGCCGAGCGCCGCCAGGGACCGTCCCTGTAGATCTTCCACGCCCGCGGTCCGGAACAGGCCCGCCTGCCCGGGCCCGAAGGAGCCCTGCACGCGGCGAACGAGCTCGTCGCGGCGGCGCACGAACTCGCCGAACGGCAACGTCAGGTCGTCCTCCCCGACCTGGGGCTGCAGCCGGATCTCCCCGCCGCCGGTGGCCTCCCGAGCCGGGCGGCCGGCGGTCGCCCACGGCAGCTCGAAGCGCAGCCGGTCGGCGATGGTGGGCAGGACGTCGGTGATCGCGCACGTTCGCGTCGTCGACCTCGCCGCTGTCCTGCCGCGGCGACTTGATCAGCAGCGGGATGCTCGCGATCGCCGGGAGGTTGGCCCGCACGGCCGCCCGGTGCGGCGTGCCGGCCTTGAAGCTGGCGCCGTGGTCGGCCAGCACGGCCACGAGCGAGCGGTCGTAGGTGCCGCTCTCGCGCAGAGCGTCGATCACCCTGCCGAGCATCTGGTCCGCGTACCCGATCTGCAGCAGGTAGCGCTCGAGCGCCTGGTGCGAGAGCGCGGGGTCGTCGGTCCACGCCCCGCCCGCCGGCTCGTTCTCCGCGACGAGGCCCGGGAGCGGCTGCACCGTCTCGGGATAGCGCTGGCCGCTGGGCAGGAACTGGTACGGGTTGTGCGGCATCTGGATGTGGAAGAACACGAGATGACCGCTTGGCGGCGCGCGTCGGAGTCGCCGCTCCAGCGAGTTGAAGATGCTCACGCGGTTCACGATCGCGTCGAGCGCCGCGAAGCCGCGCGCCGCCGAGGCCGGCGCCCGCCCCTGCCCCTCGGGCGCGGTCCCGCGGAAGTCGCCGAAGCTGCGATCGACCGGCGCCAGGCCCGTCGTGAGCGACTCGGGGAGCAGCAGGTGGAGGGAGACCAGGCTGAGGTCCTTGCCGAGATCGCGCAGGCGGTCTCCGGCGGGCTCGCGCGCGGCCGCCTCGTCGGGACACAGCCGCTCGGGGCACACGTCGGTGACGGGCTCCGTCACGTCGAGCGAGTAGTTCCCGCCGAACAGGGTGAACAGGCTCTCCGGGTGGTCGGCGGCGATCGGCAGCGCTCCCCTGTCCGGTCGCTCCCCGGTGAGCAGTGACGGCACGGCCCGGTCGGTGAAGTCCGCGACCGTGTTCGCGTTGCGGTACCAGGTGGCGTCGCGGGCGAAGCGGGCGAAGTTCGGAAAGCGCTTCGCGTCGATGCGACCGTCCGTGCCGTCCAGGGCCCAGCCGCCGAGCTCGTCGAACAGGATGACCACGACCGGCGGCCGTCCAGGTACCTCGACGTCCGCGGTCTCGACGTCGTCGCCCCCGAGCACCAGCCCCGAGACCGGCGAGACCACCAGGAAGACGAACAGGAAGATCAGGGGCACCGGACTCAGGACGGTGAGCACGGACCTCGCCGCCCGGGTGCGGGCGTAGGCCAGCGCGGCGAGCGCCCCGGCCGCGACCGCCAAGGCCACGCAGCAGGCCGGCGGGAACGGGGACGTCCTTGATCAGCTGGAGCGCGAAGGCCGCCGCGAGCAGGCCGACGAGGAAGAGGTGCAGCCCTTCCCGCGCGCGCCGCGAGACCAGTCCCACCAGCGCCTCGAGCGCGGTGAGCAGCAGCGGCGGCACGAGGGTGAGGACGAGCGCGAGCACCACGATGTCCGCGCGCGTGTTCCCGCGGGCGACGAAGAACTCCGGTGTGTCGCCCACCAGATCGAGCAACGGCTGGGCGAACGCGAACGCCCACAGCACGCCGAGGTGCGCAGCCGCAATCAGCAGCTCGCGCGTCGGGTGCGAGCTGTTCTCCACACTCCCTCGCAGGGCGGGGAGGGTAACGACTAGACGCTACGGCGAAGCGGGCGACGAGAGTCGAACTCGTACTAAGAGCTTGGAAGGCTCTTGTGCAGCCGTTACACCACGCCCGCGGGGTGCGAGGTCAGGATCCTAGCCAGCGCTTGGGATTCTCGACCATCATCTGGTTCAGGTGATCGTCGGACATACCGCCCTCCTTGAGCGCGGGGATGACCTGCTCGAAGAGGAAGGTCATCGACCAGTCGGGCACCTCGTTCGCCTTGAGGTACTCCTGGACCTCGCGCGGGAACCAGTCGATCGTCGAGCAGAAGTCCTGCGACAGGAACATCCGGTCGGCGTAGCCGCGCTCCAGCAGCGCTAGCACCGTCGCGTTGCGCTTGTCGGTCGGCAGGAAGATGTCGAGGCCGTAGCGGTCCATGCCGATCCAGCAGCCCGTGGCGAGCAGCTTCTCGATGTAGTCGAGGTCGTCGGTGTCGCCGGTGTGGGCGATCTGGACGAGCGCGGGGTCGACGCCCTCCTCGGTGAAGATCCGCATCTGCTCCAGCCCCGTCCCGCTCGCCGGGTGCGAGTGGGCCATGATCGGCTTGCCGGTCTGCTTGGAGGCGCGGGCGGCGGCGCGGTGGACCTTCTCGACGTTGGGGGTGACGCCCGGGGCATCCGCGGCGCACTTGATGAAGGCGGGCTTGATGCCCGTGTTCTGGATCCCGTTCTCGATCTCGTAGACGAAGACCGCGGCCACCCCGTCCTCGTCGCGGTTGACCAGGACCTGAGGGAGATGGTCGTACGTGTAGATCCCGGTGGCGAGCACGACGTTGAGGCCGCTCTCGTCGGCGACGCGCTTGCTGAAGGCCGCGTCGCGGTGGAGGAACATCGCGCTCGGCTCGACGACCGTCTGGACGCCGTGGCCCTTGACGGCGTTGGCGTCGGCGATCGCGGCCTCCCACTCGGCCTGCTCGTCGTACAGGTGGGGGAACTGGAAGCGCCCCGCCTCGTCGGTGGTCCTGAAGTGCTCGTGGATGAGCGTCAGGCCCAGCTCATCGAGGTCGACGGGTCCACCGGTCGTCTCCACTGTCGGCATGGCGGAAAGCTATCGCCAGCCGGGCTGCGCCCGCTGGGGCTGCTCGCCGGGGTCGAGCATCATGCCGAGCAGGACACCGGCGACGGTGACCACGAGCGCGATCGCGAGCCGCACGATCAGCGCCCCGTCGATCCCCGCCGACAGGGCGGCCCCGAGCGCGAGCACCAGCGGGAAGATCAGCGGCAGCCACTTCCACCTCCCGGCAGCCGCGTAGCCGAAGCCGAAGCCGGCGAAGGCGAAGAGGAGGTAGGGAACGACGATCACAGGTAGCGGGGCAGCCAGGACTCGAACCTGGGACCTTCGGTTTTGGAGACCGACGCTACCACCAGCTGAGCTACTGCCCCCGGGGCGTGATCGTAGCGTCGTCCATGCGGGCGGAGGGACTCGAACCCCCACGCTCTTTCGAGCACCAGGACCTAAACCTGGCCTGTCTACCAATTCCAGCACGCCCGCCAGACCCGGGGCAATCCGGGGTCACAAAGGGTATTGTCAACGCGATGGCCGACACGGTCCTCGAGCATCCCAATCGGGACAAGGCGGAGTCGAAGGCCACCAAGGCGATCGTGATCCTGCTGCTGATCGTCGCAGCGGCGCTGATCCTGATCATCACGCTCGGTGGCTGGTCGGAGCTCCAGGGTGCGCAGATCGTCTCGTTCGCCTACGTGATCATCTACCTCGGCGCCGCCTACTTCGTCAGCCGCTGGAACCGGGGCGTGCTGCCCGTCGTCGCGGCGCTCGCGCTGCTGTTCTCCGTGATCGCCGCGGTCGCCGGCCCGGCCTGGTTCGATCGCGACAAGGCGGGCTTCGACGACCCGACGCTCGACCCCGCGATCCTCGGCCTGCTCACGCTGATCCTGATCCCGGTCCAGTTGTTGCTCGTCGGCTTTGCGATGAGAGGGTTCCAGCAGCAGTGGAACGTCGAAGTCGAGGTGTCGCGGGACGACGCCGGGGGGTACGGCGACGCCGGGCCCGGCCAGGTCCAGCCCGCCTAGCCTCCTCCGGCGGCCCTACCATCTCCACGTCTAGCCCGGGTGGCGGAATTGGCATACGCGATGGCCTCAAAAGCCATTGTCCCTCGCGGACTTGTGGGTTCGAGTCCCACCCCGGGCATCTGAGCTTCGTCCGCGTCTAGGCTGCTTGCCGTGAGCTTCTGGGAATGGCTCCTGCTGGTGGCGGTCTGCGTCGCCGCCCTGTACGCGTTGGCGGTGCTCGCCCTGGCGGTCGCCGGTCGCGACGCCGACGCCCGCGCGCTCGCCCGCTTCGTGCCCGACTGCGTCGTGCTCTTCAAGCGACTGCTGACGGACCCGCGCGTCGAGTGGTGGCGCAAGGCGCTGCTCGTCGCCGTGATCGTCTACCTGGCCTCGCCGATCGACCTGGTGCCGGACTTCATCCCCGTCGCCGGCCAGCTCGACGACGCCGTGCTCGTCATCATCGCCGTCCGCGTCCTGCTGCACGGATCCGGACCGCATCTGCTCGCCGAGCACTGGCCAGGGCCGCGGCGGTCGCTCAACGTGATCCTCCGCTTCGCGCACTGAGCGCTAGCCGAGGCCGTGCTTGTCCGCGGCCCAGGCGCGGGTGTCCTCGTCGAGCGGCAGCGCGGGGACGAGCTCCTGCCACGACACGGCCGCGAACCGGAACCTCTCGGGGCTCGCGCCGGCCACCGCCTGCTCGAGCACGGCGGGCCAGCCCGGCCACTCGCCGGTGGGCCCGAAGTAGGGGTTGTCGGCGTCGTAGACGAGGGCTAGCACCGCCGGGCGGTCCGGGCCCGCCAGCGCCCCGAGCGCGGCGGCCTGGCGCACCGTCTCGTAGACGGGGCTGATCGGGCACGGATCGCCGGCGCCGCGCTCGGGGAGGCCGAGCACGCCCGCCGCGGCGTCCCAGTAGGCGCGGCGCTGCTCGACCCGGCGCGAGCAACGGCCGCCTGCGAGCGGCCCGACGCCGTCGCCGCGACACGAGCATCCGCCCACGCCGTGCTCGCGCCACTTGACCGAGACGCCGATCAGCACGTTCGGGTCGTCCACGAGCACGTCGAGGGCGGTCTGGCGGGGGCGCTCGCCGAGCAGGGACGGGTCGACGACGTGTCCGAAGCGAAGCGAGGGCGCGTCGTCGGCGGCCGGCGGAAGCGGCGCGAGGGCGTCCCAGAGCCAGGCCAGCGACGGGTCGCGCGTGGCGGCGACGCCGAGCAGCCCGAGGCCGAGCATCTCGCTCGACTTGGCCGCGAGGTGGCGGCGCTCCCAGCGACGGTCGGGGATGGCGTCGGCAGGCGCCTCCCAGCCGGGCGGCAGGGCGGCGACGAGGTCGCGCGCGGCTGTGCGCTGCTCGCCGGCGAGCTCGGGGCGGTCGGCGAAGTAGCGCGCGTAGCGCGTGCCGAGGCGGCGGTCGTAGCGACGCCAGTCGGACTGCGCCTCGGCGTCGATCGACGCGCGAGACCAGGCGGCGAGGGGGCTCGCGAGCGCGGGCTCGGGCGCAGGCGCCGGCGGCTCCGGCTCCGGCTCGGGCTCGGGCTCGGGCGGAGCGGGCGCGGGCAGAAGCGGCTCCGGCTCGGGCGCGACCGCGGGCTCCGGCGGCGCGGGCGCGGCGCGGCCGCGCTCCGGCTCCGCGCGCTCCTCAGCAGCCGCCGCCCCGGCCCCGATCAGTCCCGCCCCCCACGCGATCGCTGCGGTGCAGAGCAGGCCGAAGAACGCCCCCAGCTTGCGGCCGGTCTCGTACGCCGTGTCGCCGGCGTCGCCGATCGGGATGTCGGGTACGTCGATCAGCCGGTACACGATCAGCAGCGCTCCTGCCGCCGCGCCCCCCGCGGCCGCCGCCACCAACGCCGGCGGCGGGCTGCGCACGAGTGCCACCGCCAGCACCGCCAGCGCCAGCACCGCGACGACGGCGAGCACGACGTCGATCGCCCCGAACGCCTCCCACGCGTTGAGCGGGTCGCGGCCGACGCTGATCACCTGCCCCGTGCCCGGCACCCTCACCCGGCCGTCCAGCCCGAACCACGGAAGGAACATCGCGACCAGCAGCAGAGCGCCGCCGGCGCCGGCCAGGAGCTCGCCGGGGCCGGGGCGTCGCGGGGCCATCGCGCGGAGACTCTAACCGTGGACGCCATACTCCCCAGCCGCTCATGACCGAGGAAGACCCGCAGCGCCTCGACCTCCTGAACGAGCTCGACGCCGTCCTCGACATCGGCCGGCGCGCTCCCGGCAGCGATGCCGAGCGCCGCACCGCCAACCATCTGCGCGACCGGCTCGGGGCGCTCGGGCGCGACGCCGAGGTCGAGTCGTTCGCCATCTATCCGGCCTGGCCGCTCGCCTACGTGCTGCTCGCGGCCGCGGCTGTCGGCGCCAGCGTCCTGTCCGTCTACGTGCCGGTGGCCGGCGCGGCCCTTGCCCTGGCCGCCGCACTGCTCACCTTCCTCGACGCCGGCGTCCTCGTGCCGGTCGCGAGACGCCTGTTCGGCCGCCGCGCCTCGCAGAACGTCGTGTCCCTCGACAGCGGCGGCAGGCCGGGCGCGGTCGTGCTCGTCGCACATCTCGACGCGGGTCGCGCCGGGCTCCTCCACGGCGACCGCACCGCCCGGTGGCGCGCCGCCCTCGGTCGCGCGCTGAGGCGCCCGGTGGGCGGCCTCGGCGTCCTCTTCTGGGCCGAGCTGGCCGTGCTCGCCTGCACCCTGCTCCGGCTCGCTGGCATCGACTCGACCGCCCTGACCGTCGTCCAGTTCGTGCCGACGCTCGCCCTGATCGTCGCCATCGCCCTGCTCGCCGACATCGCGCTGGCCGGCACCAAGGCCGGCGAGAACGACAACGCGTCGGGCGCCGTCACCCTGCTCGGCCTCGCGGCCGACCCCCCGCAGCTCGACCACTTCGACCTCCACGTCCTCTTCACCGGCGCCCAGAAGGCCGGCGCCGCGGGCATGCGCGACTTCCTCAAGCGCCACGGCCTCCCCCGCGACAGCACCGTCGTCGTGAACGTCGACCAGGTCGGGTCGGGCGAGGTCCGCTACACGCGCCGCGAGGGCGCGCTGATCACCCAGCGCTCACACCCGCAGCTCGTCGCCGTCGCCGAGCGGGACGAGTCGGTCGCCCCGGTCGTCAACCGCACCGCCAGCGACGGCCACGCCGCCACCGCCTCCGGCTACGCCGCGATCACCGTCACCTGCCGCGACGGCTTCGACTACGCGTCGGGGCGCGTGGACGAGCAGGCGCTGGAAGCGGCCGAGCGCTTCTGCGCCGAGCTGCTCGAGCGGCTCGACGCCGAGGTCGGCCCCAGCATCGCCGCGCCGGTCGACGCAACCGCCCTCAGCGAGCCCGAGGCGGGCTGAGCTCGGCCGCCCGCTCGGCGAACCAGTCGAGCGCCGCCGGGTTTTGGAGCGAGTCGCGGCTGGCGACCTTCGACGCGTCGCCCCCTTGGAGGATCCGCTTGACCGGCACCTCGAGCTTCTTGTTCGACAGCGTCCGCGGGATCTCCTCGACGCGGTGGATCGCGTCCGGCACGTGCCGCGGCGAGCAGTCCTCGCGGACCCGCTTGCGGATGGCGCCCTCGAGCTCCTCGTCGAGCTCGGCCGAGGTGACGACGAACAGCACGATCCGGTCGTCCACGTCCACGACCAGCGAATCCAGCACCTCGGGCAAGCCCTCGATCGCCGAGTACAGCTCGCTCGTCCCCATCCGCACCCCGCCGCGGTTGATCGTCGAGTCCGAGCGCCCGTAGATCACCGCCGACCCGTGCGGCGTGATCTTGATCCAGTCGCCGTGGCGCCAGATGCCGGGGTACATGTCGAAGTAGGAGTCGCGATAGCGCTCGCCGTCCGGGTCGTTCCAGAGGAACAGCGGCATCGACGGCATCGGCTTGGTGATCACGAGCTCGCCCACCTCGTCGATCAGCGGCTTCCCGTCCTCGTCCCACGACTCGACCGAAGCGCCCAGCGCCCGCGCCTGGAGCTCGCCCGCCCGCACCGGCAGCACCGGACAGGCGCCAACGAACGAGGTGCACAGATCCGTGCCGCCGCTCGTCGAGAACAGCCAGACGTCGCCGAACTTGTCGTACACCCACTCGAACCCCTCGACCGGCAACGGCGAGCCGGTCGAGCCCACGCTCCGCAGCGCCGGCAGCGACGGCGGCTCCACACCCGCCTTCATGCACGCGCCGATGAAGCCGGCGCTCGTGCCGAGGCAGGTCACACCCGCCTCGCGCGCGAGATCCCACATCCCGTGCGGGTCCGGCTGCCCGTCGTAGAGCACGATCGCCGAGCCGGACAGCAGCCCGCCGACGAGGAAGTTCCACATCATCCAGCCGGTCGTCGTGAACCAGAAGAAGCGGTCCTCGGAACCGAGGTTCGAGTGCAGGTTCACCTTCTTCAGGTGCTCCAGCAGGATCCCGCCGTGGCCCTGGACGATCGCCTTGGGCAGGCCGGTCGTGCCCGACGAGAACAGGACCCAGAGCGGGTGGTCGAAGGGCACCTTCTCGAAGATCAGCGGCGCGGCGTCGGAGAGCAGGTCGTCCCAGTCGGACGGCACCATGATCGTCCGCTCGAGCGTCGGCAGGCCGCGCTCGATCTCCCTGACGCGCTCGCGCCGGTCGAAGTCGCGCCCGCCGTAGCGGTAGCCCTCGGTCGCGATCAGCACCTTCGGCTCGATCTGGGCGAAGCGGTCGACGACGGTCGGCGTGCCGAACTCCGGCGCGCAGCTCGACCAGATCGCCCCGATGCTCGCTGTCGCCAGGAACGCGATGACGGTCTCGGCCACGTTCGGCATGTAGGCGACCACGCGGTCGCCTCGTCCCACGCCGAGCCGGCGCAGGCCCGCCGCGCAGCGGGCCACCTTGTCGGCGAGCGCGTCCCAGGACAGCTCGGCGGGCTCGCTCGACTCGCTCGCGTGCACCAGCGCGGCCCGCCCGCCGCCGCTGCCGCGGAACAGGTGCTCGGCGTAGTTGAGCTGAGTGCCGGGGAACCACTGCGCGCCCGGCATCTGCGCCGACGCGAGCACGCGCTCCGGCTGCGGCCCGACCTCGTACAGCTCCCACAGCGAGCGCCAGAAGCCGTCGAGGTCCTCCACCGACCAGCGCCACAGGTCCTCGTACTCGGAGAAGCCCCGCTCGCGCATGTAGCGCGCCAGCTTCGAGCCGGTCAGCAGCTCCTCAGACGGCTCCCACAGAACTCTTCCCTCTCCCTCCGCCATGTTGGGCTTGATCCTAGGCGGGTAGAGATGCGGCATGCGGCGAGCGCTGGTCACAGGGGCCGGGAGCGGGATCGGGCGCGCGATCGCGGCGCGGCTCGAGGCCGACGGCGCGCGCGTGCTGGCGGCCGACCTGCGGCCCGACCCGGACGGCCCCGGCGCCCCGCTCGAGGCCGACCTCACCACCCGCGAGGGCAACCGAGCCGCCGTCGACGCGGCGGTCGAGCGCCTCGGCGGGCTCGACTGCGTAGTCGCCAACGCCGGCATGCAGCACGTCGCGCCCGTCGAGGACTTCCCCGAGGACGACTGGGATCGCCTGATCGCCCTGCTGCTGACGAGCCCGTTCCTGCTCGCCAAGTACGCCTGGCCGGCGCTGCGCGACGCCGGCGACGCGCGCTTCATCGCGATCGCGTCGGCGCACGGGCTCGTCGCCTCGCCGTACAAGTCGGCCTACGTGTCGGCCAAGCACGGCGTGCTCGGACTGATCAGGACGCTCGCGCTCGAGGGCGCCGGCGACGGCATCCTGACCAGCGCCGTCTGCCCCGGCTTCGTGCGCACGCCGCTGGTGGAGTCCCAGGTGGCCGACCAGGCCAGGGCCAACGACGTGCCAGAGGAGCGCGTGCTCGAGGACGTCATCCTCGCCCCGCACGCCGTCAAGCGCCTGATCGAGCCGGACGAGGTCGCGGAGGTGGTGGCCTTCCTGGCCGGCCCCGGCGGGCGCGCCTTCAGCGGCGCCGCGCTGCCGATGGACCTGGGCTGGACGCGCCCGCTAAACCGGCGTGACGGGGTTGCGCTTGGCGGGCCAGGAGCGGTCGCGCGAGGCGTAGGCCGCGAAGCGCCTGATCAGGTCGGCGCGCAGGTCGGCCGGCTGCACCACGGCGTCGATGACCAGCTCCGAGGCGAGGTGCAGGATGTCGATCTCCGCCTTGTACTCGGCGCGCAGCTCCTCGGTGCGGCGCTCGCGCTCGGCGGGGTCCTCGATCGCCTGGAGCTGGTTGTAGAAGACGGCGTTGATGGCCGCCTGCGGCCCCATCACGGCGATCTTGGCCTCGGGCAGCGCGATGCAGGCGTCGGGGTCGAAGGCGGGCCCGGCCATCGCGTAGAGCCCGGCGCCGTAGGCCTTGCGCACGATCACCGACAGCTTCGGCACGGTCGCCTCGGAGACCGCGGAGATCATCTTGGCCCCCGCCCGGATGATGCCCTGGCGCTCGACCTGGGTGCCGATCATGAAGCCCGGGACGTCGGCCAGGAACAGCAGCGGGACGTTGAAGGCGTTGCAGGTCCAGATGAAGCGGGCGGCCTTGTCGGACGAATCGACGAACAGGACGCCGCCGCGCTGCTTGGGCTGGTTGGCGACGATCCCGATCGCGCGGCCGTCGAGCCGCGCGTAGCCGACGATCAGCTCCTTCGCCCAGCGCTTCTGCACCTCGAGGAACGAGCCGGCGTCGACCAGGCCGTCGATCAGCTCGAGCATGTCGAACGGCTTGTTCTCGTCCACCGGGATGTCCGGCAGCCCCCCGTCGGGCTGGGCGGGCGGCGCCGTGGGCGGCTCCTCGCGCCAGTTGACCGGGAAGTAGCTCAGGTAGCGCTTGGCGAGGTCGATCCCCTCCTCGTCGGTCTTGACGAGGAAGTGGCCGCAGCCCGGACACGCCCGTGTGCATGCGGGCGCCGCCCATCTCCTCGAGCGAGACCGTCTCGCCGATCACCATCTCCGCCATCCGCGGCGAGCCGAGGTACATCGAGGCGTTGCCGTCGCGCATGATCACGACGTCGCAGAAGGCGGGGATGTAGGCGCCCCCGGCGGCGCTCGGCCCGAACAGCACGCAGACCTGCGGGACGACGCCGGAGAGCTTCACCTCGGTGTGGAAGATGCGGCC
Organism: uncultured Thermoleophilaceae bacterium; assembly: GCA_963848885.1. Classification (GTDB taxonomy): domain Bacteria; phylum Actinomycetota; class Thermoleophilia; order Solirubrobacterales; family Thermoleophilaceae; genus JACVRW01. The sequence goes on from CAWKFR010000011.1 coordinate 140,729, forward strand.
GGCGCCGCGGCGGCCGGGGAACATCTGCACCTGCTCGGTGATGCGCGCCCCCGCCGAGTCGACCAGGTAGATCATCGGCACCAGGTGCTCCAGCGCCTGCTCCTGGATGCGGATGATCTTCTCGACCGTCTTGGGCCCCCAGGAGCCGGCCTTGACGGTCGGGTCGTTGGCCATCAGGGCGACCGGGCGGCCGCCGAGGGTCGCCATGCCCGTCACCACGCCGTCGGCCCCGAAGCCGTCCTGCTCCCAGTTGGCGAGCAGGGCCTCCTCGACGAAGCTGTCCGCGTCGACGAGCCGCGCCACGCGCTCCCTGACCGGCAGCTTGCCCTGCTCCTGAGACTTGTCGCGGTGGCGCTGCGGCCCGCCCTCGCGGGCCCGCTCGAGCGCCTGTTCCAGGTCGGACATCGAGGCTGAATCTACCGGTGGCGCCGGAACTGGTTGGCTTCACGCCGTGCCGCCGGCCGCCGACCCGCCCGCCTCACCGGACCTGCCGGACGAGCTCGCGCGCGCCACCGTCAAGCGGCTCGCGCCCGACGACGCGCACGCCGAGATCGAGCTGGAGGGCGCGACGCTGACGGAGCAGCACGCGGCGGGCGTCAGCCTGGAGGGCGCGCGGCTGCGGCAGGTCGACCTGTCCAGCTCGAGGCTCGAAGGCCTGCGGTTGCTCGACTGCGAGCTGCGCGGCTGCAACCTGAGCAACGTGCAGGCCGGCGGGGCCACGCTGCGGCGCGTGGTGCTCGACAACTGCCGCCTGACCGGCCTGGCGCTCGCCGACGCCGTGCTCCATGACGTGAGCGTCCGCGGCTGCCGGGTCGACCTCGCCTCGTTCGCCCTGGCGCGGCTCGAGCGGGTGACGTTCGACGACTGCCTGCTCGCGCAGGCCGACTTCCTCGAGGGCAAGCTCGCGTCGGTGCGCTTTCACGGCTGCGACCTGACGCGAGCCGACTTCCGCGGGGTGCGCCTCCGGCGCTGCGAGCTGCGCGGCAGCGACCTCACCGGCGCGCAGGGCATCGACAGCCTGCGGGGGGTCGCGATGCCCTCGGCCGACATCGTCGGCATGGCCGGGGTCTGGGCCGCGGCGCTCGGGATCGAGGTGCTGGAGGACTAGCGAACGCGCAGCTGCGCGCGCAGCCAGCGGCGCAGCAGGGTGTTGCGCGCGTGCACGGCGCCGGCGCCGATGCCCGCCCCGAGGACGCCGAGGGCGAGCGGCCCGAGCGGCGTGCCGCCCACCACGAAGAGGCCGATGCCGATGCCGGCCTCGGCGCCGATGATGGCGCCGACGGCCTCGCGCGGGGCGCGCCTGCGTGGATCTGGGGTTCGCATTGGGACTGCCCTTCTAGGCGGTACAGGCCCTTCCTGCGCCCTGGGCGGAACCTTTCAGCCGCGCCGAGGTAGCCTGGTCCCATGTCACTGGTCCTAGTCGAGGATCGCGGAGCGGTCCGTCATCTCGTCCTCAACCGTCCCGACAAGCGCAACGCGCTCAACGGGGAGACGATCGCCGAGTTCGGCGCCGCCGTCGAGGCGGCCGCGGCCGACGGCGACGTGCGCGTGGTGGTGGTGCGCGGCGAGGGGGCGATGTTCTCGTCGGGCATGGACCTCAACGACCTGCGCGACCTGTCCGAGGACTCGAGCGGGCTGCGCGCCTTCCGGCGCCCGCTGCTCGGCTGGTGGAACCTGCTCGAGGAGATGCCGAAGCCCACGATCTGCCAGATCCACGGCGCGGCTCTCGGCGGCGCGTTCGAGCTCGCGCTCGCGTGCGACTTCCGCACGATGGCCGAGGACGCCGTGGCGGGGATCATGGAGGTGCGCGTGGGCCTGGTCCCCGACGTCGGCGGCTGCTCGCGACTGCCCGCCGTGGTCGGGCTCGGCAACGCCAAGGAGCTGATCATGACCGGCAAGGTGATCGACGGGCGCGAGGCGCACCGGATCGGCTTCGCCAACCGGATCGCCCCCGCCGGCGAGCTGGACGCCGCCACCGAGGCGCTCTCGAACGAGCTGCTGGCGTGCGCGCCCCGGGCGGTGGGGCTGGCCAAGCGGATCCTCGACGCGGCTGCGAAGCCGGCGCTGGCGCTGACGCTGGAGCAGGAGGTGGCCGCCCAGGAGACGCTGGCCGGGAGCGAGGACTTCGCCGAGGGCGCGCGCGCCTTCTTCGAGAAGCGCGACCCGGACTTCGCCGGGCGCTAGCTCGCGCGGCCGTCGGACCGCAGCGAACGACAGCAATAACGGGTGCGATCAGCGCCACAGGCCGACCCCGGTCGAGGCTGGGCACCGAGATGCACCGTATGCGTGACGTTGGGGAACCACCCCCCTGCGGCAGCCGGGGCTGGACACCGAGATGCACCATATGCGTGACGTTGGGGAACCACCCCCCTGCGGCGCCGGGGGTGGACACCGAGATGCACCGTATACGTGACGTCTTGGAACCCACCCCCACCCCGTCCCCTCATCGCTGCCGTTGAGGAGTCATCGCCGCTTCGGACCGGCCCCGAAAAGCGAAAAGCCCGGCTGCCGTGGTCCGGGCTCGTCGCCAAGCCGAGTGCGGTCCGGGGGAAACCCACTTCGCCGGAGACCGCCCTCGGCGCTGCACCAAAATGGTACCTCGGTACCCCATCGGGTAAACACGGATTTCGCCTATTCCGGCGTGCGCGCGGCCCACGCCACGGCGGCCGCCGCCACCAGGCAGAGGGCTCCCGCAATCCCCCACGCGGCCGAGTAGCCCAGCCCCGACGACAGCAGCCCGTAGGCCGCCGGGCCCGCCGCGGCGCCGACGTAGATGCCCGTCTGGGTGACGCCGGTGGCCGCCCCGGGCGCGTCGCGATTGAGGTCGACGACGGCCAGGTTGAACAGCCCCGGCCAGCCCCAGCCCAGCCCGAACGCGACCAGCGCACCCACGACGAACGGCGCCGGCTGCCCCACCGTCAGCAGCGCGAACCCGGCGGCGCCCGCCACCAGCAGCGCCACCATCGCCGAGAAGCCGTAGTCGCGCCTGCGGTCGGCCCGGTGCCCGGCCGCGATGCGCACCAGCAGGCTCGTGGCGCTGCCCGCGGCCGACAGCACGCCTGCGGCTCCCTCGGCGATCCCCACGTCGACCGCCGAGGCCACCAGATACGCCCCGAGCGCGTTCGGCCCGCCGGAGGCGATCGCCGCCGCCACGGCGGTGATGATCAGCTTGCGGCTCGGACGCGGCGCTCGCTCGCGCTGCGGCGGCGGCACGAAGCGCGTCGCCGACCGACCGACCACGGCCGCCACGACCAGCACCGCCCCGGCGCAGAGCGCGAAGGTCGCGCGCCACCCGAGCGGCAGCGCCAGCACCGGCAGCGCCAGCCCGCTGACCAGCACGGCGGTCGGGATCGCGGACTGCTTGATCCCGAACGCGATCCCCTGGCGGTCGAGCGGCACCTGGTCGGCCATGAACAGGTTGATGGCCGGCTGGCAGATCGCGTTCGCCACGCCGGCAAGCCCGAGCAGCGCCAGGAACACGGGCAGCGAGCGCGCCAGCAGCGCGCACGCGAGCAGCAGCACCGCGGTCGCCACCACGCAGCCGCGCATCGCCCGCAGCGCGCCGGTCCGCTCGCTGAGGCGCCCGCCGGGCCCGGCCCCCACCGCGCCGGCGGCGAAGAACACCGTGACGCCCGCCGCGACCGCCCCGACGCTGACGTCGAGGTCGCCCTTGATCTGGAGCGCCAGCGACCCGACCAGGAACCCGGGCAGCACCGTCGCCGCGCCCGCGGCGATCGCGAGCGAGGCCGGGCGCGCCAGGCTCCGCCCGGCTACACCAGCCCGACCACGTTCGCCATCGTTATGACCCCCACCACGCATAGGACGGCGCCGATGATGTCGAACACGGCACCCGCCTTGATCATGCGCTCAGGGGAGAACTACGCCGAAAGGGCGACGGCGTACGCAGCGTCCACGCAGGCCTCGACGCAGCGCATGTCGACGTGCTCGGGCACGTCGCCCGGCAGGTGGTAGTTGGGGAAGCCGCCGTCGCGCACGCTCAGGATCGACAGCGCGGGCAGTCCTGCCAAGGCGGCCAGCACCGGATCGGTCCAGGCGCCCAGGCGCCAGCGGCGCAGCCCGGCGCGCTCGCCCAGCCCCACCTCGCGCTCGCCGTAGCGCACCGGCCACAGCCCGCCCTCGGCCTCGAGGACCACCGGCTCGCCCGAGCCGATCGTGTCGAGGCCGAGCACGAGCGTGCGATCCGGGTCGAGCGCCTGCGTCCCGAGCCAGGCGGCCATCCCGCCCATGCCCGACTCCTCGCTGCCGGGGAAGACGGCGATCACCTCCAGCCCCGGCGGCCGGGCGCGCGCCAGCCGCCCGACCAGCTCGAGCACGCCGGCCACCCCGGACGCGTTGTCGTTGGCGCCGGGCACGACGGGGCTGCGCGCCTGGTCGACCAGCAGCGCCAGCGCGATCGCGAGCACGGCGGCCGGCAACCGCCGCAGCCCGAGCGCCGCGCCGGCCAGAGCGGCCTCCGGCAGGAGGGCGAGCGAGGCGCGCTTGCCGCTGCGCGCCGCGGCGCGATCGCCCGCCCGGCTCAGGCGCGGATCCCACATCAGCCCGGTGCGCGCGGCGTCGTGGTGGGCGACCAGCACGAGCGTGCGCTCGACCGCACCGGCGGCGGGCAGGCGACCGACGACGTTCACGCCCTCTCCGCTCGGCAGCAGCCGGCGCAGCCACTGCTCGCGGCCGGAGTACTCGAGCTCGAAGGAGGCGAGCGTCGCCGCGGCCGCCAGGCGCCGCCGCCCGAGCGCCGCGAGCATGCCGACGGCGAAGTGCACCCCCTGCGCGTACGCGAAGGTGCGCTGATGGCGGTAGGGCTCGAGCCGCACGTCCGCGGCGCCCTGTTCGCGCAGGCGGCCGGCGATCCACTCGGCCGAGCGCCGCTCGCCGGGCGTGGCGGAGCCGCGCTCGATCGCGGCCAGCGCCTCGACGTCGGCTGTCAGGCCCTGTGCCAATCCACGGGTCCCGCCGTGAGGACGTGGCTGCCCAGCGGGCGGCCCAGGACGCCCTGCACCTCGCGGGCGCACGCCACGAGGCGCTCCAGGTCGATGCCGGTCTCGTAGCCCATCTCCTCGAGCATCGAGACGAGGTCCTCGCTGGCGATGTTGCCGGTCGCGCCCGGCGGCACGGGGCAGCCGCCCAGCTCCCCGAACGACGACTCGAACGAGCGCACCCCCGCGCCCAGCGCCGCCACCACGTTCGCCAGCCCCTGGCCGCGCGTGTTGTGGAAATGGCCGGTCAGCTCCACGCCCAGGTCGAGCCCCTCGAAGAACGCGCCCACCTGCGCCGGGTTCGCCATCCCGGTCGTGTCGCCGAAGGCGATCTCCTCGCAGCCCGCCTCCACCAGCCGGCGCGCGATCGCGAGCACCCGCTCGCGCGGCACCTCGCCCTCATAGGGGCAGCCGAACGCCACCGAGATCACGCCCTCGCAGCGCAGCCCCTCGGCGCGCGCCCGCCCGATCACGCGCTCCAGCCCGCTCAGCGACTCCTCGATCGAGCGGTTGACGTTCTTGCGATTGTGCGTCTCGGACGCCGACAGGAACAGGTTCACCTCGTCGAAGCGCTCGCGCAACGGCAGAGCGTTCTCGAGACCGCGCTCGTTCGGGATCAGCACCGACACCGCCACGTCGTCCGGGATGTCCGCACGCTCGAGCACCTCGGCGGCGTCGGCGAGCTGGGGGATCACGTCGGCGCGCACGAAGCTCGTCACCTCGAGCCGGCGCAACCCCGTACGCGCCAGCAGCTCGACCAGCCTCACCTTCTCGTCGGTCGGGATGACCTCCGGCTCGTTCTGAAACCCGTCGCGCGGGCCGACCTCACGTACCGAGACCACGCTTCAGATTCTGGCAAGCCCCCCGCTGACCCCGATCGCCTGCCCCGTGATGTAGGAGGCGTCGTCGGAAGCGAGGAAGGTGATCGCGGCCGCCACCTCGTCGGGCTGGCCCAGGCGGCGCAGGTTGGTCTGCCCGACCATGTTCTCCACGAGGCGCTTGCCGAGGTCCCCGAAGGCCTCCGGCGCGGCCATCAGCAGCGGCGTCTCGATCGGTCCCGGCGCGACGGCGTTGGAGGTGATCCCGTAGCGGCCGTTCTCGATCGCGATCGCCTTGGTGAAGCCGATCACGCCCGCCTTGGCGGCCGAGTAGATCGCCGAGCCGCTGGATCCCACCCGGCCGGCCTCGGACGCGGTGTTGACGATCCGGCCGCGGCGGCGCTCCTGCATGCCCGGCAGGACCGCGTGGGTCACCGCGATCACGCCGCGCAGGTTGACCGACAGCACCCGCTCCCACAGGTCGGGGTCGGTGTTCGTGAAGAAGCCCCACTCGTCGTAGCCGGCGTTGTTGACCAGCGCGTCGATCGGGCCCAGGTCGGACTCGGCCGACTCGACGGCGGCCTTGATCGACTCGTCGGAGCGGACGTCCAGCTCGTACGCCGCGCCGCTGATCTCGTCGGCGACCGTCTGGGCGCCCTCGAGGTTCATGTCGGTCACCGCCACGCGCGCGCCCTCGGCGGCGAGCCGGCGGCAGGTGGCGGCGCCGATGCCGGAGGCGCCTCCGGTGACGAGCGCGGTGCGATTCTCGAGTCTCAAGCCGCGGGCAGCCTATCCGTAGGATCGCTTCCCATGGCGCTACGCATCGGCTACAAGGCCTCCGCAGAGCAGTTCGACCCTTCCACGCTGCTCGATTTCACGGTCGAGGCCGAGCGCAACGGCTTCGAGCTGGCGGGCGTGTCGGACCATTTCCAGCCCTGGCGCCACACCGGCGGCCACTCGCCGGCCGCGCTGCCCTGGCTCGGCGCCGCCGGCCAGCGCACGTCGAGCCTGACGCTCGGCACCAGCGTGCTGACGCCGACCCTGCGCTACCACCCCTCCGTCGTCGCCCAGGCCTTCGCGACGCTGGGCTGCCTGACGCCCGGCCGCGTCTTCCTGGGGGTCGGCACCGGCGAGGCGATGAACGAGACGCCCGTCACCGGCGGCGAGTTCCCGGGCCGCAAGGAGCGCCGCCAGCGCCTCGCGGAGGCGATCGAGCTGATCCGCAGGCTGTGGTCCGAGGAGCGCGTCGACTTCGAGGGGACCTTCTACCGGACCGCCAAGGCGACGATCTACGACCGGCCCGACGAGCCCGTGCCGATCTACGTGGCCGCCTCCGGGCCGCTCGCGGCGAAGCTGGCCGGCCGCGTGGGCGACGGCTTCATCTGCACCAGCGGCAAGGACCCGGCCCTCTACGAGGAGCTGCTCGCCAACGTGGTGGAGGGCGCCGAGGGCGCGGGCCGCGACGTAGCCCAGATCCGCCACATGATCGAGATCAAGGTGTCCTACGACCGCGACCGCGAGCGGGCGTTCACCAACACCCATCCGTGGGCGGCGCTCGCGCTCAAGCCCGAGCAGAAGGAGGGCATCGAGGACCCGATCGAGATGGAGCGGGTGGCGGACGCGAACGTCGAGCAGGCGCCGAGCCGCTTCATCTGCTCCGACGACCCCGAGGAGGTCGTGGAGCAGATCGCCGTCTACGTCGAGCTCGGCTTCGAGGAGCTGCTGCTGCACGCCCCGGGCGAGGACCAGTCGCGCTTCCTCGACCAGTTCAGCGCCGACGTCCTCCCCATCCTGCGGGATAGATTCCCCGCATGAGCCTCGAGGGTCGTGTCATGTTCATGTCCGGCGGAAGCCGCGGGATCGGTCTCGCGATCGCGGTGCGGGCGGCGCGCGACGGCGCCAAGGTCGCGCTGATGGCGAAGACCGCCGAGCCGCACCCGAAGCTGCCGGGGACCGTCTTCAGCGCGGCCGAGGAGATCGAGGCGGCCGGCGGCGAGGCGCTCCCGATCGTCGGGGACATCCGCGACGCGGAGGCCGTCGAGGCCGCCGTCGCCCAGGTCGCCGAGCGCTTCGGCGGCATCGACCTGGTCGTCAACAACGCCAGCGCGATCAACCTCGCCCCCATGCGCGAGCTGCCCGTCAAGCGCTTCGACCTGATGCAGCAGATCAACGCGCGCGGCACGTTCGTCGTGACCCAGGCCTGCCTGCCCCAGCTGCGCGAGTCGGACCACGCGCACGTGCTGACGCTGTCGCCGCCGCTGTCGATCGACCGTCGCTGGCTCGCCGGCCACAGCGCCTACACGCTCTCGAAGATGGGCATGACGATGATCACGCTCGGGGTGGCGGCCGACGAGGCCGAGGCCGGCATCGGCGCCAACTGCCTCTGGCCGCGCACGATCATCGCCACCGCCGCGGTGCAGAACCTGCTCGGCGGCGACGAGGCGATGGCCCGTGCGCGCACCCCCGAGATCCTCGCCGACGCGGCCTACGAGATCCTCGGCCGCGACCCGCGCTCCACGACCGGCAACACGTTCATCGACGACGAGGTGCTCGCGGAGGCCGGCATCACCGACCTGAGCGGCTACGCGGCCGCGGACTCCAACCTCGTGCTCGACATCTTCGTCGACGGCTGGCCGGAGGGCGTGCCCGCCTGACCGTCGTCCTGCTCTCCGGCGGGACGGGCGGGGCCAAGCTCGCCCGGGGGCTGCTCGACGAGTGCGACGACCTGGTCGTCGTTGCGAACACCGGCGACGACGCCGAGATGCACGGCGTCCACGTCTCGCCCGACCCCGACCTGATCACCTACTGGCTCGCCGACGAGATCGACGAGCGCGGCTACGGGCTGCGCGGCGACACCTGGCGGGTGATGGACGCGCTCGAGGCGGCCGGGCGGCCGGCCTGGTTCCGGCTCGGCGACCGCGACCTCGCCATGTGCCTGATCCGCACCGAGGAGCTGCGCGCGGGGCGGACGCTGACCGAGGCGCACGCCGCCGTCGTGGCATGCGCTCGGCGTCGGGGCGCGCGTGCTGCCGATGGCCGACGAGCCGGTGTCGACGCGCGTGCTGCACGCGGGCCGGGTGCTGCCGTTCCAGGAGTACATGATCGTGGAGCGCGCCAAGCCGCCAGTCGACGACGTCGAGCTCGAGGGGATCGAGCGGGCCCGGCCAACCGGAGCGGTGCTGACGGCTCTCGCCGAGGCGGAGCTGATCGTGATCGGCCCCTCGAACCCGGTCATCTCGATCGGGCCGATCCTCGCGCTGCCGGGGATGCGCGAGGCGCTCTCCGGCGCGCCCGCTCCGGTCGTGGCGCTCAGCCCGTTCGTCGGCGGGCGCTCGCTGAAGGGCCCGACCGAGCATTTCTGCGCCTGGGCCGGCATCGAGACGAGCGCGGCGGGAATCGCGCAGGCCTACCGCTGGGTCGCCGACGCGGTCGTGGCCGACGAGCCCGGGGCCGATCTCGTGACGGACACGCTGATGCAGGATCTGGACGACATGCGGCAGGTGGCACGAAAGATCCTGGAGTTTGGGGGGAAGCTGGCCGGCTGAGACGGAGGCGGGCGTGCGGTTCGCGCTACTCTCGCCCTCTCCGGCTCGGCCCCCATGAGCACCGTCGCGATACTCCCCGTGAAGAGCTTCGGCGCCGCCAAACAGCGGCTGGCCGACGCGCTCGGGGCGGGCTCGCGCCAGGCGCTGGCGCAGGCGATGTTCTCCGACGTCCTGGCCTCCCTGCGGCGAGTGCCAGGGCTCGACTCGGTCGCGGTCGTGACGGCCGACCGCGTGGCCGAGACGGCCGCCCTCGGCGAGCGCGTCCAGGTGCTGCGCGACACAGCGCAGCAGGGCCAGTCGGCGGCCGCGCTGATCGGGATCCGGCACGCGCTCGCGCGCGGCTTCAGCCGGGTGCTGCTCGTGCCGGGCGACACGCCGCTGCTCGACCCGGGCGAGGTCGCGGGCCTGCTGCGGCTCGGCACGGACGAGCAGCTCGGCGCCGTGATCGTCCCGGACCGCCACGGCGTGGGGACGAACGCGCTGCTGCTCAGCCCGCCCGACGCGATCGAGCCCTCCTTCGGCCCCGGGAGCTGCGAGCGACACGCGCAGGCGGCGCGCGCGGCGGGCGTGGCGTGCGCGGTCGAGCGGGTGCCGACGCTGGCGCTCGACGTCGACACCGGTCAGGACCTGCACGTGCTGGCCGCCACGCTCGAGGCGCGGCGCGGCCAGGCGCCCTCGACCCGCGGCGCGCTGCGCCAGCTCGACCGCTCACGGTCCTGGCGGCGGCCGCCGGTGCCCGCCTGACACCGGTCTCCGCCAGCGCGCTCGACGCGCTCCCCGACATCGCCGCCGGCGCCGACCTGGCCGCCCTGGTCGCGGGCGCCGCCCCCACCGACCTCGGAGACAGCGACGTGATCGTGGTCGCGCACAAGGTCGTCTCGAAGGCGGAGGGGCGCGTGCGTGCGCTCGCGGACGTCGAGCCCGGCGAGCGGGCGCTCGCGCTGGCGGCCGAGCACCGCAAGGACGCGCGGCTGGTGCAGGTCGTGCTCGACGAGTCGGAAGAGCTGCTGCGCGCCCGCGACGGCGTGCTGATCGCGCGCACCCGCCACGGCTTCGTCTGCGCCAACGCGGGGGTCGATCAGTCGAACGCGTCGCACCCCGGCGAGGTCGTGCTGCTCCCCGAGGACCCCGACGCCTCGGCGCGCAGGCTGCGGGCGGGCATCGCCGCCGCCCGCGGCGTGCGGCCCGCGGTCGTGGTGAGCGACTCGTTCGGTCGCCCCTGGCGGCTGGGGCAGACGGACGTCGCGATCGGGCTGGCCGGGCTGGCCCCGCTCGACGACTGGGGCGGGCGGCCCGACGCGTTCGGGCGCGACCTGCGCGTGACCGCGATCGCCGTGGCGGACTCGGTCGCCGCGGCCGCCGACCTCGCGCGCGCCAAGGACTCGCGCCGGCCCGCGGTGCTGGTGCGCGGGCTGGAGCGCCACGTGACGGCCGAGGACGGGCCCGGAGCGGCGGCGCTGCGGCGGGCGCCCGAGCAGGACCTGTTCGGCTAGCTTCTGGGACATGGCCACCCAGGAAGTAACGAACGTCCGCGTGCTGGACAACTACGTCGGCGGCCAGTGGACGGCGGCGACGTCGCCGGATCGCCTGCCGGTGACGAACCCTGCCACCGGCGAGGTGCTGGCGCAGGTGCCGCTGTCATCCGCCGGCGACCTCGACAAGGCCGTCGCCGCCGCCCGCGCGGCGCTGCCCGAGTGGCGAGCGGTGGCCGTCATCGAGCGCGCCCGCCGGCTGTTCGCGCTGCGCCAGCGCCTCGACGAGCGGCGAGAGGACCTCGCCCGCGCGGTCACCACCGAGATGGGCAAGACGCTGGTCGACGCGCGCGCCGAGGTGGCCCGCATGATCGAGATGGTCGAGGCCGCGACCGCGGTGCCGACGACCATGCAGGGCCGCATCCTCGAGGACGTGTCGCGCAACGTCGACGCCGAGACGGTGCGCCAGCCCGTCGGCGTCTGCGCCGCGATCGTCCCGTTCAACTTCCCGGCGATGGTGCCGTTCTGGTTCCTGCCGTTCGCGATCGCCTGCGGCAACGCCTTCATCCTCAAGCCCTCCGAGCAGGTCCCGCTCACACAGCAGATCGCGTTCGAGCTGCTCGACGAGCTCGACCTGCCCCCGGGCGTGGTCAACCTCGTCAACGGCGGGCGCGAGGTCGTCGAGGGCATCCTCGAGCACCCCGGCATCGACGCCGTCTCGTTCGTGGGCTCCGCGCCCGTCGCCCGGATCGTCTACGAGCGCGCCGCCAAGGCCGGCAAGCGCGTGCAGGCGCTGGGTGGCGCCAAGAACCACATGGTGGTGCTGCCCGACGCCGTGATCGACAAGACCGTGGACGGGCTGATCGGGTCGGCGTTCGGAGCGGCGGGCCAGCGCTGCATGGCGGGCTCGGTGGTCGTCACCGTCGGCGAGGCCCACGACAGGCTGATGCCGCCGCTGCGCGAGGCGGCCGCCGCCCTGCGCGTCGGCGACGGCCTCGACGAGGGCACGCAGCTCGGCCCGGTGATCTCGCAGGCGGCGCGCGAGCGCATCGTCGGAGCGATCGAGCAGGCCGTGGCGGACGGCGCCTCGCTGGCGGTCGACGGGCGCGAGACGGCCGGCGACGGCGACGGGAGCTTCGTCGGCGCGACGATCCTCGACGGCGTCGGCCGCGACGCCGATGCCGCGCGCGAGGAGATCTTCGGGCCGGTGCTGTCGGTGGTGCAGGCGGCCAGCCTGGACGAGGCGATCGAGATCGTGAACGCATCGCGCTTCGGCAACGGGGTGTCGATCTTCACCGAGTCCGGCGCGTCGGTGCGGCGCTTCCGCCACGAGGTGCAGGCCGGGATGATCGGCGTGAACATCGGCGTGGCCGCGCCGGTCGCGTTCTTCCCGTTCTCGGGCTGGAAGGACTCGTTCCTCGGCGACCTGCACGCGCACGGCCCGGACGCGGTCGACTTCTACACGCGCAAGAAGACCGTCACGAGCCGCTGGTTCTCGAGCGGGCAGGGCACCGGGCCCTACTTCGTCGAGAGCTAGCTCACTTGATCACAGAGATCTCGGGGTGGGTGGCCAGCAGCGTCTGGGTGAAGACGTAGTTGAACGCGAAGATGCCGAGGAACGAGATCACCACGGCCTGGTTCACGGCTCTACCCACCCCCTCGGCGCCTCCGGACGCGGTCATCCCCTTGTAGCAGGAGACCACCGCGATGATCGCCCCGTAGAGGGTGGTCTTGAGCACCGAGCCCCATAGGTCGGGGATCGAGGCGTTGTTGAGCAGCGTCGCGAAGAACGGCCCCAGCGGCGCGTCGAGCGTCAGCGTGGCCAGGATCCCTCCCGTGATGCCGAAGCAGATGGCGTAGACGTTGAACAGCCCGGTCACGATCATCAGCGCGAGGAAGCGCGGCACGACGAGGTTCTTGATCGGGTCGACGCCGAGCACCTGCAGGGCGTCGAGCTCCTCGCGGATCTTGCGCGCGCCGAGATCGGCGGTGATCGCGGTGCCGCCGACGCCCGCGAGGATGATCGCCGTGACGCTCGGGGCGAACTCGCGGATCGAGGCCAGCACGAAGAAGCCGCCGAGCCGGTCGAGCGCGCCGAACAGGACCAGGAAGTTGCCCGCCTGGAGCCCAGGCGCCCCGTAGCTCACGGCAAGCATCGAGATCGTCAGCGGCAGCCAGCACAGCCGCAGCATGAACATGAACTGCTGGACGAACTCGGTGCCGTACGGATACGGCGGCCGGATCGCCGAGACCAGCGTCTTGCCGGTCAGGATGATCATCTCGCCGACCTGCTCGAGCAGCCCCTTGGCTGGCAGGAACGCGCGATCTGCCGCTGCTCGGATCATCTACAACTGGTGTGCTATCACAATTTGCCACACAGCGCGACACTGCGCTGTCACAGCCGCACAGTCGAGTACGCTGTGTGAAATGGCATCCGAGGTCGAGCTCGCGGTGGATCGCGGTTCGGGCGTGCCGCTGGCGGCACAGCTGACGGCGCAGATCCGCGACGCCCTGCGCGAGGGCGCTCTGGCTCCGGGCGACCGCCTCCCGAGCGTGCGCGCGCTGGCCGAGTCCGCTCGCGTCAACGTCAACACCGTCCGCGCCGTCTACACGAGGCTCGAGTCCGAGGGGGTCGTGCGCAGCGAGCAGGGGCGCGGCACCTTCGTGGCCGGCCCCCGCGGCGACGAGGCCGAGACGAGGCGCGCGCTGCGGCGCCAGATCGCCCAGCTCGAGGCCGAGCTCGTTCGGCTGCCCCCGCCGCCGGTCCTGGCGGCGCAACGGCCGCGGCGCGATGCCGGCGCGGCGCTGCTCTCGACCGAGCAGCTCGAAGCCGTTCGCGACGAGCTCGTCGTGCGGCTACGCGAGCTCGACGCCGAGCGTGCCACCGTGCTGGAGCGACTCGGTCAGCTGGGATTCGAGGAGCCGGCCCCGCGGGCGCCGTCGCGCCGGGGAACGCCCAGCCTCGCCGGGGTTCGGATCAGGTGGGTCGGCGCCTAGCGCCGCGGAACGGGCCGGTGATCTCGTAGATCGCGCCCGGGCCGGGGAGCTCGTCGCTCTGCGGGAAGGCGCGCTGCGACGAGACGTACATGCGCGAGCCGGTCGGGTCGAACGTGACGCCGGTCAGCTCGGAGCCGCGGTGCTGCGGCCCGGTGACCGCGAGGAAGCGCGACACGGCGCGGTCGTGCTCGATCACGCCCATCGAGATCTCCTCGGTGGCGATGTCCTCGCAGACGAACACCTCGCCGGCGCGTGAGCCGGTCATCTGGTCGACGCGCAGCAGCGGCGCGCCGGCGGACGCGAGCCCGTCGTAGATCACCCGGATGCGCCCGTGCCGGGTGTCGTAGGCGTGCACTCGGTCGTCGGCGGTGGTCGACACGTAGAGCGTGTGGCCGCCGAACCAGATCCCCTCGCCGCGCTTGAAGCGCGCGCTGCCGGGCACCTGGCGCCGGGTGCGCTCGCGCGCAGCCGAGGGATCGGGGACCTCGACCCAGTCGACGGCGCCTCCCTTCCCCACCCTGGCGATCTCGAGCAGGCCGCGCGAGAGGTCGGGCCAGCGCCGTGGCGTGAAGCGATAGAGGCCGCCGTCGATCAGGTCCTCCGTCATGTAGACGTGGCGCCGGCGCGGGTCGACCGCCGCCGCCTCGTGCTTGAAGACGCCCATCGCCGGGTGGTCGACGGCGCGCTTGCGCCCCGCCGGGTCGCACTCCCAGACCCGGCCGTCCTCGGTCTCCTCGCAGGACAGCCAGGTGCCCCAGGGAGTGCCGCCGCCGGAGCAGTTCTGGGTCGTGCCGGACAGGATCCGGTAGGCGTCGCGCACCTCGCCGTCGCGACCGACGCGCAGCGCCGAGGCGCCGCCGGCGAGGGTCTCGGAGTTGGAGACGAGCACGAAGCCGCCGCGCCGGCCGGGGAAGGTGGCCATCCCGTCCGAGGCGAGGTGCCAGCGGTAGTCGGTGCCCGCCACGACCTGGTCGCCGCGCGCGACGATGCGCGACTCGAAGCCATCCGGCAGGCGCACCCCGTTGGCGTCCGGCTCGCGCAGCGGGCCGTAGCCGCGCCCGCGCCGCAGCGGCTTCGACTCGGCCGAGCCGAACAGCTGCTCCCAGAAGCCCGCGCCCAGCGAGACGGCGGCAACCCCGCCGACCCCGAGCCCGATGAACTCGCGTCGCCGCATTGCGGTTCAGGGTGGCAAAGCCGCCCGTCGCCGCCGGTGAACGCCCTGCGAAGAACGCGTGAACGCGGTGTGATCCGTCCGGCGGCTCCCGGGCCCGGGGCCGCCGGGGGTTTGTCGAGTTTTGGTCGCTATGTACGGATTTCGCGACAAGCCCCGGCTGCGGAGCGGCCGCGTGGCCGTCCGGCCTACGCCGCCACCGGCAGCTCGTGGCGGCGCCGGATCCCGTAGAGGGTGTCGCGTTCGGCGGCGGGCCGGCCGGCGGCCCAGGCGGCGCCGATCAGGTCTTCGGGGTCGAGCTTGACGCCGTGCTCGGAGCCGGCCATGCGGGAGATGGATTCCTCCATCAGGGTGCCGCCGAGGTCGTTGACGCCCCAGCGCAGCGACTCGGTGGCGGCGTCGAGGCCCATCTTGACCCAGCTCGCCTGCAGGCTCGGGATCGTCTTGCCGAGCGCGAGGCGGAAGGCGGCGGTGTGCTTGAGGTTGTCCTCGCGCGAGATCGGCTCGATGCCGTGCGTGCGGCCGAGCATGGTGTGGAAGGGGATGAACGAGAGCGGCACGAACTCGGTGAACCCGCCGGTGCGCTCCTGCAGTTCGCGCACGACGCGCATGTGCTCGGCCAGCTCCCAGGGCTCCTCGATGTGGCCGAACATCACCGTCACCGTCGAGCGCACCCCCGCCGCGTGGCAGGCCTCGATCACCTCGATCCAGCGCCCCGCCGGCAGCTTGTTGGGCGAGATGCGCTCGCGCACCCCGTCGTGCAGCACCTCGGCCGCCGTGCCGGGCGTCGAGCCCAGCCCGGCCGCGACCAGCCGCTCGAACACCTCGGCCAGCGGCAGGTCGGCGGCCATCGCGTCGACCTCCATCGGCGAGTAGGCGTGCAGGTGCAGCTGCGGCGCCTCGTCCTTGGCCACCCGCAGCCAGTGCTCGTAGTCGGCGATCGTCCAGTCCGGGTGGATGCCCGACTGCATGCAGATCTCGCTCGCGCCGAACTCGACCGCCTCGCGCACCCGCCCCCGGAACTCGTCCTCGGAGTGCTCGTAGGCGTCCGGCGAGCGCCGCCCCTGCCCAAAGCCACAGAAAGCACAGCCGACCGTGCAGACGTTCGAGATGTTGATGTTGCGGTTGACGACGAACGTGACGGTGTCGCCGGCCAGCTCTACGCGCAGCTCGTCGGCCGCCTGGCGCATGTCCTCGATCGCCTCCGGGACGGGTCTCCGCGAACAGCGCCGTCAGCTGCTCCTCCGACAGCGCCTCACCCTCGCGGCCGCGCGCGATCGCGTCGGGCACCAGGTCGCGCCGGATCGGCCGCTCCTCGCGCCGCCCCGACCCGCGCCGCGGGATGAACGACCAGAAGCGCAGCTTGACCACGTCGAGCACGCCCTGCTCCATCCAACCCGGCTCCATGTACTGCGGGTAGACGCACAGCCGCTCCGTGAGCGCGTAGCCGCGCGGCTGGAGCTGCTTGCGCATCCGGTGCACCGACGGAAACGGGTGCTCCGGCGAGATGTGATCGCCGTTGGCCGACAGCCCGCCCAGATCGGTCGCGCCCTCCTCCACCAGCGGCAGCCACCAATCGGACAGGTTGGGCGGGATCTGGATCCCCACGTCCGGCATCAACCGCCGGCACTCCGAGATCAACACGCGCATGTCGTCGAGCGAGATCGGCGTCGCCCAAGCCGGCTGCGGCGCCGGCTCACCGTGCGTGGCCGAACGCTGCGCCTCATCCGCGATCTCGGCCGGCTCGGCCCCGTAATAGCGCGGATGCGCAACGAAGTTCTGCAGGATCACCTCCTGCAAATGACCGTGCTCCGCGTGCACGGCCGCCAGCGCCTCCAGCGCCGCCACCCGCTCCTCGGGCGACTCCCCGATCCCCACCAGGATCCCGCTCGTGAACGGGATGCGCAGCTCGCCGGCCGTCCGGATCGTGTCCAGCCGCACCGACGGATGCTTGGTCGGCGACCCCTGATGCACCACCAGGTCCGGGTTGACCGACTCCAACATCAGTCCCTGCGACGCCGTCACCTCGCGCAGCCGCGCCAGCTCCTCGCGCGAGCAGACGCCCACGTTCGTGTGCGGCAGCATCCCCCGCTCGAGCGCCCGCTCGCACGCCCACGCGACATACGAGACGAAATCCGGCGTGCCCGTACTCCGCCAGCCGCGCGGCCACCTCCGCGTTGACCTCCGGCTTCTCGCCGGTCAGCACCAACAGCTCCTTCGCGCCGCGGCGCGAGGCGTCGTCGAGCAGCCGCTCGACCTCGTCCGGCGCGTACAGGTGGGCGCGGTGGGTCGCAAACGCGCAGTACTTGCAGTAGCACTGGCACGTCCGCGACAACGACAGCGTGAAGTTCCGCGAAAACGTGACCCGCCGCACCGGGGTCAGTCTACGGACGTGGGTGGCCCGGCTAGCCCACGGGCTCGGCGCCTCCGACTCCCTTCGCGCCGGGCTCGGCGAGGATCTGGAAGTAGACGAAGCCGGCGACCAGGGCGCCGATCACGGGAGCGAGCATGTAGACGAGGATGAACTCGCCCGCGCCGCCCCACTCGCCCGACACCAGCGCAGGGCCGAAGGCGCGCGCCGGGTTGAAGCCGGCGCCGGTCAGCGGTCCGAAGACCATCACCGCCATGCCGAGCGCGCCGCCGATCGCGAGCGCTGCCCATTCCTTGGTCGCGCGCGGGTTGACCGCCACGCCGATGATCGCCCAGACGAGGAAGAACGTCCCCAGCCCCTCGACGACCATGCCCGGCAGGATCTTGCCGTCGAGCACGTCGGAGACCCCCACGGCGCCGTAGTTCGAGGCCTTCCCCTCGTCGAGCAGCAGCGCCTTGGTCAGCAGCGCCCCCGCCACGCCGCCGAGGAACTGGAGCACCACGTAGATGGCCGCGTCCGACGGCTTGATCTGGCGCAGCATGGTCAGGACCGCGGTCACGGCGGGGTTGAAGTGGGCGCCTGAGATCAACGCCAGCGTCTGGATCAGCACGAACAGCAGGAACGTGTGCACGAGCCCGATCACCGAGAAGTCGATGAAGGGGTTCGGGTTCAGGCGCGTCGGCGCGGCGACGTAGACCGAGACGACGGCCGTGATGAAGAAGACGAGCAACAGCGTGCCGATGAACTCGGCGATGTATGCGGCGGGTCCGCGATCCTGCACCTGCGACCTCCTGTGGCTGACTGATCCGTTGCGCCTAGGGTTCGACGTCGTGCGCCGGATCCCCCTCCTGATTGCGCTGATCGCCCTGCTGGCCGGCTGCGGCGGCGAGCAGCGAGGAGCCCCAGGGCCTGGGCCGGATCGCGCTCGACTTCCAGCCCAACGCCGTCCACGCGGGACTGCTGGGGAGCAGCCCGATCGTCCCCTCCTCCTCGACCGACTCGCTCAAGCTGCTGCTCGGCCGCCGCGTCGACATGTCCGTGGTGGACATCCACGACCTCGGCCTGGCGCGCGAGCGCGGCGAGGACATCGTCGGCGTCGGGGCGCTGGTCCAGCGGCCGCTGGCGGCCGTGATCGCCAAGCCCGAGATCGAGCGCCCGCGCGACCTGGAGGGCAAGCGCGTCGGCGTCACCGGGCTGCCGTCTGACGACGCCGTCCTCCGTGCGGTCGTCGAGCACGACGGCGGCGACTTCGACAAGGTCAGGCGCACCACGATCGGCTTCACCGCCGTGCCGAGCCTGATCGCCGGCAAGGTCGACGCGGTCGTCGCCTTCTGGAACGCCGAGGGCGTCGCGCTCAGGCAGCGCGGCGTCAAGACGCGCGAGTTCCGCGTGGACGAGTACGGCGCGCCCCGCTACCCGGAGCTGGTGCTCGCCGTCCGGCGCGCCACGCTGCGGGCGCGCCGGACCGACGTCGAGGCGACGCTCGCCCGCCTGCGTCACAGCACGATCCTCGCGCTGCGCGACCGCCCGGCGACGATCGACGCCCTCGTCAGGGCCTCCGGCGCCGACGAGGGCCTGATGCGCGCGGAGCTCGACGCGGTCGCCCCCGCGCTCGTGCCGCCGATCCGCCTCGACCGCGGCGCGCTCGAGCAGTGGGCGCGCTTCGACGCCCGTTTCGGGATCCTGAAGCGGCCGCCCGACGTCGACCGGGCGTTCTCGCTCTAGATGCGAGAGGTGCGCAGCACGCGGCGGACGACGCCCGGCGCCAGGTGGCGCGCCTTCGGCACGACGGCGTAGAAGCGCGGCACGTACACCTCGTGCCTGCCGCCGGGCCCGGCGGCGACGATCGCCTCGGCCACCCGCTCCGGCGTCGACACGAGCCATCCGGTCGTGGCGCCGTCGCGCAGCCGCTTGTGGGGGAAGCCCTCGGTCGAGATGAACCCGGGCAGCACCAGCCCGACGTGCACCCCGTGCGCCCGCTCCTCGACGCCGATCGCCTCGCTCCAGCCGGCCAGCGCGAACTTCGTCGCCGCGTAGGCGCTGTTCTGCGGCCGCCCGATGCGGCCCGCGACGGAGCTCACGTTCACGATCGAGCTGGGCGCCGCGGCGCGCAGCAGCGGCAGCAGCGCCTCGGTCAGCCTCACCACCGCGTCGAAGTTGACGTCCATCGTGCGGCGCACGTTGGCGTAGCCGCCGTCGCCGAACGTCGAGCGCCACTCGGCGCCCGCGTTGTTCACGAGCAGCCCGAGCCCCCCGCCCTCGCGCTCGACGGCCTCGCGCACGCGCGCGGGTGTGTCGGCGGCGGTCAGGTCGGCCGGCACCGCGACCGCGTTGGGAAGCTCGGCGGCGAGCGCCTGCAGCCGCTCGGCGCGGCGCGCCACCAGCAGCACCCGCCAGCCCTCGCGCGCGAGCAGCGCGGCGGTGGCCTTGCCGATGCCCGACGAGGCCCCGGTCACGACCGCGAGCCTCAAGCCGAGAGCAGCCTCTCGACCAGCTGCACGGCCTCGCGGTTCATCCGCGAGCGCGGCACGACCACGTCGTAGCCGGCGGCCTCGGCGCGCCGGCGGGTGTCCTGGTCGGTGTGCAGGTAGTAGCCGACGACCGGCAGGCCGCCGGGCGGGTCGGGGACCTCGCCCTCGGTGAGGTCGACTACGGCGACCTCGGCGTCGTCGCCGCGCACCACCTCGTGGCCGGCGGCGCGCAGGGCGCCCTCGACCTTCGAGCCGAACAGCAGGTCGGGCGAGTGCAGCGCCACGCGGGCCACTACTGGCCGCGGCGCTGGCGGAACTCCTCGCGCACCGACTCGGGCCGGCCCCACATCTGGGTCACCTCCACCCGTCCCGTGCGCGCCTCGCGCAGCGCCAGCTCCCCGGCGATGCCCTCCGCGTCGAGCAGCGCCAGCGTGCCGTGCACGGTCTCGGGCGCCGCGGCGTGGCCGAACTCGTGGGCGGAGCGCAGCGCGCCAGTGCCAGTCGTGCTTCGAGTACGGCATCGCGTTGATCTGCGTGAGCAGCGTGGCCGCCTCGATGTAGCGCTGCTCGTCGAAGATGCGCAGGTCGAGCTCGAGCTGGGTCCAGTCCGGCGGCAGGGAGGCGACCACGGCCTGGAAGTCGTCGGCGATCGGCATCGCCGGGAACCTTATCCGCCGCTAGCCGGCGAACGTCTTGGCCAGCAGGAAGAGGTTGAGCGCGATGATCATGAGCGCCACCACGCTCGCCACCGCGGTCGTGGCGCTCTTGTTGCGCAGGCCGCCCATCACGTCCGCGCGCCGGGTCAGCAGCACGAGCGGGACGAGCGCGAACGGGATGCCGAACGACAGCACGACCTGGCTGATCACGAGGGCGTCGGTCGCGTTGACGCCCACGGCGAGCACGACCAGAGCGGGCAGCATCGTCACCAGCCGGCGCACCAGCAGCGGGACGGCGCGGCGGATGAAGCCCTGCATGACGATCTGGCCGGCGTAGGTGCCCACGCTCGAGCTCGACAGGCCCGACGCCAGCAGCGCGACCCCGAACGCGATCGCCGCGCCGTCGCCGACCTGGGCGCGGAAGCCGTCGTAGGCGCCCTCGATCGAGTCGATGTCGGTGACCCCGTGGAACAGGGCCGCGGCGACGAGCAGCATCGAGATGTTCACGACGCCGGCGATGCCCATCGCGAGGCCCACGTCGAGGCGCTCGTAGCGGAGCAGCTCGCGCCGCTCGGCGTCGTCGCGCGGCTGGATCCGGCCCGACGTCAGGGCGGAGTGCAGGTAGATCACGTGCGGCATCACGGTCGCGCCGAGGATCCCGGTCGCGATCAGGATGCTCTCGGTGCCGGCGAAGCTGGGCACGAACCCGGCGGCGGCGCCGCTCGCGTCGGGCGCGGCCTGGAAGACCTCGTACAGGAAGCCGAGCAGGATGACCCCGAGCAGGCCCGCGATCGTCGTCTCGAAGCGGCGGTAGCCGCGCGTCTGGAGCCCCAGGATCGCGAAGGCGACTACGGCGGTGATCAGCCCGGCCACGAACAGCGGGACCCCGAACAGCAGGTTGAGCGCGATCGCCGCGCCGACGAACTCGGCGAGGTCGGTGGCCATGGCGATCAGCTCCGCCTGGATCCAGAGGCCGATCGTCGCGCGCCGGGGGAAGTGCTCGCGGCACAGCTCGGGCAGGTTCTTGCCGGTCGCGATCCCGACCTTGGCCGACAGGTACTGGATCAGCATCGCCATCAAGTTGGCCGCCAGCACGACCCACAGCAGCAGGTAGCCGTACTTGGAGCCGCCGGCGATGTTGGTGGCGAAGTTCCCGGGGTCGACGTATGCGACCGCGGCGACGAAGGCCGGGCCGAGCATCGCGAGGCCGAAGCGCAGGCGCCCGCGGGCGCGCAGCTCGTCGAGCGCGCTCGGCTCCCACGGCGTGTGGGCGGGCTCCAGCGCGACGTCCGCGCCGGTCGCGGCCTTGACGGCGGCCACCGCTAGACCGTCCGCATCGCGCGCGTGAGCGCGCCGCCCAGCACGTGGGCATGGCCGCCGAAGACGACGGTCAGCGGCCCCTCGAACGGCTCGCGCTCGTGCACCTCGAAGCGGTCGCCCGGGGCGATCCCGCGGTCGGCGAGGTAGCGCAGCATGTCCGGGTCGGAGTCCGAGACCCGCACGAAGACGCCGGTGGCGCCGGGCTCGAGGTCGGCCAGCGCCCGCGTGGGGGTCTCGTCGATCTCACCGTCGGCGGTCGGGATCGGGTCGCCGTGGGGGTCGTGGGTCGGGTTGCCGAGCTTGGCGGCGATCAGGTCCGACAGCGCCGGCGAGATCGCGTGCTCGAGCACCTCGGCCTCCTCGTGGACGCGGTCCCACGACATGCCGAGCGCCTCGGCCAGGTAGAGCTCGAGCAGGCGGTGGTGGCGCACGACCTCGAGCGCGACCCGCTCGCCGGACGGGGTCAGCGTCACGCCGTGGTAGGGCTGGTGCTCGACCAGTCCCATCGACTCGAGCCGCTTGACCATCGCCGAGGCCGACGCGGGCGAGACCTCGAGCCGGTCGGCGAGCGCGGAGGTCGACACCGGCTCGTCGTCGCGCTGCCCGAGCGACCAGATCGCCTTCGCGTAGTCCTGGACCGCGTTCGAGATCTCGTGGCGGACGGCCATCAGACGCTCACCAGCAGGCCGGTCGCGTACATCACGAGCAGGCCGGTCGCGAGCCCGCCGGCCGACAGCGGGTTGAGCAGGCGGCCGTCGGCGCCGCGAATCGACGGCGCGATCTGCACGACCACCTGGGCGATCGCCCCGGCGCCGATGCCGAACATGACCGCGGCGACGCTCGGGTGGAAGAACGATGCGCCCACCCAGGCGCCCAGCACCGCGGGCGCACCGGCGAGCAGGCCGAGCAGTACGAGCGTGCGCAGCCGCGCGCTGCCCGAGCGGGCGACCGGCGCGACGATGGCGAGGCCCTCGGTGGTGTTGTGCAGGGCGAAGCCGACGACGAGCGCTGCCCCGAGCGCGAGCGACCCGACCGCGTAGGCCGCGCCGATTGCCAGTCCCTCGCCGAGGTTGTGCAGGCCGATGCCGAGCGCGACGAGCAGGGCCGCGCGCTCGCCGGCGCGGGCCGCGTCCACCCCGGCCTCGTCCCGCCTGGCGCGCTCCGCGCGGCCGCGCAGCCAGGCGTCGACGCCGGACAGCGCCAGGTAGGCGGCCGCGGCCCCGAGCCAGACCAGCGCCGCGCCCCCGAAGGCCGCCGGGCCCTCGCCGGCGAGCTCCGTGCCCTCGAGCAGCGCCTCGAGGGCGAGGAACGCGAGCAGGCCGACCGTGAAGGCGAGCAGGAAGCGGACCCAGCGGGCGTCGACGCTGCGCAGCCAGGGCAGCCAGAGCATGCCGATCGCGACAGGGATCACGCCGACGTAGATCCCGATCAGGGCCATCAGGCCGTAGAAGCCGAGGTCGGCGTCCGGCGTCTCGACGGCGGCGTCGATCGCGTGGTCGATCGTGGCGCCGGTCGAGGTGAGCAGCATCACCTCGTAGCTCTGGCCCTCGATCCAGGGGTAGGCGATCTTCACCTCGCCGCCGCCCAGCCGGCCGATCTCGTCGTTCGTCTGGGAGAAGGAGGTGAAGCCGTCGTTGACGATCGCCTGCTCGATGCGGACCGGGTCGGCGCCGTCGTTGCGGAGGTGGAGCTCGATCTCCCCCGGCTTGAGGACCGTCCGCTCGACGGCGAGCTCCTCCTGCGGGACGCCGATCCGGTCGAGCCCGGGCGCGTCGAGCGCCACGAACAGGCCGATCGCGGCCGCGAGCACGACCACCGGGATCAGGCCCGCGAGCCAGGGCGGGCGGCGCACGGGCGGGGCGGCGGCCTCCATCAGTCCGTGACCTCGAAGAAGCCCATCCAGCCAAGCTCGGCGAATTCGCTCACATGGGCGTGGAACATGTACTTCCCGGCGTACGGGAAGCGCAGCTCGAGGATGCCGCGCTCGCCCTGGCCCTGGATGACGGTGTCGGTGAAGTCGCGCGGCTCGAGGCGCGTGCCGGTCGGGTAGTAGTCGAAGAAGTTGGCGTGGATGTGGAACGAGTTGAGGGGGTCGAACTCGAGCGCGTTGACGAGGTAGATCCGCACCAGCTCGCCGCGCTTCACCTGGACCGGATCGGCCATGTAGGCGAACGCGACCGAGTTGACGGCGTAGACCTCGTTGGAGCGGTCGAAGTTCGTGTCGAACCCGTTCATGACCATCACGAGCTCGTCGGCCTCGGCCCGCCCGGCCTTGGGGTCGATCACGAACGCGCCGTAGAGCCCCTTCGCGATGTGCTCGGCCAGCGGAGTCGAGTGGCAGTGGTAGAGGTGCAGGCCGAAGGGCGTGGCGTCGAACTCGTAGACGGTCGACTTGCCGGGCGCGATGTTGCCGGCGCCGATGCCCGGGACGCCGTCCATCACGTCGCGGTGGATGCCGTGGAAGTGGATCGTGTGCGGGTGCCGCGAGCCGTTCACGAAGCGGACCCGCAGGCGCTCGCCCTCGCGGGCCCGCAGCGTCGGCCCCGGGACGCGTCCGTTGTAGGTCCAGGCCGCGTACTTGACCCCCGGCGCGACCTCGATCTCCCGGTCCTCCGCGACGAGCTCCCATTCGCGCACCCCGCCGCGCACGGTGCCCTCGTCGAAGTCGCGCAGGATCGCCTGCGGGTCGAAGCCGTTGCCCGCGTGGTCGACCCGGCCGACGGCGCCCAGGTGACCCGCGCCGCCGTGGGCGGCGTGGTCGTGCCCGACCGCGGCCTGGGCCGCCGACGTGCCGCCGTGCAGCCCCTGATGCGGGATCAGCTCGTGCAGGACCGGCAGCGCGGCGCTCGTGGCGGCGGCGCCGCCGAGCAGCCTGCGGCGCGAGACTTTGTCGTTCCACAGATTTCGCATCAGCCTCTATTGAAGCATGATTTAGGCGAGACTAAAAATCGACCATTTGGCCAGCAGCGCCCATGAGTACGATCGGCGTGTGATCGCGACCAGCGAATACGAGCTCGTCACCGAGTCGGCGGGCCTGCTGGACCGCTCCGAGCGGGCGATGTTCACGGTGCGGGGTGGCGAGGCCGCGGACTTCCTGCAGGGCCAGGTCTCCAACGACGTGGAGGGCCTCGCTCCGGGCCACGGCTGCTACGCGACGATCCTCAACCACAAGGGCAAGCTCCGCACCGACCTGCGCGTGCTGCGCGGCGAGGACTTCTTCTGGCTCGACAGCGAGCCGATCGGGCACCCCGTGCTGCGGCACATGCTCGACACCTACTCGCTCGGCCGCGACGTCCAGTGGGAGGACGTCGGCGAGGCGCACTCGATCCTGTCGCTGCTCGGCCCGGGCGCCGACGCCCTGCTCGACGACGCGCCGCCGCCGGACGAGCACGCCTTCGTCGACACCGGCACGGGCCTGTGGGTGCGCACGGACCTCGGCGTCGACCTGCTCTGCTCGAACTCGCGCGCCGACGAGCTGCGCGCCGAGCTCGCCGTCGAGGAGGTCTCCGAGGAGGTCGCGGAGTGCCTGCGCATCGAGTCGGGGCGGCCGCGCCTCGGCCTCGACATGGACGCCGACACCATCCCGCAGGAGGCCGGCATCAACGAGCGCGCCGTCGACTTCGAGAAGGGCTGCTACGTCGGGCAGGAGACGGTCGCCCGGCTCCACTACAAGGGCAAGCCGAACCGCCACCTGCGCGGCCTGCGGCTGTCGGAGCCGGCCGAGCGGCGCGCCGAGATCCTGCTCGGCGAGAAGGTCGTGGGGCGGATCGGCTCGGCCTCCGTCTCGCCGCGGCTGGGCCCGATCGCGCTGGCGCTGGTCAGGCGGGAGGCCGCCCCCGGCGACACGGTGCTGGTCGACGGCGCCGAGGCGCAGGTGGCCGAGCTGCCGTTCGAGCGTGGCTGAGCCGCGCACCCCCGCGAGCCGTCACGGACTGTCGCGCGAGAGCACGCTGCTCGGCTACGACCCGCGCGCGGGCGTGCTCGACATGCCGCCCGAGCCCGCCCCCGCGCCCGAAGGGCCGCAACCCGAGCTGCGCGACCTGCGCCGGCTCGTGCCGGCCGCCGAGCCCAGCCGCGAGATCGACGACTGGGGCCGCTCGCAGCGCTTCTTCGACCGCTTCGAGCCGCTCCTCGACTTCTACTACCGGCACTGGTTCCGCGTGGAGACCGAGGGCGTGGACCACGTGCCAGGCGAGGGCGGCGCGCTGATCGTCTCCAACCACTCCGGGGCCCTGCCGCCGGACGCCCCGATGATCATGCAGGCGATCCGCCACGAGCACCCCAACCCGCGCCCGCTGCACATGCTCGGCGAGCACTGGTTCAAGGGCTACCCGGGCGTCGCGATGCTCGTCAACAAGCTCGGGCTGGTCGCCGCCCACCCGGCCAACGCCCAGCGGCTGCTGCACGACGAGGGCGGGCTCGTGCTCGTCTTCCCCGAGGGCGCGAAGGGATCGCGCAAGCTCTACTGGCAGCGCTACCGCCTGCGCCGCTTCGGCCGCGGCGGCTTCGTGCGCACGGCGATGCGCGCCGGCGTCCCGATCGTGCCCGTGGCGGTGCTCGGCGCCGAGGAGGCGATGCCGATCTTCGCCCACGTCCCGGCCCTGCAGCGCCTGACCGGGCTGATCTACTTCCCCGTCAACCACGCGTTCCCCCAGTTCGGCCTGGCGGCGGCGCTGATGTACATGCCGGCCAAGTTCAAGATCCGCTTCATGGAGCCCGTGGACCTGTCCCGCTACGGCCCCGAGGACGCCGAGGACCTGGCTCTCGTCCAGGGGATCGGCGAGCAGCTGCGCTCCCGCATCCAGCTCGAGCTCGACGACATGAGAGCGTCGCGCAGGTCGGTCTGGTTCGGCTAGGGTGGCCCTCAGCCATGGGGGGACGAGTCCTGGCCACAGTCGCCGTTGCCGCGATCGCCGTCGCCGGTTGCGGCGACGAGGATTTCGAGCACAAGGCCCGCGCCCCAGTCGCGATCGGGCTCTCCGGCGTGATCCAGAAGGACGAGGTGATCGTGTCGCCGGCCAAGGGCCTCGGCGCGGGACCGTTTCAGATCACGATCGCCAACCAGACCGGCGAAACCCACACCGTCACGCTCGAGGGTGAGACGGTCAGGGAGCGCGCCGGCTCCGTGGCGCCGAGCGACACGCTGACGATCAGCCGCAGCCTCGAGCCGGGCACCTACGAGGTCCGGGCCGGCTCCGAGCAGGCCGTCAGCAAGGAGATCAAGCCCGCCGTGCTCAAGATCGGGACCGAGCGCAGCGACTCGAACTCCGACCTGCTGCTGCCTTAGCGCGGTTGGCCGCGTTCAGCTCTGCCGGCGCCGCCGGCCGGCCAGGAACCCCAGTCCCGCGCCGGCGACCAGCGAGACCGCGATGACGATGATCAGCGGCGTGTCCCAGGTCGCGACGACCCAGTTGACGCTGACCTCGTCGAGATTCACGGCCGCGAACAGGACCGCGAGACCCAACAGCCCGAAGCCGACCACCTGACGCGTGCGCGAGGGCTTGCCAGTGTCGGCACGTTTTCTCCACATCCGCCATCGGCCGATGATGTCAGAGCGCCGAGGGAGCCTTAGAGCGCGAGCTGGTCGTCGGTCGGCTCGGCGGCGGGGTCCGCGTCCGCCGGGCGCACGATCGTGTCGATCTCGCAGAGGTGGTCGCGCACGCGCCCGGCCATCGACTCGACCAGCCCGTAGGCGCGCTCGATGTTGCCCTTCGCGCCGGTGAGCTGCTGCTTGACCTTGCGCTCGTCGGCCAGCGCGCCGAGCGCGCGCTCCACGGCTACCCGCAGCGCGTCGGCGTCGATGCCGTCGGCGTCCGACCGCTTCATCAGCACCCGGGCGCGCGCGAGCCGGTAGCCCAGCTCGAGCGCGAGCGTGCCGCCGTCGCCGTCGAGGGCGACCACGAGCTTGTCGCCGTTGTACTCGCGCAGCGGCTCCAGCTTTGCGGGGACCTCCTCCCCGGTCGGCACGACCAGCACCGCGAAGTCCGCCGAGCGCTCCGTCATCGCCTTGTCGAGCTCTGCCAGCGCCGCCGGGCGCGACAGCCGCCGGTCCTTCGCCTCGACCACGATGCGGCCGCGCGGCGGGCCGTTGCAGGCGTCGAGCGCCACCACGATGTCGCCCACCTTGCCTGTGGCCTCGCGCACGTCGCCGACGGCCTCGGCGTCGTCGCCCTGGGCGGCGGCGATCCCGTCGACCGCCTCGAAGACCGACTCCTCGAAGGTGCGTCCCTTGGCCGTGCCGCGCTCGCGCTCGGCCTCGATCTCATCGAGCTTGTCCTTCTCGTCGCGCAGCGCCTGGAGCTCCTTCTGGAGCTCCCCGAGCTTCTGGAGCAGGGCGCGCTGGGTCGCGTCGGACCGGCCCGCCGCCTGCTGGATCTCGCGCACCGCCGCGCTCTTGAAGTCGGCGAGCGGGTTGCGGTCGTCGGCCGCCGAGAACTGGCGCACGAGGTCCTCGCGCGACTTCGTCAGCGTCTCCGCGACCGCCTCGCGCACGCGGTTCTGCACCGAGACGGCGCTGCCGTCGCCGAAGCGCCGCTCGAGCTCCTTGGCGAGCTGGCCGTCGTCCTCCCCGAAGACGGCCGAGAACTGCGCCTCGAAGAACTCGGCGATCGTGCGCGCCTTGTCGGTGAACTCCTGCTGGACGCCCTGGGAGGCCTTCTCGAACTCGGCCTTGACGTACTCGGCGTTCGCGCCCGTCTGCTCGCGGTCGAGCACGCGCGCGCCGATCTCGACGGCGTCGCGGACCGCGCGCACCGGATCGTCGCCGCGCTGCTCGCGCTCGCGCACGAGCCGGACGGCGCATTCGTCCTCGACGACCAGGCCGTCGACGACGACTCGGTCGCCGATCGTGCGCACCTGCGCCTGTCTCAGTGGGGTGGCTGCCTCCATCGAACCACCCACCGTAGGACGACCCCCCGACGGAACGGGATCAGGCTTGCAACCAATCCTGCGGGAAGACCTTGGGGACGCGGCCCGGATAGCCGGGCGCGACCCGGCGCGCGTGCTCCAGGATCGGCCGTCCCTCGAGCATCGGCCGGATGTCGTCCATCGTCGCCAGGAGGGCCGTGGAGGTCGCTATCTGGTAGTCGGCGACGTTCGGCTGGTCGCCTCCGATCGTCCCGGCGCTGAGCAGGTCGTCGACGTGGCGGGTCAGCTCGGGCAGGCTGGCGAGGTCCGCCCGCACGTGTGCCTCGTCGGCGTCGTTGGCGCGCACCGCCGCTCGGATCACCGGGCCGCCCACGCCGGCCGCCACGGACACCGGCACCCCGAGCTTGGCGTCGACCAGGAAGGTCGAGAGCGTCGAGCGGTCGCGGCTCAGCGCGTGCCAGACGAGCCGGCGCGGGACCGCCTGGTACTGCTCGTCGGCCCAGGTCTCGGCCGCCACGACCGAGGGATCGGGCACCAGCGGCGTTCCGGGACGCAGGGAGTCGAGCGCCTCGGCGATCGCGCGGGTGCCCTGCACGCGCCTGCCGTCGAGCCGCAGCGCCGGCACGGTGATGCCGGGGAAGCCGAGCACGCGCAGCACCTTGCGGTGCAGCACCGCCACGAGGTCCACGCGGCGGTACGCGACCCCCTTCTGCCGCAGCATCAGCTCGGCGGCGTAGGTCGGATGTGAGGCGGGGACTCCGAAGAGGGTTGCTTTGGCCACGGCGCGATCCTAACCGCCTTCGGGTTGGCGAATGCATGCGTGTCTGCAATACTTGCATGCATGCAAGCATCTGTTTCAGCCGCCGAGCAGGCCGCCCCCGCGGGCGACCTCGACGCCGTCGCCGGCGAGCTCGGCGTCCTGATGAAGCATCTGCTCACCTCCTCGAGCCGCGACTTCTTCAGCGCGATCGAGGAGGCCGGGCTCACCTTCACCCAGGTGAAGTGCCTCAACCTGCTCGCCGACGCGCCGGAGCCGCTCCCCCAGGGCGCGCTGTCCGAGACGCTGGGCCTGTCCGGCCCCGCGATCAGCCGCGCCGTCGACGGGCTCGTCCAACGCGGCGAGGTCAAGCGCACCGAGGACCAGCGCGACCGCCGCTCCAAGATTCTGACAGTCAGCGCTCGCGGACGGCGCAGCCTCGATCGCCTGATCGCGATCCGGCTCGCCGCGATCAAGCGCTTCGTAGCGGGGCTCACCGAGGAGGAGCGCGTGGCGCTCTCCGCCGGCGTCGCTCCGATCGCAAGGAGACTCAGCTCGTGACAGACCGAATTCGCCTCAACGAGGGCAACCGCCGCTGGTGGACGCTCGCGGCCATGTGCTTCGCCCTCTTCATGATCATGCTCGACAACACGGTCGTGAACGTGGCGCTGCCGTCGATCCAGGACGACCTCAACGCGTCGCTCTCCGGCCTCGAGTGGACCGTCAACATCTACACGCTCACGTTCGCCGTGCTGCTGGTCACCGGCGGGCGGCTCGGCGACATCTTCGGCCGCCGCCGCATGTTCCTGTTCGGCGTCGTCGTGTTCGCGCTCTCGAGCGCGGCGATCGGCTTCGCCCCCGGCCAGGCCTGGCTGGTGGCGTTCCGCGCCGTCCAGGGCGCGGGTGCGGCGTTCATGATGCCCGCCACCCTCTCGATCATCACCGTCACGTTCCCGGCCGAGGAACGCGGCAAGGCGATCGGCACCTGGGCGGGCGTGTCCGCGCTCGCGCTGGCGATCGGCCCGGTCGTGGGCGGCGCGCTCGCCGAGTACGTCTCGTGGCGGGCGATCTTCTTCCTCAACCTGCCGGTCGCCGTCGGCGCGGTTGCCGTGACGCTGTTCGCGACCCGGGAGTCGCGCGACGAGTCGCAGCGCCACATTGTCGACTGGGCCGGCATCGCCGCCCTGTCGGTCGGCCTGACCGCGCTCGTGCTGACCCTGGTCGAGGGCAACTCCTGGGGCTGGAGCTCCCCCGGCGTCATCGCGCTGATCGCGACGGCCGTGATCGGCCTGTCGTCGTTCGCGCTCATCGAGCCGCGCGTGCGCGAGCCGATGGTCGACTTCTCGCTGTTCCGCTCGAAGACGTTCCTGGGCGCGAACGCGGTCGGCTTCATCGTCTCGTTCGCGATGCTCGCGATGTTCTTCTTCCTCGCGCTCTACATGCAGAACATCCTCGGCTACTCGGCCGTGCAGGCGGGCGTGCGCTTCCTCCCGTCCACGCTCATGATCGTGCTGATCGCGCCGCTCGCGGGACGCCTCGCGGACCGCGTCGGGCCGCGACCGCTGATCGTCACCGGCCTGTCGCTCACGACGTTCGCGCTGTTCCTGCAGACGCGCATCACGGTCGACACCGGGTACGGCCTGCTGCTCCCCGCGTTCATCGTGATGGGCATCGGCATGGCGCTCGTGATGTCGCCGATGTCGACCGCCGCGATGAACTCGGTGCCCTCCGAGAAGGCGGGCGTCGGGTCGGGCGTGCTGTCGATGAGCCGCATGGTGGGCGGCACGTTCGGCGTCGCGGCGATCGGCGCGCTGTTCCAGCACCTGGCCAGCTCCCAGCTCGCCGACGACCTGGCCGGGTCCGGCCTCACGGCCGCGCAGCGCGACCGCATCGTCGACAACCTCGGCGCCGGCAGCGACGCCGCCAACCTGCCGCCCCAGGCCGTGACGGCCGCGCACGACGCGTTCATCCACGCGCTGTCCAACGGGATGTGGCTGTCGGCGGCGGTGTCCGCGACCGGCGCCCTGATCGCGTTCCTGCTGATCGCGCCCAAGTCCGCGCCGCGTCCCGACCCGGCTCGCGCCCCCGAGGTCGCCGCGGCCGAGGCGCCCTCGGCGACCTAGCTCACGGCTCGCAGTTGGACCGCCTGTCCGCCCGGTCGGCGCGCAGGCGGTCCACCCCGGGGCCGCAGCGCAGCAGCTCGGCGCGGTGATCGACCGCGCGGAGCTGGTCCGCGCCAGGGCCGGCGTCGAAGAGGTCGATGCCCGGGCCGCCGAGCAGGAGGTCGCGGCCGGGGCCGCCGAAGAGCCGGTCGGCGCCCGGGCCGCCGCTCAGCTGGTCGTCGCCGCCCCGACCGCCGAGCCTGTCGTCCCCGGCCAGCCCGAAGATGGCGTTGCGCGCGGCGCTGCCGCGCAGGACGTCCGCGCCGTCGCCGCCCTCGATCCGCTCGATCGAGCGCAGCCTGTCGCGGTCGCCGGCGGCGCTGAGCGCGAAGCCGGCGGCGAGATCCGCCCGCACGCGCCGGCGCTCGTCGCGGTAGGTGACCTCGTCGCTGCCGCCGCGCCCGTCGATCGAGTCGGCGCCGGGCCCGCCCTGCAGGAAGTCGTCGCGGCTGCCGCCGGTCAACCGGTCGTCGCCGACCTCGCTGTTGACGAAGTCGCCGAACAGCGCGTTCACGAGCGAGCGGCTGCCGACCGCGGTGTCCGAGCCGGTCCCGGCGTCGACGAAGACGGTGAAGCCGCGCAGGCCGACGGCCGAGGCGTCGACGCTGTCGTCGCCGTCCTGGAGCAGGACGTCCACCGAGTTGGCGAAGTCGCCCAGCTCCGCTACGCAGACGACCTCGCCGCCCGCGGCCGCCTGGCAGCCCTCCTCCGCCGTGAGCGGCGCGCCGGCGTCGCGGAACACCACAGTCCGCTGCGTTCCCGGCCGGCGGGCGCGTGCTCACCGTGACGCGATTCGCCTCCCCGGGGCTCGCGCTCAGCGTGAACGAGACGAGCGTGCCCTCCTCTTCGGTGGCCGACGAGACCGAGACTTTCGCCGCGGAGGCCGGCTGAGCCGCCATCAGCAGGATCACGGCCGCGAGCCCGAGCTGTGTTGAGCGCATATGCGCAACGTAACGGCAGGCCCGGCGATAGTCTGCTCGCCCATGGCCGTAGACATGACCAAGGTGACCGAGCTCGACGTCGAGCCGGGCACGCTGCCCGAGACGATGGCGGCCTGGGTGATCCGCGAGGAGCGCCTGGGCGAGCCCAAGGACGCCTTCCAGCTCGAGGAGGTCGAGGTACCCGAGCCGGGTGCGTTCGAGGTGATCGTTCGCGTTATGGCCGCGGGCGTGAACTACAACAACGTCTGGGCCGCGCTGGGCGAGCCGGTCTCCGTGATGCGCTACGGCGACCATCCCGAGTTCGGGCACCACATCGGGGGCTCGGACGCCTCCGGCGTCGTCTGGAAGGTCGGCCCCGGCGTGACGCGCTGGAAGCCCGGCGACGAGGTCGTGATCCACTGCAACATGGCCTCGTACGAGGACAAGGAGGTCCACGGCCTCGACCCGCTCGCCGCGCCGAGCCAGATGATCTGGGGCTATGAGACGACCTGGGGATCGTTCGCACAGTTCACAAAGGTCCAGGCGCAGCAACTTCTCCCCCGTCCCCAGAACCTGACCTGGGACGAGGCGGCCTCCTACGGGCTCGTCTACTTCACCGCCTACCGGATGCTGATCACCCAGTGCGACCTCCAGCCCGGCCAGCGCGTCCTGATCTGGGGCGCCGCGGGCGGCCTCGGCGTGTTCGCGACCCAGCTCTGCGCCGCGGCGGGCGCCCACGCGGTGGGCGTCGTGTCGAGCCCGGAGAAGGGCCAGCTGGTCAAGCAGCTCGGCGCCGTGGACTACATCGACCGCAACGAGTTCGCCGGCATGATGCGCAAGGGCGGCGAGACGCCGGAGGAGGAGAAGGAGCGCTTCGGCGTGTCGCGCGCGTTCTCCAAGCGCGTCAAGGAGATCCTCGGCGAGGCGCCCGACATCGTCTTCGAGCACGTCGGCAAGGCGACCTTCCCGACCTCGGTATTCACGGTCAAGCCGTTCGGCAAGGTCGTCATCTGCGCCGGCACGACGGGCTACGAGCTGGACTTCGACGTCCGCTACCTGTGGATGCGCCAGAAGCAGATCATCGGGTCGCACTTCGCGAACGCCTACGAGTGCAACAAGGCCAACGAGCTGATCGAGTCGAGCCAGATCCGGCCGGTGCTGTGGCGCACCCTCGGCTTCGAGGGCGTGCCCGAGGCGCACCAGCTGATGCGCGAGAACAAGCACCTCGGCAAGATCGCCATCCTCGTCGGCGCCGAGGGCGAGGGCGAGGGCAAGACCGAGGAGGGCCCGGGCGCGATCCGGGCGGAGGTGGGCGCGTGATCCTGGTGCACATCCCCTGGCACGTGAACCCCTTCCGGGGCGACAAGTTCGCCGAGGGCTGGGCGCCGGCCGCCGAGCTGGCGCTCGACTTCGGCGCCATCTCCTGGGCGTTCTACCGGGCGATCGACGGGCGGCTCGACTTCATCCAGCACGCCGTCTTCCCGACCAAGGCCCAGTGGGAGCAGTACTGGTACTCCGAGGCGGTCGCGGAGAAGCGGATCGAGCTCCAGGGCTACGTCAACGTGCCGGTGCTGCCGGAGCTGTACGAGATCATCGGCGACGCCCGCGCGCTCAGCCTTGCTCCAGAGGAGCAAGCGTGAGCCCGTACCCGCCGAGCTGCTCCCAGTAGTGCTCGGCCGGCTCCTTCGCGCCTGACCAGACGACCGCCCGACCGGAGTTGTGGATCCGGTTGGCCATCGACATGCCCTGGTCGTAGCTGACCCCGGGCAGCACCGTGGAGAGCGCGGTGGCGACCCCCTCGAACGTGTTGTGGTCGTCGTTGAGGACGATCACGCGCCAGTGGCCGCCCAGCCCGGTGTCGTCCGGTCCCGAGACGCGCGGCTTCTCGATCGTCTGGGTCATCCGGCTCGCTTGCGCCAGTATCGCGCCAGGCCCGCGTAGAGCTGGTCGGGCGGAGCGGCCTGCTCGAAGGCCTCGACCGTGGCCGGGTCGGTGTTCTCGCCGAGCTCCTGCTCGAGCCGGGCGATGAAGCGCTCCTCGCCGTCGAGGCGCGCCGAGTCCGCCGCTTCCAGTAGCGCGGAGCGCACGCGATGCAGGTGCTCTGCCACGTCGGTCACCTGGCCGAAGTGCGTGAGGCAGAGCGAGTGCGGGTTCCAGGAGGCCACGGTGTGGAGCGAGTCGAGCCAGGCCTCCACGTCGATGTCGGGCGGCGGCGTGGGCGCCACCGTGTGCTCGTAGGGCGGCAGGCGCACGCCGGCCACGTCGCCGACGTAGGCGTCGCCGGTCGCCTCGTTCAGGTAGCTGACGTGGTGCGAGGCGTGGCCGGGCGTGTAGGCGACCCGGAAGCCCTCGACGGTCTCGCCGCCGCTCAGCGCCGTGATCCGGTCCTCGGGGACCGGCGCCACCTCGCCCCAGAGCTCCCACATGTCGTCGCCGTACAGGCGCCCGGCGCTCTCCAGCAGCTTCGAGGGGTCGATCAGGTGGGGCGCGCCGACCTCGTGGACGTACACCCGCAGGTCTGGGAAGCGGCGGCAGAGCACCCCGCTGGCCCCGGCGTGGTCGAGGTGGATGTGCGTGAGCAGCAGGCCGCGCGGCTTGGTGTGGCCGAGCTGCTCGAGCAGGGTCTCGACGCAGGACGACGGGCCCGGGTCCACGATCAGCCCGTTCACCTCGTAGGCGCAGATCACCCGGTCTCGTCCCAGGTGCATGACGTCGATGGCACGGGACAAAGCGACCCGACCATACAATTCCCGGAGTGAGCACGGACCCTGAACCGAGCGCTCCCGGCCGAGCCGGAGCTTTCGGCATCGCCTGCCGGAGCGCGACACCCCCTGGGTGATGCGCACATACGCCGGCCACTCGACGGCCCGGGAGTCAAACGAGCTCTACCGCCGCAACCTGGCGAAGGGCCAGACCGGGCTGTCGGTGGCGTTCGACCTGCCCACCCAGACGGGCTACGACCCCGACCAGGAGCTGGCGCGGGGCGAGGTCGGCAAGGTCGGCGTGTCGATCGTCCACAAGGGCGACATGCACGCACTGCTCGACGGCATCCCGCTCGACGAGATGAACACGTCGATGACGATCAACGCCACGGCGGCCTGGCTGCTGGCGCTCTACATGACGGTCGCCGAGGAGAACGGGGTCGAGCGCGGCTCGCTCCAGGGCACGACCCAGAACGACATCATCAAGGAGTTCCTCTCGCGCGGGACCTACGCGTTCCCGCCGGAGCCCTCGATGCGGCTGATCGCGGACATGATCGCGTTCACGGTCGACGAGGTGCCCAAGTGGAACCCGATCAACATCTGCTCGTACCACCTCCAGGAGGCCGGCGCGACGCCCGTGCAGGAGATCGCCTACGCGCTGTCCACCGCGCAGTCCGTGCTCGACCGGGTGCGCGAGCGCGTGCCGGAGGAGTCGTTCCCGCGCGTGTTCGGGCGCATGTCGTTCTTCGTCAACGCGGGCATCCGGTTCGTCGAGGAGCACGCGAAGCTGCGCGCGATGGGCCAGCTCTGGGAGGCGATCGGCCGCGAGCGCTACGGCGTGGACGAGGAGCGCTTCCTGCGCTTCCGCTACGGCGTGCAGGTGAACTCGCTCGGGCTGACCGAGTCGCAGCCGGAGAACAACATCATCCGGATCGTGCTCGAGGCGCTCGCGGTGACGATGGGCCGCGACGCGCGGGCGCGCGCGCTCCAGCTGCCGGCCTGGAACGAGGCGCTCGGGCTGCCCCGGCCGTGGGACCAGCAGTGGTCGCTGCGGATCCAGCAGATCCTGGCCTACGAGACCGACCTGCTCGACTACCCCGACATCTTCGAGGGCTCCCGCGTCATGGACGGGCTCGTCGCCGAGCTGGTCGAGGGCGCGCGCAAGGAGATGGCCGTGGTCGCCGAGCGCGGCGGCGCAGTCGAGGCGGTGCCCTACATGAAGACGCAGCTCGTCGAGTCGCACCGCGAGCGCGTGCGGCGCATCGAGGCGGGCGAGCAGACCGTGGTCGGGCAGAACGCGTTCACCGAGGCGGAGCCTTCGCCGCTTCAGGAGGGCGAGGACGGTGGGATCCTGCGCGTGGATCCGGCCGTGGAGCGCTCCGCCGTGGACGCGCTCGCAGCCTGGCGCAAGGACCGCGACCAAGGGGAGGTCGACGCTGCCCTGGATGCCCTCCGCTCAGCGGCCTCCACCGACGAGAACCTCATGCCCTTGACGCTCGTTGCCGCCCGAGCCGGAGCAACCACGGGTGAGTGGGCTGAGGCCCTTCGATCCGTGTTCGGCGAGTACCGGGCACCGACCGGCGTCGGCGACGCGGCCGCGGCCCCCACCGACGACGCCCTGGCCGCGCTGCGCGACCGCGTCGAGCGCGTCAGCGAGGCGCTCGGGCGGCGGGTCAAGATCCTGGTCGGCAAGCCGGGCCTCGACGGCCACTCCAACGGAGCGGAGCAGATCGCCGTGCGGGCCCGCGACGCCGGCATGGACGTCGTCTACGAGGGCATCCGCCTCACGCCCGCGCGGATCGCGCGCGCCGCCGTGGACGAGGGCGTGCACGTGGTCGGCCTGTCGATCCTGTCCGGGTCGCACTCGCAGCTGATCCCCGAGGTGCTGCGCGAGCTCGACGAGGCCGGCGCCGACGTGCCGGTCGTGGTCGGCGGGATCATCCCCGCGGCCGACGAGGCCGCGCTGCTCGAGGCGGGCGTCTCGCGGGTCTACACGCCGAAGGACTTCGAGGTCAGCCGGATCATGGGCGACATCGTGGATCTGGTGGCCGAGCACAACGGCGTGGGCGCGACAGTTTCGTAGCGCAACCTTGAGCGCTGGCGCGTGTTGACGCGGCCATGAGACCCGCTCGGCTGGCCGCTCTCGCCCTCCCGCTCGTCCTGTTGCTGTCCGGCTGTGCGCTCGTCGGAGACCCCGGCAAGACGAACCAGATCCAGTTCGTCGGCAGCACGACGGTGGGCGGCTACGAGTTCGACCAGTACCGCAACCTGGCGTACCCCTGCAGCATCTCGGGCTACCAGACGTTCGTGATCGGGACGAAGGTCGGCTCCTCCGACACCCAGACGAAGCCGCTCTGGGTGCGCATGCGCGGCGGCGGCGTGGGCTTCTTCGACTCGAGCGGTCGGCCGCAGCCGGGCCCGGGCAACAAGTCCGAGGAGTCGGCGGCGACCTCGATCAGCTTCCTCAACCCGAACGGCCTGATGCGACTGGTCCGCGACGACGCGCTCGGCTTCCGGCTCGTGTCGGTGTCGATGTGCAACCACGACATCTACTCGGGCGGCGACACCCCCGACCCGAACAACCCGAACACCCTGCCCGACGGCTCGCCGCGGACGGTGAACGGGCTGTTCGCGACCAAGGCGGCGATCCAGTTCGCGCTCGCCAAGTACCCGACGAGCAAGTTCTTCCTGCACGGCACGAGCGCGGGCTCGGCGGGTGCCCTGTCGGTGTCGTGGGGGCTCCAGGCCCAGCGCATCCCGCCCGCGGGGTCGGTCGTCGACTCCGGCGTGGTCAACGCCGAGTGGGAGCAGGCCCAGTTCGACCAGGGCACGTGCGCCGACGGCGGCCCCCGGAGTCCCGCGGCGATCGCCGCGATCCGCGCCCGCACGCAGTTCCAGCTGGCCGACATCAAGAACGAGCCCGACAAGCTCGTCAGCCGCGGCGCCCTCACGGTCCCGCTGATGCACACGTGGAGCAGCGCCGACCCGAACGTCTGCGGCGCCACGCCGATGTCCTGCCCGCTGCGCAACGGGACCACGGTGACGAAGGGGGCCGCCGACTGCGTCCACGAGCCGCTGCGGGCGGCGATCGCCGGCCTCGGGCCCGGGTCGAAGTCGCGCAACCTGCGCGTCTGCGTCAGCCCGGCCGGGCAGCCGGGCAGCTGCGCCACCCACGTGGTCACGAACAAGGAGACCCCGAACACCGACCCGGCCTCGCCCGCCGACTACAACGGGGCGATCCTGGACTGGGTGCACGCGCGGCTGGCCGACTGAGGCCCGGGGCGTAAGTGGCGCCGCGAGGCGCTTACAGCAGCGATGACGGGTGCATCGCGGCGGGGGGTCCCTGAAGAAAGTCCAGCATACGTTGACCGAACTTCGGGGACCCCCTCGCGATGCGCTGATCGGCGAGATCGCGAGAGGGCAGCACGGGGTGATCACCCTTGATCAGCTGAAGTTGGCCGGGCTCGCGCAAGAGCGCCGTGGACCGCGTGCCAAGGCCGGGCGCCTCACCCGCCTCCACCGCGCCGTCTACGCCGTCGGCCACGCGCCGCTCACCGGTGACGGCCGCACCATGGCGGCCGTGCTCGCCTACGGCCCGCTCGCCGCCGCCAGCCACCGCACGGCCGCGGGCCTCCGGGGGCTGCGCGCCGACAACAGCGCCCGGACGGAGATCTCGCTCCCACTGCGGTCGGCCCACTCGCGCCCCGGCATCACCGCCCACGCCTCGCCGACCCTGCGCGCCTGCGACGTCACGAACTGCCACGGCATCCCGTGCACCACCGTGGCGCGCACGCTCCTGGACCTCGCCGACGTCGTGCCGCGCCGCCAGCTCGAGCGGGCCGTCGAGCAGGCCGAAGTGCTGCGCGTGTTCGACCTCGTCGAGCTGCGAGCGGCGATCGAGGGCGCGAACGGGCGACGCGGCGCGACCGTGCTGCGCGGCGTGCTCGCGCAGCTCGTCGACGAGCCCGGGCTCACGGCGAGCGAGCTGGAGGAAGCGTTTCTCGCGCTCTGCCGCGCCGCGGGCCTGCCCGAGCCCGCCGTCAACGAGTGGCTGGCCGTAGACGACGGTCCACCCTTGAAAGCTGATTTTCTGTGGCGGGAACAGCACCTCATCGTCGAGGTCGACGGCTGGGCCGCGCACGGCACCAGGAACCGCTTCGAGTCCGACCGCCGGCGCGACCAGCGCGCCCGGCGCGCGGGGCTGGACACGCTTCGCTTCACGCGGCGCCAGGTGCTGCGCGATCCCGGCTGGGTCGCCGAGACCACCGTCGCCATGCTCGCCCGCTAGCGTGCCCCGCCGATGGCCGCCGTCGATCCCGCAGAGCTCGGGCGCCGCCTGCGCGAGGGCGATCGCTCCGCCGCGCCCGCGGCGCTCAACCTGATCGAGGATCGCTCTGCGGCGGGTCGGGAGGCCGCGCGGGCCCTGCTCGGGGAGGTCTCGCCGGGCGTCCTTGGCGGCGAGGCGCAGGCGCATCTGGTGGGTGTCACCGGGCCCCCAGGGGCCGGGAAGTCCACCCTGCTCTCGGCTCTGGTCGCGGCCTGGCGCGCGGCGGGCCGCACGGTCGCCGTGCTCGCCGTCGACCCGTCGTCCAAGCGCTCCGGCGGCTCCCTGCTCGGCGACCGCGCCCGGATCGAGCACGACCCCAAGGACGACGGCATCCTGATCCGCTCAACCGCCGCCGGCGGCAGGCTCGGAGGCCTGGCCGCGGCCACCCGCGAGGCCGCCGACGCCCTCGCGCCCGCCTACGACGTGGTCGTCGTCGAGACCGTCGGCGTCGGCCAGTCGGAGACCGATGTCGAGGAGGTCTGCGACACGGTCGCGGTCGTCGTGCAGCCCGCCTCGGGCGACGTGCTCCAGTTCCTCAAGGCCGGGATCATGGAGGTGCCCGACGTGCTCGTGGTGACCAAGGCGGACCTGGGCGACGCGGCGCAGCGCGCGCGGGCCGACCTCGACCAGGCGCTCGCCGCGCTCGGCTCGCAGGAGGTGCCGGTCGTCGCCGTCTCGTCCCTGCCTCCGGCCAGCGGGATCGACGAGCTCGTGGCCGCCCTCGACGGGCACCGGGAGCGAATCGACCTGCCCGAGCGCCGCCTGCGCGCTCGCCGCCTGTCCGCCCTGCGCGAGTTCACGGCCGAGCACGGCGAGAGCGCCCTGCGGGCGCTGGGCGGTCGCCGCGAGGCCGAGCGGCTGCTGTCCGACCGGGACGCGGGCGAATCGGTCGCCGAGCTCGTCGACGCCCTCCGGGGAGCGCGCGCGTGAGCCAGCGGCGCGACCGCAGCGGCGACGGGCCGCAGGACGCTCTCCCGCCCGGCCGCGAGCCGCCCCGCATCTCGTTCGCCGCACAGGTCGGCATCCTCGTCGCGGTCTTCGCGGTCACCTCGCTGATCGCCAAGCTCGCGGGCGCGGCCAACCTCGGCACGGCCTTCGGCATCGGCGAGTTCTTCTTCGCGATCGCGCTCGTGCTGCTGATCGTCAAGACCTAGCAGGGCGGCTGGTGGAGAGCGGAGCGGTTCGCCGGCTCCGCGTAGCACCACCCGGCCGGCCGCGGGAACGCGCCCCGGACCGGCTCGTTCCCGCCGCCGAACAGCTCGCGGATGTGCCGCACCGAGTCGAACCCGCCGCTGCCGCGCGCCCGCACGAACAGCCACTGGTCCGCCTGCGGGACGCCCAGCACGATCACCGACCCGTCGATCGACCAGGTCAGGCCCTCGAAGCTCCCCCGCACCGACAGCACCGTCCGCGGCGGCTCCGGGCGATCGAGGCGCACCGCCAGCAGCGCGCTGCTGCCCGCGCGCCGCGCGATCAGCGCCAGCCGCCTGCCTCCGGGCGCGACGGCCGACCCGGTCGCAGTCCAGCCGCCGGGCAGCTCGACCGTGCGCAGCTCGCGCCCGCGCGCGTCGTGCACGACCACCGACCGCTCGCCGACCGTGACCAGCCGCCGCCCGCCGACCGCCCACCAGACCTGCAGCGGCGCGGGCCCGGGAGCCGTCTCGCCCAGCAGCCGCCGGCC
This sequence comes from uncultured Thermoleophilaceae bacterium, assembly GCA_963848885.1. Classification (GTDB taxonomy): domain Bacteria; phylum Actinomycetota; class Thermoleophilia; order Solirubrobacterales; family Thermoleophilaceae; genus JACVRW01. The sequence goes on from CAWKFR010000011.1 coordinate 181,960, forward strand.
GTCCACCTCCACGATCCGCACCCGGCCGCCGGCCGCGAACGCCAGCACCTGCTCGGCCGGCGCGGCCAGCGGTCGCCAGGCCGGCGGCGCCGCCCCGACCCCGCGCGCCAGCAGCCAGTCGTCGGTGTTGTCGCCGGTCACCACGCGCAGGTCGCCCCCGCTGCGGTACGCGATCCGGTAGCCGTCCGGCGACCAGCGCGGCGCGGTCACGAGCCGCGCCGCCGGCCGCGTCCAGCGCTCGTGGCCCTGCGGGTCGAGCGCCACCAGCTCGCGCCCGCGCGCGGCGGCCACGTACAGCCCGCCCGGGGACCAGGTGACGTCCCCGAACCCGCGCAGCTGGCGCCGCGCGCCGTCGTCCTTCACCACCCACGCGCTCCCGTCTCCGGCCACCAGCAACCGCCCCGGCGCGGGCAGCGACGACAGCCACCGGTGCGTGGCGTGCGGCGCCGGGCTCACGACGTCGTCGATCCAGTCGCCCATCTTCGCCCCGGCCGGCGTGAGCAGCAGCGCGCCCGCGACCACGGCAGCCGCGATCGCGACCGCGAACCGGCGGCCGCGCCGCGCCGTCCGCGCGGGCCCCCTCGCCGCGTGCGCGGCGCTCACCACGTGCCAGGCGCGCCGCTCGGCGTCCTCGGCACGCGGCGGTCGCGCTGCGGCCAGCTCGCGCCGCAGCCGGCGCTCGAGGACGCGCGTCACGGGCCCTCCCCCAGCTCGACGGCCAGCCGGTCGAGCGCGCGCCGCAGCCGCGAGTTGACGGTGCCGCGAGGCACCTCCAGCAGATGGGCGATCTCCCCCGGCGTGTACTCGAGCAGGTGGCGCAGCACCACCGCCGCGCGCTGGTCGGGGTCGAGCACCGCGAGCGCCGCCACCACCTCGTCCGACCAGGCGCCCGCGCGCTCGGGCGGCGCCTCGGCCTCCACCGGCTCGGCCACCTCCCGCCGCAGCGCCCGCGCGCGCGACCAGTCGATCGCCCGGTTCACGACGATCCGGTGCAGCCACGGGCCGAACGGGCGGCGCCGGTCGAAGCGGTCGAGCGCGCGGATCGCCGCCAGGAACGCCTCCTGCGCGATGTCCTCGGCGGCGGCCGCGTCGTGCACGATCAGGAAGGCGGCGCGGTGGGCGGGCGCCCAGTGCGCTCTGAACAGCGCCTCCATCGCGTCGTGCGAGCCCGCCTGCGCGTCGCGCACCCAGGCGCGCTCGCGCCGCCGCGACGGCCGCCCAAGCGCCGCCGGCCCGAGCCGGGCCGCGGCCACCTCGATTACAGATGCGCTTGCCAGAGCAGAAGTCATCCTCGCCCCTCCACCCAGTACGGGCAAGCGACCCCGAGAGGTCCACCCCGTATCCTCGACTCAGATGCAGGACCCGAGGCCAACCTGGACGCCGGCCGGCCAGGGGGAGCGCTATGAGCCGCTCCCGGGCTTCCTCAAGCTGCCGGTCCGCGGGTGGCGCAAGCTTTCGCCGCGCGGGAAGCGCGTCGTCGCCGCGCTGGCGGGCGTCCTGGTGGCCGGCATCGCGATCGCCTGGCCGTTCGTGGTGCGCGACCGAAACGCGGGCGAGCGCGAGCGAGCGGCGATCGCCGCCCAGCACAAGGCCGCCTCACTGGCCGAGCTGCGGGAGGACCAGCGCCCGCGCCACGACCTGCTCACGGCCTCCCAGCGCGCCCGCGTACGGGCAGACGGCGGGCTGCAGGCGGCTGCCGCGGCCGGCCTGGTCGGCTCCCAGCTCGAGGCCTCGATCTCGGCAGACGTCCGCAGGCGGATCGCGGCCGGCAAGCTCGACGGGCGGGTGCGCGAGACCTCATGCGACCCGGTCAGGGTGCGCAGCCGCACGGGCGCCGACTTCAACTGCTTCTCCTACACCGGGGACACGTCGGGCTACCGCTTCAGCGCCCGGGCCCAGCTGCCGGCCGGCACGCTCGCCTGGTGCAAGGAGAACCCGCGGCCGCTCCACCCGACCAGCTTCGTGCTGTCGGTGCCGATCTCGCCCGAGTGCCGCTAGGCGAGCTGCGCCTCGGCCTCGGCCAGCTCCGCTGGCGTGTTGACGCTGCGCACCAGCGCGGCGGGCAGCGCCACCCGCACGGGGTCGAGCGCCTCGACCGTGCGCGTCAGCGGGGCGTCGGGCGGCGCGGCGCGGAGCACGTCGAGCGCCGCCGGCGCGTACAGCCCCAGGACCGGCTGGAGGACCCCGTCGGCGGTGGCCACCACCGCGGGCGAGGTCCCGGCCGCGCCCAGCAGCGTGCGGCACGCGTCCGCGGTCACGAACGGCATGTCGGCGGCGCAGACCAGCACCGGCCCGTCCGCCGTGACCAGCGCGTGCACGATCCCGGTCAGCGGGTGGCGCGGCTCGTCGGGCTCCTCCCAGCGCTCGGTGCCGGGCAGGTCGGGCAGCTGCGTGTCGGCCTTGCAGACCACCGCCACGCGCTCGCAGACGGCGCCCAGCGCCTCGGCGGGGTAGGCGGCCAGCGCCCTGCCGGCGAGCGGCGCAGCCGCCTTCGATCCGGCCCCGAGCCGGCTGCCGGACCCGCCCGCTAGCAACGCACCGATCACCCGCGGCCAGGCTAGCGAGGCGCTAGGCTCGCGCCTCGTGGGCCTGGGCGCGTTCATCGGAGTGGGCCGGTCGCTCGAGACGGCCCTCCAGCGCGTCGAGCTGGCGGAGCGGCTCGGCTACGAGTCCGCCTGGGTGACGCACATCGCCGGGCGCGACTCCGTCACGCTGCTGATGGCCTACGCCGCGCGCAGCGAGCGGCTGCGGCTCGGCACCGGCGTGACCCCCATCTACAGCCGCACGCCCGTCGCGACGGCCCAGTCCTTCGCCACGCTCGACGAGTTCTCCGGCGGCCGGGCGGTCATCGGACTGGGCGTCTCGCACCGGCCCGCCGTCGAGGCCTGGTACGGGCAGACGATCGACAAGCCGCTCCGGGAGATGCGCGAGTACGCCGGCATCGTCCGCGCGATCCTGCGCAACGAGGACCCGCCGCAGGGCGAGAAGTTCCAGTCCCACTTCCACTTCATGGGCCTCGAGCCGCGGCCCGACCTCCCGATCTACCTGGCCGGCCTCTCCCCCGGCATGCTGCGCCTCGCCGGCGAGATCGCCGACGGCGTGGTGCTGTGGCTGTGCATCCCGGAGTACATCCGCGACGTGGTGGTGCCGACCGTCGCCGAGGGGCGCGCCAAGGCCGGCAAGCCGGCGGAGGGCTTCGACATCGTGGCGGCCGTGCCGTCGGCGGTGACGAGCGACACCGGCCAGGCCAAGGCTCAGCTGCGCACCGAGCTGTTCCCCTACTTCTCGCTGCCCTTCTACCGCAAGATGATCGAGGGATCCGGGTTCGGCGACGACCTCGCCGCCTTCGACCGCGAGGGCCAGGACGCCATCTCCGACCGCTTCCTCGAATCCCTGGCCGCGATCGGGAGCGCGGAGGAGGCGGCGGCCACGGTCCGCCGCTATGCGGACAGCGGGGCGACCTCGCCCGCCGTCGGCGGCATCGCCAGGACGGACTTCGACGCCACGCTCGAGGCCCTCGCCGGCTCGCTCGGCTAGGCGGGGCTAGGCTCACCGCAGCGACGGTCCCGGCCCGAGCCGGCGCCGGGCGCCCACGGGCGCGCGGACCGCTCTGGGGCTACCCCAGGGACGCCTATTCAGCAACGCATCACGTCGCATGCGCCCAGGCTGCTTGCACGCAGGCAGGCGCACGCACGACAGGAGCAGTCGGGCCGGGCCGTCGCCACCTCACCAGTGCACGAGTCCAATCGCCAAACCCAGATCGCAGGCGCCCTGGCCGCCGCCTTCCTGGCCGGCGAGTGGACCGAGGAGGCGCTCCTGCGCCGCGCGCGCCGGGCGGTGACCCCCGCGCCGCGCTGGCTGCGCCGGGTCGTCGCGGACGACGCTCGCCGCGTACCACCGACCGCCCGCCGATCGCCCGCGCGAGCTGGCGGCGTACGTCCGGCTCGCGATCGAGGCGTTGCGCGAGCCCCCTCTGCGCGAGCCGCCGCGCGTGCGGCAGTGGCACCTGTCCGAGCAGCGCTCCGTCCGGCGCCGCTGGCCGGTCGCCGACCTCGACACGACGGCCGATCTGGGCGACCCTGCTCGGCCTCGAGCCGGGCAGGCTCGACTGGCTCGCCGACGCGCGCGGGCTGGAGCGCTCCGTCTCCTCCGAGCCGCTGCGCAACTACCGCTACGCGTGGCTGCCCCGCGAGCGGCGGGCCGCCGCGCCTGATCGAGCGCCCGAAGTCGCATGCTGAAGGCCGCCCAGCGGCGGGTGCTGCGCGAGGTGCTCGACCGCATCCCGGCTCACGACGCGGCCCACGGGTTCGTCGCCGGCCGCTCGGCCCGCAGCCACGCGCTGGCGCACGCCGGGTCCGAGCTCGTCCTGCGGCTCGACCTGGAGGACTACTTCGCGTCGGTCGGCGCCGGGCGCGTGTTCGGCATCTTCCGCACCGCCGGCTACGCCGAGGCCGTGGCGCACGCGCTGACCGCGCTGTGCACGAACGTCGTCCCGCTCGCCGAGTGGGCGGCACTGGCGCCCCCGGCCCCCGGTCAGGCGGCCGCCCGCTGGCGGCTCGGCCGCAGGCTCGCGACGCCTCACCTCCCCCAGGGTGCCCCCACCTCGCCGGCGCTCGCCGGGCTGGCCACCTTCTCGCTCGATCGCCGCCTCAGCGGCCTCGCCGCCGCCTTCGGCGCCAGCTACACGCGCTACGCGGACGACCTCGCATTCTCCGGAGACGCCCGCCTCGCGCGGCGCGCGGGCCGGATCGTGGCCCTCGTGAGCGAGATCGCCCGCGCCGAGGGCTTCCTGCTCAACCTCGCGAAGACGCGCGCGATGCCGCGCTCGGCGCGCCAGACGCTGTGCGGGATCGTCGTCAACGAGCACCCGAACGTGACGCGGCGCGAGTACGACCTGCTCAAGGCGATCCTCCACGACGCGGCGCGCAACGGGATCGCAGCCGCCAACCGCTCGGCCCACCCCGACTTCCGCGCGCACCTGCTCGGCCGGATCGCCTGGGTCGAGCAGCTCAATCCCGCTCGGGGGCTGCGCCTGCGCGAGCGCTTCGGGGCGCTCGAGTGGCCCTGAGCCAGTCCAGGAACATGTGCGTTTACGTTCCTGGCCGGATGGGGAGGTAGGCTGAAGATGAGGAGGGCTCTTCTGGCCATCGCGGCCTGCCTCGCCGGGGCGGCGCTGTTCGCCCCCACGGCAAGCGCCGCCGACATCTACTCCTACGCGAACGGCTGCTACGCGCTGCGCGACGCGGGAACCGGCCGCTACGTCGCGCGCGACTCGCTCGGCTACGCGGCCTCCGCCGGCTCGGTCGCCGGGGCCACGCCGTTCCGCATGCAGGCCACCGCGCTCGGGCGCTACCTGCTCTACGGGCCCGACGGGCGCATGCCCGGCAGCTCGGCGCGTCAACACGGTCGTCCCGATCGCGACGCCCGGCCCGAGCGGCGACTGGAAGCTGACCGACGAGGGCTCGACCGTGCGCCTGACGAGCTTCAGCACCGGCAACGCGCTCGCCGTCGGCGCGCTCGGGCGGCTCGCCCAGGGCACGGCCGCCCACTGGAGCCTCCAGGCCACCCAGGGCTGCGCGAGCTTCCCGGAGGTCGAGCTGAACGTGAGCGGCACGCCGTTCAAGGGCTCGAGCCCCACCGCTCGGGTGCGCGGCTTCCTGGACGACCACATCCACCTCGGCGCGTTCGAGTTCCTCAGCGGGCGCTTCCACTGCGGGCGGCCGTGGAGCCCGTACGGGGTCACGGTCGCGCTCAAGGACTGCGCCGACCACTATCCGAACGGCGCCGCCGCGGTGATGGAGAACTTCATCTCCACGGGCTCGCCGGTCGGCACCCACAGCCCCGAGGGCTGGCCCAGCTTCGCCGGCTGGCCGCGCGACGAGTCGCAGAGCCACGAGGGCACCTACTGGAAGTGGATCGAGCGCTCCTGGCGCTCGGGCCTGCGGATCATGGTCAACGACCTGGTCGAGAACCGCGCGCTGTGCGATCTCTACCCGCTCAAGGATCCGGGCCACAACTGCAACGAGATGGTCAGCGCGTACAAGCAGCTCGACGACATGTACGCGCTCCAGGACTACATCGACGCCCAGTTCGGCGGTCCCGGCAAGGGCTTCTTCCGGATCGTCAAGTCGCCGGCCGAGGCGCGTCGCGTCATCAACGACGGCAAGCTCGCCGTGGTGCTGGGGATCGAGGTCTCCGAGGTGCTCGACTGCGGCCAGTTCAACGGCACGCCGAAGTGCACGACGGCCTCGATCGACCGCGACCTCGACAAGCTCTACGCCGCCGGCGTGCGGTCGCTGTTCCCCGTCCACAAGTTCGACAACGCGCTCGGCGGGACCAAGTTCGACGACGAGGGCACCGGCGTCCTCGTCAACGTCGGCAACAAGTACGCCACCGGTCAGTTCTGGACGGCCAACCACTGCGACGTGGCCGACCACGACAACACCCCGAGCGTGATCGGCGCCGCCGAGACCCAGCAGATCTACTCGGTCTTCGGAACGGTGCTGACACAGCCGCTGCTCCAGGGCCAGCTGCCGGTCTACCCGCCCCCGCCGCTGTGCAACCCGAAGGGCCTGACGGCGCTCGGCGACCACCTGGTCCGCCGCATGATCCAGAAGGGCATGATCGTCGAGACCGACCACATGAGCGCCAAGGCGCGCGCGCAGACCCTCTCGATCCTCGAGTCGGCCAAGTACGGCGGCGTCATCTCGAGCCACTCCTGGGGCGACCTCGGCTCGCTCAAGCGGATCCTCAAGCTGGGCGGCATCGCCGGCCCGATCACGACCCAGGCCAACCAGTTCTCGGCCGAGTGGCGCACCGCGCGCGCCAACCGCGACCCGCGCTACCTGTTCGGCACGGGCTTCGGCTCGGACATCAACGGCCTGCACGCGCAGCCGGTGCCGCGCCCCAACGCCTCCCAGAACCCGGTCACCTACCCGTTCCGCTCGTTCGACGGCGGGACCGTGATCAACAAGCAGCGCTCGGGCACGCGCGTCTACGACATCAACACCGACGGCGTCGACCACTACGGCCTCTACCCCGACTGGATCGAGGACCTGCGCAAGGTCGCGGGCAACCAGATCGTCGAGGACATGGCCAACGGCGCCGAGGCCTACCTGCAGATGTGGGCCCGCGCGCAGGCCCCCCGCTAGCCGCCGAGCGAGTCCACCCTCCACTCGCCCCCGACGCGGCGCAGCACGAGCACGTCGCTGACGAGCGCCTGGCCGCCCGCCCGCGTCCGCACGTGCGCCCGCGCCGACGAGCCGGCCAGGTCGATCGAGACCAGCTCGATGCTCGGCCGGGTCACGCTAGCCGCGGCCGAGCGGGTCAGCCGCACGCAGTCCGGGCCGCCGGCCTGGCGGCGCGCGGCGGGTGTGAGCAGGTCTCTGCAGATCGTCCTGAAGTCGTGATCGGCGGTGGCGCGCTCCAGCCGCTGGACGACCTGAGCGATCGCCCGGGGCGGGCCCGTAGCGGGCTGCGGCTCGTCGTCGGCGCCGAAGCAACCGGCCAGGAACGCCGCGACGGCCATAATGAGTGCATGGAAGGATCCGCGCAGGAGTCCGTGGGGACGCAGTCGAGCTGGCTGCGCTGCTACCGCTGCTGGTCGCAGAACCTCGAGGTGCAGCTTCACTACGAGGGCATCTTGAAGGTCGACGCCGACACCGGAGAGGCCGTCGAGCCGGTGGAGGAGGTCCAGGAGGCGGTCGTCCAGTGCCTCGACTGCCTGCACGACCAGCCCCACCTGGCGCTCACCTTCTACGAGGAGAACGGCCGCCGCGTCTCGCGCGTCGAGCCGGTCGAGGACCGCTGGGAGCGGATGGTCACCGGCACGCCCTGGGTGGCCTCGTGCACGGTCACGGTGGACGCCGATCAGGTCGAGTCGTGCTCCGGCCCGGAGGCCGCCGAGTCGCTCGCCTTCGCCGCGTTCGGCGACCACGGCACGCGCGAGTTCTTCACCCACGTGCGCTTCCACAAGCACGAGGACGAGCGCATCGTGATCCACATGCTGGTCGAGCTCTACGCGCGCTCGGCCGACGAGGCGACCGACGTGATGGAGGCGGCCGCCCGCGGCGCGCTGACGATCACGTCGCTGGCGGAGGAGTCCCGGCCGCCGGCCTCGACCGCCGAAGAGTCGCATTAGGGCGGGCCCACCACCCCGCGCTCCGTCAGCTCGTCGATCTCCTCCGCGCCGAGGCCCAGCTCGCCCAGCACCTCGCGGGTGTGCTCGCCCAGCAGCGGCGGCGGGCTCGGATCCGCCCGCGCCGGCCCCCAGATCGGCGAGGCCACCAGGTCGAGCGCCCCGGCGGTCGGGTGGTCGACGGTCACGGTGGCGGCGCGGCCGGCGTCGGACGCCGCCTGGAGCGCCTCGGGGACGGTGCGCACCTTGCCGACCGGCACGCCGGCCGCGTCGAGGGCCTCGACCCAGTCCTCGGCCGGGCGCTCGCGCAGCCGCTCCGACAGCAGCGGGATCAGCTCGCCCCGGTTCTCGACGCGCGCGGCGTTCGTCGCGAAGCGCTCCTCGCCGGCCAGGTCCAGGCCGAGCACCCCGCACAGCGCCCTGAACAGCCCGTCGTTGGCGGCGGCGATCGCGAGCCGGCCGGAGGCGGTGTCGAAGGTCTCGTAGGGGACGATGTTCGGGTGGGCGTTGCCGTAGCGGGCGGGCTCCGCGCCGGTCACGAGCGCGTTCTGGGCGACGTTGACGAGGCCGGCAAGGCCGCTGTCCAGCAGCGGCACCTCGATCCGGCCTCCCTCGCCCCCGTGCAGGCAGGCCAGGATCGCCGAGGCGGCGTGCAGGCCCGAGAGCACGTCCACGAGCGCGACGCCCACCTTGTAGGGCGGCCCGTCCTCGGCGCCGGTGATCGACATCAGCCCGCTCTCGGCCTGCGCGACGAAGTCGTAGCCCGGCCGCCCGGGCGGCTCGCGCTCGGACCCGAAGCCCGTGATCGAGCAGTACACGACCTTCGGATTGCGCGCCCGCACCGCCTCGTAGCCGACCCCCAAGCGGTCCGCGCCGCCGAGCCTTGAAGTTCTCGATCACGGCGTCGGCCCCGGCGCACAGCTTCAGCGCCAGCTCAGCGCCCTCCGGCTGCGACAGGTCGATCGCGCAGGAGCGCTTGCCGCGGTTGACCGACAGGTAGTAGGCCGCCTCGCCGCCGGTGAACGGCGGACCCCAGGAACGGGTCTCGTCCCCGCCCTGCGGGCGCTCGACCTTCACCACGTCCGCGCCCAGGTCGGCCAGCACCATCGTGCAGTAGGGACCCGCCAGAACCCGGGACAGGTCGACCACGCGCACGCCGCGGAGCGGCTGCAAGGATGCGTCCGGTGAGCTCATCCCGGACGGGCATCCTGACAGGCGCCGGCCTCGCGGTCGCGGCGCTTCGGCAAGCGGGTGTCGAAGTGGCGTTCGGCCTGCCCGGCGTGCACAACCTCGCGCTCTGGCGTGCGATCGGCGAGTCGCCGATCCGCCTGGTGGGCGTCCGCCACGAGCAGACCGCCGCCTACGCGGCCGACGGCTACACGCGCGCCACCGGCCGGCTGGGCGTGGCGCTCACCACGACCGGCCCGGGCGCGGCCAACACGCTCGGCGCCGTGGGCGAGGCGTGGGCCAACCGCCAGCCGGTGCTGGTGGTCGCAACCGACATCCCGCAGCGCCTGCGCCGGCCCGGCGTCTGGCGCGGCGTGCTCCACGAGGCGACCGACCAGGCGGCGATGTTCGAGCCGGTCGTCAAGCGGACCTTCCGCCTCGGGAGCGCGGACGAGGCGGGCGCGACGATCGAGGCCGCCGCCCGCGTCGCGATGACGCCGCCGCGCCGCCCGGTGTACGTCGAGATCCCGACCGACCTGCTCGGCGCCGAGGCCGGGGCCGGCGCGGAGGCCGAGCCGGCGGGCGGGCAGCCGCCCGCGCCCGACGAGGACCACCTCGCCCGCGCCGCCGAGCTGCTCGACCGCTCCCGCCGCCCGCTGATCTGGGCCGGCGGCGGCGCGCTCGCGGCCGACGCCGGGGCGGCGGTCGCGCAGCTCGCCGAGCGCCTCGTCGCCCCCGTCATCCTCACCTACTCCGCGCGCGGCCTGCTGCCGCCCGGCCACCCCTGCCTGGTCGAGGCGACCCCGCACGTGGCCCAGGTCGGCGCCCTCTGGGACGAGGCCGACGCGGTGGTGGCGATCGGCACCGACCTCGACGGGATGATGACCCAGAGCTGGAAGCAGCCCCAGCCGCCGCAACTGATCGCCGTCAACGTCGATCCCGCGGACGCCTCCAAGAACTACCTGCCCGACCTGCTGATCGAGGCCGACGCCGCGACGGCCACCGAGGCGCTCGTGCAGCGCGTCCCCGAGCGCGGCGGCCTCGACGCCCTCGGCGCCCGCCTGCGCGACCTCAACGCCGCCGTGCGGGCCGAGCTGGCCGAGACCGACTCCGAGGCGCTCGGCTTCATCGAGGCGGTCGAGCGCGCCGTCCCCGACGACGGGATCGTCGTCTGCGACATGTGCATCCCGGGGTACTGGCTGGGCGGCTTCCACCGCACGCCGGCGCCGCGCAAGCTCGTCTACCCGCTCGGCTGGGGCACGCTCGGCTGCGGCTTCCCGCAGGGTCTCGGCGCCGCGCTCGCGGGCGCCGGGCCGGTCGTGAGCGTGTCCGGCGACGGCGGCTTCCTCTACGCGTGCGGCGAGCTCGCCACGCTCGCCCAGGAGCGCATCCCGCTGACCGCGGTGATCGTGGACGACGGCGGCTACGGGATGCTCCGCTTCGACCAGGACCTGAAGGGCGACCCGCGCGAGGGCGTGGACCTGCACACGCCCGACTTCGCCGCGCTGGCCCGCTCGTTCGGGGTCCGCGCGGACGAGGTGGACGGCCTCGGGGAGCGCTTCGAGGCCATGCTCGGACATCACCTGCGCGTCGACGAGCCGACCGTGCTCGTCGCGAAGGCGGCGCTGCGGCCGCCGCCGAACGTATCGCCTCGCTGGTACCGGAGATGATCCACCGCGCCCGGCGCGACGAGCTGCTCGAGCAGGCAGCCGAGGCGTCGCGGACGGGCCTGCGGACCCGCCGCCAGCGGATCGTCACGGACGCGCGGCCGATCCTCCACTCCGCCGTGGCGGCCTCGCTCGCCTGGCTGGTCGCCACCGAGGTCGTCGGCCACTCCCAGCCGTTCTTCGCGCCGATCTCGGCCGTCGTCACGCTCGGGCTGACGACCGGGCAGCGCCGCCGCCGCGCCGTCGAGCTCGCGATCGGCGTGTCGGTCGGGATCGCGATCGCCGACGCGCTGGTGGCCGCGATCGGAACCGGCACCTGGCAGGTCGGCGTCGTCGTGGCGCTCGCGATGCTCGCCGCCACGCTCGTCGGCGGCGGTCCGCTGCTGGCCTCCCAGGCGGGGGCGTCGGCGGTGCTGGTCGCGACCCTCCAGCCACCGGACGGCGGCGTCGACTTCGGCCGCGCCCTCGACGCCCTCGTCGGCGGCGGCTGCGCGCTGCTGGTCAGCTCCCTGCTGCTGCCCGTGAACCCGCTGCGCATGCTGAGCCGGGGCGCCGTCCCGGTGCTCGACGGGCTGCTGGAGGCGCTCGAGCACCTGCACGAGGCGCTCGCCGAGCGCCGCCCCGCTGCGGCCGACGCTGCGCTGCTGGCGCTCGCCCGGGCCGACGGCGTCCAGGACGGCCTCGTGGACACGCTCGAGGCGGCCGGCGAGGCCGCGCGCCTGTCCCCGCAGCGCCGCGGCGCCAGGGGCGGGCTCGATCGCTACTCCGTCGCCGCCGGGCAGATCGGCCGGGTGATCGAGGACCTGCGCGCCCTGGCTCGCGGCGCGCTGCGGGCGGTCAGCGCCGAGGACGCGGTGCCGCCCGAGGCGGTACAGGGCATCGACGAGCTGGCGGTGGCGGTGCGGGCGCTGCAGGACTACCTGGAGGGCGGCGAGCCGGACGAGGCGAGCTCGGCGGCGATCCGGGCCGCCGCGCTCGCGAACTCGGTGCTGGAGGAGACCGGCAACCTGTCGGCGCTCCACATCGTCGGCCAGATCCGGATGGCGGCCGTGGACCTGCTGCGGGCCACCGGCCTGCCGCGCGCCGAGGCCCAGGCGGCGGTCCGCGGCGCTCAGGTGTAGACAGGCCGCCTAGTGGTGGTGCCCGCTCCTGATTCGGAGTACTTCGCCGACGCCCGCGGAAGCGCCGTGGTTCGTCAGGTAGATGTCGCCACGATCACCGATCGCGACTCCGTACGGGTTCACCAAGCCCTCGCTCAGCACGGTTTCACGAGAGCCGTCCGGGCGGATCTTGATCAGCGCACCTGTCGGGTCACCGGAAGCGAGCCCGTTTGCCGCGATCTCGACCACGTAGAGATTCCCGTGGCGGTCGAAGGTCGAGATCGGTGACGTTGGTCAGACCGTCGGCGTAGATCTCCGGCGCGGAGCCGCGCTCGACTCTGTAGATGCGGGCGGCGCCTGGGATGAACGGGAAGCCGGTCAGCTGACTGACGTAGAGAGCGCCGTCGGGGCCGGGTATCACGTTGGTCGGCACGGCCTGCAACGGGAACGGGTCCGGGAGGCCCATGCCGGGTGGCGGGGTCACGGGCCGATCGGGGAAGACGGCCACCGTCGAAATCTCCCCGGAGCGGTGCACGCGCAGCAGGCTGTTGCCGCCGGCGTCCACGACGAAGATCCGGCCCCGCTTGCTGGTGACCGAGTTCGGATTGCTGTCGAACGCGCCGCCGTCGGGATTGTTGGCGGCCTCATAGGCGCTGATGTCCGCGACCGCGCGCAGGTGGCCGGTGGACGAGACCTTGTAGAGCTGGCCAAACGAGCGGGCCGAGGTCGCCGAGCTGTGCGCGCACGGCGGGGTTCTGGCCCGAGACCGACGGTGAGGTAGGCACCGCCCCAGCGGCGCAGCGAGACGTCTGACGGCCCGATCGCCTGGTTCCCGCCGGCGGCCGCGAGCGAGGGCAGGCCCTCGAGGACGCGGCGCTGCTCGCCGTGCCGGATCTCGGTCACGGCGCCGGTGGCGCCTGCGCAGCTGGTCCCTTCGTCGCTGGTGACGCACGGGCCGCTGCCTCCACGCCCCGCTTCGGTGACGTAGATCGTTCCCCAGCGACCTACGTCGAGGTCGCGGGGATTGTCAAGGCCACTGGCCACCACCTCCGGCGACTTGTCTCGGTGGGCGGCGGCGGAGCCGGCGGGCACGAGCGCCGCGAGCATGGCGAACACTGCGAGGAGGTACAGGCGAAGCGACATGGAGATCCTTTCGCTTCGGGGGCAGGGGCCTGTGGGTCGGAAGCTACGCCTGCCTCATATGGGTGTCAACTCACCGGCAGGGTGAGATCCACCGGCTGCGCGCCGCGTACGTGGACCACGCGTGTCGAACCCAGCTCGTGGACCGCGCCGCGCCGGGTTCGGCAGCGTGTGGCCGTGCAGCAGCCAGGCCGGCTCGCAGCGCTCGACCCAGGCGCGCAGCGCGGGCGAGCCGCGGTGGACGTGGTCGTCGGGCTCGTCGTTCACGCCGGCCGGCGGCGAGTGGGTGAGCAGCACGTCGGCGGGCTGGCAGGCGCGACAGCATCTCCTGCGCCTCCTCCTCGGTCCACTCGTTGCCGTGGCTGCTGTATCGCGGTGAACCCCCGAATCCCGCGAAGGTGAGTCCGCCGAAGGAGACCGAGCGCAGGTGGAGATCCTCCGCCCCCACCGCCTCCAGCCCGTCCGACGGGTCGTGGTTGCCGCGCACTCCCAGCTTCGGGAGGTCGAGCGATGCCAGGCCCTCGGTCCAGGCGGGTTCCAGGTCGCCCAGCAGCAGAATCACGTCCGGCTCCAGCGCCGAGACCAGCTCAGCGATCGGCGCGTGAGGGCGCTCGTCCGCTAACGCAGAGCGCCCTAGTCCCAGGCAAGCCGGAAGCCGGGCTCGCCGGTCAGCTCGGCCACGTCCATCTGGGCCTTCTGGAGCTTGCCGGCGTAGTCCCAGTTGAGCGACTGCCAGCGCGTGAACTGGTCGAGCACCCAGATGCCCGACTGGCGGCTGCCGTTGCCGGACTTGCCGTTGCCGCCGAAGGGCAGGTGCGCCTCGGCGCCGGAGGTCGAGTTGTTGACCGACACCATCCCGGCGCTCACCTCGGATCGGAACCTGAACGCGGAGCGCGGGTCGTTGGTGTAGATCGCCGAGGAGAGCCCGTAGCCATGCCGGTTGGCGAGCTCGATCGCCTCGTCGAAGTCGCCGAAGCTGGCCACGCCGACGATCGGCCCGAACGTCTCGGTGGCGTAGAGCTCGTCCTCGATCGTGACGCCGTCGACGATCGTCGGGTGGCAGAAGATCCCGGCGTCGGGGTCTCCCACGAAGCCCGCACGCGGGTTGTCGGAGGTGATTCGCCCGGTCGCGCTCGAGCCCGAGATCGAGTGGTGGTCGCGGATCAGCTCGAGCCAGTCCAGGAAGCGCTCCTGGAAGCGCTCGTGGATCATCGGCCCGTACAGCACCTCGGCGAAGGGGTCGCCGATCGCCGCCTCCTCGACGAGGCCGGTGAAGCGGCGCATGAACTCGTCGTGGACCGACTCGTGCACGACCACCGTGCCGAGCGACGTGCAGCGCTGCCCCGCCGTGCCGAAGCCGCTGAACAGCGCGCCCTCGGCGGCCAGGTCGAGCTCGGCGTCGGGCATGACGACCAGCGGGTTCTTGCCGCCCAGCTCCAGGCAGGGCGACTGGACGTGGCGCCCGCACAGCTCGCCGATGCGCGAGCCGACCGGGGACGAGCCGGTGAAGCCGACCTTGTCGACCAGCCCCTCCGAGAGCGCCGTCTCCAGCCCCTCGAAGGCGGACGGGCCGTCGCACTGGACCAGGTTGAGGACGCCGTCGGGCAGCCCGCCGGCGAGGAACAGCTCGGTGAGCGCCTGCCCGAGCGCCGGCGCGTACTCGGCCGGCTTCCAGACGACGGCGTTGCCGCACAGGAGCGCCGGGACCAGGTACCAGGAAGGCACCGCGACCGGGAAGTTGCCGGCGGTGATGATCGCGGCCACCCCGACCGGGTTGCGGAAGGTGAACAGCTGCTTGTCCGGCAGCTCGCTGGGCACGGTCTGGCCGTAGAGCCGGCGCCCCTCGGAGACGAAGAAGTCGCAGGTGTCGATCACCTCCTGGACCTCGCCGAGCGACTCGGGGTAGGGCTTGCCGATCTCGCGCGTGAGCAGGCGCGAGAGCGCCTCCTTGTTGTCCTCCACGAGGCGGCCGATGCGGCCGATCGTCTTGCCGCGCACCGGCGCGGGCGTGGCGGCCCAGGCGCGCTGGGCCTCGCGGGCGGCGCGGCAGGCGTCGGCGAACCCCTGCGCGTCCGTCAGCACGGCCTCGCAGACCAGCTCGTCGAGGTTGGCCGGGTTGCGCGACTCGACGCGGGTGCCGCCCTCGCGCTCCCGGCCGCCGATGATCGAAGCGACGTTCCTCGTCTCCGTGACGCTCATGCGCCCTAGCGTAGCCGCGAGCTAGACGTCGGCGTCCGCGTTGAGGAAGTTCCAGTTGCCGGCGTCGACCAGCGCCTGCTCCAGCTCCGAGTCGCCGGGCACGTACACGTGCAGGCTGCTCTCCTCGGTCCGGCGCACGAACCCGAATGCCCGCAGCCGCTGGGTCAGCTGGCCCTGCACGCCCAGGTGGATCAGGCTGAGTGCGATCGCGCCCTGCTTGCGCGCGTCGCGGATCAGCTCCGCCAGCAGGGAGTCGAGGACGTCCTGGGACGGCTGGAAGGCGATGTCGATGACGTGGCGGATGCCGTTGCGCTCGCGATAGACGGCGTAGCCCGCGACCTGGTCGTCCGAGCCGACCAGCGCAAAAGCCCTGTAAATGCCCCCCTCCCGGCCCATCTCGTACTTCCAGTTGAGCAGCGCGGGGTTGCGCTCGCTCGTGATCGTGCCCTGGCGCCAGGTGGTCTCCCAGACCTCCGAGAAGCGGTCGTCGAACGCGGCCGGCCGCTCGACCCGAAACCCGCTCCGCCGCTGCAGGCGCTCCCGGGAGAAGACCGACAGGAATGGGTCCAGCGCCACCCGCCCCGCGCCTGCCGCGACCCGGCCGCGGCCGTACTGCTCGACGAGGATGCGGCTCCGCAGCACCTTGACGTAGCGCGTGAGCCGCCCGAGGTCCTGGTAGCCGACGCGCCTCGTGATCGGCTCCGAGTGCTCGTTCGGATAGCCGAAGGCGCAGGCGAGCCCGTGCTCGCCGAGCGCGTTCACCGCTGCCCGCTGGAGCGGCACGGCCGGCCCGAGGCCGCGGTGCCCGTCGTCGACGGCGAACTCGCCCGCCACCGCCGCCGGCACCAGCTCGCCGAAGACCCGCAGCTGCGTCGGGAAGATCGCCGACATGCCGACGAACGAGTCCGTCTGCGCGTCGCGAGCCAGGAAGAAGTGCGGCGGCCCGAGCGGGCTGTCCTCGAAGTACTTGGCGTAGCGCGCCTCCCGGGCTCCCTGCACCGCCGGAGGGAGGTTGCGGTAGCCCAGCGCCAGCACCTCATCCTTGTGCTGCTGCGGGTCCCCCGGGACGATTGAGTACCTGGGGGCCGCCCGGACCTCCGCCATCAGCCGACCTGGTCCTCCAATCGGGCGAGCTGGCCGTGGAGCGCCTGCGGTAGCCGGTCGCCGAAGAGGGCGAAGTGGTCGCGCACCTGCGGCAGCTGGGCCTCCCACGCCTCCGGGTCGAAGCGCAGCAGCTCGGCCATGTCCTCGGCCGGGACGTCGAGCCCGTCGGTCTCGAGCGAGCCCTCGGCCGGCAGCCGGCCGATCGGCGTCTCGACTGCCTCTGCGGCGTCGTCGCAGCGCCGGAACACCCACGCCAGCACGCGGCTGTTCTCGCCGAAGCCGGGCCAGATGAAACGACCGTCGTCGTCCTTGCGGAACCAGTTGACCATGAAGATCTTCGGCAGCGCAGCGCCCTCGCGCTCCCCGACCTTCAGCCAGTGGGCGAAGTAGTCGCCCATGTGGTAGCCGCAGAACGGCAGCATCGCCATCGGGTCGAAGCGCAGCGCGCCGACCTCGCCGGCCTGCGCCGCGGTCGTCTCCGAGCCCATGATCGAGCCCAGGAACACGCCGTGCTCCCAGTCGAGCGCCTCGTGCACCAGCGGCACCACCGAGGCGCGCCGGCCGCCGAACAGGATCGCGTCGATCGGCACGCCGGCGGGGTCCTCCCACTCCGGGGCGATCGACGGGCACTGCGCGGCCGGCGTGGTGAAGCGCGCGTTCGGATGCGCGGCGGGCTCGTCGGACTCGGGGGTCCACTCCTCGCCGCGCCAGTCAACCGCGTGCGCGGGCGGGTCGTCGGTCATCCCCTCCCACCAGACGTCGCCCTCGTCGGTGAGGGCGCAGTTGGTGAAGATGGAGTTGGACGCCACCGTCGCCATCGCGTTCGGGTTGGTCTTCTCGCCGGTGCCCGGCGCGACGCCGAAGAAGCCGGCCTCCGGGTTGATCGCGTAGAGCCGGCCGTCCTTGCCGAACTTCATCCAGGCGATGTCGTCGCCGATCGTCTCGACCTTCCAGCCCGGCAGGGTCGGGATCAGCATCGCGAGGTTGGTCTTGCCGCAGGCGGACGGGAAGGCGCCCGCGATGTGCTTCACCTCGCCCTCCGGGGAGGTGACCTTGAGGATCAGCATGTGCTCGGCCATCCAGCCCTCGTCGCGGGCCATGGCCGACGCGATCCGCAGCGCGAAGCACTTCTTGCCGAGCAGCGCGTTCCCGCCGTAGCCCGAGCCGTAGGACCAGATCTCGCGGGTCTCGGGGAAGTGCACGATGTACTTCTGGTCGGCGGCGCAGGGCCACGGGACGTCCGTGGCGCCCTCCTCGAGCGGCGCGCCCACCGAGTGCAGGCAGGGGACGAACTCGCCGTCGCCGAGCGCGTCGAGGGCGGCCTGGCCCATGCGGGTCATGGTCCGCATCGACACCGCCACGTAGGGCGAGTCGGTCAGCTGGACCCCGACGTGGGCGATCGGAGAGCCGATCGGCCCCATCGAGAACGGCACCACGTACATGGTGCGCCCGCGCATGGAGCCGGCGAACAGGCCCTCCAGCTCGGCGCGCATCTCAGCGGGGTCGCGCCAGTTGTTGGTCGGGCCCGCGTCCTCCTCGCGAGGCGTGCAGATGAACGTGCGGTCCTCGACCCGAGCCACGTCACCGGGGTCGGAGCGGGCCAGGTAGGAGCTCGGACGCTCCTCGTCGGAGAGGCGCTCGAAGGTCCCGGCCTCGATCAGGGTCTGACAGAGCTGGTCGTACTCCTCAGCGGATCCGTCGCACCAGTGGACGTCGGCGGCTTTTGTGAGCTCGGCGACGCGGTCCACCCAGTCCAGCAGGGTGGCATTCGTGGTCGCGGCGGTCGTGGCTTGGCTCATTTGTAAAGCGTCGTCTCCTAGTTGCCGAAGGGGATAAGCGTAACCCGGTCTGCCTACACTGGGGCGCAATCATGACGCGACTGCGGGCGCAGCCAATCCGCGTGGTACTTCGATTCGTCGCGTCCGTGATGATGGTCAGCGGCATCCTGCTGATCAGCGACGCGGTGGTCACCCTGGCCTGGCAGGAGCCGGTCTCCGCCTACTTCTCGGAGCGCCAGCAGGTCCAGCTCGAGAAGGCCCTGATCGACCCGCCGGCGCGGGTCGTGCGCAAGCAGCCGCTGCGCGGCGACGCCATCGGGAAGATCCTGATCCCGTCGATCGGGGTCTCCGAGTACGTCGTCGAGGGCACCGACGCCGACAACCTGCGCAAGGGGCCCGGCCACTACCCGGACACCCCCCTGCCGGGGCAGAAGGGCACCTCGGCGATCGCCGGTCACCGGACCACCTACGGGGCCCCCTTCCGCAACCTCGACGACCTCAAGCGCAACGACCGGATCGTCGTCGAGCTGCCCTACGGCACGTTCGTGTACCGCGTCGACAAGATCCAGGTGGTCGACGACAGCGCGCTCTGGGTCACGCGGCCGGTGGGCCACCCCCAGCTGGTGCTCACCGCGTGCCATCCGCTTTACTCCGCGGCGCAGCGCATCGTGGCGTTCGCCCGGCTCACCGAGCGGCGCCCGGCCAAGGTACGGAAGGCCTAGGCGACGAACCGCGGGACGGAGGACCCGTCGTCCACCTTGGAGGCGTCTCGCGATTCGAACCACATCATGAGCACGACCAGCAGCACGACCGAGATCGCCACGACCGCCAACCAGTACACGACCTTCCCCAGGACCCCCATAGCGGTGCAAGCATAGGCCCCGGCCAGGACTCAACCTTTTGCCTTCAGTGCCGACAGAAACAGCAGTGACTCGACGAGCAGTGATCCTCGCCGGCGGCAAGGGATCCCGTCTGGGGCCCTACACCACCGTCCTCCCCAAGCCCCTCCTCCCGGTCGGAGAGCGCGCCATCCTCGACGTGGTCGTGCACCAGCTGCGCGACTGCGGCTTCGGGGAGATCACGCTCGCCGTGGGCTACCTCGCCCACCTCGTGCGCGCGGTGATGGGCGACGGGTCGCGCCACGGCGTGCACATCAACTACAGCGAGGAGACCGAGCCGCTCGGCACCGTCGGGCCGCTCGCCGAGATCACCGACCTCGAGGACACGTTCCTCGTCATGAACGGCGACGTGCTGACCGCGCTCGACTACGGGCACCTGATGGACGTCCACCGCGAGAGCGGCAACGTGCTCACGATCGCCTCGCACCGACGCGTCGTGCGCACCGAGTACGGCGTGCTCCACTTCACCAACCAGAACGGCAACATGCTCAACGTCTCCGGCTTCGAGGAGAAGCCCGAGATCCCGTATGTGGTGAGCATGGGCGTGTACGTGCTCGAGCCGGCGGCGCTCGACTACATCGAACAGGGCACGTACCTCGACCTGCCCGACCTGGTGCTGCGGCTGCTGGCCGAGGGACGCCAGGTTGGCTCATACCTCTACGAGGGGTACTGGCTCGACATCGGACGCCACGAGGACTACGAGAAGGCTTTGATCGAATTCGAACAGCTTCGACCCATGTTCCTGCCAGAGCGCGAGGCGCAGACGGGGACGGCCCAGTGAAGGTCCTGGTCACAGGAGCGGCCGGCTACGTCGGAGGCGAGCTCGTCGACGAGCTGCTGGCCGCCGGGCACGAGGCGCGCGGGCTCGACGTCCTCCTGCACGGACAGGACGACGTGGCGGCCCGGCTCGACTCGCTCGGCGTGGACCTCCAGCGCGGCGACGTCCGCGACGCCGAGGCGCGCAAGCGCGCGCTCGACGGCGTCGACGCGGTGGTCCACCTGGCCGCGATCGTCGGCGACCCGGCCTGCGCGCGCGACCCCGGGCTGTCCAACGAGGTCAACGTGGAGGGCACGCGCGACCTGGTCGCGGACGCCCGCGCCGCCGGCGTGGAGCGCTTCCTGTTCGCCTCCACCTGCTCGAACTACGGCCGCATGGCGGATCCGACCGTCCCGATCGACGAGACGGGCGAGCTGGCCCCGGTCTCCCTCTACGCCGAGCAGAAGGTGGCGATGGAGAAGTCGCTGCTCGAGGGCGAGCACAACGGCATGTCGCCCACCTGCCTGCGCTTCGCGACCGTCTACGGCGTCGGGCACCGGATGCGCTTCGACCTGACCGTCAACGAGTTCACCCGCGACCTGTGGGCCGAGCGCAAGCTCGACGTCTTCGGCGAGACCTTCTGGCGCCCCTACGTACACGTGCGCGACGCCGCGCGGGCCGTGGCGCTGGTCCTGGCGAGCCCGGTCGAGAAGGTCAAGGCCCGCGTCTTCAACGCCGGCCACTCGGACGAGAACTACCGCAAGCTCGACCTCGTCGAGATCATCACCGGGCAGCTGGGCCGCGGCGACGTGGAGTACGTCACCCGCACCGAGGACCCGCGCGACTACAAGGTGTCGTTCGAGCGCATCAAGGACGAGCTCGGCTACGAGCCCGTCCAGCGCGTGCCGACCGGCATCGAGGAGCTCGTCGGAGCCCTCGAGGAGAAGCGCTTCGGCGATCCGTTCTCGCCCCGGTACTCGAACATCGGCTGATGAGCGACCTCCCGCTGATCCCCCTGTTCGACGTCAAGCTCGAGCAGGCGCACCTCGACGCCGTGTCGGACACGCTGCGCTCGGGCTGGCTGACGATGGGCCCGCGCACGCAGGAGTTCGAGCAGGTCTTCGCCGAGCACCTCGGCTGCGAGCACGCGATCGCGCTGGCGAACTGCACGGCGGCGCTGCACCTCGCCTACCTGGCGGCCGGCGTGGGGCCCGGCGACGAGGTCATCGTGCCCCCGATCACGTTCGTCGCCACCGCGGCGGCCGCGCGCTACTGCGGCGCCGAGCCGGTCTTCGCCGACGTCAAGGGCAAGCACGACCTCAGCATCGACCCCGAGCAGGTCGAGCGACGCATCACCGACCGCACGAAGGCAGTCTGCGCCGTCCACTACGGCGGTTACGCCGCCGACATGGTGGCGCTGCGCGCCCTCTGCGACGACGCCGGGATCGCGCTGATCGAGGACGCCGCCCACAGCCCCAGCGCCGAGACCGTCGGCGACCCGCGCAAGCTCGGCACCTACGGCCTGTCCGGCTGCTTCTCGTTCTTCTCCAACAAGGTCCTCTCGTGCGGCGAGGGCGGCCTGCTGGCGACCGACGACGACGACGTCGCCGCGCAGGTCCGCAGCCTGCGCTCGCACACCCTGACCAGCGGCACCTGGGACCGCCACCGCGGCCACGCGCACGGCTACGACGTGCTCGGCCTGGGCTACAACTACCGCATGGACGAGCCGCGAGCGGCTCTGCTGACCGCGCGCATGGCCGGCCTCGAGGCCGACATCGCCGAGCGCCGCCGCCTCGTGCACCGCTACCGCTCGCTGCTCGACGGCCTGGACGGCGTGACCGTGCCGTACCGCGACGAGGAGGTCGACACCTCCTCCTGCTACGTGATGCCGGTCGTCGTCGACGACGCCGAGCTGCGCGACCCGCTGCGCCAGTTCATGCTCGAGGAGCGCCGCGTTCAGACGAGCGTGCTCTACCCGGCGCTGCACGAGCTGAGCGCCTACCGCGACCGGGCGAGCGATCTGCCGCGCAGCGAGCTGATCGGCCGCGCCGAGCTCACCCTCCCCCTCTTCCCCACGCTGTCCGAGGACGGCCAGGACCGCGTGGTCTCAGCGCTCGCCGACGGGGTCGCCAGCCTCGGCCGGGCGGGCGCCGCAACCGGCGGATAGCCCAATGGCGTCCGGGGGCGTCCCTATCTTCGCCCAGGGAAAGGCCCCAAATTGCGGCAATCGAAGGAATCTGCTGGCGGCCCCGGGAACTCAGGGATACGCTTAGGTAGGTTCTGGACAAGTTTTGGGAACGACTGTTCCCTTGTTTGACGCCAAGTTGATTCTCGTGTTACCAAGGTCTCAGGCCAGTTACGGGGCTCACCGAAGGCACAGGGGCAGGATGAGCACTCAGCTGGGACCGAGACAATGGGACGGAATCGAGACAAGGAGTTCGCTGGTCCAATGACGCGCATGAAGAAGTTTCTAGCGGTGACGGGAGCGACCGCATTGCTCGCGTTTGCGGCTCCCGCCGCGTTCGCAGAGTCGGGCACGGAGGGCTATGGCGGCTCCAACGTCGTCGCAGGCCTCGAGCAGGGCGGCGGCAACGACACCGGCGCCCCGGTTCAGGCGGCCCCCGTGGCAGCCCCGGTTCAGGCCGCGGCGGACGAGGGTGGAAGCCTTCCGTTCACCGGAGCCGACCTTGGCGTGCTGGCGGTGGCCGGTGGGCTGCTGCTGGGCCTCGGGCTCGGGCTGCGCAGGCTGACGCACCGTCCGACCGCTTAGGCAAGACCACATCCAACCATTCACGAGCCCGGCACTTGCCGGGCTCGTGTCGTTCAGGCGAGCTGCGCCGCGGACTCCGGTAACCCGTCCCCGGCGATCAGACGCTCGTAGAGCGCCTCGAAGCGGCGCACCATCAGCTCCACGGTGAACTCGTGGCGGCGGCGCTCGCGGGCCGCCTCGCCCATGCGGCGTGCCGCCTCGGGGTCGGCCAGCATGCGCCCGATCGCGGCGGCCAGGGCGCCGGCGTCGCCGGGCTCGACGAGCAGGCCGTGCACGCCGTCCTCGATCAGGTCGGGTACGCCGCCCACGCGGGTCGCCACGATCGGCCGGGCCGACTCCATGTACTCCATCACCGCCAGCGGGCTGCCCTCGAAGGCCGACGACGAGACCGCCACGTCGAGCGTCGCCATCACGTCGGCCGCGTCCGAGCGGTAGCCCAGCATCAGCAGGCGGTCCTGCACCCCCAGCCCGTTGACCAGCTCGGTCAGCTCGCCCCGCAGCGGCCCGTCACCCGCCAGCAGCACGCGCAGGTCGGGGTTCTGGCGCAGCAGCTCCGCCGAGGCCTCGATGAAGACCTCGAGCGCCTTCTGAGGGCGCAGCACGCTGACGGTGCCGATCACCGGCGCCCCGGCCGGGATCCCGAGCTCCGCCCGCACGTCGGCGCCGGTCGGGGGCGGCGGCGCCGCGATCCCGTTCGGCACGTGGAGGATCTTGTCCGCGTCCACGCGCTCGATCTCGACCATCTTGCGCTGGTCGTCGCGCGAGACCGCGATGAAGGCCGTGCTGCCGCGGCCGATCACCTCGCGGTCGACGAAGCGCCGCAGCGGGCGCCCCTCGAAGGACCAGGTGTGCTCGTGGGCCACTATCACCGGCACCCGGGCCAGGCGCCCGATCACGGTGCCCCACACGTTCGAGCCGAACATGTGCGCGTGCAGCACGTCGACGCGCTCGCGCCGCAGAAGGCCCCGCAGGTGCAGCCAGTGGTGCAGGTCGGTCGAGCTGCGGCGCCCGAGGCCGAAGTAGCGCACACCGGCCTCGTCCATGCGCCGCTCGGCCTCCTGGACCGAGTCGCGCCGGAGCCCGTCCCAGTAGCGACTCGCGCAGAACACGCTCTCGAAGCGCGTTTGGT
The DNA here is from genome assembly GCA_963848885.1 of uncultured Thermoleophilaceae bacterium. GTDB lineage: Bacteria > Actinomycetota > Thermoleophilia > Solirubrobacterales > Thermoleophilaceae > JACVRW01. Next base: position 205,807 of record CAWKFR010000011.1, read on the forward strand.
CCAGCCGGGTGGCGATCTCCATCGCCACTCGCTCCGCGCCCCCGCCCAGGTAGACCAGCTGGTCGGTGAGTGTCAGGACCTTGAGACGGCGCACAGCGAGCGGGCAAGCCTACAAGCCGAATCGGCTTGTACGGTTTGGGCGGTGGCATCGGAAGGCGTGGCCGCCGACAGCGTCTCGAGGAACGCGGCCTTCGCGGTCGTCACCCGCCTTTCGACAGCTGCGATCACCGCCTTCGTCGCCCTCTTCCTCGGCCGCCAGCTGGGCCCGCAGGTCTACGGCTACTTCGCGCTGGCGGTCTCGATCGGGGCGGTATCGACGTTCCTCGCGGACGTGGGCATCACGAGCGCCACCCCGCGCTTCCTGGCCGAGCGGCGCCACGACCGCGCCGCCGTCACGGCGGTGCTGGGCGAAGCGCTGCGGCTGAAGGCCTTCGCCGCGATCCCGGTCTCGGCCCTGCTGTTCGCCCTGGCGGGGCCGATCACCGACGCCTTCGACGCCCCCGGCGCGGAGTGGGCGCTGCGCGGGATCTCGGTCGCCGTGCTCGCCCAGGGCTTCTTCCTGTTCGTGCTCGCGACCTTCGAGGCGCTCGGGCGGATCTCCGTCAACCTGCGCGTCGTCGGCATCGAGAGCCTCGTGGAGGGCAGCTCGATCGTGGTCCTGGTGCTGCTCGGCGCCGGCGCCACCGGCGCGGCGTTCGGGCGCGCCATCGGCTACACGGTCGGGCTCGGCATCGCGCTCGGCTACGTCTGGCGCGTGGTCGGCCGCCCGCGCACGGGCGCCGGGGCCATCAGCGGCCTGCGGGTGCGCGAGATCCTGGCTTACTCGGGCGCCCTGCTGATCGTCGACGGGCTGTTCCGCGCCTTCGCCCAGATCGACGTGCTGCTGATCGGCCTGATCCTGGGCGGCGGGCGCGCGATCGGGCTGTTCGACCTCCCCATGCAGCTCGCCTGGTTCCTGCACTACCCGGCCGGCGCGGTCTCGACGGCGGTCGCCCCGCGCCTGGCGCGCAGCCCGGGCACGGAGCCCGCGATCCAGACGTTCACGGACGCGATGCGCTGGATCACCGCGCTCCAGGGGATCTTCCTGGCGCCGATCATCGTCTGGGCCGAGCCGATCATGACCACGCTGCTGGGCCCGAAGTACAAGGAGTCCGGCGACGTGCTGCAGGCGCTGGCGCCGTTCGTGCTCGTGTCCGGGCCGGCGCTGCTCGCCTCGCTGACGGTCAACTACCTGGGCTCCGCGCGCAGGCGCGTCCCGCTGGCGGTCGCCGCCCTGGGCATCAACGCGGTGTGGGACGTGATCTTCCTCCCGAAGTGGGGCATCGTCGCCGGCGCCGTGGGGACGGACCTCGCCTACGCTGTCTGGGTGCCTGGCCATCTCCTGATCCTGCGCGACCGGCTCGGCCTGCCGCTGCGGCCGGTTGCGCTCGACTTCGTCCGCGCGGCCCTTGCCGCCGGCGTCGCCTGCCTGCCGCTGCTCGTGCTGGGCACCGACCCCGGCCTGGTGGTCCTGGTGCTGGGCTGCGCGCTCGCGAGCCTCGTATACGCGGTCGCGCTGCGGCTCATGGGTGGCGTCTCGGCTGCCGATATAGACCGCATGCGAGAGATCGCCGGACGTCGTATTGCCTGGGTGGCCCCGCGATGAGCAACCAGACCTCCGTAGGCGTCGAGGCCCAGATCGGGCCGCTGACGATCCTCAAGGAGCAGGCCACCGAGCAGGCCGACCTCCAGACGGCCCTGGCCCGCATCCCCGAGGCCGAGGCCTTCCTCGACCGCCAGCTCAGGCGGATCGAGCCGTTCTTCGGCCTGCGCCCGCCGGCGCGCGTGCTCGACATCGGCGCCGCACAGGGCGTCTGGTTGACCCCGCTGGCCAAGCGCGGCTTCGAGGCCGTCGGCGTGGAGCCCTGGGAGCCCGCCATCGAGGTGAGCCGAGACCTCGCCGCTGCCACGGGCGTGCGCCTCGACATCCGGCCGGGCGTGGCCGAGTCGCTGCCCTTCGAGGACGACTCCGTCGACTTCGTCAACGCCTACTCGGTGCTGGAGCACGTGGACAACCCCGAGCAGGTCCTGCGCGAGGTGTTCCGCGTCCTGCGCCGCCCGGGCGCCTTCCTCTTCTCGACCACGAGCGCCATCAGCCCGTTCCAGGTCGAGATCGCCGGCTTTCCGCTCTTCCCCTGGTATCCGCCGCCCGTGCAGCGGCGCATCATGGCCTGGGCCACCGAGAAGCGGCCCGCGCTGGTCGGCAACACCACGCGCCCGGCGATCCACTGGTTCAAGCACCGCGACGTGCGCCGCTTTGCACGCGAGGCCGGCTTCGACGAGGTCGTCGACCGCTGGCAGCTCCGCCACGGCGAGCGCGACGACGCGGTCGGCCGGGTGATCGACCTGGCCGCCTCCAACCGGGCCGTCCGCCTGATCGGCGACGTCGCCGCGTCCGGCATGGAGTACCTGGTCGTCAAGCGTTAGGCTCGAATCGTGCTTCGCCTCGAGAGAGTTTCGCTGGATGACGTCGACCCCGCGGTCGAGGCGCAGCGGCGCCGCAACGTCTTCCAGACGCACGAGTGGCTCGAGTTCGTGGCCCGCACGCAGGGGGCCGAGCCGGTCGTCGTGCAGTTCGAGCGCGACGGCGTGCCCGTCGGCGCCTTCACCGGGCTGATCGTCCGCCGCTTCGGCGTGCGCATCCTCGGCAGCCCCTTCCAGGGCTGGACGACCGGTCCGATGGGCTTCGCGCTGGCGACGGGCGAGGACCGCGCGGCCGCCGTCAGGGCATTGACGCGGTTCGCCTTCCGCAACCTCGGCTGCCTGCACGTCGAGCTGATGGACCGGCGGTCGTCCTTCGAGGAGCTCGACGGGGTGCGCGCCCGGCTGGTCGAGTTCCGCACCTTCGAGCTGGACCTGAGCCAGACCGAGGATGAGCTGTTCGCGGGGATGAAGAGCTCCTGCCGGCGCGCGGTCAGGAAGGCGGCCAAGGAGGGCGTGCGCGTCGAGGAGGCCCACGGCGTCGACTTCGCCGACGAGTACTACGAGCAGCTGATCCAGGTGTTCGCGCGTCAGGGCCGCCGGCCGCCCTACGGCGTCGATCGCGTGCGCGAGATGATCCGCTGCGTCGAGCCGGGCGGCAATCTGCTGATGCTCCGCGCCGTGGCCGCGGACGGGGAGCGGATCGCGACCGCCCTGTTCCCCGCCAGCGACGACTTCGCCTACTTCTGGGGCGGCGCGAGCCTCACCGAGCACCTGGCCCTGCGCCCCAACGACGCGATCTTCTGGCACGCGATGAAGCACTTCCGCGAGCGCGGCGTGGCGCGGCTCGACCTGGGCGGCGGCGGTGAGTACAAGCGCAAGTTCGGCGCCACGGAGAAGCGGATCCCATACGTGCGCCAGTCGCGCGTGCCCGGGCTGCTGTCCCTGCGCGACCTGGCGGCGTACGTGTACAAGCGCCGCGCCATGAGCGGAGACCGCCGCTCGCCTGCACGCGCGACGGGCACGCGCAATGCGGTCGGCGTGAACATCCTCGTCGCCGAGCCGGTCCTCGAGAGCACCCAGTTCCTGATGGAGAGCGCGGCGTACGGGCTGTCGCCGCTCGCCCTGCTCTGATCTCGTCCGGCAGCGACAGTCCTTGCGCTGCTGGCCGCGGTGCTCTGCGCCTGCGGCGCGGACGCGACCGACGCGCAGTCGACGCGCGCCTGCGATCGCTTCGCCTCCCCGGGCCACCGCGCCGTGCAGCGGCTGGTCGACTCGCTGCGGCCAGGCCAGGTCGGCTGTCTGCGCCAGGGCACCTACCGCGGGGGCGTGACGATCCGCCGCTCCGGCCAGCCCGGCAGGCCGATCACCCTTCAGCCGTTCCCCGGGGCGCGCGCCCGCGTGGTCGGCCCTGTGATGGTCACGCGCGGCAGCGCGCACGTCGTGGTCCGCCGGCTCTACCTCGACGGCGGCGAACGCCCTGGGACGCCCAGCCCGATCGTCAACGGCCGCCAGATCCGCTTCGTCGACAACGACGTGACCAACGGCCACACCGAGATCTGCTTCGCGCTCGGCAACCCCCGCTTCGGGGTGGCGCGCGACGTGACGATCCAGCGCAACCGCATCCACGACTGCGGCCGGCTGCCCGCCACCAACCTCGACCAGGGCGTGTACGTGGCGGTGGGCCGCGGGACGCGCATCGTCGGCAACTGGATCTACGAGAACGCCGACCAGGGAATCCAGCTCTACCCGGACGCGCGCGGCAGCTACGTGGCCGGCAACGTCATCGACGGCAACGGCGAGGGGATCATCTTCGGGGGCGCGCGGCGGGTCGCCGCGAGGGACAACCTCGTGCGCGGCAACGTGATCAGCAACTCTCGGATCCGCAACAACGTCGAGTGGCACTTCGACGGGCCGGTCGGACAGCGCAACGTGCTGCGCCGCAACTGCATCGGCGGCGGCGCGCGCGACGCGGGCAACGGCGGCATCCTGGAGCCCCAGATCGGCTTCAAGGCCCTCGACAACGTCGTCGCCGAGCCGGAGTTCCGCGCGCAGGGGGACTACCGCCTGAGGCCCGGCAGCGCCTGCGCCCGGGTGCTGGCGGGCGACCCTAACCGGGTGCCTGGTCCGCCGCGCTGAGCCGCGTCTGCAGCTCGCGCCTGGCGATCTCGAGCATCACCGGACAGAGCGCCAGCAGCAGCCAGAGCTGCTTGCCGTAGTCGCGCGAGACGAAGATGTAGGCGGAGAAGAGCGCGGCGAGGGCCACCACGGTCGCTCGAGCGATGATGTCCAGCTCGCGGTCGCCCGCCTCCGCGGCGGCGCGGTGCGCCTTGAAGGCGCACACGAACGAGAACGCCAGGATCGTCAGGAACAGCCCGAAGCCGACGATCCCCAGCTCCGCAAGGATCTGGAGGTAGGTGTTGTGCGCGACCTTCGGGGTGCTGACGATGAAGTCGTCGCGCTTGATCACCCCGGGTTCGAGCAGGTAGTGGATCGACGAGGTGCTGAAGTTGCCCGAGCCGACGCCCTGGATGGTGTTGTGCTCGACCATGCGCCAGCCGACGGTCCAGATGTCGACGCGACCTGTCCCGCCCTCGGGGTGGGTGACCCGGTCGCGCACGTCGGCGGGCGCGATCGTCGCGAAGTAGAAGACGGTGATCAGGACGGCGCCCAGCGCGGCGACCATCATCGTGCCGCGCCGCCGGCCGCCCAGGAAGACCGCGGCGATCAGCGCCACGCCAAGCGCGATCAGGCCGCCACGCGAGGAGGTCAGGAACAGGGCGAGCATGCAGACGGTGCCCGCCACCCAGCAGGCGGTCCGCACGATCGGCTTGCCCTTGACGGCGATGCCGAGCGCGGTCGCCAGCGCCAGGCCCGCCACCATGGCGGCGGCGGTCTCGTTCGGGTCGCCGCCGGCCCCGGCGAGGCGATCCCCATCCGTCGCCGGGGGTGGCGTCACGATCCCGTAGACGCCCGACAGGAAGGCCCCGATCACGAAGGCGCCCACCACCCACAGCAGCTGCTCTTTGGTGCGCACCGCCGCGAAGACGATCAGGAACAGCATCGCGTTCGGGAGGTAGCGGGTGAAGGCGACGACCGCCGCCCCCGGGTGCTCGGCCCAGGTGGCGCTCAGCAGCGACCAGCAGACGAACAGCACCAGCACGAACAGGAACCCCGGGTGGTTGAAGATCCGCTCGCGGTGCTCGCGCTCGCCGGCAGTCACCAGAGCGAGCCAGGACAGCATCAGCATCAGGCCGAGCAGCTTGGGCGCCGACAGCGTCCCCCCGCCCGGGAGCACGGTGTCGAGGAACGACAGGACGGCGAAGATGCAGACACCGGCCGTGAGGTTGGACAGCGTCACCGTGACGAAGACGAGGCCCAGCGTCAGGGCGAGCGCCAGCGGCGGCTGGTAGCCCGCGAGCACGCCGGTCAGCAGCGCGACCGTGAGCAGCCCCGCGACGAGGATCCGGTTGGGAAATAGCTCGGCCCGCGCGGTCACGGGACTGCGCTCAGCGTTCGGCCGACGACGCCGACGGGCTCGACTCGGTGGACGCGTCGTCCTTCTGGTCGAAGCTGACCAGCCAGTCGGACTGGGCGTTGCGGCGCCGCTGCGCCTCGCGGTAGTAGCTCGACTCCTCGGGCGCCGGGCCGCCGACCACGACGAAGCCGGCAGGCTTGATGCCGTTCTGGTCGAGCAGGTCGCCGAGGTGGGCCAGCTGCGTCAGGTTGCTCGAGCCGAGCCGCGTGACCAGCACCACGTCGTCGACCTGGCGCGCCAGCGGCATCGCGTCGATCACCTGGGTGAGCGGCGGCGAGTCGAGCACGACGTAGTCCGCCAGGCGCTTGGCGTCCTCGAGCAGGGCCTCGGCGGCCGGCAGCGAGAGCACCTCGGCCAGCCAGTCGTCGGCCCGGTCGACGAGCAGGGCGCACAGGTTGTCCCCGAACGGCGGCGCCAGCACGAGCGCGTCCTCGAGCGACACGTTGCCGAGCAGCACGTCGCCGATGCCCACGCGGGCGCGCACGCCGAGCGCCTCGCCCACGGTCGGGCGGCGGAAGTCGGCCTCGATCAGGATGACCCGGTTGCCGGCGAGCGCCAGCGACGAGGCGAGGTTGATCGCGGTGGTCGTCTTGCCCTCGGAGGGCGACGGCCCGGTGACGAGGACAGAGCGGCTGTTGCCGTCGTCGCGGCGCTGCGCGGCCAGCATCGTGCGCAGCGTGCGGTAGGACTCGAGCGTCGCCGCGGACAGCTCGCCGGGCGGCAGGGCGCGCCGCTCGCGCTCACGCGGCCCGAACCCGAAGCGGCGCTTGCCGAGCGTGTACGTCGGCGCCCGGCGCTCCTTGGGCACGCGGGCCAGGATCGGAAGGCTGTAGAGCTCGCGCAGCTGCTCCTCGCGGCGCAGGCGCGGGTCGAGCGCGTTCATCGCGAACGCGCCGCCGATACCGAGCACGAGCCCGGCGAAGATGCCGGCGATGATCGTCACCACCGGCTTCGGCGAGAACGGCGACGACGGAGCGTCGGCGCGCGTGTCGACGGTCATCGTCGGGTCGCCGGACTGCGCGATGCTCTGGAGCTCGGCGATCTGGGCCGCCAGCGCGTCCACCGTGTTCTCGCCGTTGTCCACGGCCTCCCGAAGCTGGTCGCGCAGGCCGGTGATCTGCTTCTCGGCCTCGGTCCTGATCACCTTCGAGCGCTGCTCGACCACCCCGTTGGCGAAGCCGTTCGCGAGGTCGCGGGCGAGATCGGGCGAGTCCGCCGTCGCGGTGACGGCGACGATGTTGCTCTGTGCGACCGGTTCCGCCGTGACCTGCGCGCGCAGCGAGTCGGCGCTCTGGTCGAGCCCGAGGTCGGTCTTGACGGCATCGGCGACGTTGCGGCTGGTCACCAGGCGCGAAGCGGTCTCCACGTCGCGCGTGGGATCGCTCGACTCGCGGATCAGCGGGAGGCTGTTCAGGGCCGTGTCGTCCCGGCTCGCAGGTATAACCAGCAGGTCCGCCTCGGCCTTGTACTGCTCGGTGGCCACGGCCAGGTAGGCAGCCGCCATCAGGGTTGTCGTCAAGGTGACGAGCGCGATCAGCCCGAGGCGCTCCCTGATGACCCTGAAATAGCGCTCCAGACCCGTACTGCCGCTCTGTGGCCGACGCCAGCCGGCGCTCCCCGAGTCGCGACTCGCTTGTGAATCGGCCGGATTCATGCGACTACTATGAAAGCAGCCCTCGAAGGATCTGTGCCTCGATCAACGCCGAGACGATCGCTGCCGATACAAGGTCCCGACGCCATATGACGATCGTTCGAATTCACGTTGCTGTTCTAATCGGCTTCGTGGCCGTGCTTCTTGACCCCGCCACGGCCGCTGCCGCCACCAGCGCGGACGGTTTTGTCGGCCAGAGCGCCAAGATCGTCATCTTCATACTTGGTGGTATAGCGATCGCTGCAGTGGTCGCCGCTGCGATCGAGGTCTCTTTCCGCACGATGCGGGAGGGGAAGTGGAGCAACGACACCGCTCCAGTGCTGAGCGCGCTGACCGCCCAGCGCTACTACACGCGCGTCCTCTACGGCATCGCACCGGCCACCGTCGCCTCCGCGATCGCGCTGGTGCGCGGCGCAGAGGTATCGGCCGTGATCTTCCTGTTCGCCGTGATGACGATCACCGCGACGGCCCTGCGCGCCAAGGAGCGCCCCCTCCACCTGATGCCGATCGCGCGCGTGATCTTCAACGCCTCCGTCCCCGCGGCGGGGCTCACGATCGCCCTTATTCCTGGCGCGTTCGGCGAAGCGCTGATCGCCAACAGGACGGCCGTCGCGGCGCTGGCGGGGGCCGTGACGATCACCTTCCTCGCCGACTGGCTCGAGTCGCGCTTCGAGTCGGACCGGCCGGTCTGGACCGCCGTGATCGGCAGCGCGTCGTTCGCGAACAAGCTGGCCTCCGAGATCGAGGACACCGGCATCCGCGGCTACAGGGTCGTCGGCTACATCGGCGAGGAGCTGGTCGGCCAGCCGGCCCGCGTCCCCTGGCTCGGCTCGCTCGAGGACGTCCGCTCCGCCGTGCGCGACCAGTCGATCGACCTGCTCGTGATCGCGCCCCAGTCGCGACGGCTCGAGATCTTCGAGCGCGCCGCGCGCGAGTGCCTCGACCTCCAGGTGCGGATGATCGAGGCCACCGCCCTGTACGAGGGCCTGCTCGGCCACGTGCCGATCGGCACGATCAACTCGGCCTGGTTCCAGTTCATCATGCACCCGCGCTACTCGCCCTCCTCGCCGCTCTCCAAGCGCGCGCTGGACCTGCTCGTGTCGGGGATGATGCTGATCGCCGCGGTGATCCCGATGCTGCTGTGCGCGCTGGCGATCAAGCTCGAGGACCGCGGGCCGATCTTCTACCGCCAGCGCCGCGTCGGCGAGGAGGGCCGCGAGTTCGACATGCTCAAGTTCCGCATGCTGCGCCCCGACGCGGACGACCTGTGGGGCAGCATGACCGAGGACGAGATGCTCACGCACATCGGCCGGTTCATGCGCAAGACGCACCTCAACGAGCTGCCCCAGCTGTGGCAGGTCTTCAAGGGCGAGATGAGCCTCGTGGGCCCGCGGCCGGAGCCGCCGCAGCTCGTCAACGAGCTGTCCGGCCTGGTGCCGTACTACGAGCGCCGCGCGCTCGTCAAGCCGGGCCTGACGGGCTGGGCCCAGGTGCGGTGTGGGTACGCGGGCAGCCGCTTCGGAACCGCCTGGAAGATGTGCCACGACCTCTACTACATCAAGCACCGCTCGGCGGCCTTCGATCTGCTGATCCTCCTGCAAACCGTGCACGTTCTGGTGGAGCGCGACCGCGAGGAGCAGCTCCCCGCCAAGGACTTCATCCTCGGCGACACGATCGAGTTCGTCGGGCACTGACGCCAGCTACCCTGCGCTCCAGTCATGGTCGACGTAAGCGTCCTCACGCCTGTCCTCAACGAGGAGGAACACATCCGTGAGGTCGCGGCCAAGATGCTCGCTCAGCAGTTCGACGGCACGATCGAGTTCATCTTCATCGACGGCGACTCCGAGGACCGCACCGTCGAGATCCTGCGCGAGCTGCAGCAGGTGGATCCACGCGTGCGCATCCTGCGCAACCCGCGCCGCTCGACCCCGGTCTCGCTGAACATCGGGCTCGCCAACGCGGATGGCGCCTTCATCGCCCGCATGGACGCGCACACGCTCTACCCCGAGGACTATCTCGCGCGCGGGGTCGCGCGCCTGAGCCGCGGAGGGGCCGACCACGTCAGCGGGCCGCAGCTGGCGCACGGCGCCGGCACCTGGTCGCGCCGGGTCGCGCTGGCGCTCGACACGCCCCTTGGCCGCGGCGGCGCGCAGTTCCGCCACGCCACCGAGGGCGAGATCGAGGTGGACAGCGGCTTCACCGGCGTCTGGCCGCGCGCGGTGCTGGAGGCGCACGGCGGTTGGGACGAGGACTGGCACAACGACCAGGACTCCGAGCTGGCGGCGCGCATACGCGGCAGCGGCGGCCGCATCCTGTGCCTGCCCGAGATGGGCGCCCGCTACATCCCGCGCGACAGCCTGAGAGCGCTGGCGCGCCAGTACTGGCGCTACGGCGTCTACCGGGCCAAGACCTCCGGCGCCCACCCCGAGAGCATGCGTCGCTCCCACCTGCTCGCGCCCAGCGTCGCGCTGTCGCTGGCGGCGGCCGTGCTGCCGCTCGGCGGCGTGCGCCGCTTCGGGCGCGTGGCCTTCGCGCTCTGGTGCGCCGTGGTCGTGGGCGTGGCGACGGCGGAGTCGTGGCGCGCCGACAGCGCGCTCGAGTTCGACGCGTCGGCAGCCGACATGGCCTCCCTGCCCGCCGTCTTCGGGGCGATGCACCTCGCCTGGGGGTTCGGCTTCCTGTTCGGCTGCGTCCGCTTCGGCCCGCCGCTGCGGGCCCTGGCGCACCTGACCCGACGAGCCAGGGCGTGAGCGCAGCGCCGCCGCTGCGCGTCGCCGTCTACGCGGACAACTGGTACAGGCCCACCGCGGACGGCGTCTACGCCGACCGCTCGCTGGTCGTGTTCATCGCCGGCGTCGCCGCTGCGGCCGAGCACACGATCCTGCTCGGCCAGCTCGACCCGGACCTGCCGCGGGCCCACTACCGCGTGCCCGACCACGTCGACTTCGTCGGCCTGCCCTCCTACCCGAGCATGCTCAGCCTGAGCGCGCCGCTCGCGATGCTGCGCTCACTGCGGGCGTTCTGGAAGCTGCTGTCCCAGGTCGACGTCGTCTGGCTGCTCGGCCCCCACCCGCTCTGCCTCGCGTTCGCCGCGCTGGCGGCGCTGCGCCGCAAGCGGATCACGCTCGGCGTGCGCCAGGACTTCCCGACCTACGTGCGGACGCGCCACCCCGGCCGCCGCCTCGTCCACCTCGCCGGCGACCTGCTCGAGGGCGCCTACCGGCTGATGGCGCGCCGCGCGCCGACCGTGGTGGTCGGCCCCGACCTGGCCAAGAACTTCCAGCGCGCCCGCCACCTGCTGCCGATCTCGGTGTCGCTCGTGCGCGACTCCGACATCGCCGACCCGGGCGAGGCGGCCGCTCGACCCTGGTCGGGCGAGCACTCGGTCCTGAGCGTGGGACGGCTCGAGACCGAGAAGAACCCCCTGCTGCTCGCGGACGTGCTGGCGCGGCTCGATTCAAACGGCGCCGACTGGCGCTTCCTGATCTGTGGCGAGGGCCCGATGGAGGGCGACCTGCGCGAGCGCCTGCGCGAGCTGGGCGTGGCGCACAAGGCCGAGCTGCTCGGCTACCTGCCGATCCACGGCGGCCTGATGGACCGCTACCGCAGCGTCAACGCCTTCCTGCACGTGTCCTGGACGGAGGGGATGCCGCAGGTGCTGCTGGAGGCCTTCGCCGCCGGCACGCCGGTCGTGGCGACCGCCGTGGGCGGCGTGGCGGAGGCCGCTGGGGATGCGGCCCTGCTGATCCCGCCCGGCGACCCCGACGCGGCCGCTCAGGCGCTGGACCGCATCGCGGGCGATCCCGAGCTGCGCCGTGAGCTCGTGGCGAAGGGAATCGAGCGCGTGCGCGGAAGGACTCTGGAAGCCGAAAGCGCCCGTGTGGCGCGCTTCTTGGCCGATCCGGGCGGTTCCGTCCAGAACGGCTGATTAGGTTTCGGCCGACAGGTTTGCCGAGTCGTCCCGATCCGCGGGGCGAGCGGGGGATCCAACTTACCGGGGCTAATTGCCTGCACCGTCAGGCGACGCGCTGCTCTCAGGCGCGAGCCCGTCAGCTAACCCCGTAGGCCTTCAAAGGGAGAGCCGTTTGAGACACGCCGTCGCCGTGTTGATTCTTGTGCTGCTCGGGTTCTGCGGGATCGCCGCGGTGGCTGACGCCTCCCCGAGCCCCGAGGCGAAGATGATCGCCAAGATCAACAAGGTGCGGGCGCACGAGCGTGGGCTGCGGCCGCTGCACACCTCCCCCAACCTGGAGCGGTCCGCCGGCGCTTTCGCGAGCTGGCTGATCCACCACGACCAGTTCCAGCACCGCCCCTCGGTCTCTGTGACCCGTTCCTACGCGCACGCCGGGGAGGCGCTCGCGATCAACTACACGCTCAAGGCGCAGGTCGGCGGGACGCTGCGCTCCTGGCTCGCCTCGCCCAGCCACCGGGCGCTGGTGCTGACGAGGTCGATGGGCCTGGTCGGCGTGGGTCACGCCAGCGCAAGCAGCGCCGGCGGCGCCCGCACGATCTGGGTGCTCCAGGTCGCGCGCCGCTAGCGGCTAGCCGGTCGGGCGCTTCGGTACCAGGACGGCGCGCTTGAACTCGGCCACGAGCGTGCCGTCCTCCTTGTAGACGCGCGTGTGCACGCGCACCACGCCCCGGTCGGGCTTCGACTCGGACGGCCGCACGTCGAGCACCTCGCTCTCGGCGAACAGGGTGTCGCCGTGGAAGACCGGGGCCGGGTGGGACAGCTCCTCCGTCGCCAGGTTGGCGATCGCCTTGCCGGAGACGTCGCTCACCGACATGCCGAGCGCCAGCGAGTAGACGAGCGGGCCTACCACCACGTTGCGCCCCTGCTGCGACTCGCGCGCGTAGACGTCGTTGAGGTGCAGCGGGTGGTGGTTCATCGTGATCAGGCAGAACAGGTGGTCGTCCGCCTCGGTCACGGTCTTCGCGGGCCAGTGCTTGTAGACGGCCCCCACCTCGAACTCCTCCAGGTAGCGCCCGTAGGCGTGGGCGCCGGAGGCCTCGCGAGCGGCCTGGTCGGTCTCGATTCCCTTGGTGGCTTCAGTCATGCGGGCGGCAATGCTAGCCGCCCGGCCAAAGCCGTGAGCTACGCAGCCGCCGCAGCGGCCGCGAGACCTTCATCCGGAAGCGGCGCTCGTCGTCTGAGTGGTAGATGCCCACGCGCGGCCAGGCGAGCGGCCGCTCGGAGTGCAGGCGCGCGGGCAGGGTGCCCGCGGCCGCGTACCCCGCCGCCCCGGCGGCGGCGACGACGCGCTCGTCGTGGTCGCCGTACGGGTAGGCCAGCGTCGGGCAAGGCCGCCCCAGGCGCTCCTCGACCGTCGCCTTTGACTCCTGGAGCTCGCCGCGCAGCTGCTCGTCGCCGATCTGGGTCAGGTGCGGATGGGTGCGCGTGTGCGAGCCGATCTCCCAGCCGGCGTCGGCCAGCCCGCCGAGCTGGTCCCAGGACATCGGCAGCAGCTCGCTTTCGTGCTCGCCGCCGTGCCACTGCTCGATGCCGGCCCACTCGAGCGGGCGCTCGGGCGTGTCGAGGTACGCCGTGGGGGCGTACACGGTGGCGGGGAAGCCGACCGCGTCGAGCAGCGGCTTGCCGAGGGTCAGCACGGACAGGTAGGCGTCGTCGAAGGTGATCGCCACGGTGCGCCCGGAGCGGGCCTGGACGGCCTGCTCGAAGGTCGCGCCCCGGTAGCCGGCCTTGGCCAGCAGCGCGAGCTGGCGCTCGAACGCCTCGGGCGTGACCGACAGCGCCGCGGGGAAGCGCTCGCTGACGGCGTGGTAACAGAGAACGAGCACGTCCGGCACGGCGCGAACGATAGATTGACCAGCCGATGAGAAACCCACGCGACTTCTTCAAGGCGCTCGCGGTCGACGCCCCCGAGCCGCTCCGCGAGATCCCGTTCAAGCCCTCGCGGATGATCCACTTCCTCGACTTCTCGAACGAGAAGATGGCCGCCAAGGCGCCCGACATCGCGCGCCAGACCGACATCCTGCTCGGCAACCTCGAGGACGCCGTCCCGGTGGATCGCAAGGAGCCCGCGCGCCAGGGCCTGATCGACGTCGCGCGAACGGCGGACCTCGGCGAGACCGCGCTGTGGACCCGCGTGAACAGCCTCGAGAGCCCGTGGGTGCTGGACGACCTGACCGAGCTCGTGACCCAGATCGGGGACAAGCTCGAGGTGATCATGGTGCCCAAGGTCGAGGGCGCCTGGGACATCCACTACGTCGACCGGCTGCTGGCGCAGCTGGAGGCCAAGGCCGGCCTGGAGCGCCCGCTGCTCGTGCACGCGATCCTCGAGACCTCGCAAGGCGTGGTCAACGTCGAGGAGATCGCCACGGCCAGCCCGCGCATGCAGGGCATGAGCTTCGGCCCGGCCGACCTGGCCGCCTCGCGCCGCATGAAGACCACGCGAGTCGGCGGCGGCCACCCGGGCTACCGGGTGATCGAGGACCCGAACCCGGACGACCCCGAGGCGCCCCGCGCCACCGCGCAGCAGGACCCGTGGCACTACTCGATCGCCCGCATGGTCGACGCCTGCACGAGCGCCGGGATCCTCCCCTTCTACGGGCCCTACGGCGACATCCGCGACACCGCCGGCTGCGAGGCGCAGTTCCGCGCGGCGTTCCTGCTCGGCTGCGTCGGCGCCTGGTCGCTGCACCCGGCGCAGATCGAGATCGCCAAGCGCGTCTTCTCGCCCGACCCGGACGAGGTCGCCTTCGCCAAGAAGGTGATCGAGGCGATCCCCGACGGGCGCGGCGTGCACATGATCGACGGCAAGATGCAGGACGACGCCACCTGGAAGCAGTGCCGCGTCATGGTCGACCTGGCCGAGCAGCTCGCGGCGAAGGACCCCGAGCTGGCCGAGGCCTACGGATTCGAGCCGGTCGGCGCCTAGACGCCGGGCGCCCGCGTCGGCACGCCGTTCACGCTCACGAGCCGCTCGGGCAGGCGGCGCAGAGCGCGCAGCCCGGGGCGCGGGTCGCTCAGCGACGCGATCGCGTGGGTCGTGTCGCGCTGGGGCATCAGCCCCGCCAGCGCGGCGCGGCGCGCGCCCGAGCGGAACAGCGCGGTCAGCGAGCGCACGTCGCGCTCCGAGCGGAACTTGACGCCCACGCGGTACGGATCGACCCGCGGGGACCGGCCGAGCAGCGTCTCGACCCAGATCGCCGGCAGGTTGAGCCCGGCGGCCACGGCCAGGCCGATCGACGTGTGCAGGCGCGGGTTGACGTCGACGAGGAACAGGCCAGCCTCCGACTCGATGAACTGGAGGTTGAAGATCCCGCTCCAGCCGAGCGCCTCGATCAGCGCGGCCGTCTGCTCGTGCAGGCGCGGGTCGGGCTCGATCGTCTGCGCGTAGGAGACCGGCCCGCAGTCGGCCGGCCAGGTGCGCAGCGCCTCCTCGTGGACGGCGGCCACCACCTCGCCGTCCGCGGCGACGCCGTTCACGTTCAGCAGGCGGCCCTCGAGGTAGGCCTGCACGATGCCGGCGCCGTTGGGCAGCGCGGCCAGCGCGAGCACGAGCTCGCTCATGTCGTCGACTCGGCGGGTCTGGTGGCTCCCGGCGCGCAACGGCTTGACGACGACGGGGAAGCGCACCGCGTCGGGGTCGGGCGGCCCGAAGACGCCCAGCACCTGAGCCAGCAGGACCCTGACGCCGGCCTCCCCCGCCCGCATCAGGCTCGCCACCTTGTCGGTCGCCAACAGCGTCGTGGTCGGCGGGCACACGCCGAGCGCGACATCGTCGGGGAAGGCATCCCGGTGCGCCGCGAGCGCGACCAGCGCGCGCTCCGTGCCCGGCAGCACGACCTGGACCGACTCGCGCGCCGCCGCCTCCGCGGTCGCGGCCGCGAAGCCGTGCGGGTCCGCTCCCGCGTCCGGCACCTCGGTCACGCCCGCGGCCGCGCGCGAGCGCGCGCCGTGGTCGCGATCGGAGGCGACCGCCGCAACCGGGTCGTATCCAGCCGCCCGCAGCGCCCTCAGCGCCGCGAGGCCCCCGGCATGGTCCGTTCCTGTCAGCAGTACCCGCATCGTCCGGCCTAGGTACCCGGTCGCCCCGCAAACCAGGCATCGGTAGGGTTCCGCGCCGCGTATGCGCTTCTACGAATTCGAGGCCCGCGAAATCGTCAAGCGGGCCGGGATCCCCGTCACCGACTTCGGTTTCGCCACCAGCGCCGACGAGGCGCGCTCGATCGCCGAGCGGATCGGCGGCTCGACCGTGATCAAGTCGCAGGTGCTGACCGGCGGCCGGATGAAGGCCGGCGGCGTCCAGTTCGCCGACACGCCCGACGAGGCGGCCACGCACGCGGAGGCGATCCTGGGGCTCGAGATCGGCGGCCACATGCCGCGCGGCGTGCTGGTCGACCCGAAGGCCCAGGTCAAGCAGGAGTACTACGCCGGCGTGGTCTGGGACGGCACGCGCAAGCGGCCGCTGATCCTGTTCAGCGACATGGGCGGAATCGACATCGAGCAGGTCGCCGAGGAGCACCCGGATCACGTCGGGCGCGGCCACTTCTCGAACCTGCTGCCGTTCTCCGACTACCAGGCCAAGCAGGTGATCGCGGCGGCGGGCGTGACCGGAAGCGCGCTCAACCGCCTCACGCCGGTCGTCGCCCGCCTGGCGCGGCTGTTCGTCGAGCGCGACATGACGCTGGCCGAGATCAACCCGCTCGCGCAGCTCGAGGACGGCAGCTTCGTCGCGCTGGACGCGCACATGGAGATGGAGAACGAGGCGATGCCGCGCCAGCAGGCGCTGCTCGGCGAGCTCGGCATCGGCGCCGACGAGGGCACTCGCGAGGGCCACGAGCCCACCCCCTTCGAGTCGGCCGTCAAGGCGATCGACGCGGCCGACCACCGCGGCGTGATCCAGGGCAAGGACGCGGGCTTCCACGGCGACCTCGGTCTCGTGATCGGCGCCGGCGGCGGCTCGCTGACGCTCACGGACGCCGTGCGCGCCCACGGCGGCCGCCCCGCCAACTACTCGGAGATCGGCGGCAACCCGTCGGTGGCCAAGGCGTGCGGCCTGGCCAAGCAGGTGCTCCAGAAGGACGGCGTCGAGAAGATCGCCGTGATGATGTCGATCGTCTCCAACACGCGCGTGGACATCGTGGCCCGCGGCGTCATCAAGGCCTGCCTCGAGCTCGGCAAGGACCCAGCCGAGACGATCGCGATCTTCCGCATCCCGGGCGCCTGGGAGGAGGAGGGCTTCAAGATCCTCGACCGCTACGGCGTGGAGTACTGCGATCGCTCCGTGTCGATGCACGAGGCCGCCGGCCGGGCCGTAGCGAAGATCCAGGGGGGCGCGGCCTGATGTCGATCCTGATCGACGAGAACACCACCTTCATCGTGCAGGGCATCACCGGCCGCGAGGCGGTCAACCTCACGCGCGAGTGCCTCGACTACGGCTCCAAGATCGTGGGCGGCGTCACGCCCGGCCGCAAGGGCCGCGACGTCCACGGCGTGCCGGTCTTCGACACGGTCGAGCAGGTCGTCGAGCACAACGGCGGGCGCGTCCCGGACGGCTCGGTCGTCACCGTGCCGCCCGCCTTCACCAAGGACGCCGTGCTCGAGGCGATCGACGCGGGCATCGGGCTGATCGTCATCGTGACCGAGCGCATCCCGCGCGGCGACGTGGCCCAGATGGTCGAGGCCGCCACCGCCCGCGACGCCCGCATCATCGGCCCCAACTGCCTCGGGCTGGTCGTCCCCGGCGTCGCCAAGATGGGCGGCATCGGCGGCCCGGCCAAGAACACCGGGCAGGCCTACCAGCCCGGCAGCGTCGGGGTGATGTCGCGCTCCGGCGGCATGACCACGGAGATCTCGTCCACGCTGACCGCCGCCGGCCTGGGCGTGTCGACGGCCGTCTCGATCGGCGGGGACGCGATCATCGGGTCGACCTACGCCGAGCTGATGCCGCTGTTCGAGGCCGACGAGCAGACCGAGGCGATCGTGATCTACACCGAGCCCGGCGGGCGCATGGAGGCCCAGCTCGCCGACTGGGTGGCGGACAACGACTCGCGCCTGCCGATCGTCGCCTTCATGGCGGGCCGCTTCATGGACGACGAGGAGATGCAGGGCATGTCGTTCGGGCACGCCGGCACGATCGTGGAGGGCAAGGAGGACACCGCCACGGAGAAGATCGCGCGGCTCGAGGCGGCGGGCATCCCGGTCGTCGAGCGCATCGACGCGATCCCCGACGCGGTGCGCCAGAAGCTGGGGACCCCGGCCTGATGCCCGGCCTGTTCATCGACGTGGAGGTCGCCGACGGCGTGCGCGGCGACGCGGAGCTGGCCAGGAAGCTGGAGGAGGTCTGCCCCGTCGACATCTACGCCGCCACGGACCAGGGCGTGGAGATCCGCGAGCAGCAGCTCGACGAGTGCGTCCTGTGCGAGCTCTGCCTCGAGGCGGCGCCGGCCGGCGCGGTGCGCGTGATCAAGCTCTACGACGACGGCGCCGCGCTGGAGCGGAGCTGAGCGCCGAGCTCTTCCAGCGGCGCCTCGAGGGGAGCTTTCCGGGCGCTCTCGGGATCGAGGTCGTCCGCGTCGAGCGCGACGCGGTCGAGGGGCGCCTGCCCATCGACGAGCGCCACCTCCACCCCGGTGGCTACGTGCACGGAGGGGTGTGGGTCGCGTTCGCCGACAGCGTCGCAGCCTGGGGCACCTACGCCAACCTGAGCGAGGGGCAGGACTTCACCACCGCGGAGCTGAAGGCGAACGTGTTCGCGGCCGGGCGCCCCGGCGACGTCCTGCACGGGATCGGCCGGCCGCTCCACGTCGGTCGCCGCACCCAGGTGTGGGAGGTGCGCATCACGCGCAACGACGAGGACCGCAACGCGGCCTTCTTCACCTGCACCCAGATGGTTATCGGCGCTAGCGCTTCCGCCTGAACAGGCGGCCCCGGCTCTTGTGCTCAAAGGCCTTGACCTGGGCGCGCAGCAGGTGGTGCTGAGCCTCGAGGGCGCTCGCGGTCGCCCGCGACTCCTCGAGGGTCTCCTCGGCCTGCTTGCGCGCCGCACGTTCGCGCTGGAGCGTCGCCTCCAGCTGCCCGCGGCCGGCGCGCTCTGTCTCGAGCGCGGCCTGGGCGGCTTGGGCGGCCTCGCGTTCGCGGGCGGCCTGCTTGCGCGTCTCATCGAGCTTCGAGCGCAGGATCCCCAGCTGCCCGGACTGCTGCTCCAGGCGCGTCAGCAGGGTGCGGGGCGATAGATCCTTGTCGGCGGTCTCGGCGCCGTTCTGGCGCTCGAATCGCCCGGACTTCCCCCGTCGCTGACGGTTGCTCGTCTGGGTGGGCTTGGTCGGGCCGGCCTTGGCCTTGTCCTCGCCGCTCTTACCGTTCGTTTCGGCTTCTTGCACGCGGTCTTGCACCCGGTCCAGAATAGACCGAGTTCGGCGTTTGCGGGGGAATACCTCAGACTCGGGCGCGTCGCCGCTGGATCACGTTTCCCAGCAGCGCCAGCACGGCACGGTCGCCGCTGACCTTGACGTCACCGCGGTCGTAGGCCCTGGCCCAGTCCTCGAGCGTGCCCTTCTCCGCGAGCTCGTTGAAGCGGGGCCGGGCGACCGAGACGTCGACGCGCGCGTCGGCGGCGGGCTCGCGGTCGATCTTCGGCCCCGGGACCTCGACCCGCCAGATCGGCACGTCACGCCCGTGGGTGTGCAGCTCCAGCCTGATCACGAGCTGGAGCGTGCGCAGCGCCGGCAGCTCGCCGTAGAGCCGCTCGACGGCCTTGGCGATCAGCGCCTTGGTATCCGATGCGGACAACTCAGATTTTGTTCCGCTGAAGGAGCTTCTTGCCGATCACCATGCGCTGGATCTCGGAGGTGCCCTCGCCGATCAGCAGCAGCGGCGCGTCGCGGTAGAGCCGCTCGATCTCGTACTCCTTCGAGTAGCCGTAGCCCCCGTGGATTCGGAACGCCTCTTCGACGACCTCTTTGCCGGTCTCGGAGGCGAATAGCTTGGCCATCCCGGCCTCGAGGTCGGAGCGCTCGCCGGCGTCCTTCATGCGCGCCGCCTTCAGCGTCAGCAGCCGGGCGGCCTCGATCTTGGTCGCCATGTCGGCGAGCTTGAACTGGATCGCCTGGTGCTCGGCGATCGGCCTGCCGAAGGTCTTGCGCTCCTGCGCGTAGCGCAGCGCCAGCTCGAGGGCGCGCTGGGCGATGCCCACGCCGCGGGCGGCCACGTTCACGCGGCCGACCTCGAGCGCGTCCATCATCTGCGCGAAGCCCTTGCCGACGCCGTTCTCCTCGCCGCCCAGGACCCGGTCGCCGCGCGCGATGTAGCCGTCGTAGACGAGCTCGGTGGACTCGACGCCCTTGTAGCCCATCTTCTTGATCTGCGGCGGGATGATCAGCCCCTCGCTCTCCGCGACGCCCGGCTCCTTCTCGGTGATGAAGCAGGTCATGCCGCGGTGCGGCGGGTCGGCCTTGGGGTCGGTCTTCATCAGCACGAAGACCACGCCGGAGCGCAGGCCGTTGGTGACCCACATCTTCTGGCCGTTGAGCTGCCAGTAGCCGTCGTCGAGCTTCTTGGCGACGCTCTTGATCCCCTGGACGTCCGACCCGACCTCGGGCTCGGACAGCGAGAAGGCGGCCCGCAGCTCGCCCGTGGCCATCCGCGGCAGGAGCTCCTGCCTCTGCTCGTCGGTCCCGAACTTCATCAGCAGATAGGAGCCGATGAAGTGGGTGTTGACGATGCCCGAGATCGAGATCCAGCCGCGCGAGAGCTCCTCGACGATCATCGCGTAGGTGGTGAGGTCGAGGCCCATCCCGCCGTACTCCTCGGGGATGGTGACGCCGAACAGCCCGAGCTCCTTCATCTGCTCGACCACCTGCTCGGGGAACTTGTCCTCGTGGTCGTGCTCCTCGGCGATCGGGATGACCTCGTTGTCGACGAACTGGCGGACCATCTCGGTGATGGCCTTCTGCTCGTCCGTCTTCTCGGTAAGGCTCGTGGCTATCGCCATCGCTCAGGGCAGCTCCGTGTCGTTGACTCGCGAGTCAAGAAAGATACTGCGCAAGCTGCCCGGCGACTCGCAGCTCAGTAGCCGCGCGGATGGCGCGCCACGAACGCGCTCGACCTGCGGAGCGACTTGCTCCAGCGCGGGCCGGTGGACGGGCCCGGCGCGTTGCGGTCGCGCATGCTCGTGTCGAAGCGGTAGCCCGCCACCACGACGTAGGCGTGGCTGGCGTGCGCGTAGACGGTGATCCAGGTTCCCGGGCCCGGTGCGTCCCCAGTTCATGAGCGCGCCGGACGGCAGCGGAGAGCGCAGGAAGCGGCCGCCGTAGAGCGCGTAGGAGACCGAGCCGGAGCAGTCATAGCCCTTGTCCAGGCGGCTCGAGAAGGGCTTGTGACCGCCGCCGTAGATGTACGGCTTCTCGACGAGCCGGTTGGCGGCCTCGATGACCCGCTTGACCCGGGTGGGGGCCGACGCCGGCGCGATCAGGCGCCCGTTCGACGAGCGTCGCCTTCTCGGGCGGCGGCGGGGGCGGCTGGAAGGTCGCGCCTCCGCTGGTCGGCAGCGTGTCAGCCGCCGCGGTCCCCGAGAGGACCGGCGCGAGCAGGCAAGCGACCGTCAAGACGGCGCAGCGGAACGATGTCGAGCTAACGGAAGGCGGCATTCTCTTTCGAACGCCTGCGGGGTTAGCTGACGGGCTCGCGCTGAAAGAGCTTGCGCGCCTTCCCTCGGGAAGGTTCGCCCCAGTGGTGTTTCAAGCCACCTTGGTTCCCCCGCTCCGCGCTATCGCGGACTCGGCGTGCCGGCGAGGCTACCAGATGTTTCGGAAACGTTGCGCACTGGTTTCGACCTGATGGTCCCGACTCCTGCGTCGAGTCGCAGCAGCGCCCAGGCGATCAGGGCGATCATCGCCGCGGCGATCCCGCCCACCGCGAGGTAGGCGATCAGCTTCAGGCCGCCGGGGACGTCCTCCTTCTGCTCGCGCTGGAGCACCTCGACGTCGCGCACGAACGAGCGCGTGAAGGCCGGCCGGGCCGGCACCGCCGGCGCCGGGATGGCGCTGTCGCGCGGCATGTAGATCGGCACCGCGACGAGCGAGTCGCCGGTCTGGACGCGCACCATCGACTTCCAGCCGTCGTGGACGGGGATCGGCTCGGTCGTGCGGTACACGCCCGGCCCGACCCTGCGCAGGTCGCTCAGCACCCTGCCGCCGCCCTGCCAGGCCGTCACGTTGGCGAAGTTGGCCCCCTCGAGCGAGTCGCGCGGGCTCACCCTGATGGTGGCCTGCACGGCGCGCCCGTCCGCGGACGGCACGTCGGTCAGCGTGACGCGGGCGCTGGCCGGCCCATCCGACGCCATCGGCAGCCCCCAGGCGATCACGGCGACCAGTACGAGCAACGCCGCCAGCGCCGCCTGCCGGGCGCCGCGCGACAGCCGCGGGCGCCCGGGCGCCCGCGTCGGGCCCATCAGCGAGCCGCCGATGAACCCGCCGAGCGCCCCGGCGGCGACCGCCGTCACGAGGCCCGCGAGCGCGGCCTCCGGGCAGCAGCGAGGCGGTCCAGGGCAGCGGCATCCAGACGTGGCTCCAGCCCCACTCCGCCGCCAGACCGATAGTGCCGAGCAGGACGCCCGCGCCGGCCCCCGTGGCGACCGGAGAGCGCCGCGCGGCGCCGACGAAGGCCGCCTCGACGAGCACCGCCTCGACCAGGTAGAGCGGGAAGTGCGGCGTGGTCTGGCCCCACACGACGCCGACCATCAGCGCCACCAGACCGCGGATGACGAGGAAGCCGAGCACGGCCATCAGCGCCCCGCCGCGGCCGAGGTAGATGCGGGCGGTGACGAGCCCGATGCCGGCGGCGAGCATGATCAGCACGGGCTGGAGCACCTCGCGGAACTGCGGGACCCCGAAGTCGAACTCGCCCTGGAAGGTCGACAGGGCGACCAGGAAGCTGCCCGCGAGCAGGCTGCGGCGGATCACGACGAACGCTCCCCTGCGGCTGCTCTCCGGGTCGCGCCCGAGCTCGCCGATCGCCTCGGACTGGAGCGCGAGCGCGCCGAGCGTCGCCAGCGAGGCGCCGCCGATCAGCATCAGGTGGGTCGGGCCCCAGAGCGTGACGTCCTGCCCGAACAGCCGGTGCCAGGCGTCGTCCAGCGGGAAGCCCGACAGCGCGAACGCGCCGCAGACGGCGATCAGCCCGCCGCCGACCGGGGCCCACCAGCCGCCTCCCAGCGAGATCGCGGTGCGGCTCGGGCGCTGCGTCGGCCAGCGCGGCGCTCAGCACGCCGGCGAGCAGCACGCCGTACAGGCCGACGAGGATCAGGTAGTGCGCCGGGTTGGCGAGCGGGCCGGGGTCGCGGCCGTTGTCGATGTGGAGCGAGATGTCCCAGTACATGCCGAGCACGGCGGTGAGCAGGGACACGTTCAGGACGAGCACCGGCAGGGCCGCCCACTCCGGCAGCCCGGTGGCGCGCCTGGCCGCGGCGGCGACGCGCGCCAGCCAGTCGATGCGCCCGCTGCGGTGCCACGTGATCAGCAGCGCGATCAGCGCCGTGGCCACTCCGGCCGCGGCCGTCGCCCCGATCGCCTCGCCGGCGGCGGCGCCGCCGGCCGGCTCGGCTCCCGTCGCCTGTCCTGCGAAAGTTTGCGTGTTCATGTACAACGCTCCTGACCAAAAGACGCTTCCCGGTTGACGCGAAGGTTCCCGGGCAGGAAACTAACTGAACATTCAGTCAGCGATCTGTGACGACTCTCACAGATCGTGCAGCACGGCCCCACACCCGAACCCCCTCGAAATGAGCACCACCCCCCGTAAGCGCCTGACCGGCGAAGAGCGGCGCGCCGCGATACTCGATTCCGCGCTCTCGGTGTTCGCCAAGCGCGGCTACCACGCGTCCTCGATCGACGACATCGCGCGCGAGAACGGCGTCTCCAAGGCGCTCATCTACGAGCACTTCACCTCGAAGGCGGAGCTCTACGCGGAGCTCCTCGAGCAGTACGCCGAGGTGCTGTTCTCGGCGCTGGCCGAGGCAGTCTCGGACGCCGGGACGTCGGCCGCCGCCCGCCTCGCCACCGGCCTCGACGCCTTCTACGGCTTCGTGGAGGAGCACCGCGTCGCCTGGCGCATGCTGTTCCGCGAGGCCGCCGACCCGGAGGCGATCGTGCTGCTGGAGCGCGTCACCGCCGAGGTCACCGCCGTAGTCGCGGGGCTGATCGCTGAGGACCCCGGGGCGCGCAGGGGCGAGGACGACGAGACGACCCGCGAGCACCGCATCCAGGTGCTCGCCCAGATGCTGGTCGGGTCGGTTCAGTCGCTGGCCAACTGGTGGGAGGATCACCGCGACGTGCCACGCGAGCTGATCGTCCGGATGACGATGGAGTACGCCTGGCTGGGGCTGCAGCGGCTCAGCCAGGGCGAGCGCTGGGCGACCGGCGCTCAGTGAACTTCGCCGCCGACGTCGTCGACGTCGCCGACCCGCGCCGGCGCGCGCTGGTGGCGGTCACGGGCGACGGCGAGCGGCGCGAGATCGCCTTCGGCGAGGTGGCGGACCGCTCGGCGCGCCTGGCGGGCACGCTGGCGAGCCGCGGCGTCGGGCGCGAGAGCGTCGTCATGACGCTGGTCGGCAACCGGCCCGAGTGGGCCTACGCGATGGTGGCCTGCTGGCGCCTCGGGGCGGTGGCGCAGCCCTGCACCGAGCAGCTGCGCCCCGCCGACCTGCGCGCGCGCATGGATGCGGTCGATCCGGCCGCGATGGTCGTGGATGCGCGCAACGCCGAGCTCGCGTCGGCGGCGGGCTTCGACGGGCCCGTGCTGGTCGTGCCCGACGACGGCGCCTGTTCGAGGCCGAGCCGGCTCCCGCGGCCGAGCTCGAGCCCGAGGACCCCGCGCTGATCGTGTTCACGTCGGGCACGTCCGGCGAGCCCAAGCCGATCCGCCACGGCGCCCGCTACCTGCCCGGGTCAGCTCGTGCAGGCCGAGCACTGGTACGACGCCCGGCCCGGCGACCTGTGCTGGTGCACCGCCGCGAGCGGCTGGTCGCTGTCGGCCCGCAACGCCTTCGTCGCCGCCTGGCTGCGCGGCGCCGCCGCGCTGCTGCACGACGCCCGCTTCGACGCGTCGGAGCGGCTCGACCTGCTCGAGCGCGAGCGCGTGAACGTGCTCTGCATGTCGCCCACCGAGTACCGCGCGATCGCCAAGCGCGGCGAGCTGCGCGAGCTGCCTGCGCTGCGCCATGCCGTCGCCGCCGGGGAGCCGCTCAACCCGGAGGTGGTCGTCACCTGGCAGGAGACCGTCGGCGTGCCGGTGCACGACGGCTACGGCCAGACCGAGACCGGCCACCTCACCGGGATGCCGATCGGGCTGCCGGTCAGGCCCGGCTCGATGGGCCGCCCCCTCCCCGGCTTCAAGGCGTGGATCGACGACGGCGAGCTCGTGGTCGACCCGGCGCGCGTGCCGACCTTCTTCATCGACGGCGACCGCGAGCGTCCCTGGCGCACCGGCGACCGCGTCAGCGAGGACGAGGACGGCTACCTCTGGTTCGAGGGGCGCACCGACGACGTGATCATCTCCGCCGGCTACCGGATCGGGCCGTTCGAGGTCGAGTCGGCCCTGCTCGCCCACCCGGCCGTCGCCGAGGCCGCGGCGGTGGCCGCGCCGGACGAGGTGCGCGGGCAGGTGGTGCGGGCGGTCGTGGTGCTCCAGCCCGGCTTCGAGCCCGGCGACGCGCTTGCGAACCGAGCTGCAGGACCACGTCAAGGACGAGACCGCGCCCTACAAGTACCCGCGCGTCGTCGACTTCGCGGCGGAGCTGCCGAAGACGCCGAGCGGCAAGATCCGCCGCGCGCTGCTACGCGAACGGGTCGAGTGAGACCAGGTAGCGGCGCAGCAGCGGGTCGATCACCCGCCAGCGGCCGCGCGCCTCGTGCTCGACGATGCCCGCGTCGCGCAGCAGCTTGAGCACGCGATCGCGGACGCCAGGGTGCAGGCGCCGCGGCAGCGGCTGCCCCGCCGCCACGGTGCGCGCCACCAACAGCCCGTTCTTGTGCAGCAGGCGAATGCGCTCCACGACCTGCTCCATCGTCGGCCGGTCGCCCTCGAGCGCGCGCTCGAAGCCGACCTGGACGAGGTCCAGGTCGATCTCGCGGGTGTCGAGCTCGATCGAGACGAGGTGCACCTGCTGCGCGATCCGCATCGTCGCCCGCGGGTGGCCGTCGCCCAGCTCGACGATCTGGGCGAGCGCGGCGTCGGCGACCTCGCACCCGTCGGCGGCGAAGCGCTCGCGCAGGCCGCGGCGCCACTCCTCCGCGTCGATCGGGCGCAGCGCGTAGAAGCTGCCGAAGCCGCTGAAGGCGCGCCGCGAGGGGGCGAACAGGTCGCGCATCACGTGCTCGATGCTGCCCGCGAACAGGTAGCTCACCGCGGTGCTGCGCTGGAAGACGGCGCGCATGCGGTTGGTGACCGCGTCGGGGTCGCCGTAGGGACGCCGCGCCGAGGCGACCTCCTGGAACTCGTCGAAGAACAGCAGCAGCCGGCGGCTGTCCGGCGATCGCGACCCGCTCGGGCAGCTCGAGCGCCAGGTCGAGCGCGCGCTCGGGGTCCTGCGCGGCCAGCCCGGGCGTGAGCGCGACCTCGACCCCCTCCCCCAGCTCGCCCACCAGCCGCACCACCGCCCGCGCCTGCGCCGCCGACAGCGCGGCGCGGCCGGCGCTGCGCGCGCGGCGCAGCAGCCGGTGCGCGGCCGAGCGGTTGGCGATCACCGCGGTCGCGAGCGCCTCGGCCAGCTCGGCCGCGTCCGAGACGCGGAACAGGTCGAGGCTGGCCACGTAGGCGCCGCGCCGCCGCGCGCGCGTCAGCGCCGCCTCGCAGACGCTCGTCTTGCCGGTGCGGCGCGGGCCCGCGACCACGAGGTGCGTGCCGGCCTCGAGCCGGGTGGCGATCTCGCGCACGTCGTCCCTGCGCCCGATCATCTGACTGGCCGGGATGGGAGAGTCCGAAGGGAAGAGGTCGCCGCTCGCCTGTCGCATCGGTGCAAAGTTTACACGTAATTCGTGTAATTGCCACACACGTTCTGTGTAACAGCCGAGCCCGGGTAGCCTCAGGGGCGATGCCCAACCACCTGGCGGGCGAGACCTCGCCCTACCTGCTCCAGCACAAGGACAACCCGGTCGACTGGCACCCGTGGGGCGAGGAGGCGCTGGAGCGCTCGCGCGAGGAGGACAAGCCGATCCTGCTCTCGATCGGCTACTCGGCGTGCCACTGGTGCCACGTGATGGAGCGGGAGTCGTTCGAGGACGCCGACACGGCGCGGCTGATGAACGAGCTGTTCGTCTGCATCAAGCTCGACCGCGAGGAGCGCCCGGACATCGACTCCATCTACATGGAGGCGTGCCAGGCGATGACCGGCGCCGGCGGCTGGCCGCTCAACGTCTTCCTCACGCCCGAGCAGGTCCCGTTCTACGCCGGCACCTACTTCCCGCCCGAGTCGCGCATGGGCATGCCGAGCTGGCGCGACGTGCTCGAGGCGGTCGGCCAGGCCTGGCGGGACAAGCGCGACGAGATCCGCGCCGGCGGCGACGCGGATCGCCGAGCGCCTCCAGGGCGGCGCCGCGCTGCGCCCGTCCGACGGAGCCGCTGCGGGCCGAGCTGCTCGACGCGGCGGTCGAGGGCCTGCGCGCGCAGCTTCGACGCCGCCAACGGCGGCTTCGGCACCGCCCCCAAGTTCCCGCCCGCCTCGGCGCTCGAGTTCCTGATGCGCCGCGGCGAGCAGGGCATGGTCGCCCAGACCCTGCGCGCGATGGCCTCCGGCGGCATGTACGACCAGGTCGGCGGCGGCTTCGCGCGCTACTCCGTCGACCCCTACTGGCTGGTCCCGCACTTCGAGAAGATGCTCTACGACAACGCGCTGCTCGCCCGCGCGTACCTGCACGGCTGGCAGGTGACCGGCGAGCCGCTGTTCCGGCGCGTCGCCGAGGAGACGCTCGACTGGGCGCTGCGCGAGATGCGCGCCCCCGAGGGCGGCTTCTACTCCGCGCTCGACGCCGACTCGGAGGGCGTCGAGGGCAAGTTCTACGTCTGGAGCGTGGAGGAGCTGCGCTCCGCGCTGGCGGGCGAGCCCGACGCCGACGAGGCGATCGCCTGGTTCGGGGCCACCGACCGCGGCAACTTCGAGGGCGCCAACATCCCCGTGCGCGGCCCCGGTGACCCGGAGCGGCTCGACGACTGGCGCGCGCGCCTCTACGAGGTGCGCTCGCAGCGGGTCTGGCCGGGGCTCGACGACAAGCGCCTGACCTCCTGGAACGCGCTGATGATCTCGGCGCTGGCCGAGGCCGGCGCCGTGCTCGAGCGCGACGACTACCTCGCGGCGGCCGCGCGCCGCGGCCGAGTTCGTGCTGGGCTCGCTGCGCGACGACGACGGCCGCCTGCTGCGCACCTTCAACGACGGCCGCGGCCGCCTCAACGCCTACCTCGAGGACCACGCGTTCCTGCTCGAGGCGCTGCTCACGCTCTACGAGTCGAGCTTCGACCCGCGCTGGTTCGGCGAGGCGCGCGCGCTCGCCGACTCGATGATCGAGCGCTTCGCCGACGACGAGCACGGGGGCTTCTTCGAGACCTCGTCCGATCACGAGCGCCTGCTCGCCCGGCGCAAGGACCTCGAGGATCACCCGATCCCCTCGGGCAACGCCGGCGCCGCGTACGGCCTGCTGCGCCTGGCGGCCCTCACCGGCGAGCACGGCTACGAGGAGCGGGCGCTGGGCGTGCTGCGGCTGCTGCACGAGCTCGCGCCGCGGCACCCGCAGGCGTTCGGCCACCTGCTCCAGGCGCTCGACTTCCACCTCTCGCCGGTCAAGGAGGTGGCGCTGGTGGGCGAGTCGCACGAGCTCGAGCGGGTGGTGCGCGGCGCCTTCCGCCCGCATCTCGTGCTCGCCGGCGGCGCGCCCGACGGCGTCCCGCTGCTGGCGGACCGGCCCACCGTCGACGGCCGCGCCGCCGCGTACGTCTGCGAGCGCTTCGCCTGCAAGGCGCCCGTGACCGAGCCGCAGGAGCTCGAACGGCTGCTCTCCTAGCGATCCTGGCTGCGCGCTGGCGGCGCCGTCGGCGCACGACGTCGCCGTGCGCATCTCGTCGTGGGGCCCGCGGCCGGCGGCGGGCGCCGCCGAGGCGCGCGCGCACCGCCTGGTCGCGCGCACCTTCCGCGCCGCCGGCCTGCGCGTGGCGGTCCAGGCGTTCGACGTGCCGGGCCGCGGCCGCTCGCGCAACGTGATCGGCTCGCTCGACACCCCGGCCACCTGCCTGCGCATCGCGATGGCGCACACCGACAGCGCGCCCGCCGGCGCCGGGCGCCAACGACAACGCCTCGGGCCTCGGCGTGCTGGCCGCGCTGGCCCCGCGCCTGCGCGCGCTCGACCCGGGCTGCGACGTCTGGCTGGTCGCCACCGGCGCGGAGGAGCGCGTCTACACCGGCTCGCCCGACCACCTGGGCGCGCTCGCGCTCGCGCGCCGCGCGCGCGCGCGCGGCGCGAGGGACGGCTCGAGTGGGCGCTGTCGCTCGACGAGGTCGGCCGCGACCGGCCCTTCTGGCTGCGCTCGCCGGCCGCCGTGGCTGCGGCCCGAGGTCGAGGGCGCGCTGCTGCGCGCGGCCCGCCGCGCCCGCGTGCCGGTCAGCTGGGTGCGCGACGAGGGCACCGGCAACTCCGATCACCGCGAGTTCGAGCTGCTCGGCCTACCCGGGCTGAAGCTGGGCGTGGGCGCGGGCGGCGAGCCCTGCCGTCACACGGCGTGCGACCGCCCGGAGCCGCCTCGACCCCGTCTCGCTGCGCCTCGCGCGGAGGCTGGTGGAGGCGCGCTGCGCTCAGAGCACCGCCAGGTAGCGGTCGAGCTCCCACTGGGTGACCTGCACCCGGTAGTCCTCCCACTCCTGGCGCTTGATCTCGACGTAGCGGTTGAAGATGTGCTCGCCGAACGTGCGCAGCACGAGCTCCGACTCGGCGGTCAGCTCGATCGCCTCGCCGAGCGTCTCGGGCAGCTGCTCGATGCCGAGCCGGTGCCGCTCCTCCGGGCTGATGTGGTACAGGTTCTTCTCCATCGGCTCGGGCAGCTCGTAGCCCTTCTCGATGCCCTCGAGCCCGGCCGCCAGCAGGACCGCGAAGGTCAGGTAGGGGTTGCAGGCCGGGTCGGGGCAGCGCAGCTCCATGCGCGTCGCCTGCTCCTTGCCGGGGTGGTAGAGCGGCACCCGGACGAGCGCCGAGCGGTTGCGGCGCGACCAGGCGCAGTAGACCGGCGCCTCGTAGCCGGGCACGAGCCGCTTGTACGAGTTGACCCACTGCGCGAACACCGACGTGATCTCGCGCGCGTGCCTGAGCTGGCCGGCGATGAAGGCCTTGCCGACGTCGGACAGGAAGTACTGGTCGCCGGAGTCGTAGAACGCGTTGCGCTCTTCGCGGAAGAGCGACTGGTGCGTGTGCATCCCGGAGCCGTTCTCGCCGAACAGCGGCTTGGGCATGAAGGTCGCGTGCCAGCCGTACTTCATGGCGTACTCCTTGACCGTGATGCGGTAGGTCATGCAGTCGTCCGCCATCTTGAGCGCGTCGGCGTAGCGCATGTCGATCTCGTGCTGCGACGGCCCGACCTCGTGGTGGGTGTACTCCACGTGGATGCCGAGCTCCTCGAGCGCGAGCACGGTCTCGCGGCGGACGTCCGAGCCGGCGTCGAGCGTGGTCAGGTCGAAGTAGCCGCCCTCGTCGAGGATCTCGGGCGTCGCCCCGCTCTCCACCTTCGCGTTGCGGAAGTAGAAGAACTCGAGCTCGGGGCCCACGTAGAAGTTCGTGAAGCCCATCGACTCGGCCCGGGCCAGCACGCGCCGCAGCACCTGGCGCGGGTCGCCCTCGTAGGGCTCGCGGCTCGGGGTGACGACGTCGCAGAACATGCGCGCCACGCCGCGGTCCTCCGGGCGCCAGGGCAGCACCCTGAAGGTCGACGGGTCGGGCATCGCGATCATGTCCGACTCCTCGATGGCGTTGAAGCCGGTGATCGACGAGCCGTCGAAGCCCATGCCGCCCTCGAAGGCGTCGTCCAGCTCCTCCGCGTTGACCGAGAAGCTCTTCAGCTGGCCGAGGATGTCCGTGAACCAGAGGCGGACGAAGCGGATGTCGCGATCATCGACAAACGCCTTGACGTCGTCAGCGGTCTTCGGCTGGTCGGCCATGGAGCTCCTTGTTTGGTTGCGTACGGCGTCGGCGGGCGCCGAAGGCTACAGCCAGGAGCGGGCCCAGACCTTCAAGCGAGCGGACCGCCGGCTCGAGCGCGCGGCCCTTCGTCGTGAGGCGGTACTCGACGCGCACGGGCATGTCGTCGATCACCTTGCGCTCGACGATCCCCTCGGCCTCGAGCTCCTTCATGCGCTCGGACAGCAGGCGGTCGGAGAGGTCGGGGACGAGCAGCTTCACCTCGGAGAAGCGCAGGGGCCCCTCCATCAGGACGAACAGGATCGCGCCCGTCCAGCGCTTGCCGATCAGCTCGACGGCTTGGTGGTAGGAGGAGCAGCAGCACTCGCGCTGCGCTACTACCGACTCCCCCTCCTCCGACTGAACCTGCGCGGAGGCCATCGAGAACATCGTAGACCCCTAGGCGGCGATGGAGAGCCGCGAATCCTCGCTCGAGCCGTCGAGCGGGACGTCGCCCGCGCGGGTCACGAGGTTGGAGAAGGTCGCGAGCGCCACGTGGGCGACGGTCTCGAGGATCTGCTCGTCCTCCCAGCCAGCCTCGCGCGCCTCCTCGTGCTTGTGGCGCGGCGGCGCGGCGTCGGTCTCGAGCAGCGCCTTCACGAAGCGCAGCAGGACCGCCTCGCGCTCGTCGCGTGAGTCGAACTCGCGCGCCAGCGCGATCTCGTCGAGGCCGAGGCCCGCGTCACGCGCGGTGCGCTGGAGCGTCGTGAGCCCGTACTCGCTGCCCTGGAACTCGGCCACCGCGAGCGCGATGCGCTGCTGCGTGGCGTAGGGCAGGGAGCCGTGACGCAGCTCGGAGCGGAAGCGGGCGTATGCGCGCAGCACCGCCGGGGCGCCCGCGAGCACGCCGATGAAGTTGGGGAGCTGTCCACCGCCGGAGAGGGCGCCCTTGAGGATCGGGACGCTGCGCTCCGGCGCAGTCAATTCGTCGTGGACCTGGAACCTGCTCTCCTTTGTCTTCATCGTGCGCTTCACTTTCTGCTCGCTACTTACGGCCAGTAAGTATACGCGACAAAGGCACGCCGATCAGGCCAAAACTCGCGTCCTGGCGCGCTCCGATCCGGCGTATGGAGGAGGTTCTAGGCGTGCGCCGTGCCGGCGGCGACGGCCACCAGCAGCAGGCCGAGCAGGAACGCCCAGAGGGCGACCCGGTCGGGCCGGGCGAGCTGCGCGTCGACGACTCCGCGGCGGCGGGGCGCCGGCGTGGGCTGGCCCGTGATCGTGATCGTGCGGCGCTCGGCGACGGGCTCCGGCTCGGGCGCCGGCGCGGCCGGCTCGCTGACCGGCTCGTCGGGCGTCGGCGGCGCGCTCGAAGCGCCCGCGACGCGGCATCGCGGCGGACGACGGCAGCTGGACGGGCTCGGCGATCGCGGCGCTGTCGTCCTCCAGCCGCTCGGCGACCTCGATCTTGCGCTCCCACTGAAGCAGGACCGCCTCCCGACTCATTTCGTTGTCATCCTCCCGCAAGGCGCGGGCACCGGCTGAATGCATCGGCTCTCTCTCTTATCGCCTGCGGGGTTAGCTGACGGGCTCGCGCTGAAAGAGTCGCGCTACGGCAGTCGAGAGTTCCTATGCGACATCCCCTCGCGTCTGCTCGATTCGCCCCTGGCCGGACGGCCAAACTGGTTCCCCCACGCCCCTTTGCCGGGCGGGGCTTAGGCTTGGAATCGACGCGGCCATGCTAGCAGCACAGCGCACGGCCCGGACGGAAAAAGCGCCGCATCCTCCGGGAGTTTCCGTAACGGGCTACTGGCCGGCGACCTGCGAGACGTAGGTCGCGACCTTCTGCGCGTCCTCGCCCTGCAGCAGGCCCTTCGGCATGCGGTCCTGGCCGGTGCCGCCGCGCTTGATCGCGTTCAGCACGCGCTGCTTGTCGAGCGGGGCGAGGTCGTCGAGGTTGGGGCCGGTGACGCCGTGGGCCTCGACCGCCGCGAGCGTGTGGCAGCTCTTGCAGGTCTCGATGAAGAGGGTCTTGCCCTCCTCCAGGCTCGTGCTGGCCTCCTCGGTGCGCAACGGCCCGACCGCGCCCACGGACTCGCCTCTGGAGGCGATCACCGCGGCCGGTATGGCGATCCCGCAACCGACGAAGATCAGCACGATCACGAAGGTGAAGACGCGCCCGCCGCGCGTCAGGTACGCCTCGCGCGCGGCCCCGGGGCTGCCCGAGAAGGCGATGAAGATGACGACGATCCCGGCGACCAGGAACGGCACGAGGACGAGAAGCACGACCATCGAGGGCGGCACTCTACCTGCACGGGACGCGGACCTTCGCCCCCGTGGGCCGGGCGCGGCCCCGGGCTAGGCGGACTCGGCGGCGGCCCGGCGGGCGCGCTTCCAGCTGCCGTAGGCCGCGAACACGTCGCTGAGCGAGGGCAGCTGCTCGTCGTCGGCGGCGAGCTGCTGGTAGTCGACCATCAGCAGCCGCTCTGGCCGCTGGCCCGAGCCCTCGGCGACGGCGCGGATCGCCTTGCGGACGTCGGCCTTGGTCGCGTCGCCGTCGCCGCCGGCGCGCTTGGCCTCGTGCGCGAAAACCCCGGCGGCGCTGCCGCGGGCGCCCGGCTCGGCCGACGGGGTCGGGCGCGCCCGGCCCGTGCCGACGAGCAGGCGGCAGTGGGGACAGCGCAGCGGCTCCTTCGGCCAGTCGCCGCCGACGCGGCGCTCGATCAGCAGGTGGCAGTGCGGGCAGTAGCCGTCTGCCTTGGAGGCAGAGCGGCGACCGGACTTTGAGCGGGTGGCAGGCGTGGTGGTACTAACGGACGGCAATAAATGACCCCTGACTATCTGACTTAATGACCGGGGCAGGCCGTCTCGAAACCAGATGTTGGCCAGATCGGGCCTTGCTGCCGCCTTTTTGGGTGCTCGGCGCCGAAAAAGGGCGTCTGCTCAGGCCGATAGGCCGAGGTCCCCGCAACCCCTCGGCGCCGCGGGCGACCCCCACAGCCGCGGGTCCCTCGCCGCCGCGCTGGCGGGCGCGGCCCCAATAGGAAGCCCCCGCCTGAGCGGGGGCTTCCCTTAGCCGACCGATAAGCCGGATCTTGTCTAGAGCAGCCATCCATCTCGACCGGTTGGCCCTCGCGGGCCGCGCCGGTCGGGGCCTTCGCCCTGCGGCCTACCTGGAGCTCGGCGGGCAGCGTCAGCGCTCCTGCTTGGCCTTGCACCGGGTGGGGTTTGCCTGGCCGCCGCGTCGCCGCGACGCCGGTGCGCTCTTACCGCACCTTTTCACCCTTGCCGGCACCGGACTCACGTGCGGTCCGGCGCTTAGGCGGTTTGTTTCTGTGGCACTTTCCCGCGGGTTTCCCCGGGTCGGCTTCCCGACCACCCTGCCCTGCGGTGTCCGGACTTTCCTCGAGGGGCCGGTTGTCTCTCCGACCTCCCCGCGGCTGCTTGGTCGGCAGCCCTCGGATTCTAGAGCCGGACGCGCGCCGTGACGAACGCCGCAGCGCGCCTCCCACGGTTTTAGGCGCCGCATAGGTGCGCCCTGTTCCATTGGCTGCGAAGGGCCGCCCATGGGGGCGGGTCGGCGGGGTCCCTGGGGAGGGCCCGTCAGTGCCGGGAGGCACCGACCCGCCCCTAGGCGGGGCGGTCCAGCGCTGGCCGCCGGGGGTCCCTGAGAAACGGGCCTATAGGGGACGTTTCTTCAGGAACCCCTCCCGGCCGTAGCGCTCGCAGCGCTCGCGCAGGAAGGCCCAGTCGCCCGCTCGGCCCTGCCCGCTACGCCAGCTTCGTCCCGCACCCGCCGCAGCGGGCGTGCCCTGCCTCCATCCGCATCTCGGCCTGGCAGATCGGACACTCCGTCGAGCCGTCCGCGTGGGCGCCACGCCAGCGCGACTCGAGCAGCTCCTCCAGCGTCGCCCGGCGCCCGCCCTCGGGGCGTCCTCCCAGCGTCGTGGCGAACAGCGGTCTCGGTGCCTCCAGCAGCGTCGTGCTCATCACACCCTCCTGCACAGCCCGACCACCTTGCCCAGCACCTGGACCTCGGTCGTCAGGATCGGATCGAGCGCGCTGTTCTCCGGCTGCAGGCGCACGTGGTCGCTCTCCCGGAAGAAGCGCTTGACGGTCGCCTCGGGCTCCTCCCCCACCAGCGCCACCACGATCTCGCCGTCGGTGGCCGTCTCCTGGCGGCGGACGATCACGTAGTCCTGGTCGAGGATGCCGGCGTCCTTCATCGAGTCGCCCTTCACGCGCAGCACGAACTCGCCGTCCTCGCCGCCCGCGATGCCGGGCACCGGCACGTACTCCTCGACGTTCTCCTCGGCCAGCAGCGGCTCACCCGCCGCTACCTGGCCGACCACCGGCAGGCCGAGCGGCTTGACCGACTGGCGCGCCTTGTCGACCAGCACCTCCATCGCGCGCGGCTTGGTCGGGTCGCGCCGCAGCAGCCCCAGCCGCTCGAGGTTGCCGAGGTGGGCGTGCACCGTCGACGACGACGTCAGGCCGATCGCCTTGCCGATGTCGCGCACCGTGGGCGGATAGCCGTGCTCGCCGACGTAGCGCTTGACGAAGTCGAAGATCTCCTGCTGGCGCTTCGTGAGGTTCAGCTCGACCATTCGATTGCTCCAATCGGGCCGGTTTCGATGCCGTATCCGAACATGTGTTCGCAGAGTACCCAGCCAGTCGGACGACATCAAGCGAGCTGCAATGCGGCTCTATACTCAGCGCTCCACGCGCCTGTGGCGGAATTGGTAGACGCGCAAGGTTGAGGGCCTTGTCCCGTTTATTCGGGGTGGGAGTTCGAGTCTCCCTGGGCGCATCGACGGAATTTGCAGGCACTTCGTGATCCGCCCCGCCCCTAGGTCGCCTGGACCGGGCTGGCGCCGCCTAGACCACTGGCCTCTTGGAGCGATCCTTTGGCTCTAGAGCGCGGCGTTGTAGGGGTGGGCGACCAGGTCGAGATCGCCGACTGGGGCGGCCTTGCCGCCTAGGAGGGTCTGGCGAAACAAGTAGCGAAACTCGCTGCGCCTACTCCCGCAGCCCGGCGGCCTCCAGGGCCTCCTCCCAGGCGAGAAACGTGCGCACGGCCGTGACCTTGCCATTGCGTAGCACGGCGTGGATGGCGAACTCCTGGTCTAGCTCGACGTGGCTGGCGCCGCCCTTCATCTTCACGCGCCCCAGCCAGAGCACCGAGTCGCCGAGGTCGCGGACCTCGGACTCCTGGAAGCGAAACTCCTCCCAGGTCTCCCACACCGCGGCAAACCCAGTCGCCACCTCCTCGTAGCCTCGATAGACGGTGCGCTCCACCGCCGCGGGACCAGCTGGCATCCACTCGATCTCGGGCGCGGCATAGCTAAGCCAGAGGTCGGCGTCGTGCTGATTCCACGCCTCGACCCCTCGGCGCACCACCTCCACGTTCTCCTGCGACATCGCCCGCCCAGTATCCCGCAGGCGAAGCGCGGCGACTACTTAGACGGCGAGCGGAACGGCCCTCGCCAGAGCGCGAGCTGTGCCGCTCGCAGCATAGGCGTCGCCCGTCGTCAGGCGCGATACTTCCCGCAACGATGCCCGAGGAGTCCACGACACCCGACCCGGTTGAACTTACGCGCCTTGCCTTCGAGGCTGTGAATCAGCGTGACATCGACGCGGTAATGAGCTTCTTCGCTCCCGACGGGGTCCTTGACGGGCGGGCGGCGGGCGGCCTTTACGAAGGCCGAGCGGCAATTCGTGGCTTCTTGGACGACTGGTTCGGCTCCTTCGCCGAGCTTCGCATGGAAGTCGAAGAGCTCGTCGTCCTCGACGACGGGGTCGTGCTTGCGGTGGTCAAGCAAGAGGGTCGTCCGGTCGGCGTCGATGGTCAAGTCCATCAGCGGGAGGGATGGGCCATCTGCTGGTCGGCCGATGGCCTCCTCGTGCGATTGACGACCCACACCGACATCGACGAGGCCCGTGCTGCCGCCGAACGGCTCGCCGAGTCGAGGCGGTAGGCGTGGCGAGTTTCGCTAGCCGTTTCGCTGGACCCTCCTAGGCCCTAGGCGCGTCGTTGGCGAAGACGTCGGAAGCTGAGGCGCAAGCCGCGCACTCGCCCGCCGGGCAGGCGACGGTCGTGGTCCTGTGGCGCTCTCCGATCTGCATCGGGCCGCACACCCGGACAGACTGCCCCATGACGTATAGGCGGGCGGTGCGATCGGCTGGCTGTTCGGCAGGCGCGCACCTCGTCGGCTACGGCGCGCGCCCGCGCCCGGTTGCCTCGTCGCTGACGTGGATCGCGTCGATGAGCAGCCGTGGTGCGCTTCCACCATCGCGTATAGATCGACCACGTGCAGGTTCTTCCGCCGGCCTTCTGCCTTGGCGAGCACCTTGTTCAGCCGGTGAACGTAGAGCTCCCCGACACTCGGGCGCCAGATGTTCGCCACACCACGCAGCGGTGCTTGCCGGCCGCGCGCTGACTGTTCTAATCGCCGTGCGAAACGCGCCTGAGGCCGCGACAGGTCGTCGGCGGTGCCGGTGCTGACGTGGATGACGGGCGGCAGCGGAACGTCGTCTGCGGCGCGCTTAAAAGAGAGGAGCCTCAGGTCGCGGGCTGTCTCGGTGGCGTCGCGCGCGAAGCTGAAGTTCTCCTCGATCTCCCAGCGGGGGAGCCTGTGACGAGAGCGGGACCTGCTGTCGAAAGCGAGCGAGTCGCCGATCACGTACAGGCCGCGAGGGACGGATGCGTCCGTGACTGCAGCGCGGAGTCGGCAGCCGCTGACGCAGCCACGAGGAGCAGGAGTGCCAGCTTGACCTTCACCGGCCGGCGCGACCGAGCGCGCGATCCGTGCGCGCGAGCCGGCACGCGTCGGCGTTGACGTGCGCCCGGATAGGCCTCGCGAAGGGTCTCGACATTCTCCTGCGACATCGCCGCCCAGTATCCCGCACACACTTGGGACAGCGCGCCGCTTGGACCGCCGGCACCGCGGCATGACCGGAGCACCGAGGACAGGCCCGACGCGATGCGCCGAGCCTGTCGCATCCATGCGGCTCGGTGGGTCTTACGACACCGACCGTACTCCCCTACCGAGGGCCGCTCACCCGCGAATCGAGGGGATCGCGGGGCCACCGGGCGTGACGTTTTTCTTAGACGCAGAGCATCTCGGTGTGGTGCCGGCACCGGATGCGTCACGTCCCCCGGGGCCGTGGAATCGGGGCGAGTGATGGCGATCGCGGCTGATCCCGTCACAAGCGCGCCAGACGCGGGGTCTGAGCGCTACCTCACGCCTGAGCCTCGGCGTCAGGCGCTTCGTGAAGGTCCGGACGTTCCCGATCGGGTCGGTGATCCTGACGCTGAGCCGCAGGGCGACCTTCCCGTTGCGGGCGAGGAGGCGGCGAACCGCCCTCGGCAGCGACAGCCTCACGGTCCGCGCCGCCTTCGCCGGCACCGTGATCCGCTTGGCGCCGAGCTTCAGCGGGCGCTTGGCCGCCGCCTGGACCTTCCGGACGGTCTGGCCGGAGACGCGGGCCACGATCCGGAAGTCGTTCCTGTTCGCGATCCGCAGCGCCAGCGGGCCCTTCCCGGGAATCCGAGCGGCCGTGAGCCCCAGCGACACCAGCGTCTTGCGGCCGAAGGTCTTGACGTCGGCGTTGCCACCGCCACCGCCACCGCCGCCGCCGCCACCGGGCCCGTTCGACGGCGGCGAACGAGACGTCCTCGCAGTCGATCAGGGTGTCGACCCCTGGGCGGTCGGTTACGACCCTGTCGTCGTCGTCTCCGCAATCGACCGTGTCGGCCTCCCCGTCCCTCGCATCGATGCGATCGGCTCCCCTCGCCCCCATCAGCTTGTCTTGCCGTCACGGCCCTCGATGATGTCGTCACCGCTGGAGGCGAACAGCTCGTTGGGGCCGTCGTCGCCGCGGAGGACGTCGGGACCCGCGGTTCCGTCGACGTTCTCGATGTCCGAGATCGTCTCGGTGCCGCCGCCCCGGTGTTCTGCGGGCCGGTGAAGGCAAGATCGAGCGAGACGGACGGGATGTTCTGGTTCAACAGGTAGTCGAGCTTGTCGACCCCGGCGCCGCCGCTGACGAAGTCGGTGCCCGGGCCGGGCTGCAGCTTGTCGTCACCGGCCGAGACCGAGCACGCTGTCATCGCCGCCGAAGGCCAGCAGCTGGTCGTCGCCGTTGCCTCCGGTGAGCTGAATCGTTGCCGCCGTTTCCGAGCAGCTCGATGCGGTCGGTCAGCGGCGATCCGGTGCCGGCGCCCCCTGCGCGCCCAGCACCGACGGGATCGACGATGTTGCCCGCGGTGCCGAGCGCGGCCCTCGAGCGTCCGAACGTCGATGGGGATGATGTCGGCGTCGGGCGACACCTCGCCCGGGGTCGCGTTCGGGTTGATCCCGTCCTGCCCGAAGCGCACGAAGCCCACCGCGGTCGCGAGCGCTGAGCACGCTGAACCAGGCATTGTGGAGGTTGACGTAGATCTCGATCTCAGGAGTGCCGGTCACGATCGCCGGGTTCCTGCGTGGTCGGCGCTCCTGGGACGAAGTCGCCGGCGTCCTCGATGTTCACCGACGCGGTGGTGGCCCCGGCCGGGTTCGAGACGAGGATTGCCCCGATCGTTGTGACCGTGGGCACGGCTCCCGAGCACGCGACCAGGTTTCCGCTGTCGCGCACCTGGATGGTCCCGCCCGAGACCGTCAAACCTGCGAGGTCGTTCGCGTCCATGTTGACGATCAGCGCCAGGCCGACCCGATCGCACGTGACGGCGCTCGCGGCGGCCGGCGCGAGCAACGATCCACAGGCGAGCACGCAGGCCACGCCGACGAGGCGGGCCAGCCTGCGCGAGTCCCGACGAGGCCGCATGCGCTCTACGCTATGGCCGCAAGACCTGGCGAACGGGAGCGTTGATGAGAAGTTGAGGGCTTGTCGTTTATTAAAGGGTAGCGCTCGAGAAGCTCCTTGAGCCGGGCGAACCCCTTGTCCAGGTTGCGCTGGGTCGTCCGCGCGATCAGCGGCTGCATCAGGCGCAGCAGGCCCGTCGGGCGTCCGGTGACCGAGAACCGCACGGCAGTCCCGTCGGGGCTGTCCCCGAGGTCGTAGACGAGGGTCGTCCTGAACGGCCCGGAGGTGCTCTCGATGCGCTGGCGCGCCGGAGGTTCGTGCTCGACGATCTCCCAGTCGATCTCGAGATCGCGGCCCATCGACTTCATCCGTGTCCGAACGGTGCTTCCAACCCCGATCGGCTCGGGCGAGGTGAGCTCCTCGCTCCCGACGCTGTCGTCCCAGCTCGGGCGATTGCGCGCGTCCGACACGAACGCGAACACCTCGTCCGGCGGACGGGCGATGACCAGGTCGACGCTTCGAGTGAACACGCGGCGGTCAGTTCACTCCGGCCGTCCGCAGCTTGGCGGCGCCCGGCACGGTCGCGTCCCTGGCGAGGCGCCTGATCGCCCGCCGGTCGTGCTCGAGGTAGCGGTCGAACCAGTCGGCCGTCGAGTTCTCGAGCGGGTCTACCCAGGGTGCGGTGTTCGGGATATGGGGGGCGTTCACCAGGGTCACCAGCGCCTTGGGCCGGGAGGCATCCCGGTAGAGCTCCACGCCGGCCGAGTAGGTCGGGTCCGCCGTGCCGTGGGCGACCATCAGCGGAGGCGTCGGCGAAGTGAACCACTCGCCCGCGAAGGCGAGCCGGACCGGCGCCCAGGCGACTGCCGCGTCGACGCGCCGGTCCCGGCAACAGCCGTTGGCCACGAGCGCGAGGCTGGTGACGGCGCCGAGCGAGTGCCCGGCCACGCCGATGCTGCGCCGGTCGATCGTCCTCCCCAGCGCGAGGCGCAGCACCCGCGAGATCACGAAGCTCACGTCGGCGGGCTGCTCGCGGTAGTCGGCGAGGCTCGGGCCTCCGGGCGCGGTCCCGCTCGACAGCGGAAACGTCGGCGCGACGACCACGTAGCCCCGGCGCACCCACCGGTCGAGCGCGGAGCGGAAGGGCGGCACCG
This sequence comes from uncultured Thermoleophilaceae bacterium, assembly GCA_963848885.1. Classification (GTDB taxonomy): domain Bacteria; phylum Actinomycetota; class Thermoleophilia; order Solirubrobacterales; family Thermoleophilaceae; genus JACVRW01. The sequence goes on from CAWKFR010000011.1 coordinate 246,524, forward strand.
TGGCACCCAGCCCGTGCGAAAAGGCGATCAGGGGGAACCCGTGACGGCTTCGGATGGGCTTTCCCTTCCTGGCCGGGTAGAGCACCAGGGTGCGCAGCGTGCGGGTCGAGGCGCCGGCATAGCTGCCGTTGGGCGGAGTCGAGCGGCTGCTGTCGACGAACGTGTACGAGCGCTCGCCGACCGCGTACGGCTTCGCCGACGCCGATCCCCCGAAACACGCGACCAGGACCGCCATGACCGCGAGCAAGATGCCTGATGCTCGAATCATCGCTTGGCCTTGGCGGACGCTACAGCGGGGCGTTGGGCGGCGGCGCAAGACAGGCGCCCTCACGCAGCGGCCTGCGCCGGCACCGCGCGGGCGTTCGAGCGGCCTCGGTCGCCGCTCCTGGTTCGCGTGCTGGAGTCGAGACCCTCACCCGAGGCGCGATCACGTCGCCGCTGCGCCGGCGGCTACGACCGATGCCGCGCGGGCCCCTGCGGCGTGAACTCGTCGTCGCCGTGCGCATGGCCGAGCTCGCCGGCAGCCTCACGATCGGCCGCCGGCGCTGATCACCAAGCTCGTCGACGGCCTCGCGGCCGCCGGCCTGCTGACCCGCGAGCAGGCCGCCGACGACGGGCGCGGCTTCTTCGCGGTGCTCACCGACGCCGGCGAGCAGATGCTGCGTCGGATGTGGCCCGTCTACGCGGGGGTGCTGCAGGAGACGTTCGTCGAACGCCGTCAGCGCCGACGAGGCCGCCGCGATCGCGGCCGGGCTGGACCGCGCGGGCCGGGCCGCCGAGGCCCGCGCGACCTAGCCCGGCTGCCAAACTCGTCGCATCTCAGAGAGCACGTTCCTGTTCGCCGACCTGGCCGGCTTCTCCGCGATGACGGAGGTGCACGGCGACGAGATGGCCGCCGACGCGGTGCGCGACTTCTGCCACGGCGTCGGCGCGCTCCTGCCCGAGTTCGACGCCGAGCAGGTCAAGAGCATCGGCGACGCGGTGATGGTGCGCGTGCCCGACGCGGCGCCGGCGATCGAGCTGGCGGTGCGGCTGATCGGGGAGGTCGGCTCACGGCACGGGTCGCTCGGCGTGCGCGTCGGCGCCCACACCGGTCCGGCCGTGCACCGCGACGGCGACTGGTTCGGGGCGGCCGTCAACCTCGCGGCGCGGGTGGCGGCCGTGGCGGAGCGTGGCGAGGTGCTGATGACCGAGGTCACGCGAGCCGCCGCCGCCGACTCGCTGTCGCGCTTCGCGCTCGAGCGCCGGCCGGGCCAGTCCTTCAAGAACATCGCGGAGCCGGTGACCGTGTACGCGCTCACGCTCGCCGCGCAGCCCGACGTCGCCCGCCTGCCCACCGACCCGGTCTGCCGGATGGCCGTCCATCCCGAGGAGGCCTCCGAGCGCCGCACGCGCGCGGGCGCCGAGGTCTTCTTCTGCTCGAGCGAGTGCGCCGCCGTCTTCGACGGCGATCCGGGCCGATACCCCCCTCCCGTGTGACCCACGTCACTGTTGATACCCCCTAGGGGTATGCAATGATGTCGCTCTCGACCGACTCAGGAGGAGCGATGCACGGACACAGCGAAGCGATCAGGACCCGGACGGCGGCGAGGGGACCGTGGGTGTTCGCCCGTCATCTCGCGGAGATGACGGTGGCGATGATGCTGGGCATGGGCGTGCTCGCCGCCGCCCTCGCCGCGGCGGGCGCGAGCCTCTCCGAAGCGCCGACGGCGATCTCGGCCGCCGGCATGGGGATCGCGATGACGGTGCCGATGGTCTGGTGGATGCGCCTGCGCGGCCACCCGAGCCGGCACAGCGTGGAGATGGGCGCGTCGATGATCGTCCCGACGGCCGTGGTGATCGTCCTCTACTGGCTCGAAGCGGTGCCCGCGCACGGCGTGATGATGATCGAGCACAGCGTGATGATCCCGGCGATGCTGCTCGTGATGCTGCTGCGCTACGAGCACTACTCGCGCTAGCGGAGCCGGCGCGGAGGCATAGGCTGTCGGCACGTGATGACTCCGCTTCGGCGGGCGCTGGTGGGCCTGGGCGCCGCCGGCGCCGTGCTGGCCCTCCCAGTGGCGGCCATCACCGCCACCAGCGATCACACCCAGCTCAGCGGCCTGATGGCTGCCCTGGGGCTGCTCGTGGCGTGGTCGTTCCTGGGCACGGGCCTCTACCTGTGGGACCGCCGCCCCGACAACCTGACCGGCCCGCTGATGGTGGCGCTCGCGTTCAGCTGGCTGGTCGCCGGGCTGTCGGCGTCGAGCGTGCCCGGCGTCTTCATCGTGGGCACGCTGTGCAACTCGCTCCCGTTCGGGATCCTCACCCATCTGCTGTTCGCGTTCCCGGAGGGGCGGCTGCGCACCACGTGGGACCGCCGCTTCGTCGGGCTCGGCTACCTGATCACGACGGTCTCGCCGCTGATCGGGGTGGTGTTCTACGACCCCGCCGTCGTCGACGACTGCGCGCAGTGCCCGAGCAACCCGCTGCAGATCTGGGACGACCCGGACGCCTACGACGTCGGCAGTGGGATCTCGAGCGTGCTCGCGGGGGTCGTCCTGGGCGCGCTGATCTGGCACCTGGTGCGCCGCTGGCGCGAGGCCGACGACCCGGCCGAGCGCGTCCGCGACGCCCCGGTCTGGTGGGCAGGCGCGGCGACGATCGTGCTGGTGCTCGTGCTGCTCGCGACGAACCTCGCCCCCGAGGAGGGCAACTTCGACGACTGGATGTTCGCCGCGGCGCTGCTCGTGCTCGCCACCCTCCCCTATGCGTTCTGGCTGGGCGCCCTGCGCTCACGCCTGTGGGAGGCGGGCGTCGTGGCCGACGAGAACCTCCGGCTCGACGCGGAGCTCCAGCGGCGCCTGGACGAGCTGCGCGAGTCGCGCGCGCGCATCGTCGAGGCGGGCTACGCGGAGCGCAAGCGGGTCGAGCGCGACCTCCACGACGGGGCCCAGCAGCGGCTCGTCGCGCTCGCGCTCGAGCTCCAGCTCGTCCGCGCGAAGCTCGAGACCGACCCCGCCGCGGCGGCCGAGCTGCTCGAGACGGCGGCCGACGAGCTGACCGGCGCGACGCAGGAGCTGCGCGAGCTGGCCCGCGGCTTGCACCCACCGCTGCTCGCCGACCGGGGCCTCGTGCCGGCGCTGGAGGCGCTCGCCACGCGCGCGCCGGTGCCGGTCGCGGTCGAGGCGGAGGGCGGGGAGCGCGCGTCGGAGGCGGTCGAGGCGGCGGCCTACTTCGTGGTGTCGGAGGCGCTCACCAACGTGGCGCGCCACGCGCGAGCCGAGCACGCCGTCGTGCGCGTGCAGCGCCGCGACGGCCTGCTGCGCGTCGAGATCGAGGACGACGGCGCCGGCGGCGCGGACCTGGCCGCGGGCTCGGGCCTGCGCGGGCTGGCGGACCGGGTCGGCGGCGCTGGAGGGGAAGCTCGAGGTCGAGAGCCGGGCCGGACGCGGCACGACCGTGCGCGCCAGCCTCCCGGCCGGGCGCTGAGCGCCTGCTAGACCTGGGGTCGATGATCGACTCCGGCGGGCCGGCGCCCGACTTCACCCTCGAACGACCAGGACGGCAACCCCGTCACGCTGTCCGGCCTGCGCGGCAGGTGGGCGCTCGTCTACTTCTACCCGAAGGCCGATACCCCCGGCTGCACAGCCCAGGCCTGCAGCGCCCGCGACCACTCCGCCGACTACGAGGCCGCCAACGCCGTCGTGCTCGGCGTCTCCCCCGACCCGGTGGCGGACCTGCGCAAGTTCGCCGACAAGTACGGGCTCGCGTTCACGCTGCTCTCCGACGAGGGCGGCAAGGTGGCCCAGCAGTACGGAGCCTGGGTCGAGAAGAAGCACTGGGGCCGCAAGTACTCCGGCAACGAGCGCTCGAGCGTGCTCGTGGACCCCGAGGGCAACGTCGCGCGCGTGTTCGGAAAGGTCAAGCCAGCCGAGCACGACGAGCTCGTGCTGGGCGCGCTCAAGGAGCTTCAGTGAGCGTCGGCGCCCCGAGGTAGTCGAGCACGATCTCGCGCAGCTCGTCCTTGGCCTCGTCGGGGATGAAGTGGCCTACGCCGCGCAGCACGTCGCCGCGGTACTCGGCGTCCGTGTGGGCGGCGGCCGCGTCGATCATGTCCTCCTCGAACAGGAAGTCCTGGTCGCCGACGAGGAAGCGCACCGGGACCGCCAGACGCTCGCCGCCGTAGCGCCCGGCGATCAGCGGGCCCAGCTCGCGGGTGAGGAACTGCCGGTACAGCAGGGTGGTGGCGCGCAGCTGCGACGGCTGGCTCAGGCTGGCCTCGTAGACCTCGACGTCGTCCGGCGGACGGCCGCCCAGATTGCGGATCGCCCCGAGCGCGAGCAGCTTCAGGCGGTGCGGGAGCGGCGCCGCGAGCGGCAGCTGGTAGGCGAGCCTCGTCAGCCGCGCCAGCGCCGCCGGCTCGATCCGGTCGGGCGGGAACGGCGCCCGCACCGACAGCAGCACCGCGCGCTCGACCAGGTCGGGGCGGCGCAGGCAGAGCAGCCAGCCGGCCCAGCAGCCCCAGTCGTGGCCGACGTACGCCACGCGCTCGTGGCCGAGGGCGTCGCAGAGGCCGATCAGGTCGTCGGCCAGCGTCTCCTTGCGGAAGTCCTCGTCGGGCGGGTACTCCGACCAGCCGAAGCCGCGCAGGTCCGGGGCGATCGCGCGAAAGCCGGCCTGCGCCAGCGGCCCGAGCAGGTGGCGCCACTCGTACCAGTGCTGGGGCCAGCCGTGCACGAGCATGACCGGCCGCCCGTGCTCGGGGCCCGCGAGCGCCACGTGCAGGCGCAGCCCGCGCACGTACACGTCGCGGTGCTCGACGCCTTCGACGTGGGGCAGCTGCGGGGGCACGCCGCGCACTCTATGCGCTCGCCGTAGACTCGCCGCGTCATGGACTGGAAGCTCGAGCTCATCCAGGTGCCGGTCTCGGACGTCGACCGCGCGATCGCGTTCTACACCGAGCAGGCCGGCTTCGACCTCGACCACGACCACAGGGTCAGCGACGAGCTGCGCTTCGTGCAGCTGACTCCGCCGGGCTCCGGCTGCTCGATCGCGATGGGCCCGCCCACCGGCATGGCGCCGGGGTCGCTCGAGGGCCTGCAGCTGGTCGTCGGTGACATCGAGGCGGCGCGCGACGGAGCTGCAGGGCCGCGGGATGGATGTCGGCGAGATCCAGGACTTCCCCTGGGGGCGCTTCATCTTCTTCAGCGATCCCGACGGCAACGGCTGGGCAGTCCAGGAGACCAGGCAGCAGTAGCCGATGCGCGTCCTGTTCTCGTCGACGCGAGGGACAGGCCACTTCACGCCGCTCGTCCCGCTCGTCGACGCCTGCCTGCGCGGCGGGCACGAGGTGCTGGTCGCGGGGCCGCCGCCGCTCGCCCCCACGGTCGAAGCCCGTGGCTATCCGTACTGGGAGGGAGCAAACCCGCCGGAGGACGAGCTCGGCGAGGCCTGGGGACGCGTGCCGACCGTGTCGCCCGAGGAGGCCAACGCGATCGTCGTCGGGGAGATCTTCGGGCGCCTGAACGTGCGCGCGATGCTGCCCCGCCTGATGGCCGCCTGCGAGGAGTGGCGGCCGGACGTCTTGATCCGCGAGCAGGCCGAGTTCGCCGGGGCGATCGCCGCCGAGCGCCACGGCATCCCGCACGCGCGCCTGGCGGTCTCCTTCGGCCTGCTCGACAGGCAGGGACTCGAGTTCGCCCGGCCGGCGCTCGAGAGCGAGGAGGCGGGCACCGTCGAGCGCATCTGGGAGTCGCCCTACCTGACCTTCGTGCCGCCCGGGATGGAGGCCGTCGACGCCGCCCGCCCGCCGGTCGTCCACCGCTTCCGCGACCCCGCCGTGCGCGCGCACGAGACGGCGGCGGTCGAGCCGCCGCTCGTCTACGTGAGCTTCGGCAGCGTGGCTGCCGACCTGCCGGCGGCGCCCGCGCTCTGGGCGGGCGTGCTCGAGGCCGCCGAGGGCCTGCCGGCACGCGTCCTGCTGGCGCTGGGCAACCGCGAGGCGGACGTCGCAGCGCTCGGCCCGCTGCCGCCCAACGTGCGCGTCGAGACCTGGGTGAACCCCGCGGAGGTCCTGGCGGAGGCCAGCGCGGCCGTGTCGCACGGCGGCTTCGGCACCACGCTGGGCGCGATCGGCGCGGGCCTGCCGCTCGTGGTGGTGCCGCTGTTCGGCGACCAGCCCGACACCGCCCGCGCGGTCGAGGCGGCGGGGCCGGGCGTCGCGCTGTGGCCCGGCGGACCGCCCGAGGGGCTGCGAAGCAGCATCGACGCCGCGGGGCTGCGCGAGGCGATCACCACGGTGCTCGAGGAACCGGCCTACCGCCAGGTCGCGTCACGCCTGGCGGCCGAGATGGCGGAGCAGGCGCCGGCGGACCAGGTGCTGGACGCGCTGGAGCTGACCTAGAACCCGGTGCGCGTCTCCACGGGTATCCCGCCCACCCCGCGCGTCGGAGCGAAGCGGTTCTCGCGCAGGCACAGGAGCGACCCGTAGGCACCCGACGCGAGCGTGCTCGCGAAGTAGGCGACGATCAGCCAGGCCGCCGCGTCGCCGTAGTCGACGTCGCCCGAGAAGCGCACCATCGAGAACAGCACCGCCGCCCCCAGCGTCAGCTGCGCGAGCGCCCAGCCGGGCAGCGCCGCGCGGTCGTCGAGCACGGCGACCACCACGCAGGTCACGCCGGTGCCGACCAACCAGGTGCCGACCGCCTTGCTCGTCAGGTCGGTCAGCGCCCAGGCCCACAGGTCCTCGGCCAGCGACGGCGACGAGGCGAACAGCAGCGCGCCGATCACGATCCCGACGGCGCCCTGCACGATCAGCGTCGCGCGCAGGCCCGCCGGCAGCCGCGCCCCGCTGTGCGGGTCGGCGCCCGGCACGATCAGCTGCATCACCGTGATCGCCGCCAGGATCGGCGGGAACAGGCAGTAGACCTCGATCCAGGCGAGCCCGAGCAGGCCGTGGAAGGTGTCGAGGTTCTGGAGCGTGCCGACCATCAGCATCGTCGCCACGACGGCGACGGTCGGAACCACCACGCGCCCGCGGGCCCACGCCCGCTGGCGCGCGCACCAGAACACGACAACCGACGCGCCCCAGAAGCCCGAACCGATGAACGCGGCGCTCATCGGATTGGCGATCGTCCACGAGAAGAACTGGTCGGTGTGCTCCGAGAGGATGAACAGCTGCGTGCCGGCGAAGAAGGTCAGCGCCGTGAGCACGTAGAGGAGCACGTGCATGCCGCGGGACACGGGACGCACGCCGATGGGGGGCGCAGGATCGGTCACGGGTGGCCAACATAACCGGGATGCGCACGCTGGTGGTCTCGGATTTCCACTTGGGCGATCGCCTGCAGCGCGCCGTGCTGCGCAAGCCGGCGGCGCTCGAGGCCCTGCTCGACTCGCTCGCGGGCGTCGACCGGCTCGTGCTGCTCGGCGACGTCGTCGAGCTGCTCGAGGGACGCCCCGACCGCGCGATGCCGGCGGCCGAGCCGATCCTGCGCGCGATCGGCGGGCGGCTCGGCGCGGGGGCCGAGGTGATCGTCGTGCCCGGCAACCACGACGGCGACCTGATCGCGCCGTGGCTGCGCGCCAACGGCGTGGCGCCCGCGCTGGCCGGGAGCGTGCCGCGCGACGCGACCCCGCTGCTCGCCGACCTCGTCGCGTGGCTCGGGCCGGCCGACGTGCAGGTCCGCTATCCCGGCGTCTGGCTCGGCGACCGCGTCTGGGCGACGCACGGCCACTACCTGGACCGGCACCTGCTCCCGGAGGCCGCCTTCGGGATCGCGCGCGGCCTGCTCGGCCGGCTGCCGCGCGACGGCGCCCGCCCGGTCGACTACGAGCGCGCCGGCGGCCCGTCGCTGACGCGCGTGGAGGCGCGGCTGACGCGCCGGCTGCCGCGCCCGCTGGCGGCGCTGGTCGACGACCTGGCCGAGCTGCTGCGCGCGGCGACGATGCCGCTCGGCAAGCGCAGCCTGCTGCCGCGGCGCCTGTCGCCGTTCACCGTCGGCGTGCTCGGCGCCCAGATGCGGCGCGCCAGCATCCCGGCGCTCGGGCGTGTGGTGCACCGGCTCGGCGTCGACGCCGACTGGGTCGTCTTCGGCCACGTCCACCGCGTGGGCCCGCTCGCCGGCGACGACCCGCTCGACTGGCTCGGTCCGGGCGGGCGCCCGCGGATCGCCAACAGCGGGAGCTGGGTCTACGAGCCGCTGCTCGTGCACCACGCGACGCCGCCGCATCCCTACTGGCCCGGCGGCGCGATCGTGCTCGAGGACGGGTCGGACCCGCGGCCGGTCGGCCTGCTCGACCACCTCGCCGCTTCGGCGCTTCACTGAAAGCCGAGGATCAGCCCGGCGGCCTCCGCCGGCACGTCGAGCTGCGGGCAGTGGCCGACGCCGTCGAGCACGACCCAGTCGGCGTGCGGCAGCCACTGCTCGCGGAAGCGCGTCGCCGCCGACGGCCACGGCAGCAGCCGGTCCTCGGTCCCCCACACGATGCGGACCGGGCACTCGATGCGCTGCGGGTCGAGCAGCCAGTCGAAGTCGCGCGCGGCGTCCAGCAGCGCCACCGCCGCCGGGCTGGCCGCGACGCCGAGCAGCTGGTGGACGAGCAGCTCGGCCGGGATGTGCTCATAGCTCACGACGAGCAGCTCGGTCGCGCGGCGGCGGCCCTCGGGCGTGGCGAGCAGCGCGTCGGCGTGCGGCGCGACGACCCGGGTGGCCAGCACGAGCGACCGCTGCATGCCGATCAGCCGCGCGTACGAGTCGTCGCCCGGCGCCCAGCCGCCGGCCGGGGCGAGCGCGACGACCGAGCGCGCCCGGCCGCGCTCGGCGAGCTGCAGCGCGACGAAGCCGCCGAGCGAGTTGCCGGCCAGGTGCGCGGTCTCGAAGCCGGCAGCGTCCATCGCCCGCTCGACCGCGTCGGCCAGCGCAGCCTCGTCGACCTCGCCCTCGATCGGGGGACCGCCCGCGTGGCCGGCGAGCGTGACCGCCAGGACGTCGTGCCTGCGCTCGAGCGCGGGCAGGACGAGCTCCCAGGTGCGCCAGGTGTCGACGAAGCCGTGCAGGCACACGAGCGGCTCCCCGGAGCCGCCGCGGTGGGCCGGCGTGAACCGCGTCACCTGGCCAGCACGACCGAGGTCGCGACCTGTCGCTCGGGGATCGTCCAGTACGTCCGCAGCAGCCTCGCCTTCTCCTCAGCGCAGACCAGCTCGAAGCCGTGGCGCTCGTAGAACCGGATCGCCCAGACGGCGGCGGCCCAGGTGCCCACGAGCAGGGGCCGCGTGGCCGTCTGGGTGAGGTGGCGCAGCAAAGCCGCGCCGATGCCCTGACCCTGCCGCTCGGGCAGCACGTAGGCGTGGCGGATCAGGTCGACGTCGTCGACCGGCTGGATCCCCATCACCCCGAGCAGGCCCCCGCCGTCGTCGTAGCCCCAGAACGCCACGCCGGCGGCGATCTCCGCGTCGAGCTGCTCGGCGGGCATGTAGGGCTCGTGCCAGCGGTCGGCCGGGATCACGCCGCGGTAGGCCTCGGCCGCGGCGTTGACGATCGCCAGGATCAGCGGGCGCTCGTCGTCACGACAGGGACGGATGCCGCTCATGCGGTGAATCTACGTAGGCTGAGGCGATGGCGACCTGGGACGACGTGGAGCGGATCGCGCTCGCCCTGCCGGAGACGAGCGAGGCGATCTCGCGCGAGCAGCGCCAGTGGCGGGTCAAGGACAAGCTCTTCGTCTGGGAGCGGCCGCTGCGGCGGGCGGACCTGGAGGCGCTCGGCGCGCAGGCGCCGCAGGGGCCGATCCTCGGCGCGCGGGTCGAGCACCTGATCGCGAAGGAGGCCCTGCTCGCCGACGACTCGGACGTCTACTTCACGACGCCCCACTTCGAGGGCTATCCCGCGGTGCTGGTGCAGCTCGAGCTGATCGGGCTGGACGACCTGCAGGAGCTGATCGTGGAGGCGTGGCTGGCGCGGGCGCCGAAGCGCCTCGCGCGCGAGTTCATGGACGAGTCGCTCTAGCCCGTCACGGGAAGCCCAGCGGCCTCGAGCGCCTGGTCCCAGGTCGTGAAGTACTCGATCCGCACCATCACGCCGTCGCGGAAGGTCGTGACCTGGTGGTAGAGCTCCTCGTCGATCGCCAGGCCGCTGCCGCGGCCGCGACCGTGGTGGCGCAGGCGCACCGCGACGCGATCGCCGGCGTCGATCGACTCCTGCGGGTCGAGCCAGAGCTGGTCGAAGTTGTCGTCGATGTCCTCCCAGAAGCGGATGATCGCCTGCGGGCCCTTGCACGAGTCCGACTGCTGGAGGTCGGGCAGCACCCAGTCGACCTCGGGGTGGAAGAACTGGATGGCCGCGTCGAAGTCGCGCCGGTTGTAGTCGGCGATGAAGTCGAGCGTCTTGGTCACGTTCTCCCTGGACACGGCACCTCAACCTACCGTCGGGCCGGACAGCTGGAGGCGGCGCGCCTCGTCGACGTCGACGATGTCGCGCCCGAACGGGGTGAGCGACACGGGGATCAGCTTGAAGTTGGCGAGCCCGAGCGGGATCCCGATGATCGTCAGGCACATGGCCACGCCGGTGATGATGTGTCCGAGCGCGAGCCACCAGCCGGCGAGCACGATCCAGATGACGTTGCCGATCAGGGATCCGGCGCCCGCGTCCTCGCGCTTGATCAGGGTGCGCCCGAAGGGCCAGAGACAGAAGGCGGCGATCCGGATCGAGGCGACCCCGAACGGGATCGTGATGATCAGGATGAACATCACGAGCGCGACCACGGCGTAGGCGATCGCGAGCACGAGCCCGCCGAAGATCAGCCAGATTACGTTGAGCAGGATCCGCATGGGGGCGACATTACGCCTCCGCCCCCAACGCGCGCGCGAGGTTGTCGAACGCGCTGCCCCAGCCGCCCTCGTGAGAGCGCACGGCCTCCTCGTCCCACAGGCCGCTGTGGGTGAAGCGGACCGTGGTGACCCCGTCGGCCTCCTCGAACTCGAGCTCGATCAGCTGCCGCGTGTCGTTGCCGTCCCAGATCCAGGTGAACGCCAGCCGCCGCGGCGGCTCGATCTCGGTGTAGCGCCCGCCGCCGCCGTACTCGACGTCTCGGTGGGGGTCCCGCATGACCACGCGCACGGCACCGCCGACGCGCAGGTCGACCTCGGCCTCGGTCGTCTCCCAGTCGTGCTCCGCGTGCCACCAGCGCCGGATCACCTCCTCGCTGGTCCACGCGTCGAAGACCGCCTGGGCGGGCGCCTCGTAGGTGCGCTCCATGCGCAGCGTGAGGTCCTGGGTCATGCGCGCGGCCCCCGCCCTCGCCGCAGCCGCAGCGCGAGCCAGCCGCGCGCCATCAGCAGCGCCGCGCCGGCGCCACCCAGCGACGGGAGCAGCTCCTCCACCGGAACGCCTCCGACGTGGGCGATCATGCGGCCCTTCGGTAGGCGTCGTGGTAGTTCCACCACCCGTAGGGCGGGCCCTGCGGGTAGCCCTCCGGGGAGTCCTCCCACTCCTCCTGACGGCCCAGCGCGGTGATGTCGAGGTAGCTCCAAGTCGTCCCCAGGGCCTCGTCGCCGCGGGCGTCGGTGAGGTATGTGCGGAAGATCTTGTCGCCGTCGCGGATGAAGGCGTTGTGGCCGTGCCACTCGTCCACGCCGAAGTCGGCATCGAAATCGTCCGTGATCGAATACCAGGGGATCAGCTCCCAGCCCATCCGCTCCTTCAGACCCTGGATCTCGGCCTGGGGCGCCCGTGAGACGAACGCGAGGGTCGTGTCCCGCGCGTTCAGGTGGGCGGGGTGCGCAACCTGGTCGGCCACAAAGGAGCAACCGACGCAGGCCCGCTCCGGGTACGCGCCGCCCGACTCGGGGTAGGTGGTCACGTCCGGCGCGTAGAAGGCGCGGTAGACGACCAGCTGACGGCGGCCATCGAATAGGTCGAGCAGGCTGGCCGGGCCATCCGGGCCGTCGAACCTGTACTCCTTCTCCACCGCCATCCACGGCATCCGCCGGCGCTCGGCGGCCAGCGCGTCGCCGGCCCGCATGTGCGCCTTCTCCTTCACGAGCAGCTTCTCCCGCGCGGCGATCCACTCCTCCGACGAGACGATTGGGGGCGTGTCCATCAGTCCATCTCCTTTAGATATTCGTCTACGACATCGAACAGGCGCCCCCACAGGGCGCGCTGGCGATCCATCCAATCGGCGGCCTGGCTGAGCACGGCCGGCTCGAGCGACAGGCGATGCGTCCGGCCCTCGACCGCGCGGGTCACGACCCCGGTCTCCTCGAGCACCTTCAGGTGCTTGGAGATCGCGGGCTTGGAGACCCCGAAGCCTCCGGTGGCCTCGCCGACGGTGGCGGGGCCGGAGGCGAGGCGCTCGACGATGCCGCGCCGGATCGGGTGGGACAGCGCCTTGAACGGATCGTTAACCACTAGGTGAACAGTAGCAGTCATGCGATCCTCCGCACCATGAACGACGCGGTCTCGACCTATTGCGCCGCCTCCGAGGCCGCCGACATCGACACCATGATGGGGACGCTGGCGCCGGACGCCGAGCTCGTCTCGCCGATCTCCGGCCGGATGGTGTTCCGCGGGCACGACGATCTGCGTGTCCTCCTGACGGCGGTCTACGGCTCGCTGAGACGGCTGCGCTGGACGGAGGCCGTCGGCCAGGACCGCGTCCGGGTCGCCATCGCCGAGGCCCGCGTCGGACCGCTCCGGATGACCGACGCGATGGTCTTCGACCTGGGCGCGGACGGCCTCATCACCAGGGTCAGACCCCACCTGCGGCCCTGGCTCGCGCTGACCGTGCTCGCCGCCATGCTCGGCCCGAAGGTCGGCCGCCATCCCGGGGTCGTGCGCCGGGCGCTGCGAGGCTGAAAGCCGCACCCGGGATCCAAGCGGGCCGCGTAAGATCCGCACGAGCTCGCGTATGAGGCCGCCTCCGCCCAGTTCGAGCCCGTCACCGCCCAGGACAGGCCCGACCCTGGACTGGGAGGAGGCGCTCGACCTCCTCCGCACGATGTGGCTGATCCACGCCTTCGAGGACGGCGCCGGCGAGCTCGAGCGGGGCGGCGCGGCCGTGGCGGCGGGCGTCTGCAGGCAGCTGAGCGACGACGACGCGGTCTACTGCAGCCGGCGAGCGCACGGTCCGGCCCTGGCGACCGGGTCCGAGCTGAACGCGACGATGGCCGAGCTGCTGGGGCGAGTCGACGGCCTCTGCAAGGGCCTCGGCGGGCCCGCGCACCTCGTCGACGCCGAGCACGGCCTGATGGGCGGCGGCGACGTCGCGCCTGGCGGCGGGGAGCGCGCTCGCGGCCAGGCTGCGCGGCGAGGACCAGGTGGCGGTCGCCTTCGTCGACGAGCGGACGGTGCGGACGACGCACGTCAACGAGGTGCTGGACCTGGCCGCGCTCTGGGAGCTGCCCGTGATCCTCGTCTGCGAGAGCGAGGACGGCTCGGCTGCCGATGCCCTCGCCCACCATGGCCTCGTGACCCAGAGCGTCGACGGCGGCGACGCGGTGGCGGTCTGGGAGTCCTTCGCACCCCTGCTCGCGTACGCGCGCGCGGGCCGCGGCCCGCTCCTGCTGGAGTGCGTCGTCGGCACCGAGACGGACCCGGTCGCACACTTCCAGCGCCACGGCGTGGCGGAGGGGTGGTTCGTGGACGACGACTCGAGCGCCATCGAGAGCGAGTCCCGAACCGCCGTCGAGGCGGCGGTTCGGTTCGCGCGCGAGAGCCCGCTCCCGCCCGCGGGGATCGCCGAGGGCCTCACCTACGCGGTCGCTGCCGCCGACCCGGTCCCCGACGACCCGCGCGTGTTCGCCCTGGGCAAGGACGAGCTGCCCGACGAGGCGGCCCAGAGCGCCGCCTGCGCGGTCGCGATCGGCGCGGCCCTGTCGGGGATGCGTCCGGTGGTCGACCTGCCCGCGGCCCTGGCGGTCCCCGCGCTCGAGCACGCCGCCAGGGCGCACGCGCTGTCCGGCGGCCAGCTGTCGGTCCCGCTGGTGCTGCGAACCGAAGCCGGGACGGAGGGCCGGCTCGCCCACGTCCCCGGGCTGAAGGTCGTGATCCCGAGCCGGCCCGCGGACGCCGCCGGACTGCTGGCCAGCGCGATCGCAGACCCCAACCCCGTGGTGATCGTCGGCGACGTCGCGCCCTCCGCGCGTGACGAGGACGCCGCGCCGGTCCCGCTCGGCAGCGCGATGGTGCTGCGGCCGGGCACCGACGTGACGATCGTGGCGCTGGGCACGCTCGTGGACGCGGCGCTGGCCGCGGCCGGGCAGCTCGCCGCGGACGGTCTCGACGCCGAGGTGATCGACCCGCGCACGCTCGTGCCGCTGGACCTCGACACGATCCTCGAGTCCGTGCGGCGCACGAACCGGTTGGTGGTCGTGCACGCGGCCGTCGCGCAGGGCGGCTTCGGCGCCGAGATCGCGGCCCAGGTGCAGGCGGCCGCCTTCGACGAGCTCGACGCTCCGATCGTGCGCGTCGGCGCCTCTTTCTCCGCCTTTCCGCGCGTGCCGGGGCCCGATCAGGTCCGGGCCGCGGTAGCCGAGGCCATGCAGGGATAGTTCGGCTAACCGAACTGCGACCGCCCGTGACGAGTGGGATCATGGCGCGCCTATGACCCGCTTCCTCACCCGCCTTGCCGAACTCTCCTGCCGTCGCCGTGGGCGCATGCTCCTCGGCTGGATCGTCGCCACGATCGTGATCATCGCCGTGGGCTCCTCGCTCGCCGGCGAGTACAAGGCCAATTACGACACCCCCGGTTCTGAGTCCAAGGCCGCCTCCGACTTGACCAAGGATCGCTTCGGCGGCTACTCCGGCGAGGAGATCTACGTCGCCTGGAAGGACCAGGGAGGGGCGAACAGCGCGGCAGTGCAGGCGCGCCTCGACAAGTTCTTCACCGAGGCCGAGCAGGTCAAGCATGTGGCCAAGCACACTCCAGTGCGCTTCTCCGAGGACAAGACGATCGGGACCGCCACCCTTCCGCTGACCGTCCCCGGCTCGGACGTGAAGAAGGCCCAGGGCGAGGAGCTGATCAAGGCCGCCGAGGACAACGACGGCAACGGCCTTGAGATCAAGCTCGGGGGCGCGCCCATCTACGCGGCGCAGTCGCAGTCGAGCCCCGAGGGCCTCGGCTTCCTGGGCGCCGCGATCGTGCTGCTGATCGCCTTCGGCTCGCTGGTCGCGGCCGGGCTGCCGCTTGTCATCGCGCTGGTCGGGCTCGGCATCTCCTCGGGCGGGCTGATCGTCCTGCTCGCGAACGTCGTCGACGTGCCCGACTGGACCACCGCGGTCTCGGGTCTGATCGGGATCGGCGTCGGCATCGACTACGCGCTGCTGGTCCTGACGCGCTTCCGCTCAGCCGTGCACGACGGCAAGACCCGCCACGACGCGATCGTGGAATCCGTGACCACGGCCGGGCGAAGCGTGATCATCGCCGGCTTCACGGTGGTCATCGCCGTGCTCGGCCTCTGCCTGACCGGCCTGCCCTACATGTACGGAGTGGCGATCTCGGCGTCGCTCGCGGTGCTGGTCGTGATGCTCGCCGCGATCACGCTGCTGCCGTCGCTGCTGGCCTACCTGGGCCACCGGGTCGACAATCTGCGCATCCCGTTCCTCAGCCGCGGCCTGTCGAAGGGGGACGACGAGGACGGCCACCCGTTCGCCGCTCGCTGGGCCCATGGGGTTCAGGCCCGGCCCTGGGCCGCCGCCATCGTGTCGGTGCTGATCCTGCTCGCGCTGGCCGCCCCGGCGCTCGGAATGCGGCTTGGCTTCCCCGACGCCGGCAACGACCCGCCCGACACGATGACCCGCCAGTCATACGACCTCAACACCGAGGGCTTCGGGGCCGGCAGCAACGGGCCGCTGGTGATCGCCGCCGACCTGCCCGACCGCAGCGCCTCGGCCGACATCGACTCGTTCGCGGCCGTGCTGCGCAAGGAGCCCGGCGTCGCGTTCGTGCCCGAACCGACCATCAACCAGGCGGGCGACGCGGCCCTGATCACGGTCGTCCCCGACGGCTCGCCGCAGGACAAGGAGACGGAGGACCTCGTCGCCCACCTCCGCGACGACGTGGTGGACAGGGAGTTGGGCGACACGAGCATCAACGTCGAGATCGGCGGGGTGACCGCCGCGCTGGACGACCAGAGCGAGTACATGAAGGGCCGCATGCCGCTGTTCATCGCGGGCGTGGTGGGGCTCTCGTTCCTGCTGCTGCTGGTGGCGTTCCACTCGCCGCTGATCTCGCTCAAGGCGGCGTTCATGAACCTGCTCTCGGTGGGCGCCGGCTACGGGGTCATGACGCTGGTCGCCAAGGGCGGCGCCGTGGGGAACCTGATCGGAATAGACCACGAAGTGCCGATCGCGCCGTTCCTGCCGGTGATGATGTTCGCGATCCTGTTCGGCCTCTCGATGGACTACGAGGTCTTCCTGATATCGCGGATCCGCGAGGAGTACCTCAAGGACGGCGACACGAGCCGGGCCGTGGCCGACGGCCTCGCCAAGACGGCCCGCGTGATCACGGCGGCCGCGGCCATCATGGTGGTCGTGTTCCTCGCCTTCCTGGCGGCTCCCGACGTCTTCCTGAAGCTGTTCGGGATCGGGCTCGCCTCGGCGATCTTCCTGGACGCGACGCTCGTCCGGATGGTGCTCGTGCCGGCCGTGATGCAGATCCTCGGGGACCGCAACTGGTGGATCCCGAAGTGGCTCGAGAAGACGCTGCCCTCGCTCGACGTCGAGAAGGTGGCGACCGCGCAGGGCCGGCCCTAGCGGGCCGGCCGGGATGCTCGCGAGGCGGCGCTCGCGCACCGCCTCCGAGCTCCTCGGGGTTCTATCTTCGGCGACCCATTCGAGGCATGGTACGCCGCGGCGCTCAGCGCGTCGAGACCGAGGCGAGCGGCACCGTCGAGCTGGAGCCGCTCCGAAGCCAGCGCACAGTAACGGTGCCGGCGCGCGGGTCTACCGCGAGCACCTTGCCGAGCTCGCCGGTCGCCTTCTTGCGGACGTGACCGGGCGGCAGCGGGGTGGCCGTGCGCTCGGGATCGGCGAGCTTCGGCTTGGGCTTGCGCCGCCCGCGCTCGGGGGCCTTCGCGGGCCGCTTCGGCGCCTGCTCGGGCTCGCGCTGCACCTGCTCGAGCGGGACGACGTTGGCCCCCGTGCCCTTCGTCTCCGTATCCAGGACCCAGACCTTTCGCATAACCACCGTCAACTATAGAAACGCGCCGTTCGGAGGACGGCGGGGCTCGGCGGCGAAAGAAGGACAGCCACGCGCGGGCCAGTTCCTGCACGCGGCCCCCGCCCCATGGCCACCGAGCAGGACACGAGCGAGAGGGACGCGGTCCTCCGACCCCAGACCCCGGCGGCCCGCCGGCGCAATCCCGGCGCGCACACGCAGCGCACCGCGGCCGAGCGCGAGCGCCTGCGCGAGGAGTCGCGCGCGCGGCGGCGCGCGCGCGAGGAGGGCCAGGGCCTGCCCGACCCGCGGCCGCACCAGATCAAGGTGCGCCGCCTGTCCGCAGAGGCCGCGGCGCCCCCGCGGCGCGCCCGCCGGAGGTAGCGCCACGGCCGGAGCGCCCCGCCCCGGAGCCGGACGCCCCGCCCCCCAGCGCGCTGCGGCCGTCGACGCCGGCCGGCGGCGCGGGCCGCCTCGCCCCGCCCGAGCCGCCCGCGGCTCACGGTCGACGAGACGCTCGACGCCGAGTTGCTCGAGGCCGAGCTGCTGGACGCCGAGCCGCTCGACGAGGCCCTGCTCGACGACGCTCCCTCCGCATCGCCCCGCTTCGAGCGCGCCGCCGCCGCGGACGCCGCGCCGCCGGCCGAGCCCCCCGCGCCGTCGATCTCGCTGCCCGCCCCCTTCCCCGCGCTTCCCAACCTCACGAGCGAGCGGGTCGCCATGCTCGGCATCGCCGCCACCATCGGCGTGCTGATCTGCATGGCGATCGGCGCCGCCGCGGGCGGCCTCCCCGGGGTCGGCGGCGGCATGAGCGCCAAGCCCTCCTCGCGCGTGGTCGCCCCCGGCGGCTGGCTGACCCTGTCCGGCTCCGAGGCCCCCGCGCACGCCGACGTCATCCTCGAGTCGCGCACGCGCGGCGGCGCCTGGCACACGGTCGCCACCGCCCCCGCGGACGGCGGCGGCGACTTCGACGTGCGCGGGCGCGTGCTGGCCCAGCCCGGGCCGATCCAGGTCCGCACCCGCGCCGAGGGCGGCGCCACCACGAAGCCGATCCCCGTGATCGTCCGCCCGCTGCGCCTGGCGGCCGTCGGCGACATCAACCTCGGCGACAGCCCCGGCGACGCCATCGCGGCCAACGGGCCCGCCTACCCCTGGCAAAGCGCCGGCAAGGCGCTCGCCGGCGCCGACATCGCCTTCGGCAACCTCGAATCGCGCGGTCTCGACCCGCGGCGAGCCGTTCCCCAAGCAGTACAACTTCCGCGGCACCCCCGCCGCCCTCGCGGGCCTGCGCCGCAGCACCGGGATCGACGTCCTCAACCTCGCCAACAACCACGTCGGCGACTACGGGCCCGTGGCGACGGTCGACACGGTCCGCGGCGTCGAGCGGCTCGGCATGAAGGCCGTCGGCGCCGGTCCCAACCTGCGCCGCGCGCTGGCGCCGCAGGTGGTGGAGCGGCTCGGCCTCAGGGTGGCGTTCGTCGGATTCTCGGAGATCGCGCCGGTCGAGTTCGCGGCCGGCCCCGGCCACCCCGGCACGGCGTGGGCCAAGCCGGAGCAGATCGCAGCCGCCGTGCAGGCCGCGCGCCGGCGGGCCGACGTGGTCGTCGCGACCTTCCACTGGGGCATCGAGAGGCAGACGCTCGAGACGGCCCAGCAGCGAGCGCTCGCGGACGTCGCGGTGCGCAACGGCGCCCAGGTAGTGATCGGGGCGCACCCGCACACGCTGCAGCCGGTCCGCCGCCAGGGCGGCGCGCTCGTCGCCTACTCGCTCGGCAACTTCGTGTTCGGGGCGCACTCGCCGGAGACGACCTCCACGGGGATCCTCCGGCTCGGCCTGACGGCCGAGGGCGTCTCCAGGGCGAGCTGGCGCGCCGCGCAGATCGCCGGCAACCGCCCCGTGCTCGAGCGCGGCCACGCCAAGCGGCTGCCGCTGCGCGACGGCCTGCAGATGCAGGCGGGCGTGAACCTGCCCGACCTCTAGCCCCGGGTCAGGTGCGCGTAGCTCTCGGGGTGCTCGCGCAGGAACCGCTCCAGGGTCATCGGCTTGCGGCCGGTGAGCCGCTCGACGTCGTCGCTGACGTCCTCCAGCTCGCCCGCCGCGATCACCGCGTATGAGGTGACCCAGCCCTCGATCTCCCAGTCCGCGGCGCCGCTCGGCGCCCGCGACGCGCGCGCCTCCGCAAGCGTCTCGGGCACGTAGGTGACCGGCCGCCCGGCCGCGTCTGAGATCTGCTCGGCGGCCTCGTGGATCGTGATCGCCTCGGGGCCGGTCAGGTCGTAGGCCGTGTCCTCGTGGCCCGGCTCGGTCAGCACGACCGCGGCGCGTCGCCGCGATGTCGTCGCGCGCCACGGCCGCGGCGCGCCCGTCCCCGGCTGGACCGCGGATGACGCCGTCGTCGGCGGCGAAGTAGGGCATGAAGTCGAGGTAGATGTTGTCGCGCAGGAAGGTCCAGCGCAGCGGCGAGCGGCGGATGTGCTCCTCGGTGTGGAAGTGGTCGCGCCCGAACGTGAAGACCGTGTCGCTGCTGGCCGAGGCGAACGACGTGTAGACGATCCGCTCGACGCCCGCGGCCACCGCGGCGTCGACCGCGTTGCGATGAAGGTCGACGCGGTCGAGCGCCTCGGCGGCGGACACCAGGAAGACGGTGTCGGCGCCGTCGAAGGCGCGCCGCATCGCCTCCGGGTCGTCGTACGAGCAGCCGCCGGCCACCTCGGCTCCGTCGATCGAGGGCGCGCGCGACTCGTCGCGCACGACCAGCCGCTGCTCGGTGCCGCGCTCTCCGAGCAGGCGGGCGACGCGCCCGCCGAGGGCGCCGGTGGAGCCTGTTACGGCGATCACGAGCGGACGACGAGCACGTTGTTCCAGGGGTCGCGCGTCAGGAAGCCGTCCGGCCGCTCTTCCGTCGGCGCCCCCGCCGCCGCCAGGCGCTCGCGCACCTCGGCGACCTCGGCCGGCGTGTCCAGCACGATCGTCCATTGGCGCAGCCCGACCACGCCGGCGGGCTGCGGCGGGACGCCCTCGCCGCGCCAGGTGTTCAGCCCGAGGTGGTGGTGGTAGCCGCCGGCTGCGATGAAGGCAGCGCTCGGGAAGCGCGTCATCACCTCGAAGCCGATCAGGTCGCGCCAGAACCGAAGCGCGTCCTCGACGCTCCCGACGTGCAGGTGCAGGTGGCCCACGCTCAGGTCCTCGGCGGCGCGCTCGTGCACGCCCTCCCCCTCGACCATCGCCATCAGGCTCTGCATGTCGAGCGGCTCCGGCCCGCCCAGCGAGGTCGGGTCGGCGAGGTCGCCCCAGTGCTCGCGAGCGCGATCGGCGGCCAGCTCGATGCCGTTGCCGTCCGGGTCGGGCAGGTAGATGGCCTCGGAGATCCTGTGGTCCGATGCCCCGCTGACGGGCGTCTCGGTGGCGATCAGGCGCTGCGCCGCGCGAGCCAGCTCCAGGCGCGACGGGTGCAGCAGCGCGAAGTGGTAGAGGCCGGCGTGCCGCCCGGCCCGCCGCGCGTCCGGCTCCTCGACCAGCACGAGCAGGTCCTGGCCGCCCGCGCCGAGCGCGGCGTCGGACCCGTCGCGGCGCGCGAGCTGCAGGCCGATCGCGGACTCGTAGAACCCGATCGAGCGATCGAGGTCGGTCACAGTCAGGTGCACCGGGCCCAGCCGCAGGCCGTCGGGCAGCGTCGGCTGGCTGGTCGTGGCTGCGGATTTAGTGGTCATCCACCACCATCCTAGAGACCGCCCGCCGCGCCGCCAAGAGGGCGTAGACTCGCCCCAGGACCGTGGAGCAAGCGCTGGATGTCGACGAGACGCTGATCGATGCCGTCTGCACGCGTCTCCGAGAGCACCTGAACGGGGACGACGCGGGCAGGGCGGAGGCGTTCGCGCGCCAGTACTACCGCTGGGTCGCCCCCGAGGACGTCGCCGAGCGTCGCGACCTGGACCTGTACGGGGCCGCCCTCGCGCACTTCGACCTGGCCCGCAAGCGCGAGCCGGGGGCCACCAAGCTGCGCGTCTACAACCCCGAGTTCGAGGTCCACGGCTGGGAGTCCCCGCACACCGCCGTCGAGGTCGTGACCGACGACATGCCGTTCCTGATCGACTCGCTCGGCATGGAGCTCAACCGGCGGGGCTTCGGGGTGTTCGTGATCATCCACCCGGTCATCCAGGTGCGCCGCGACGCCGAGGGCCAGCTGCTCGAGGTGCTCCCCCACGGCGCCGAGGCCGACGGCATGGTCGCCGAGTCGGTGATCCACGCGGAGGTCGCGCGCCAGACCGACCCCAGGGAGCTCGAGCAGCTCAGGGACAACCTGATGCGCGTGATCGACGAGGTGCGCGCGGCGGTCACCGACTGGCAGGCGATCCGGGGGCAGGTGCTCGAGGTCGTGGCTCAGCTGGGCACCGACCCGCCGCCGCTCGACCGCGACGAGGTCATGGAGACGCGCGCCTTCCTGACCTGGCTCGAGGACCACAACTTCGTCTTCCTGGGCTACCGCGAGTACGAGCTGAGCGGCGAGGCGAGCGAGCTCGCGCTCGTGTCGCGGCCCGAGACCGCGCTCGGCATCCTGCGCCAGGAGGGCGGCAAGCCGAGCTCGCACGGCTTCGAGAGGCTGCCGCGAGCGGTCCGCGCGCGGGCGCTCGAGCCCTACTTGATCAACCTGACCAAGGCGAACTCGCGCGCGACGGTCCACCGCCCGTCCTATCTCGACTACGTCGGCATCAAGCGCTTCGACGCCGAAGGCAACGTGACCGGCGAGCGGCGCTTCCTCGGGCTCTACACGCACACCGCCTACCAGGCGAGCCCGCGCGAGATACCGATCCTGAGGCGCAAGGTCGAGGCCGTGCGCGAGCGCGCGGCGTTCCCCGCCGAGAGCCACGACGACAAGGCCCTGATCGAGATCCTCGAGAGCTTCCCGCGCGACGAGCTGTTCCAGATCTCGGTCGACGACCTCCACCGGATCAGCATGGGGATCCTGCACCTGGGCGCGCGCCAGCGGCTGCGCCTGTTCATCCGCCGCGACACCTACGACCGCTTCTTCTCGTGCCTGGTGTTCGTGCCGCGCGACCGCTTCAACACCGAGAACCGCCACCGCATCGAGCGGATCCTGCGCCAGGCGACCGGCGCGACCAGCATCGACTACACGACGCGCGTCTCCGAGTCCGTGCTGGTGCGCCTGCACTTCCTCGCGTACGTAGAGCCCGGGACGCTCCCCGACGTGGACGAGCGCAAGATCGAGACGCTGCTGGTGGCCGCCACCCGCTCGTGGGGCGACGACCTCCAGGAGGCGCTCATCGAGGAGTACGGCGAGGAGCGCGGCGCGTCGCTGTTCCGGCGCTACCGCGACGCGTTCCCCGCCGGCTACCGGGCCGACTGGGTGCCGCGCTCGGCGGTCGCCGACATCGCCCGGATCGAGGAGCTCGACCAGCCCGAGGACCTGTCGCTGCGTCTCTACCGCCCGCTCGAGGCCGGCCACAACGCGCTGCGCGCGAAGGTCTTCCGCGTCGGGCCGCCGCTCGCCCTGTCCGCGCTGCTGCCGCTGTTCGAGGACATGGGCGTGCAGGTCGCCGACGAGCGCCCCTATGCGATCAAGCCGAACGAGCGCGAGACGGTCTGGATCTACGACTTCGGCCTCACCTACGCGGGCGACCTCGAGCTCGAGGCCGACCGCGTCCGGGACGTCTTCCAGGAGGCCTTCATCCGCGCCTGGCGGGGGGACACGGAGAGCGACGGCTACAACCGACTCGTCCTGCGCGCCGGGCTGACCTCGCGCGAGGCTACGGTCCTGCGCGCGATCGGCCGCTACCTGCGCCAGGCCGGCACCACCTTCAGCGACCGCTACACCGAGCTCGCGCTCGTGGGCCACCCGGGCGTCGCGCGGCTGCTCGTGGACCTCGTGCTCGCCCGCTTCGACCCCGCGTCGGCGGACGCCGAGCGCGCCGCCCGCCTCGTCGAGAGCATCGAGCAGGAGATCGACGCTGTCGAGAGCCTCGACCAGGACCGCATCCTGCGCAACTTCCTCGACGTCGTGCGCGCGATGCTGCGGACGAACTTCTTCCAGCGCGACGCCGACGGGTCGCGCAAGAGCTACCTGTCGTTCAAGCTCGACCCCGAGCAGCTTCCCCTGCTGCCCCTCCCCCGCCCGCGCTTCGAGATCTTCGTCTACTCGCCGCGCACGGAGGGCGTCCACCTGCGCGGCGGCAAGGTCGCGCGCGGCGGGATCCGCTGGTCGGACCGGCGCGAGGACTTCCGCACCGAGGTGCTCGGGCTGATGAAGGCGCAGATGGTCAAGAACGCCGTGATCGTGCCGGTGGGGGCGAAGGGCGGCTTCGTGCTCAAGCGTCCGCCGGCCGGCGACGACCGCGACGCGCTGCTCGCCGAGGTCGAGGCCTGCTACCGCATCTTCATCGGCGGCATGCTCGACCTGACCGACAACATCGTCGGCGACGAGATCGCGCCGCCGCCGGACGTCGTGCGCTACGACGAGGACGACCCCTACCTGGTCGTGGCGGCCGACAAGGGCACGGCGGCGCTGTCCGACGTCGCCAACTCGGTCGCGATCGACTACGGGTTCTGGCTCGGCGACGCGTTCGCGTCGGGCGGCTCGAGCGGCTACGACCACAAGCAGATGGGCATCACGGCGCGCGGCGCGTGGGAGTCGGTCAAGCGCCACTTCCGCGAGCTGGGCCACGACGTCAGGGAGAAGGACCTCACGGTCGTCGGCGTCGGCGACATGTCCGGCGACGTGTTCGGGAACGGGATGCTGCTGTCGAGGCACATCCGCCTGGTCGCCGCGTTCGACCACAGGCACGTGTTCGTCGACCCCGACCCCGACGCCGAGCGCTCCTTCGAGGAGCGCAAGCGCCTGTTCGAGCTGGCGCGCTCCTCGTGGGACGACTACGACCGCGAGCTGATCTCCAAGGGCGGCGGCGTCTGGTCGCGCTCGGCCAAGTCGATTCCGCTGTCGCCCGAGCTGCGCTCGGCGCTCGACCTGCGCGGCGAGGCGCTGCCCCCGAACGACCTGATCCGCGCGATCCTCAGGGCCTCCGTCGACCTGCTCTGGAACGGCGGCATCGGGACCTACGTGAAGAGCAGCGAGGAGGCGCACGCTGACGCCGGCGACAAGGCCAACGACGGCGTCCGGGTGAACGCCTCGGACCTGCGCTGCCGGGTCGTCGGCGAGGGCGGCAACCTCGGGCTCACGCAGCGCGCCCGCATCGAGTACGCGCTGCGCGGCGGGCGCATCAACAACGACGCGATCGACAACTCCGGCGGCGTCGACTGCTCCGACCGCGAGGTCAACATCAAGATCCTGCTCGACCAGGTCGCCGCGAGCGGCGACCTGACCCGCAAGCAGCGCGACGAGCTGCTCGAGGCGATGACCGGGACGGTCGCCGAGCTGGTGCTCAAGGACAACCGCGAGCAGACCGAGACGCTCTCGCTCGCCGAGGCCCAGGCGGGCGGCATGCTCGACGTCCACACGCGCTTCCTCGACGGGCTCGAGCAGTCACGCAACCTCGACCGCGACCTGGAGGCCCTGCCGAGCAGCGAGCAGCTCGCCGAGCGCGCCCGCGAGGACAGGGGGCTGACGCGGCCGGAGCTGGCGGTCGCGCTCGCGTACAGCAAGATCGACCTGTACGCGGAGCTGCTCGACTCGGACGTGCCGGAGGACCCGCATCTGTCCGGGGAGCTCGACCGCTACTTCCCGAACCCGCTGCCGCAGCGCTTCGGCGACCAGATCCGCGGGCACCGCCTGCGCCGCGAGATCATCGCCACGCAGGTGATCAACAACATGGCCCACGGCGGCGGCACGACGTTCGCCTTCCGGCTGCACGAGGAGAGCGGCGCGCCCGCCTCGGAGATCGCCCGCGCCTACGCCGCGGCGCGCGACATCTTCGCGATGCGCTCCCAGTGGGGCGAGATCGAGGCGCTCGACAACAAGGTCGCGGCCGACATGCAGCTCCGGCTGCTGCTCGAGGGCCGCCGGCTGGTCGAGCGCGGCTCGCGCTGGCTGCTGGCGCACCGCTCGCGCCCGATCGACATCGGCGCGACCGTGAGCTTCTTCTCGCCGGGCGCGACGGCGCTCCAGAAATCCCTCCAGCGGCTGCTCGGCCCGTCCGACGTCGAGCCGCTGATGGTCGAGGCCGACGAGTACGAGCGCGCCGGCGTGCCGCCCGGCCTGGCGCACCGGGTCGCCGGGCTGGCCACGATGTTCTCGACGTTCGACATCGTCGAGGTGGCCGCCGAGGGGGCGCCCGACGTCGAGGAGGTCGCCGCCGTCTATTTCAAGCTCGGCGAGCGGCTCGAGCTGCACTGGCTGCGCGACCGCATCGTCGCGCTCCCGCGGGACGACCGCTGGCGCGCGCTGGCCCGGGCCGCGCTGCGCGACGACCTCTACAGCCTCCACCGCGGTCTGACGGCCGAGGTGCTGCGCGACACGGACTCGAAGGCGTCGGCCGCCGAGCGCGTCGACGGCTGGGTGGCGCGCAACCCGGCGTCCGAGCGCTGCCTCCAGACGCTGGCCGAGATCCGCCTCGGCCACGTCTTCGACACGACCACGCTGCCGGTGGCCGTGCGCGAGGTGCGCAACCTGCTGCTCGCGAGCGAGCGGACTAAGTAAACCGTGCGCACCCGGCCGAGCCGGGTGCTTCGGCCCTACGCCGCGGCGTAACGCTCGGCGGCGCGGGCGCGCGCCTTGGCCGCCTCGACCTCGCGGTCCTTGGGCGGCGCGTTCGTGACCAGCTGGCCGAGCAGGCGCGCCGACACGGCCGCGACGTCGTCCACGGCCTGCTCGAAGGCCTCCTCGTTGGCCTTCGACGGCTTGGTGAAGCCGCTGATCTTGCGCACGAACTGCTCGGAGGCGGCGCGGATCTCGTCGTCGGTCGCGGGCGGCTCGAAGTTGTAGAGGGTGCGAATGTTGCGGCACATGTGATGCAGGATAGGCTGGCCCGCGGGTGCGTGACCTGCTTCAGGACCTGATGGATGCCGCTGCCGGTCGGTCGGAGTACGCCGACGCGCGCTTCGTGCGCACCCAGTCGGAGCGGCTCGCGACGCGCAACGGCGAGGTCGACCAGGCCGACTTCGAGGACTCCGAGGGGATCGGCGTGCGCGTGCGCGTCGGCGGGGCGTGGGGCTTCGCGGCCGTGCGCGGGAGCGGCAAGGCCGACGCCGAGCAGGCGCTCGAACGCGCGCTGGCGATCGCGGCGGCGCAGCCGGCCGCGCCCGGCGCGGCGCTCGCCGACGAGCCGCCCGCGACCGGCACCTACGCGAGCCCGGCGGAGCGCGACCCCTTCGACGTGTCGCTCGACGACAAGCTGGCGGTGCTGGCGCAGGCGGACGCCGGGCTGAGCGGCGCGCGCGAGATCGCGCGCAGGGTCGCGCGCTTCCAGGCGGTCCGCGTCCACAAGCTGTTCGCCTCGACCGAGGGCGCGCTCTGCGAGCAGGTCCTGACCGAGTGCGGCGGGGGCCTGGCGGCGGTCGCCGTGGACGGCGAGCAGACGCAGGTCCGCTCCTACCCCACGTCGCTCGGGAGCCACATGGAGCAGGCGGGCTATGAGTGCTTCCTGGCGCTCGACCTGCCCGGCGCGGCGCCGCGGGTGGCCACCGAGGCGGTCGCGCTGCTGCGCGCACCCGCGTGCCCCGCCCACACCACGACCCTGATCCTCGCCGGCGAGCAGCTCGGCTCGCAGATCCACGAGTCGATCGGGCACGCCGTCGAGCTCGACCGCGTGCTCGGGCGCGAGGCCTCCTACGCCGGCACCAGCTTCGTCGCAGCGGACCAGATCGGCAGCCTGCGGTTCGGCTCCGAGCACGTCAACGTGACCGCCGACGCGACGCTGCCGGGCGGGCTCGGCTCCTACCGCTGGGACGACGAGGGCGTGGAGGGCCACAGCACGCCGATCATCAGGGCGGGGGTGCTCACCGGCTTCCTCAGCTCGCGCGAGACCGCCGCCGAGATCGGCCTCGACCGCTCAGGCGGCTGCATGCGCGCGGACGGCTTCGCGCGCCAGCCGATCGTGCGCATGAACAACGTCAGCCTCGACCCGGGCGAGGCCGGCACGCTCGAGCAGCTGATCGGCGCCACCGAGCGCGGCCTGCTGATCGACAACAACCGCTCGTGGTCGATCGACGACCGCCGCCTGCACTTCCAGTTCGAGGGCGAGGTGGGCTGGGAGATCGAGGACGGCCGGCTCGGGCGGATGGTGCGCAACCCCAGCTACGCGGGCCAGACGCCGGCCTTCTGGGCGGGCTGCGACGCAGTCTGCTCGGCGTCGGAGTGGAGGCTGCAGGCGGTGCTGGACTGTGGCAAGGGCGAGCCGGGCCAGACGATGCACGTCTCGCACGGCGCGGCGCCGGCGCGCTTCCGGGACGTCGAGGTGGGCGTCGCTTGAGCGCCGGCGCGAGATGAACGCCGCCGAGCTCGCCGAGGCTGCCGTCTCCGCGGCCTCGGCCACCGAGGCGCTCGCGCACGTCACCCGCGAGCGATCGCTGATGCTGCGCTTCGCCCGCAACCGGCCGACGCAGGCCACGGCCGTCGACGACGTGACCGTCGAGCTGGCGGTGCTGGCCGACGGCCACGTCGGCCGGGCGTCGACGAACTCCGACGAGCCCGAGGCGCTGCGCGCCTGCGCGATCCGCGCGCAGGCTGCCGCCAAGGCCGCCGCCGCCGCGGGTCCCGGCACCTTCCCCGGCTTCGAGGCCGCCCGGCCCGCCCGCGCCCACCACGGGCACGACCACCGGACCGCCACGCTCGACGCGGCGCTGGGCGGCGAGGCGCTCGCCACGGCGTTCGCCGTCGCCGAGCGCCACGCGCTCGAGGCCCACGGCGTGTGGACCGTCGCGGAGGACGAGCGCGGCGTCGCCACCAGCGCCGGGGGCGCCGCGCTCGACCGCGCCACCGACGCCTACATGAAGGTGGTCTGCATCGCACCGAGCGGGCGCTCCGGCTACGCGTCGGACATGGCTGTCGCGGCGTCCGCGCTCGACCCGGCGGCGTTGGCCGAGCGGGCCGCCGCCAAGGCGGCCGCCGCCGGGGAGGCGGTGGAGCTGCCGCCGGGCGAGTACCCGGTGGTGATGGAGCCCCGCGCCGTCGGGACGCTGCTGGAGCAGCTGGCCGAGAGCGCCCTCAACGGGCTGCTCCACGCCGAGGGGCGCGGCGGGCTGGTCGACCGGATCGACGAGCGGGTCGCGGCGCCGTCGATCAACCTCGCCGACTCGCCGCTCTTCCCCGGCACCCTGCCGCGCGCCTTCGACGCGGAGGGGACGCCCAAGGGGCCGCTGCCCCTGATCCAGGACGGGATCGCCCGGGCGGTGGCGCACGACCTGCGCAGCGGCGCGCTGGCTGGAACCGCGTCGACCGGCCACGCGCTCGAGCCGGGCGGCGCGCCGGACGGGCCGCTGCCGACCAACCTCGTCCTCGCGGGCGGCGGCGCGGCCGACCTCGACGACCTCTGCGCGCCCGTCGAGCGCGGGATCTACGTGACCCGCTTCTGGTACGAGAACGTCGTGCGGCCGCGCGAGACGCTGATCACCGCCGTGACGCGCGACGGCACCTTCCTGATCGAGGACGGGAGGGTGACCAGGCCGCTGCGCAACATGCGGCTGACCGACTCGGTGCTGGGCATCCTGTCGCGCGTCGAGGACCTGACCGCCGCCCAGCGGCTGACGGGCGCGGCCGACTACTACGCGCGCCGCTTCGCCACCGGGGTCGTCTCGCCGGCGCTGCGCGCGAGCGCCGTGCGCTTCACCGACGCCACCGGCTGAGCGCTACCCTTCGCGGCCGTGGAAGCGATCCTCAACGGCGTTCAGATCATCCTCTGCGTGGTCCTGATCGTGCTGATCCTGCTGCACTCGGGCAAGGACGCGGGGCTGTCCGGCGCGTTCGGCGTCGGCACCGGTGCGGGCCCGTTCGGCGGCGGCTCGCTGGTGGAGCGCAACCTCAACCGCTGGACCGTCGCGTTCGCGCTGATCTTCGTCGCGAACGTGATCATCCTGCTGAAGATCTAGCCCTCGCCCGGGCGCCGGCCCTCGAGCCGGTCCAGCTCGCGCAGGATCTCGATCGCCTCGCCGCGCAGGTCGCCGTCGACCGTGCGCCAGTCCTCGCGCGACAGCTTGCCCATCTCCCTGTCGAGCTCGGCGTCGCGGATCTCGCGGTACTTGGCCTCCTTGGCCGCCTGGAGGTCCTCGATCCGGCCCTGCTCGGCCCGCTCCTCGACGCCCGGCCTGCGCAGGGGGCCGATCACGACCGCGGCGACCAGGACCGCCAGGATCAGGAGCGCTGCGGCGTACTCCACCTCAGGCTCGCGACAGCTCGCGGCCGAGCCGGGCCGCGTAGAGCGAGCGCACGCGGCGCAGCCGCGCCTCGGGCGACGGCCAGGCGGCGAGCAGCGCCCCGAAGACGGCGATCGCCCCGCCGATCCAGATCCACGTGACGAGCGGGGACACGATCGCCCGGAACGCCGCGGGCGGCGGGTTTTCCCGGTAGACCTCGGTCAGCGCGCGGATCACGACCGCCTGCACCTGCCCGGGCGAGTCGGCGAAGCGCCGGTCGGCGCGCGCGATCGGCTGCTCGAGCGAGACGAGGTCCGGCCGCACCGCCAGCCAGAAGTCGCGCTTCAGCCCCCAGCGGATGTCGACCTCGCTGTTGGCCTCGCCCTCGAAGAAGCGCGAGATGACGCCCTTGGACGGGTCGGTCGTCGAGTAGTAGTTGCGCGCGGGGCGCATCAGGTAGCTGTCGTCGCCCTTGCGCACCCGCATGACCGCGCCGAGCGAGATCGGCGCACCGGTGCCGGCTTCGTCGCCGCCCAGCTTGGCGGTCGGGCGCAGGTAGGTCACGTCGTAGCCGCCCACCTTCACCGAGTCGCCCGGCGACAGCCGCACGTCGCGCTGCTCGATGAACGCCGACGACGCCGCCACCCCGAGGAACAGCACCGCGATCCCGGCGTGCACCAGGAAGCCGCCGTAGCGGCGCCGGTTGCGCCCGGTCAGGCGCGTCAGCGCCCGCGGGAAGGACTCGCCCGTCATCACCCGCCGCGCCGACGCGCCGCGCCAGAACTCCTGTACGACGACCGCCAGCACGAACGCGACGAACGTGAACATGATCAGCGACGGGACGCTCTCCGAGGCCGGCGTGAACGCGAGCATCGCCGCCAGCGCGACCAGCGCCACCCCGACCGGGGCGCGCACCAGCCGGAACACCGCCGCGGGCGTCACCCGCCGCCACGCCAGCACCGGGCCGATCCCGGTCAGCAGCACCAGCACCAGCGCGATCGGCGTGGTCAGCCGGTCGAACCAGGGCGGACCGACGCTCGACTCGGTGCCGGTCAGCGCCTCCGAGATCAGCGGGAAGAAGGTGCCCCACATGATCACCAGGCAGAGCCCGAGCAGGACCAGGTTGTTGAGCAGGAAGAACGCCTCGCGCGAGAGCAGCGAGTCGATCCGCGCCTCGGAGCGCAGGTCCGGCAGGCGCGCGACGATCAGGCCCGCCGACAAGGCGATCACGCAGCCGATGAAGACGAGCATCTGGACGCCGATCGTCGACGCGCCGAAGGCGTGGATCGAGTCGAGGATGCCGCTCCTGACCAGGAACGTCCCGAGCAGCGCGAGCGCGAAGGTCGCGCAGATCAGCGAGGCGTTCCAGACCTTCAGCATCCCGCGCTTCTCCTGCACCATGATCGAGTGCAGGAACGCCGTGCCGACCAGGAACGGCATCAGCGACGCGTTCTCCACCGGATCCCAGGCCCAGTAGCCGCCCCAGCCGAGCTCCGTGTACGACCAGAGCGCGCCGAGCATGATCCCGGTGCCGAGGAACGTCCAGGCGATCAGCGCGAAGCGGCGCGTCGCGCGGATCCAGTCCGCCCCCGTGCGGCGCACGATCAGCGCGCCGATCGCGAACGCGAAGGGGATCGAGAAGCCGACGTAGCCCGTGTAGAGCATCGGCGGGTGGATCATCATCGCCGGGTGGCGCAGCAGCGGGTTGAGGCCGACGCCCTCCTGGGGCGGCACGGCCAGCGTGTCGAAGGGGTTCTCCCAGCCCAGCATCAGGAACAGGAAGAAGCCGGCGACGACGCCGAGCACGGCCGTCGCCCAGGGAGCGATGTCGCGCAGCGAGCGGCGGGTCAGGAACAGCGCCGCCGTCGCGAACAGCGACAGCAGCGTCGCCCACAGCAGCAGCGAGCCGTCCTGCGTCGCCCAGACGGCGGTCACCTTGTAGAAGGTGGGCGTGTCGGTCGACGACCCCTCGGCGACCAGCTTGTAGGAGAAGTCCGAGCGCAGGAAGGCCGACTCGAGGATGCCGAAGGCGATCACGCACAGGCCCGCCAGGCAGTAGATCGCGCGGCGGCCCGAGGTGACCCACTCGCGCCGGCCCGTCCGCGCGCCGTGGATCGACGCGGCGACCGCGTAGAGGGCGGTCAGCAGAGCTATCGCAAGGCAGGCGGAGCCGACGTCGGCCACGTCAGCTGTTTTGCTCTGTCGTGAACTTGGAGGGGCACTTGGTCACGAGCGAGTCGCGCTCGCCGACGAAGGTGCCCCGCTTCAGCTCACCCGAGACGATCACCTCTCGACCCTCCCGGAACGGATCCGGCACCGACCCCGTGTAGGTGACGGGCACCGAGGCGCGGCCGTCCCGATCGCGGATGCGGAAGCGCAGCTCGTTACCCGCGCGGCTGATCGACCCGTTCACCACCTTGCCGGTGACCTCGTAGGACCGTCCCTCCTTGAGCTCCGACGGCTTGGCCGCCTCCGATGAGGCGCTGAAGCTCGTGTAGAGCAGGGCCGCCACCAGGCAGACGGCGGCGCCGAGCGCCACCACAAGCCGGATCTTGCGCTTACGGGAGGGGTCCATCCGGCAGGAATTGTGGCAGGCGCTGGGCTGCGGTTCAGTCGCGGCGGCTGGGGTGACCGTCGCCCGGCCAGGGCGACAGCAGCAGGATCAGCCGCGCGTCGCCGCGCGCGCGCACCTCGTGCCGCTCCCCGGGCTCGAAGTGGGCCAGGAACCCCGGGCCGCCCGTGACCGACGTCCCGCCCTGCTCGACCTCGATCTCGCCCTCCGCGACCACCAGCCAGGCGCGCTCGTGGACCTGGTGCTCGGAGAGCGCCTCACCCGCGGGCAGGTTGATCGCGATCACCCGGGTCTCCTCGTCGGAGCGGAGCACCGCGGGCTGATGCGGCGGAAGGTCGAGCGAGGCGATGTCCCAGGTGTCCATGCCCGCGAACTATGCCGCTTCCCCAGGCTGCGCGCGGCGCGCCATCCACTCCGATCCGGGGTGGTCGGTGAGCCCGTGCGCGATCACCGAGACGAACACCGCCAGCGCCGCGATCCCGCCTATCCGCTCCGCCTCCGGGACGCTCGACCCGAGCACGAACAGGGCGAAAGTCATGGTCGCCACGCCCTTCGGCCCGAACCACGCGATGAACGCCTTGGCGGCGGTGTCGACCTGGCGCGCGCCGGCCAGCGCGACGAACACCGCGACCGGCCGCGCGACCAGCAGCGTGAAGGCGACGATCGCGACGGCCGCCCAGCCGTCGCCGAACAGGGTGTCGAGCGTGAAGATGGCGCCGAAGACCAGGAACACGCCGAGCTTGACCACCTCGAGGACGTCCTCGGAGCGCTCCTCGAAGGCCTCGAGGACGTCCGGGCGCCAGATGCCGAAGGCGATCGCCCCCACGAACACGGCGATGAAGCCGTTGCCCTCGGGCGGCAGGACGGCGGTCCCGTAGGCGGCGAACGCCACGCCGATCGCGAACAGCGACTTCTGATGGGCCATCGCGCCGCGCGGCATCAGCCGCGCGGCCACCCACGCGACCAGGCACCCCGTGAGCGCCCCGACGCCGACGTCCTGCAGCACGAACTGCCACCAGACGAAGTCGTCGCGCGACTCCGCCGCCGCCGTGAACGCGAGCACGGCGGGCAGCGCCAGGCCGTCGTTGAGACCGGATTCGAGATTGAGCGAATGCCGAATGATCCGCGGCACGCGCGGGTTGGTAACCACCGTGGAGGAGAGCACCGGATCGGTGGGGCACAGCAGCGCGCCCACCAGCAGCGACTCGATCCAGTCGAGATCGGTGAGCGCGTGAGTCGCGGCCGCCACCAGCAGAGCGGTGATCGGCATGCCGAGGACCAGGTTGCGGAACGGCAGGTGCCAGGCCTTCTGCAGCATCTCGGCCTCCACCTCGAGGCCGTCGCGGAACAGGATCAGCACGAGCGCGACGACCGCGAGGCCCTGCACGAAGTCCGAGGTCGGGTCGAGGTCCAGCACCTCGAGGCCGCCCTGGCCGAGCACGAATCCCGCCACGACGAAGAGCGGCGTGAGCGACAGGAAGCTGCGCCGCGCGAGGCCCGCCAGCAGGGCCCCGACCATCAGCATCGCGCCGAAGACGGCGGCCGGTTCCTCCAGAAAGTCGACCGCGGCGGCTACGGGCGGCACGCGAGGAAGCTACCTTGCAGGGGCGTGAGGAGGGCTCTCGCATTCGTCGCCACTGCCGCGGCCGCGTTCCCAGCTGCCGCCGCGGCCGCGCCGCCGCGGGCGCAGACGCTCTCCTCCGGCTGGGAGGTCCGCAACCAGGCGGCCGCCCCCGCCCCCGATCAGCCCGCGCCGCCCGTCGAGGGCCAGCCGGAGAACGTGCCGGGCGGCGGCCAGTCGGCGCCGGGCGGACAGGTGTCGCAGGAGACGACGCGCTGGAGCCCCGTGACGATCCCGAGCGTCTTCCACTCGCAGGCGGTCGCCTCGGAGTACGCGGGCCAGGTGCGCCGCTACCGGATCAGCTTCACGGGCCCGAAGACGCCGCGCGGCTTCCGCTGGCTGATCGAGTTCGAGAGCGTGCGGCGCGCGGCCACGGTCTTCCTGAACGGCCGCCGGCTGGGCAAGAACGTCGACCCGTACACGCCGTTCACGCTCGAGGCGCGCGGCCTGCGCCCCGGCCGCACGAACCGGCTCGTCGTCGTGGTCGACAGCCGCAAGGACCCGCGCCTGCCCGAGGGCTGGTGGAACTGGGGCGGCATCGTGCGCCCGGTCCACCTGATCCCGGCCGGCCGCGCCCACCTGAACGACCTCGGGACGATGTCCGACGTCACCTGCCGCGGGCCGGCCACGCGCTGCCGCGCCAAGCTGCTGATCGACGGGGTGCTGGAGCGCAGCGGCGTGCCGATGCTGTCGCCGACGCTCGAGGTGCTGCTGCGCTCGCCGTCGGGCCGGGTGACGAAGCGCAGCTTCCGGCTGCCGCGCCAGACGGCCCTGCGCAAGCGCGTGCGGCTCTCGCTGCGCGTCCCGGCCCCACAGCTCTGGAAGCCCGAGGACCCGAAGCTGTACTCCTCGCGGATCGTGCTGCGCGACCGCGGCGCCGTCCAGCAGGTCGACAGGCGCAGCGTCGGGCTGCGCTCGGTGAAGGTCAAGCACGGGATGCTCTACCTCAACAACCGGCGCATCGAGCTCTCCGGCGCGTCGATCCACGAGGACATGCCCGGCGACGGCGCGGCCCTGACCGCGGCCGACATGGACCGCATCGTCGCGGACCTGAAGGAGGTCGGAGCCAACGTCACGCGCGCGCACTACCTGCTCAACGAGGGGCTGCTGAAGCGGCTCGACCGGGCGGGCATCATGGTCTGGAGCCAGGCGCCGATCTGGCAGCGCGACCGCCGCGCCAACGTGCTGCGCCAGCCCCTTCAGCGACGGCGCGCCTGGGAGACGGTGCACCGCACCGTGCTCGCGGCGCGCAACCACCCGTCCGTGATCACCCACTCGGTCGCCAACGAGCTCTGGTCGCGCCCCGACGACCGGCCCAACGTGACCAAGCGCTACCTGCTGCGCGCGCAGGAGATCGCCCGCGACACCGACCCGACGCTGCCGATCTCGGTCGACATCAACGGCCGCCCCTACCACCCGGAGCAGTTCACCTACCACAAGTTCGACATGCTCGGGATCAACCAGTACTTCGGCTGGTACCGCTGGGTCGAGAACTTCGACGACCTGCCGCTCTACCTGCAGGAGATGCGCGACCTGTACCCCGACCTCGCGCTGGTCATGACGGAGTTCGGGGCCGAGGCGCGGCCCGAGCGCGCCAACGACCCGGTCAGCGTGAAGGGCAGCTACGCCTTCCAGACCTTCCACCTCAACCGCACGCTCGACGTCGCCGACGCGGCGCCGATCTCCGGGGCGATCTACTGGACCCTGCGCGAGTTCGAGATCTATCCGGGCTGGAGCGGCGGCGCCGGGCCGCGCCCGCCGGAGTTCCGGCCGAACACGCGCCACCAGAAGGGCCTGCTCACCTACGAGGGCGTGAAGAAGCCGGCCTGGTACGTCGCGCGCGACCGCTTCCTGGCCACCCCGCTGTACCCGTAGCGGCCCGCTGCCGGCGCCGATCTTGCGCGCCTGGGCGAGTGCGCCCGAGCCATCACTAACTTGAAGAGGTGATGCACGGCACCTCCCGACAAGCGCTCACGCGGCTGCGCGTTCGCGCCTGGCCGATCCTGCAGACGGCCGCCGCCGCGGTAGCGGCCTGGTACCTCGCGCAGCTGCTGCTGCCCGAGCGTCAGCCCGTGTTCGCCTCGATCGCGGCCGTGGTCGCGCTCGGCGCCACCTACGGCCAGCGCTCGGAGCGCGCGCTGGAGCTGGTCGGCGGGGTCGTGCTCGGGATCGGCGTGGCCGACCTGCTCGTGCGGGCGCTCGGCAACGGGCCCGCCCAGATCGGCGTGATGGTGCTGCTCGCGATGTCGGCCGCGGTGCTGCTCGGCGGCGGCCCGCTGCTCGTCACCGAGGCTGCGGTCTCGGCGATCCTGCTCGTAGTGCTCGAGCCGACCAGCGCCGGGCTCGCGTCGAGCCGCGTCGTCGAGGCCCTGATCGGCGGCGGTGTCGCGCTGGCGGTGAGCGCGCTCGCCTTCCCGCCCGACCCGCTGCTGCTCGTGCGCCGCTCGGCGCAGGGGCTGTTCAGCACGCTCGGGCGCACGCTCGACGAGCTCGCCGCCGCGCTGCCCGCCCGCGACGTCGCGCGCGCCGAGGCCGCCCTGACGACCGCGCGCGAGACCGACGCGAGCGTCCGCGAGCTCGAAGAGGCGCTGGTGCTCGGCCGCGAGACCGCCCGCCTGTCGGTGGGGAGGCGCTCCTCCCACCCGGAGCTGGAGCGCTACGCGCGCTCCGCCCGCCAGCTCGACTTCGCCGTGCGCAACGCGCGCGTGCTCGCGCGGCACGTGACGCGCTACCTGCGGACCGGCCGGCCCGCGCCGCCCGAGCTGTCCGAGGCCCTGCACGAGCTGGCTCTGGCGGTCTGGGCGCTGGGCGCCGAGCTGGACGACCCGACGCGCGAGCGCGACCCGGTGCGCCTGCACGCCTCGCGCGCGGCTGCGAGCGCGGTGCGCAGCTTCGAGGGCGACCGCGACCTCGGCCTGGCCGAGATCGTCGCCCAGGTTCGCTCGACCGCGATCGACCTGATGCGAGCGGCCGAGGCCGGCGCCTCGCCGTCCCAGCCGGTCGAGGTCCCCACCGAGGAGCTCCTGGTCGAGCTCCCCGCCCCCGCCTAGCGGCGGATCCGGATCGGCGTGGTGGCCGTGGTCGGCACCGGCGAGCCGTCGTCGCCGCTCTCGCAGCGCATGCGCGCGACGACGGTCCAGCGCCCCGCGCCGACCTGCGAGCGACGCGGAACCCACTCGAAGCGGAAGCGTCCGCGGTCGCCGACGCGCAGCTTCCCGATCCGGAAGGCGTTCTGATCCGAGCGCAGCGACAGCCGCACCGTGCGGCTGCAGAACTCGATCACGGGCCACCCCTTGCCCTTCACGACGAGCTGGTGGCCGAAGCGGACCGGGTTGGGCGAGGCCGAGATCGACTGGCGGGCCGCAGCCGGCGCGGCGGTCGCCAGGCACGCGAGCAGCGCGACCAGCGGCGCGGCGCGCCTCATCCCGACCCGCCCAGCGCCGCCTCGGCCTCGCCCGCGCGCATCGGGTTGTTGTAGACGGGCGCGCCGGGCTGCTGACGCCGACCGCCCTCGGCGAGCGAGCCTGTGTCGAGCGGCGCGAAGCCGAGCTCGTCGATGAGCCCCGCGACCGTCCCCTTGGCCTGCTCGTCGTCGCCGGCCAGGAAGATCGCCAGCCGTTGCTCGCGGGGCGCCTGGGGCCGGCCCTCCTCGCCCAGCGGGCGGAAGTTCATCGTGTTGAACGCCTTCACCATGCGCGCCCCGCGCAGCCGCTCGCCGAGCAGCTCTGTCGACGTCGTCGAGTCGCTGTCGAGCGACTCGATCTGCCCGTCGCGAGCGGGGTAGTAGTTGCCGGCGTCCACCACGACCTTGCCGTCGAAGCGGTCGGCCGGCAGCCCGTCGTAGGCCACGACCGGGACGGCGACCACGACCAGGTCGCCGAAGTCGGCCGCCTCCTCCACCGTCGCCGCGCGGGCGCCGTCGCCGGCCTCGGCGACCAGGTCGCCGAGCGTGCCGGGCCCGCGCGAGTTCGCCACGGCCACCTCGTGCCCGCGCCCCGCGAAGAGCCTGGTCAGGGTTCCGCCGATCTTGCCGCTGCCGATGATCCCGATCTTCATCTGGGTCTCCTCTACCAGTCGAGTCGCCGACCGTCGCGGAAGAAGCCGCCGGTCGGCCCGTCGTCGGGGAGCCGGACCGCCCACATCACGCTCGCCGCGCCGTCCGCCACCGGCCGCCCGCCCGCGCCGCCCATGTCGGTGGCCACCCAGCCGGGGCAGACCGAGTTGACGAGGATGCCGTCGGAGCGCAGCTCGCTCGCCAGCACGCGCGTGAGGGCGTTGAGCGCAGCCTTGGTGACGCGGTACGCGGGCGCGCCGCCGCCCATGTCGCTCAGCTGCCCGGCGCCGCTCGACACGTTCACTATGCGCGCGCTCGTGGAGCCGCGCAGGGCCGGCAGGCAGGCCTGGGCCATGCGCCAGGCACCCAGCACGTTCGTCTCGAACGCCTCGCGCGCGACCCGAAGGTCGGCGTCTACGCCGCTCTCCCAGGTGTCGTAGTGGATCGCGGCGTTGTTGACGAGCACGTCGAGCCGGTCTAGCCCCGCCGCGAAGCCGGACACGCTCGCCTCGTCGGCGACGTCGACCTGCCTCGCCTCCACGGCGAGACCCTCCGAGCGCAGCGGAGCGGCCGCCGCCTCGCCCTTCACGAGGTCGC
Organism: uncultured Thermoleophilaceae bacterium; assembly: GCA_963848885.1. Lineage (GTDB taxonomy): Bacteria > Actinomycetota > Thermoleophilia > Solirubrobacterales > Thermoleophilaceae > JACVRW01. Next base: position 284,760 of record CAWKFR010000011.1, read on the forward strand.
GCGAGCCGAGGATCGCCGTGAAGCCGTCGGCGGCCAGCTGGCGGACCAGCTCGAGCCCGATGCCGCGGTTGCCTCCGGTCACGACCGCGACGCGTCCGTCTCCCTCGCTCACGCGCGTCGACTCTACTCACCGTTCGTAAGCAGCCGGGGGCGAGCCGGGCGCTCGTTAGCCTCCCCGCGGATGGGCTCCCGCCGACTCCCGATCAAGGCGATGGTCGCCGCGCTCGTGGCCGTGCTCGCGATCGCGGGCGGCGTCGCGCTCGCTCTGGTGGCGACCGACGACGACGGCTCGGCCGACGGCGCGACACCCGAGATCGTCTTCGGCGGCCCGACCGACGAGAGCACCCCGCAGGGTGCGCCCTCGACCCCGGCCCCCGAGCCCGACCAGGTCCCGGACGCGACCGACCCGGAGCCACCGGCGCCCGAACCCGACCCGCAGCAGCCGGCGGCTGACCCGGCCCCGGGCGCCGGCAAGACGACGACCTTCCCGCGCGAGCGCCCCCAGCGCGAGCCGGACGACCCGGTCGAGCGCCGGTTCGCCGTCCCGCCCGCCCAGCGCTTCGCCGGTACCGGCAACGCTCGGCTCGGCAACGTCAACATCAAGCAGACGTCGCTCGTCAAGTGGTCGACCACGGGCAGCTTCGAGCTGCGCTTCGGCCGCGAGGCCTTCCCGATCATCGCCCCCTCGGCGAAGGGTCAGCTGGTCGTGCCCGCCTACAACTTCACGCAGGTGAAGGTGGTCGCCAGCGGCCCCTGGAAGATCTCGATCACCCCGCAGAAGTGACGCCGTCGTCCTGCGCGACCACGAGCAGGTCGGGATAGACGGCGTTGCGCCTGCGCTTGGCGCGGTAGAGCCGGTCGTCGGCGCGCAGGATCAGCTCGGTGGCGGAGACGTCGGCCGCCTCGCGGCACGCGACCCCGATCGAGACGGTCACCTCCGGGATGTAGGCCTGGGCGGGCCGCAGCGCCGACAGGCGCGCGCGCAGGTCCTCGGCGAGCGCTGAGGCCGCCGTCAGGTCGCTCTCAGGGCAGAGCACGGCGAACTCGTCGCCGCCGAGCCGGGCCGCGACGTCGCCGGCGCGGACGCGCTCGCGCAGCACGTCGGCGGCCGCCTTGAGCACGCGGTCGCCGGTGGCGTGGCCGAAGCGGTCGTTGATCTCCTTGAGCCGGTCGAGGTCGCAGAGCAGCACGGCCAGGTCGTTGTCCTGGCGGCGCGAGCGCTCGAACTCGTCAGCGAGCCGCTCGTCCCAGCAGCGCCGGTTGGCGAGCCCCGTCAGCGAGTCCTCGCGGCTGAGCCGCTCGAGCTGCACCAGCAGGTCCCTGCTGCGCTCCTGCTCCTGCTCCAGCTCGAGCCGGCCGGAGAACTCCTGCCACGCGATCCGCTGCCGGTGGAGCTGCCCCACGAACGCGATCACCGAGGCCGTGCCGAGGTAGAAGCCGATCGTCGCGAGCGCCGCGCCGCCGGGGTCGTGCGGAGCCGTGGCGAGCGCGACCGCGAGCGCCGCCCAGGTGAACGCGATCAGGCCGGCCGTGTAGCGCCACGGCCAGATCAGCAGGAACGAGCTGGCGTAGATCGGCAGCGACATCCCCAGCGCGTACGCCGCGTAGGCGTGGTCGGTGCGCGAGGTCATGTACGCGATGGCGACCTGGATCACCCCGACGACGAGCAACATGACGACTTCGGGGTGACGCCGGCCCGGACGGGTGAAGAGGCTGCCCCAGAGGACGATCAGCGGGAGCTCGAGCGCCAGCCGGATGACCGTGAACTCGGCGCTGTGGGAAGGGTCGACGAGCCGGTCGAAGATCGCCCAGGCGGGGAACGCGACGATCGCGAGCAGGCCCGCCGCGACCGCGGTCGCCCGTGTGGACCGCTTCACCTCCGCGTCAAAGGCGGCTCGCCGCGCGCTCGTGTGTGAATCGTCCTCCGCCATGCAGCACCCACCTAATCGGCCTTCGGAAGGGAGGGCTTGAGCAACGGGGCGCCCGGCCAGGAGCCGTTTCGGTGCGTATACCACCGGGTGTCAGCCACGGTCGAGGCCAACATCGCGCTGGTGCGCCGGACCTACGAGCTCTGGAACCTGGGCGGACCGGAAGCGCTGGTCGAGCAGGTCTGGCCCGCGGACGTGGTCTTCCACGAGACGCCGGAGCTGCCTGACGGCGGGATCTACCGCGGCGTGGAGGCGGTGGCCGAGCGGATGCGCGACCTGGTCGAGACGGGCGGCCACTTCCAGATGAGCGTCTGCTCGCTGGAGGGCTGCGGCGACTACGTGCTCGCCACCTGCACGATGCGCGCGCAGGGCACGCTGAGCGGCCTGCACCTGACGCAGCGGATCTGTCACGTGATGCGCTGCCGCGGAGGCCTGGTGCGCGAGTTCCGCGCCCACTTCGACGCGCGCCGCGCGCGGCTCGAGTTCGAGCGGCTGTGCAGCTGATCCGTCCGCGCGCGACCGTAGAAGGGCTCGATGACCTGGCTGCCGTTCGGGGACCCGTCGCGTGCGCGCAGGCTGCTCAAGGTCGCGGCCTGGCTCGCCGGCCTGGCGCTCGCGGCGGCCGTGCTCGAGCTGCTCGGCGCGGACGTCCGCGGCTGGCTCTCGAGCCTGTGGGACACGCTGACCGAGATCCCGCTCGAGTATCTCGTGGCGGGCTGGGCGCTCCAGACGGTCCAGACGACCCTGACCGCGCTCGGCTGGTACTTCATCCTGCGCGCCGGCTTCCCGGAGGCGCCGGTCCTCTATCGCGCCGTGCTGGCCGCGTACGCCGCCGGCGTCGCGTTGAACGGCTTCCTGCCGGCGAACATCGGGACGCTCGTCACGCTGTTGATGTTCGTGGCGATCATCCCCCGCGCCAGCTTCGCCGGGGTGCTGGGCGGCATGGTGGTGCAGAAGATCTTCTTCACCGTCGCCGGCGCGTTCGTGTACGCGTACCTGTTCCTGTCGGTCGAGGGATCGTTCGAGCTCCAGCTGAAGGCGCTCAACGACCACCCCGTGCTGGTCGGCGCGCTGGTGGCCGGCGCCGGGCTGCTGGTGTTCGTGCTCGCGCGCGTGTTCTGGCAGCGGCTCAAGGGCCTCTGGCGCAAGGCCAGGCAGGGCGGGGCGATCCTCGCGCGCCCGCGTGACTACGCGCTGCGCGTCGCGCTGCCCTCGTTCGGCGCCTGGCTGGCGAAGCTCGGGGTGATCGCGGTGTTCCTGGCCGGCTACGGGATCACCGTCACGTTCCACGCCGTGATGTCGGTGATGGGCGGGAACTCGATCGCCAACACCGTCTCGGTCACGCCCGGCGGGGTCGGCGTCAACCAGGCGGCCAACGTCGCGGCGCTCGGCGGGGTGACCGACGCGTCGACCGCGACCGCCTACTCGCTCGGCCAGCAGCTCGCCGTCACCGCCTGGAACATCGCCTTCGCGGTCGTGGTCGTCGTGTGGGCGTTCGGCTGGGCGGGCGGCAGGCTGCTGGTCGAGCGCTCCTACGCGGACGCCAAGGCCAAGGCCGCCGAGCAGAAGGCCCAGCGCGACGCGCGACGCGCCGCCAAGCGGGCCTGACCCGCCGCGTCGCCGGCAAGCGGCCGCCCCGGACTTGCCAGCGGGGCGCCGATCGGAGATGCTCTTTCACGGATGGACTCGCAATTTGCGGCTTTCCGCGGGCGTCGGTGAACGTCGAGAGAGCACAGCTGCTGGCTGCGCGGTTTCATCGCGGTCAGGTCCAGCGCTCAGGCGAGCCGTTGATCGACCATGTCGGTCGCGTCGCGGCGTCGTCCCCCCCGTCCGCGCGCGCGGTGGCCTGGCTCCACGAGGTGCTCGAGTGGACCTCCGTGTCCGAGGAGGAGCTGCTCGCGGAGGGAGTCTCGGACGACGAGCTGCGCGCGCTGCGGTTGCTGACGCGGACGATCGGCCGCGGCACGGAGGCGGGCTACCTGGCCCACATCAACATGATCGCCCGCGCCGACGGGCTCGCCGGCGAGCTGGCGCGCACGGTGAAGGCCTCCGATCTCAACGACCGGCTGGGCCACAGCGCCCCCGGGCCCCACCCACCCTACGACCGGGCCCTGCGGCTGATCCTCGCCGCAGAGGCGCCGGCCGCTTGAGCGAACCCGCAGAGCAGCGCAGCGGACGCCTGGCCCTGCTGCTCGCGATGGCGATGTTCGTGCTGGTCGTCGACACGTCGCTGATGAACGTCTCGATCTCGGCGGTGGTGCGCGACCTCGACACGACGGTCAGCGGGGTGCAGTCCGCGATCGCGCTCGAGGCGCTGGTGTCGGCGGCGTTCATCCTGATCGGGAGCAAGGTCGGCGACCTGATCGGGCGCAAGCGCGCCTACGTGCTGGGCCTGCTCGGGTACGCGACGGGTGCGGTGGCGATGACGCTCGCCCAGGACCTGATCGCGATCATCGTGTTCTGGGCCGTGCTCGGCGGGATCGGCGCCTCCCTCCTGCTCCCGGCCATGCAGTCGCTGATCCACGGCAACTTCGAGGGAGCCGAGCAGAAGAAGGTCTACGCCCTCGTGGGTGCCTCGGCCGCGATCGCCGCCGCGGTCGGGCCGCTGCTCGGCGGCTTCATCACGACCTATCTGTCGTGGCGGGTCGCGTTCCTGCTCGAAGCGGCCGTGATCGCCGTCGTCCTGTCCGGCATCAAGCTGGTCCGCGACGTGCCCTACACGGGCGACCGGAGCATCGACGTCGTCGGCGCCGCCCTCTCGGTGGTCGGGATGGGCGGGCTCGTGCTGGGCATCCTGGTGTGGCAGGAGGGCGGCGAGTCGGTCGGGGCGCTGATCGCCGTCGGGCTCATCGGCCTCGGCGGGCTCGTCCGGTGGCTGATGCGGCGCAAGCGCGAGCAGAAGCCGACGCTGATCGACCCGGGGCTGTTCGACTCGAAGGTCTTCCGGCTCGGGGTCAGCCAGCAGCTGACCCAGCAGATCGCGCTCGGCGGCACGATGATCGCGCTCCCGATCTACCTGCAGATGGTGCTCGAGTACAACGCCATGGAGGCCGGCCTGACGATCGCCCCGCTCTCGCTGAGCATGTTCGCCGTCGCGCTCGTGGCCGGAAAGAGGGCCGCCAACCGGCGGCCGTCGGGGGTGATCAGGCTCGGTTTCCTGCTCCTCACGGCCGGGCTGGTCGCGCTGCTCCCGATCGTCCCAGAGGCGGACTCCGGCTGGCCCCTCGTCGTGCCGCTGATGATCGCCGGGTCGGGGCTGGGCCTGCTGGTCTCGCAGCTCAACAACTACACGCTCTCCCCGATCTCGGAGGAGCGCGTCAGCGAGGCCGCTGGGGTGAACTCGGCCGCCGGCTCGTTCGGCCTGTCGTTCGGGCTGGCCTTCGCCGGGGCGATCATGCTGGCCACCCTCTCGATCGCGTTCACTGACAAGGCGGAGTCGAGCAAGGTGCTGCCGCCGGCGGAGCAGCAGCAGGTCGCGGACGCGCTCGAAGACGACGCCGAGGTGATGAGCAACACGCAGCTCGAGCAGCTGCTCGCGGATCAGCCTCCCGCGATCAGGGACGAGATCATCAGGATCAACACGGACACGAGGCCGCTCGCGCTACAGGTCGCGCTGCTGATCCCGATCCTCGCCGGCCTGATCGGGCTGCTCAACTCGTTCCGGATGCTGCGCCTGCCGGACCCGAAGCCGTCGGGTGCCGTCGAGGGCATGGCGCTCGGCTGAGGCCCTGGCCTACGCCAGCGCCTTCGCCTTCAGCGCGTCGAACTCCTGCTGCGTGATCGTGCCGCTGTCGAGCAGCTCCTTGGCCCGGGCGATCTCGTCGGCGGAGCCACCGGCGGCGTCGCGGACGTAGGAGTCGAACGCCTGCTTCTGCTCCTGGACCTCCTTGATGCGCCGGTCGCGCATGCCGTCGTGCTGGGCGATCAGATAGATCAGCACGCCGAGCCAGGGCAAGATCACGACGAATATGACCCAGGCCGCCTTGGCGAAGCCGCCGATGTCGTGACGACGGAAGATGTCGACCAGGACCGTCACGACGATCCAGATCCAGATCACCCAGAAGAAGAAGATGATCATGGACCAAAGAACGTCCATGAACGGATAGTCAGCTGCGAACAGCATCTGGCGGGTTCCCCCTTGATTGACTGCGAGTCCAGCCGGGGTATACACGCAAACGGGTGACGCCAGCAACTCTGGCCGCGAGCCTGCAGGGCCGGAGCCGGATAGCCTCCGGCAGATGGGGCCGGAGGGCGTGCGAGCCGCGATCGACGCGGGGGACGTGGACGGGCTCCGCGCTCTGCTCCGCGAGGACCGCGGCCTCACGACGGCGCTCGTCGCCGCGCGCGAGATCCAGCCGACCTCCCCGTTGACCTACGTCGGCATGGTGCGGTTCTACGGCTACGCGGAGCACACGAGCACCGGCGACCTGGCGCGCGTCCTGATGGAGGCGGGCGCAGACAAGGACGACGACGGCCGCAACGGGGCGCCGCTCTACTGCGCCGCGAGCCACGGCGACGCCGAGGTCGTGCGTGCGCTGCTCGAGGCGGGCGCGGACGTGGAGCTGAGCGATCCGCAGACGCCGGAGGAGACCGCACTGCGCGCGGCCGCCGCCTTCGGCTGGCCCGAGATCGTGGACGCGCTGGTCGCACGCGGCGCCGAGCCGCGGTCGATCATCGAGGCGGCCGGCATCGGCGACCTGTCCGGCTATGACCTCGGGCAGCTGTCCGAGCGCGACCGTGCGAACGCGCTGCGCGCCGCGGCGGTCAACGAGCGCCTCGACGCCATCGACGAGCTGCTCGCGGCGGGCACGCCGATCGACGCGGAGTCGGACGGCCACCCGGCGATCCACTGGGCGCGCGAGCAGGGCCGCCCGAACGCCGTGGCGTATCTCGAGGCGAAGGGCTAGCCCTGGCCTCGAGCTGGGCGTAGGATGGGAGCGGAGCTCGTACTCGCTCATCCTCATGGCCGAAAGGTGTGGTCTCGTGCCCGACTCGGAGTCGGACGGACCCCTTCCACTGGATGCGACGGTCGGCAGCCTCGATCACGCGGAGGCAGCGGTTCCTTTCGCGAGCGCGGCCGACGTCCCGGTTCGGATCTCCGTCACCGGCGATGGCGTATCGGACGCGACCGCCATGGGCCTGGCCCAGGACCTCAGCCTGCTCATCCAGGGGCTGATGCGGAGTTCTTCCGCCGGCCGAGAGCGGACTCGGAGCGAGGCGCTACGAGTGTCCGACTCCGACGCCGAAGTCCAGATCGCCTTGCACGGCCTCCAGCTCGATCCGGAGGCGGAGGACGAGGTGCACCAGCTCGTTCGCGAGCTGGTTCGGGACCGGGTCCCGCCCGCGGAGACGGCCGAGTGACCGTTTGCGTCACCACGAACTACCTCGATCCGAACAGCGTCTATCCCGTGCTTGACCCGCGTCGAACCGCCGGACCGGGCCCTTACAGGTACGGATACTCGTTCGCGTGGGATTCGATGGTCGTGACCGTCGCGCGAGCGCCGGCTCTGTCCAGCTGCCAGATGACGATCGTGTTCTCCTCGACCCTGGCCGAGGCCAAGGAGATCCAGGCCTGGAACATCTTCGCCAACAACTTCGCCAGCAGGATCGGGAGCGCCAGCCTCGGCTTGGCGTCCTCGATGACGATCACCCGATCGTGGGGGCCGGGACGGGGTTGTGGCGGGGGCGCGGATACGGTCGTGCTCTGCCGGTACTTCGCCTGGCCGCGCGGCAGAACCGCCCTCTACACCTTCCCGCCCCAGGACTTCTGGGACTTCTGGGGCGGTTGCACGGTGACGTTCGAATGGTTCGACGACCGGGCCGGCAGCGGACTGTGGGGCAGTCAGACTCCCCAGCCCACCTACCCGCTGGTCAGATTCCCGGACCGCACCCTGATGCGAGACGACGGGAGCTTCCGAGTCGTCTTCGGAGGGACGGACTTCATCCCCGACGATTCCATCGTCATCAACGGCATCAGGTACCTCGACGCGTTCGACCCGATCGCAGCCGTTCCGTCCGCCCCGCTGCCCACCACCGCGGTCGACGGCACGCTGGTGCGCGAGTGGAACCGCCCGGAGGTGTACGTCGTCTACGGAGGTGCGAAGTTCTGGATCCCGGACCCTCCGACGCTCTTCGCTCTCGGCTTCGACTGGAGTCGCGTCGGTGTCATCCCCCCGAACGGAACGGCGAAGATCGGCGACATACCGATCGACGGAACGCTGCTCAAGGAACAGCAGGATCCGAAGGTCTTCGTCATGGAGAGCGGTCAACGCAGGTGGGTCACGAGCCCGGCCGTCATGGACGGGCGATGCCTGCCGTGGCGGCACGTGCGCACCGTGCCGGACAACTCGCTGGCCGCGATACCCGCCGGCCCCAACCTCTAGGCCCGTGGGCGAACGCGCGCGTCGTAGAGCGCGAGCGCGTAGCGCCCGGCCGGGTGGTCGCGCACCCGGTTGACGAAGTCCGCCATCTCGGGCGGCATCGCGTCCGGCTGCGGCAGCTCCACGGCGTACACGGGCGGCGCCACCACGGCCGCCGACAGGGCGGCGAAGGTGAGGTCGGCGGCGCTGAAGCGCTCGCCGCACAGATGCGGGCGACCGTCCGCGAGCAGCTCGCCGACGAAGTCGAGCTCCTCCCAGACGACCGCCTCGTCCTCCACCTCGATGCCCGGGCGGATGCCGAGCGCGTGGCCCAGGAAGCGCACGGCGAACGGCCAGCCGAGCCGCAGCGCGCGATCCTCCCAGCGCGGCACGCCCTGGTTGTTGACCTCGAGCGTGAGCTCGCGGTGGGCGAGCATCTTGACGTACATGAAGCGCCTGCCCCTGGGGCCGAGCCGCTCGTCGAAACGGCGGCTGAGCCGCTCCACGTCGGCGCGTTCGGCGGGCTCGTCGGGGAACAGCCGCTCCTCCGGCGGCGTTCGCTCGTCTACCCACCGCAGGATCTGCTCGGACTCGCCGAGTGAGCCCTCCGGCGTGACCAGCACCGGAACCGTCTGGCCACCGCCGGCTCGGCGCGCGGCGACCCGGTGGATCCCCTGGACGTGGCGCTCCTCGCGGTACGGGACGCCGGCGCGCTGGAGCGCCCAGCGGGCCTTCTCGCAGTAGTGGCTGATCGGGATGGTGACCAGGCGGAGCACAGGGTCACGCTACCCGGACAGGCCCGCCGACTCCCGGCCGCCTTAGGCTCTCGCACCATGGCCCACGGCACGCACGACTTCGAGGACGACGCGCGTAACGAACGCATCCTCATCTGGGTCAACGGCGAACTCGTGCCGCGCGAGCGGGCAGTGGTGTCGGTGTTCGACGCAGGCTTCGTCCTCGGTGACGGCGTCTGGGAGGGTCTGCGCGTGCGGGCGGGCCATCCTGCCTTCCTCGAGCGTCATCTCGACCGCCTGCTCGAGGGCGCGAAGGCCATCATGCTCGACGTCGGCCGCAGCCGCCGCGAGCTGACCGAGGCGATCTACTCGACGCTGCGGGCCAACGACATGACCGACGGCGTGCACGTGCGGCTGATGGTCACCCGCGGCGTCAAGCGCACGCCGTACCAGGATCCCCGCGTGACGATCGGGCCCGCGACCGTCGTGATCGTCGCAGAGCACAAGGAGCCGCTGCCGGCGACGGTGACCGACGGCATCACGCTCTTCACGACGCACGTGCGTCGCGCCGCGCCGGACACCCTCGACCCGAAGCTCAACGCGCACTCCAAGCTCAACGACATCACCGCCTGCATCCAGGCCTACACCGCCGGCGCCGACGAGGCGCTGATGCTCGATCCACACGGCTTCGTGGCGACGTGCAACTCGACGCACTTCTTCGTCGTCGTCGGCCCCGACGACGCGCCGGAGGTGCTGACCTCCGACGGGCGCTACTGCCTCGCAGGGATCACGCGCGCCAACGTGCTGGAGACCTGCCGTGCCAACGGCATCCCGGCGCGCGAGACCACGTTCAGCCTCACCGACGTCTATGCCGCCCGCGAGGCGTTCGTCACCGGCACGTTCGCCGGCGTCGTGCCCGTCCGGTCGGTGGACGGACGCACGATCGGCGACGGTCGCCGCGGGCCGATGGTCGAGCGCCTTCAGACGCTCTACCGCGAGCTCGTCGACGCCGACGTGGCGGCACGCGTCGCGCCATGAGCGACGTCATACGCGTGGCGATGTGGTCCGGCCCGCGGAACATCTCGACGGCCATGATGCGCGCGTTCGAGAACCGCCCCGACACGGTCGTCGTCGACGAGCCGCTGTACGCGGCCTACCTTGCCCGCACCGGCATCGACCACCCGGCGCGCGAGGAGGTCATCGCGTCCCAGCCCACCGACCTCGCAACGGCCGTAGCCGACCTCAGCGCGCCGCTGGCGCGCGGTCGCAGCGTCCACTACGCCAAGCACATGGCGCATCACGTCCCCCGCGACTTCGACCTGCGCTGGACGCTGCGCTTCCGCAACGTGTTGCTCATCCGAGACCCGGTCGAGGTCGTCGCCTCGTACGTGCGCGCCCGGGAGAGCTGCGAGCCGGACGACATCGGGCTCCCACAGCAAGGGTGGCTGCTGGAGCTGTGGGACGAGCAGGACATCGAGGTCCCGATCCTCGATGCGAGCGACTTCCTGCGCGCGCCCGAGGCGCACCTGCGCTGGCTGTGTGAGTGGCTGGGCATCCCGTTCACCGACCGGATGCTGTCCTGGCCGCCGGGGCCGCGCGCCTCCGACGGCGTCTGGGCGCCGCACTGGTACGCCGCCGTCTGGTCCTCCACCGGCTTCGAGCCGAGGCGCCCGCGGCAGATCACCCTCTCCGACCACGACGCCGCCGTCGCCGAGGCGTGCCGCCCGATCTACGCGGCGCTGCACGCCCGACGGGTGCGAGTTTGAGCGAAAGCGGACGCGGCCGCGGTAAACAACTACCGGCGCAGAAGAGGCCGGAGCGACCGCCAAGGAGAGCACCGAGCCAATCCTGATCAAGACGCATCTCGCGCCCCTCAACGCGAGAGGCGAGTCGTTCGGCAAGGTTCTTTCCGGGTCCACCATCGGCGACTCGGCTTTGCGCCGGGGGAGATTCAGCGATGTGGCTGAGGAGCCCCCGTCGACGAGTCGGTGGTGAGGACGTTCCACTGCCCCGGCGGCACCCTGACGATCACCTTCACCTCGACACCACCTGGCGTCGAACAGCGAAGCGATTGGAAGGTCGTGAAGGGCCTCGTCGGCTTCGAGGGACTCAGCGGTGGGGGCCGGATGAGGGGTGTCCTCGAGCCGAACCCGCCGGGAGGCGCCCGGGAGACCTTCACCGGGACGGTCGCCCGGTAGGCAGGCCCGGCGGGCCGGCCATGGTCAGCCTCGTGAGGCCAGCAGCGCGGCGATCTGGTTCGCGAGGGGGGAGCCGAGCCCGGTGGCGAGGTCGAAGCCGGGCCGGGCCGGGCAGCAGGAGCCGCCGAAGAGCGAGTTGCTGCCCTCGGTGATGTCGATGAAGGCGCCGGGGCTGCGCTTCGCCGTCGTGTAGAGCAGCGGCGGCACGAAGCCCGGGCGCGGCAGGCCCTGCTGCTTGGCCTGCTGGCCCCAGAGGGCGATCATGCCCGCCACCAGCGGAGTGGCAGCGCTGGTACCGCCGACGAACGCGATGGTCTGTGACGACCTGGGGCAGCCCTTGACGCCGCTCGAGCAGACGATCGGGTAGCCGGGGCTCTCGTCGGCGAAGGCCGCGATGTCGGGGACCATCCGGTACTTCGAGCTGGCGAACGACTGGGCGGGCTGCCACGAGGGGCGCTGCTCGAAGGTGCTCTGCCCGCCGCCTCCGCCCTTGGCCGCGTTGAAGGGGGCGGGGTAGGTCGTGTCGTTCCACGGGCCCGTGGAGGCGATGGTGTTGTTCGAGTTGAGCGTCAGGTTGGTTCCGCCGACCGCCAGGACCCACCCCGAGCTGGCGGGCCAGGACACCTGTGCCTTCTTCTCGCTCGAGGTGAGCTTGCCGACCGGCACCCCGCGCGCGCACGCGGACGAGCCGGTGTCGCCGGCGGCGACCACCACCGTGATGCCCAGCGCCGCCTGGGCGGCGAGCAGGCGGGTGACCAGCGTGCGGGACGCCGAGTACTTGGAGACCGTGGACTCGCAGACTCCGTAGGAGACCGACACGACGTTGGGAAGCGGTGCGCCGTTCGTGGTCGCCTGAAGCGGCGCGGCGAGCATCTTCAGGAAGCCGAGCACGTCGCCGTCGTCCGCGTCCTCGTCGATCGGCTGGACCCAGAGGTCGAAGCGGTCGAGCTGCGGCGCCACCATCGAGACGACCATCGCGTCGAGCGAGCTCTCGAGGATCGGCTTGATGCCTGAGCCATTGTGGATCTTGAGCGCCGTTCCCTGCGTGCCGAAGCAGTTGCGGTACTGATTGACGTCCGCGGCCGGCGTGGGCGCCTCGCCGACGATCGCGAGCCGGATGCCCTGCCCCTGGAGGCCGGCGGAGTGGAGGGGCGCGATCCCGTACGCGGTCAGGATCTGGTTCGGGAACAGGCCGTTGCCCGACGCGACCACGCCGGGGTCGGTCGTGTTCAGGCAGGACGGCCCCGCGGTGCCGGTCCGGGTCGGGGTGCCACCGTCGTAGACCGCCGCCGGAGCTATGCCCGAAGACCCTCCCTTGGGCTTCACGGTGTAGCGCATGCCCGCCACGGTGTCGACGTTCCCCTTCAGCCCCTTCGGGAGCTTGGGCGTGTCCACCGGCAGCGCGATCACGTCGCCCGAGGACGTCTTGTAGTTGGCCCACTTCGTCCCGAACATCTTCTGTGCCTTGCCGACGTTCAGCGTCGCGCTCACGCGCAAATGGGTCACGTCGACCGTGGCCTTGACGCTCTTGGACTTGAAGGCGTTCACGACGGCCTTGCGCTTGGACGAGGTCGCCCCGTACTTGCTCTGGAGCTTTGACAACGAGAGGTACTTGCCGTACGACGACGACGACGGGTTGCTCGCGGACTTGGCGGCCTTCTGCACCCCCGAGTTGTTCGCGACGAGGCCGATCTGGAGGCCGAGCTTGAGACTCGTCGAGGTGGCACCCACCTTGTGCAGCCCCTTGTGGGAGATGGGGCCGTAGTCCACCTTCGCGCCCGCGGCAGAGGGCGCCGCACCCAGGGCAACGCAGACCGCCCCCACGAACAACGGCGCTGCACGCGTGGCCAGGCCGCTCATGACGCGGACTCGACCCGTTCATTGACGATCTCGGAGAAATCACGGTCCTCGCGATCCGATTCCACGAGACTCTCTTGGAAGGTCTCCCAGCTCAAGGCCAGCAGCTCGACGTCGTCGACCGCGCGTACGGTCGCCGTCCTTCGCGTCTCGGCGAGGATCCCGACCTCGCCGAAGGATTGCCCCCGCCCAAGCGTTGCGAGCTTGACCACGTCGCCCTCGGGGGTGCGGCGGCTGATCTCGACCTCCCCCTGCGCCACGACGTAGAAGCGCTCCGCGAGGTCGCCTTCCGCCAGGATCACGTCACCGGCGGCGAATGACACCCTTTCGGCTTGCTCCTGGAGCGAGTCGAGCTCCGGGCCGACGACGTCGGGGAACACCTTTGCAAACCAGTCGTCCTCGGCAGTGAGGGTCGCATCGCCTGGCGCCCAGTCGACCGGGCAGAGCGCCCCGGTGCGAAACGCGCGCAAGACCCGCAGCACCTCGTCGACGCTGCGGCCGACGTCGTGCTCGGTCACGCTCATGTGCAACAGCACGCCGTTCGGGTCGATGATGAAGGTGCCGCGATGCGTGGCCCCGTCCTCCAGCAGCACGCCGAATGAACGGCTCAGGTCGTGGAGCGTGTCGGCGATCACGGGATAGCGGACGTCGGCGAGACGCGGGTCCGTCTCGAACCATGCCTTGTGGCTGAAGCAGCTGTTCGTGCTCGCCGCGAGCAGCACCGCGTCCTCGCGCAGGAAGTCGGAGTGGCGTTTCGCGAAGGCCGCGAGCTCGGTCGGGCAGACGAACGTGAAGTCACCGGGGTAGAAGAACAGAACGACCCAGCTGCCCCGGTGACTCGACAGCTCGAAGACGATCGGTGTGGGCTCGCCACGGAGGTACGCCTGCAAGGTGTGATCGGAAACGGGCTGGCCGACTGTGAGCGCCATGGTCAGTAGATGTGCAGCTGATCCAGAAGGGCGACCGGGTCATCCAAGGACTGGAACAGATCCTTGTTGGTCTTGATCCGCTTGCTCTGCATGTACACGCGAAGCCACTGCTTGTAGATGTAGAGCTCGTAGCGATCGAGCATGTCTGTGACCGGCAGGTGAGGCTGGGAGATAAGTCCCGCCAGGAACATCGCGCACTCGAAACCGAGCGAGATCGACTGGAAGTACGGCGAGCCAACGGCCGAATCGCCGAGCAGAAGCACCGGCGTGGTCGCGAACGGGTGGTCGCTCGGCCCGGCCGTGGCCCACTGCCGGCTGGTCGCATTGCGAGCCCGGTAGAGGTTCAGGGGTATCCGGATGATCTCGAGGTCGCCGACGAGCTCGCCATTCGTCTCCCGCCTGATCTTGTCGATGAAGCGGTCCATCGACTGGGCGACGCTCGGGAAGTTGCCGCGCAGCCACTCGCCATCGAACTGCTTTGGCATCGCCTCATATTCCTCGGGGGTGATGCTCACGATGCCCGTGACGTGGCTGACGCTTCCGTCGTAGAACACGCGGTGCACCATTGGAATGAACTTGTAGTGCGCGTTCTCGACGTTCTTGTAGTACTTGCAGTACTCGTTACACGCATACGTCTGGCCGTACAGGAAGGTGATGACGAGCGCGTGTTCGAACAGGAAGTTGAACGTGTTGGCGCCCCCGACCTCGTCGCCGGAGCCCGGCACCAGGTGATCTCGGAGCAGGGACCTGCTGCCCGTGCAGTCGATCACGACGTCGCCCGGCTCGAGCATCGCGATGGCCTCCTCCGCCGTGACGGCGCCTGCGGTGCGCTCAACCGAAGTCGTTCCGCGCGAATCGATCAGATCGCTGATCGAGCGCTCGATCTGGTTCAGCGGGCAGAACCCCAGTTCCCACTCCCGGAGAAGGGTCATCAGGTCCGAGGGAATCGACTGTCTGAACGCGAGGCCCTCCGCGAGCTCCGGTGGCTCGAAGACGGCCGCGACGTTGTCTCCATCGAAGCTGTCGGCACTGTAGCCCTCGGCCGAATCCGCGACGAGGTACGAGGCCAGCCGAACCATCCGCGTGCGCGTGTAGTCCCCACGCTTCTCGTATAGACGCACGGAGACGCCATCAAGCGGCTGGAGCAACGCCGTCAACATGAGGCCGACGGGTCCTGCGCCGAGGACATGCACTCGGCCTCCGGAGCGCACGGACTCCAGGGTTCCGACACCGGGTTGCGGCATCCGTCTCCTCGCTCGGGCCAGAGCTGAAACAGCGGATCACGGAATGTACCAGCCGCGGTCAGGGACTCGCATCCGGTCGCCTAAAGCGGACGACGGGCCTCGAACCCGCGACCTTTGGCTTGGGAAGCCAACGCTCTACCAACTGAGCTACGTCCGCCTGGCTGCGCGATTCTAGCCTCCATCTAGTCTTCGGGCGGCGTCATGAGCAGGCTGTTTCGCCCCATTCCGATCGCCGTTCTGTGCGCCGTTGTCGCGCTCGTTGCCCTGCTCGCCTATGGGCTGATCACCAACGAGCCGAACCGCGGTGTCGAGCAGGCCCTGGTGGCCGGCGGGCGCGAGCCGGCTCCGGAGGTCGACCTGCCGCGGCTCTCCGGCGACGGCAACGGCTCGCTCGACGACTACAAGGGCCAGGTCGTCGTGCTCAACTTCTGGGCCTCCTGGTGCGAGCCCTGCCGCGCCGAGTCGCCCCTCCTCCAGCGCTGGCACAAGCGCCTCGCGAAGCGCAACGCCACCGTCCTCGGCGTCGACGTCCAGGACATCTCCGGCGACGCCCGCGACTTCGCCGCCGAGTACGGCCTGACCTACCCCATGCTGCGCGACGGTCCCGGCGACATCCGCGACGAGTTCGGCATCCTCGGCCTCCCCGAGACCTTCGTCGTCGACCGCCGCGGCCGCATCGCCGCCGTGGCGCGCGGCCCCGTCGACGAGCGCTTCATGCGCGAGCAGGTCGCGCCGCTGCTCCGGGAGAGCGCGTGAGGCGCGCGGCGCTGCTCGACGGCGCTCGCTGTTCGCGACTGCTCGCCGGCCACCGGCGTCGCGGCCGACTGCCCCAAGACCTCCCTCGGCGACATCGAGGACGAGGTCATGTGCTCCATCTGCGGCACCCCGCTCGGCCTCGCCGCCGACGCCCCGCAGGCCCAGCGCGAGCGCGCCTACATCGAGCGCCTGATCGCCGACTGCCGCTCCAAGGACGAGATCAAGCGCGCGCTGGTCGCCCAGTTCGGCGAGTCCGTGCTCGCCCTGCCCGGCGACGCCGGCGACGACAACGGCATCGAGGACACGCTCGTCTACGTCATCCCCGCCGTGGCCATCCTCGCGGGGGCGGCCGGCATCGCCTTCGCGCTCACCCGCTGGCGCCGCGAGCGCGCCCGGCGGCCCGCCGGGCGCCCGGCCGCCGCGGCGCCGGACTCCAACCGCGTCGACGTCGACATGGAGCGCTACGACCTGTGATCGCCGCCGACTCGGTCGACACCACCGTCGTCGCCGCCTTCGCGGTCGGCTTCATCTCCTTCATCTCGCCCTGCGTGCTGCCGCTCGTGCCCGGCTACCTGTCGACGATCTCCGGCGTCTCGTTCGCCGACATCCAGGAGGGCCGCGGCCGCATGCGCGTGCTCGGCCCGGCGCTGCTGTTCTGCCTCGCCTTCACGGTCATGTTCGTCGCCCTCGGCATGGGCGCCACCGGCCTCGGCCAGACCCTCAACGAGCACCGCGCCGTGCTGCGCCAGATCTCCGGCATCGTGCTCATCCTGATGGGCGCCTTCTTCATCGGCACGCTCTTCCTCCCCCTGTTCAACCGCGAGTGGCGCCCCGAGGAGCTCATGCGCCGCGCCCACACGGGCGGGCCGCTGATCGCGGGCGTCGCCTTCGCCGTCGCCTGGCTGCCCTGCACCGGCCCCACGCTCGGCGCGATCCTCACCGCGGCCTCCAACCAGCAGACGGTCGGCAAGGGCGGCATCCTGCTCGCCTTCTACGCGCTCGGGCTCGCCGTCCCGTTCATCCTCAGCGCGCTCGCCTTCACCACCTTCTCCGGCATCTTCAAGTTCTTCCGCGACCACTACCGCGTGATCACGGTCGTCTCGGGCGTGGTGCTGATCGTGATGGGAGTGCTGCTCTACAGCAACGAGCTCACGCGGCTCAACTCCGAGGCGCTCCAGGCGATGGACGACCTCGGCATCAACTTCTTCCAGAACATCTAGGCGGTCGTAAACGCCGTCGCGCCGCTCGGCTCCGTCATCAGCGTCACGAGCGCCTCGAACGCCTCCGCGTCCAGGCTCGTCCCGGCATCGCGGGCCATGATCTCGAGCACCTCGTCGGGGGCGAGCGCCTCGCGGTAGGGCCGCTCGGCCGACAGGGCCTCCGCCACGTCGGCCACCGCCAGCACCCGCGCTGGCAGGTCGAGCTGCGTGCCGTCGAAGCCGAGGTAGTAGCCCGAGCCGTCGAGGCGCTCGTGGTGCAGCCCCGACAGCCGCGCCACGTTGCGCAGGGCGCCGACCCCGCGCAGGATCTGCAGCGACGTCAGCGGGTGCCTGCGCACCTCCGCCCACTCCTCGTCGTCGAGCGGTCCCCGCTTGTCCAGGATCCGGTTCGACACGCCCAGCTTGCCGATGTCGTGCAGCAGCCCCGCCCGGTACAGGTCGCGCTGCGTCCGCTCGTCGAGGTCGAGCAGGCACGGCCAGCCCGACGGCGATGCGCGCCACCCCCTCCGAGTGCCTGGCCGTGTACGGCGTCTTGGCGTCGACCACGGTCGCGAACGCCTCCGCCACCCGGTCGAGCCGGTCCTGGTCGAGCGTCTCCTCCCGGTCCTCCGGCTCCCACATCCCCACCCGCGGCTGCTCGAGCGACGCCCAGAACAGGTCGTCGTGCTCGAACGAGCAGAGCGCGTTGGCGAGCATCGGGTCGAACCACGCGCCGCGCCGCGCGCGTGCCACCTGGCAGGCGGCCGCGGCGCCGCCGAGCTGCCAGAACACCTCCGCGGTCTGGGCCAGGCAGAGGATCCGGCCGAGCAGCGGGATCTGCTCGCCGGCCAGCCCCGCCGGATAGCCGCGGCCGTCCCAGTGCTCGTCGAGCGCGGCGATCGCCTCCGCCGTCGCCTCGTCCATCCCCACGTTGCGCGCCACGTCGGCCCCGCGCTCGCAGCGCAGCGCCGTCAGGTCGCGGGCGCCGTCCGACCCGTGCTCGATCAGCGCCTTGATGTGGCGTGCCTTGGTCAGCGGCGAGGCGCCCGGCGCGGTGTTGCGCAGCAGGTGGCGCAGCGACTGCGTCGGGCGCAGGTGGTCGGTCGTCTTGCGGTCCTGCTTGACCAGCGCGTCGGCGTGCCCGTACAGCGACGCCACCTTGGCGGCGTTCGACGAGCAGCCCGCGTCCTTCAGCAGCAGCGCGTAGAACAGCGACGACAGGTCCCGCTGGTGGAGCCCGATCTGGGTCCCGAGGCGCATCCCGATCACGCAGGTCCGCTCCGCGTGTCCGCGCGGCTGGCCCTCGGTGATGTCGAGGGCGTGCGAGAGCGCCGACAGGACCTCGGACAGGCGAAGCTCCATACGGGTCCATCGACCCGCTCGGGAGCGCTCTTTAGCGCGCGGTCCGCTTCAGGAACGGCACGACCGTCGCCAGGAAGCGGTTCGTGCTCGGCGCCGCGGAAAGCGGGTCCAGGTGGCTCGTACGACGGTCGTCCACGACCACGGCCCGCTTGATGCGCGAGCCGCTCACCAGCCGGCGCGCGCCCTTGGCCACGCCGCCCTGCGTCAGCGACGTGCTGAACGCGTACAGCGGCACGTCGATCTCGCGCTTGTGCAGCAGCCGCAGCCCGACGATCCGCGCCGCGGCGGTCTGGCGCACGTCGTTGGCCGAGTCGATGTCGAGCAGCAGGCGGCGCGGGTAGTACCACTCGGTGGCGTTCGGGTCGTTGGCCGCGTAGGCCTGGGCGAAGCGCCGGATCGGCGTCAGCTCGCCGTCCTGCCACGGCCGCGGGTCGCCGCTCGCCGCCAGCTGGCCCGCGCGCACGTGGATCAGCTCGAGCGCCTTGGGCGACGTGCTCGCGTCGAACGCGTAGCCGAACAGCCCCTCGTTGGTGACCCTGAACGACGGCTTGAACTCCGGCGGGAGCAGCGGGTACTCCTGCAGCGCCGAGGGCGCGTCGGGGCGCTCGTAGGCGTACAGGGCGCCGACCTGGGCGAAGATCCCCGCCACCTCGGGGATCCCGATCCCGAGCAGGTCGAGGAACACGTCGCCGCTGCGGATCTCGGCCAGCTCGCGCTTCGCGCGCGCCGCGTTCGCCTCGGAGAAGCTGCCGAGCAGTCCGCCGTCGATCAGGACGAGCCCGTCGATCTCGCGGTAGCCGGGCCGGCCGCCGAAGTCCCAGGCCGCGTACGCGACGGCCGTCGAGGCGCCCGCCGAGTGCCCGCCGAGGATCACCCTGCGTCCGCCGGCCCGCGCGCGGCGCACCACGCTGCGCAGGTCGTCGAGCTGCACGCGCAGCCCCCACTCGGACACGAACTTGGCGTCCTCGCCGAGGACGCGGTGGTACTTGAAGCCGAGGTAGTAGTCGAGCGCGGCGTCCGGATCGCGGCGCCTGAACACCGAGACGTCCTCGAAAGCCTGCTCGCGGCGGTCCACGATCCAGACCTGCGTGCGCGGGACGCGCCGGACGATGTCGCGCGCCACCGGCGTGATGCCCCCGGCGCCGCCCTGCGTGCCCGGCACGAGCACGACCACCTGCTTCGCGCGCTTGGGACCGAGCTGCTGGACCCAGACCTTGTCGTACTTCTTCGGCCCGGGCGCGTGCGGGACCTTCATCGGCACGTAGCGATCGACGGCCGCCGCGGGAGCGGCGCACGCGAGCGAGACGGCGAGTGCCGCTGCCAGGGCCAGGCGCACGGCGCCCACCCTACATCGACGCCGGCGCCTCGACCCCGAGCAGCGCGAGCGAGCGCGCGAGCACGTCCTTGGTCAGCACCGCGATCACCAGCCGCACGTCCTCGTCGCCGCCCTCCTCGGCGGCCCCCACGACACGACAGTCGCGGTAGAAGGCCGAGAACTCCTGCGCGGTCTCGTGGGCGTAGGTCGTCATCCGGTGCGGCGCCCTGCGATCGGCGGCCTCGCACACCTCGGCAGGGAACTCGAGCAGCCGCTTGATCAGCGAGCGCGCCGAGGGGTGGAAGCGCTCGTCGCTTGCTGCCCAGGTCCGCCGCCGTCGCCGCGGCCACGCGCTCCTCCCCCGCCTTGCGCAGGATCGACGCGATCCGCGCGTGCGCGTACTGCACGTAGTAGACGGGGTTGTCCTGCGACTCGCTGCGCGCCAGCTCGAGGTCGAGGTCGATCGAGGTGTCGTGGCTGCGCGAGGTGAGGTACCAGCGCGCGGCGTCGACGCCGATGTCGTCGAGCAGGGAGTCGAGCGTGACGATCGTGCCCTCGCGCTTCGACATCTGGGCGCGCCGCCCGCCCTCGAACAGGTGGACCAGCTGCATGATCACGATCTCGTAGGCGCCCGGGTCGCCGCCGAGCGCGGCCCACGCTGCGTAGATGCGCTTCACGTAGCCGTGGTGGTCCGAGCCGAGCACGTTGATGAGCAGGTCGTAGCCGCGCCCCAGCTTGTCCGCGTGGTAGGCGATGTCGGGTGCGAAGTAGGCCAGCTCGCCGGTCGAGCGGCGCAGGACGCGGTCCTTGTCGTCGCCGGCCGCGGTCGTGCGCAGCCAGAGCGCGCCCTCGGACTCGTAGATCCCGTCGACCTTCTCGAGGGCGCGGTCGACCGCGCCCGAATCGAGCAGCGAGCGCTCCGAGAAGTAGCGGTCCATGCTCACGCGGAAGCGCCCGAGCGTGCGGTCGATCTCCTCGAGCATCAGCTCGACGCCCTTGACGGCGAGCTCGTCGGGGTCGGCGTCGCCGGCGCCGGGGATGCGCTCGGCCAGCCCGCCGACGTAGTCGCCCTTGTACTCGTCGGGCTCGCTCGCCGCGCGCCCGCGCGCGGATCGCCTCGCCGAACTTGCGCACCTGGGTGCCGGCGTCGTTGACGTAGTACTCGCGCTCGACCGTGTTGCCGGCGAGCTCGAGGATGCGGGCGAGCGAGTCGCCGTAGGCGGCGTGCCGCCCGGCGGCGACGGTGATCGGGCCGGTCGGGTTGGCGCTGACGAACTCGACCTGCACGCGCTCGCCCCTGGTGCAGGCCCCGAAGCGCTCGCCCGCAGCCTGGATCGCGGCCAGCGACTCCAGGTACCAGGCGTCCGTCATGAACAGGTTGAGGAAGCCCGGCCCCGCGATCTCGACCTTCTCCACGGCCGGGCCGAGCCGCTCGCCGAGCGTGTCACCGAGCCGCTCCGCGATCGCGCGCGGGGCCTCGCCCATCGACGGGGCCAGCAGCATGGCGGCGTTGGTCGAGTAGTCGCCGAAGTCCGGCCGCGGCGGGCGGTCGAGCTTGGCGCCGTCGAGCGCACCGTCGCCGCGCAGGTCGGCGGCGGCCTCGCTGACGGCGCCGCGCAGGTCTGAGACCGGATCGCTCACGGCCCTCAGAGATAGCGCATCGGGGCGACTCAGTAGTGGTACGGCTCGCGGGCGAGGATCTTGTGGGCGCGGTAGATCTGCTCCAGCAGCACGACGCGGGCGAGCTGGTGGGGCAGGGTCATCGGGCCGAGCGAGAGCCGCAGGTCGGCCTCGAGGTCGAGCCCCTTGGGGCCGCCGATCACGAAGCAGACGTCGCGACCGGCCTGGCGGCGCTCCTCGAGCCACCCGGCGAACGCCTCCGAGTCGAGGCTGCGGCCGTCGCTCGAGAGCAGCACGCTGAAGGCGCGCTCCGGCACGCGCGCCTGCACGGCGTCGTCGTCGCGCACCTCGATCAGGTCGAGCTTGGCGTGGCCGGCGAGCATCTTCCGGTAGTGCTCCACGTCGTCCTGGTACGGGGGCTTGAGCCGGCCGACGGCGATCACGGAGATCCGCATCGGGCTGCGATACTACGCGCGTGCCTGAGGACGCCGAGCGCCACTTCAACATCCATACGGACCCCGAGACGATGGCCGGCCACTACGCCAACTTCGCCAACGTCTCCCATTCGGACTACGAGTTCACGATCACGTTCGCGCGGGTCGATCACGAGGTGGACGAGGGCGAGGTGCCCGGCGTGGTCGTGTCGCGCGTGAACCTGTCGCCGCGCTTCATGCGGGAGCTGATCGACGCGATGGACGACAACTTCTCCAAGTGGCAGACGCGCGAGGGGATCCGGGACCTCCCCGAATTCGGTCCCGGCGGCCCTCCCCCCGAGACCGAGAGCTGATCTCGCTACCGATCCCCTTGCGGGGAATCGGGATACGTGTTCAACTAGCTGCGGGCGGTCGAGCAATCGGCCGCCCGTCCATTTGGCGCACGTAGGCCTCGCACACCCGCGCGGCTCCCTCGACGGACTCCCAGCTGAGGTTCTCGGGCGTGTCCGAGGGCCAGTGGTAGTTCGACGGGAACTTCGTCTCGTCGACCCCGCCCAGGGTGCAGGTCGGGTAGCCGGCCCGCAGCGCGATCAGCGCGTCCGTCGCGGCCACCGTGCGCAGCCCGCGGCGCAGCGGAACCCCGGCCGCCTCGCCCGCTCGCGCCAGCGCGTCGCGCGAGCTCTCCGTGTAGTGGCGCATCACCAGCATCCCCTCCGCCTCGACCACGCACAGCTGCGGCGAGCCGACGCACTCGATGCACACGAACTCGGTCGTGGCGCGCGGGAGCGAGCCGAAGTGACGCCTCCCGAAGCCCTGCATGCCCTCCATGAACGACTCCTCCGAGCCGGTCGAGACGAGCATCACGCGCACCCCCGGCGGCGGGCTCGCGGCCAGTGAGTGCGCCAGCGCGACCACCACCGCGACCGCGCTGAGGTTGTCGTTGGCGCCCGGGACGACCTCGCTGCGCCCGATGTCCGCCATCGTCGCGACAGCGCCGCCAGCGAAGACCGTGCCGAGCGCGCGCAGCAGCCGCCGCCCGGTCAGGCCCCAGAGCGCCAGCAGCAGCGGCCCGAGGAAGACGCCGAAGATGATCGGGACGCTCTGGTCGGCCCGCTCGTGCAGCTTCGGCATCCGCTCCATCGCCACGCGCGGCAGGGCCGGGTGGAAGACGAGGCCCGAGTGGGCGGCGTCGTGGTGGGCGACGAAGACGACCGTCCGCGGCGCGTCGGGGTCGCCGAGCTCGGCGACCACGTTCCAGGTCGAGCGGTGCGGAAGGGTGCGGCGCCGGAACCAGAGCCTGCCGCCGGACACGTCGTCGTAGACGGCGGCGGCCGCGACCGCGCCGACCAGCGCGGCGGCCCTGCGCCCGAGGGCGGCCGCCAGCAGCGCCGCGGCGTTGAGCAGCCCCAGCGGCCACCAGTAGCCGCCGTGCGCGCGCTCCTCCTCGACGCGCACCTCGCGGCAGCCGGCCGAGCGCAGCTCGCCGGCGATCCAGTCCGCCGCCCGGCGCTCGCCGTCGGAGGCCGAGGGGCGTTCGAACGAGGCGAGCTCGCGGACGGTGCGCTCGATCCGGTCGCGCATGCGGGTGCGGCAGCCTAGCCGGGCTCCTCGTAGGCCTTGCCGATCCCGATCCGCTCGACCGTCGTCGGGTGCGTGCCGAACAGGGTCTGCCAGAGGCCGGGCGGGTCGGGCTCGGAGATGTTGCGCAGCGTGATCCGGCGCTCGAAGTCGATGAACGCCCGCGGCTCGTCGGTGATGCGCAGGGCGAACGAGTCGGCCCTGCGCCTCGACCGCGCGCGAGAGCACGTTCGACGCGGCGGTGAAGCCGAACGTCGCGATCGTCACCGCGAGTGCGATCGCCGGCAGCGCGGCCGGCCCCGGCTTGACGCTCGGGTCGCCCAGCCCCCGGCGCCGCCCGAAGGCCTCCGCCAGGCGCTGCGTGAGGAACGTCCCTGCCGGGGCGACCAGCGCCAGCCAGACCAGGCCGCGGATCACGTCGTTGTGCTTCTGGTGGCCCAGCTCGTGGGCGACCACGACCCGGACCTCCTCGCGCGGGAAGCCCTTCAGCAGGTTGTCGTACAGCACGACCCGCTTCGAGTGTCCGAGGCCGTTCACGTAGGCGTTGGCCGCCGTCGTGCGGCGGCTCGCGTCGACCTCGTAGACCTCCCCCACGTCCACGCCCGCCTTGCGCGCGAGCTCGAGCACCTCCGTGCGCGTCTGCCCCGGAGGCAGCTTCTTGAAGTCGTTGAAGATCGGGTCGATCACCACGGGGAAGAGCCAGATCGTGATCACGCCGAAGGCGATCACGACGAGCGACGCCGGCGCCCACCAGTGGCGCGGGAAGCGCCGCACCAGCCCCAGCGCCAGCGCTCCGCCCACCGCCGCGAAGCCGGCGCCGATCAGCGCCGACTTGCCGACGTCGCTGAACCAGTCGGGCCATTCCTGGGTCGACAGCCCGACGTCGACCGCGCGCTGGTGCGCCCACGCCGACAGCGGCAGGTCGACCGCCACCAGGAGCAGCGAGATGCCCGCCCCGGCGACGGCCGCGCCCGAGGATCGGCCGGCGCGTGATCCGCTCGATCGCACGCCGCGGTGGCCGCCAGGCGAGCACCGCCAGCGTGCCGGCGCTCACGACCAGGCTGCCGGCCATGATCAGGCGCTGGACGCTGCGGAAGTCCTCCGCGCGGTCGAGCTGCATGGCCGTGAAGTACGATTTCGCGTCCACGGCGGCCGGGTCGATGATGCCGCTGCGCGGTCGCAGCAGGATCGTTGCCGCCGCGGCGGCGACCGCCGCCACGGCAACGGCCAGTGGCAACCGCAAGCGCCCCGATCGGCCACCGGCACCCCTGGCTTCCATTCCCCGGACACTGTAGAAGGCACTCGATGCGAATCGCGCTGCTGTCGGACGTGCACGGCAACCTGCCCGCCTTCGAGGCCGTCCTTGCCGACGTCGACGACGCCGAGGTCGAGGAGATCTGGTGCCTCGGCGACCTGGTCGGCTACGGCGCCGAGCCCAACGGCTGCGTCGAGCTCGCGCGCGAGCGCTGCGACCTCTGCCTGGCGGGCAACCACGATCTGGTCGTCACGGGCGAGATCGACCTGGGCGACTTCTCCTCGAGCGCGGCGGCCGCGGCCCAGTGGACGCGCGACAACATCGACGCCGAGGCGCTCGAGTTCCTGAGGTCGCTGAAGCCCCAGGCCGATGACCGCGACATCGGCCTCTACCACGCCTCGCCGCGCGACCCGGTCTGGGAATACGTGCTCTCCACCTGGCAGGCGGACGAGTGCATGGACCTGATGAAGAAGCGCGTCGGCGCCGTCGGTCACTCGCACGTGGCGCTCTGGTTCAGGCGCAGCGGCGAGGGCAACGTCGACGGCGCGCCCGCCGAGGGCGGGCTGGAGCAGGATCTCG
Organism: uncultured Thermoleophilaceae bacterium; assembly: GCA_963848885.1. Lineage (GTDB taxonomy): Bacteria > Actinomycetota > Thermoleophilia > Solirubrobacterales > Thermoleophilaceae > JACVRW01. Next base: position 310,107 of record CAWKFR010000011.1, read on the forward strand.
CCGAGGGCGACTGGCTGCTGAACCCCGGCGCCGTCGGCCAGCCGCGCGATGGCGATCCGCGCGCCGCGTGGCTCCTGCTAGACACAGAGGGGTGGAGCGCCGACTGGCGGCGGGTCGAGTACGAGATCGACCGGGCCGCCGGCGCCATCGAGGAGGCCGGCCTGCCAACCGTGCTCGGCCAGCGCCTCTACACCGGACAGTGAGACTGCGGATCCTGACAACACTGCTGCTCGTGGCCGCGGCCTGGCTGGCCGCGGGCTGCGGCTCCGACGACGAGACCAAGCCGTCGATCCCCGCCGCCACGGCCCAGGAGCTGGACGCGCGCCTGGCCGAGGTCGAGCGCCGCTTCGACGTCGGCGACGGCGCCTGCGACGACATCACCAACGACTCGCAGCCGGCCGTGGAGTCGATCCTCTCCTCGATGCCGTCGAGCGTGGACGCCGACGTGCGCAGCGCGCTGGAGGAGAGCTTCGACCGCCTGTTCGAGCTGACCGCCGAGCAGTGCAAGGGCGACGAGCCGTCGACGACCACCGAGACCGTCCCGCAGACGGAGACCCAGACCGAGACCACCGAGACCGTCCCCACGGAGACCACGCCGACGGAGACGACGCCCACCGAGACCACCCCCACCGAGACCACGCCGCCGACCGAGACCACCCCGACTTCCCCGGAGGGCGACCAGGGCGACGGCGGCGGGGCTGGGCCGGGTGACCAGGGATGAGCCCTCCGACCCAGATCGCCAGCCGCTACCGGATCGACCGCCGGCTGGGCGCGGGCGGCATGTCCACGGTGTTCCTGGCGACCGACTCGGTGCTCGAGCGCGCGGTGGCCATCAAGCTGCTGGCCGAGCACCTCGCCGAGGACGAGGACTTCGTGGCGCGCTTCCGGCGCGAGGCGCTCTCGGCGGCGCGCCTCCAGCACCCCAACATCGTCCAGGTGTTCGACTCCGGCCAGGATCCCGAGAGCGAGCGCCACTACATCGTCATGGAGTACGTGGACGGCCCCTCCGCCGCCGACCTGTTGCGCGAGCACAAGCTGCTCGACGTCGAGCAGACCGTCGACATCGTCCGCGACGCCTGCCACGGGCTCGACTACGCCCACCGCGCCGGCGTCATCCACCGCGACGTCAAGCCGGGCAACCTGCTCCTCTCGAACGAGACCGGAATCATCAAGCTCGCCGACTTCGGCATCGCGAAGGCCGCCGAGCAGACGCGCATCACGCAGGTCGGGTCCGTGCTCGGCACCGCCGCCTACCTGTCGCCCGAGCAGGCCCGGGGCGAGGAGGCCGGCCCCGCCTCGGACACCTACTCGCTGGGCGTCTGCGCCTACCAGTTCCTGACCGGGCGGCTGCCGCACGAGTACTCCTCGCTGACCGAGCTCGCCCTCAAGCAGCAGCAGGAGGTCGTCGAGCCGATCACCGAGCTGCGGCCCGAGGTGCCGGCGGAGCTCGACCAGGCGATCCGGCTCTGCCTCGAGCGCGACCCCGGCTCGCGCTACCGCTCGGCGCTCGAGATGGCCGAGGCGATCGAGGCCGGGCTGCACGGTCACGAGACCGATGCCACGCGCCGGCTCGAGCTGAGCGACGTGGACGCCACGCGGGCGCTCGACGCCACCTCGGCGACGCGCGCCATGCCGCGCACCTCCTACGAGCCCGTCCCCGCCTACGCGGAGCCCACCGCTCCCCCACCCCGGGCGCGCGACGACCGCGACGCCCGCAAGGCGGCGCGCCGGCGCCGGCTGGCGACCTTCTTCGCCCTCCTGCTGGTGCTCGCGGCGATCGCCGCCGTCGGCGTGGCGCTGGTCGCTTCGAGCGACAACGGCAGCAGCGTCTCGCCCGTCGACCAGGGCGACGTCCAGCAGCAGATCGACGGCATCCGCCAGCTGATCCAGGACAACACGAAGCGCTAGCCGGCGATCCGGTCGGCGAGCTCCCGGCCCACGAGGTAGCCGAGCACGTTGCCGTGGCCCGAGTAGCCGCCGGCGACGTGGACGCCGTCGACCTCGTCCATCACCGGCAGCCCGTCCGCGCTGTAGCCGACCGTCCCCACCCAGCGGTGCGTGATCGGCGCGCGTACGCCGAGCTCGTCGGCGAGGTAGCGCTCGATGCGGCCCCAGACCTGCGGGTCGCCCTCGTCGCGGTCGGTGTAGGAGGCGTCGCCGTCGAGGTCGGAGAACCCGCCCGCCAGCAGGCGTCCGTCGGGGGTCTGCTGGAAGTACTCGTAGCCCCAGCGCGCGTAGACGGGGCAGTCGACGAGCCGCTCGGGCAGCGGCTCGGTGGCGACCATGTGCAGCCGACGCGCCCGCACGCGCTCGCCGACGCCGGGCACCAGGCGCGGCAGCGCGCCGTCCGCCGCGACGACCACGTGCCGCGCCCGGACGGTTCCGCGCGCCGTGCGCACCTCGCGCGCGCGCCACCGGGCCGGCGACCTCGACGCCCTCGTGGATGCGTGCGCCGGCCTGCTCCGCGGCGCCCGCCAGGGCCCTGATCCAGCGCGCCGGGTGGAGGGCGCCGTCGTGATCGGTGCGGCAGGCGTTGAGGAAGGCGCGCCGCAGCGCCGGCGGCAGCTCGTCGCGCTCGACGAGCTCGCCGGGGAAGCCGTCGGCGCGCAGCGCCTCGACGTGGCGCCGCACGTGCTCGGCCTCCTCGCCGGAGGCGGAGACGCGCAGCAGTCCGGTGCGCCGCACCGCGTCGCCGGCGCCGAGCTCGGCGGCCAGGGCGAAGATCTCCTCCTGGGCCTCGAGCGTGCGCGCGTAGAGGCTGCGCGCCCGCTCGGCGCCGTAGCGCTCGCGGGCGTCGTTGTGGAAGGCGGCCAGCCCGGCGATCAGGAAGCCGCCGTTGCGGCCGCTGGCGCCGGCCGCGACCGTGCCGCGCTCGAGCACGATCGCCTCGACGCCGCGCTGCGCCAGCCGGCGCGCGCACGACAGGCCGCCGACCCCGGCCCCGATCACGCAGGCCTCGACCTCCACGTCGCCCGGCAGCGGCGGGCGCGGCCGGTAGGGCTCGTCGAGCCAGAACGAGCGCGTCATCGCACGGCGGCCCCGGCCAGCACCCGCTCGCCGTGCTCGGCCAGCGTGCCGGCCTCGATCGCCTCTCGCAGGCCGCGCATCAGGCGCTCCATGAAGGTCAGGTTGTGCAGCGTGAGCAGGCGCTTCGCCGTCAGCTCGCCCGCGCGGACGAGGTAGTGCAGGTAGGCGCGCGTGTGCTCGCGGCAGGCCGGGCAGGGGCAGTCGGGGTCGATCGGCTCGTTGCTTCGGCGGTGCGCGCCCTTGGCGAGGTCGAGCCGCCAACGGCCCGCCGGGTCGTGCACGAGGGCCGTGCCGTGGCGGGCGAGCCGGGTCGGGGTCGCGCAGTCGAAGGTGTCGATGCCGGCGGCGACGGCGTGAACCACGTCGTCCACGTCCCCGATGCCGAGCAGGTGGCGCGGCGGCTCTGCGGGCAGGTCGCGCAGCGACCAGCCGACCACCTCGCGCATCTGCTCCTTCGTCTGGCCGAGCGAGCCGCCGATCGCGATCCCCTGGACGCCCGCGCCGGCGACGTAGGCGGTCGAACGGGCGCGCAGGTCCTCGTGGACGCCGCCCTGCACGATCCCGTACAGGAGCTGGCCGGGCGGGGCGTGCTCGCGCTGCCAGGCGACGCAGCGGTCGAGCCAGCGGTGGGTGCGCTCCATCGAGCTCTCCGTGTAGTCGCGCTCGACGTGGAAGGGCGTGCACTCGTCGAAGGCGAGCGCGATGTCCGAGCCGAGCTTGGCCTGGACGTCCATCGAGGTCTCCGGCCCCATGAACCGCTCGCCGCCGTCGAGGTAGGAGCGGAACCGCACCCCCTCCTCCTCGATCGCGAGGATCCTCGAGGCGCGCTGGTCGCGGCTGCGCTTGATCTCCTCGGCGACGGACCCGTGCCCCATCGAGAAGACCTGGTAGCCGCCCGAGTCGGTGATGATCGCGCCCTTCCAGCCCATGAACTCGTGCAGCCCGCCCAGCTCGGCGATCAGGTCGGGGCCGGGCTGGATGAACAGGTGGAACGTGTTGCCCAGCACCATGTCGTAGCCGAGCTCGGCCACCTCGGCGGCGTGCAGCGACTTGACGGTCGCCGTCGACGCGAGCGGGACGAAGGCAGGCGTGCGCACGTCGCCGTGCGGCGTGTGGATCAGGCCTGCGCGCGCGTCGCCGTCGCGCGCGCTGATCGTGAAGGGCGCCGCAGCCACGCCCGGGAGCCTAGAGCGGCTTCCCGGTCATCTCGGGCGGCTGCTCCTGCCCCATCAGCGCCAGCACGGTGGGCGCGACGTCGGCCAGGATGCCGCCCTCGCGCAGCTCGCCGACGTCGGCGGTCACGATCAGCGGCACTGGGTTCATCGAGTGCGCGGTGTTCGGGCTGCCGTCCGGCTCGAGCATGTTGTCGGCGTTGCCGTGGTCGGCGGTGATGACGCAGGCGCCGCCGGACTCCCGGACCGCCTCCACCACGCGACCGAGGCACGCGTCGACCGTCTCGATGGCGCTCACGGCCGCCTCGATCACGCCCGTGTGGCCGACCATGTCGGGGTTGGCGAAGTTGATGATCCCGAAGCCGGGCTCGTGCTCGCGCCAGCCCTCGACGAACGCGTCCGCGGCCGCCTCCGCGCTCATCTCCGGCTTCTTGTCGTAGGTCGGCACGTCGCGCGGCGAGTCGACCAGGCTGCGCTGCTCGCCCGGGTACGGGTCCTCCTCGCCGCCGTTGAAGAAGTAGGTCACGTGCGCGTACTTCTCGGTCTCCGCCACGTGCAGCTGCGCCACGCCGCGCTCGGCCAGCACCGAGGCGAGCGTCACGGCCGGCCGCTCCTGCGGGAACGCGACCGGGAATTCCCACTCCTCGCGGTACTGGGTGAGCGTCGTCAGGCGGATGTCGAGCCCCTCGTCGAGCTTCTGCGTCAGCTGCCGCGCCCGGTCCGGCCGGAAGTTGAAGAAGATCACGCTGTCGCCGTCGCGGATGCGCCCCTCCTCCCCGACGAGGGTCGGCTTGATGAACTCGTCGGTCTCGCCGCGCTCGTAGGCGGCCCGGACGGCGGCCTCGCCGCTGTCGGCCGTGTACTCCGCCTCGCCCTCGACGAGCGCGTCGTAGGCGAGCTGGGTCCGGTCCCAGCGCTTGTCGCGGTCCATCGCGTAGTAGCGGCCGGTCACGCTCGCGATGCGCGCGCCGTCCCACTCTTCGACCTCGGCCACGTAGCCGGCCCCCGAGTCGGGCAGCGTGTCGCGGCCGTCGGTGAACGCGTGGATCGACCACGTCCGGCACGCCCTCGCGGCCGGCCAGCTCGATCAGGGCCCGCAGGTGGTCCATCGACGCGTGGACTCCGCCAGCCGAGACGAGCCCGAGCAGGTGCAGGCGCTCGCTGCGGCAGGCCTCGCGCAGTGTCTCGTTCTCGAAGAACGAGCCGTCCTCGATCGCCCCGCCGATGCGCAGCAGGTCCTGCTTGACGATCGCGCCCGCGCCGAGGTTGAGGTGGCCGACCTCGGAGTTGCCCATCTGGCCCTCGGGCAGCCCCACGGCGGGGCCCCAGGCGGTCAGCGTGGTGTGGGGCCAGCGCTCGCCAGAGCTCGTCGAAGACCGGCGTGTCGGCGAGCTCGACCGCGTTGCCGGGACCGGGCTCGGCGAGGCCCCAGCCGTCGAGGACGATCAGGGCTACTCGGCGCACGCCGCCACGATGCGCGCGAGGCCCTCCGGGTCGAGGCTCGCCCCGCCCACGAGCGCCCCGTCGACGTCCTCCTCCGCGAGGATCTCCGCCGCGTTGTCGGGCTTCACGCTTCCGCCGTAGAGCACGCGGATCCGCTCGGCGGCCTCCTTGGAGCGGTCGCCGACGAGCGCCCGCACGAACGCGATCGCCTCCTGGGCGATCTCGGGGGTGGCGACCTTGCCCGTGCCGATCGCCCAGATCGGCTCGTAGGCGATCGTCACCTCCGCGATCCGCTCCGGCTCGACCTTCTCGAGCCCCTCCTGCACCTGGTGGCGCAGCTTGCGCTCGGTCTCGCCGGCGTCGCGCTCGTCCTCGGTCTCGCCCACGCAGAGGATCGGCCGCAGCCCCGCCGCCAGCGCGGCCGGCACCTTCTCCTGCAGCGCGCGGTCGGTCTCGCCGAAGTACTGGCGGCGCTCGCTGTGGCCGAGCACCACCCCGTCGATCCCGAGCTCGGTGAGCATCGGCGCCGACACCTCCCCGGTGAAGGCGCCCGTCTGCTCCTGGTGCATGTTCTGGGCGTAGACGCCGACCTGCTGCCCCTCCAGCTGCTCGACGCACACCTCGAGCGACGTGAACGGCGCGCAGATGCCCACCTCGGCGGGCCTCCGGCGCTCGTCCGGGAGCAGTTGGACGAGCCGCTCGCAGTAGTCGGCGGCCTGGGCGCGCGTGCCCCAGAGCTTCCAGTTGCCGACGATCAGCGGCCTACGCATCGTCGAGCACCTCCACCCCGGGCAGCGGCTTGCCCTCGAGCAGCTCCAGCGCCGCGCCGCCGCCGGTCGAGAGGTGGTCGACGCGGTCGGCGAGGCCGAACTCGGCGAGCGCGGCGGCGGAGTCGCCGCCGCCGACGACCGTGGTCCCCGGCGCCGCCGCCACGGCCTCGGCCACGCCGCGCGTGCCGGCCGCGAACGGCGCCAGCTCGAACGCCCCCATCGGCCCGTTCCAGAACACGGTGCCGGCCCGGCTCAGCTCGTCGGCGTAGGCCTGCGTGCTGCGCGGGCCGACGTCGAGCCCCATCCAGCCGTCGGGCACGTCGGTGCCGTCCTGCTCGCGCCGCTCGGCGTCGGCGTGGAAGCGGTCGCCGAGCACGAGGTCGACCGGCAGCACGAGCCGGCAGTCGGACGACTCGGCCTTCTCGAGCGCGCGCCCGGCCAGCTCGACACCCTCCTCCTCGACCAGCGAGTCGCCGGTGGGGATCCCCTGGGCGCGGAAGAAGCTGAAGCACATCGCGCCGCCGATCAGCAGCGCGTCCGCGGTGTCGAGGAACCTGTCGATCAGCGCGATCTTGTCAGACACCTTGGCGCCGCCGAGCACCACCACCAGGGGCCGCCGCGGCGACTCGACGATCCCGCGCAGCGTGGTCACCTCGCGCTCGAGCAGCAGCCCGGCGACGGCGGGGCGCAGCCGCTCCGGCACGCCGACCGTCGAAGCGTGGGCGCGGTGAACCGCGCCGAAGGCGTCGTCGACGTAGGCCTCGGCGAGCGCGGCCAGCTCCTCGGACAGCGCGGGGGCGTTCTCGGTCTCGCCGCGCTCCCAGCGGGTGTTCTCGAGCACGAGCACGCTCCCGGCCGCGAGCCTGTCGACGCCGCGGCGCACCTCGGGTCCGATCACCTCGGGGGCCTGGTGGACGGGCGCGTCGATCAGCTCGCCGAGACGCTTGGACACCGGCCGCAGCGAGGTCTCCGGGTCGCGCCCCTTGGGGCGCCCGAGGTGCGAGCACAGGATCAGCCGGGCGCCCCGCTCGAGCAGCAGCTCGATCGTGGGCACGGCGGCGCGGATGCGCGAGTCGTCCGTGATCCGGCCGCCGTCGAGCGGCACGTTGAAGTCGACGCGGGCGAGCACGCGCTCGCCCGCGGGGATCTCCAGGTCGTGGACGGTGCGCTTCCCGAGCTCAGGCAACCGGCGCACTCGCGAGGACGCGCTGGGCGAGGTCGACGACGCGGTTCGAATAGCCCCACTCGTTGTCGTACCACGCCACGACCTTCACGAGCTTCTCGTCGATCACCATCGTCAGCGGGGCGTCGAAGATCGACGAGTACGGCGAGTGCACGATGTCCGTGGAGACCAGCGGGTCCTCGCTGTAGCGCAGGATGCCCTCGAGCGCCCCGGTGTCGGCCTTGGCCGCGAACGCCTCGTTGATCTCGTCCACCGTGGTCGAGCGCGAGACCTCCGCCACGAGATCGATCACCGAGCCGGTCGGCACCGGCGCGCGCACGGAGATCCCGTTCAGCTTGCCGTTCAGCTCCGGGAGCACGAGGCCGACCGCCTTGGCCGCGCCGGTCGAGGTCGGGACCAGGTTGATCGCCGCCGCGCGGGCCCGGCGCGGGTCCTTGTGAGGGGCGTCCTGGAGCCGCTGGTCCGAGGTGTAGGCGTGGATCGTGGTCATGATCCCGCGCTCGATCCCGATCGCCTCGTGGAGCACCTTCGCGACCGGCGCGAGGCAGTTGGTGGTGCAGGACGCGTTCGAGATGACGTGGTGCTGCTGCGGGTCGTAGGCGTCGTCGTTGACGCCCAGCGCGAGGGTCACGTCGGGCTCGGTCGCGGGCGCGGTGATGATCACCTTCTTGGCGCCGGCGTCGATGTGCTTGGCGGCGTCGTCGCGCTTGGTGAAGAAGCCCGTGGACTCGATCACCACGTCGGCGCCCACGTCGCTCCAGGGCAGGTTGGCGGGGTCGCGCTCGGCGAACACGCGCAGCTCGTCGCCGTCGACGATCAGCCCGTTCTCGGTGGCTTCGACCTCGCCGGGAAACGGCCCCAGGATCGAGTCGTACTTGAGCAGGTGGGCGAGCGTCTCGTTGTCGGTGATGTCGTTGACGCCGACCCAATCGATGTCCTCACCGCGAGCGTGAGCGGCCCTGAACACGTTGCGGCCGATGCGCCCGAAGCCGTTGATCCCGGCCTTCAAGGCCATCTTGCACTCCTTCGGTAGCTCTTCTCTTGCCGCCTTGACCCTATCTCAGGGCCGGCGAGGCGGCTTCTGAACGTCGCGGTGCACCACGTCGACGAGCAGGTCCCCGCGCGTGGCGTACACCCGCGCGAGGTGCTCCGCGATCACCACCGAGCGGTGCCTCCCGCCGGTGCACCCGATGCCGACGGTGAGGTGCGCCTTGCCCTCCTGCTCGTACTTCGGCAGCAGGTAGTCGAACAGGGACGTGAGGTGGTCGTAGAACTCGTCGATCCCGTCCGAGCCCTCGACGAACTCGACCACGGACTGGTCCATCCCGGTGAGGTCGCGCAGCTCGGACTCGTAGTGCGGGTTGGGCAGGAAGCGCACGTCGAAGGTGAGGTCGGCGTCGCGCGGGGTGCCGTGCTTGTAGCCGAAGGTCAGGAAGGTGACGGCGAGCCGGCCGATCTTCCCGCGCGGAAGCATCTTGTCCGCCACGACCTTGCGCAGCCTGCTCGCGGAGAGATCGGAGGTGTCGATCGAGACGTCGGCGCGCTCCTTCAGCGGCGCCAGCATCTCGCGCTCGTTGCGGATCGCCGCCTCGACCGAGCCCCCGTCGGCGAGCGGGTGGCGGCGGCGGGTCTCCTTGAAGCGGTTGATCAGCACGAGCTCGCTGGCCTCGAGGAACAGCAGGCGGAACGGGACGCCGCCGCGCTCGAGGTCCTCGAGCACCTTGACCAGGCCGTCGAAGTAGGCGCCGCCGCGGGTGTCGGAGGCGACGGCGGCGTGCTCGACCTTGCTGCCCTCGTGGCCGAACAGGTCGGCCAGCGAGCCGATCATCTCCGGCGGGAGGTTGTCGACGCAGAAGTAGCCGGCGTCCTCGAACGTCGCCATCGCCTGGGACTTGCCCGCCCCGCTGAAGCCCGTGATGACGACGAAGTCCTGGATCACCGGATCTTGTTCACGTAGGCGTGGACGTCGCGCGCGACCTTCTGCGGCAGTCCCGGGACCGCCTCCAGCTCGTCGCGGCTGGCGGCCAGGAAGCGCTCCGGCGACCCGAAGTGCTGGAGGATGCTGCGCTTGCGCGCCGGCCCGACGCCGGGCAGGTCGTCGAGCACCGAGCGGGTCATCGCCTTGTCGCGCCGGTCGCGGTGGAACTCGATCGCGAAACGGTGGGCCTCGTCGCGGGCGCGCTGGAGCAGCTGGAGCTCGGGCGTGTCGTGGTCGAGCAGCAACGGCGTCGCCCGTCCCGGCGCGAAGACCTCCTCGATCCGCTTGGCCAGGCTCACCACCGTGACCCCCAGGTCTCTGAACGGACCGAGCTCCTTGAGGCCTGCCGACAGCTGCCCCTTGCCGCCGTCGATCACGATCAGCGCCGGCAGCGAGGCGAAGCTCTCGTCGTACTCCCGCTCGTGCGGACTGCGCTCGCGCTGTGCGACGTACTGAGCCATCCGCCGTGAGAGCACCTCCGCCATGGCCGCGAAGTCATCCTGAACGGCGCCCCGGATGCCGAAGCGGCGGTAGTCCGACTTCTTCGGCGCGCCCCCCTCGAAGACCACCATCGAGGCGACCGTGTGGGCATGCATCAGGTTGGAGATGTCGAAGCACTCGATCCGCATCGGGATCGAGTCCATGCGCGAGCGCGCGCTGGAGGCGCCCGAGCGCCTCGATGCGCTGCGAGCGGCGCCGCTCGGAGCGCAGCCGGTCCTGGTCGAGCGCGAGCCGCGCGTTGCGCTCGGCCAGCTCGAGGATGCGGCGCTTGTCGCCGCGCTCGGCGTGACGCACCTCGACGGGGGCGCCGCGGCGCTCGGCGAGGGCGTCCGCGAGCGTTGTCGTGTCGGCAACCGAGCGCGGCACGATGACCTGCGGCGGGACGGCGATCGCGCTCGCGTAGTACTGCAGCACGAACTCCTCGGCGACCTCGCCCTCGTCGCGCTTCGCGGCGTTCTCGAGGTAGAAGCTCTGGCGGTCCTGGAGGACGCCGTCGCGGACCTGGAAGACCTGCGCGTTGGCGTCGGCGTCCTCGGACGCGACGCCGATCGCGTCGAGCGTGCCGACCGACTCGTTCGCGATCCGCTGGCGCTCGAGCAGGCTGCGGACCGCCTTGAGGCGGTTGCGCAGGACGGCGGCCTGCTCGAACTCCTGCTCGTCGGAGGCCTTGCGCATGCCCTGGTCGAGCGCCCTCTCGATCTGCCGGTAGCGGCCCGAGAGGAAGTCGATGATCGTCTCGACGTTGGCGCGGTACTCCTCCTGCGAGATGTAGCCGACGCAGGGCGCCTGACAGCGCTTGATGAAGTAGTCGAGGCAGGGGCTGCCGCTGGCGCGACCGGGCTCGGGGCCGTCGCAGGTGCGGTACTGGAAGACCTTGCCGAGCAGGTCGAGCGTCTCGCGCACGCGCTTGGCGTTGCTGAACGGGCCGAAGTAGACGCGGCCGCGCCTGTGACGCTCGCGGGTGAAGTAGATGCGCGGGTAGTCCTCGTCGAGGCTGATCCCGATGTAGGGGTACGACTTGTCGTCGCGCAGCCGGACGTTGTAGACGGGCCGGTGGCGCTTGATGAACTCCTGCTCGGCGAGCAGCGCCTCGGCCTCGGTCTCGGTGGCGATGAACTCGATGTCGCGGACCTCGTCGATCATCGCCGCCCGCGGCCTGCCGAAGTGCCCCGCCACTCGCTTGCGGATGGACAGCGCCTTGCCGACGTAGAGGACCTTGCGCCGCTCGTCGCGGAACAGGTAGACGCCGGGGCCGTCCGGCAGCGCCCGGCGCTGCTCCTTCAGCCGCTCCTCGCGGCTCTCGATCTCGGTCGTGGGCACTCCGACCGAGGATATGCGGCTCGGCTGTCGCTTAGGCCAGCCGCCTAGGCCAGCAGGCGCACGACGGACTCGGCGACGCAGCAGGGCTTCTCCGAGCCCTCCACGTCGACGGTCCACTTGTAGACGACCTGGTACCAGCCGTCGCCGATCTCGTCGACCGAGACGGTCTCGACGCTCGCGCGGATGCGGCTGCCGGAGGGCACCGGGGCGGGGAAGCGGATCTTGTTGAAGCCGTAGTTGACGCCCAGCTTGAAGCCGGTCGACTCGAACAGCTGGGGCCGGAAGCCGTCGATCATCGCCAGCGTGCAGTTGCCGTGGGCGATCGTCGTGCCGAATGGGCTCTCGGTCTTCGCGCGCTCCACGTCGACGTGGATCCACTGGTCGTCGCCGGACAGCTCGGCGAAGGTGTCGATGTCCTCCTGCGTTACCTCGCGCCAGTCGCTCGGGCCGATCGACTGCCCGACGAGGCCGCGCACCTCGTCAATTCCGTTCACGGTGATCGTCATGGCTGCGCAGCATACGCTGCCCGCATGAGCTTCCAGGAGATCCGCTACGAGGTCGAGGACCACGTCCTCACGATCACGCTGAACCGGCCCGACCGGCTGAACGCGTTCACGCCGACGATGGCGGCCGAGCTGATCGAGGCGCTCGACCAGGCCGACGCCGACGACGACGTGCGCGCCGTGATCGTCACCGGCGCCGGGCGCGGCTTCTGCGCCGGGGCCGACCTCGGCGGCGGCGGGGGCACGTTCGACTGGCGCGACCGCGACGGCGGCGAGGCGGGCGTGCCGCGCGACGGCGGCGGGCGGGTCTCGCTGCGGATCTTCGCCTCGCTCAAGCCGGTGATCGCGGCGATCAACGGACCGGCGGTCGGCGTGGGGATCACGATGACGCTGCCGATGGACGTGCGGATCGCGGCGGCCGGAGCGAAGATCGGCTTCGTGTTCGCGCGGCGCGGGATCGTGCCCGAGGCGTGCTCGTCCTGGTTCCTGCCGCGCGTCGTCGGGATCTCGCAGGCGCTCGAGTGGGTGTCGACCGGGCGGGTGTTCACCGCCGAGGAGGCGCTCGCGGGCGGGCTGGTGCGAAGCGTGCACCCGGCCGACGAGGTCCTGTCGGTCGCGCGGGCGCTCGCGCGCGAGATCGCCGACGAGGCGGCCCCGGTGTCCGTAGCGGTCGCGCGGCGGCTGATGTGGGACATGCTCGGGGCGGCGCACCCGATGGAGGCCCACCGGGCGGACTCGCGGGCGATGTTCGCGCGCGGGCAGTCGGCGGACGCCCACGAGGGCGTGACGGCGTTCCTCGAGAAGCGGCCGGCGCAGTTCGCCGACCGCGTCAGCGACGGGTTGCCGGAGCTGTATCCCGGGCGCGAGGAGCCGGTGTTCGGCTAGGCGCGGTACCAGGGCTCGGCCTGCAGGGCCGCCTCGAGCGCCTGGCGCCCTCCGGCGAGCACAGGCTGGCCGTGCGTGACGAGGACGCGGTCGAAATCCAGCTCGAGCAGGGCCTCGAGCGTCGGGTTGAAGCGCTCGTGGTAGAAGCGCGAGACGTCCGCGTCGACCCGCCTGTCCGACCACACGCGCAGCTCGCCGCCGACCTCGGCGACGGCGTCGCCGAAGACGAGCGCGCGGTGCGACGGGAGCAGCAGGGGCGTCTCGTGGCGGCGCGGCTTGCCGATCCGGTGGGCGGACACGCCGCCGGGCAGGGCGTCGCCGGGCTCGAAGGCGTGGAAGCCGGCGCCGTCGGCGAGCCGCTTGCGGCAGGCGGGGTGTCCCCAGATCGTGGTCTCGACCTCGCCGCGGAAGCGGTCCCGGATCTCCCGGGAGCTGCGCACGTGGTAGGGGACCGAGATCAGGATCGCGAGGCGGTCGCCGAGCTCGCGTTCGATCAGCCCGAGCGCGGGGCCGGGGTCCGGCGGCAGCAGCGGGTCGATCAGGATGGTCTCGTCGCCCGCCCTCAGGGCAAAGGAGACGACCTCGCTGCCGAACTCGCCGGGGTGCCACTCCGGGTGCCGCGCGGTCCAGCGCCAGAGGCCTTCGGCTAGCTGCTGGGGAGCTGGCGGCACGTCGCCAGTCTAACCGGTCAACCAAATTTGTGGGTTACGGCGCCAGAGCGCCTCCACCCGAAAAAGTCGGCAGCCGCTCCGCGGAGCGGCTGCCAGTCCAACCGGCCGGGTCGTTGCGCCGGCTGAACGCTTTGCGAGCGTCGCAGGGCGCGATTACCCGCCGGCACAACGCTCAATCACCGACATCGCGCCGACCGCCGTCGCTTCAGCAGGTCTAGGATCGGCAGCGCTCGCACCCTGGCCCGCTCCAGAGAGGACACCGACATGCCATCCGTCATCGCGCACCACGACGTGCAGGACACCGACCACTGGCTCGCCTCGCCCCGTCGCGACGAGTTCTTCGGCCCGCTGGGCATCACGAACATCCGCACCTTCGTCGACCCGCAGAACCCGACCCGCGTCGGCCTCCTGCTGGACGTCCCCGACATGGACGCGCTGATGACCGCACTCGAGAGCGAGGACGCGGCGGCGGCGATGGAGCACGACGGGGTCCAGGCCGAGACGCTGGTGATGCTGGTCGAGCGGTAGGCGGCTCACTCCACCAGTCTCACCTCCATCTCCGGGCCGGCGCTGTCGCCCGCCCCGCCCAGCAATCCGAGGATCCTCGCGACGTAGGCCTGCGTCTCCGGATACGGCGGCACGCACATGCAGCCCGCCACCGCGCCCGACGCCGGCGTTGTACGCGGCCAGCGCGAGCGGCACCGAGGAGAAGCGACGGAGCAGGTCGCGCATCAGGTGCGCCTGCGCGTCGATCGCGGCGGGCGCGTCGAAGGGGTCGTCCAGGCCCAGCGCCGCCGCGGTGCCCGGCATGAACTGCGCGATGCCCTCCGCCCCGGCCGGGCTGCGCGCCCGCGGGTCGAAGCCGGACTCCGCGTAGAGCTGCGCGCCCAGCAGCGCCGCCCCCACGTTCCAGCGCTGGGCGGCCCGGATCAGCACGCCGCGATAGGCCGCCGGGACGAACGGCGGCAGCGTCCCTCCGCGGCGCTCGCCGTAGCCGACCGACGTGGACCCCGAGTTCAGCGTGTAGCCGTAGTGCCAGGCCTCCCACGAGTAGCGCTGGACGAACCGGAACCGCCCCGCGTTGGCCGCCAGCCAGCCGTAGGCGGCGGGCGGCCCCAGGTCGAGCTCGGTGCCGAAGCGGTGCAGCGAATGGCCCGGCGGTGCCACCCACTTGGGGTCCGGATGCGCCGCGAACAGCCGGGCCTGCTCGGCGTCGGAGCGGTAGCCGGACGTGACAAGCAGCGTCAGGCCCGCCTCGGCCCGCGCGGCCGCCGCCATGCGATCGAAGGCGCGCGCGACGTCGGGACGCATCGGCTTGCCCTGCCTGTACGCCAGCGGACCCGAGTAGCCGCCGCCGCTGGCCTGCCCGGGCACGCCGGGGCCACCGTCCACCGCCACCTCCGCGGTCGCGCGTGCGCTGACGGGCACGAATCGGCGGCGGCCGCCTCCGAGGCTCACGCCCGCCCGGTGGTGAACCGCCACGCTGACCCGCGTCGGAGCGAAGCGGCTGGAGGGAAACGTCACCGTCACGCGCGCGGGGTCGACCCCGTTGCGGCGCGCGCCCCTCAGCGCCGCCGCCCGCGCGAGCGCGAGATACGCCTCGCTCGACAGATGCCGCGGGTTGGGAAGCCCGGTCTCGAGCCAGGCCGGCTCGAACAGCCGCGTGAAGTTGCGCCGCATCACCTGCGCACCCGAGACCGCCGCCAGATCCGCCGCCCGCTGCGCGTGCCCGCGCGCGGCCAGCGCCCGGCCGAACCCGAACAGCACCAGCCCGCCCGCGAGCAGGGCACCCACGACCCCGAGCATCAGCAGCGCCGCCTGGCCACGCTGAGAGCGCAACCGCGGGAAGAGATCGAGCGTGCGAGCCACGTCCCCGCACCCTGCAGCGAGGCGCGTAACGGCTCAACGAGCTGAAGTGACAACTATGAAAAATGTCCGGCTACGCCCACCGATCGCCGCAATCCCGGCCGGCCCGGCGTGGAGCCCGTTGTAGCGCTGACACGCGTAGCTTGCCGGTGGCTTGAGCGCCAGAAAGGCGCGCACCGCCGGCAGCGCCTCGCGGTGGGTGGCGAGATAGAGGGCGAAGCGGGGGCCGGGCTGGTTGATCACGGGCAGCCGCTTGCTAGCCCGGGTGAACGCGACGAAGTCCTCGGGGGTTCGCACGAAGAAGCAGGGCAGGTTGAGCGCGACTATGTCCGTGCGCGAGCCGTCGGGGAGGTAGAACTTCGTGGCCATCCCGCGACCGTCTTGGAGGAAGTCGGGATTCGAGGGGTTGCCGGATCCGTTAGAGAAGCGTGTGGTCACCTCGACCGGCTGACCCTGCATGTGGGCCGCGCGCGTTAGCCGCGCCGCGTCCGGGGTCGCCGTGAACGTGCCCCTGCAAACGGTTCCCTTGGCGTGCACCGCGCGGTGACCCTCGTGCTCCCCATAGGTCTCATGGAGGAGGTCGACGGCTTCCCTTGCCAACGGGTCCATGAGACCGATCCTATTTCGCCAGCCCCCGACGCCACTCCTCAGCCCACCGAGCAGTTCGCCGCCCAGGGACCTGGTCAGACAGGCGCGCACAGCGTGTTCTTCGCTCCGTCCGGTCGAGGCGCTCCCCTTGCCCGCCGGAGGGCAGCGAAACCTGTTGACTCAGCGAAGCGGTGTGGAGTCGAGCTCGCGGCCCAACTCGTCGAGCGACGAGAACACGCAGACGGCGCCCGCCTCTCTCAACTCCGCGGCCGAGAAGCCACCCGTGAGCACGGCCACGGTCTCGATCCCGGCCCGCTGCGCGGCCTCGATGTCCCAGGTCGAGTCGCCCACCATGACGGCCTGGTCGCTGTTGGCTCGTGCCTTGGCGGCGGCTACCAGATCGGGTTCGGGTTTCGTTGCCTCGACGTCATCGCTTGTCGTGTAGCCGGCCACCAGGTCATGGGCCTCGAGCAGGCTGAGGTAGCGCTCCACGTCCTCCTGCTTGGCGGAGCTGGCCAGGACCGCCGTCCACCCACGCTCCATCAGGGCTACCAGCAGCTCATGCGCCCCAGACAACGGGCGTACCTCGTCGATCAGCCTCCCGAAGTGACGACTCTCGCTCGCGCGGAGGGAGTCACCGTGCGCGTCCTCGATTGCCGAGCCGGCGACCGCGGTCACAAGCTGGTCACCGCCCATACCGATGTGGCGATGAAGGCGCCAAACCGGCAGGGTGATGTCATGGTCGCGGAAGGCGCGGTACCAGGCGATCGCGTGCTGGTAGTTCGAATCGATCAGCGTCCCGTCGACGTCCAGGAGAGCGGCCCGCGACATCGATCGGTCAGAAGGTCGTTGGCCGTGGTCCTGTGACACGTGCGGGGGTCCGGCGGCGAGGGGACGCGAATCGCTCGTTCATAGCGAGCGCCTACCCGGCGCGAACTCGCAAAGCACATCAAACCCGCAACGGGTTCGAAGCCGCATCTCGGGCGGCGCTTGTCGGACCCGTTCGAGCCTCAAGCGAGTCGTGCCTCGGATGCATCTCTGCAAGGAAGGCTGGGTAGAGGAGGTTCCTGCCGGCAACCCGCCGGGCTACTACAAGGGAGGCATGACGTGGATCTTGCTATCGCGGGCACTGGACTCGGACTCATTGGACTGCTGGTGGTGATCCTGCTCGTAATCCTCATCGTTCGGGCGCTCTGAGCCTTGTAGGCCGGGGTTCTTCGACCGCGGGGCGTCGACCGCCTCGGAAATAGCCGCAGCTAGCTTTGCCTTGCCTCGCGCGTCGCCGCAGTGAGCGTCTTGATGACGTACACGACCGAGAGCACGAAGAACACAGCCCCGAGCAGGGCACGTACCTGCTCCGATTCCAGCGGTGCGCGTCGTGACACCGGCTCCGCTATCCCGTCCGCCACCTTTTCCCGCCATCCCTGTAGGCCCGCCTGGCCCAATTTTGTCGCCGTGGGCATCGTGTTCCCTTCGTTGTGATGTGCTCGTCTGGTTCCCGGATACCCGCCCTCCACCGCGTAACCGGCCGGTTTTCACCCACCCGCGCCGAAGCCCTGATCTCTCGGCAGCCGTGCGGTGCGATGCCTCTCCGTGCATCCGTTTCTCTCAGGCCGCTTGATCGCGGGGGGTGCCGCGGTCTGACCAGTTCACCGCGTGGACAACCAGCTCCTCGCCTTCTGCCTTTGCGAGATGGCAAGCCCAATGAATAGCGTCGAGGTGGCTCTCGAAGCTCTCGCGGACCTGCCCGCGGGTCCGGACGGTCCATCCATCCCGACCCGGGACGACGTCTATCTGTCCGGAATTCGGCTGGTCCATGCCTAGGGTCGCCTCTACCCCCCGATCGCGGCGACATGCAAATCTCGTCGAGACGTTCCTCACGTAGGTGAACGGTCGCGAAAGCAGCCCCTGAGCGGAGCACGCATCTATTTCGAATCCGACAAGCGCCATTGAGCCGTCCTGTGCTGAGAGTCATGACGTGGAACGTTGCTCGCCGTGCGTCTCGGCTGGCCGAGCAGGCCGCGGCGCTGGCGAGTCGTGAGTGCGAGGCGGTGGCGCTTCAGGAGGTCACAAACGCGACGCTTCCGCTCTGGAGAGCCCTGCTGGAACGGATCGGCCTGCCTCACATCAGAGCATCTCTGGACAGCGCCGACCCGCGGCGTACACCAGCGTCGCGGCGGCGCACCGGCGTGTTGGTGGCTTCGAGAACCGCGCTCCGGGACCCGTTGGTGACGCTGCCCGTTCCCTGGAGTGAGACGGCGATGTCGGTGGCCTCCGACACTGCCATCGGCTCAGTCGAGATCCACTGCCTTCACGTCCCCAACGCGGCCAACGGCTGGGTCAAGGCCCGTACGCTTCAGGCGGTTCGCGCCGGGCTTGAGGTGGCGCCGCGGGCGGCCCGCGTGGTGTGCGGCGATCTGAACACTCCGCGTCGCGAGCTCGAGAACGAGGAGGTTGTCTCGTTCGCGAGAGATTCGCGCGGGCGGCTGCAGCCCGAGCGCGGGCCAGAATGGGACGAGGCCGAGCTCGGGGTCGT
Source organism: uncultured Thermoleophilaceae bacterium (assembly GCA_963848885.1). Lineage (GTDB taxonomy): Bacteria > Actinomycetota > Thermoleophilia > Solirubrobacterales > Thermoleophilaceae > JACVRW01. The sequence goes on from CAWKFR010000011.1 coordinate 328,550, forward strand.
ACCCGGGTTGCGAGACCTCGGCTACCGGGACGCTTTTCGCAGCCTCCACGGTTACGGATCGCGCGAGCCGAGTTGGACCTGGCAGCGCATCGCGGGGCATAGCGGAGGCTGGCGCCTCGACCACCTCTTCACGTCGGCCGAATTGTGCGCGGTCGCCTGTACCTACCACCACGCCTGGCGTGACGAGGGACTGAGCGACCACTCGGCCCTCGAGGCGGACATCGTCCGAAGCGCCTAAGGCCAGGCTCCGGTGGCGCTGCGCCGTAGCAGCTGCGTGGCCGCCGTGCGCTCGCTCAGAGCAAAGCGACTGACTCGGCGGCGGAGACCGTGTTTTCGGTTTGGATCGCCCCTTCCGGGTAAGAGTGCTCAGTCGCAGACTTGTGTCTCGACCGAATGAGGACCGCACCGCTACTGGACTCTCGGACATTTGGCGGGGCGGCTCATGACACGGGAGCGCCCGATGCGCCGCCCGTTCACGCATTACGGAAGACAACGCGCGTCACCCGGCGAGTCGCTGGATTCCTTCAGCAGTAACGAAACCACCCAACGAAGGAGTCCATTCCATGGCAACGCACAGCGCCACCGGCGCCGACACTCGCCGTCGCGGCGGCGCCCTCAGCAGGGCCACGCGCCGTCTCGCAACGGAAACAAAGCAGGCGTTCAAGACGACCGAGTTCTGGGCGATGGTGGCCCTGGTCGTCGCGATCCTGATCGCCGGCAACTCGATCGAGTCAGCCGAAGGCGGCCCCGACATCTTCGCCGCCGACAAGGTGTGGCTGTACATCACCATCCTCGGCTCGGCCTACATGATCAGCCGCGGCCTGGCGAAGTCCGGCAGCCGCGACCCGTACTGGGCCGACGGCACCGAAGCCGAGGAGCGCCCCAACGGCTCTGACGCCGCCAACGGCCGGTAGGCATGTTCCTGTTCACCAAGCGGCCGGGCGAGCGGACGGAGGTCCGCTTCATGCCCGGCTGCCTGGTGACCTCCCTGATCCTCTCGATCGTGTTGACCGTGCTGGTCAACCTGATCATCCGAATCCTCTAGATCCGCTCACCCGACAACAGACACGGAGTTGAACCTTGAGTAAGCAGCAGAAGCAGAAGCTGGTGCAGTACCTGAACGAGGCCCACGGCTCGGAGCTGGCGCTGGTGCGTCAGTTGCAGGCGCAAATCGCGATGACGCCAAGGGGCAGCTATCGCAACGGGCTGGAGACACACCTCGGTGAGACGCGTCGGCACGCCGAGCGTGTCGAGCGCCGCTTGGCCGAGCTCGGCCAGGGCAACAACCCGCTCATGGTCGGGGTCGGGGCCGTCCAGTCCGTCATCGGACAGGCTCTGGCGCTCACCAAGACCCCGCTCGATCTCGTCCGGGGCAGCGGCGGTGAGGAGAAGGTCCTCAAGAACGCCAAGGACTCATGCGCAGCCGAGGCGCAGGAGATCGCCACCTATACCGCCCTGGCCCGGCTCGCCCGCACAGCCGGCGATGCCACGACGGAGCGGCTGGCAAAGTCGGTCCTCGCCGATGAGCAGAAGATGCTCGACCGGGTGCTGAAGGAGATCCCGCAGCTCACGGACGCCGTTGCGCGAGCGGAGTTCGACGGCGAAGGCTCCTACGACGTGACCGAGACGGGTGCCGCCGATGCGGTCCGTGGTGGGGCCAGAACGGCCAAGCGCACTGCCCGCCGCGGCGCGGGGAAGGCCAAGCAGACCGCCCGCCAGACCCGCAAGGTGCCGGGGGTTGCGCGTGCCGAGGGCACGGTCAAGGGCGCCGTCGCCTCCGCGTCGGACCTGCCCATCGCCAACTACGACTCGCTAAGCGCGGACGAGGTGCAGGACAAGCTGGCCGAGCTCTCACAGATCGACCTCGCCAAGGTCAACGCCTACGAGCGCAAGAACCAGAACCGCTCGACAGTCACCGGCCGCATCGACTCGCTGCAGGCGTCCGAGCCCTGGCCCGGCTACGACGAGCTCGGCGTCGACGAGGTTCGCGCCGTCCTCACGGAAGGCGACGAGACGCGGGTCAAGGCCGTTCGCAGCTACGAGCGCAAGCACAAGAACCGCGCCGGGGTCCTACAGGCCACCGAGCGCGAGCTCAGCAACGCCTAGTCGAAGAGTCACAGGCAGAGGGACAGAGGGGGCCGCGCCGGCCCCCTCTTCCTTTGCCTGATTGCGCCAGCAGGCGAGCCGCAGGTGAGATGCTGGCGTTGCCGTGATCATCGTCATCGCACGCTTCCGCCCCCGCCCCGAGCGGAGAGACGATCTCGTGACGTTGCTCGAGGAGGTCCAGGCCGCCTCCCGCCGCGACGACGGCTGCCTCCACTACGGCTACTACGCCGAGATCACCGACCCGCTCACCTTTATCGCGGTGGAGGAATGGCGGGATCGCGAGGCGCTCGCCGCGCACCTGGGTCAGTCACATGTCGCCCGCTTGATCGCCGCGCTGCCCGAATTGGGCGACGGACGGCCGGAGATCGCCGCACACGAAGTAGCCGCGACCCGTCCGCTACCGCTGCCGCGCTAGACCTCAGACGGCGAGGTCTAAGGCCGCTCGTGTCGTCTGGCGGTCCGGGGCTCCATCGGTCCTCCTTCAGGCCTTGTCGGCGTTGGGGAAGTTCGATTCCTCCGAGCCCTCTGAGATCTCCTCCCGCTGCGACTCCTTCGGGTCGCCGGACTTCAGCTTCTCGACGTCGCCTTCGACCTCGTCCTCTCGACCTTCCTTGTAAGCATGAAGCGGAGTGTCGGGAAGGGTTCCCTCGTCCGCGTGGTCTTCTCTCTCGTCCTCAGCAAACATCTCTGCCGCCTTTCTGGCATGGGCTCTTGGACCGGGCTCTGGTACCCGCGCCCACACGCGCGAACCCAGCCGCACATCGGCGCTCACGAGCGGCTCGCGGGCGCAAGGGTGAAGACCTGGATGCCCAGGTCGCGGTGCACATCGGTCGTGCTCAACAGCGCCAGCACCCCTCGTCCGAGTGCTTGCTCCGCGGCCGCGACCAGGTCTTCGCGCATCGCCGTCTGCAGCCTGTCGCGGATGTCCCTGACCTGATCCGACATGCCGACGCTGACCAGATTGCGTTCCGCGGTGGTCAGGACGCCGCCCAGCGCGACGACCAGTGTGTCGGGAAGGATCGTCGCCTTGGCCTCCGTCGGACCACGACCGGTGTACTCACGATGGATCTGCACGCACGCCGTGGAGATGGCGTTAGCAGGGGTTTTGCTCAGCGACAAAGGACGTTGGCTCTCAGGAGCCGGTGGGCCGCGCGCCGGCGAGGAGCTCTGCCCCCTCGTCGATGCTCCTCACAGCGTCGGCCAAGCCGCGGCCGGGCGCCTGTGACCGCACAGGCGTGAGCCCTCGGGATCGGGGAGGCCTTGACGGCGACGCCGCCGCGTCGGCCGGGACGATCGAGATGGTCGCGTCGAGGGTCAGCAGTCGCATGCCGAGAAGGCGCGCCACGACTGACGCCTCGACACGAGCTCCGTTGGACAGCCGCTCCCTGCGGTTGGCGACGCCTGCCCGGCTGCGACGACCGCCGCCGTCGTGGCCTTCACGAGTCGTTTGTGGCCCCGTCCCTATGGCGCCGCAACGAGGAGATTCCGGCACTCCCGGCTGTGAGCCCGGCCAGCCCGCCGGCGGCGATCAAAGTCGCCCTCAGCGCCTTGCCCGAGCCGCCGGCCGGCAGCTTCTTGACGTCGAGCGCGTCCCCTACCGAGTCCAGCAGGCGCTCCAGTGAACTCTTCCTGTTCAAGATCCGCATCGAATGCCTCCGTTTAGCGCTTGGTGCGAGACGCCTTCGCGATCGCGTTGACGAGCTCCGCCTTGCTCATGGTCGTCCGTCCTTCGACACCGATGCTCGCCGCCAGCTCGACCAGCTCGGGCTTGTTGTAGGACTTCAGGCTGCCGTTCGCCGGGTTGCGCTGAAGCTCGCGCGCGGTGTGCTTCGCAGCTGTCCTCGCGTGCGTGCGAATTTCCTCAGCGGCCTTGGCCTGCGCCTCGGCGTCGCTGGCCTGCTCTTCGGCTTCGCTTGAGAGCTGTTGCGCCTGGCGCTGGGCTTCTTCGGCGGCGGCACGGGCCGCCTCGGCGGCCTCGTCAGCCAGCTGCCTGGCCTCGGCCAGTTTCTCCGTGGCCTCCTCGACGAGCTCCTCGGCGTGCTCCTGAGCCGCTTGAGCGTCCTGCTGAGCATGCTTGGCCTGGTCCTCGACCTCGGCCCGGACCTCCTGTTGCTCGTCATCGGCATCCGCCTCGGCGGCTTCTCGCTCGCGCGCCACGGCCTCGTCGGCGGCCTTCTGTGCCTCGGCGACCCGCTGCTCGATGTCCTGACCTGTGTCGCGCTCGACCTCGGCGATGCGGGCACGACCGCGCTCGCTTACCTCTTTCGCGTGCTCGGAGGCCTCCTTGGCCTCCTGCGCGGCCTCGATGGCCTGCTCCTCCGCCTCGCGAGCGCGCTCGGCGGCGTCGTGCGCGCGCTTCATACGGAGCTCCACCGAGTCTCCGCCGCCGGGAGCGGCATCGACGATGGCCGCACTCACCTTCCGCCGTCGGTCGGCGGCGCCCGCGCGGGCGGACCCCGCGGCGTCCTCGACGGCTTCCACGGGCTTGAGCGCTCGGGAGAGCAACCAGGCGCCATTAGAAGGCATCTCCTGCAATCCCGTCCGCATCCGTTCCGACAACGACATGGCTCTACCTCTCTGGCGACATTGGACAGCGATGAGTCTAGATGAGACACTGGCGTCTCGTCAAGCGATCCCGTAAACTAATGACGAGACACAATGTCCCAAGCTCCCAGACAGGCGTTACAGCAGCGCGTGGCCGCCGCGATTCTCGACGGCGCGGCGCGGATGTTCGCGCTAGAGGGAGAGCAGGCGAGCATGAACGACATCGCTGCCGCGGCCGGAGTCGCTCGGGCCACCGTGTACCGCTACTTCCCAAACCGCCAGGCCCTGCTCGACGAGCTGGCGCAGGCCGCGGTCAGCGACGCGGATGCGCGACTGGCGTCGGCCAGGATCGACGAGGTGGAGCCCGAGGAGGGGGTCGTCCGCGCCGTGCGGGCTCTCGTCGACGTAGGGGACTCCTTCGTGCTCTTGGTGCGCGGGCGGAGCCGGTCCGATCCCGAGCGGTTCGAGCGCAGGCTTGCCGAGCCTCTGCGCCAACTGTTCGAGCGTGGCCAGGCTACCGGCGACGTGCGCGGCGACATCGCCAGCGCTCGCCTCACCGAATCGCTCATCGGCCTGATCGTCGGCGTGCTGACGTCCAACCCGCCGCTCGGCAAGGAGGACCAGATCGCCACGATCACCGCGCTCTTCCTCGACGGGGCCCGCGCGCGGGGGCCGCGCCCTGCATGAGCCTGCATCATTCCGCCACCTTCCGCAGTCCCCGCGCGACGCGGCAACCCCAGGCCCGAGGAGGAGCAGATGGAGCAAGAGCCCGGTCGACAGGCTGACGACAAGGAGCCCGGACGAGCGGAGGGACGACCAGCCGGCCGAGAGCTCCGAGGAGGCCAGCTCTCTCCTACAAGAGCTGGTGGCTTACCTGCGTGACAACCGCACGGAGCTGCGCGAGGAGTGGGCTCGGCGTATCAGCGAAGCCGAGCTCCTGGGCGTGATGTCGGACGAGGAGATCTTTTCCGAGGCGACCGAGGTCTACGACAACTACGTCGATGCCCTCGAGACGGGCAGCATCGAAACCCTGCAGACCTACGCCCGCGAGCTCTCCGAGAGAATCATCCCCCGCGGCGTCGAGACTCACGAGGTACTCGGGATCGTGCTCCTTCTGCGCGACGTGCTCGCGCGCTCGCTGTTCGCGAGGTATCAGGAAGATCGAGAGCTCCTCAACTCCATTCTCGACGAGTACGAGCCCGCTGCCAATCGGATCGCGGTGACGGTCGGGGTCAGTTTCGTCGACGAGCGCGAGCGGGTCATTCACGATCAACAGGAATCCCTGCGGGAGCTGTCCACGCCGGTCCTGCAACTGCGTGAACGGCTGCTCATCCTGCCGATCATCGGGGCGCTCGACTCCTCCCGTGCCCGCCAGCTCACCGAACAGCTCCTCGGAGCGATTCAGGAGAACCGCGCCAGGGTTGTGGTCATAGACATCACCGGCGTCGCCACGATCGATCGCACGGTGGCCAACCACCTCGTGCAGACCGTCGAAGCGTCGCGGCTCATGGGCGCCAGCACGATCCTCACCGGCCTCTCGTCGGAGATCGCGCAGACGCTGGTGGACCTCGGGGTCGACCTCAGCATGATGAAGACGGTCGGCGACCTCCAAGGCGGGCTCGAGGAGGCCGAGCGGCTGGCGGGCTACCGAGACGGGGAGCCGGAGGCCCCTCAGGACGTCGACACGTAAGCCGGAGCGCCGATGTCGGTAGCAATACTGCGACAGGGCGAATACCTGATCGCCTCCATCCAGTCCGACCTCTCTGACAGTCAGGTCCTGGAGCTCCGCAATGAGCTCTCGGAGCGCGTCGGGAGGTATCGCGCACGGGGGATCGTGATCGACGTCGCCGCCCTCGACGTGATCGATTCATTCGTCGCGCGCGCGTTGCGCTCGATCGTGCTGACCGCGAAGTTGCGTGGCGCCGAGACTGTGATCGTCGGCATTCGGCCGGACGTGGCGATCGCCATGGTGCAGTTTCGTCTGAACCTCGGGCCGTTGCGGGTGGCCCTCGACCTCGATGAGGCACGAGAACTGCTCGATCGCCTCACGCGGGGGGACGTCGATGGGCGATGAGGTACGTATCGCCATCGACGCCGACGCCGATCTGGTGAAAGCCCGGGCCGAGGGGCGTGCCATGGCCGAGCAACTCGGCTTTCCCCGGCCAGATCCGACTCTTGTGGCCACCGCCATCTCGGAGGTCGCGCGGAACATCGTCGTACACGCGGGCCGCGGTGAAATCGTCCTGCGGCCGCTCGACGAGGTCCACCGCTTCGGGCTCCTCGTTGTCGCACGCGACGAGGGAGCGGGTATTCGCGACGTTGAGGCGGCGCTGCGCGACGATTACAGCGGGAGGGGCGGCCTCGGCCTCGGCTTGCCGGGGGCACGCCGCCTCATGGACGAGTTCGACATCGAGTCGAGCCCTGACACCGGCACGGTTGTGACGATGAAGAAATGGAGGCCCCGTGACGAGCTGGAGCGCCTCCGCAAGGAGCGGCGCCGGCGTGCGTAGGCGCGCAGACCGGGAGCCGGTCGAGTGGGGAGTGGCCGCCCGCTGCCGGCGCGGGGAGGAGACAAGCGGTGACCTCGCGATCGTCACCTGGCTACCCGACGGAGCTCTTGTGGCGGCCGTCGACGGGCTGGGGCACGGTAGCGAGGCCGCCCGCGCCGCCAGAACGGCTGGGAAGGTGGTGCGCGAGAGTACGAGCCACGACCTCGTCCGGCTGGTGGAGCGCTGCCACATTGCGTTGACCCACACGCGCGGGGCGGCGATCAGCGTGGCCTTCGTCTCCCTCGTGAAGAGCACGATGACCTGGGTCGGGGTCGGCAGCGTCGAGGGGCGGGTAATGAGCGGCAACCCGTTGGCCACGCGCCTCAAGGGGTCGCTCGCGCTTGAGAGCGGCGTGCCCGGACACGAGCTGCCAAGGATGAGAACGGCAACGCTCGACTTGCGGACTGGCGACGTCCTCGTCCTGGCTACCGACGGGATCAGGGCCACCTTCGCGGACTCGCTCGACATCACCGGCTCGACTCAAGCGATCAGCGACCGGATCATGACCCAGCACGGCAGACCCAGCGACGACGCCCTGGTAGTCGCGGTTCGCTACCTGGGCTCACGGCCATGACCGCGGCTGCCCACAGCGGGGCGGGGCCTTTCGGTGCCAGATATGCCTCCGCTCTCGCGGGACTATCTGCTCGACCGAAGCGAGGGCTCCCTGCGCGTCGCGTACGAGCTCGGGCGCGAGGCGGTAAGCCGGCAGCTGAGCGTGCTCGACCTGGCCGTGGCCCATCACGAGGCGCTCCTGTCCGCGCTCAGCCGGGGCCTCGAGCGCAGCGGAGACCCAGGACGTGGCCGGCGCAGCCGGCGATTTCTTCCTCGAGAGCCTGTCCTCGTTCGAGATGGTCCAGCGGGGCTTCCGGGAGGCCCGGGAGGCCGCCCGGCTCGAACGCCGCCAAACCGAGATGTCGCGCCAGCTGTCGACCTTCCTCGCCGACGCGTCGCTCGCCCTCAACGCCTCGGACTCGCTCGACGAGATGCTGCGACTGGTGGCGGAGCAAGCACGTGAGCTGGTCGACGCCGAGTGCTGCGTGGCGACGGTGGTCCTGGAGGGACAGCCGCGCGCCGCTGAAGCTGCCTCCCACGACCCGACCGACCGGCGCTGGGCGGGGTTCGTTCAGTGGCTCGACATGTTCGCGATCTACCGGGTCATCCATGAGAGCGGCGGCTCGGTGAGGATCGCCGGGGAGCACCCCGGTCTCCAGTCTCAATTCTCCTTCGTGGCCGAGGGCCAACGGCTTCGGGGATGGCTCGCGGCATCACTGACGGCTCTGGACGGCAGCGAGCTCGGCGCCATCCAGCTCTTCGACAAGCACGGGGGAGACTTCACCGCAGATGACGAGGCCACCCTCGTGCATCTCGCCCAGATGGCGTCGGCGGCGGTCGAGCGAGCCCGCCTCTATCAAGCGCGAGGCTAGACGCCCCGCACCGCTGCCACAGTCCCTCGAACAGCGCCATCGCACGGTGGGAGCCGCGTCGTCAGTCCAGCTCGCCTGGGCGTGGAACGCCGGTGCGCCGCTCCACGGAGACCGAGTAGGCCTGCGAGCGGAAGGCGGGGATCGGGTCGTCCGTGAGCTCGATGCCGTCGGTCGCTCGTGTGGGGTCGAACACGAGGACGTCGTCGCCCGTGTCGCGTCCGGTCTCGAGCTCGGTGAGCTCGAGCGCGCCCACCGTCACGGTCTCCCGGTCGTCCGGCCACTTCGCGGTCGGGTCGGCCACGCGGTCGCCCTCGCCCGCGATCTGAACGCGAAGGTTGAAGCGGATCGGTTCCCGCCCGAGACGCTCGACCAGCTCGCTCGCGAGATAGTCGGGGCCGGCCTCCTTGGCCTCGCCGGCCGAGATCGTGGCCTCGCCGGCTTCCGGCAGCCAGCCGTAGCGGACGTAGCGCTCCCCGCCCTCGGCGTCGACCCAGCGGAAGGCGTGGAGGCCGTTGTAGCGCTGACAGGCGTAGCTTGCCGGTGGCTTGAGCGCCAGAAAGGCGCGCACCGCCGGCAGCGCCTCGCGGTGGGTGGCGAGATAGAGGGCGAAGCGCGGGCCGGGCTGGTTGATCACGGGCAGCCGCTTGCTCGCCCGCGTGAACGCGACGAAGTCCTCGGGGGTCCGCACGAAGAAGCAGGGCAGGTTGAGCGCGACTATGTCCGTGCGCGAGCCGTCGGGCAGGTAGAACTTCGTGGCCATCCCGCGACCGTCTTGGACGAAGTCGGGATTCGAGGGGTTGCCGGAGCCGTTCGAGAAGCGTGTGGTCACCTCGACCGGCTGACCCTGCATGTGGGCCGCGCGCGTCAGCCGCGCCGCGTCCGGGGTCGCCGTGAACGTGCCCCTGCAGACGGTTCCCTTGGCGTGCACCGCGCGGTGACCCTCGTGCTCGCCCGTAGGTCTCATGGAGGAGGTCGACGGCTTCCCTTGCCAACGGGTCCATGAGACCGATCCTATTTCCGCCAGCCCCCCCGACGCGTACTCCTCGAGCCCGGCGAACAGCTCGCCGGGTGCGCAAGGTCGCCATCCCGTGCAGCGGCTCGACGATGCGCTCCGCAACGAGTACGAGCGCCTTGGCGGTTAGCGCGGGACAAGCGGCCGTGTCGCACCGCCCACCGCGCAACGGTGCAGCGTCACCGTCTCACCGTCTCAGGCCGTGCGGCGGCGTGAGCGTGGCCGCGCCGAGCACGAGCGCCAACAGGATGCAGCCGCAGGTGACGGTGACGTCGAGCCAGAAGCCGGCGCCGGAGTAGTCTGCTGCGACCTTGACGAGCGCGTCGTAGGCGTAGGTGAAGGGCAGCGCGGCGGAGACGGTCTGCAGCGCCTCGGGCATCTCGTCGCGTGGGATGAACAGGCCTGCCAGGAGCAGCTGGGGCAGCACGAACGCGGGCATGAACTGCACGGCCTGGAACTCGCTGCGTGCGAACGCGCTGAGGAACAGGCCGTGCGCCATCCCCGGCAGGGCGTCGGCGATCGCCAGCGGCCACGACGGCCCAGATCGGCCCCGTCGGGGTCGACGCCCGAGCAGCGCCGAAGGCGACGGCGGACGGTGATCGCACCCTGGATCGCGGCGACCACCGCGAACGCGAGGCCGTAGCCGGCGAGCAGGTCGAGCTTGGCGAGCGGCATCGACATGAGCCGCTCGAGGGTGCCGCGTGGTGCGCTCGCGCAGCATCGCAATCGAGGTGATCAGGAACATGAGCACGAGCGGGAACAGCCCGACGAGCGGCACCGCGATGCGGTCGAAGCTCTGCGGCTGCTCGTCGAAGACGTACCTGAGCAGCGCGATCAGGGCGGGCGGCACGACGAAGCATCAGCCCCAGCGTGCGCCGGTCGCGGCGCAGCTGCTCGGAGACGCGGCGCCCGGTGGCGAGTGTGACGCGCGACGCTCATGTGTCGCGCGCTCAGGGCGATGAACGCTTGCTCGAGGGTCTCCGTCTGCCGTGTCGCGCAGCAGCTGCTGCGGCGGCGCGGTGGCGACGATGCCGGCCTTCGCGCATGAGGACCAGCTCGTCGCAGCGGTCCGCCTCGTCCATGACGTGGCGTAGAGACGAGGATCGTCGCTGCCGTCGAGAGCGAGCCTGTGGAAGCGTCGCCCACAGCTCCTCGCTCACAACCGGGTCGAGCCCACCGTCTGCTCGTCGAGCACCGCAGCTCGGGGTCGCGCCAGCAGCGCCACCGCGAGCGAGACGCGCGCCCGCTCGCCGCCGGACAGCGACGCGCTGACCTGGTCGATCTGGTCGTGCAGGTCGACGGTCGCGGCAACCTGCTCGATCCGCTGCCGGGGACTCGCCGAGCACACGCGCGAAGTAGGCGAGGTTCTCGCGCCCGTCAGGTCGGCGTAGACAGACGGCGAATGGGTGACGTAGGCGACGCGCTGGCGCAGCTCGGGCAGCGCCGCCGGGATGGCCGGGGGACCGTCGACCTCGCCCCCGTGCACGATCTGCACGCCGACGATCGCGCGCATCAACGTCGTCTTGCCCGACCCGCTCGGTCCCAGCAAGGCCGTCACCGATGCCGTGCCTGACCCGCAGCGAGATTTCCGGCAGAACGCGCTTGCCCCGCGCCGCACGTCGAGGCCCTCGACGACGACCGTATGCTCCTCAGCGGCCGACGAAATATTATTTCCATACGTCATGAAATCTTCGGGTACAGAAATAGCACACGCCGCCACTCGGGACCAGCTCGATGGCCCGGCGTAGCGGGCGGCGCCCGGGCGAGAGCGGCACCCGCGAGGCGATCCTGGCGGCGGCCGGCCGCCAGTTCGCCGAGCGCGGCTACGACCGCACGTCGCTGCGTTCGATCGCCGCCGAGGCCGGTGTGGACCCGGCCCTGGTCGCCTACTTCTTCGACTCCAAGCAGCAGCTGTTCGTCGACGTCACCGAGCTGCCGTTCGCGCCCGAGGAGGTCGTGCCGACGGTGTTCGCCGGTGACCGCGCCCGGCTCGGGCAGCGCCTGGCAACCTTTCTGCTGACCGCGCTCGCCAGCCCGATACAGCGCCGCATGACCGGCCTGGTTCGAGCGGCCGCCTCGGAGCCGGCGGCCGCCGAGATGGTCCGCGAGCTGATCAGCACGCGGGTCGTCACGCCGATCATCGAGGCGCTCGACGGGCACGACGCCGCCCTGCGACGCCAACCTGCTCGGCTCCCAGATCGTCGGCCTCGTGATGGCCCGGCACATCATCGGCCTCGAACCGATCGCGTCCGAGCCGGCTGAGCAGCTCGCGGCGGCCATAGCACCGAACCTCCAGCGCGACCTGACCGAGCCGCTGGACGCCGGACCGCGTGCGAGCGGTGGAGCGAGCTGAGAATCAGGCTGAGCGTCGCGCTCGTACTTTGCGCGGTAGCGGTCGGCGGTCGGCCCAACGGATGCCGTAAGGACCGGCATTCGACGATCTCGCCGTATGGCGGATGGCGCGCCTCGCCATGGCTCCGGTCTCCGACGCCTCGGACAGCGCAAGCGTAGTGCCCAGTGGGCGACCTAGCGGGTGTACTTGATGAGCTCTTCGCGGTCCGAGCCGCCGGACACGTCGATCGCGAGCACTGCCTGTCCGCTGCCCTTGGCGTAGAACTTCAGCTCCGAGACGTCGGGCTCGAGCGGCGAGAAGTCCTCGGCCAGCAGGACGTGCTTGTAGTGGCCGGCGCCGACCTGAGCCTGGGCGTCGAGCGCGAGCACACGCGACTGGTCCTCGGCCACTCCCTTGGAGTATTCCTCGCGGTAGGAGAGCCCGACCCTGGGCTTGGCGGGCAGCGCGATCCCGGGCAGCGCCCCTCTGACGCCGGCCTCCCAGGAGCCGTTGTTGCTGGGCTTCCCGTGCTCGTAGGAGATCGTGTGCTCGCCGAAGTACCAGACGTTGCCCTTCGAGTCCTGCGCGTACCAGTCGTCCGTGACCTCGGTCGGCTTGCCGTGATCGCGGACGACGTCGCGCACCACCCTGGCCCGTACGCCGTCGGCGATCAGCTTCGTCCGCCGGGTGACGGTGATCACCTGGCGCTGGGTCGACCCGTCCGCGAGGTCCGTGACCTTGTACACCCAGCGGCTGCCGACGGTCATCGGCCAACGGCGGTTGTCGATGTTCGCGCTGAAGTCCGCCGGATTCACGCTGACCGGATCGGCTCCCCGAGGCAGCCCCCCATCCCCCCCGTCGGGCCGGGGTGAGCTGTCACCGAAGCGGCCGCAGCGAGCGCGGCGGCCGAGGCGACGGCCACGCCGGCCGTCCACGTGAGGAGCCTGCTCTTCCCCTTCGATCTGCCGGGCCTGATGCGCATCACTTCGGCCTCCATTCCACGTTTGTGTTGGAACACAGGCTCAAGGGCCGGCCTTAGAACGCCCTGAGGCCGTTGGCTTCGCGCTCAGGCGGGCGTGACGCCTTCGACCGTGTCGCGCAAGACAGCCGTGTCCGCGTACACCCGTCCGCGGATCAACTTGCCTTCGCGGAACTCGTAGATCCAGACGTTGTGCACGTCCATGGTCTTGCCGTTCTTGGCGCGCGCCTTGACGTGGACCGGCACGACGAGCTGGTCGCCACCGTCGATGAGGCCCTCGGGGGTCGAGGCGAACTCGTCGAACCAGCGCCACAGCTCGCGCGTGAACCAGCCGATCACCGGCTCGACCCCGCGCATGGTGCCTCCATACGGGACCGAATCGGGCACCACGAGCTCGCAGTCGGGATGCAGGAGATCCCTCATGTTGGCCGGGTTGTCCTTGCCCCAGCCCGCGAAGGCCTGGGCGAGGAGCTCAATGTTGGACTGGCTCATGTCCTTCCTCTCAAGCGTCCCGGGAGGTTGTTGTTTACCCGATCGAGAGGCAAACGACCGTGGCGTCGTCGCTGAGCTCTCCTCGCGCGGCGGCCAGGACGGCGGTGTGGATCTGTCTGACCGTGTCCGCGGCCGTTCCGCGCCGCGATCGCAGCGCAGCGCGTTCGACGCCCTCCTTGCCGAGACAGGCCTTTCCCTTGCCGCAGTTCGTCACCCCGTCGGAGGTCAGGATCATGCGATCGCCGGGGGCGAGCGTCGTGGCGGCCTGGGCCGGCTTGGCGGTCGCGCGCCCTCCGAGACCGTGCGTCTTCCCCAGCGGCATGTGCTCCACTCGCCCGTCTGCCCTCACGATCAGCGGCTCTAGGTGTCCGCAGTTCGCGACGCGCAGCTCTGCGCTCGTTGGCTCCCAGCGCGTCACGATCGCGGTCATCTCGGATCGTGGTCCGGGCAGCTCTCGCAGCGTCTGGTGCATCACCACGAGCGCCTCGGACATGTCGCCGCCGCTACGGCGGCTCGCCCGCAGAGCCCCGAGCGCCACCGCGCTGCTCGCGGCCGCCCTGGTCGAGCTCCCGAGACCGTCGGCGAGCGAGACCCAGACGCCGTCGGCGTTCTCGATCACGTCGAACCAATCGCCGGCGACCTCGTAGCTGGGTAGAACGTTGCCGGCAACCTCGCCGCCGGTGATCCGCATGATGCGCGGAGGCAGAAGGCTTTGCTGGATCTCCGCGGCCGCCTTCGGCTGCTTGCGCCGCTGGGCCAGCGCGAAGACGTCGGTGTAGCGATCGGCGAGCGTGATCGCCGCGGCGGCCTGCCGAGCCAGCTCGCTGAGCGGCTCCGCCGGGCGGCCGAAGGCGATCATGACGCCGTTCGCCCGCCCGCGTAGCCAGAGCGCGTAGACCTCCGCGCCGGGCAGGTGCGAGAGTCGCTCGCGCAGCTCGGAGAGACCGTCCGCGTCCAGCTCGGGCCCGACCGCCAGGGGCGCCTCGAGCTGATCGCCGAGCCGGCGCGGCCCGGCCATGTGCAGCAGATGCGATCCGTCGATGTCGAGCACGTACAGAGCGACGGGAACCTGGGCGATGCGCTGAGCCTCCGCGACCAGCTGCTCGGGCAGAGCCGCCGGCGGCACCACGTCGAACACGTGGATGGCGTCGAGCGTGACCGGCCGCTCCCGGCCAAGCCGGCCGGGCGGGATCGAGCCGTCATGCGTCTCGGCATCCGGCTCGCGCGCGCGATCCCGCAGGGCGGCGACCAGCGCGTCGCGGTCGGCGAACCTCCGGTGCAGCGTGGAGCGTGCGACGCCGGCCGCCGCAGCGATGTCGGTGAGGCTCGCCGAGGGGGTTCGCTGAAGGATGCGCTCGGCCGCGTCGAGAATCCGCTCGCGGTTACGTGCGGCATCCGGGCGCAGGGTCATGAGCTGATGTTCGACAGGCACGCAGGGTTGATGCCCCGTACGGCCCACAAGTGAAACAGGACGGGGTTCGAGCGCGTCTCACTTGCGGCACCCAGTGGGACGGTGGCGGTTTGTCGTCGCGCGAGTGGGAAGCAGTGGCAGCGAGATGAACAAACCGTCGACACAGGAGAGCGCCATGGAACCCAACACGGGCCTACAGGGCGAACGCGTCCCCCGTACCCGGCCCCCACAGCAGAACGGTGATACCGAGGACAAGACCAAACAGGCCGCGGACAAGGCCCAGGAACAGGTGGGCCAGGCAAAGGATCGCGCCCGCGAGCAGGTGCGCGACCAGGTGAGCCAGCGCTCGACCGAGGCCGGCGAGCGCGTCAGGTCAACCGCCAGCGACGTCCGTTCGGTCGCGGACGAGCTGCGCCGCCAGGGCAAGGACGGTCCCGCCCGCTACGCCGAGCAGGCGGCGGATCGTGGCGAGCGGCTAGGCGACTACCTGCACCAGGCCGACGGCGACCGCATCCTGCGCGACGCAGAGGACTTCGGCCGCCGCAACCCCTGGGCCGTGGTCGCAGGCGGGCTCGCGCTTGGCTTCATGGCCTCGCGGCTGCTGAAGGCATCGAGCAGCGAGCGCTACCGCTCGACCGCGTCCCAGCCGGGCGGAGCTCTCGAGCGGTGACGGCTCCGCGCGACAACGAGCTGCGCGACCGGCCGACCGGCGAGCTGCTCAAGCAGCTGTCCGAGCAGACGTCGACGCTCGTCCACAAAGAGGTCGACCTCGCGAAGGCGGAGCTGCAGGAAAAGGGCAAGCAGGCCGGGCTCGGCGCCGGCATGTTCGGTGGCGCGGGCCTGTTCGGCCTGGGCGCCTTCGCGGCCCTGACCGCCTGTCTGATCGCCGCGCTCGGCCAGGCGGTGGAGATATGGCTGGCGGCTCTGATCGTCACGGTCGTCTACGCCGCGGTCGCCGGCGTGTTGGCGATGACCGGAAAGAAGAAGGTCGGGCAGGCGACACCGCCTGTGCCGGAACAAGCACGAGACAGCGTGAAGGAGGACTTGGAATGGGCCAAGACCCAAGCCAGATCAGGCAGGACATAGAGACGACCCGTGAGCAGATGGGCGACACCGTCGAAGCTCTCGGCCACAAGACCGACGTGACCGGGCGCGCCAAGGAGGCCGTCTCGGACAAGGTCGACACTCTGCGCTCGAAGGTGTCGGGTGCGACACCCGACCGCGGCGAGGTCAAGGACGGCGCCCAGCGCGCTGCCGGGATCGCCCAGGAGAATCCGCTCGGCCTGGCCGTTGCGGCGCTGGCCGGTGGTTTCCTCGCGGGGCTCGTCATCCCGTCCACCAAGGTGGAGGACGAGAAGATCGGCCCGGTCGCGGACCAGGTCAAGGAGAAGGCGAAGGAGACCGGCCAGGAGGCCCTGGAGCGCGGCAAGCAAGTCGCCGAGCAGGCGGCCGACACCGCAAAGGAAGCGGGTCGAGAGCAGGCTCAGGAGCTCAAGAGCAGCGCTCAGGAGAAGGCCGAGGAGGCCCGCAGCGCGTGACTACGAGTGAGCAGAACCTGACCGAGCCAGCCGACCAGGAGCGCCCGGGCAGTCGCCCCGAGGGCCCGGCGCATCCCCGCAAGGGCGGCGTGGTGCAGACGGTCAAGCGGACGATCGCCGAGTTCCGGGAGGACAACCTGACCGACTCCGCGGCGGCGCTTACGTACTACGCCGTGTTGTCGATCTTCCCGGCCCTGATCGCGCTCGTCTCGATAGTCGGGCTGGTCGGAGACCCGAAGACCGTCACGGACTCGCTGACCGACGTGGTCACGTCGGTCGGGCCCGCGTCGGCAGCCGACACGTTCAAGGAGCCGATCCAGGACCTCACGAGCTCGAAGGGCTCCGCCGGGATCCTGCTGATCGTCGGCATCGCGTCGGCGCTCTGGACGGCGTCGGGGTACGTCGGCGCCTTCATGCGCGCGTCGAATGTGATCTACGAGGCCGAGGAAGGTCGCTCGTTCATCAAGCTGCGGCCGCTGCAGATGCTCGTCACGCTCGTGCTGATCCTGATGCTCGCCCTGGTGCTGGTCGCGCTGGTTCTGACCGGTCCGGTGGCTGAAGCAGGTCGGCTCCGGCCTGGGCATCGGCGACACCGCGGTCACGGTCTGGGACATCGCCAAGTGGCCGGTGCTGCTGGTGGTCGTGCTGCTGATGGTCGCGCTGCTCTACTACAGCTCGCCGAACGTGAAGCTGCGTGGCTTCAAATGGGTGACCCCTGGGAGCGTGCTGGCGATCGTGGTGTGGCTCGTCGCCTCGGCCGGGTTCGCCTTCTACGTGGCGAACTTCGGGTCCTACAGCAAGACCTACGGCGCGCTCGGCGGCGTGATCGTCTTCCTCGTCTGGCTCTGGCTCACCAACGTGGCGATCCTGCTCGGCGCGGAGCTGAACGCCGAGCACGAGCGCAGCCGGGAGCTCGATGAAGGCGTCCCGGGAGCCGAGCGCGAGCTGCAGCTCGAGCACAGGTCCGATCCCAAGCCCGAAAAGCGGGCCCGCACCGTCTGATGCCGCGGGCCTTGAGACCCGATTGTTAGCGGTGCTCCCGCGCGGGTAGCGGATAACGGATGGCTACTCCTGACCCTTCCGGGCGAGCGCCTGACACCGCCGGAGCGGAGCCGACGGGTCGCCGCCGGCGCGAGCGACAGACCATGATCCCGGGGCGAGAGCGACGCCGGCTCAAGGCCGAGTCGATCCTGATGCGGCTGATCGCGACCGGCGGCATCGTCGCGATCGGTGTGGTGCTGGGGGCGATACTCGTCTCGCAGGATGTTCAGGGCTGGATCGTCGGCCTGGTAGTGGCGCTGGTCAGCGTGATCCTGTCCGCGCTGCTGTGGTCGTCGCGCCAGCTGTGAAGCACCTGACGGATCTGCTCGCAGACCTCGTCAGGATCGACTCCGTCAACCCGGCACTGATCGGCGGCGGCCGCGGCGAAGCCGAGATCGCCGCCCATATCGCACGCTGGGGCGCCGATGCCGGCATGGAGACCGAGGTCCTGGAGGAGACGAACGGGCGACCGAGCGTGCTCGTGTGCGCGCGCGGCACCGGGGGTGGGCGCTCGCTGCTGCTGTGCGGTCATATCGACACCGTGGGTGTGGAGGGAATGGCCGACCCGCACGCGCCGCGGATCGATGGCGACCGGCTTTACGGACGCGGCGCCTACGACATGAAGGCCGGTGTCGCCGCGGCGCTGGTCGCCGCCCGCGAGGCCGCCGGACGCGGCCTGTCCGGCGACGTGATCGTCGCCGCGGTGGCCGACGAGGAGCACGCGAGCATCGGCGTGCAGGAGGCGCTGCGCGCCGTCGCGGCCGACGCGGCCGTCGTGACCGAGCCAACCGAGCTGGAGCTCGTGATCGCCCACAAGGGGTTCGTCTGGTCCGAGGTCCGTGTCGCGGGCCGCGCGGCCCACGGGTCGCGGCCGCACCTGGGCGTCGACGCGATCGTCAAGACGGGTCCCGTCCTGAGCGCCATCGGTGAGCTCGACGCAGGCCTCACCGAACGTCAGCACCCTTTGCTCGGCAGGCCCTCGGTCCACGCCTCGCTCGTCCGGGGAGGCGACGAGCTCTCGAGCTACCCGGCCGAGTGCGTCGTGAGCCTCGAGCGCCGGACGCTGCCCGGCGAGACCGCCGCGCAGGTCGAGCGCGAGGTTGCCGACGTGCTCGACCGCTGCCGCGCGGCCGACCCCGGGTTGGAAGCCGAGCAGCGCACGCTGATGGTCCGCGAGCCGTTCGAGATCGGCCCCGACCTCGAGCTGGTCGAGCTGCTCCGCGCCGCGGCGTCGGGACCCCTGGGCCGCGAGCCCAGCCTGGGCGGCGCCAGCTACTGGGCAGACTCGGCGTTCATCGCCGCGGCCGGCATTCCGACGGTCCTGTTCGGTCCCGGCGGCGAGGGAGCCCACGCCGTCGAGGAGTGGGTCAGCCTCGGTGACACCGAGACCGTGTCCCGAGCGTTGACAGAGCTCGCCGCCGCCTTCTGCGCCTGAGCGCGAACCTGGTCAACGCTTGCGGGGAGCCCGGCGCCTGCCGGCTCCGCTGCGCTCCGCGCGCGGGATCTCCTCGGACGCCACCGCCTTGGTGAGCGTCACGATCTGGCGCTCGAGGAACTTGGCCATGCGCTCCTCGTCGCGGCGGATCGCACGCGCGAGCTTCGCGGTGTCGGAGTCGCCGACCGCCTCGGCCAGCGTCTCGATCGCAGAGTAGGTGGCGATCTCCTCGTGCTCGCTGAAGTACTCCGTCTTCGCGTTCTTGAGCATCTTCTCGGCCTCGCCTGTGCCGCGGATGGCGTGCAGCTGGCCCTTGGCCGCAGCGAGGCCCTTCGAGGCGACCTCCTGGACCCTGGTGGCGGCGTCAGCGAGCCCCTCGGGGGCCGAGTCGGGCAACGGGCCGGGGTCGGCCTTGCCGCCGAGCTGCTTGATGCGCCGGGCGACGTCGCGGCCGTGGGCCTTGGTCTCCGTCAGATGCGCGCGCAGCCGCTTCTTGTAGGGCGGCCGGGTGGCCATGGCGATATGGGCCTGGAGCGCGACCTCGAGCTCCTTCTCCTTGCCGTAGGCCTCGTTCAGGTACTGGATCAATTTCGCGTCACGGGTGTTGGGCTCAGCCATGTTGCCCGCTTTCCCCGTTTCGGCCGCGACAAGCATGGCCCTGGAGCCGATCTACGGCTTCAACAGAATCTTGAAGGCGCTGTCTTCCTTCTTCTGGAAGATCTCGTAAGCGTGTGGCGCCTCCGCCAGCGGCAGGTGATGGGTCGCGAAGTCGTCGACGCCGAGCGGGTCGTCGTCGCCGGCCAGGAGCGGCAGGATGTCGTCGATCCAGCGCCGGACGTTCGCCTGGCCCATCCGCAGGGTCAGCTGCTTGTCGAAGATCTGGAGCATCGGCAGCGGGTCCATCGCGCCGCCGTAGACGCCTGAAAGCGAGATCGTGCCGCCGCGACGGCACGACTCGATCGCCGCATACAGCACCGACAGTGGATCGATCGCGGCCGTCTCCATCAGCTTCTGGGCGACTGCGTCGGGCAGCAGGCCGACGACCTTCTGGGCGAGCTTTGCCCCTGGGGCGCCATGAGCCTCCATGCCGACGGCGTCGATGACGCTGTCGGGGCCGCGGCCGCCCGTCAGCTCGCGGATCGCCTCCGCGACATCCTCCAACTCGGTGACGTCGAGCACCTCGACGCCGTGGGCTCGGGCGCGCGCAATGCGCTCCGGCACGAGGTCGAGGCCGATGACCTGGCCGGCGCCGCGGTGCTGGGCCACCCGCGTCGACATCTCGCCGATCGGACCGAGGCCGAACACGGCCACGCTGCCGCCCTCCGGGACGTCCGCGTACTCGACCGCCTGCCAGGCGGTCGGCAACACGTCCGACAGATAGACGAAGCGGTCGTCTTCTGGGCCCTCGGGGACCTTGATCGGGCCGTAGTGGGCCTGCGGCACGCGCAAGAACTCGGCCTGCCCGCCGGGCACCTGGCCGTAGAGCTTCGTGTAGCCGAGCAGTGACGCCCCGGTGCCCTGGTCGCGATTCTGGGTCGTCTCGCACTGCGACTGCAGCCCGTGCCCGCACATGAAGCAGTGCCCGCAGGAGATGTTGAACGGGATCACCACCCGGTCGCCCGGCGCGATCTCCGCGACCTCGGTGCCGACCTCCTCGACTACGCCCATCGGCTCGTGGCCGAGCACGTCGCCGGGGTCGATGAACGGCCCGAGCACCTCGTACAGGTGAAGATCGGAGCCGCAGATGCCGGTCGAGGTGATCCGGACGATGGCGTCGGTCGGCTCTTCGATCCTCGGATCGGGAACGTCGGTGACCTGCACGTCGCGTCGACCCTGCCAAGTGACGGCTTTCATGGCGCCACCGCTACCCGTACCTGCCCCTCGGAAACGGAGCGCTCACTCGAGCCGCGCGCCGAGCCCGCTCAGGAACTCGCGGGCCCGAAACGGGCCGGCGCCGCCCGGCTCGAGCGGCGGCGTCTGGAGCCCCGAACCGTCACGGAGTCCTTCAAGGAGCTCACCGAGCGCGTCGAGCGCGCTTCGATGCGCTTCCCAGCCAAGCCGGTCCCGAGCACGGCTCGTGTCCATCAGCGGGACCGCGAGCGCCATGTCGAGCCAACCGGGCTCGGAGGGCTGAAGGCGCAGCCGGAAGGCGGCGCTCGCAGCGGCCCGCAACAGCCGCGGCGGGATGCTCACTTCGCGAGCGGAGAAGAGCTCGGCGAGCCGGGCGCTGTCGATGACCGGGTCCGCTGCGATGTTGAACGCGCCGACAGCGTCGCCGGTGATCGCGAGCCGGTAGGCGCGGGCGACGTCACGCGAATGGACGGCCTGGAAGACGAGCCGATCCACCCTGGGCACGACCGGTACCAGCCGCGGGTGCACGAGGCTGCCCGGCAAGAGCGGGCCCGCGAACAGCCGGCGTATCTCGGAGGCGGCGTCGCGCGAGAAGATGAGCCCGGGCCGTAGTCGCACCGCACGGATACCGGGCTGCTCGCGCTCGAAACGGTCGAGCAGCCGCTCGACCGCCGCCTTGTCACGCGCGTAGAACGAGCTCTGGGTCCCCGTCGTGGGCCAGGACTCGTCCACCTGCCGGTCCTTCGGCCCCTCGCCATAGGCGCCGACCGAGGAGGCGTAGACGACCGCGCCTACGGATGCCTCCGCGACGGCGCGAAAGACGCGCTCGCTCCCGAGGACGTTGACGCGCCGCGTCAGGTTGCGGTCGCGGCCAGGTTGGATCAGCCAGGCCAGGTGCACGACGGCGTCGGCGTCGCGAAAGTGAGGAGCGAGCTGGGTCGTCGCGACGTCCGCCGCCCGCCATTCGACCTTCGGAAACCGGATCTCGGGCACTCGCCGGCAGAGACCGACCACCGAGTCCACCGTGGGCTCGTCGGCGAGCTCGCGGAGCAGGCTCGTGCCGACGTTCCCGCTGGCTCCCACGACGACCACGCGCATCGGGTGCCCGTACCCGGGAGCCGGGACGCGAACCTGGCCTGCGATTGCCGGTCGGAACAGCGGGTACAGGCTCGCCGGAAGCGACGAAGGGAGAGCCCATGGCGAAGGATCACGGACCGAGCGTTAAGGACGACAAGCAGTACGAGGGGCTGCGCAAGAAGGGCATGAGCAAGCAGCGCGCCGCCGCGATCGCCAACACGCCGGACGCCTCCGAGAAGGGCGGCAAGAACAGCAACAAGGGCGGGTCGAGCCGGAGCAGCAAGAGCAGCGGCTCGGGCAGCGGCGGCAACCGCGCCCAGAAGCAGGCGGCCGGCCGCAAGGGCGGCAAGAAGAGCAACAGCTAGCTGGTCTCGGAAGCGCCGTTGTAGACGTAGACGACGGTGCCCCACTCCTTTACGGGAGCACCGAGCTCGATATCCGATCGCTCGGGATCGAGGACGAACTCGAGCTCACCGGGCCACGGCTCCGCCGGCTCGGCTCCGGGCGCGGTCCGCACGAGCATCCAGCCGTCGTGCGTAAACGACTTGCGGTCCACGATCCGCCGCTCCGGCGCGAACCACATTCGCTCCGGCACGCTCGGCGCCTTGAACGTGCGCGGCTTCGGGCCGTTCTTGGGTCCGTCCTCAAACGTCGCCACGAAGTTCACGCCGACTGCTCCCGAAAGCACCAGCTCGCTTTCACACCAGACGACCGGATCGTACTCCGGACCTGTTACTCGGGCTCGGTCGCCGCAGCCTGCGGCTCGAGGTAGAAGACCTCGGTGGAGATGTCGTGGCCAGCCTGGTGATCGGTCTACGCGCCGGACCGGATGCAGGGCCAAGTCCTCTACGTGCTCGGAGCCTCTCGGACCCGGGGACGATTCGAGGCGCTCGAGAGCCACACACTCGCCGGGTCCCCGACACCTGCCTCCAGCCGACCTGACGACCGTACCCCGATTCGCCGGCGGCAATCTGGTTGCTCATGGCTTGCTAGGCCACAAGCCCCCGCGCGCGCAGCTCGGCGATCGCCTCGTCGCCGCGCTCGCGGACCGTCTGGCCGGCGACCCAGCCGGCGAGCTCCGGGAGCCCTTCCGCGAGCTTCGTGCGCGCCTGGAACCCGAGCAGCTCGCGCGCGAGCGTGACGTCCGCGCGCGTGCGCTTCAGCCTGCCGGCGCCCTGAGCGGCGTGCCCTAGCCGGGCAGGGACGGCAACTTCGTCGCCCCCGGCGCCCGTACGCCGTCGAGCCAGATGGCGAGCACGCGCTCCCAGCGCCAGCCCGGCTTCCCGGACGCCGCGACCGCGACCGAGCCGATCGAGCAGACGATCGCCGGGATGTCGTCGACGACGAGGTCCTCGCGCAGCGCGCCGGCGCGCTTGGCGTGATCGAGCAGCAGCTCGAGCTGTTCGATCAGGCCGGAGCTCGTGGCGGCGGCGCTCATGCGCTCGGAGCGCGCCGCCATCGCCTCGGACAGGGCCCGGTCTCCGGCCTGGAGCTCGGCGGACCACTCGATGTAGCCGCGGAAGGCCTCCCACGCCCGTCCCACCTCGGCGCGCTCGACGGCCACGGCGGCCTGCTCGGCGAGCCGCTCGAAACGGCGCGCGATCAGGGTGTCGAGCAGGTCCTCCTTCGCGGGGAAGTGGCGGTAGACGGTGCCGACGCCCACCTTGGCGCGGCGGGCGATCTCGTCCATCTGCGCATCGAGGCCCTGCTCTGCGAACAGCTCGCGCGCCGCCTCGACGATGGCGTCGCGGTTGCGCCGCGCGTCGGCGCGCAGCGTGATCTCGATCGGCCTCATCTTGTCCGCTCCCCCGGGTCGGCCGGCGTACAAGCGGAACCTCAGTTCCGTACACTGCCAACCTGAACCGCAGTTCCGTTTCGCAGTGTATACCGCCGCCGCAGGGAGGACTTTCAGATGACCGAGGCCCGCGACTACATGGACAGGCGCTGGTGGGCGCTCGCTCTCCTCTGCATGACGCAGTTCATGGTGGTGCTGGACGCGTCGATCGTGAACATCGCGCTGCCGTCGATCGGCGAGGAGGTCGGGATCTCGCAGGAGAACCTGTCCTGGGTCGTCAACGGCTACGTGCTCACGTTCGGCGGCTTCCTGCTGCTCGGAGGACGCATGGCCGACCTGCTCGGCCGGCGCCGGATCTTCATGGTCGGCCTCGTGATCGTCGCGGTCGCCTCGCTGTTCGCGGGCTTCGCGCCGAGCGAGGGCGCCCTGATCGCCGCGCGCGCGGCGCAGGGGCTGGGCGCGGCGATCATCGCGCCGAGCGCGCTCTCCATCGTCACGACGATCTTCCGGGACGGCGCGGAGCGGAACAAGGCGCTCGGAGCGTGGGGCGCGGTCGCGGGCTCCGGTGGAGCGGCGGGCGTGCTGCTCGGTGGCGTGCTCACCGACGGCCTCGGCTGGGAGTGGGTGCTCTGGGTGAACGTGCCGGTCGCGCTGGTCGTGCTGGCGCTGACCCCCGGCCTGATCCCGGAGAGCCGCTCGGAGTCTCAGACCCGCCACTTCGACATGGCGGGAGCGGTCACGGTGACCGCCGGCCTGTCGCTGCTCGTCTACGCGGTCGTGGACGCGGAGAGCTCCGGCTGGGGCTCCACGAAGACGATCGGCCTGCTCGCCGCCGCCGTTCTGCTGATCGGCGTCTTCGCGGTGATCGAGCGGCGCTCGCAGGCGCCGCTGGTCCCGTTCAGCATCTTCCGCAAGCGCACGCTGACCGGCGCCAACGCCGTGGGGCTGATGGTCGGCGGATCGCTGTTCGCGATGTTCTTCTTCATCACGCTCTACATGCAGCAGGTGCTCGACTACAGCGCGATCAAGGCCGGCCTTTCCTACCTGCCGCTGTCGCTCGCGATCATCCTGTCGGCGGGGATCGCCTCGCAGCTGGTCACGCGGATCGGCTTCAAGCCCGTGCTCGCGATCGGGCTGGTGCTGGTCGCGGCCGGGCTGTTCTGGTTCAGCCAGGTGTCCGTCGACGGCGGCTTCGTGACCGACATACTCGGGCCGTCGCTGCTGGCGGCGGTCGGCCTCGGCTTCGCGTTCGTCACGACGACGATCGCCGCGGTCTCTGGGATCGAGGATCGCGAGCAGGGCCTGGCGAGCGGCCTCATCAACACCTCGCAGCAGATCGGCGGGGCGCTCGGCCTCGCGGTACTCGCGACACTCGCCAACTCGCGAACCGACAACGTCCTGGCCGAGGCGGGCGGCGCCCCCAGCGCCGTGCCCAACGCCCTCGTCGAGGGCTTCCAGGTGGCCTTCCTCGGCGCCGCGATCATCGCCGTCATCGGGCTGGTGCTGACGCTCGTGCTGATTCGCAGCAGCGACAGCCGCGCCCACATGCAGATCGCCGACGAGCAAGCGCCCGTCGCCGTGCCGTAGGCAGCAAAGAGCAGGGTCCCTCTCCGTCGCGCAACAGCGGCGCCGGAGGGACGCTGCCGGCATGGCAAGGACGGGATCCAGCCTGCGCGAGAGCCTCGCCGCCGCCCTCAACGGCGAGAGCCACGCCCCTTGCGAGGCGTGGCTCTCGGTCCGATTGCGTTTGGCTCTCTGGCGATTGCCGGGGCTTAGCCCCTTGCGGCACTCATCCTGTGTAAGACGAGGCCGACACCAAGGAGTGAGGCTCCCAGCAGGATCAACAGCGGAGTCTCACTGCCGGTGAACGGCAGCGTGGACTGCGCGGGCGATGCCTGAACGACTCCACCGCCACCCGGGGTCTGCTCCTGGCCCAGCACTCCGCCGCCCCCGTGCTCGACACGGGTGTTGGGGGTGTTGGGAGGAGAGTTCGGATGGTTCGGCGTCTGAGGGGTCTCCTCAGGAGGCGTCTCGACTGGAGGCGTCTCGTACGGAGGCGTCTCCACCGGCGGCGTCGTCGGTGGGGTTTCCACCGGCGGGGTCGTCGGGGGAGTCTCGACCGGCGGAGTAGTCGGCGGGGTCGTCGTCGGAGGGGTCTCCTCCGGCGGCGTCGTCGGAGGGGTCTCCTCCGGCGGAGTCGTCGTCGGGGGCGTCTCCCCCGGCGGCGTCGTCGTCGGGGGGGTCTCCCCCGGCGGCGTTCCCGGCGGCTGGTTGTGCTCCGGCGGCTGGTTGTGCTCCGGTGGCTGGTTGTGCTCCGGTGGCGTGTACTCCGGCGGCTGATGCTCCGGCGGCGTGTTGGCCGGCGGGCTGTGCTCCGGAGGCGTCTCCGCAGGAGGCGTCTCCTCCGGTGGTGTCACCGGGGGGGTTTCCTCAGGCGGTCCTTGGTTGTTGCAGGGCTGATCCGGTCCGGATCCCTCCGACGGAGGCTGCCCGTTGTCATGGCCCCAGGAGGGCGGAGTCCCTTCCGACCCGTGCTGCCAGTCACCGCTTCCATGATCCGACGGCGAGCCCCATCCAGACGACGAATGGTCACCACCGGCGATAGCAGTTCCGGGGTTCACCAGAAAGAGCCACAGCGCGACGGCGAACGCCGACATCCAGAGGATCCGGCGGTCTGCTGTCACACGAGGCTCGTAAAGGTGCATTTAATCCTCCCTTCGAGGGCGGGTTGACGCGGCATTATGTAGCCCCGACTGGATGTACCGCTACCCCGACCCGGTTACAACCGAACGCGCAAGCGCACAAATAGGCCCCCCAAGCCCGTGCGAAAGCTCTGGATTTTGCGGAGAAAGGCCCTCTCCAGGGCGGTTTAGGGGGGTCATTTCACAAACCCGCACAGGTCGGCCAGGCGGGCGACCGCACGGCCCAGTTCGCCCCTCGCCTCGCGCCCGCCGAGCGCGAGCTGAGCGCCCATCCGCGAGTCCGGCAGAACGTGGCTCAGGTCGCTCTCGCCGATGGTTCGGTTCCGAACCACCAGCGGCTCCTGACCCACCCGCTCCAGGCAGTCGACGGCAACCGCCGCCAGGGCGGGCTCGGTCGCCGGGCCGCCGACCACCACGACGCGGTCCGCCACAGCGGCCGCCACACCGCCGAGCGCCGTCGCACCGGCATCGAGCACCAGCGGCGCGACGTGGCGGGCCGTGTCGGCGAGCGCCCCGCACTCCGCCCCGCCGACCAGGCAGAGCCGGCCGACGGCCCGCGTCTGCGCCGCGTGCACCTCCGCGAGCTCCCTCGAGAGGCGATGCGCGGCGGCGGTGGCGAGCGGGACGCCGGCGAGCTGCGAGTCGCAATGGACGGCAGCCGCACCGTCCCGATCCCGGCCGGCGAGCTCGGCCGCGAGCGCGCGAGCGACGACCGTCGCGCCGCAGCCCGGCGACAGGCCGAACACGGCGACGACCGGTCGCAGCGAGGCGGGTGCGCCGAGCTCTGGCTCCCGCCCCGGCTGGACCGGCTCGAGCAGCCACGCGCCGGCGCCCTCGAGCGCCGCGCCCAGCCGGCCTCCGGCGCCGGCGCTCATGGAGACTCCACCGCGGCGCTCGCCCTGACCTCGAGCGCGTGCGCGAGCGCACGCAGCGGGCGCGGGCGGGCGCAGCCGCACCTCCACGCGGCCGCCGTGCACGGCGACGCGGTGACGGCCGGCGGGCCAATCGGGCAGCGCCCGCTCAGCCGCCGCCCGGGCGTCCCCGCCGGACGCGACGGCGAGCGCGCCCGCCTCCGCGGCGTGGCCGGCGAGCACGCCGGCGTAGCCGACCGCCAGCAGCTGCATCAGGCCCAGGCCGACGACGAGCACGAGCGGGACGAGCGCGATGGCCTCGACGAGCGCCTGGCCACGCTCTCCCCGCGCGAGCGCGCGGCCGCGGGGCCGCCTCACCTGCGCCCTCCCAGCGAGGAGCTCGCGGCCACCCGGATCGGCGACGACCAGCGCCGCAGCAGCAGCGGGACGCGTGCGTATACGCGCACCCCGCCGCCGGACCTCGGCTCCACGCGCAGCCCGCGCTCGAGCGAACGAGGCAGGACGCTGCGTGCCGCCCGGCCCGGGTCCGCGCCGACCGCGTCGGCGCGGGCGCCCGCCCGGGCGGCGTCGGCCGTCAGCCAGACGGCCTGCCCCGCGAGCACGAGCTGCCATGCGATCGCGCCGACGGCAAGCACCAGCGGGAGGGCGGCGACCAGCTCGACCGTCGCCTGGCCGCGCTCGCGATGGAGGTCGTCGCTCATGGGCGACAACGATCGCGCGAGGCGTGTTACGGCTCAACGCGGGAGAGCAAAAAGAACGTGACGGGCGGGTAAAACCCGCGCCCGCTCACCCGTAGCTGCGGTACTGCAGCCAGACCCAGTACAGCCCGTACGAGCACAGCGCCAGCAGCGCGAACCAGACGAGGACCCCCACGCCGCCCACGTCGAACAGGCGGTTGGTCGCCACGACCGTGAGGATCGCGCCGCCGATCGAGCCGTAGAGCGCGAGCCGCGCGTTCGGCTCGAGCGTGTCGATGTCGATGTTGTACTGGCGGTAGAGCCGGTAGCCGAGGAACGCGATCGCCGCGAGGAAGACGATCCCGAGCAGCGAGAGCGCGACGTCGAGCACCGCGCCGCCCCCGGGCAGCACCGCGAAGACGAGTGCGATCAGCGCGACGACGCCGAGTTTCCAGGCGAACTGCACGTACAGAAGGCTAGGCGATCGAGCGGAACCGGCGGCTCAGGGAGGGCCCGGGCCGCCTACTTGATCGCCCCGGCCGACACCAGCACCAGCACGAGCGCCCCCAGCACCACGCGGTAGATCACGAAGATCATCATCGAGTGGTTCGACAGGTACCGCAGCAGCCACGCGATCGCGGCGTATCCGGTCACGAAGGCCAAGATCGTCGCCATCGCGAGGTTGGCCGCCGAGACGTGCTGGCCCTCGTCGCCGCTGACGATCGAGCCGAGCTCCAGCAGGCCCGACAGGACCACGGCCGGGATCGACAGCAGGAACGAGAAGCGCGCCGCCGTCGGCCGGTCGAGGCCGAGGAACAGCCCGGCCGTGATCGTCGCCCCCGACCGCGACACGCCCGGGATCAGCGCCAGCGCCTGCGCGAAGCCGACGGCGAGGCCGTCGCGCGCCTCGATCTGCTCGATCGAGCGCGACTTCGAGCCGACCTCCTCGGCCGCCAGCAGCACCAGCCCGAGCACGATCAGCGCGGTGCCGATCACGTACAGGTCGCGCGCTCCGGTCTCGATCTGGTCCTTGAACAGCAGGCCGAAGATCCCGATCGGGATCGTGCCGAGCACGATGTACCAGCCGAGCCGCGCGTCGAGCTCGCGCCGCGCCGGCCGGTCGCGCAATGACCGCAGCCAGGCCAGCGCGATCCGAATCAGGTCGTGGCGGAAGTAGAGCAGCACCGCGGCCATCGTCCCGAGCTGGGTCACAGCCGTGAAGGCGGCGCCCGGGTCCTCCCAGCCGAGGAACGCCGGGACGATGCGCAGATGACCGGTGCTGGAGATCGGCAGGAACTCGGTCAGCCCCTGGACGATGCCCAGCACGATTGCCTCGAGCGTCGACACCGCGGCGGCAGGTTAGAGGCGGGGGCGGCTCTACACCTGCAGCCCCGAGCCGCGCACTTCTTACTCTTCCGGCATCGCGACGCCAGCACCGGCTACGACACACGAGCTCGGACGGCGAGGGCGGCGCGCGCTCGTCACGGGCGTCACGCTCGTGGCCACGGGTGCGCTGCCGGGCTTCCTGGCCGCCTCGCTCGCTCCCCGGATTCGCGACGACTTCGACTTCTCGAGCTCGTCGCTGGGCCTCGCGACCGCCTCCTTCTACCTCGTCAGCATGCTCTTCTCGACGCCGCTGGGACGTCTCGTGGAGCGGATCGGGGCCGTCGCGGGCATGCGCGCCTGCGCGGCGCTGACGGCCCTCAGCTGCGTGGCGGTGGCCGCGACCGCGAACAGCGCCGCGGGCCTGATCGGCGTCCTGGCGACGGCCGGCTTCGGCAACGCCATCGCGAGCCCGGCCGTGAGCACGTCGCTCCAAGTACGAGATCGCCCCCGCCCGTCGCGGCCTCGCCTTCGGCGCCCAGCAGGCGGGCGCGCCGGTCGGCGCCGTCCTCGCCGGGCTCGCGCTGCCCGGCGTGGCGATCCCGTTCGGCTGGCGGTGGGCGTACCTGATCGTGGCGGCGCTCGCGCTCGCGGCGGCGATCGCCGCGCCCCGTCACATCCCGCGGCCGCACCCGGCCGAGCGGGGCACGCCGCCGCGCGGGCTCGGGGCCGTCCACGCGCTCGGCCTGACGGCGTTCCTGGCCAGCTCCGCGAGCGTCGGCTTCATCGCCTTCCTGGTCACCTACGCGGTCGACGAGGGCATCGGCGAGGCCGCCGCGGGGCTGCTGCTCGCGGTCGTCAGCCTGGGCTCGGCGGCCTCCCGGATCGGGCTGGGAGCGCTCGCCGACCGCGGCGAGCAGGATGCGCTGCGGCCGGTGGCCGCCATGTTCGCGGTGGCCGCGGGCGCCTACCTGCTGCTGATCGCGGGCCAGCCGGTCGTGATCGTGATCGCCGCCCTCGTCGTCGGCGCGTTCGGCTGGGCGTGGCCGGGCGCCCTCAACCTCGCAGTCGTGCAGCTCGAGCCCGGCCGCGCCGGCATGGGCCGTGGGCGTGATGCTGGCCGGCCTGTTCGCCGGGGCGGTGGCGGGACCGCTGGCGGTCGGCCTGCTGGCGCACGCCGGCCATTTCGAGCTGGGCTGGATCGCGTGCTCGGCCTTCGCTCTGCTCGCGGGGGCCACCGTGCTAGCCGTGCGCCGGGCCGGGTATCGTTCCTAGCGCATGCGCCGCCTTACCCCGCTCCTCGCGCTCGCCACCTGGCTGCTGCTCGCCGCCCCCGCCTTCGCCGGCGACAACGGCGAGGGCCTGTACGGCGAGACCGACGACGTGATCGTCACCTTCTTCTGCCTCGGCCTGGTGGTCGGGTTCGCCCTGCTCGTGACGCTGTTCACGATCCTCCAGAGCGCCCTCGAGCGCCGCAAGGAGGAGCGCAAGGCGACCGAGCTGCGCAAGCGCGTCGGCTGGTGAAAGGCCGCGACCCCGTCTGGGACGGGGCCGCGGGCGCGAGGAGGGATCTGCCTCGCGAATGCTCGGCCACCTGGGGCCGCCCGGTGTGAACAGTCTGAGAAGCGCTTGATTTCGTCCCTCTGACAAAGTTCCACGCCGCATGCCCGAGGACGTCATCTACGAGCGCTCCGGCGCCGCGGCGGTCGTCACGATCGACCGCCAGGAGCGCCGCAACGCGATCGACGGGCCGACGGCCGCCCTGCTGACCGAGGCCTACCGGCGCTTCGTCGCCGACGACGAAGCGCGCGTGCTCGTGATCACCGGGGGCGGCGAGCTGGCCTTCTGCGCTGGCGCCGACCTCAAGGCGATCGAGAGCTTCGCGCCGCGCCTCGAGCTCGAGGACGGCCCGCTCGGCTTCACGCGCCTGATCTCGCCCAAGCCCGCGATCGCGGCGATCTCGGGCTGGTGCCTCGCCGGCGGGCTCGAGCTGGCGCTCTGGTGCGATCTGCGCATCGCCACCGAGGACGCCAAGCTGGGCTTCACCGAGCGCCGCTTCGGCGTGCCGCTGATCGACGGCGGCACGCAGCGCCTGCCCCGCATCGTCGGTCTCGGCCGCGCGCTCGACATGATCCTGACCGGCCGCATCGTCGAGTCCGAGGAGGCCGAGCGGATCGGCCTGGTCACCGAGGTCGTGCCGGCCGGCCGACACCTCGAGCGGGCGCTCGAGATCGCCGAGGCGCTCGCGCGCTTCCCGCAGGACACGATGCTGGCCGACCGCTCCGCTGCGCTCGAGGGCGTCGGGCTCGACGTTCGAGGAGGGGATGCGGCTGGAGGCGCGCGCCGCGCTCCCGACGCGCGAGACCGCCTGGGAAGGCGCCTCGCGCTTCGCGGCCGGCGAGGGGCGCGGCGGAGCCGGCGCGGGGGCCTGATGGCGGCCGCGATCGAGGTCAGCGACCTGCACAAGTCCTACGGGTCGGTCGAGGCGGTGCGAGGGGTGTCGTTCGAGGTGCAGGCGGGCGAGGTGTTCGGCCTGCTCGGCCCCAACGGGGCGGGCAAGACCACGACCGTCGAGATCCTCGAGGGCTACCGCGACCGCTCCGGAGGCGAGGTGCGGGTGCTCGGACACGACCCCGAGCGGCGGGACCGCCACCTCCAGGAACGCGTCGGGATCGTGCTCCAGAGCAGCGGCTTCTATCCGCGCGTGACGGTGCGAGAGGCGGTCAGCCACTTCGCCAAGGCATATCCGGCGCCGCGCGACCCCGAGGACACGATCACGCTGGTCGGGCTCGACGAGAAGGCCGACGCCCGGACGAAGGACCTCTCGGGCGGCCAGCGCCGCCGCCTCGACCTCGCGCTCGCCCTGATCGGCGACCCCGACCTGATCTTCCTCGACGAGCCCACCACGGGCTTCGACCCGGAGGCGCGCCGGACCGCCTGGGGCGTCGTCCGGCGCCTGCGCGACCTCGGCAAGACGGTCCTGCTGACCACGCACTACCTCGAGGAGGCCCAGGAGCTGGCCGACCGCGTGGCGATCGTCAAGGACGGCCGGATCGTGGCCGAGGGGCCGCCCGACAGCCTCGGGCCGGAGAGCTCGCGCTATCGCGTGGCCTACCTGTCGGACGGGCGCCGGGTGGAGCACCAGACCGACGACCCCACCGAGCTGCTGCACCGGCTCACGCGCGACGCGCTCGCCCGCGGCGAGCGCCTCGACGGACTCGAGGTCACGCGCCCGACGCTCGAGGAGGTCTACCTCGACCTGACCCGGAAAGGCGACGCCGGCTCTTCATGAGCCCGATCGCCCTGGCCTGGGAGCAGTTCCGCTTCGAGCGCAAGCTGTTCTGGCGCAACCCGAGCGCCGCGTTCTTCAACTTCGCGCTGCCGCTGCTGCTGCTCGTGCTGACCGCGAGCGCGTTCTCGGCCGACACCGACGAGCTCGAGGTGCTGATCCCGGGCATCGCCGGCATGGGCGTGCTGGCCACGACGTTCACCTCGCTGGCGTTCAACATCACGATCCTGCGCGACGAGGGGGTGCTGAAGCGCTGGCGCGGCACGCCGATGCCCGCGGGGTCGTACATGGCCGGGCTGCTCGCGTCCGCCGCCATGAACGCGTTCGCGCAGGTCCTGATCGTGGTCGCGATCGGCAATCTCGTCTACGGCGTGGACTGGCCCCAGGACCCGCTGCTGCTGCTCCTGTTCACGGCGCTCGGGGTCGTCTGCTTCGCCGCGCTGGGGATCGCCTTCTCCCACGCGATCCCGAACGAGGACGCGGCGCCGGCCTACACCAACGCGGTCTTCCTGCCGGTCATCTTCATCTCGGGCGTCTTCTACTCCTCCGACGACCTGCCGGAGGTGCTCAAGGCGATCGCCGAGGCGCTGCCGCTGAAGCACCTGATCGACGGCCTGTCGGAGGCGATCGTGGGCGGCGGCGGGGACGCCGCGACCGCGGCGCTCGTGGTGGGCGCCTGGACGGTCGCCGGGCTGTTCCTGGCCGTCAGATTCTTCCGCTGGGAATAGACGCGACTGGCCGACGCTCCACGGGGGCCTGTGGGCGCGAGCCCCCAGTTCCTACAGCCGCAGGGCGTGGCCGTGGGCGCGCAGCCAGCGCTCGTGCTCGCGCCAGTCCGGCACCCGCTCCGCCAGCACGATCCAGAAGCGCTGCGAGTGGTCCATCACCTCGAGGTGGACGACCTCGTGCTCGACCACGTAGTCGAGCACCTGCGGGGGCGCCAGGAGGAGGCGCCAGTTGAAGCTCATCGCGCCCGTCGACGAGCACGACGCCCAGCGCGTGCGCTGCCCGCGGATCTGGAGCGTCTTGTACGAGCAGCCCCAGCGCGCGCAGGCGGCGTCCAGGCGCGGGCGCCACCTCGACGCGGGCGCGGCGCCGGTACCAGCGCTCGAGCGCGTCGCGCACCGTCACCCCGGGCGGCAGCGCCAGCCGCAGCTCGTCGCCGCGGCGGCCCACGTGCTCGCGCTGCCGGCGCCGCTCCACCTGCACGGCCAGCTCGAGCCGGTCGCCCAGGTAGGGCACGTGGCCCCCGTCGCGCAGCTGCGGCCGCGGCAGCTCGGTGTCCGTCTCGCGCAGGCGCCGCAGCGTGCGCTCGATCCAGGCGCGCTTCTCCTCCACGAACGGCTCGACCTCGCGCAGCGGAAAGCGCCGCGGCACGACCACCTCGACCCCGTCGCCGTCGACCAGGATGCGCGCGTGGCGCGCCCGCTCGGAGCGCCGGATGCGGTACGGGATCGCCGTCAAGGGAGCGTCAGCGTATGCGTGCCCGCGGACGGCGGGCGCCGGGCGGCGACCTCGTCGTAGACCGTCGCCAGCCCGCGCGCGAGCGCCGGCCAGGAGTAGCGGCCGCGGGCGACCTCGTAGGCGCGCGCCCCGCGGCGGCGGCGCTCGTGCGTCGTCGTTGACGGCCTCGACGAGCGCCTCGGCCATCGACCCCTCGTCGTCCGGCGCCACGAGCCACCCCGTCTCGCCCGCGTCGACGATCTCGGCTGGCCCCCAGGCGTCGACCGCGACCGCCGGCAGGCCGCAGGCCATCGCCTCGACGATCACCGCGCCGAACTGCTCGCGCACCGACGGCAGCACCAGCAGGTCCGCGGCGTTGAGCCCGTCGGGCAGGTCCTCGTGGCCGCGCCAGCCGGCCAGGAACACGTCCGGGTCACCCGTCTCGCGCACGGCCTCGAGCGGGTGCTCGCCCTCCCACTCGCCGGGAAAGCCGCCGAGCAGCACGAGCGGCGCCGGGCGCGCGAAGCGCTCGCGGGCGCCCGCGTGCGCGCGCACCAGCAGCGGCACGCGCTTGACCTCGGTGAAGCGCCCGACGTAGAGCAGCACGCGCCCGTCCTCGAACGGCTCGAGCTGCTCGTCGGTGTAGGACACGCTGCCCGGCTCGCCGCTCTCGTCCCAGCCGCGCGGCTCCTCCACGAGCCAGCGCCGCCAGTGGGCGACACGGTCCTCGGCGGGCCGCCTGTCGAAACCCTCCGGGTCGAACCCGTTGGGCGCCCACACGACCCGGTCGGGGTCGACGCCGAGCAGGTCCGGCACCCGCCGCACCGCGTCCGGCGACAGCACCAGCAGCCGCTCGCAGCCGCGCGCCCAGCGCCGCATCCGCTCGGCCCATTCGGCCGCGTGCTCCCAGCCCGCGGGCGGGCCCTCCTCGATCTCGCGCAGCATGAGCAGCTCGGTCCCGTGCAGGTGGCCGATGCGCGGCACGTCTGGAAAGGCGCGCTCGGCCGCCTCGTTGATCGGCGTGAGGTGGTGGAGGTGGAGCACGTCGGCCTCGGCGGCGCCCGCCTCCGCCAGCTGGCGCTCCCAGACGGCGACCAGGCGCTCGTAGTCGGCCTCCCCGACGCGCGCGAAGACCCGGTCGGGGGCGCCCGGCCGGTCCTCGAAGGAGGGATGGAACGGCGGGTCGGCGGCGAGCGGGTCGGGCGCCCGAAGCGACGCCGAGTAGTCGAGCGCGCGCACGTCCACGCCCGCGAAGAACGTCCCCGCGTGCGACCGGCCGCCGGGCTCGCCGAGCGACCCGCAGGCGAGCGTGACGTCCCAGCCGGCCGCCGGCAGCGACCGTGCCAGGTAGCGCGCCACCTGGGCGGACCCGCCTCGCGGGAAGAACAGCAGTCCCATCACCGCGCGCATGTCAGAGGATGACCGGCACGGAGCCGCCGTCCACCGACCAGGCCGCGCCGGTCACGTTCGAGGCCGCCTGCGAGCAGAGGAACACGATCACGGCGGCGGCCTCGTCGTCGGTGCCCATGCGGCCGCGCGGCAGGCCCGAGCGCGTGCTCTCGAGCACCTCGTCGGGCGTCGTGTCCGTGCGGGCGGCGAGCTGGTCGGCCAGCCCGCCCGCGCCGGTCCAGGCGGCGCCCTCGATCGGCCCCGGCGCTACGGCGTTCACGCAGCACGCCGCTCGCCGCTCCAGCTGTCGGCGAACAGGCGGCTGAGCGACAGCTCGGCGGCCTTCGTAACCGAGTACGACGCGTCGAGCCGCCCCGACGGCCGCTTGCCCGACGAGGAGGCCACGTTGACGATCCGCCCGCCGCCCGCCGCCGCCATGGCCGGTGCGAGCGCCCGCATCAGGCGCATCGGCGCCATCACGTGCAGCTCCCACTGGGCCTGCCAGTCGGCGTCGGTCAGCTCCTCGAGCGGACGGGCCTGCGCCATGCCGGCGCAGTTGACGAGCGCCCAGGGGGCCGCCGGACAGGCCTCGAGCACGCGCTCCCCCGCGCCGGGATCCGTGACGTCGAGCTCGACGTCGGCGCCGCGACGCGCGACTGACAGCACCCGCGCGCCCTCTTCGGTCAGCATGCGCACGGTCGCCGCGCCGATGCCGCGCGTGGCGCCAGTGACAACGCACACCCTGCCTTCGAGACCGAGGTCCACGCGCATGAAGTCTCACACCGTCTACCGGACGTTCCAAACCGAGAGCCGCCGCGAGCTGATCCGCATCACCGAGGACGTGCAGTCGGCGGTCGACGAGGCCGGCGTCGCCGAGGGCCTCGCGCTGGTGGCGGCGATGCACATCACCGCCGCCGTCTGGATCAACGACGACGAGCCCGGACTGCACGAGGACGTGATGGAGTGGCTGGACAAGGTCGCGCCGCCGAGCTGGAAGGAGCCGGCCAACGACGTCGCCGGCCAGCTGCTGCCCGACCCCGGCGACTACCGCCACCACCGCGGCGGCGAGGACAACGGCGACGCCCACCTGAAGAACCTGCTCGTCCACCACCAGGTGATCGTCCCTGTGACCGAGGGCCGGCTCGACCTGGGCCCCTGGCAGCAGGTCTTCTACTGCGAGTTCGACGGCCGGCGGCCGAAGCGGATGGTCATCAAGGTGCTGGGGGATTGACCTGGTTGGGCATGCGCTCCCCGCGCAGTCCCGCCAGCAGGTTGTCGGCCGCCATGTCCGCCATCCGCTCGCGGGTGGCGTGGGTGGCGGAGCCGAGGTGCGGCAGCACCAGCAGGTTGGGGGCCTCGAGCAGCGGGTGGTCGGCCGGTAGCGGCTCGGGGTCGGTGACGTCGAGCGCCGCCCCGGCGAGCTCGCCCGCGCCCAGCGCGGCGATCAGCGCATCGGTGTCGACGATCGGCCCGCGCGCGGTGTTGACGAGGTAGGCCGTCGGCTTCATCCGCTCGAGCGCCTGCTGCCCGATCAGCCCGCGCGTCTGCGGCGTCAGCGGCGTGTGCACCGAGACGAAGTCGGAGCGCCGAAGCAGCTCCTCGAGCGACACGCCGCCGCTGCGGCTCGTGTGCAGCAGCGTGCAGTCGAACCCGGTCAGCCGCCGGGCGACCGCCTGGCCGATCCGGCCGAACCCGACGATCCCGACGGTGGCGCCGTGCAGGTCGCGCCCCAGCAGCTGCTCGGGCTCCCAGCTCAGCCACTGGCCCGCGCGCACGTAGGCGTCGCCGGCGGCCAGCCGCCGGGCGATCCCGAGCATGAGCGCCACCGCCAGGTCCGCGGTGGTGTCGGTGAGGACGCCGGGCGTGTTGCCGACGGGGAGCCCGCGCGCGGTCGCGGCCTCGACGTCGACGTTGTCCACGCCGACCGCGTAGTTCGAGATCGCGCGCAGCCGCGGGGCGGCGTCCATCAGCTCCGCGTCCACGCGGTCGGTGAGCATCGACAGCAGCCCCTCGACCTCGGGCACGCGCGCCATCAGCTCGTCGCGCGGCGGCGGCAGCTGACCCGGCCAGACCTCGACGTCGTGCTCGGCGGCCAGCCTGTCGATCGCTCCGCCGGGAAGCTTGCGAGTGACCAAGACCCTCATCGCCTGGGGCAGCATGCCACCATCCAGCGCCTTGAGGCGCTCGATCTCCCTGCTCGGAGCGACCGTCGCGCTGTTCGCGGCCGCGGCGCCCGCCGCCGCGCAGACCGGCGGGACGCCGGTACCCGGGCCGGGCGACCCCTGTCCGGCGGCCTATCCGGGCGACGACGCGGCCCAGCCGGCGCTGGCGCGCTGGATGGCGCGCGCCGCTGCGCTGCGCGACGTGCCGCAGGAGCTACCGGTGATGGCGGCGCTGGCCGAGTCGGGCCTGCGCAACCTCCACAGGCGCGGCAACCCCTTCGCCGGCTTCTTCAGCATGCACCGGTCGCTCAACAAGGGCGACTACCGTCGGCTTCCCGCGCAACCCGCAGCTCCAGCTCGACTGGTTCCTCGACACCGCCGTGATCGTGCGCCAGCGCGAGATCGCCGACGGCGCCGAGGACTACGCCGCCGGCTCCGAGGGCCTCGGGCTCTGGGTCGCCGACGTCGAGCGGCCCGCCCCGCAGAACCGCGACGGCTACCAGCCCTACCTCGACGACGCCGACGCGCTGCTGACGGAGTCCTGCCGGCCCACCAGCCACGCGCCCGACACGCGGCCGCCGGCGCTGCGGATCAAGGCCTCGGGGCGCCAGCGCAACGCGATCGTCGTCACCGCGCGCTGCCCGCGCGAGGCGTGCGTGGTCGGGGCGCAGGCGGCGCCGCGCAGGCGCGTGCGCGCGGCGGCGGTGGTCGAGTCGGACAACGAGGCGGTCGAGCTGACCCTGCGGGCACGGGCGCGGCGCTCCGCGAAGCTGGTCGTCACCGTCACCGCCGTGGACGCCTCCGGCAACGCCACACGGAGGGAAAAGCGCGTCACCCTGCTGAGGTAGCGTCCCCTCCATCGCTCCCGGGGTCCTGATCCACGGCGACACCCACCGCTCCGCGGCGCTGCGGCACGAGCTGCCGCTCGGGATCGTCGACGCGTTCTCCTACTTCGAGCTCGACGGCCGCAGGGTCGCCGTGATCTCGGCGATGGAGGCCGGCAGGGTCGCGCAGGCCGCCCCGGATGTCGAGGTGATCGACCCCTACGAGCTGGGGCTCGACGAGCTGGTCGGGCGCGGGATGCGCTGGGACGAGCTGGAGGCCGAGCTGTGCGTGCGCGCCGCCCGCCGGCTCGGCGCGACCAGCCTGACCGTGCCCGGCCGCGCTGCCGCTGGGCGTCGCCGACCGCCTGCGCTCCGAGGGCATCGACGTCGTCCCCGACGAGCCGGAGTTCATCCGCCGCCGCCGCTCCAAGAGCGAACCCGAGATCGCCGGCGTGCGGCGCGCCCAGGCGGCCGCGGACGCCGGCATGGCCGCCGCCGCCCAGCTGCTGCGCGACGCCGAGGCCGGGGACGGCGTGCTGCAGCTCGGCGGGGAGCCGCTCACCGCCGAGCGCGTGCGCGCTCGCATCCGCGAGACCTGCTCGGAGCTCGGGGCGCCGGCCAGCGAGGACATCATCGTCGCGCCCGGCGCCGACGGGGCGAGCGGCCACGAGACCGGGTCGGGGCCCCTGCCCGCGGGCGTCCCGATCGTGATCGACATCTGGCCGTGCGACGAGCGCTCCGGCTGTTTCGCGGACATGACGCGCACGTTCGTGGCGGGCGCCGAGCCCGCTGCCGACGTCGTCGCCTGGCACGCGCTGTGCGAGCGGGCGCTCGAGCGCGTCTACGCACAGCTTCGGCCCGGCGTGCCCGGCAAGGACCTGTTCGCGGCCGCCTGCGACGTGTTCGAGGAGGCCGGCGAGCCGACCCAGCGCACCAAGCCCGAGGGCGAGGTCCTGCGCGACGGCTTCTTCCACTCGCTCGGCCACGGGGTCGGCCTCGAGGTCCACGAGGAGCCCTCCCTGGGCCGTTCGGGCAACGACCCGCTGGTGCCCGGCGACGTGGTCGCCATCGAGCCCGGCGCCTACCGCCACGGCTACGGCGGAGTGCGCCTGGAGGACGTCGCGCTCGTCACCGAGGACGGCTACGAGCTGCTGACGAACTTCTCCTACGCGCTGGCGCCCTGATCGCCCTCGAGCTGGTGGCGCAGCCGCTCGCGCAGCTCGCGGAAGTGCGTCGTCTCGTAGGTGATCACCGCGGCGAGCAGGACGACCACGAGCGCGAGCGTCACGATCGCGTCGACCTCGGTCCCCAGCGGGATCACCGCGCAGAGTGCCGCGGCGCAGAGCAGGCGCTGCCAGCTGAAGCGGTGCACGTTGCGCCAGCGGAACGCGACGTGGGCGAGCAGGTAGACGGCGGTCCCGCCGAGCGTCGCCACCGCCGGGACCAGCTTGAGCGGCTCGTCGACGTGCTCGAGCGTCTTCTTGAGCCCGAGCGCGAGCATGACGATCCCGGCGACCATCGGGAAGTGGAGGTAGGAGAACGAGTCGCGCGCGATCTCGTTCTGCTCGGGGCCGACCTGCGCGTTGCTTAGCCGTCGCTCGGCCACCAGCGCGACGATGTCGAAGTAGAGCCACCAGAGCGCCGCCGCGATCGCGACGCCGAGCACGGCCGCCGCCACGACGCCCGCGTCGACGTCGCCGTGCGCGCCGATCCCGATTGCGACGATCGACTCGCCCAGCGCGATGATGATGATCAGCCCGTGGCGCTCGACGAAGTGGCCCGGCTGCAGCTGCCAGCCCTCTGAGCCGAACAGGTAGGGCTCGAGCATGTCGAACAGCAGCGCGGCGGACCAGATCGCCGCCTGGGCGGTGTCGTTCTCGAACAGCGCGCCGACGATCAGCAGCCCGCAGCCGATCCCCGTGCCGCCGGCCAGCCCGAGCACCGACGCGCGCAGCGCCGGCTCGTCGCGGCTGGCCAGCACGAACAGGGCTATCTGCGCGAAGCGCACGGCCGAGTAGGCGACCGCGAACAGCATGGCCGTGTCGCCGAACGCGTGCGGGATGCAGAGCGCGACGACCAGGAACGCGGCCATCGCGGCGAAGATCGCGAAGCGGACCGCGCCCTCCTCGGGGTCCACCACGCTGGTCAGCCAGGCGTAGCCGACCCACGACCACCACATCAGCCCGAGCACGAGCAGGCCCTTGCCGAGGTCGGCCCAGTCGGCCTCGACGGCCATCAGCGCGGTGCACTGGGTCAGCGCGAGCACGAAGACCAGGTCGAAGAACAGCTCGAGCGGCATGACGCGCTCCTCGGAACGCCGCACGGGGGTCATTCGCGGCGTCCGCGCGGCCGTGCTCATGGGCGCTGATGTTCGCAGGTGTACTTTGAGGGGCATGCCGCGCGACACCGGACTTCCCGAAGCCGACGCGCAGTTCGACTTCGGTCGGGCGCGCCGCCGGCGGGCCCTGTCGCGGCTCGCCGCGCGCCTGCGGCGCGAGCCGAGCGACGTGAACGTGATCCTGCCCTTCGACGAGGTCGTCGAGGCGCTCGGCAGGCGCGGCGAGCGGCGCCTGGGGCTCCAGACGATCCCGCTCGACTCGATCGTCGGGACAGTCGACCGCAGCCGCGAGTTCGACAGGGCCTTCCGCCCGACGTCGAGCCGCGTGCGGCCGCGCTGGGAGCGGATCGCGATGGCGCAGCGCAAGGGCCAGGAGATGCCGCCGATCGACGTCTACCGGATCGGCGAGCTCCACTTCGTCAAGGACGGCCACCACCGGGTGTCGGTCGCGCGCGAGCTCGGCTACGACGTGATCGACGCGTACGTGACGGAGGTCGTGACCGAGCTGGGCGCGGACAGGGCGATCCGGCTGCACGACCTGGCGCTGAAGAGCCATGAGCGGCTGTTCTTCGAGCGCGTGCCGCTGCCGCCCAAGGAGCGCGCGCAGATCGAGCTGAGCGACGAGTGGCGCTACGCGGCGCTGGCCGAGGCCGTCGAGGCCTGGGGCTTCCGGGCATCACAGGTCCTCGGACAGAGCATGACGCGCGCCGAGGTGGCCGAAGCCTGGTTCCACGACGAATACCAGCCGGTCGTGGAGATGCTGCGCGAGGCGGACCTGATCAGGCGCGGGACCGAGACCGAGAGCTACATGCGCGTCGCGCACCTGCGCTACCTGATCCTGCGCACGCACTCCTGGGACGACGACGTGATCGAGGCGGTGCGGCGCGAGCTCGAGTCGCCGTCGTGGGAGGAGGACACGATGGTGCGCAGGCTGCGCAAGGAGCTGCGCTAGCCGACTGCGCGTCGCGTCCGCGCCAACCCTACGCTGCCCTGTTGTTATGTAACCCGCCTGGGGTTAGGGTCAGCCGGATGAGGCTCTCTCTCCGCTCCGCCGTCGCCCTCGCCGCCCTCGCCCTGCTCGCGGCCGCAGCCCCCGCCGCCGCGGATCCCTCGCCCGGTGCCGTCGGCATCGGCGATCGCCTCAATCCCACGCTCGGCAACGGCGGCTACGACGTCCTCCACTACGACCTCGACCTGCGCTACGCCACCAGCGACCCGGCTCAGTCGCTGCTCGGCGACGAGACGATCACCGCGCGCGCCACCCAGTCGCTGTCGCGCTTCAACCTCGACTTCGGCGGCAAGGGCATCACCGGCGTCCGGGTCAACGGACGGTCGGCCCGCTTCTCCCACGAGGGCGAGGAGCTCGTCGTGACGCCGCGCAAGCCGCTGCACAAGGGCCGCACGTTCGTCGTGAAGGTCGACGGCTTCACGGCCACCCCCACCGTGCCCGGCGACACGGACACCTCGACGGCCTTCTTCATCACCCCCGACGGCTCGGCGACGGCGCCCCAGCCCTACTACGCGCACCTGATCTACCCGTCCAACGACCACCCGCGCGACAAGGCCACCTTCCGCTTCGACATCAACGTCCCCGAGGGCACCAAGGCCGTCGCCAACGGCCTCGAGACCGGGAGCCGCACCCGCCACGGGCGCACCAAGTGGACGTACGTGATGCGCCAGCCGATGGCGACCGAGCTGACCCAGATCGCCGTCGGCAACTGGGACTTCAGCGCCCCGCAGCGCCACCACGGCGTGATCCTGCGCGACGTCACCGCTCCGAGCTTCACGCCGGTCGACGAGCCGCTCGAGATCGAGCCGGCTCAGCTCGACTACATGGAGGCGCGCGTCGGCCGCTACCCGTTCGACATCTTCGGCAGCCTGATCGTCGTCGCCGACCTCGGCTTCGCGCTCGAGACGCAGACCATCTCGCTGCTCGACACCACCTGGTTCAGCTCGGGCCAGGGCGTCTGGGACCCGACGATGCTCCACGAGCTGTCGCACATGTGGTTCGGGGACAGCGTCTCCCCGTATGAGTGGAGCGACCTCTGGCTCAACGAGGGCCACGCGAGCTGGTACGAGTTCGTCTACGCCGAGGAGAAGGGCTTCCTGGCCGAGGACACGACCAACTACCCGGACGAGCAGGGCTACGCGACGCTCGAGGGGCTGATGCGCGCCGTCTACGGCTACGGCGACCAGTGGCGCCACGACTACGGCCCGGTCGCCAAGCCGAGCAGCGGCGGCGCCGACCTGTTCAGCTTCAACGTCTACCACGGCGGCGCGCTGGTCCTGTACGCCCTGCGCCAGAAGATCGGCAAGGCCGCGTTCGACCGCGTCGAGCGGGCCTGGGTGGCGCGCTACCGGGACAAGGTCGCCAGCACCGACGACTTCATAGCGCTCGCCGCCAAGGTGTCGCACCGCGACGTGACCGGCTTCCTGCGCAAGTGGCTCTACGGGGAGACGACCCCGCGGATGCCGGGACACCCGGACTGGACCGTCAGCCCGGTGGTGGAGCAGCCGGCGACGGCGCGGGCGTCCAGGGCTCTGGCACGAGCACGACCCTGAA
The DNA here is from genome assembly GCA_963848885.1 of uncultured Thermoleophilaceae bacterium. Classification (GTDB taxonomy): domain Bacteria; phylum Actinomycetota; class Thermoleophilia; order Solirubrobacterales; family Thermoleophilaceae; genus JACVRW01. Next base: position 371,718 of record CAWKFR010000011.1, read on the forward strand.
GCCGTCCGGGTCCTCGAACGTGAGGCCGTGCTGGGCCCAGTACGGGTTCGCCGGCGCGACCGGATCGCGGCCGAGCCGCTCCGCGACGGCCCGCACGGCGTCCGCGTCGCCTAGGTAGAGCACGAGCAGCGACTCGGGGTGCGGCCGCGGCGCCCCGTGCTCGCCGCCCGCCGTCAGCTCGAGGTGGGCGCCGGTGCCGGGCAGGTCGAGGAAGACGCCGTCGTAGCCGTCGTGGCCGCGAAAGCCGCCCAGCTCGGGCAATCCGATCCCGTCGCGGTAGAACGCGACGACCTCGTCGAGGCGCTGCGTGTGCCTGGCCACGCGCACCTGCATGGGCTCACTGCGCCTCCGAGCGCCCGAGCACCAGCAGCCCGGTCAGGCGCGACACCACCATCGCGATGTAGGCGACGCCCGCGACCTGCTCGAACATCACGAGGCTGCGGGCGAACGGCTTGATCGGCACCACGTCGCTCAGGCCGGTGCTCGACAGCGTCGTGAAGCTGAGGAAGAGCAGCTCGATCCAGCTGCGGTCGCCGCTCGGGTCGACCGCAGCGGTGAAGCTGCCCGGCTCGATCGCCTGGCAGACCGTGTAGACGTACGCGAACGCCCAGGCGACCAGCGTGAACGTCGCGCCGACGGCGAACAGCTCGTCGCGCGTGACCTCGTGGTCGGCCAGCATGTAGGCGATCAGGGCGCCGGCCGCGTAGAAGTAGAGGACCGCCTCGATCGCCGAGGAGTAGGGCAGCAGCGTGTCGTCGTCCGTGACCGCCTGGATCACCAGCAGCACGGTCGCCGGGAGGCCGAGCAGCGCGCCGATCCACGTGATCCCGGGCGTGCTGCGCACCGCCAGCACGACGAGGCCGAGGATCGCGATCCCGAACACGCTGAACAGGGAGCGCCCCACCTGCCCGGTCATGAACGGGTAGAGCAGGACGCCCAGCAGCTGACCGGCGAGCAGGACCGCCGAGGGCTCGCGCCGAGCGAACTTGACCACGGCTCGCGAACCTAGCTGCCGCCCCGGTCGCCAAGGGCATACCGTGAGGGCGTGCAGGTCGTCGCGTGCCAACGGGCTCGAGATCGCCTATCGGCGGGCCGGCGCCGGGCCGCCACTCGTGCTGCTCCACGGCGCGGCGGCGGACAGCCGCATGTGGGAGCCGCAGCTCGACGCCCTCGCGGGCGAGCTCACAGTGGTCGCCTGGGACCAGCCGGGCGCCGGCGGCTCGTCGGACCCGCCCGCGGACTTCGGCCTCCCCGCCTTCGCGGACGCAGCCGCCGCGCTGCTCGACGCGCTGGAGCTCGGCCCGGCCCACGTCGCCGGGCTGTCGTGGGGAGGGACGGTGGCGCTGGAGCTCTACCGCCGGCGCCCGGAGCTCGTCGGGACGCTGATCCTCGCCGACACCTACGCGGGCTGGAAGGGATCGCTGCCCGAGCCGGAGGTGCGCGCCCGCGTCGAGCTCGTGCGCAGGCAGCTCCAGGCCTCCGACCAGGACTTCGACCCCACGCTGCCCGGGCTGTTCGCAGCCGGGCCGCCGCCGCGCTACGTGGAGCTGCTCGAGCGCATGGCGGCCGCGACCCGCCGCGGGCCGATGGCCGCCCAGCTGCTCGTCATGGCCGAGGCCGACCAGCGCGATCTGCTGCCCCGCATCGCCGTGCCCACCCTGTTGATCTGGGGTGAGCTGGACGGCCGCTCCCCGCTGACCGTCGCGCGGCAGTTCGAGCGGGCGGTTCCGGGCGCGCGGCTGGTCGTCATCCCGGACTGCGGGCACGTGACCAACCTCGAGGCGCCCGAGCGGTTCAACGAGGCGGTGCTCGGCTTCTGCCGCGCCCACCAGCCTCGCGCTTGACATATGCCGATATAGGCATATATATTCCTCGCATGGCACGAGCGGCGACCACGGCGGACGCCTTCAACGCGGTGGCCGAGCCCCGGCGGCGCCAGATCCTGGACGCCCTCGCCGGCGGCGAGCGCCCCGTGAACGACCTCGTCGCAGAGCTCGGCCTCGCTCAGCCGCAGGTGTCGAAGCACCTGCGCGTGCTCCGAGAAGTGGGAGCGGTCGCAGTGCGCGAAGACGGACGGCAGCGGCTCTACCGGCTCGACGGCCGGGCGCTCAAGCCCATCCACGACTGGGTGAAGGCGTACGAGCGCACCTGGTCGGAGCGGTTCGAGGAGCTGGATGTCGTGCTGGAGGAACTCAAACGAGAGGAGCAAGGAGATGACGGCGATGGCGAGTAGCGGAACGGCGGTGGTGTCCCTCCCCGCGGACGATCAGATCCTGATCACCAGGGAGTTCGACGCGCCCAGGCACCTCGTCTTCCAGGCGTGGACCACGCCGGAGCTGGTCAAGCGCTGGTGGAGCGGCAAGCGCGGCGAGGTGACGCTTGCGGAGATCGACCTCCGCGAGGGCGGCGCCTGGCGCTACGTCATGAACGCCGACGGTGGAGGCGAGGTCGCCTTCCACGGCGAGTACCGGGAGATCGTCCCGAGCGAGCGCCTCGTGTCGACGGAGATCTACGAGATCCCCGGGCAGGGGGACTCCCCGCCGACGGTCAACACGGCCACGTTCACGGAGGTCGACGGTCGCACCAGGCTCGAGGTCCTCGTCCAGTGCCCGGACCAGCAGGTGCGCGACATGATCATCGACTCCGGGATGGAGGGCGGCATGCAGGAGTCGATGGACGCCCTGGAGCAGGTCGCGATCTCGCTCCAGTAGGCGCTCCCCCGGTCAGCGGTAGCCGGAGTCGTCGGCAGGCGCTCCGGCCCGCTCGACCACCTCGACCATGTAGCGCCAGCAGTCGGGCTGCGTGCCGTCGAGGTCGGTGAAGCCGTAGACCTGCGCGAGCTGGCCGCTCGACAGCGACTGCCCGTTCCAGCGCGCCACCTCGGGGTCGGCCGCGAGCGCCGCCACCGCTCGCCCCACGTACATCGGGGACTCCGAGATCGCGAAGTGGGGCGAGCGCTCGGTCCCGTCGCGCCAGTTGGACTCGGTGACGCCGTAGATGTCGAGCATCGTCTCCGAGCGCATCCAGCCCGGAGTCAGCGCCACCGCAGTGGCGCCGCGCTCGCCGAGCTCCCGCGCCAGCCCCCACGCCAGCCGAATCACCGAGGTCTTGGCGAGGTCGTAGAACATCGAGTTGCGGTAGTGGCCGGCGTTGTAGTCGGCCGTCCCGTCGGTGACCTCGACGACGAGCCCGCCCGGCTCGCGCAACAGCAGCGGCAGCGCGCGGTGACTCGTGATCAGGTGTGTGTCGATCGCCAGGCGCAGCAGGCGCAGCCCCTTGTCGAGGTCGTGCTCCCACAGCGTCGAGTCGAACTCGAACAGGTGCTCCGAGCCCCAGATGTCGTTGACGAGCACGTCGAGGCGGCCCTGCTCGGAGTCGATCCGCTCGACCAGGCCGGCCACCTGCGCCGGGTCGAGGTGGTCGACCTGGACGGCGATGCCCTCCCCGCCCGCGGCGTCGACCAGCTCCGCCGTCTCGTCGATCGTCTCCGGCCGGCCGACCTCCGAGCGCTGCTCGCGCGTGGTCCGCCCGGTGGCGTAGACGGTCGCACCCGCCTCGCCCAGCGCGACGGCGATGCCGCGCCCGCCGCCGCGGGTCGCACCGGCGACCAGGGCGACCTTGCCTGTCAGTGGTCCGCTCATGCCTGCATCCTGCCGCAGCAAGCAGCGGGAACGATTCCGATTCGTCGACTGAAAGCGGTAGCAGCGCTACACGGTCAGGCAGGCGTCGAGACGACCTCGCGCAGCGCCTCGACGACGTACGGGTCGAACTGCCTGCCCGAGCAGTCGCGGAACTCGTGGTCGACCTCGAAGCGAGGGCGGGCGCGCCGGTAGGGCCGGTCCTCGGTCATCGCCACGTAGGCGTCCGCCGCCGTGAGGATGCGCGACGCGAGCGGGATGTCGCGTCCGGCCAGCCGGTCGGGGTAGCCGTCTCCGTCGTAGCGCTCGTGGTGGTGGCGGACGATGCGCGCCACCGCCTCGAGCCCGGGGATGCGGCCGACCAGGTCGGCCCCCCAGACCGAGTGCCCCTTGATCAGCTCTCGCTCGGCTTCGAGCAGCGGCCCCGGCTTGTGCAGGACGGCGTCGGGGACGCCCACCTTGCCGATGTCGTGCAAACGGGCCGCGTAGCCGAGGTCTCTCAGCTCACGCCTTCCCAGCCCGAGTCGCTCTCCGATCCGCTGCGCGAGCAGGACCACCCGGTCCGAGTGCTCTCCCGTGCTCCCGTCGCGGAGGCCCAGCGTCCCGGCCAGGACGTCGACGGTCGCGTCGAGGAGCGTCTCGTCGTTCGCGGCGAGCATCCGGCCGAAGCGCGGGTTCATACCCGCCGACTTCACGACGCGGCGCCGACCTCCTGCTATCTGGGATCTAGCTGGGAGAGGCTTCCCGGTCGGGCGCGCCGCCGCCGTTCCCCTGGCCGTCGACGGCCGCGGGGGCCGACGAGTCGGCGGTGAGGTTGCGTCCGTCCTCGGGGTCGAACAGATGGAGGCGGCTGGCGTCGACCCAGAGCTCGGCCTCCTGGCCGACGCGGACCTCCGAAGCGGGCTCGAGGCGGGCCACGATCCTGCCCTCCTCGCCCGCCATCGGGACCTCGCCGCCGCCGGCGTCCTCGGCCAGCTCGCGCAGCTCCTGCGACTCGATCGTCGCGTCCGACGTCACCGTGAAGTGCGCGTACAGCTCCGACCCGAGCGACTCGAGCACCTCGATGTTCGCCTTGAACACCGTCCCCTTGCTGCGCGCCTCGCCGACCAGCGCCGCGTCCTCGAAGTTCTCCGGCCGGATCCCCGCCAGCAGCTGCTTGCCGCCGTGCTCTGCCACCTTGCCGCGCACCTCGTCCGGCAGGCGCACGTCGGCGATCGGCAGCTTGACCGTGTCGCCCTCGACCGTCGCCGGCATGAAGTTCATCGCAGGCGAGCCGATGAACCCCGCCACGAACAGGTTGAGCGGATGGTTGTACAGCTCCATCGGGCTGCCGACCTGCTGCAGCGCCCCGGAGCGCATCACGGCCACCCGGTCGCCGAGCGTCAGCGCCTCGGTCTGGTCGTGGGTCACGTACACCGTGGTGGTGCCGAGCCGCTGCTGGATGCGCGACACCTCCGTGCGCATCTGCACGCGCAGCTTCGCGTCCAGGTTCGAGAGCGGCTCGTCCATCAGGAACGCCGACGGGTCACGCACGATCGCCCGCCCCATCGCCACGCGCTGGCGCTGACCGCCGGAGAGCTGCGCCGGCTTGCGGTCGAGGTGCTGCTCGAGGTCCAGGATCCGGGCGGCCTCCTCGACCTTCTGGTTGATCTCGTCCTTCGAGACGCCGCGCAGCTTCAACGCGAAGCCCATGTTGTCTCGCACCGACATGTGCGGATACAGCGCGTAGTTCTGGAACACCATCGCGATGTCCCGATCCTTCGGCGCCTTGTCGTTGACGACCTGGTCGCCGATCCGAAGCTCACCCTCGCTGATGTCCTCGAGCCCCGCGATCATCCGCAGACGCCGTCGACTTCCCACAGCCCGACGGGCCCACCAGGATCACGAACTCGCCATCCTGGATCTCGAGTGACATGTCCTTGACGGCCTCGAAACCGTCGGGATAGCGCTTGGTGAGTCTGTCCAGCGTGATCTGGGCCATAGCTGTCCTCCTTATCCCTTCACTGCGCCGGCGGTGAGGCCCGCGACGATCCGGCGCTGGAAGATCAGCACCATGATGATGATCGGAACCGTGACCACGACCGAGGCGGCGCAGATGGCGCCGATCGGCTGCTCGAACTGAGAGGCCCCCGTGAAGAAGGCCAGCGCAGCGGGCACCGTGCGCGCGTTGTCGGTCGAGGTGAGCGTGTTCGCGAAGATGAAGTCGTTCCAGGCGAAGATGAAGACCAGGATCGCCGCGGTGAACACACCAGGCGCCGCCAGCGGCACGATGATCTTGCGGAAGGCCTGGAACGGCGTAGCGCCGTCGACCTGGGCGGCCTGTTCGAGCTCCCAGGGGATCTCGCGGAAGAACGCCGACAGCGTGTAGATCGCGAGCGGAAGCGTGAACGTCATGTACGGAATGATCAGGCCGGGCCACGTGTCGTAGAGGCCGATCGATCGCCATATGTTGAACAGAGAGCCGACGATCGAAATCGGCGGGAACATCGCCACCGCGAGCGCGCCCGAGAGGATCAGCGCCTTGCCGGTGAAGTTGAGGCGCGAGGTGGCGTAGGCAGCCATCGCGGCCAGGACGATCGAGATGAACGTGGCGATCGAGGCGATGCCGATCGAGTTGATCAGCGCGTTGATGAAGGTGTCGTCCGAGAAGACGGCGTCGTAGTTGTCGAACGAGACGCCCGAGAAGAACTTGCGGTCGCCCACCTGCGTGGGGGTCTTCACCGACAGCGAGGCGATCCACGCGACCGGGATCAGCGCGTAGAGCAGCACCACGAGGATGCCGATGCTCCAGAGCGCGCGCTCCTTGTTGGTGTGAACCACCTAGGTCTCCCCTCGCTGCTGGGCGGTGCTGGTCCCGAGCGCCTTGACGAAGAAGATGGCGATCAGGATCACGCAGATGAAGATCAGGATCGAGATCGCCGAGCCCAACCCGACGTTGACTCGGTTGATCGTGACGTTGTAACCGAGGATCGACACGCTCTCGGTGTTGAGCGCGCCGCCCGGTTGGATGATGTAGATGTTGTCGAAGATCCGGAACGCGTCGAGCGTGCGGAAGAGCAGCGCGACGAGGATCGCCGGACGCATCAATGGCAGCGTGATCCGGAAGAAGCGCTGCACCGTGCTGGCGCCGTCCACCTTGGCTGCCTCGTGCAGCTCGTCGGGCACGAGCGCAAGCCCCGCGAGCAGCAGCAGCGCCATGAACGGGGTGGTCTTCCAGATCTCCGCCAGGATGATCACCAGCAGCGAGCCGGCGTGGGTGTTGAGCGGCTGCGCGGTGTCCGAGATCAGCGGCAGCCCTGCGACGAACCCGCTGGTCGGGTCGAACGCGTACTTCCAGGCGAACGCGGCGACCACGGTGATGATCCCGTACGGGATCAGGATCGCGGCGCGCACCGGACCGCGCCCGAAGATCGCCCGGTGCATGACCAGGGCGATCGCCATGCCGAGCACGAGCTCGAAGGACACCGAGACCACGGTGATGACCACGGTGTTCCAGACGTCGCCCCACCAGGTGCTCGACGTGAGCACGTCGCTGTAGTTGGAGAGGCCGACGAACTCCTTGTCGTCGGGGAAGCGCAGGTCGTAGCGCTGCAGCGACAGGTAGAAGGCGTAGACGATCGGATAGCCCGTCACGAGCAGCATCACGATCACCGCCGGCGCGCACAGCATCCAGGCCAGCTTGCGCTCGGCCCGGGCGCGGTCGGTCGTCTTCTTCCTGGGCGGCGCGGTGGACTGCTGGACAGTCTCCGCTCCCGCTTGGGCGGCTTCCATCAGAAGATCTTCCCTTCGACCGCCTTCTCGATCCGGTCCTTCAGCTGCTGCACGATCCCGTTCGGGATCGATGCCGTCAGGCGGGCTGTAGGTCTTCTGGACCGCGAGCGAGATGTCGCTGTAGGCGGGGGTCACGGGACGCGGCGCGGCAGCCTCGATCGACTTGCGCAGGACGTCGGCGAACGGGTAGGCCTTCTTCACCTGATCGGTGTTGTAAACGGACTCGGTCGTCGGTGGCAGCCCGCCCAGCTCGGCCGCATCCCCCTGGTGCTGCTCGTTGGCGATGCACTTGGCTGCCTCGAACGCCAGGTCCGGCGTCTCGCCGTACTTCGAGACGCCGATGTTGATGCCGCCCAGCGGCGGCCGGCTCGCCTTGTCCTTCACGCTGCGCGGGTACATGGCCCAGCCCATGTTCTTCTGGAAGTCCTTGCCGATGGCGGCCGCGCTCGGATAGACGAACGGGTAGTTGACCTCGTAGTAGGAGCGGCCCGACTCGAAGCCCTGGCGCGCCTGGTCCTCGGCGTTGGTGGACATCCCCGGCGGCGCCGCCGCCGACTTGCCCAGCTTGCTGATGATCTCGGCCGCCGTCTTGGCCGTGTCGTTGACCTTCACGTCGCCGGCCTGGTTGACGATCTGGCCGCCCGCGCCCGCGATCAGCGCGTTGACCCACACCGTCAGGCCCTCGTACTGGCGCGCCTGGACCTCGACCGCGGTCTTCTTCTGGATCGCGTCGTCGATCATCTCGTCCCAGGTGAAGTCCTCCGGGGGCGCGTCGACCTTGTCCTTGCGGTACCAGAGCAGCTGCGTGTTGCTGGTGAACGGGATCCCGTAGACCTTGCCCTTGTACTCCACGGTCTTGAGCGGGCCCGAGAGCTTGCCCTCTGTCGCGGCAGTGCGGTTTGCGCCCTCCCAGGGCAGGATCCAGCCCGCCTCGGCCAGCTCGGCGGTCCAGATCACGTCCATGCCGATCAGGTCGATGTCCTTGTCCTTCGCGGCGAGGCGGCGGACGATCAGCTCGCGCTGCTGGTTGGCGTCGGTCGGCAGCTTGACGTAGTTGATCTGGTACTTGCCGCCGGCCTCCTTGTTGCAGTCGGCGACGGCCTTGTCGTACGAGCCGCCCGGCTCGTTGAAGACGTACCAGTTGATCGCGTTCTTGCCGCCGCCGCCTTCACCGCTGCCGCAGGCGCCGAGCGCGAAGCACGCGACGAGCGCGAGTGCGGCCAGCAGGTGTCTTCCGAGCAAATCCCCTCCTCCTTAAGCGGGGCATTACCCCTCGGAGAAGGCATCTAACCCACGGCAATCGCTCCTGCGTGCGGGGCGAGCGCGCCGTCTGCAACGGCGCCCGCGGTCGTTTGTATACGCACGCGTGCCGGAAAGCGGGACGGCGACGGGCTCGTCGCTCGTGTTGATCGCGACCGTGTGGCCGTCGCGCCGGTAGGCGACCACCCCGGCGGGCGCGTCGAGCAGCTCGAAGGCGTCCGGGAGGTCGCGCCGCAGCGCGATCAGCTCGCGCACGAGCGACAGCATCGAGCCCGGCTCGTCGCGCTGCGCCTCGACGTTGCGCCGCTGCGGGTCGACGAGCGGCAGCCACGGCTCGGCCGGTGGAGAAGCCGCCGTTCGGCGTGCCGTCCCATTGCATCGGATGACGGTGGCGGTCGCGGCCCGACGCGGTCGAAGCGCGACTCGCCGGCCGGGCCCTCGCCCTGGCCGATCTCGTCGCCCTGGTAGAGGAAGGCCGGGCCGGGCAGGGTCAGCAGCAGCATCGCGGCGGCGCGCGCGTTGCGCTCGCCGAAGCGCGTGGCCAGGCGGCCGAAGTCGTGGTTCGACATCACCCAGGCGGCACCCGGCTGGCGGGTGGTCGCCTCGATCGCCGCTCGCAGCGCCCCCGCCTCCCACGGCGAGTGCAGCAGCTCGAACGCGAAGACGGAGTCGAAGTGCTCGGTGTACGGCTGCCAGAGCCGGCTCGGCAGGTACACCTCGCCGACCAGGAAGGCGTCGCCGCACGCCTCGCGGATCTTCGCGAGCGCCGCGCCGGTGTCCGGGGCGTTGCCCGCGTAGATGTGGGCGAGCTTCGCCTCCTCCTCCGTCAGCGGCAGCCCGAACGCCTCGGTGGCGGGAGGCTCGTCGCGCAGCTCGCGGTCCTTCAGCAGCCGGTCGATCGCGTCGATCCGGTACCCGTCCGCGCCGCGCTCGAGCCAGGTGCGGAACACGTCCTGCATCGCCGCGATCACCTCGGGGTTGCGCCAGTCGAGGTCGGGCTGCTCGGGGTAGAAGGAGTGCAGGTAGTAGCGGTCTCCGAGCCGGCGCCACGCCGAGCCGCCGAACGCCGACAGCCAGTTGTTCGGCTCGTCGCGCCAGATGTACCAGTCGGGGTGCTCGCGGAACCAGGGGTGCTCGATCGACGTGTGGCACGGCACGATGTCCATCAGCACGCTCAGCCCGCGCGCGTGCGCCTCCTCCACGAGCAGCTCGTACTGCTCGAGGTCGCCGTAGACGGGGTCGACGCCCGTGTAGTCGGAGACGTCGTAGCCGAAGTCGGCGTTCGGCGACGGGTAGATCGGCGAGGTCCAGAGCGCGTCGACGCCGAGCCACTCGAGGTGGTCGAGACGCGAGCGGATGCCCGCGAGGTCGCCGACGCCGTCCCCGTCGGAGTCCTGGAACGAGCGCGGATAGATCTGGTAGACGACTCCGTTTCGGTTCACGCTTCCCGCAACCCTATGCGGGAGTAGAGCCGGCGCAGCGGGGCGGGCGCCCACCAGTTCCACCTGCCGAGCAGCTGCATCAGCGACGGCACGAGCAGGGCGCGGATGATCGTCGCGTCGATCAGGACGGCCAGCGCCGTGCCGACGCCGAGCTCCTTGATGAAGACGATCTGCGACGTCACGAACGCCCCGATCGCGATGCAGAACAGCAGCGCCGCGGCGGTGACGATGCGGCCGGTCCGCTCGAGGCCGATGGCGACCGACTCCGAGTCCGAGTGGCCCGCGTCGCGCGCCTCCTTGATGCGCGACAGCAGGAACACCCCGTAGTCGGTGGACAGGCCGAACACGACCGCGAACAGGAGCAGCGGCTGGGTCGACTCGAGGCCGCCCTGGCTCGTGTAGCCGAGCAGGCCCTCGAAGCGCCCGTCCTGGAAGACCAGCACGAGGATGCCGAACACGGCGCTCAGCCCGAGCGCGTTCATGAGGATCTGCTTGACCGGCAGCACGACCGAGCCGGTCATGACGAACAGGACCACGAGCGTCACGACCGCGACGATCGCGAGCACGATCGGCAGGTGCTCCGCGAGGCTGTCCTGGAGGTCCAGGAAGCCGGCCGTCTGGCCGGTCACGAGCGCGTCGTCGTCGAGGTCGCGCAGGTCGTGCACCAGGTCCTGGCTGCGCTCGTCGAGCGGCGGCGCGGCGGACACGACGTCGACCGCGTAAACGCCGTCCCGCAGCCGCTGCGGCCGGTCGACCGCCGCGGCGCCCGGCACCAGAGCCGCCTCGCGCGCGACGCGAGCCGCCTCGCCCGCGCCGCCCTCCACCGCCAGCGTGATCGGGCTGTCGCGATAGGGCGGGAACTCGGCGCGCAACGCGTCGTCGACCTGGCGCGCGTCCGCGGACTGTGGCAGCACCTGGGCGTCGACCGAGGTGAAGGCGATGCCCAGGAACGGGATGCCCAGCACGATCAGCAGCGTCGCGGTGGAGGCCGCGATGCGGCCGGGGAAGCGCATCACGAGCCGCGAGAGGCGGTACCAGAAGCCCTCGTGGGCCTCGCGGGCGTCGCGCTCGGCGCGGCGCGCCAGGAACGCGGGCGTGAGCGAGTTGACGCGCTCGCCCAGCAAAGCCAGCACGGCGGGCAGCACGATCAGCGCGATCGCGGCGGCGATCAACGCGACGAAGAAGCCGCCGATCCCCATCGAATAGAGGAAGCGCTGGGGGAAGACGACCAGCGAGGCGATCGCCCCGGCGACCGTCAGCGAGCTGAACAGCACCGTGCGCCCCGCCGTCGCGAGCGTGCGGCGCATCGCCTCGGGCCCGGCCCCGCTGCGGGCGATCTCCTCGCGGTAGCGCGAGACGATGAACAGGCTGTAGTCGATGGCCAGCCCGAGGCCGAGCCCGGTCACGAGGTTGAGCGCGAAGATCGATACCGAGGTCAGCTCGCTCGCCACGCGCAGCATCAGGAACGTCCCGACGATCGCGAGCGCGCCGACGAGCAGCGGCAGCAGCGCCGCGACGAGGCTGCGGAAGAACAGCAGCGAGAGCAGGAACAGCAGCGGGAACGCGTACAGCTCGGCGGTGCGCAGGTCGCGCTCGACCTGCTCGTTGACCTCCTTCTGCGCGACCGCCGGCCCGCCCACGGTGACGCCCGGCCGGCCGCCGAGCTCGTCGGCGATCCGCTCCGCCGCGTCCTGGCGCTCGTCGTCTGCGGTCGGCTTCAGCGCGGCCGCCACGTAGCCGGCGCTGCCGTCGCGCGATCGCACCGGCCGGGTCACGGAGGCGACGTCGGGGTCGCGCCGCAGCGCGGAGACGACCGGGGCGACCCGGCCCTCGCCGCGCACCAGCACGACGATCCCCGTCTCGCGGTAGCCGGCGTCCTCGAGGCGCTGGTCGGCGATGACGCTCTCGGTGTCGGGGTCCTCGGCGCCGTAGGGGTCGAGCCGGTCCGCGACGCCGGCCCCGAGCGCCCCGGCGACCAGGAAGAAGATCCCCGCGATCACGAGCACCCGCCGCGCGTGCCCGCTGACCATGCTCGCGAGGCGGTTCACGGCGTCTCCTTGCGCAGCCGCTCGGCCTCGCGCCGGCACCAGTCCACCATCCACTCGCTCGACTCGATGCCGTAGCGCAGGACCAGCCCCGGTGAGGCCGGTGGCCTCGCCGGATGCCTCGATCTCGCGCAGCCCCTTGAGCTTCGCCTCGTGGTTGCGCAGCTTGGCCTCCAGCGAGGCGACCGCGGTCTCAGGGGCGGCGTCCGCGAGGAACAGCTTGAGCAGGGCCTCGTCGCGGGCCTCGAAGGTCTGCGGCTCCTCGGCGAGCCACGCCTCGAGCGCCTCGGCCCCAAGGTCGGTGATCCGGTAGACGGTGCGCCTGCGCCCGCCCTCGCGCCTCTCCCTCGATCAGGCCGGCCTCCGAGAGCCGCTTCAGCTCCGGGTAGATCTGCCCGTAGCTGGCCGCCCAGAACAAGCGAACCGACTTGTCGACCTGCGACTTGATGTCGTAGCCCGACTGCGGGCCCCAGGCCAGCATGCCGAGGATCACGTAGGCGGTCGAACTGAACTCCATATATCACGGAGTTATATCACGACGATATATAACGACGGCGAGGCGCCGCAGGGCGCCTCGCCGTGGGTCGGGGGTGCGAGCGCCGGTGGTTCAGTCAGCGGCGCCCGCGGTCTGGAGGGCTTGGCCCTCGTGGCGGCCCTCGCAGATCTCTTCGACGAGCTTCGCGCAGAACGCGGGCAGGTCGTCCGGCTTGCGGCTCGAGACGAGGCCCTGGTCGACGACGACCTCCTCGTCCACCCAGTTGCCGCCCGCGTTGCGGATGTCGGTCCGCAGCGTCGGCCAGGACGTGATCGTGCGGCCGCGCACGACGTCGGCCTCGACCAGCGTCCAGGGCCCGTGGCAGATCACGGCCACCGGCTTGCCCGCCTCGAAGAACGAGCGGACGAAGCGCACGGCGTCCTCGTCGCCGCGCAGGAAGTCGGGATTGGCGACCCCGCCGGGCAGCACGAGCCCGTCGTAGTCCTCGTGGCTCGCGTCGGCGACGGCGCGGTCCACCTCGAAGGTCTGGTCCTTGTCCAGGTGGTCGAACCCCTGGATCCGGCCGGTCTCGAGGGAGAGCAGCTCGGGGCTGCCGCCTTCGTTCTCGACGGCCTTCCAGGGCTCGGTCAGCTCGACCTGCTCGACCCCGTCCGTCGCCAGGAAGGCGACCCTCTTGTCTTGCAGTTTGGCCATGTAGTCGGGGTACCGAGGCAACCTCGCCCTAAACGAACCTCGTTATGGTGCTGCCGGATGGGCTCACCCCCGCGCACGAAGCGCGAGGAGGAGCAGCGTCTCAACATGCGGACGCTCGTAATAGCGAGTGCCGCGTCCGCGACCGCTGCGCTCGTCACCTCGCGCCTCTGGATCGCCGGCACCTGGATCGCCGCGGCGATGACCCCTGTCATCGTGACGCTGGTCAGCGAGATGCTCAGGCGGCCCGACCGACGCGCTCGCCCGGGGCATCACGGTCGACCGGCCCGCAGTGCCCGACCCCGAGGCGCCGGCGCGGCCCGAGGCGGCGGCCGCCCAGCGCGTGGCGCAGCGCCTGCGCGACGTGGACGTCCCGCTGCCCGACCCAGAGGCGCCGCCCCCGGTGCGCGCCGAGCGGCCCCGCCCGCCCCGACGCGCGTGTACCGCAGCGAGGCGGCGCGCTCGCGCCCGCGCCGGCGCAAGATCGCCTACAGCGTCGTGTTCGGCACGGCGGCGCTCGCCTTCGTGATCGCGGTGCTGGCGCTGACGGTGCCCGAGCTGATCGCGGGCGACTCGATCGGCAAGAACAGCGGCCGCACGACGCTGTTCGGCGGGTCCAAGAAGAAGAGCCAGAACGAGTCCGGCTCGAGCACGACGCCCGAGCAGACGACGCCGAGCAGACCGACACGACCGAGCAGCAGACCACGCCCACCGAGCACGACGACCGCCCGAGACCGAGACGACGCCGACCACGCCGCCGTCGACCACGCCCGCCCAGCCCGCTCCCCAGACGACGCCGACGACGCCCGCGCAGCCGTAGCCGCCGGCCGTAGCGTCGCCGAACAGACAGCGATAAGGGGGGCTTGTCGAGATTTGCGTCGATATGTGCGGATATCTCGCCAAACCCCGCGGGCTCGCCCCTCAATGCTGCCGTTCGGCGAGCGCGCGGGCGCCAACCGACGCGTGGGCGGCTCTCCCAACCCCCGTGTCACCATCTCCGCGAGGTGGCGAACGCCCACCACCATCATCACCACCACGCGCCGACCGCCGACACGCCGGCGGCTCGGCGCCGCGCTCGGGCTGATCCTCAGCTTCATGCTCGCCGAGGTCGTGGCGGGCATCCTGGCCGACTCGCTGGCGCTGCTCTCGGACGCCGCGCACATGCTCACCGACGCCGGCGCGATCGCGCTCGCGCTGGTCGCCGCGCGGCTCGCGGCCCGGCCCGCCCGGGGCGGCTACACGTTCGGGCTCAAGCGCGCCGAGATCCTCTCCGCCCAGGTCAACGGCGCCACCCTCGTCGCGCTGGCGCTGGTGATCGCGATCGAGGGCGTGCGGCGGCTGTTCGACCCGCCCTCCGTCGAGGGCGCCACCGTCCTCGTCGTCGCGCTCGCCGGGATCGTCGTCAACCTCGCCGCGACCTGGATGCTGGCCGGCGCCGAGCGGCGCAGCCTCAACGTCGAGGGCGCCTTCCAGCACGTCCTGACCGACCTGTTCGCGTTCATCGCCACCGCCATCGCCGGCGTCGTGATCCTCGCGACCGGGTACGGGCGCGCCGACGGCATCGCCGCCCTGCTGGTGGCGGCGCTGATGCTGCGCTCGGGCTGGGGCCTGCTGCGCGACTCGGGCCGCGTGCTGCTGGAGGCGGCCCCGCGCGGCCTCGACCCCGAGGAGATCGGCCGCGCCCTGGCCGCCGAGCACCACGTCGTCGAGGTGCACGACCTGCACGTCTGGGAGGTCACCTCGGGCATGCCCTCGCTGTCCGCGCACGTGACCGTCGCGCGCCGGCTGCGACACGCAGGCCCACCGGCGCCAGCTCGCCGACCTGCTGCGCGAGCGCTTCGGCATCGAGCACACGACGCTCCAGGTCGAGGCGCGCCACGAGGGCCCGCTCGAGATCGAGCCGCTGCAGCCCGGACGCGGAAGATCTGATGCCGCGCTTCGTGATCCAGCAGCACCACGCGACCAGCCTGCACTGGGACTTCCGGCTCGAGGTCGGCGGCACGTTCAAGTCCTGGGCGGTGCCGAAGGGCCCCTCGATGGACCGCGCGACAAGCGGCTGGCGATGGCGGTCGAGGACCACAGCATCGCCTGGGGCGACTTCGAGGGCGACGATCGGCGAGGGCGAGTACGGCGGCGGGCCGGTGATCGTCTGGGACCGCGGCAGCTACGAGAACCTGCGCGACGAGCCGATGGAGGAGGCGCTCGCGGCCGGGCACGCCTCGTTCTGGCTCGAGGGCGAGAAGCTCCGGGGCGGCTGGTCGCTGCGCCGCACCGACGGCCGCCGCTGGCTGCTCGTGAAGCGCCGCGACGAGCACGCGGACGCCGGCGACCCGGTCTCCGAGCGGCCCGAATCGGTCGTGTCCGGGCGCCACGATCGAGGGTAAGCGGCTACGCTATGCCACCCCGCGGAGTCAAGAAGGGCACCAAGCGTGCCCGGCAATACGAGAAGATCAAGAAGAGCGAGAAGCAGCCAGGGCCGGTCCGAGGACCGCGCGGAGGAGATCGCAGCGCGCACCGTGAACAAGGAGCGCGCGCGCAGCGGCGAGTCGCGCACGCGCTCGCGCAGCTCGACGCAGGACATGTCGTCGAGCCGCCGCGGCGGCCAGCGCTCCGGCACGAGCGGCCCCAAGGGCCGCACGCGCGACCAGCTCTACAACGAGGCCAAGAAGCTCAACATCGAGGGTCGCTCGAGCATGAACAAGTCGCAGCTTCAGCGCGCAGTGGACAATAGGAAGCGCTGAACGGCTACGACCCGATGAAGGCCGTCCTCTGGGACGAGCCCTTCTCGGACCCCGACTGGATCTTCGAGCGCAAGCTGGACGGCGTGCGCTGCCTCGCCCACCGCGACGGCGGCGGCGCCGTTCGGCTCTTCTCGCGCACCGACCGCTCCATGAACGCCGACTACCCTGAGCCTCGTGGACGCGCTCGAGGCCGAGCCGTGCCAGGACTTCGTCGTCGACGGCGAGGTCGTGGCCTTCGACAGCCGCGGGGTCACGAGCTTCCCGCGCCTCCAGCGCCGCGGCGCGCGAGCGCGTCGCCGGTCTTCCTCTACCTGTTCGACGTGCTGCGCCTCGACGGCGAGGACATCCGCGAGCTGCCGCTGCGCGAGCGCAAGGCCGAGCTGCGCCGCGCGCTCGACTTCGAGCGGCCGGTGCGCTTCACCCCGCACCGCAACGAGCACGGCGAGCAGCTCTTCCGCGAGGCCTGCCGGAAGGGGCTCGAGGGGATCATCGCCAAGCGCGCCGACAGCCCCTACCGCGCCACGCCGCTCGAGCGACTGGCGCAAGCTCAAGTGCCACGCCGAGCAGGAGCTCGTGATCGGCGGCTACACCGCGCCGCAGGGGTCGCGCACGGACTTCGGCGCGCTGCTGGTCGGCTACTACGAGGACGACGCGGCTGCGCTACGCCGGCAAGGTCGGCACCGGCTTCGACCACGACACGCTGCGCACGCTGGGCGCGCGCATGCGCGAGCTCGAGCGCGACGACCCGCCGTTCGCCGACGTGCACCCGATCCCGCGCGGCACGCACTGGGTCGAGCCCGAGCTGGTCGCGCAGATCGCGTTCAGCGAGTGGACCCGCGACGGCCGCCTGCGCCACCCGCGCTTCCTCGGCCTGCGCGACGACAAGGCGGCCGCGCGACGTCGTCAGGGAGCGGCCGGCGTGACCGTCGAGATCATCCAGCCCCGACAAGCTGCTGTTCCCCGCCGACGGGCTGACCAAGGCCGACATCGCCGACTACTACGAGGCGGTCGCCGAGTGGATGCTCCCGCACGTGCGCGACCGGCCGCTCAGCCTGATGCGCTTCCCCGACGGCATCGACGGCCGAGGGCTTCTTCCAGAAGAACACGCCCGGACCACTACCCGAGCTTCATCAAGCGCGTGGAGGTCGGAGAAGCGCGGCGGCACGCGTGACCCACGCGGTCGTGACGCAACGCCGACACGCTCGTCTACCTCGTCGGCCAGAACACGATCACGCCGCACGTCTGGCTGTCGCGCGCGGACCGGCTGCGCCAGCCCGACCGGCTCGTGTTCGACCTCGACCCGGCGCCCGGCGCGGACTTCGCCGCCGTGCGCCGCGCCGCGCGCTGCGACCGGCGACCTGCTGCGCGAGATCGGGCTCGAGCCGTTCGCCCAGGTGACCGGCTCGAAGGGCATCCACGTGTGGACGCCGCTGCGCCGGCGCGCCACCTTCGAGGAGGTCAAGCCCGTTCGCGCGCTCCGGCGGCCGAGCTGCTCGCCGCGCGCCACCCCGACGAGCTGACCACCGAGTTCCGCAAGTCCGAGCGCGGCGGGCGCATCCTGGTCGACGTGTTGCGCAACGCCTACGCCCAGACCGCCGTGCCGCCCTACGCGGTCCGGCCGCTGCCCGGCGCGCCGGTGGCGACGCCGATCGAATGGGACGAGCTGTCCGACTCGAAGCTGCGCGCCGACCGCTGGACGGTGACGACCGTGCTGCGCCGGCTGCGCTCGAAGGGCGACCCGTGGGCCGACATCGCGTCGTTCGCGCGCGGGCTCTCGCGCGCCGCCAAGCGCCTCGACGCGCTCGCACGGCTAGCGGCGAGCTCGTTTCGCGCGTCGGGCATGGGGTAGACCTTTCATATGCCGACGACGACGGAAGGATCAGCCGAGCGCCGATCGAGGCGCTGCTCGAACGCGGCGAGGAGACGGGCTGCGTGAACCTGTCCGAGCTCACCGAGCTCGCGCAGGAGCTCGAGCTGCCCGACGACGAGCTGCAGGCGCTGCACGAGCGCCTCGAGGCGCGCGGGATCGAGGTCAGCGACGACTGCGCGCAACGACCGCGCCCGCCCGGCGCGCACTACAACAACGAGGAGCTGGTCGTCGATGACCAGCGACACGCTGCAGCTCTTCCTGCGCGACGTGCGCCGCCACCCGCTGCTGACCGCCGACGAGGAGGTCGAGCTCGCCAAGCGCATCGAGCGCGGCGACCTCGAGGCCAAGGAGCGGATGGTCAACTCGAACCTGCGCCTGGTCGTCTCGCTGGCGAAGAAGTACCAGGGCCACGAGCTCGCGCTGCTCGACCTGATCCAGGAGGGCATCCTCGGGCCTGATCCGCGCCGCCGAGAAGTTCGACTGGCGCAAGGGCTACAAGTTCTCGACCTACGCGACCTTCTGGATCCGCCAGGCGATCCAGCGCGGCCTGGCCAACCAGGGCCGCACGATCCGCATCCCGGTCCACATCGGCCAGCGCGAGCGCAAGATCGCGCGCGCGGAGCGCGAGCTGGCGGCCAAGCACGGCCGGCCGCCCACCGACGAGGAGGTCGCCGCCGCCGCCGAGATCACGCTCGAGGAGCTGATCGAGACGCGCGAGGTGATGCGCACGATCACGAGCCTCGAGCGGCCCGTCGGCGAGCGAGGGCGAGACCGAGCTCGGCGACCTGCTCGCGAGCGACGAGATCGAGCCGCACGAGGAGGTCGAGATCGGCCTGCGCGACCAGACCGTGCGCGCGGCGCTCGAGCAGCTGCCCGAGCAGGAGCGCGAGGTGATCGGGCTGCGCTTCGGGCTCGGCGGCGACGAGCCCACCCCGCTGCGCGAGGCGGGCCGGCGGCTCGGCCTGTCGCCGGAGCGCGTGCGCCGGATCGAGCACAAGGCGCTCGAGCGGCTCGCCGAGTTCCGCGAGGTCGCGGCGCTCTCCGAGGCCGCCTGAGTAACCTCGCCCCGGCGGGTAGCCGACCGCATGGACGTCCTCGAGGCCCGACCGACCTGAGCGGCGCTCCTGGCTGGGAGTGCTCAAGCGCACCGTCAGCGAGTTCCGGGAGGACAACCTGACCGACTGGGCGGCGGCGCTGACCTACTACGGGGTGCTCGCGATCTTCCCGGCGCTGATCGTGCTGGTGTCCGTGCTCGGCCTGATCGGCGAGTCGGCCACCCAGCCGCTGATCGACAACCTCGGCAGCGTCGCGCCCGGTCCGGCGAAGGAGATCTTCACCAGCGCGATCGAGAACATCCAGGGCAGCCAGGGCGCCGCCGGGCGTGTTCTTCGTGATCGGCCTGCTCGCCGCGATCTGGTCGGCGTCCGGCTACGTCGGCGCGTTCATGCGCGCGTCGAACGCGATCTACGACATCGAGCGAGGGCCGGCCGATCTGGAAGACGCTGCCCGTGCGGGTCGGCCTGACCGTGCTGCTGATGGTGCTGACCGCGATCAGCGCGGTCGGCGTCACGCGTCAGCGGCGGGCTCGCCAAGGAGGTCGGCGACCTGATCGGCGTCGGCGACACCGCCGTCGACGTCTGGAACATCGCCAAGTGGCCGGTGCTGCTGCTGGTCGTGAGCTTGATGTTCGCGGTGCTCTACTGGGCGGCGCCGAACGTCAAGCAGCCGGGCTTTCGCTGGATCACCCCGGGCGGCGTGCTGGCCGTGCTCGGCTGGGTGATCGCGTCGGCGGCGTTCGCGTTCTACGTCGTCGAACTTCGGCTCCTACAACAAGACCTACGGCGCGCTGGCCGGCCCGATCGTGTTCCTCGTCTGGCTGTGGATCTCGAACGTGATGATCCTGCTCGGCGCCGAGTTCAACGCGGAGCTCGAGCGCGGCCGCGCGATCGAGGCGGGCATGCGCCCGGAGGACAAGGAGCCGTTCGTCGAGCCGCGCGACACGCGCAAGCTCGAGGCCACGCCTCCTGACTACTGCTCGTCCTCGAGCACGAACAGCTCGAAGCCGATGTCGGCGTCGATCAGCAGCTGGCTGTGGTACGCGAGCACCTTGCGGCCGAGCGCCCGCTCGACCACGCCCTTGAACTCGTCCTCCATCGCCTCCTGGAAGGTGAGGCGTACGCTGCGTACCTGGTCGCTCGTGGCCG
This sequence comes from uncultured Thermoleophilaceae bacterium, assembly GCA_963848885.1. GTDB lineage: Bacteria > Actinomycetota > Thermoleophilia > Solirubrobacterales > Thermoleophilaceae > JACVRW01. The sequence continues at coordinate 391,875 of CAWKFR010000011.1, forward strand.
TGCTCGGCCAGCGTGCGCTCGACCGACGTGAGCGTGTCGCGCAGCACGGTGACCAGGTAGTCGTCGTCGAGCATGTAGCACTTGGCGCGCGTCGGGCCGCGGCCGTAGTACTTGCTGAACAGGCCGACGATGCCGTTGGTGATCTCGGCGAGCTCCTCGCCGTGGCGCGGGTCGGTGCTCTGCTCAGGGGCTGGATCGTCCACGGGCGCGGATCTTAGCGCGCCGGCTTGGCCGCCTTGCCGTCTGCTGGAGGCGCGGCGGCAGCGCCGACCGGAACAGGCGGCTGACCTTGCCCAGCTTGGCTCGGCAGCGCGGGCACTCCTCGGAGATCGCGGAGACGGTCGGGCTGTAGACCGTCAGCCGGCAGGTGGGGCAGTTCAGATATGCCATCTCTCCTCCTAGCGCGACCTCGGGCCGCTCGACGGGTGGCAGCGGCCGAACGGTAGCCCAAACGGGTAGGTGCGTCAACGAAATAGGTATGACTCGCGTCCGGCCCGCGCGCGCGGCGTAGGCTCTCTGCGCATGGATCTCGACGAGGAGGTCGACCGGCTCTACGGGACGCCGCTCGACGAGTTCGTGCGCGAGCGCGACGAGCTCGCGCAGCGGCTGAGGCAAGGAGGGCGACCGCGAGGCGGCGCGCGCGGGTCAAGGCGCTGCGCAAGCCGACCGTGGGCGCGTGGGCGCTCAACCAGGCCGTGCGCCGGCGCCGCGTGGAGACCGACGCGCTGATCGCGACCGGCAAGCGCCTGCGCGCCGCCCACGAGGACCTGCTGACCGGCGGCGACCCGGCCGTGCTGCGCGAGACGATGGAGGAGGAGCGCTCGCTGACCTCGGCGCTGGCCGACTGCGCCGAGGCGATCGCCAGCGAGACCGGCAAGAGCGGCCCCGCGCTGCGGGACCGCGTGCGCGCCACGCTGCACGCCGCCGCGCTCGACGAGGAGGTGCGCGAGGAGCTCGCCGCCGGCCGCTTCATCCGCGAGCGCGAGGCGGTCGGCCTCGGCACGCTTCGGCGGCGAGCTGCCGGCCGCGGCGACCGCCACGGCCCCGCGGCCGCCAAGGCCCGCGCGCGAAGGCGGCCGCCACGGCGACGAAGCCCAGGCACCGGAGCCGCGAGCCCGGACCCGACCCCCGGCTCGTGGAGGCCGAGCGCGCGCTGGCCGAGGCCCGCGCGGCGCTGAGCGCGGCCGAGGCCGATCACGCGGCGACGATCTCGCGCGCCGAGGCCGCGCGCGAGGAGCTCGAGCGAGGCGGAGGAGGCCGAGCGCGAGGCCCGCCGCGTCGTGCGCGAGCGCTGGCGCGAGGTCCCAAGCACGAGCGCCGCGTGGAGCGCTGCAAGCCGAAGCGGCTAGCCGGGCGGCTCGCGCGGCTCCAGCGGCCGCACCGCCGGGCCCATGATCACCTCGCCGCGCGGCCCGAAGCGCGAGCCGTGGCAGGGGCAGTCCCAGGTTCCCTCGCCGGAGTTCCAGTTGACGATGCAGCCGAGGTGGCGTGCAGCGCGCCGACAGCGCGTGCAGCTCGCCCGCCTCGTCGCGATAGACCGCCCGCTGGCCCAGGCCCGTCGCCGACGATCCGCCCCTCGCCCGGCTCGATCGAGTCGACGCCGGCGCGCTTGACGACGCGGTCGCCGAAGAAGCGCAGCGCCACGTTCGCGTTCTCCTTCGCCAGGGAGCCGGCGGCCGCTCTGAGCCGCAGCCGACGGGTGTCGAACAGCTCGCGCCAGGGATGGTCGCGGCCGTCGACCCACGCGGCGAGCAACTCGGCGGACGCGATGCCCATCGCGAGCCCCCACTTGCGAAAGCCGGTGGCCACGTACACGTTCTTCGAGACCGGGTCGACCGGGCCGACGAACGGCACGCCGTCTGCGGGCATCTGGTCCTGGGTGGCCCAGCGCATCACCGGCTCGACGCCGAAGCGCTCGCGCGCCCAGCGCTCGAGCCGCTCGTAGCGCTCGGCGGCGTCTCCCTGGCCGGTCTTGTGGCTCTCGCCGCCGACGAGCAGCCAGGTCTGCTCGCCGAGCGCGTGGGTCCGGATCGAGTGCGCCGGCGACTCGGTGCTGAGGTACATCCCGCCGGCCGCGCGCGCCGCGGTCGTAAGGCGCGGCGACCACGTAGGAGCGCTCGGGGTGGCAGCGGGCGAAGTAGAGGCCGCGGTCGAGGAAGGGCAGGTGGGTGGCGACGACGACGCTGGCCGCGGTGACCGTGCGTCCGCGATCGGTCCGACGCGGCAGGGCGCGCCCGCGTCGACGCCGACCGCGAAGGTCCCCTCGAGCAGCCGGCCGCCGGCCTGCCTCGAGCGCCGCGCGCGAGGCCATGCGAGGAACTTCACGCGGATGGAACTCGGCCTGGTCGGCGAAGCGGACGGCGGCGGCGACCGGGAAGGGCAGGTCCGTCTCCTCGACCACCGACGCCGGCAGGCCGGCGCGCCGCGCCGCAGCCGACCTCGGCCTCGATCCGCGTCGCGCTCGTCCGGCCGTCTCCGTGTAGGTGAGGTTCGGCTTGCGGCGCAGGTCGCAGTCGATCCCGAGCTCGGCGGCCAGCTCGAACGCGCGTCGATGCCGCGCTCGTTGGCCTCGCCGTACGCGCGCGCCGCATCTTCGCCGAGCTGCCGCTCCAGCCGCGCGTAGGTGAGCCCGTGCAGGGAGCTCAGCTTCGCCGTCGTGAAGCCGGTCGCCCCCGCGCCCACGAAGCGCCCCTCGAGCACGACCACCCGCGCGCCCCCGCGAGCGCAGCTCGAGCGCCGCGCTCAGTCCGGTGATGCCGGCGCCGACCACGCAGACGTCCGCGTGCAGATCGGCCTCGAGCGGCGGCGCTGCGGGCGCTCGGTGCTGTCGAGCCAGAGCGAGGCAATGTTGGCATGGCCCCCCGTTGTCCCGCAGCGCGATTGCGCAAACCCCGCGAGGGAATAAGCGCCCTGTGCCTGCCGTGGTCACCGTGCTCCTGCTCGCGGTCGTCTGCCTGGGCACAGGCTGCGGCACCGCCGGCCGCGAGCGCGACGCCCGCGACGTGGTCGGACGCTTTCAGACAGCGCTTGCCGACCGCGACGGCGCCGCTGCCTGTGCGCGAGCTGAGCAGCGCGACGGCGCAGAAGCTCCGAGCTGGACGAGGGCACACCGTGCCGGCGCGCGATCCTCGAGCTCAGGCTGCCGGGCGGGCGGCCCGGCATGCGCCACCGTGAGCGTGAGCTCAGCCTCCGTCTCGCTGCGCGGCGGCGGCGACGCTCTTCCTGGACGAGGGCACCGGGCGGCTGGAGGATCTCCGCGGCCGGGTGCCGTCCGACCGCACCGGACAAGCCCTTCGACTGCGACGCTGGAGAGCTGACGATGCGCGTGATGTTCGTCCTCTACCTGGCGGTGATCGCGGCGGGCCTGGCCTTCTACTCGGTCATCGGTCTGCTGCACCTCTGAGCGATGCGCAAGGTCGTCAAGCACAACGCCCTGTCGCTGTTCTTCCTGGCCCTCTTCCTCGTGGCGCTGGTGCTCCAGGCGGTCGCGGGCCACGCCGACTTCAACGAGGACCAGCTCCGTCATGACAACCCGACGATGTCACTCGGTCGCTACGTCGTGTCGTCGGAGTTCGGAACCGCGGTGCTCGAGAACTGGCAGTCGGAGTACCTGCAGTTCACGCTGTTCATCCTGGCGACCGTCTGGCTGCTCCAGCGCGGGTCGCCTGAATCCAAGGAGCTAGACAAGGCGGGGCGTGAGTCCGACGAGGACCAGCGCGTGGGCCGACACGCGCGGGCGAGCTCGCCGCGCTGGGCGCGGGTCGGCGGAATCCGGCGGACGCGTCTACCAGAACTCACTGCTGATCGTGATGGCCGCGATCTGGCTGGGGAGCTGGTTCGCTCAGTCGGTCACCGGTGTGAACGAGTACAACGCCGAGCGCCTCGACCACCACCAGCTCGCCGTCTCCTGGCTCGACTACCTGGCCCGACCGGACTTCTGGGAGAAGACCCTGCAGAACTGGCAGTCGGAGTTCCTCGCCGTCGGGTCGATGGCCATCCTCGCCGTCTACCTGCGGCAGCGCGGGTCGCCGGAGTCGAAGCCCGTCGGGGCCCCTCACGACTCAACCGGCGATCGAGGGCTAGCGATCCGCCGCCTCGTTTCCGGAGACACTCGCCGGGTAGCCGCGCGGCATGACGTCCTACTGGGTGCAGCTGGCCACCGAGCAGTTTCCGCCCAGCGAGCTCGTCGACCAGGGCGTCGAGGCCGAGCGGGCCGGCTTCGACGCGCTCAACGTGAGCGACCACTTCCAGCCCTGGTGGGAGCCCGGGCATCCGGGCCAGGCCTGGGTGACTGCTGGGCGCGATCGGCCAGGCGACCGAGCGCATCGGGCTCGGGACCGGCGTGACCGCTCCGGTGCACCGCTACCACCCGGCTGTGGTCGCCCAGTTCGGCGCGACGCTCCAGGAGCTGTTCCCCGGCCGCGGCTTCCTCGGGCATCGGCTCGGGCGAGTCGCTCAACGAGACGCCCGCCGGCATGGACTGGCCCGGCACCGGCGAGCAGGTGCGGCGGATGGAGGAGGCGCTCGAGATCATCGACCGGCTGCTCGACGGCGAGCGGGTCGACCACGAAGGCCGCTTCTTCCGCACCAAGGCCGCCTACCTGCACACGCGCGGCGCGCGAGCGCCCGCCGATCTACGTCTCTGCGTTCGGCCCGGATGCGGCGGGCGTCGCGGCGCGCTTCGGCGACGGCCTCTGGACGCTCGCCGACCCCGACTCGGCGCCCGAGCTGATCGAGGTCTACAGGCGCGAGTGCGAGGCGGCCGGGAAGGAGGCCGGCGAGATCATCCTGCAGACCGGCTTCTCCTGGGCGCCGGACGACGACGCCGCGCTCGAGGGCGCGCGCGTGTGGAAGGCGACGCAGCCGCAGGAGTACTTCACCGACGACTGGCACGACCCGCAGGCGATGTACGAGAAGGCCGAGCGCGAGGTCTCCGACGAGGAGTTCATGCGAGTCCTACATCGTCGGCTCCGACCCTGAGCTGCACGTGGAGCGGATCCGCGAGGTCGAGCAGCTCGGCGCGACGATCGTCTGCCTCCAGAACGCGTCGGGCGCGGATCCGCTCGGCGCGCTGCGCACCTACGGCGAGCGGGTTCTGCCTGCGCTCAAGGGCGCCCGCGTCTAACTGAGCGACCGTTGAGGTCTTCGTGTCTCACTTGCGACTTGCCGGACGTTTACGCGCGTTTAGGACCTAGACCTACAGGAGACAATTCTGTCTAGTCACCGCTTCGGGGGGCCACCGGCCACCCGAGGAGGTGCCAGCAGCAAGGTTGGGGGACGAGCAGTGGCCGCCCTGGTCGGATCGGCCGCGCACCGGACCTCGCGTCAGGTACACAACCGACGGAGGTTCAACATGTCTGCAGTTGCACTGGCTCGCCCCATCGACTTCGCGCGTCGCTCGCCGCAGGGCCTGCGACCGCGCGGAGGCGCAGGAGACCGAGCGGCAGCTGCTGATCCGCTATCACAGCACGGCGACCTCGCCTCGCGCGAGGAGCTGGCCGAGCGGTTCCTGCCGCTCGCCCGCGACCTCGCGCTGCGCTACACCTACACCGACGAGCCGTTCGACGATCTGCTTCCAGGTCGCGAGCCTCGGCCTGATCAAGGCGATCGACCGCTTCGAGCCCGGCCGCGGCACGAAGTTCACGAGCTACGCCGCGCCGACGATCCTCGGCGAGCTCAAGCGCCACTTCCGCGACAAGGGCTGGGCGCTGCACGTGCCGCGCGACCTGCAGGAGCGGACGCTCGCGGTCAGCCGCGCGACCGAGGCGCTGTCCAAGGAGCTCGGCCGCTCGCCCAAGGTCCGCGAGGTTGCCGCCGAGCTCGGCTGCAGCGTCGAGAAGGTGCTCGAGGCTCAGGAGGCGGCGGCGAGCTACGAGGCCGCGTCGCTCGACGCGCCGACGGCGCGCGACGACGACGAGGCCGCGCCGCTGGTCGACTTCATGGGCGGCGAGGACACCTCCTACGAGCTCGTGGAGAGCCGCGACGCGATCGCGAACACCTGGCGGGCGCTGCCCGACGTCGAGCGTCAGGTGGTCGAGCTGCGCTTCATCGCACGACCTCACGCAGCGCGAGATCGGCGAGCGGATCGGCTACTCCCAGATGCACGTGTCGCGCCTGCTGCGCCGGGCGCTCGACGCGGCTCGAGACCGCGGCAGCCGCCGCTTGAGCGAGCGGGCGTTCTCGACCGCGAAGCCCTCCCAGTCGTTGTTGAAGTAGACGAACACCTCGGCCCGGCGGCTCCAGCCGCGGATCCGCCGGGCCCACTCGTCGAGCTCGGTCTGGGAGTAGTTGCCGCGCCGGCCGCGACGGCCGTGGTGGAGGCGGACGAGCGTCCAGTCGGCCGTCAGCTCGCGAGCCTGGAACGGCCAGCGCGGGTGGTCGCCGATCACGAGTGCGGCGTTGTGCTCGCGCAGGACGGCGTAGGTGTCGGGCGCGAACCAGCTCTCGTGGCGGAACTCGAAGCAGTGGCGGCCGGGCGGGAGCCGCTCGAGAGCGGCGGCGACCGCTCGAGCGCGTCGCCTCGCGCCTGAAGTTCGGCCGGGAACTGCCAGACGATCGGCCCGAGCTTGCCCGACTCGACCAGCGGCATGATCCGCTCGTAGTAGCGGTGGATGCCCTGCTCGATGTCGCGCAGGCGCCTCGTGTGCGTGAGGTAGCGGCTCGCCTTGGCGGCGAACACGAAGCCGTCGGGTGTCTGCTCGACCCAGCGCGCGACCGCGTCGCGCGAGGCGAGCCGGTAGAAGGTCGAGTTGACCTCGACGGTGTCGAACTCCTCCGCGTAGCGGGCCAGCCAGCGGCTCGTGGCCAGGCCCTCGGGGTAGAGGCGCCCGCGCCAGTCCTTGTACTGCCAGCCCGAGCAGCCGACCCGGACGCCCACGGCGCTACCGGCGTGGCGAGCTGACGACCTCGAACGCCCGGCCCGGCACGCGGCCGAGCGTGTGGAGCTGGTCGTTGCTCCAGCCCGGGTCGGGAGCGCCGCTCACGTACCAGGACGAGCCGTTGTCGGCGAGGATCATCCCGTAGCGCTTGAGCGCCCGCAGCACGATGCGCGCCTGGCGCGGGAAGCGCGAGATGCCATAGCCGCGCTTGAGGCGCAGGCGCTGGCCCATCGCGGGCAGGTCGGGGTCGTTCGAGTCGGACGCGAAATGGCGGGCCGGCCAGACGAACGCCTGCCGCGTCCGCTCCGCCGTGAAGCGCAGCGCGTGGTCGATGTGGCCGCGCTTGACCTCCTCGTAGCGGGCCAGGCCGGGCAGGATCGGCAGGCCCGCCGCGTCCGCCGAGGTCCAGCCGCGCGGGCGCAGGCGATTCGAGCGCAGGTTCCAGATCGCGCCCGAGCCGGCGCTCCAGCGGGCGCCGCCCGCGCGCGGGTAGGCGGAGAACAGCTCGTAGAGGCGGCAGCGGCTGCGGTCGACGACGATCACGTGGCGGTCGCCGTCGGCGTTGCGCCCGCCCTCGATCGGGGCGTGCGCGAGGCAGCGGGTAGGGGCCGCGGTCGGACTCGTCCGCGTAGTCGAACGAGACCGGCACCTTCGCCTGGCCGCGGCCGACGGTCACGAACGGGATCCCGATCGGCCCGCCGTCGTAGAGCCCGGAGCCGAAGTCGGCGTGCATGGTGGCGTCGAGGCCGATCGAGCGCACGATCGCGTCGGAGTCGGGGTGCACCGGCAGCCGGTCCACCCGCTGGTTCCAGCGCGTTGCTCTTGGGGAAGACGGGACAGCCGCCGACGCGCGGGCTCGCGACGCCGGCCGGCGTCGCCCCGAGCGCCAGCGCGACCGCAGCGATGAGGACGCCGGTCAAGCGCCGCGTCAGCTCGGCATCGACCGGTTCGTCTCTCCCTCGGGGAGCCGCCCGTCGCGGCCCACGTAGCCGTCCTTGCCGCCGGCCACCAGGTAGAGCGCGGCGTCGTCGCCCACGTTCTTGATCTTGCGCACGGTGGCGGCGCTCACGCGCGCCAGACCGCCCGGGCCGAGCAGGTGGGTGCTGTCGTCGTCGAACGTGATCTCGATCCGGCCGCGGTGCAGGAAGTAGAGCTCCTCCTGCTCGTCGTGGAAGTGGCGCCCGGTCTCGTAGCCGGGCGGCAGCTCGATCGCGTTCACGCCGAACGCGGTCACCCCCAGCTCCCTGCGCACCTTGCGGAAGCCCGGCCCCTCGCCGATCCCGTCCACGTTCGCGACGGCCCAGCCGTCGCCCTCTACGACGTCGCGCGCCTCTTCTGCCATGGCCGCAGCCTACCGGCGGCCGCTAGGCGGCGCGCTCGGCGCTGCGCAGCCCGCCGCGCGCCCACAGCATCGTCACCCCGACCAGCAACGCCGTCACCCCGAAGGCCGGCAGCACCTTGGTCGGGTCGCCGGAGAGGAAGCCGCGCCCGGCCTCGAGCACGAGCGTGACGGGGTTGAACGAGGCCGCGCCCTTGACCCAGCCGGTGAGCAGGTCGTACGGGACCCAGACGGGCGCCAGGAACAGCAGCAGGAACGCCGGAACCTGGATCAGCGGGACCGGCCTGCATCGTGCGCAGCCGCATCGCGACCCCTGTACCGAACAGCATCGCGGCGGCGTTGACGAGGATCGCGAGCGTGTACAGGCCCACCAGGTCGACGAGGTTGCCGTTCACCTCCAGTCCGGCGATCACGGCGACCGCGGTGATCACGGTGATCGTGAAGATCGCACGCGTCAGCGCAGCCAGCCAGTAGCCCGCGACGATCCCGCCGCGGCGCCGGGCGGCGAGCAGCAGCCGGCGCGAGAAGCCCGACTCGAAGTCGCGCGCCACCGAGAAGCCGGTGAAGATGCCTCCGAACGTCGAGGCCTGGAGCAGCACGAAGCCGTAGACGAAGGTCGTGTAGCCGCCGGCGAAGTTGAAGCCAGGGATCTGGTCGACCCGCGACAGCCCGCCTGCGAACGCCGTGAAGAAGAACATCGGGAACAGCAGCGAGGGGATCAGGATCGCCGGGTTGGTGAAGAAGTTGTGGATGTTGCGCCAGCCCACGGCGCGCGCCACCGACCAGAACCCCGCGCGCGTCACGTGCGCACCATCTGGTTGCGGAGTGCCGCGGACGCGGCCGCCAGCGCGATCAGCGCCATGCCGCCCGCACACGCGAAGCCGAGCGCCAGCGCCTCGGGATCCCAGCCCACGATCACCAGCGAGCGGATCGCCTCGAGCATGTAGGAGACGGGGTTGTAGGTGGCCACGGTGCGGAACCAGTCGGTCTCGATCAGGTTGCGCGGCAGCGACATCGACGACAGGAACAGCGCCGCGAAGAAGAGCGGGAACACGCCCTGCACCGCCTCCCCCGAGCCCGTGCGCAGGGCCACCCAGGCGCCAATGCAGCCGAACGCGAGCGAGATGGTGAGCGACAGGGCGATGATCACGAGCGCCCCCGCGAAGCCGGCGGCGATGCCGTGCCCGAAGGCCACCCCGATCACCACGAACGTGATCGCCTGGATCATGCCGAGCGCGAGGATGCCCGCCAGCTGGCCCATCATCAGCGCCACGCGGCGCAGCGGCGTCAGCGCCAGCCGGTTGAGGAAGCCGGTCTCGATGTCGTTGGCGACGTTGGTCCCGGCGCTGTTGGCCGAGAACAGCGCGCCCTGGATGAACGGGATCGCCAGCGCGAACTGGAAGTAGGAGTTGGTCGGGAAGCCGGGCAGGCGCGTCGCCGACTCGAGGCCGCTGGAGTTGATCGACAGCAGGATCAGCGGGAACACCAGCGAGGGCACCACCATGGCGGGCTGGCGCAGCGTCCGGACCACCGAGCGGCGGGCCAGCATGCCGACCTGCACGGCCAGCGTCGAGCGCCTCACGCGGCGACCGGCTCCTCCTGCTCGGCGCCCTCGAGCGACCGGCCGGTCTTGGCGAGGAAGACGTCGTCGAGCGACGGAGCGTGCAGCTGGAGGTGCTGGACGTGGATGTTCTCGGCGTCGAGGGCCCTGACGACGTCGGCGAGCTGGGCGTCCCCCTCGGACAGGAGCACGGCGGTTCCCTTGGGCGACGAGTTGGCGGGCTCCCCGAAGCGCGCCAGCACCTCACGCGTCCGCCCGAGGTCACCCTCCTCGGCGGGGATGATCTCGAGCGTCGGGCGGCTGATCTCGGCCTTGAGCGCCTCGGGCGTGCCCTCCGCCACGATGCACCCCTTGTCGATGATCCCGATGCGGTCGGCGAGCACGTCGGCCTCCTCGAGGTACTGCGTCGTCAGGAAGACCGTCACGCCGCTCTCCGTGGCGAGCCGCTGCACCTCGTCCCAGAGCGCGCTGCGGCTCTGGGGGTCGAGACCGGTCGTCGGCTCGTCGAGGAACAGGATGCGCGGCTCGTGCACGAGCGCCAGCGCCAGGTCGAGCCGCCGCTTCATCCCGCCCGAGTAGCCGCCGACCTTGCGGTCGGCCGCCTGGGTGAGCCCGACGCGGGCGAGCAGCTCGCCGGACCGGCGCTTGCTCTCCTCCGCGCGCATCCCGTGCAGCGCGGTCTGGAGCCGCATGTGCTCGGCACCGGTGAGGAACGGGTCGAGCGCCGCCTCCTGGAGCGCGGCGCCGATGGAGGCGCGCACCTCGTCGCCCTCGGTGACGACGTCGTACCCGGCGACCCGCGCGGTGCCGGACGTGGGCGGCAGCAGCGTGGTGAGCATGTGCACGGTCGTGGACTTGCCGGCGCCGTTGGGGCCGAGGAAGCCATACACCTCGCCCGCCTCGACGCGCAGATCGATGCCGTTGACCGCCCGCGGGCCCTTTTTGAACTCGCGTACGAGCTGCGTGGCCTCGATCGCCGGATCGCTCATGACGAATCAACTTACTTCAGACGCGCGGCGGGGCCGGTTGGGTATCGCCCTTGCCGGGTAGCTTACGATTTGTAAGTAACAAAATCGCCCCTTCGGCGTACTTACTTGCATAGACAACGAATACGCGAAATACGGCGGTTCAGAGCCGACTGCCACGGGCATCTGGCTTGGATCGCGACCGCCGATGAGGTATACTTTCGATGAACGTCGAACTATCTAACGAAGGATTGACTACGAGCACCACTGAGACCACCCCCAGCTACTCCTTCACTCCCGAGCTGGAGGACTCGCTGCAGCTGTTCTTCAACGAGGCGCGCAAGCACCCCCTCCTCACCGCCGAGGAGGAAGTCGAGCTGTCCAAGCGCATCGAGCGCGGCGACCTCGAGGCCAAGGACCGCATGATCAACTCGAATCTGCGGCTCGTGATCTCGGTCGCCCGCAAGTACCAGGGCCAGGGCCTGCCGCTGGGCGACCTGATCCAGGAGGGCATGCTGGGCCTGATTCGCGCGGTCGAGAAGTTCGACTGGCGCAAGGGCTTCAAGTTCTCCACCTACGGAACGCTGTGGATCCGACAGGCGATCGGCCGCGGTCTCGCGAACTCGGGCCGGACGGTGCGGCTGCCCGTGCACATCGTGGCGCGGGCGCGCAAGATCTCCGATGCCGAGCGCAAGCTCGCCGTCGAGCTGGGCCGCCAGCCCACCGACGAGGAGATCTCCGAGCGCGTGGACCTGCCGGTCGACGAGGTGATCGACATCCGCCGTGCGGATCGCGGTCCCGCCAGCCTCGACCAGGGTGTCGGCGAGGACGGCGACACCTCGCTGGGCGACCTGATCGCCGGCGACGGCCCGTCGATCGAGGACTACGTGAGCTCCGAGCTGAACTGGGAGGCGCTGCGCGACGCCGTCGGCACGCTCCCCGAGACCGAGCGCACCGTGATCACGCTGCGCTTCGGGCTCGATCGCGAGGAGCCCAAGGCCCTCCGCGAGACCGGCCGCCGGCTCGGCCTGTCGAGCGAGCGCGTCCGCCAGCTCGAGGAGAAGGCGCTGCGGCGCCTCTCGAAGGACGACACCGTGGCGGCGCTGCGAGAGGCCGCCTAGCCACCAGCATCCGTGCCGGGCCGCCCGCTAGCCGGGCGGCCCGGTCACGCTGGTCGGGTTCCGTCGGCCAGCCAGCGCAGCAAGCCGGGCATCCCGGCCTCGGCGTGGATGGCGCGCTGACGTGCCGGCGCCCCGCCGTCGCTGAGGATCCGCTCCACGCCTTCGAGCGCGTCATCGCTGCCGCGCAGCTCGTCCAGCAGCTCGCGCGCGGCCTCGCGCGCCGGGCGCAGCCTGCCCCGGAACAGCAGCTCCGCGTCGAGCCCGTCGCGCACCGCGCGGAAGCTCGACCAGTGCAGCGCCTGGGCCGGCGCCAGCTCGGCCGGCCGCTGCTCGACCGCCCGGCGCGCCACGGCGTGCACCAGGGCCGCCATCCCCGCCGTCTGCTCGAGCCCGGTCTGGACGTCGAGCTCGCGCAGCTCGACGGTGCCCAGCCGCGGCTGCAGGCGCGCGTCCCACCACACCATCGTGTGGTCCTCGGGGCCGCCGCCGAGCCGGATCCCGTCGAGCGTCTCGAGGTACTCGTCGAAGTCGCGCAGCGGCGGCGGGACACCGCGCCCGGGATAGGCCCGGATCACAGCCGAGCGCGCGCTCGCCAGGCCGGAGTCGAACCCGAACCAGAACGGCGAGCCCGCGCCGATCGCGCCGATCAGCGGCAACAGCTCGCGCAGCCCCATCAGCGCGTCCACGGCCGCGTCCGGGGACGGCATCGCGACGTGCACGTGCAGCGCGCACTCGGGCGTGCGCTTGATCAGTCCTCGCATCTCACCCTCGACGCGCCGGTAGCGGTCCGAGTCGACCAGGCGCACGTCGCCGAATCCGGCGTCCGGGTGCAGGCCGACGGCCATCGGCATGCCGCCCGCGCCGATGACGGCGGCGCGGCCCTCGGCGATGTCGGCGGCCGCCTCGGCGGCGCCGCGGCGCGGCTCCGAGCGCACCTCGATCGACGCCTGGAAGGCCTCGTGACCGGCTCGTGGCTCGGTCAGGCCGATGCGCTTCAGCACGCGCTCGGCGCCGTGGTCGAGCTGGAGCGTCTCGGGATCGACCAGCAGCAGCTCCTCCTCGAGCCCGACCGTGAACTCGTCCCCGGCGCCGAACCGGTGGTTCACGGGCTCTCCCCCAGCGCGGCGCGCGCGGCGATCCGCCCGAACACGAGCGCGCCGGCCAGCCCGCTCGCGTAGCCGCCGGTGGCGAGCCCGCCCGCGTCGGCGCCGCAGGCGAACACGCCGTTCGCCGCCCGCGCGCTCGCGTCGATCGCGAGGCCGCCGAGCGTCGTCGTCACGCCGGCCACGACCTCCACGGTCACGTGTCCCTCGCCGCGGCTCACCGGCGCGCCCGCGGCCTCCGCCGCATCGACCATCTCCCCCACGCTGCGCTCGCGCACGCGCCGGCCGAGAGCGCCGTCGCCGACCCGAAACCAGGCGCGCGCACGCGGCTGGCGCGCCATCCAGCCGGCGGTGTCGACCTCCGACCAGGTGGCGGTCTCGAAGCGCTCGCCGCGCACGTTTGAGACCTCGGCGTGGCGCGCGTAGAGCTGCGCCAGCGCGACGAACTGCGGCGGCGTCACGCGCGCGGGCGGGGCGGGCATCGCGCGAGCGTAGACGTCGGCGAGGCCGGCGCTCGCCGAGCCGCCCGCGGCGAGGCCCATGCGCAGCCCGTCCCCGGTCGATCCCCGAGCCGCGCGCAGCAGCACGTGGTCTGCCTCCGGGGTCACGTGCTCGCGCAGCAGGTCGCGGCTGGCGGCGAAGCCGCCGGTGGCGAGCACGGCGGGCGCGGTGCCGTCCAGCTCGCGCAGCGGAGAGGACAGCCGCACGTCGGCGGCCGCCTCGGTCAGCGCGGCGGTCAGGCCCGCCGTGTCGAAGCGGACGCCGGTCGTCAGCTCGTTGCCGGTGTCGCGCGAGAGCACCGGCGCGCCGAGGGACTCGAGCCAGCGCAGGTCCTCGTCGAGGCGCTCGAACAGCAGCCTCTGCAGCACCGGATCCCCGCCCGGGCACTCGGCCCGGAAGCGCTCCAGCTCGCGGTGGCGCCAGACGACGCCGCTCGACAGCGACATCGAGCCGCCCGGGCGCTCCAGCTTCTCGTGCACGACCGGCGCCGCTCCGAGCCTGCGGGCCTCGGCCGCCGCCACGAGGCCGGCCATGCCGGCCCCGGCGACCACGAGGTCCGCCAACGCTCAGACCAGGGCGAAGCCCGGCTTGTGCTCTACGTACTCGATGCGAACGCCGGACGGGCCGCGCAGGAAGACGGCGAGCGTGTTGGGGGCGTCCTTGACGTCGTCGATCTCGGCGCCGCGCGACTCGGCGTCGCGCTGCACCTCGCCGGCGGAGTCGACCAGCAGCGCGAGGTGGTTGAGCAACGGCCGCTCGCCCTCGGGCGCGCCGCCCTCGACGATGCGCAGCTCGCGGTCGCGCACGGCCAGCTCCCCGTTGCGGCGCTCGAAGCCCATCCCCGCCAGCTCGGCGAGCGCGGCGTCGCGGTCGGGCAGGCGCAGCACGACGTGGTCGAGGTCGAACTCGACGCCGGGGCGCTCGACGAGCGCCAGCGGCACGCCGCCGGGCCCCTCGAAGCTCGCCACCCCGTCCGCGTCCGGCTCGACGCCGGCGGGCAGCGCGTCGGCGAGGTTCCCGACCCGCAGCGCGATCCGCTCCAGGGCCCCGCGCTCGCGCGGGCCCTCGGCGTCGAACAGGGTCAGCTTGCCGAGCTTGGCGTCGACCCCGGCGAGCGTGAACGTGTCGGTCTCCTCGATGACGTGCATGCCGAGCTTTTCGCAGAGGAAGTCAGCGAGCGGCGCGCGCTGGTCGACCCACAGGGCGACGTGGTCGAGGCTGGTGGGCCGGATCTCTCGGGACATGGCGCTTCGTTACCCCTTGCCTCGGTCGTCAATCAGGCCGCGCTCGCCAGTCGCTCGAGCTCCTGGGCCGACAGCTGCAGCTCGCCGGCGGCGACGTTCTCCTCGAGGTGGGCGAGCGATGCCGTCCCCGGGATCGGGAGCATCACGGGCGAGCGGCTGAGCAGCCACGCGAGCGCGAGCTGTCCCGGCGTCGCGTCGTGGGCTCGCGCCAGCTCGTCGAGCGGGCCACCCGGACGCGCCAGGTCGCCGGTCGCGAGCGGGAACCACGGGATGAAGCCGATGCCCTCGGCCTCGCACGCCTCGAGCGTGTCCTCCCTGGTGCGGTCGGCCAGGCTGTAGCGGTTCTGGACGGTGACGACGTCCACGACCGCGCGCGAGCGCTCGAGCTCCTTGACCGACACGTTGGACACGCCGATGTGGCGGATCTTGCCCTCGTCCTGGAGCTCCTTGAGCGCGCCGAGCGAGTCCTCGAGCGGGACCTCCGGGTCGGGCGCGTGCAGCTGATAGAGGTCGATGCGGTCGAGCTTCAGGCGCCGCAGGCTGCCCTCGCAGCACTCCCGCAGGCGCTCGGGACGGGCGTCGCGCGGCCACTGGCCCGGGCCCGTCCGCCGCAGGCCGCCCTTGGTCGCGATCACGAGCCCCTCCGGGTACGGATGGAGGGCCTCGGCGATCAGGCTCTCGCTGACCTCCGGGCCGTAAGAGTCGGCCGTGTCGATCAGGTTCACCCCCAGCTCGACGACGCGGCGCAGCAGCCGCTTGGCCTCGTCGGGGTCGTCCGGCGGTCCCCAGATGCCGTCGCCGGTGATCCGCATCGCGCCGAAGCCCAGCCGGCGCACCTCGAGATCGCCGCCGATCGTGAACGTCGCAGTCATGTCTTTGAGACTACGCAGGCGTGAGCGCGGCTATCCGGAGCCCCCGCAGGAGGGGTCCTCGCAGCCGAGGTCTTCGAGCGCGGCCCGCAGCAGCGAGTCGTAGAGCCCCTCGCCGAGCCCGACGGCGAAGATGCCGAGCTGCGAGATCGTCTGCCCGTCGCGGCTGGGCGACGCCGAGGACATGTAGATCAGCTCGATCGCCCTCCTGCCGCTCGCGTGCCTGCACACCGAGACCCGGCGCTTCCCTCCGTCCGGCGCGACCTGCGAGTCCAGCGGAGCGCAGTCCTGGTCGGAGCCCGAGTCAAGCCCGTCCCCTGGTGCGAAGGGGCCCTGGTAGCGCGGGGTGTACGTGACCACGCCGACGGCCTTGTCGTACTGGTCGCGCTTGTTGTCGAGCTTGCCGGCCTTGTTGCGCTTCACGTAATAGACCGACAGCGCGTCGTCGAGGTAGTTGGCGAGATAGAGGATCTTCTCCTCCGGCGCGTCCCCCTCGTCGCGCGGCACGTCGGTGACCTGCTGGGGCTTCCCGAGGATCGAGTAGACGGTGTGGACCTTCACCGTCTTGTGACCCCTGCGCACGGTGATCGGACCTCGCTTCAGTGAGAGGTTGACGCCCGCCACTCCCTTGCCCAGCTGGATCTTGCCGCCTCGCTTCGGCTTGGCGTCCGCAAGGCCCCCGCCTGCGAGTGCGAGACACAGGGCGGCCAGGACCACCGCGCTTCCCCTTGAGTGCATCACGTCCCCTTTTCGCTCGTCCGCGACGACTCTCTCACGTCGCTGGGGGCGCGGCAACTAGGCGAGGCGCTTGCGCAGCGGCTCTGAGCGCTTGCGGAAGAGCGCCACGTTGCGCAGCTTGATCTCCTCGTAGCCCCGGATCACGTCCGGCAGCTCGAGCAGCTTCAGCGCGGTGGCGTGGCTCTCCGGCGTCAGCCGCGCCAGGGCCTCGGCCACCATCTCCTCGTACTCGCCGATCAGCTCGCGCTCGACCCGGCGCACCTCGGCGCGCCCGAACGGGTCGAGCTTCGTGCCGCGCAGGCGGCGCATCCGGTAGAGCGCCTTGAACGAGGGCACGAACCAGCTGCCCAGCTCGAGCTTGCGCTCCAGACCCATCGCGCGCAGCAGCGGCGGGTGCAGGTTGAAGGCGACCTTGGCGTCCTCGCCGAACTCCGCCTGCAGCTTGGCCTGCTCGACGGCGTCGAGGTGCAGCCGGGCGACCTCGTACTCGTCCTTGTAGGCCATCAGCTTGAACAGGTGGCGCGCGACGGCCTCGGTCAGCTCGGAGTGGCCGGGGGTGCGCTCCTGCTCGGCCACGTGGACGCGGCGGACCGCCTCGGCGTAGCGGCGCGCGTAGGCCTCGTCCTGGTAGGCGACCAGCTCGGGCACGCGCACCTCGACGAGCCGGCGCAGCTCGCCGGCGTCGCCGTCGATCGCGAGCGCGACCAGCTCGCGCTCGGAGTCGGTGAGCTCGTGCGCGGGCGCCTCGGGCGCGCGCGTGGCCTGCTCGACCGCGTCGGGGGCGGCGACGACGGCGCGGCCCCACGCGAACGCGGCCAGGTTCTTCTCGACCGCCGCTCCGTTGAGCCGGATGGCCTGCTCGAGCGCTCCGGCGGACACCGGCAGCATGCCGCGCTGATAGGCGGCGCCGAGCGCCAGCGTGTTGCTCATCATGTGATCGTCGAACAGGCGCTCGGACAGCTGCTGCGCGTCGAGGTAGAGGTTGTGGCTCGCTGCGCGTGACGCCGTCGATGCGGTCGAGCTGAGTCGACAGCTCGGGGAAGCGCTCGGCGACGTCGACGACCATGCGGCCGGTCGGCACCGCGCTCGTCGAGACGACCGCGACCGTGCGGTCGGGCGCGGCGGTCACGAGGTTCTTGTCGGCGGCCGCGCCGAGCAGGTCGAAGCCGAGGTAGAGGTCGACCGAGCCGGCGGGCGCCTTCGACGCCGCGGCGAGCGGCTCGCTCGAGACGCGCAGGTCGGAGACGACCGGGCCGCCCTTCTGCGACAGGCCGGTCTGGTCGAGGCCCGACACGTGCAGGCCGTCGATCAGCGCCGCCATGCCGAGCACCTGGTTCACGGTCACGACGCCGGTGCCGCCGATGCCCATCATGCGCACGGCGAAGTCGTCGCCGGAGACGAGCCGGCTCGGCTCGGGCAGCTCGACGGTCAGCGGCGGCGTCTCGTGCCGGGCGCGCTTGCCCGGCACGACCGTGAGGAAAGAGGGGCAGTCCCCCTCGAGGCACGAGTAGTCCTTGTTGCAGGAGGCCTGGTGGATCTGCGTCTTGCGCCCGAACTCGGTCTCGACGGGCTGCACGGACAGGCAGCTGGACTTCTCGCCGCAGTCGCCGCAGCCCTCGCAGACGCGCTCGTTGATCCAGATCCGCTCCTTCGGCTCCACCTGCTTGCCGCGCTTGCGGGCGCGGCGCTTCTCGGCGGCGCACTCCTGGTCGTGGATCAGGACGGTGACGCCCTCGACCTCCGCCAGCTCCTGCTGGGCGGCGAGCAGCTGGGAGCGGTCGCGCAGCTCGGCGATCGACGCCAGCCCGACCCCCTTGTAGCGGCTCGTGTCCTCGGCGGTGACGATGATCCGGCGCACGCCCTCGAGCTCGAGCCAGCGCGTCAGGTCCGGGACCGAGAGCTGGCCCTCGATCGCCTGGCCGCCGGTCATCGCGACGTGCTCGTTGTAGAGCAGCTTGTAGGTGATGTTCACCCCCGCGGCGATCGCCGCGCGCACCGCCAGCGAGCCCGAGTGGTGGAAGGTGCCGTCGCCCAGGTTCTGGACGAGGTGGCGGTCGTCGGTGAACGGCGCCTGGCCGATCCACTGGGCGCCCTCGCCGCCCATCTGCGTGAGCCCGGTGATCTCGCCCTTGCCCTCGGGGTTGAGCAGGACCATCGTGTGGCAGCCGATCCCGGCCCCCACGAGCGTCCCCTCGGGCGCCTTGATCGAGGAGTTGTGCGGGCAGCCCGAGCAGAAGAACGGCGCGCGCTGGGCCATCGGCAGCTCGGAGCGGCGGGAGGCGATCTCGTCGAGCCGGCGCAGGTGGGCCTGGACGGAGTCGAGCTCCAGGCCGCGGCGGCGCAGGTGGCCCGCGATCGCGCGGGCGATCAGGTCGGCGTCCACGTCGAGCTCCATCGGCATCAGGACGTCGCCCTGCTCGTCGCGCTTGCCGACGATCCGCGGCGCGTCCGGCGAGCCGTAGAGCGCCTCCTTGAGCTGGGTCTCGATGAAGGGGCCCTTCTCCTCGACCACGAGGATCTCGTCGAGCCCCCTGCCGAACTCGCGCATCGTGCCCTGCTCGAACGGCCAGATCATGCCCAGCTTGAGCACGCGGATGCCGACGCGCTCGAGCTCGCGCTCGCCGAGCCCGAGGCTGCGCAGCGCGTGCATCAGGTCGTAGTAGGGCTTGCCGGCGGCGACGATGCCGAACCAGGCGTCGCGGGCGCCCTCGATCCGGTTGACGCCGTTCTCGCGCGCGTACGCGAGGGCGAGGTCGGTGCGCACGCCGAGCAGGCTGCGCTCGAGCTCGAGCGAGGCCGGCGGGAGCAGGTTGCCGTTGGGCACGTGCTCGTAGCCGAGGTCGGGCAGGACCGGGTCGACGCGGCCGGGAGCGACGTCGGCGGTGCCGAGCGCGTCGGCGACGCTCGTGACGATCTTGAAGCCCGACCAGAGTCCCGAGGCGCGCGAGCAGGCGTAGGCGTGCAGGCCGAGGTCGATCACCTCGGCGGCGTTGCCGGGGAAGAAGGTCGGCATGCGCAGGCTCGGCGAGCAGCGACTCGGAGGCGCTCGGGATCGTCGAGGACTTGCAGCTCGGGTCGTCGCCCACGACGGCGAGCGCGCCGCCCGTGCGCGCGACGCCCGACGAAGTTGCCGTGGCGCAGGGCGTCGGCGGCGCGGTCGAGGCCGGGTGCCTTGCCGTACCACATGCCCAGCACGCCGTCGTACTTGGCGCCGGGCAGGCCCTGGGTCGAGCTGGCTGCCCCACGCGGAGGTGGCGCCGAGCTCCTCGTTGAGGCCCGGCACGTGGTGGACGAGGTGGTCCTCGAGCAGCTTGCGGTTGCGCGTCAGCTCCTGGTCGAGGCCGCCCAGCGGGGAGCCCTGGTAGCCGGAGATCATCGTCCCGGTGGTCAGCCCGCGACGGCGGTCGGCGCGGTGCTGCTCGAGCACGAGGCGTACGAGCGCCTGCACGCCGGTCAGGAGGATCCGGCCCTCCTCGAGGACGTACTTGTCGTCGAGGCTGACCTGGCGCTCGGCCCCGTCGCGGTGGCCGTTTTCCGCGCTGCGGCGGCGTTGGCCGGCGCTAGGGCGCGCGCCGGAGCGCCGCGCCAATGTCGTCTCCCTCGTCATTGGTGAACTCAACTTACCATTCGTGGTACCCAGAAGCCAGTCCGGCCTACGGCTTGTCGGAGGGCGATTGCGGGTATATGGTCAAGGACGATGACCATTGCCACCCGGTCCGTACCGGCTCAGCGCGCAGCGCTCGTGGACGACGACCACGAGCAGATCGTCATCCGGCAGGACCCGCACACGGGCCTGCGCTTCATCGTCGCGGTCCACTCGACCGTGCTCGGCCCGGCGCTCGGCGGCCTGCGCCTGAAGAGCTACGCGGGTGGCCTCACCGAAGCGCTCGAGGACGTCATGTGCCTCGCGCGCACGATGACCTTGAAGGCCTCCGCCGCCGGACTCGACCTCGGCGGCGGCAAGGCCGTGATGATCGACGACGGCGACGCCTCCGCGCGGCTGCGCGCGGCTCGAGGGCGCCGCCGCGGTCATCGAGGGGCTCGACGGCGCGTACATCACCGCCGAGGACATCGGCACCACCACCGCGGACATGGACCACATGTCCCGCTTCACCCGCTTCTGCGTGGGCCGCTCGGTCGGCGGTGGCGGTCGCGGCGACCCCTCCCCGTCACGGCGGAGACCGTGCTCGCCGCGCTGCGGCGCGGTCTCGCCGCGCAGACCGGCTCGGACGAGCTCGACGGCCGCCGCGTCGGCGTGATCGGGCTCGGCAAGGTCGGCGGCGCCCTCGCCGCCGGCGCTCGCGACGGCAGGCGCGGAGGTGCTCGGCTGCGACATCGACCCGGCCCGCTGCGAGCGGCTCGCCGCCGAGCACGGGATCTCGATCGCGCCGTCCGCCGACGCCGTCCTTGGCGCCCGGCTGGACGTGCTCGCGCCGTGTGCCGCCGGCGGGCTGATCGACGACGCCCTGGCGCGCTCGCTCGACGCGCGCGTGGTCGCCGGCGCGGCCAACAACCCGCTCGCCCACCGCGGCGTCGCCGCCACGCTGGCGGGACGCGACATCCTCTACGTGCCCGACTTCCTGGCCAACTGCGGCGGGCTGATCCACGTCGCCTGCGAGTGGTCGGGCGGCGGCCCGGACGTCGAGCGCGCCCGCATCGAGCAGGCGATGGACAGGCTCGACGACGCGATCGCCACCGCGGCGACCGAGGGCGGCACGCCGGTCGAGGTCGCCGAGCGGCAGGCACTGGAGCGGGTAGAGGTGGCCAGGCGCGCGGTGGCGCTGCGATGATCGCCTCGACCATGCGCTCGTTTGAGCCAGTCTCGACTCGCCGCACCTTCGAGGAAGCCGTCGAGCAGATCGCCGAGCAGATCAAGGGCGGCGACCTGCACACGGGCGACCGTCTGCCCTCCGAGCGCGAGCTCGCCGCGCAGATGCGGATCAGCCGGCCGACCCTGCGCGAGGCGATCAAGACCCTGACGGAGGCGGGCGTGCTGCAGGTGCGGCGCGGCCAGTCCGGCGGCATCTTCGTCGCCTCCGAGCTGGTCCCGCGCGAGCTGCTGCGCAGCCGCCAGGAGATCCGCTTCGGCGAGATCGCCGGCGTGCTCGAGGCGCGCCGGCTGCTCGAGCCGCGCGTGGCGCAGCTGGCCGCCGTGCACGCCACGGAGGAGGACTTCATGGTGATGACGGAGACGATCGAGCGCCAGCGCGAGCTCGCGGCCAGCGACGACTTCCTCGCCTACGAGGACCTCTTCCTCCAGCTCGACCTCAAGTTCCACCTCGCGCTCGCGCGCGCGACGCGCAACTCCACGATCGTCGGCCTGATGCGCACGCTGCTGCGCCAGCTCGAGATCGCCCGCGACATGGCGATGCACGCGCCGCTCGTCCCCGACTGGACGATCGAGATCCACACGCGGACGCTCGACGCGGTCCGCTCGACGGACTTCCCCCTGATCGAGACGGTCATGGACGAGCACCTCGCCCAGCTCGAGCAGATCTGGGAGCGCGAGACCGGCCGCGGGCTGGTCCGCCCGCTGCCCGACTTCCTCCAGCCGGTCGCCGAGCGCTCCCGGGCGCTGCGCGCGGGCTGACGCCGGGCGCGGTCGGACGCGCCCGGCCGCAGGAACTCCCGGCGCGGAGCCGGAGGCTGAGCGCCGGTCCTGCGGACGGGTGGGTCCGACCGCGCCCGCGGGCTAGGCGAGGTCCCAGCCGAAGTAGACCTCCGCGCGGCGGACCCTGTCGCCCGCGAAGGTCAGGACCTCGGTGTTGCGGAGGCGCGTGCCGTCGGCGCGGCGGGCCTCGTAGGTGACGACCACCTCGTCGCCCGCCTCGATCAGCCGCGCGAACTCGAACGACTGGCCGTTGCCGGCGTGCGGCCAGCAGCGCTCGAAGTAGCCCGCGCGGTCGAGGTGGGGATCGGGCGGGGCGTGGAACTCGAAGTCGTCGGCGAGCAGGCGCTCGATCGCGTCCCGGTCCGCTGCGGCGAACGCCTCGTAGACGTCGCGGGCGAGCTGTCTGCGGTCGGGCACCGGCGAGTAACCATACGACGGCCCGTGGCGTTTATGTCTTGCTGACCGATGGTCAACAAGACGTTGGGAGACGCCATGAGCATCACGAACGACGCACCGCGCGACAAGCGCTTCCTGCTGGCGGAGCACGAGGGCCGCGTGCTCGAGTGGATCGCCCGGCGCCTGCCGGCCCGGGTCATGCCGGACCACATGACCGCGCTCGGCGTGCTGGCCGCGTTCGGGATCGCCGCCGCCTACCTGCTCTCGAACGGGGACAAGGCCTGGCTCTGGGCCGCCTCGGCGCTGCTGGTCGTGCACTGGCTGGGCGACTCGCTCGACGGCACGCTCGCCCGCGTGCGCCGCATCGAGCGGCCCAGGTACGGCTACTACCTCGACCACCTCGTGGACGCGCTCGCCACCTCCGTGATCGGGCTCGGCCTCGGCCTGTCGCCGTGGATGCTGCTCGCGGTCGGGCTGGCGATCGTGATCGCCTACCTCGTGCTGTCGATCAACACCTATCTCGAGACCTACGCCTTCGGCGTCTTCACGCTCGGCTACGGGCGGCTCGGGCCGACCGAGGCGCGCCTCGGGCTGATCGTGCTCAACACCCTGATCGCGCTCGGCGTCGGGCTCGGCTTCGAGGTCGCGGGGCTCGGCCTGACCGTGCTCGACCTGATCGGGCTGGCGGTCGCGGGCCTGATGGTGGCCGGGCTCGTCGGCCGGGCGGCGCGCAACCTGCGCATGCTCGCCGCGCAGGAGCCTGCCGCCCGCTGACCGTATGCTGAGGCCGTGGCCGGACCGCTGCTAGCCGTCGACGCCCCCTCGATGCTGTTCCGCGCCTTCTACGCGCTGCCGGACTCGATCAAGGGCAAGGACGGCCAGCCTGTCAACGCGCTGCTCGGCACCGCCAACCTCGTGCTGCGCGAGGTCGAGGAGCACTCACCGCGCGCGGTGGTGCTCTGCTTCGGGCCGGACGCCGCCGACTACCGCGTCGAGCTGTTCGACGGCTACCACGCCGAGCGGCCCGAGGTGCCCGACACGCTGGCGCCCCAGTTCGCGGACGCGCGCGGGTTCTTCGAGGGGTTCGGCTGGATCGTGGCCGAGTCCGACTCGCTCGAGGCCGACGACCTGCTCGGCTCCTACGCCGCGCGCGAGGCGGACGCCGGCGGCCGCGCGCTGGTGATGACGGGCGACCGCGACATGTACCAGTGCGCCGGCGACGCGCGTGACCGTGCTCTACATCCGCACGGGCGGCCGCGGCGCCGAGGCCGTCGACGCCGGCGAGGTGCGCCGGCGCTACGGGGTCGACCCCGCCCAGGTGCCCGACTTCATCGCCCTGCGCGGCGACCCCTCCGACGGGATCCCCGGCGCCAAGGGCATCGGCGAGAAGACCGCGGCGGAGCTGCTCCAGCGCCACGGCTCGCTGGAGGCCGCGATCGAGGGCGCGGTGCGCGAGTCCAAGCCGAGCATCCGCAAGGCGCTGATCGACCAGGGCGAGGAGCTGCTGCGCTTCAAGCAGATCGCAACCCTCCAGGAGGTCGACGTGGACCTGCCCCCGGACAGCCCCACCGACCCCGCGGGCGGGGCGGCGGCCGCGCGCGAACGCGGCATGAACCGGCTCGCCGACCGCCTCGAGAAGGCAGCGTGAGGCGAGCGGCGACCACGCTCGCCGCGCTCGCGCTGCTGCTCGCGGCGGCGCCCGGCGCGCAGGCGCGCGACCCCGGCCGCTGGCTGTTCACCGGCGCCAGCTCCATCCCGACCGTCTACTGGCAGGGGCTGACCTCCGACCCGCCCGGCAAGCGGGTCTTCTTCGTGGGGGTGTTCGAGGGGCTGTGGCGCACCACGCCGGCCCTGCGCCAGACGACCGGCGCGGCCGCCGCGATCCCGGTCACCGTCACGGCCGCCGAGGGCTACAACCACATCGGCGACCCGACCTGGAACGGCGACCGCGTGCTGCTCCCGATGGAGTGCTACGACCCGGCCACCGGAGTCAACGGCTGCGGCAACGGGGCGTTCGGGATCGTCGACCCCGCCACGCTCGCCTGGCGCTTCTACGTGAAGCTCGACCCGGCGGAGATCCCCAAGGCGATGTGGGCCGAGACCTCGCCCGACGGGAAGCTGATCTGGACGAGCAGCGGCAACGACCTGCTCGCCTACCGCACGAGTGACGTGACGCCGGCCAACGCCGCCCCCGGCGGCGGGCCCGATCCGCGCGGCCCGGCGGCTCGCCGGCGCGGTGCCGCCGACCGGCGTCACCGGCGCGGTGTTCAGGGACGGCCGGCTGCTGCTGGCGGGCGAGCGCGACGGCACCTACCAGGTCTGGGCCGTCGACACGAGGACCGGCAAGCGCAGGCTCGAGGTGGAGCTGAAGCTGTGCGGGGAGTCCGAGGGGCTCGACACCGTCGCCCTGCTGGGCGGGACGCTGCACTGGCTGATCGCCCCCTCGGACAGCGGCTGCAAGCTCACCTTCGGGCCGTCCAGCGCGCTGCTGCACTTCACGCCGCGCAGCGGCCGCAGCGGGCTGCGGGTGAAGGTGCTGCGCGTGAGCGCCCCCGCGACGCTGCCCGGCAGGGTGCAGGCGAAGGTGCGCGTGACGCGCCGTGGCCGCGCGCTGGCGGGCGCCCGCGTGAGCTTCGCCGGCGCGCGCGCCGTGACCGGCCGGCGCGGGACGGCGGTCCTGACCACGCGGCTGGAGCTGCCGGGCCGCTTCAAGGCGGTCGCGCGCAAGGGCGGCCGCTACGGGCTGTCGAGGCTCGCCGAGGTGGCATGGCCGGGCTGATCTACGCCGCGATCGCGTCGCTCGACGGCTACGTCGCGGACGCCGAGGGGAACTTCGAGTGGTCCGCGCCCGACGAGCAGGTGCACGCGGCCGTCAACGAGATCGAGCGCGGGGTCGGGACGCAGCTGCTCGGGCGCCGCATGTACGAGGTGCTGGCGGTGTGGGACTCGCCGGACATGCTGTCCGATACGTCGCCGGCGATCCGCGAGTTCGCCGAGCTCTGGCACGCGACCGACAAGATCGTCTACTCGCGGACGCTCGAGTCCGTCGGCCCGCGGACGCGGATCGAGCGCGAGTTCGAGCCGGACTCGGTGCGCGAGCTGAAGCGCAGCGCCGAGCGCGACCTGTCGGTCGGGGGCCCGGAGCTGGCGGCGCAGGCGCTCGCCGCGGGGCTCGTCGACGACTGCCATCTGTTCCTCAGCCCGATCCTCGTCGGAGGGGGCACGCGCGCGCTCCCCGAAGGGGTGCGGCTCGAGCTCGAGCTGCTGGACGAGCGCCGCTTCGACAACGGCGTCGTCCACCTCCACTACCGGACCCGGGCCTAGCCTTGGACGACCCGGCGCGCAGGGCGGTCGCGCTCGCGTTCCGGCGCCTGCTCCCGGTCCTGGTCCTGATGCACGTGATCGCGTACGCCGACCGCGTGAACATCACGTTCGCCGAGACCGAATTGACGCAGGACCTCGCGATCTCGTCCACCGTCTTCGGCCTCGCTGCCGGGATCTTCTTCGCCGGCTACGTGATCTTCGAGATCCCGAGCAACCTCGTCCTGCACAGGGTCGGCGCGCGCCTGTGGATGGGGCGGATCATGATCAGCTGGGGGATCGTCGCCGCCGCGACGGCCTTCGTCTGGGACGGCGCCTCCCTGATCGTGGCCCGCATCCTGCTCGGAGTCGGCGAGGCGGGCTTCTTCCCCGGCGTGATCTACCTGATCGCGTGCTGGTTCCCGGAGCGCGACCGGGCGCGCGCGATGAGCATCTTCCTGCTCGGGATCGTGATCGCGTCGGTCGTCGGCGGCCCGCTGTCGGGGGCCACGCTCGAGCTCGACGGCGTGCTCGGGCTGGAGGGCTGGCAGTGGCTGTTCCTGGTCCAGGGGCTGCCCGCGATCGCCGTCGGCCTCTGGGTGCTGCGCAGCCTCCCGAGCCTCCCGAGCCAGGCCACCTGGCTCGCCGCCGACGAGCGCGAGGCGCTCGAGCGCGAGCTCGCCGCGGAGGCGGCCGCGCGCGAGCGGCGCCAGGCGTTCACGCTGCGCGGAGCGCTGCGCGACCGGCGCGTCCTGCACTGCGCGGCCGTCTACTTCACGATCAACTTCGCCAGCTACGGCACGATCTTCTGGTTCGCCGACATCGTCGAGCGCATCGGCGACATCAGCGGCATCGAGCTGGGCCTGCTCGCGGGGATCCCGATGGCGCTCGGCTCCGCCGGCCTGATCGTGATCGGCCGCCGCTCGGACCGCAGCGGCGATCGCCGCCGCTGGGCCGTGATCGGGATGCTGCTCGGGGTGGCCGGCCTGGCCGGCACCGCGCTGCTGCCGCCGGAGGTGGGCGTGATCACGCTGGCCGTCTGCGCGTTCGGGCTGCTCGGCGCGATCCCCGCGTTCTGGGTGATGCCGACCTCGCTCTTGACCGGCCGTGCCGCGGCCGGCGGGATCGCGCTGATCAACACGATCGGCGTGACCGGAGGGCTGTTCGGGCCGGTCGTCGTCGGGGCGGCCAAGGACGGCGGCTCGCTCGAGGCCGGGCTCGGGGCGCTCGCGGCGGTGCTGCTGCTGGGCGCGGCGCTGGCCGCGCGGCTCCCGTTCGCGGTGCAGCGGGCCCCCGCGACCGCCGTGGGCTAGCCGGCGGCCGTGGGGCCCAGTCGATCCAACGGGCGTTAGACTGTTCGCCCGATGGCCGAGACCTGCGATCTGCTCTGTCTCGACCTCCCGAAGGCGGAGGGCATCCGGGCGCAACAGCTCGAGCCGGCCGTCACCGGGCGGGCGGTAGCGGCCGCCCGCGCGCTGTCGGACCCGACGCGCCTGAGCGTCGCGGCGGCGCTGAGCCGGACCGACGAGCTGTGCGGCTGTGACGTCGCCTGGATCACCGGGCGCTCGCAGAAGCTCGTCTCGCACCATCTGAAGGTGCTGCGGCAGGCCGGCCTCGCCGAATCGCGGCGCGAGGGCAAGATCGTCTGGTTCTCACTCACGGCCCAGGGCCGGTCGCTGCTGGACGCGGTCCTGGCCGCTCAGGTGACGGCGTGAGCACGCCGGAGCTGCTCGTCCTCCCACAGAGCCCGCCGGCGACGCGACGCCGTGCGGCGGGTGAAGCAGCTGTCGTGGCTGAGCCTCGTCTGGATGACGGCGGAGGGCACGATCGCGATCGTCGCCGGCGTCGTCGCCGGTTCGATCGCCCTGGTCGGGTTCGGCATCGACTCGGCGATCGAGGGGCTGGCCTCCGCCATCATCATCTGGCGCTTCACCGGCGCGCGGATCCACTCGCACGCGGCAGAGCGGCGCGCGCAGAAGCTGGTGGCGATCCAGTTCTTCCTCCTCGCTCCGTACGTCGCAGTGGAGGCAGTGCATCGGCTTGTCACCGGGGAGCGCCCCGACGTGAGCTGGGTCGGCATGGCGCTGACCACCTCGAGCCTGATCGGGATGCCGCTGCTCGGCGTGGCCAAGGTTCGGCTCGCGCACCGGCTCGGGTCGGCGGCCACCAAGGGCGAGGGCAACCAGAACCTGCTCTGCGCCTACCTGGCCGGCGCCGTCCTGATCGGACTCGCGGCGAACGCCGCATTCGGCCTCTGGTGGCTCGACCCGGTGGCGGCCCTTGCGATCGCCGGGGTCGCGGTCCGGGAGGGCCGCGAGACGTGGCGCGGCGAGGGCTGCTGCGCGCCATGACCCGGGCCGCGTGACCGGGATACTGGGCCCGTGTTTCAAGAGAACACGGAGGTAGTACGGCAGGCGTTCGCGGCGTGGAACCGTGGGGACATCGAGGGGTACATCGCGCACCTGTGCTCCGACGTCGAAGCCGTCCCGATGGGTGCGGCGTTGGAGGGCAAGGTCTGGCGGGGCCACGACGAGATCCGTGCCTGGGCGCAGACGCATCCGGAGGTCTGGGAGAAGTTGTTGATCTGGGCCGAGGAGTTCGAGCAAGTCGACGAAGAGCTGCTCCTGGTCTCCGGCCATTGGGACGCAGTCGGGCGCAGCGGCGTGGAGATGTCCGCGCCCGCGACCTGGGTGTTCGGCTTTCGCGACGGCAGAATCGGCTACTGGCAGGCATACACCTCCAGAGCCGCCGCGCTGGAAGCTGTGGGGCTGTCGTAGTGGAGGCGGCCGGTACTGCCCCGGCGTCCGCGGAACATCCTCCCGATGCTTGCTACGAGTGTTCCCTGCGGAGTCTGATCTCGGCTACCGGGTCGGTCGGTCCGCGGGGTACGTCACCGGCGCCACACCCTCCTGAAGGTGTCCCGCGGTGGCCGAGGGTCCTGCCACCGAGGTAAGCCCGCTATATGAAGCCGCGAATCCGGGCCGCGGGCTGCCCGGTGCGACTCCCTCACCTATTTAAGCGGCGAGGGCGAACTCGTGATTACGGTCCGCACATATGGTTTTCCGGGATCATTTAACGAGGCCAACCCGGAGTCCTCGACTCGCTACATCGGGAAAATCACGCTCCACGTCGAAGCTGATTCGCCCCCTTGTGCTCCCGCAAGTCTAGCGTCGTCGCTGCCACACTTGAGGGTGATGGAAGCGGAGCACACGTACCCGCTGCCGGCGCCCGGGCGGAGCCGCAGGCCGCTCTGGAAGCGCGCCGGGAGCGCGCTGGCGGCGCTGGGCCTGCTGCTCGCCAAGTTCGCCACCAAGCTAAAGGCGCTGCTGTTGCTGGCGCCCAAGCTCAAGCTGTTCACGACGTCGGCCTCGATGCTCGTCTCGATAGCCGCCTACTCGCTGATCTGGGGCTGGAGGTTCGCCGCCGGCTTCGTGCTCCTGCTGCTGGTGCACGAGCTCGGCCACGTGTTCCAGCTGCGCCGCGAGGGCATCCCCGCCTCCGCGCCGATGTTCATCCCCTTCCTCGGCGCCGCGGTGGCGATGAAGGAGATGCCGAAGGACGCGGCCGCCGAGGCGCGCGTCGGGCTGGCGGGTCCGGTGCTCGGCTCGCTGGGGGCGCTCGTCCCGCTCGGGCTCTACGCGCTCACCGGCGAGGACCTGTTCAAGGCGCTCGCCTTCATGGGCTTCTTCCTCAACCTGTTCAACCTGCTGCCCGTCCTGCCGCTCGACGGCGGCCGGGCCATGGCCGCGCTGTCGCCCTGGATGTGGCTCGCCGGGTTCGCGCTGCTGCTGGCGGCGACGATCGCCTTCCCCAACCCGATCATGATCCTGATCCTGCTGTTCGGCGGGATGGAGACCTGGCGGCGCTGGCGGGAGCGCAACTCGCCCGAGTCGCGCGAGTTCCACCGCATCCCGGCGCGCACGCGCTGGCTGGTCGCGGCGGTCTACCTGGGCCTGGCCGCGGCGCTCGCCGTGGGCATGGACGCGACCTTCCTCGATCGCGATCTCGGGGACGTCTAGGGGCTTCCCCTAGGGACGATTCCCAATTGGCGAGGCGCCCGTGTGGCGGCAACCTCGATGACGCAACCGACACCGTCATCGGAGGACCGAGATGAGCACGCCTGAGAGCACGCCCGAGAACACCCCCAAGCGCCTGACCCGCTCCCGCACCGATCGCGTCATCGGCGGCGTCTGCGGCGGCCTCGGCCGCTACTTCAACGTCGACCCGCTGCTGTTCCGCATCGGCGCCGTCGCGCTGATCTTCCTGGGCGGCGCCGGGGTGCTGCTCTACCTCGCCGCGCTGCTGCTCGTGCCCAGCGAGGATCAAGCCGGCCCGATCACCCCCGGTGTGCAGGGGAGCAATCGGGCGCTCGTGATCGTGGCCGTCGTGATCCTGCTGCTGGTCGCCTTTCCCTTTCTTCTCGTCGGTGGCGCGGTCGTCGCCGGGGTTGGGATTCCGCTCGCCGTTCTGGTCGGTGCCGGCGTGCTCGTGTGGTGGCTCGTCTCCGGAGAGGGACCCAGCGGAGAGGCCGGCGAGATCGCCCGGCGCGCTGCGCTCGGGATCGGCATCCTCATCCTCTGCTTCGTCCTCTTCTTCGTGGCCGGCTTCGGCGCCGCTGCCGGGCCCGACTGGCTCGTTCCCGGCCTGGTCGTCCTCGGCGGCGCCGGGATCGCGATCGGCGCGTTCCTCAAGCCCGTGCGCTGGCTGGTCCTGCCCGCGCTGACGATCGCGCTCGCGGCCGGGATCGTGGCCGCGGCCGACATCGACCTGGACGGCGGCATCGGCCAGCGCGAGTACCGGCCCGGGAGCTCGGCCGACCTGCGCGACCGCTACCAGCTCGGCATCGGCGAGCTCGTGGTGGACCTGCGCGACACCGACCTGCCCAAGGGCGACGTGCCGCTCGACCTCGACGTCGGCATCGGCGAGGCGCGCGTGATCGTGCCGGACGACGTGTGCGTGGTGACGAACGCCGACGTCGGCATGGGCAACGTCCACGTGCTGGGGCGCGACCACGGCGGCGTCGACGTCGCCTACGAGGACGCCCCGGAGGCCAAGCCGACCGCCACTCGCCTGCTCGTGCACGGCGACGTCGGCGTCGGCGAGCTGCGCGTGCACGACAGCCAGGACGAGCTCTACTTCGGCGACGACTTCCGCGGATTCGACCCCGAGCCGCTCCCGACGCGATCGGCGGCCTGCCTCGGGTGGGCGGCAGGCCGGACATCCCCGCGCTCGTCGCCGGCCTCGCGGTGCTGGCGCTCGGCGCCGTGCTGATGCTCGACGCGCTCGGGGTGTACGACCTGACCTTCGCCGTGTTCGCCCCCGTGGCCTGCGCCGCCACGGGGGCGATCCTGCTCGCCAACGGGATGAGCCGGACGCGATGACCGAGGGCGTCGCAACGCTGCGCCGCGACCGCCCGGCCGGATGGATCGCGGGCGTCTGCGCCGGCATCGCGCGCCGCTACGGCGTCGACGCCGCGCTCGTGCGCGTGGCCTTCGTGGTCGCGACGGCGGCCGCGGGCTTCGGCATCCCGCTCTACCTGCTCGCCTGGCTCGTCATCCCCGCCGGCGAGGCGACCGGCCGGCGCCGGCTCACGACCGGCCGCGGCGCCGTCGAGGCCGCGCTCGGCACGGCGCTGCTGCTGCTCAGCGTCCTGCTCTCCTTCCGCGCGCTCGGCATCTGGTTCTCCGATGCGATCGTCTGGCCGCTGGTGTTGATCGCCGGCGGCGCCGCGCTGATCTGGCGCGGCTCGCTCACGCCCAGGGCGCCCGCCGAGCCGCCGGCGCCCGCCGGGGTGCCGGGGGCGAGCGCGAACCGCGCCGAGCCCGCGCCGCAGGAGCGGCCCACCGCCGGGTCGATCTCGCGCACGGGCGTGGGAATCGCGCTGGTGATCGCGGCCGGGTTCGCGTTTCTGCAGGCGACCCACGCGCTGAGCGCGGCGCGCGACGTGGTGCTCGCCGTGATCGCGGTCGTGGTGGTGCTCGGCGTGATCTTCGCGCCCTGGGTGCTGCGCCTGGTCCGCTCGCTGACCGAGGAGCGCGCGGAGCGGATCCGCTCCCAGGAGCGCGCCGAGGTGGCCGCGCACCTGCACGACTCGGTGCTCCAGACGCTCGCGCTGGTCCAGCGCTCCGACGACCCCCAGCAGGTGGCCGCCCTGGCGCGCCGCCAGGAGCGCGAGCTGCGCGCCTGGCTCGCGGGTCGCCCGGCGCCCGGCCAGTCGGCGCGGCTGGCGCCGGCCCTGGAGGGGGCCGCCGCCGACGTCGAGGAGAATCACAGCGTGCCCGTCGAGGTGGTCGTCGTCGGCGATCGCGAGCTGGACCCGGCCGTCGAGGCGGTCGTCGCCGCGGCGCGCGAGGCGATGACCAACGCCGCGAAGTTCGGCGGCGGCTCGACCGTCGACGTCTACGCCGAGTCCACGCCGGCGCGCCTGCAGGTGTTCGTGCGCGACCGCGGGCCGGGCTTCGACCCGGCCGCCGTGCCGGCCGACCGGCGCGGCGTGCGGGAGTCGATCGTCGGGCGCATGGAGCGCCACGGCGGGCTCGCCCGCATCAGCAGCTCGCCCGACGGCGGCACCGAGGTCGAGCTCGTGCTCGAGGCCGAGCGATGAGCGACCCGCGCGTCGTGATCGTCGACGACCATTCGCTGTTCCGCTCCGGCGTGCGCGCGGAGCTGGAGCCGCTGCTCGAGATCCTCGCCGAGGCCGGCACCGTCGAGGACGCCGAGTCGGCGATCGCCGAGCACCGGCCCGACGTCGTCCTGCTCGACGTGCACATGCCCGGCGGTGGCGGCGTCGAGGTGATCCGGCGGGCGGCGGCGGCGGGGCTGCGCCCCACCTTCCTGGCGCTCTCGGTGTCCGACGCCGCCGAGGACGTGATCGCGGTGATCCGCGCCGGGGCGCGCGGCTACGTGACCAAGAACATCACGCCGCCCGAGCTGGCCGACGCCGTGCGCCGCGTGCACGAGGGCGACGCGGTCTTCTCGCCGCGCCTGGCGGGGTTCGTGCTGGATGCCTTCACCGGCCCGGCGCCGCAGCCGGAGACCGAGCTCGACCTGCTGACCCCGCGCGAGCGCGAGGTGCTCCAGCACATCGCGCGGGGCTACATGTACAAGGAGATCGCGCTGCGCCTGGACATCTCGCCGAAGACGGTCGAGGCCCACGTGTCGTCGGTACTGCGCAAGCTGCAGCTGTCGAGCCGCCACGAGCTGACGCGCTGGGCGGCCGACCGCGGCCTCGGCTGATGGCGCCGGGGGCTCACGCCCCCGACTAGCGCTCCGAGAGCGCCCGGTCGATCTCGCGCCGGACGTCGCGCTCCTTGATGGCGCGACGCTTGTCGTGCTGCTGCTTCCCGGTGGCGACCGCGAGCTCGACCTTCGCCCGCGAGCCCGAGAAGTAGATCCGCATCGGCACGATCGTCAGGCCCTTCTCGGCCGTCTTGCCGATCAGCCGCTCGATCTCGCGCTTGTGCAGCAGCAGCTTGCGCGGTCGCTCGGGGTCGTGGCCCTCGCGCGCGGGCTCGTAGGGCGCGATGTGCATGTTGCGCAGCCAGACCTCGCCGTCCTGCACCTCGGCGTAGGCGTCCTTGAGCTGGACCGAGCCGTTGCGCAGCGACTTCACCTCCGAGCCCTGGAGCACGATGCCGGCCTCGAGGCGCTCGAGCAGGTTGAACCGAAACGCCGCCTGGCGGTTGGTGGCGACGTCGCCGGCGGCGGCTTTGCGCTTGCGCTTCTTGGCCATGAGCACCTACGAGTATGCATCGGCGGGCGACAGGTCGACCCGCCCGCGCGCCGTCTCGACGCGGTCGACGGTCACCTCGACCGAGTCGCCGAGGCGCAGGCGCCGGCCCGAGCCCTCGTGCTCGAGCGCGGTCCGGAGCTCGTTGAGCGTCCACCAGCCGCGCAGCCGCCGGCTCGGCAGCAGCCCCTCGTAGCCCTCCTCGCCGAAGCGCACGAAGGCCCCCTTCTCGATCAGGCCGACGACCTCTCCCTCGAACGCGGCACCCGCGTGCTCGGCCAGGTGGCGCTCGAGCAGGAACGCCAGGCAGACGTCGTCCGCGCCGCGCTCGATCTTCATCGCCTCGCGCTCGGTGCCCGACGTGACCGTTCCGAGCTCGGGCAGCTCGTGCGGGGGCACGGCGGTCTGGTCGATGCCGAGCCCCTGGAGCAGCGCCCGGTGCGCCACGACGTCCGGGTAGCGCCTGATCGGCGACGTGAAGTGGCAGTAGCGGGGGCTGCCGAGCCCGGCGTGGCCGAGGTTCTTCGGCGAGTAGTACGCCTGCTTGAGCGAGCGCAGCACCAGCCCGCCGAGTGCGCTGCGGCCGCGCGCCTCGCGCGCCACGATGCGCGACACCTCGGCGGCCAGCTCGGCCGCCTGCTGGGGCGTCATGTGCTCGGGCGCCGGCGGCGTCGGCACGTCGAGGCTGGCGAGCTGCTCGCACAGGAACGCGACGGCCGGAGGGTCGGGGCGCTCGTGCACGCGGTAGAGGGCCGGCAGGCGGTGGTCGGCCAGGTAGCCGGCGACCTGCTCGTTGGCCAGGACCATGAGCTGCTCGATCAGGCGGTGCGACTCGGTCTGCTGCTCGTGGCGCACGCCGGTCACGTGGCCGTCGGAGTCGAACTCGAAGGTCGGCTCGGGGTTGCCGATCTCGACGGCGTCCCGCTTCGCGGCGAGCGCGCGGGCGACCTCGCGGGCGACCTCGAGCCCGTCGGCCCACGGCTGCCCGGCGCGGGCGCGCCCGGCGAAGATGTCGTCCACCTCGCCGTAGGTGAGGCGCTTGTCGCTGCGCACCCGCGAGCGGTGGAAGGCGACCCGCTTGACCTCGATGCCGTCCAGCTCCAGCTCGACGGTCACCGCGAGCTTGTCCTCGCCGGCGCGCAGCGAGCAGGCGCGCGACGAGAGCACCTCCGGCAGCATCGGCTCGACCGCCCCGGGGACGTAGACGCTCGTCCCCCGCCGCAGCGCCTCGCCGTCCAGCGCGCCGCCAGGGCGCACGTACGCGGTCACGTCCGCGATGTGGACCCAGACCCGCGCCCGGCCGTCCTCGCGGCGCGCGGAGATGGCGTCGTCGTAGTCCCTGGCGTCGTCGGGATCGATCGTGAAGGTGGGCAGCGCCGTGAGGTCGACGCGCGCATCGGCCGCGAACGGGTCGTCCGCGGCGGCGTCGGCCTCGGCGGTCGCCGCGCGCCCGTAGGAGCGGCGCAGGCCGCGGTCGAGCATCAGCCCCTCGAGCACGTCGCGGGCGACGTCGGGACGGCCCAGGCGGCGGATCACGCGCGCGCCGCGCTTGCCAGAGCCGACCAGCACGAGGTCGCCCTCGCCGGCCCCGCCGCGCTCGACGGCGGTGCGCGGGCCGTGGCCGAACAACGGCTCGGCGACGAGGAAGCGACCGCGCTTCTCGAGCACTGCGACCAGCGGCTGGCCGAGGCGCGGCGCCTGGCGGCCGCGGACTGCGGCGCTCACAGCTTGTCGACTAGGACGTCGAGCGCCACCGGCAGCGCCTCGTCGCGCTTCGTGCGCGGCTTGTCGACGGCCTTCACCTGCGGCTTGATGCCCTTCGTGGTGATCGTCTTTCCGCCGGGGAGGTAGTAGTTGGCGACGGTGAGGTCGAGGTAGCCGCCGTTCGAGAGCGGCTCGACCTCCTGCACCAGCCCCTTGCCGAACGTGTGCGTTCCGACCACGGTCGCACGGTGGCGGTCGCGCAGGGCGCCGGTCACGATCTCCGAGGCGCTGGCGCTGCCGCCGTCCACGAGCACCACCACGGGGATCTTGGGGTCGATCGCGTCGCCCTGCGCGTTCTCCACGCGCTCGGCGCGGTGGCGCCCCCGGACCGAAACGATGCGGCCGTCCTCGATGAAGGTGCTCGCCACGAGCACGCCCTCCGTGAGCAGCCCGCCGCCGTTGCCGCGCAGGTCGAGGACGATCGCCTGGGCGCCGTCCTTCAGCACCTTGTCGACCTGGCGGCGCAGCGCCGCGTGAGCGCCCGAGCTGAAGCCGGCCAGCTTCACGACGCCGACCTTGTGGCCGTCGCGCTCGACCACGCGCCCGGTCGCGACGGGCACGTGGATGCGCTCGCGCTCGACCTTGAGGGTGCGCGTGTCCTCGCTGCCCGGCGTGAAGACCTCGAGCTCGACCTTCGTGCCGGCCTTGCCCTTGATGCGCCCGGTGGCGACCTCGCTGCTGAGCCCGGCGATCGAGCGGCCGTCGACCGACAGGATCAGGTCCTGCTTGCGGATCCCGGCTCCGGCCGCCGGCGAGTTGTCGAAGACGTTGAGCACTCGCAGGCCGCGCTCGTCCTTCTCGACGCTCATGCCGACGCCCTCGAACTGGCCCGAGACCGACTCCTGGAAGGCCGTCGCCTCCTTGGGCGTGAGGTAGTGGGAGTAGGGGTCGTCGAGCGACTCGACGATCCCCTTGAGCGCCGCGTCATCGAGCTTCGACTCGTCGACCGGCTTGTAGAAGTTGTCCCGGATCGTGTCCACGAGCTCCGAGCGCAGCGCCTGGTCGTCCTGGACGAAGGTGTCGCGGATCGGCCCGGGCAGGCTGCTGGGGTGTCCGCCCAGGTAGATGCCGAGCGCCAGGGCGGCGATCGAGCAGGCGATGACGATGACCGCGTTGCGCACGGCTCCTGAGGGTACTTACGGCTGCCTAACAGCCAGTTAAACCCGCAGGAAGCGGCGGAGCGTGATGCCGCTGCCGATCGCCGAGACGGCGACGGACGCGAGCAGCAGCAGGACGACCAGCAGCGGGAAGTCGATCGTGTCCGGCGCGGCGAGCAGGCCGAAGCGGTCCGAGAGCGGGTCGACCACCGTGGTCTTGGCGAGCGCCAGCAGCAGGACGGACAGCACGCCGCCCATGAAGCCGACGATCACGCCCTCGATCACGAACGGCCAGCGGATGAACCAGTTGGTCGCGCCGACCAGCTTCATCACCTCGACCTCGCGCCGGCGGGCGAAGACCGACAGCCGGATCGTGTTGGCGATCAGCGCGATCGAGGCCAGGATCAGCAGCGCCGCCATGACCGCCCCGAGCCCCTTCACGAGCCCGGTGGCCGACAGGATCTTGTCCGTGTCGCTCTCGCGGTTGCGCACCTCGTCGATGGCGTCGAAGCGGGGTGTCCCGCCGGGCGCGATCTGGGCGGCGATCGTCTTGATCTCGTCGGGGTCCTCGGGCGTGACGCGCAGCAGGCTCGGGAGCGGGTTGCTGCCGAGCAGCTCGATCTTGTCCTGGGCGTCGTTGACCTTCTGGCCGAGCTCGCGCAGCGCCTCGTCCTTCGAGATGTACTCGATCGACTTGACGCCCGGGGTGGCCTCGAGCTCGCGCTGGACCTTGGTCCGGTCCGCCTCGGTGGCGGAGTCCTTCAGGTAGGCGTCGACGACGACGCGGTTGCGCACCTCGTTGGCGGTGCCCGTCGTCGCCTGGACGATCGGGATGAACACGCCCAGCACGAGCGCGGTGATCACCACCGTCAGCAGCGCGGCGAGCGCCGGCGCGGAGCTGCGCCGCAGGCCGCGCAGGGCCTCTCTGAGGAAGAAGCCGACGCGCATCAGTTCGGGTGGCCCTCGACACCCACGCCCAGCTCGCCGCGCAGGCGGATCGCGAACTCGGTCGTCGACTCGTCGGGGCGGTACAGGCCGGAGCGCTCGTCGCGCACGATGCGGCCCTCGCGCAGCTCGACCACGCGGCGACGCATCTTGTCGACCATCTCCTTGTCGTGGGTGGCGACGATCACCGTCGTGCCCGTGCGGTTGATGCGGTAGATCAGCTGCATGATCCCGATCGAGGTCTCGGGGTCGAGGTTTCCGGTCGGCTCGTCGGCCAGCAGCAGCGGCGGGTGGTTCACGAACGCGCGCGCGATCGAGACGCGCTGCTGCTCGCCGCCGGACAGCTCGTCGGGAAGGTTGTGGAGCTTGGTCGACAGGCCGACCATGCGCAGGATGTCCGGCACCTTGCGGCGGATCTCCTGGCGGCTCTCCCCGATCACCTGCAGCGAGTACGCGACGTTGTCGTAGACGGTGCGGTTCGGGAGCAGCTTGAAGTCCTGGAAGACCGTGCCGAGGTTGCGGCGCAGATAGGGCACGCGCGAGCGCGGCATGTCGTTGAGCGACTTGCCGGCGATCGACACCTCGCCCTGGGTCGGCTCGAGCTCCTTCATGAGCAGCCTGATGCAGGTCGACTTGCCGCAGCCGGTGGCCCCGACGAGGAAGACGAACTCCCCGCGCCCGATCCTCAGGGACGCGCGCTCGAGGCCCACGGAGCCGCCGTCGTAGACCTTCGTCACGTTGTTGAACTCGACGACGGGGATGTCGCCTGCGGCCGCGCGCGGACGTGCGCGATCGGCCTGCGGTTGCGTCGGAGCGGAAGCCATCAGGCGGCCCATTGATAGCAGGCGGGCGCTGTCGCAGCGCCAATTGCAGGGGTTTTCTCAGCTATGTCGTACGGACGCGCCAGCGCGTGAACAGATCGCCCTCGCCCTGCGCGATCGAGACCGGTTCCAGCTCGACCGGCTCGACCAGCTCGCGGCCGGCGACGATCGTCAGCGCCGCGGCCCCGCCGGCGACCTTGGGGTTGAGCGTCAGCCACAGCTCGTCGACCAGCCCCGCCGCGAACAGGTACGAGTTGAGCGTCGGACCGCCCTCGCACACGACCGACCTGATGCCCTGCTCGCGCAGGCGCGCCATCAGCAGCGGCAGGTCGTCGCCCACCCGCTCGTAGGCGACCTCGCTCTCGATCCCGTCGGGCAGGCTCGCGTCCGAGCCCGTCGCGATCACTACGCGCTGGGCCGGCTCGTTGAGCAGCGGCAGGTCGGCGGGCAGGTCGAGGCGCGCGCTGATCACGACTGCGACCGGGTCGGGAGCGAGCCCCTCCGCCCCGCGCGCTGCGCGCAGCTCGTCGGACTTGGCCACGCGCCCGTAGCGCTCGGCGCGCGCGGTGCCGGCGCCGACCATGACCGCGTCGCCCTGCGTGCGCAGCCGGTGGAAGAGGCGCCTGTCGAGCTCTGTCGAGAGCCCCTTCGTGCGCCAGTCGATCGTGGCCTTGCCGTCGAGCGCGGAGACCATGTTGAGCACCAGGTAGGGCCGGTCGGGCGGCGCCTTGTCGCCGAGGCGCAGGTTGCCCGGCGAGCTCCTCCGGCGTGGTTGGGCGGCACTCTGGATAGAGCAGCTGGCATCGGAGCGTGCGAGCCTCAAGCTCGCTGGTGTAAAGCGGACTTGACACATTCGCGCTGTCAAGCTAACTTGACATAGATGCAGAACGACGTACGCGAGCGG
This sequence comes from uncultured Thermoleophilaceae bacterium, assembly GCA_963848885.1. Lineage (GTDB taxonomy): Bacteria > Actinomycetota > Thermoleophilia > Solirubrobacterales > Thermoleophilaceae > JACVRW01. The sequence continues at coordinate 430,761 of CAWKFR010000011.1, forward strand.
CGGGCCACGGCAGGCCTGTCGCAGGGAGATCTCGGCAAGGTGCTGGGCGTCTCGCGTCAGACGATCAACGCGATCGAGACCGGGCGCTACCTCCCTTCGCTGCCGCTCGCGCTCGCGCTCGCCCGCCACTTCGGCGCGAGCGTCGAGGAGATGTTCAGACCCGAGAACGGAGAAGTGCGATGAACCAGAACCTCACCAACAACTGGAGCGTCCAGGTGGCCGGGATGCTCGCCATCACCGCGGCCACGACGACCGTCTTCTGGATCGCCGAGGGCTTCGAGGCCGCGCTGCCCGTCGGCCTGCTGCTGCTCGCCTTCACGGCGGTGGTCCACTTCGGCAGGCGGCACTCGAACACGCTCGAGGTGATGAGCGGCACCGGCGACGAGCGGGTGCGCTCGCTCTACACGCAGGCCGTGTCGTTCGCTGGCGCGGTGATGGCCTTCCTGCTGCCGGGCTGGTGGCTCGTGACGGTCGCCCAGGGCGACCCCAACGAGACGCTCGCCATGCTGTCGGCGATCTTCGGCGCCAGCTTCATCCTGGGCGTCGTGTTCCTGGCGCGCCGCAGCTAGTTCGTGGCCAGGACGCAGTAGCCCGGGAACTCGAAGTTGCTCGAGTTCAGCCCGCGGCCGGCCCTGTAGAGGCCGCCGTCGCTGGGTCGCTCCATGATGAACGCGTTCTCCGCGCCGCAGCACTCGCGCGACTGGTCGACACCCGTCCGCCGGGAGACCACCTGCAGCAACCCGGCGGCGGCGCGGCGGCCGTAGGCGTCGGTGCGGAAGCGCGACCGGCCGGCGTTGCGGATCACCCAGCGCGGGTGGAGGACGGCGCGCTTGTCGCCCTTGCAGTAGGAGTCCCACCCGGCCGGGTCGTGGGGGCCGCAGGCGAAGCGCTTGTTCGGGACCACGCGCTCGGGAGCGGCGGGATCGAACTGGGTGATCGCGTTGTCGATCCCGAAGGCCGGGCGGGCGCGCAGCACGCCGCCGACGTCGAGCGCGGTGTCCCACTCCTCGTAGACGGACCTGCAGCCGGGCGTCGGCAGCAGCCGCATGCGCGGGGCCAGCCGCGCGTCGGGGCAGTTGAGGACCGCCTCGCCGAAGTCGGCCATCAGGCGCACGTGCCCGAGCAGGCGGGCGCCCCCGCGCTTGAAGACCCAGGCCTCGAGCGAGTGGAAGCGGACCGTGCCGCGCCGCGGCGAGCCGGAGCCCTGGTGCAGCACGACCATCCAGGCGAGCCCCTTGCGGTCGTCGTTTGCGACGAACACCTTGAACCCGGCGTGCGGCTCGTCGCTGCCGGCGTAGGCGCCGATCGGGCCGAAGGCCGGCATGCCGGTCCGCCTGAAGAAGCGAAAGGCGCGCGGGCTCGACCCGTGCTCGTGGCCGAAGGCGCAGCCGTAGCGCGGGTCGCGCGGCGGGTGCCAGGTCGCCCAGCGGCGCCCGTCGCGCTGCACCGTGTAGCGGTCGTGGACCCACTTGGCGCAGACCGGCGTGCCGTCGGGCGCCCGCGGCTGGCTGTGGTCGACCGGGTCGCGGGCGGCGGCGGGCGCCGGGGCGGCGAGCCCCAGCGCCGCCAGCGCGATCAGCGCCCTCAAGCGAGGGCCGCCACGTAGTCCCGGACGGCCCCGGCGGTCGCCTCGTCCGCGGGGAAGAAAGACTCGATCGAGAGCTCGCTGGCGGTGACCTCGACCGCGGTGCCGAACGTGGCCACCGTGCTGATGAACGACAGCTCGCCGGCGGAGCTGCGCAGGCGCAGCGGGACGGCGATCTCGGGCTCGCCGGCGGCGTGCTCTGGCGCCGGGTAGGCCCGAAGCTCCTCGAGCAGGCTGGCCAGCGCCGGGTCGCCGGTCAGGGCGATCTGCCGCTCGAGGCGGTCGAGCAGGTGGCGGCGCCACTCGCCCAGGTTGGCGATCCGCGGCGCGACGCCGTCGGGGTGCAGGCTCACGCGCAGGACGTTCACGGGCGGCTCGAGCAGCTCGGGCGCCACCCCCTCGGTGAGCAGCGCCAGGGCCCGGTTGGCGCCGAGCATCTCCCAGGCGTGGTCGATCACGACCGCCGGGTAGGGGTCGTGGCCCGCGAGGATGAGGTCGATCGCGCGGCGGACGGGAGCCATCTCGGGATCCTCCAGGGCGTGCTGCTCGAAGACCGGGGCGTGGCCCGCCGCGAGCAGCAGCTGATTGCGGTTGCGCAGCGGCACGTCGAGCTCGTCGGCCAGCTGCAGGACCATGTCGGCGCTGGGCCGCGAGCGCCCGGTCTCGACGAAGCTCAGGTGGCGCGCCGACACGCCCGCCTCGAGCGCGAGGTCGAGCTGGCTGAGGCGGCGGCGCTTGCGCCAGTCGCGCAGGAGCGGCCCGATGCCCGGCGTGGCCGTCGCGGTTGCCATGCGGGCCACGTTAGCGGCGGCCCCGGGGCGCGGCACCTACCTGTGACGTAATCGACGCGCCCACCCGGTGCGGGCACCCTGACCGCATGACAAGCGACCTGAACACCCTCGTGCACCGCTACATCGCCGCCTGGAACGAGACCGACGCCGGCCGGCGCCGCGAGCTCGTGGCCGGCACCTGGAGCGAGGACGGCACCTACGTCGACCCGCTCATGACCGGCGCCGGGCACGACAGCATCGCGACGATGATCGCGCTCGCCCAGGAGCGCTTCCCCGACCATCGGTTCGAGCTGTCGTTCGGCCCCGACGCCCACAACGACCGAGTCCGTTTCGCCTGGCGCCTGTACGGGCCCCAGGGCGACCAGCCGGTCGCCGCCGGGGTCGACTTCGGGACCGTCGCGGAGGACGGCCGGCTGCGCTCGGTGACCGGCTTCCTCGAGCCGGCTACGGCGTGATCGCGACCATGCGCTCGATCGGGACCCGGGCTCGCTCGGCGAGCTCGGGGTCCACGCGCACCTGCGGGGCCAGGTCGCGCAGGGCGGCGTGCAGCTTCGGCAGCGTGATCATCTTCATGTAGCGGCAGGCCGCCGCGCGGTTCGCGGGGATGAACTCCTTGCCGGGGTTCTCCTTGGCGAGCGGGTGCAGCATGCCGGTCTCGGTGGCCACGATGAACGTGTCCGCCTCCGACTCGCGCGCGAAGCGCAGCATCCCGCCCGTCGAGAGCATGTGGGTGCGCTCGGGGTCGACGTCGCCGGCGGCGACGTACTCCATCACCTGGGTGGTGCACCCGCACTCGGGGTGGATCATGAACTCGGCGTCGGGGTGGGCGTCCCGGACCTCGGAGATGTCGGCGGGCCGGATGCCGGCGTGCACGTGGCACTCGCCGTCCCAGACGTGCATCCGCCGCCCGGTCACGCGCTCGACGTAGGCGCCCAGCCACATGTCTGGGCCGAACAGGATCTCGACGTCGTCGCCGTGCTCGCGGCGGATGTGCTCCACGACCTGAACCGCGTTCGAGGAGGTGCAGCAGTAGTCCGTCTCGGCCTTCACCTCGGCGGTCGTGTTGACGTACATCACGACGATCGCGCCGGGGTGCTTTCGCTTCCACGCGCGCAGCTGGTCGGCCGTGATCGAGTCGGCGAGCGAGCAGCCGGCGTCGAGGTCGGGCAGCAGCACGGTCTTCTCGGGACTGAGGATCGAGGCGGTCTCGGCCATGAAGTGCACGCCGCAGAAGGCGATCACGTCGGCGTCGGTGTCCGCGGCCTTGCGCGACAGGCCGAGCGAGTCCCCCACGAAGTCGGCGACGTCCTGGACCTCCGGCACCTGGTAGTTGTGAGCCAGGATCACCGCGTTGCGCTCCTCGGCGAGGGCGCGCACCTGCTCCTGCAGGTGGGCGGTCTGGGCGGGGTCGAGGGCCGTCGCCGCGGCGGGCGACAGGGTGGGCAGCTCGATTGGCTTCATGTCTCCTCGCTTGGCAGGTTTTTGATCTATGATCGAAAACCGATGCCCGCGAAGGATACCACGGTCTCCGACTCGCAGTCGAAAACTCGGCGCTCCCCCACGCACGTCACGCTGGCCGTCGTGCTCCAGGTGCGCGCCGACACGCTCTGCGTGCTGCTGTGGGAGCGCGCCAGGGAGCCGTTTCGCGGCGCATGGTCGCTGCCCGGCGGCTACCTGGGCGAGGGCGACACGCTCGCGGCCTCGATCCGCGCCCACCTCGCCCGCAAGGTCGACGTGGCGGAGCTGTCCTGGCTCGAGCAGCTCGAGACGCTGAGCGAGCCCGGCCGCCACCCGGGCGAGTGGCAGCTCGCGACCGCCTATCTCGGGCTGGTCCCGCTCGGCCTGGACCCGGCGCTGCCGGACGACACGGCCTGGCACCCGGTCGAGCGCCTGCCCGCGCTCGCCTTCGACCACGCGTCGATCGTGCTGGCCGGCCGCGAGCGGCTCGGGGCCAAGCTGTCCTACACGAACATCGGCTTCGCGCTGGCGCCCGAGTCGTTCTCGATCTCCGAGCTGACCGGCATCTACACCGCCGCGCTCGGCTACCCGGTCGACCCGACCAACCTGCGTCGCGTGCTGGAGCGCCGCGGGGTGCTCGAGGCCACCGGCGAGCGCCGCCCGCCGGGCCGCGAGGGCGGCCGGCCGGCAGCGCTCTACCGCTTCGTGGCGCGCGGGCTCGAGGTGACCGACCCGTTCGCGGTGCTGCGGCCGCCTACTCGAGCGGATCCAGCAGAAGGCTGAAGTCGAGCGCCGGCGCGGAGTGCGTCAGCGCTCCCACGCTGATGTAGTCGACGCCCGTCTCCGCCACGGCGCGGACGTTGTCGAGCGTGATCCCGCCCGACGCCTCCAGCTCGGCGCGCCCGCCGGTCAGCTTGACCGCGGTGCGCAGGTCGTCCGTCGACATGTTGTCGAGCAGCAGCCGCGGCACGCCCGCGTCGAGCGCGCCCGCCACGTCGTCGAGCGTGGCGCACTCGACCTCGACCGGCACGCCGTCGCGCGCGCCCCCCTCCACGGCCAGGCGCGCGGCGACCGCGACTCCCCCGGCCAGCGTCGCGTGGTTCTCCTTGACGAGGATCGCGTCGTGGAGGCCGCCGCGATGGCTGATCCCGCCGCCGCTGCGCACCGCCTCCTTCTCGAGCGCGCGCAGGCCCGGGGTGGTCTTGCGGGTGTCGAGGATCTGCGCGCCGGTGCCCTCGACGGCCCCGACGTAGCGGGCCGTCAGGGTCGCGACGCCCGACAGGCGGCCGAGGAAGTTCAGCGCCACACGCTCGGCGGCCAGGATCGAGCTCGCGGCCCCCGCCAGCTCCGCCACCAGGCCGCCGTCGGCCCACACGCCCTCGTCGGCGTGCGCGTGCCAGCGCAGGTCCGGGTCGACGCGCTCGAACACCTTCTCCGCGACCCGCAGGCCGGCCGGGATCCCCTCGGCCTTCTGGTTGATGCGGGCCCGCGCGCGGACGCCGGGCTCGACCACGACCTCGGTCGTCAGGTCTCCGTCCCCCACGTCCTCCGCGAGGGCTGCGTCGATGATCTCCAGCATCAGGCCGAGGCCGGCTCGCGCTCGCGCGAGATTCCCGCCGCCGCGTAGGCGTCGAGCTCGTCGAGCGTCTCGTGCTGCATCAGCGCCTCGACCAGGGAGTCGAGCCGCTCGCGGTTGTCGCCCAGCAGCTGGCGCACCTGGTCCAGCTCGTTGTCGACGATCTGGCGCACCTCTTGGTCGATCAGCTCCTTGGTCGCCTCGGACACCGGGTCGGCGCCCGGCAGCAGCGCGCCCGCGGCCTCGCGCGGCGCGACGGCCAGGAAGCCTACCTTCGAGCTCATCCCCCACCGCTCGACCATGCCGCGCGCGATCCCCGTGACCTGCTGGATGTCGGACTCGGCGCCGGTCGTGGGCTCGTCGTAGACGATCTCCTCGGCGATGCGCCCGCCGCACGAAACCTTGATCTTGGCCCGCAGCTCGTCCTCGGTGTAGTTGAAGCGGTCGTCCTCCGGCGTCGACAGCGTCACGCCGAGCGCCTGGCCGCGCGGGATGATCGACACCTTGCGCACCGGGTCGGCGCCGGGGGTGAGCATGCCGACGATCGCGTGGCCGCCCTCGTGGTAGGCGGTGCGGCGCCGGTCGGCCTCGCTGATCAGCACCTTGCGCTCGGCGCCGAGGATGATCTTCTCGAGCGCGTCGGTGAAGTCGGAGCGGTGGACCTTGTCGTGGCCGCGACGCGCGGCCAGCAGGGCCGCCTCGTTGGCGAGGTTGGCCAGGTCGGCGCCCACCATGCCCGGGGTCGTCTGGGCGATCCGGGCGAGATCGACGTCGTCGGCGAGCGGGAGCGAGCGCGTGTGGACCCTGAGGATCTGCTCGCGGCCCTTGGCGTCGGGCGGCTGGACGAACACGCGCCGGTCGAAGCGCCCGGGGCGCAGCAGCGCCGGGTCGAGCACGTCCGGCCGGTTGGTGGCGCCGAGCACGATCACGCCCGCCGCAGGGTCGAAGCCGTCCATCTCGGTGAGGATCTGGTTGAGCGTCTGCTCGCGCTCGTCGTGGCCGCTGACGACGCCGCCGCTGCCGCCGCGGGCGCGGCCGATCGCGTCCAGCTCGTCTATGAAGATGATCGCCGGGGCGGCCTCCTCAGCCTGCTTGAACAGGTCGCGCACGCGCGAGGCGCCGACGCCCACGATCGCCTCGATGAACTCGGAGGCCGACGCCGAGAAGAACGGCACGCCCGCCTCGCCCGCCACCGCGCGCGCGAGCAGCGTCTTGCCGGTGCCGGGCGAGCCCGCCAGCAGCACGCCGCGCGGGATGCGCGCGCCGAGCTTGGCGTACTTCTCGGGGTGCCTGAGGAAGTCGACCACCTCGACGAGCTGCTCCTCGGCCTCGTCGATGCCCGCGACGTCGTCGAAGTTGACGGTCTGCGTCTCCGACTCGACGCGCTTGGCGCGCGAGCGCCCGAACTGGCCCAGCACTCCTCCCCCACCCGCCCCGCCGGCGGCGCGCCGGAACAGGAAGATGAACAGCGCGACGAGCAGGATCGTCGGGCCGAACGAGAACAGGATCGTCTCGAGCAGCGAGCGGCTGTTGGGTGCCTCGGCGTTGATGACGACGCCGCCCTCGGTCAGCAGCTGCGACAGCTGCGTGTCGTCGGCGAAGGTGGGGATCTCCGTCTCGAAGTTGGTCGCCTTGTCGCCCTTGTACTTGACGTCCTTCTTGAACTCGCCCTGGATCGTGTCGCCCTTGGAGGAGATCTCCTTGACGTTGCCGTCGCGGACCTGCGCGAGGAAGGTCGGGTTGTACGGGACGCGGATGCGCTGCTCGGCCGGGGCGAAGATCGCCACGATCAGCCAGTTCAGGACGAACAGCGAGATCAGGATGACCAGGAAGCGGCGCCCGCTCCAGGGGATCATCGGCTGCTTCTGCGGCGCCCGGTCGGCGCGCGGGTCGCCGGGGTTGGGGCCGCGCGGCGGGCGGGCAGGGGGCGGAGCTTTTGGGCGGGCCTCGTCGGCCATGCCGTAACTGTAGATAGGACGCATATCCTCCATAGGAGTGAGGCAACAGCTTCGGCCCCTGTTCGATCAGATCGTGATCAAGGAGCTCGAGCCCGACCGCGTGCGGCGCTCGGGCCTGCTGCTGCCGCCTGGCGAGCACCAGGCTCCGCCCCAGCACGGCATCGTGCTGGCGGTCGGCCCCGGCCTCGACTGGTGGGCGAGCGTCGGGGTGAAGATGCCCGTCGCGCCCGGCGACCACGTCGTCTTCCCCGGCCCCGCGGGGGTCTGGGTCGAGGTCGAGGAGGAGCGCCTGCTGGTGTGCCGCGTGGGGCAGCTGCTCGGCGTGCTCGAGGAGCCCGACGAGGGCGCCCCGGGCAGGCTGCGCGCCCTGGAGGAGGAGGACTCCTAGGCGGGAGCGCCGTCGCCGGAGCGCCGCAGCAGCTCGGCGCGGACGAACTGGTCGAGATCGCCGTCGAGCACGCCCTGGGCGTTGCCCGCCTCGACGTTCGTGCGGTGGTCCTTGACCATCGTGTACGGGTGCAGCACGTAGCTGCGGATCTGCGAGCCCCAGCCGACGTCCTGCGCCTCGCCGCGCTCCTTGGCGATCGCCTCCTCGCGCTTGCGCTGCTCGGCCTCGAGCAGCTTCGCGCGCAGCATCTTCATCGCGGTGTCCTTGTTGGCAGACTGCGAGCGCTCGTTCTGGCACTGCACGACGATGCCGGTCGGCCTGTGCGTGATGCGCACCGCCGAGTCGGTCTTGTTGACGTGCTGGCCGCCGGCGCCGCTGGCGCGGTAGGTGTCGATCTGGATGTCGTCGGGCTCGACCTCGACGTCGACGGCGTCCTCGACGAGCGGGGCGACCTCCACGCCGGCGAAGGCGGTGTGCCGGCGCGACTGCGCGTCGTAGGGGGAGATGCGCACCAGCCGGTGCACGCCCTTCTCGGCCGAGAAGAGGCCGTAGGCGTTCTCTCCGCGGGCGATGAACGTGGCCGACTTGAGGCCCGCCTCCTCACCCGCCGAGGCCTCCTTGAGCTCCACGTCCATGCCGCGGCGCTCGGCCCAGCGCATCTCCATGCGCAGCAGCATCTCGGCCCAGTCCTGTGAGTCGGTGCCGCCCGCGCCGGCGTTGACGGTGACCACGGCGTCGCCGCCGTCGTACTCGCCGCTGAACAGGCGCGCCTCCTCGAGCTCGGCGAGCCGGCCATCGATCGAGGCGCGCTGCTCGTCCAGCTCCGCGGCGATCGAGTCGTCCTCCGCGGCCATCTCCTCGAGCGCTTCGAGGTCGTCGACGTCGCGCTCGAGCGTCCGGTAGGACTCGAGCCGGCGCGAGGCGCCGGCATGCTCGGCGGACACGCGCGCGGCTGCCTCGGCGTCGTCCCAGAACCCGGGCTCCGACATCCGCTGCTCGAGGGAGCCGACCCGCTTATCTAGCCCTGCTGGGTCAAAGATAGTCCGCGAGCAGCTTCAGCTGGTCGCGGAGGCCACTGGCGTCGTTAGGCGCCATGGCACTTCTTGAACTTCTTGCCGGACCCGCACCAGCACGGGTCGTTGCGACCGATCTTCTCGTTCTCGTCCAGGCGGCGGGTCTCGACGACCGGCAGCGGGTTGATCGTCTGCTCGTCGTCGGGGTCGGCCACTCCCGCGGCGGCGGCGGCGCCGGCTGCGGAGGTGATCGCCTCGCTGCCCTGCGCCGAGCGGCCGCCGGCGTAGCTGAACGAGCCGGTCGAGCTCGTGTTCTGGCTGCCTCCCCACTGCTGCCCGGCCTGCTGCTGCTCGGCCTCCACCGACACCTCGACGTTGAAGATGTAGCGCGCGAACTCGTCCCAGATGTTGTTCATGAGCTCCGTGAACATCTCGAAGCCCTCGTTCTTGTAGGCGACCAGCGGGTCGATCTGCGCGAACCCGCGCAGGTGGATGCCCTCGCGCAGGTAGTCCATGTCGTGCAGGTGCTCGCGCCAGCGGTTGTCGATGATCTGGAGCAGCATGAACCGCTCCAGCGCCCGCATCAGCTCGTCGCCGAGCTCCTGCTCGCGCTCGTTGTAGGCGTCGACCACGTCCGCGCGCAGCTTCTCCATCAGCGACTCGCGGCCCTCGCCCTCGACCAGGTCGTCGACGTCGTACGAGACCGGGTAGATCTGCTCGAGCTGCGAGAACAGCGCGTCGAGGTCCCAGTCGTCCTGGTACTCGCCCTGCATGTAGTCGCCCGCGATCCGCTCGATCGCGTCGGCGATCTGGGTGCGCGCGACGTCCGACATGTCCTCGCCCTCGAGGATCCGGTCGCGGTACTCGTAGATGATCTCGCGCTGCTGGTTCATCACGTCGTCGTACTCGAGGACGCGCTTGCGCTGCAGGAAGTTCTGGTCCTCGACCTTCTTCTGGGCGCCCTCGATCTGCTTCGTGAGCATCTTGTGCTCGATCGGCAGCTCGTTGCCGTCGTCGTCCTCCTGGGCGAGGAACTTGTTGTCGAGGATGCGGTAGATGCGGTCGCCCGCGAACAGCCGCACGAGGTCGTCCTCGGCCGACAGGTAGAAGCGTGACTCGCCGGGGTCGCCCTGGCGGCCCGAGCGGCCGCGCAGCTGGTTGTCGATCCGGCGCGACTCGTGGCGCTCGGTGCCGAGGATGAACAGCCCGCCGGCGTCCTTGACCGCCTCGCGGTCGGTCTCGACCTTCGCCTCCATCTGCGGGAACAGCTCGTCCCAGGCCTTGTCCCACTCGTCGCTCCCGGGCTCCAGGCCGCGCTTGACGAGCTCCAGCTGGGTGATGTGCTCCTCGTTGCCGCCGAGCTTGATGTCGACTCCGCGGCCGGCCATGTTGGTGGCGATCGTGACGGCCCCGGGAGCGCCGGCCTCGGCGATGATCTCGCCCTCGCGCTCGGCGTGCTCCGGCTTGGCGTTGAGGACCGTGTGCTTGATGCCGCGCTTGGTCAGCTCGCTCGACAGCAGCTCCGAGACCTCGACGGAGATCGTGCCGACCAGGACCGGCTGCCCGGCCTCGTGGCGATCCCCGATCTCACGCGCGACCGCCGACCACTTGCCGTCCTTGGTCTTGTAGATCTGGTCGTTGTTGTCCTGCCGGACCATCGGCCGGTTGGTCGGGATCTCGACGACCTGGAGCTCGTAGATCTTCATGAACTCGGTGGCCTCGGTGATGGCCGTGCCGGTCATGCCCGCGAGCTTCTCGTACTTGCGGAAGTAGTTCTGGTAGGTGATCGTGGCGACGGTCTGGTTCTCCTCCTGGATCGCCACGCCCTCCTTGGCCTCGACGGCCTGGTGCAGGCCCTCGGACCAGCGGCGGCCCTCCAGGATGCGGCCCGTGAACTCGTCGATGATCTTGACCTCGCCGTCGATCACGGCGTAGTCGACGTCGCGCTTGTAGAGCGACTCGGCCTTGAGCGACTGCTGGAGGTGGTTGACGAGGTGGCCGTTCTCGGCGTTGTAGAGGTTCCCGATGCCGAGGAACTTCTCGGCCTTGGCGACGCCCTTCTCGCTGACGGCGACCGTCTTGTGCTTCTCCTCGGGCTCGAAGTCGAAGTCGGCCTCCCACTCCTTCGACTTGGAGTCGATCCCGTCGGGCTTCTTGCCCGGCTCCATGATGCGGGCGAGCTTGGCGAACTTGTAGTAGAGGTCGGCGGCCTGCTCGGGCTGGCCCGAGATGATCAGCGGCGTGCGCGCCTCGTCGATGAGGATGTTGTCTACCTCGTCGACGATCGCGTAGCCGTGGCCGCGCTGGGCCTTGCGCTCGATCGTCTCGGCCAGGTTGTCGCGCAGGTAGTCGAAGCCGAACTCGGAGTTGGTGCCGTACACGACGTCGCGGGAGTAGGCCTCCTGCTTGTCGATGTCGTTCATGCCCGACTGGATGATCCCGACGGTCACGCCGAGCAGGTCGAAGATCGGCTTCATCCAGTTGGCGTCGCGGCGGGCGAGGTAGTCGTTGACCGTGACCAGGTGGACGCCGCCCTCATGGGCCGCGTAGCCCTTCTCGTCGCGCGCCGCGAGGGCGTTCAGCGCGATCGGCAGCGTGGCCGTGAGGGTCTTGCCCTCACCCGTCTTCATCTCCGCGATCGAGCCGTCGTGGAGGACCATCCCGCCGATCAGCTGGACGTCGTAGTGGCGCTGCCCGAGGGCTCGCTTGCCGGCCTCGCGCGTGAGCGCGAAGGTCTCGAAGAGCAGCTCGTCGAGCTCCTCGCCGTCGAGGTAGCGCTCGCGCAGCGCCTCGTAGCGTGCGCGCAGCTCGTCGTCGGATTCGAGCTCGAGCTCGGGCTCGAAGTCGTTGATGCGGGCCACGTTCTTCTCGAAGGCCTTGAACTTCTTGCCCTCGCCGACCCGCAATGCGCGGTCGAGAATGGTCATCGAGAGCTACGGTAGCAACGCGGACGGGGGCCGGATTGCCCCGGATTCGCGCCTACGCGGCGCGCTCCTGCGCGATCCGGTGCGCCTCTCGGCGAGCGCGGCGCTTGTCGCGGTGCTTCTTCACCTGTCGCGCCAGGTCGTCGGCCACCAGGTTGATCGAGTGGCCCATGTCCGTGGACCGCTTGCTGGAGCGCAGCGTGACTCCCTTCAGGTGCAGGGTCGCCTCGGCGACCTGCGACTCCCGGATGGCCGGGTTGCGCTCCTCGCTCAGCTCCACCTCCAGCTCCGCGAGCGCCGAGACCTGTCGCGCCACCTTCTGGAGCTTCTTCTCCACCCTCGAGCGAAGCTCGTCGTCGACGGTGGCGCCGGAGCGGCCCTTGACCTGGATGCGCATCTGCCCTCCTAGAGGAGTCGCCGTAGTGCGATGGTACAGGCACCCTCAACCGCCTCCTCATCGGCCCGCCGTCCGCGCGAAGGCGACGGCCGCGACGTGGTCGGCCCCGGCGGCGCGCAGGGCCGCGGCGCACGCGGCCAGGGTGGCGCCGGTGGTCACGACGTCGTCGACGAGCAGCGCGTTGCGCGGCGCCGGCGCGCTCGCGTGGACGGCCCCGGCGGGTCCCCGAAGCCGTGCCGCCCGGCCGCGGCCGACCTGCGGCCGGTGCGCGCCGGTGCGGGCGAGGCAGTCGTGGATGGCGAGGATCGGGCTCGCTCGCGCCGAGATCGCGTGGGCCAGCTGCTCGGCTTGGTTGAAGGGTCGGGCGCGACGCCTGGCCGGGTGCAGCGGGACGGGCACCAGCGTGCCGGTCAGGAAGCCGGCGGCGCGTTCGCCACGACGAGCGCCGCCATCTCGTCCGCGATCCGGCCGGCCGCGTGGAACTTGAGCGCCTTGACGAGGGCGCGCGCGGGGCCGTCGTAGGCCACCGGCGCCCACACCGCGAGGCCGCAGAGGACGGCCGGCGCGCGGCCGAGGAAGCGCAGCGAGCGGCGGCAGCTGAGGCACAGCCCGGCCCCACGGGCGGCCGGGGCGGCGCAGGCCCAGCACAGCGGCGGTGCGAGGAGGTCGAGGAGCACGGGGAGAGCGTTGCGGAAGGCGCGTTACAGGTGGGGACGCGATTGCGACAATCCCGTGCGTGTCGAGTGACAACTCGGGCCACCCGCAGCTGCACTGGTTCGCCGACCCGCTGGTGCTCGTGCCGCTTGCGCTGTTCGCGGGCATCTACGCGTGGCGCTTCGCGCAGGCACGCAAGGAGCAGGGCGGGCGCGGCGCCGGCGCGCTCCAGGCGCTCGCGTTCGGCGGCGGCATGCTCGTGCTGGTGGCGGCGCTCGTCTCGCCCCTGGACGGGCTCGGCGAGGACTACCTGTTCTCGGCGCACATGGTCCAGCACGTCCTGCTCGGCGACCTCGCCCCGCTGCTGATCCTGCTCGGCCTCTCGCGCGTGATCATGCGGCCGGCCACGCGGCGCCTGTCCACGATCGAGCGCCGGCTCGGCCCGCTCGCGAGCCCGGCCACCGGGATCGTCGCGTGGCTGACGCTGATGTACGCCTGGCACATCCCCGCGCTCTACGACGCGGCGGTCGAGCACCCGCTCGTCCACCTGCTCGAGCACGTCTCGTTCTTCGCGGCCGGCGTGGCGCTCTGGTGGCCGCTGATCCAGCCCGTCCCGATGCGCCGCCGCCTCACCGGCATGCAGCCGGTCGCCTACATCGGCACCGCCAAGGCGGGCCTCGCCGCGCTCGGGATCTTCCTCACCTGGAGCACCACCGCGATCTACCCCTACTACGAGGGCACGCCGCGGATCTGGGGCCTGAGCCCGGTCGAGGACCAGAACGTGGCCGGCGTGATCATGATGGTCGAGCAGTCGGTGACGCTCGCGCTCGTGCTCGTCGCGCTGTTCGTGCGGATGCTCCAGCAGAGCGAGCGCGACCAGCTGCGGCGGGAGCGCCTCGAGGAGCGGGCCGAGGCCCAGGCGCCCGGGGCGTAGGCCGGCGCCTAGTCGCCCTCGAGCAGCTCGCCGTCCGGCACCGACCGCGGCCCCTCGAGGCGCACCACGCCGCGCACGACCACGTCGCGTCCGAACGTGACGTCGCCCTCCACCTCGAGCCTCCGGCAGTCGCGCAGCGACGGCGCTCCGCCGGGGAAGCGGGCCTCGAAGTCGGCCAGCAGCTTGTAGTGGTCGGAGTCGAGCTCGACCACCGGGCTCGGGTCGGCGTCGGGGCGCACGGTCCAGTCGTCGGCCAGCGAGTAGGCGTCGGAGCGCACCACCAGCAGCTGGTTGGTCGTCTTCACCGGCGCGAAGCGGCTGCGCGGCACGCGCAACGCCGCGGCTCCCTCGAACACGCCGATCGCCGCGCCCATCGCCGTCTCGAGCTGGAGCACGGCCGTCGACGACTTGTCGGTCGGGTCGACCGTCTTGCGGTTCACGATCATCGGGAGCCCGAGCACGCCGTCGCGCTCGGCGAGCGTCCGCCGGAGCGCCTCCAGGTCGACCCAGATGTTGTTGGAGTTGAAGAAGCGGTGGCGCCCGATGTCCTCGAAGGAGGCGAGGTCGTCGTCGGCCGTCTGGGCGATCTCGCGCAGCACGAGCCCGCCGCCCGACCGCCGCCGCGCCAGGTGGCCGCCCTTGCGGTCCGACTCGGTCCGGTCCGTCAGCTCCGACACGAACGGCAGCCCCTGCTCCGCGAACCAGCCCAGGATGCGCGGGTCCAGCACCGCGCCGAGGTTGTCCGAGTTCGACAGGAACAGGTAGCGGTAGCCGCCCTCGAGCAGGACGTCGAGCATCCCCGACGTCGCGAGCGACGCGTAGACGTCGCCGTGCCCGGGCGGCGCCCACTCCAACGAGGGGTCCGCCGGCCACGAGACCGGCTCCAGGTCGTCCTCGCGCAGCTTCGGCACCTTGCCCTGGAGGAAGTCGGGCGGCAGGCCGTCGACCGGCAGCTCCGGGTAGCGCCCGAGCGCCGCGAGCGTGTCGTCGCGCGTCGCGAAGCTGTTCATCAGCAGCAGCGGCAGCCGGGCGTCGTGGCGCTCGCGCAGGTCCAGCACCTGGCGCACGATCACGTCGAGGAACGAGAGCCCGTCCTTGATCTCGATCAGAGACTTGGCCCGCGTCATCCCCATGCTCGTGCCGAGCCCGCCGTTCAGCTTGAGCACGACGGCCTGGTCGAGCACCTCGGGGTCCGCCGGCGGCAGCTCCTCCGCGTCGGGCAGGTCGATCAGCGGCTCGATCTCCGACTCGCGGATCACGCCCTGCTCGCCGTCGCGCAGCTGCTGCTCGTAGTGGGCGAAGGTCTGGGAGGCGACCTCGGGCAGCCCCTCCTCCCTCATCTTGTCGACGGCGGCGCCCACGGCGCGATCCTAGGCGACGCCCGCCGACGACGCGCTGCCGGCTCGACTACTCGCTCGCGGTCTCGCCTCAGCGGGGGCCGGCGCGCGACGCGAGCCGGCCCCCGCAGGCGATGCCCGCGGTCGCGAGCAGCGCCAGGAAGAGACCGGCGCCGCGGCCCGAGTCGGCCTGGTCGCCGCCCTGGAGCTCGATGTCCGGCAGCGGCAGGACGACGATCCGGAACAGCACGAGCAGCAGGCCGAGCGCCCCGGCGAGCATCGCCAGGCGGTCGGCGCGGAAGCGGCGGCCGGAGACGGCGGGCGCGACCAGCGCCACGATGCCGACGACGAACAGGACGGTTGCGACCACCGGGGTCGCCTCCCACGCCGTCCAGGCCTGGCTGATCATGGCGCCGGCGATGTCGGTGTCGCGGCTGTACCAGTTGAGGAAGAGCGAGCCGATCAGCAGCAGCCCGCAGGCGGCCGCGAGCAGGTCGCCGGCTTGCGGACGTGTCGACTCGATGGCGCGACTCTAGGCCGTCAGGCGGCGGCAACGGCCGCGCCGGTCGGCAGCTCGAAGTCGCCGGCCACGTCGTGCAGGATCTCGAGCATCGCGTCGGTGGCGGGCGAGCGGTAGCGCCCGATCGGGGTGGCCGCGGCGATCCGGCGCGCCGGGGCCCGCTTGCCGAGCGAGCGGACCACGATGTCCTCGCGCATGTTCGCGAGCGCCAGGCTCGGCAGCAGGGAGACGCCGACGCCCGCGGCCACGAGCCCCTGGACGACGTTGTAGTCGTCCGAGCGGAAGGCGATGCGCGGCTCGAAGCCGGCCGCGAGGCAGGCCGACTGGTGCAGGCGCCCGCACAGGTTGCGCGGGTCGCCGTCCTGGATCCAGGTCTCGTCGGACAGGTCGGCGAGGCGCACGCGCGGCTTGTGCGAGAGCGGGTGGCCGCTCGGGAGCGCGACGTACATCGGGTCCTCGACCAGGTGGTGGAGCTCGACGCCGCCGTAGAGGCGGTCCCACTCGGGCTGGCTCAGGTCGTGGAACTCGAACACGACCGCCACCTCGAGCTCGCCGGAGCGCAGCATCTGGATCGAGTCCTCGGGCTCCTTCTCGATGAAGGTCAGGTCGACGTCGGGGTGGCGCTGGGTGAAGCGCGCGATCGCGGGCGGCAGCACCGACGCCCCGGCGGTCGGGAACGCGGCCAGCCTGACCCGGCCCCCGCGCACGCCGGCGATCGCGTCGAGCTCGGCCTCCGCGGCGGCCAGCCGCGCGAGCACGACCTGGGCGTGGTCGACCAGCGCCCGGCCCGCGTCGGTCAGGAACACGCCCCGGCTGGTGCGGTCCACGAGCGTGGCGCCGGTGGCCTTCTCGAGCGCGGCGATCTGCTGGGAGATGGCGGGCTGCGTGTAGGAGAGCGCCTCGGCGGCCGCGGAGAAGGAGCCGTGCTCGGCCACCGACTTGAGCACCCTCAACTGCTTGACGTCGAGCATAACCACAGCTTATCGAAGCCAGCAGAAGTCCGAATTTGAACTTATGCCACCAAGCGCCGATCATCTTTAGAGCATCGTCGAACGAACAGAGGGGAACTCACATGACTGACCAGGCGCTCACCATCCGTCCCGCTGATCTGGCCGACCTGGCCGCACTGGACCGGCTCGCCGAGCTCGACAGCTCATACCCGCCGACCGGCGACGTGCTGGTGGCCGAGGTCGGCGGCGAGCTCTGGGCGGCCGTCGAGGTCGACTCCGGCGCCGCGATCGCCGACCCGTTCCGCCCGACGGCGGACCTCGTGGAGCTGCTGCGCGTGCACCTGCACGAGGCGTCCGCCGGCCAGCGCCGCTCGCTCAGGCGCCTGCTGCCGCGCGTCGCGTAAGCAGCAGCGATCAAGGAAGCGTTTCCCTCCGCGACGGCCGCCTCCGGGGCCGGCATCGTCGGTCGCCGGTTCAGCCGCCCCAGGAGCTCAGGTAGTCCTGCTGATCCGGCGTCAGCTCGTCGATGCGCACTCCGAGCGACTCGAGCTTGAGGCGGGCGATCTCCTCGTCGATCTCCTGCGGCACGTCCAGGACGCGGTGCTCCAGGGCGTCGCCGTTGATGGCCAGGTGCTCGACGGCCAGCGCCAGGTTGGCGAAGCTCATGTCCATCACGCCGGCCGGGTGCCCCTCGCCCGCGGCGAGGTTCACGACCCGGCCCTGCGCCAGCAGGTTCAGGCGCCGGTCGCCGAGGTCGTACTGCTCGACGAGCGGCAGCACCTGGCGCACCCCGTCGGTGGCCACCTCCTGCAGCGCCTCCAGGTCGATCTCGACGTCGAAGTGGCCGGCGTTGGCCAGCACGGCCCCGTCCTTCATGCGCTCGAAGTGCTCGCGGCGCAGGGCCCCGCGGGAGCCGGTCACGGTCACGAAGACGTCGCCCTGCTCCGCGGCCTCGAGCGCCGGCAGCACCTCGATGCCGTCCATCCTCGCCTCGAGCGCCCGCAGCGGGTCGACCTCGCAGACGATCAGGTGCGCACCGGCCCCGCGCGCCCGCTGGGCGATGCCCTTGCCGGTCGCGCCGTAGCCGAGCAGCACGAGCGTGCGGCCCGCGAGCAACAGGTTGGTCGCGCGCAGGATGCCGTCGAGCGCCGACTGGCCGGTCCCGTAGCGGTCGTTGAAGGTGCGCTCGGTGCGCGACTCGTTGACCGCGATGACCGGGCAGCTGAGCCGTCCCTCGGCCTCCAGCCGGCGCAGCCGCAGCAGTCCCGTACGGGTCTCCTCCGCCCCGCCCCTGACCGTCCGCTCCCAGCGGTGCAGCAGCATCAGCAGGTCGGCGCCGTCGTCGAGCGTGATGTCCGGGCCCCACTCGGCCAGCGCGCCCACGTGCTTGGCGTACATCTCGGCGTCCTCGCCGCGGGTGGCCTGCACCGGGATGCCGGCCTCGACCAGCGCGGCCGCCACCTCGTCCTGGACGGTCAGCGGGTTGGCCGAGCAGAGCGCCGCCTCGGCGCCGCCCGCGACCAGCGTCCGCATCAGGTTGGCCGTCTCGGCGGTGACGTGCAGGCAGGCCGCCACGCGCGTGCCCTCCAGCGG
The DNA here is from genome assembly GCA_963848885.1 of uncultured Thermoleophilaceae bacterium. Taxonomy (GTDB): domain Bacteria; phylum Actinomycetota; class Thermoleophilia; order Solirubrobacterales; family Thermoleophilaceae; genus JACVRW01. The sequence goes on from CAWKFR010000011.1 coordinate 448,839, forward strand.
GCGGGTGGCGACGAAGCGCTCGCCGATCGAGCCCAGCACCGGCATCTGGCCGGCGGCCCACTCGACGCGCGCCCGCCCGCCCGGGGCGAGCGCGGCGTCGAGGATCTCGCTTCGGAGGGACGTGGACTTGGGCCGGGGCTCAGGCACGATGCCAATCTTCACCGGGGGGCCGGGGGGCGAGAGCCCCCCGATGCCATCTAGTACCGATAGTGGTCGGACTTGTACGGCCCCTCGACGGACACGCCGATGTAGGCGGCCTGGTCCGGGCTCAGCTCGGTGAGCTGCGCGCCGACCGCGTCGAGGTGCAGGCGGGCGACCTTCTCGTCCAGGTGCTTGGGCAGCACGTAGACCTGCTTCTCGTACTCGTCGTTCTTGGTGAACAGCTCGACCTGGGCGATCGTCTGGTTGGTGAACGAGTTCGACATCACGAAGCTCGGGTGGCCGGTCGCGTTGCCGAGGTTGAGCAGGCGGCCCTCCGACAGGACCAGGATCGAGTGGCCGTCGGTGAAGCGCCACTCGTCGACCTGCGGCTTGATGTTGATCCGCTCGACGCCCGGGGTGCGGGTCAGCCCGGCCATGTCGATCTCGTTGTCGAAGTGGCCGATGTTGCCCACGATCGCCTGGTGCTTCATCCGGCTCATGTGGTCGGCCGTGATGATGTCCTTGTTGCCGGTGGCGGTGATGAAGATGTCGCCGCTCTCGACGACGTCCTCGAGCGTCACCACCTGGTAGCCCTCCATCGCCGCCTGGAGCGCGCAGATCGGGTCGATCTCCGTGACCAGCACGCGGGCGCCCTGGCCGCGCAGCGACTCGGCGCACCCCTTGCCGACGTCGCCGTAGCCGCAGATCACCGCGGTCTTGCCGGCGAGCATCACGTCGGTCGCGCGGTTGATTCCGTCCACGAGCGAGTGGCGGCAGCCGTAGAGGTTGTCGAACTTCGACTTGGTGACCGAGTCGTTGACGTTGATCGCCGGGAACAGCAGCGTGCCGTCCTGCTGCATCTCGTAGAGGCGGTGGACGCCGGTGGTGGTCTCCTCGGTCACGCCCTGGACGCCCTCACCGAGGCGCGTCCACTTGGTCGGGTCCTCGGACAGCGTCCGCCCGAGCACCGTGAGGATGACCTTGAACTCCTCGTTGTCGGTCGAGTCGGGGCTCGGGACCGCGCCGGCCTGCTCGAACTCCGTGCCCTTGTGGACGAGCAGCGTCGCGTCGCCGCCGTCGTCGAGGAGCATGTTCGGGCCGTCCTGGCCGGGCCAGGTCAGCGCCTGCTCCGTGCACCACCAGTACTCCTCGAGCGTCTCGCCCTTCCAGGCGAAGACCGGGATGCCGGCGGCGGCGATCGCCGCGGCGGCGTGGTCCTGCGTCGAGAAGATGTTGCACGACGCCCAGCGCACGTCGGCGCCGAGCGCGACCAGCGTCTCGATCAGGACCGCCGTCTGGACCGTCATGTGCAGCGAGCCGGTGACGCGCGCGCCCTTGAGCGGCTGCTCGGCCCCGTACTCCTCGCGCATCGCCATCAGGCCGGGCATCTCGTGCTCCGCGAGGGTGATCTCCTTGCGGCCGAAGTCGGCGAGCGACAGGTCGGCGACCTTGTAGTCCTGCTTGGCGGTCTCGGTGACAGTCATGCGACGGCGTTCTCCGTTGGTTCGAGGTCGAGTAGGCGCTGGTGCTTGTCCTGCTCAAAGCCGAGCCAGTCGCTCGAGGCGACACCCTCCGGGCGCTGCGGGCGCTCCTCGAACCAGCGGTCGAGCGAGGCGCGCAGCTCGGAGTCGGCGTCAAGCCGGCGAGCGAAGGCGACGTCCGACAGGCCGCAGTCGAACCGGGCGAGCAGCTGGCGCAGCGTGCGCAGGCGCTGCAGCTCGCCCGGTCCGAAGATGCGGTAGCCGGACTCGGTGCGAGGAAGCTCGATCAGGCCGGCGTTCTCGATGTAACGCAGCATGCGCGGCGACCAACCGGTCGTCGCAGCGGCCTCGTTGATGGTGAGCCCCTCCATCAGGGGCAAACCTTACCACGATTGTGTCAAGGTTGGGCGAGCGCGTCCTTGAGGCGCTCCAGCGCCTCGATCTCGTTGGGATCGACGCCGGCCAGCTCCGCCAGGCGCACGCTGATCAGGTCGCCGAGCATGACCAGCGACAGCACCCGCTCG
>CAWKFR010000012.1:0-396772 GCA_963848885.1 uncultured Thermoleophilaceae bacterium
CACCGTCGAGGAGTGACTACTCGCGCTGGCCCGCCAGCAGTCGCACGGCTCCGGCGCGAGGCGGCGAGCAGCGCGGCCGCGATCTCGAGCCAGAAGCCGGTGCCGCGCTGCCCGCGCGCCCCCTCGAAGCTGCTGCCCAGCGCTCCGGTCTCCTTGGTGACCGGCAAGTCCACCAGCAGCGCCCAGGCCAGGATCGCGACCCCGAGCGCCGAGCAGGGCGAGCGCGGCGGCGCGTGACCCGCCGATTCCCGCTCCGAAGCCCATCACGCCGACAAGCGCGGCGACCAGGAGGAACGACCCGCCGTTGCGCTCGAAGCCGCTCAGCTCGCAGCGGTCGGCGACCGCCGGATCGGAGTCCTGGATCACCTCGCACGAGGTGTTGGCGACCTCCACCGAGGCGACGGTCGAGAACTCGGTCGCAACCAGCAGGACGGCCGCCACCAGCGCGGCCGCGAGGATGCCGATGCCAAGCGGGCTCGCGCCCCGAAAACGGCCCGCGAAGGACGCCGATTGCCTGCTACCATCATCGGTCGCCTCGCGGGCGGTTCTCCCCCGTTCGCGGTCGCGCGCCGGCCCGTGGTGCTCAGCCACGTGCGGTGCGGTGAATCACGTCGATGGAGACCCCTACGACATAGAGCACTTCCGGGCGAGCATCCATGGCAGCGCCAGGCCCGGACAGGGCCTTTTTTCTGCTCGGAACCGAAAGCGCATCAGGACAGTTCATGGCACGTCAAGTAACACTCGAAAAGACCCGCAACATCGGGATCATGGCGCACATCGACGCCGGTAAGACGACGACGACTGAGCGCATCCTGTTCTACACCGGCCGTACCCACAAGATGGGTGAGGTCCACGAGGGCGCCGCCGTCATGGACTGGATGGAGCAGGAGCAGGAGCGCGGCATCACGATCACGTCGGCCGCCACCACGGCGTTCTGGCGCGACCACCGCATCAACATCCTCGACACCCCAGGGCACGTCGACTTCACCGTCGAGGTGGAGCGCTCCCTGCGCGTCCTCGACGGCGCTGTCGCCGTCTTCGACTCCGTGGCCGGCGTAGAGCCGCAGTCCGAGACCGTCTGGCGCCAGGCCGACAAGTACCGCGTGCCGCGCATCGCCTTCATCAACAAGATGGACCGCATCGGCGCCGACTTCGAGAACTCGGTGCAGACGATGACCGACCGCCTCGGCGCCCACCCGGTGCCCGTCCAGCTGCCGATCGGCGCCGAGTCCGAGTTCCGCGGGGTCGTCGACCTCGTGAACATGAAGGCGATCGTCTACAAGGACGACCTCGGCCAGGAGTGGGAGATCACCGACATCCCCGCCGAGCTCCAGGACGCCGCCGTGCAGGCGCGCACGGAGCTGATCGAGGCCGTCGCCGAGTACGACGACGAGCTGATGGAGGACTACCTCGAGGAGAAGCCGATCGAGCCCGACCGGCTGATCGCCGACGTCCGCAAGGCGACCCTCGACATCTCGATGACCCCCGTGCTGTGCGGCTCGGCCTTCAAGAACAAGGGCGTGCAGCCGCTGCTCGACGCTGTCATCGACTACCTGCCGAGCCCGCTCGACGTCCCCCCGGTCGAGGGCGTGGACGCCGACGGCAACCCGATCGTGCGCCACGCCGCCGACGACGAGCCCTTCGCCGCCATCGCGTTCAAGGTCATGGCCGACCCCTACGTCGGCAAGCTCACCTACTTCCGCGTCTACTCCGGCAAGCTCCAGGCCGGCGGGCGCGTGCTCAACTCCGTGACCGGCCGCACCGAGCGCGTCGGGCGCATCCTGATGATGCACGCGAACAGCCGCGAGGAGGTCGAGGAGGTCTACGCGGGCGACATCGCCGCCGGCGTCGGCATCAAGCAGACCACCACGGGCGACACGCTGACCGCTCCGGACGCGCCGGTCGTGCTCGAGGCGATCACCTTCGACGACCCGGTCGTGCACCTCTCGATCGAGCCGAAGACGAAGGTCGACCAGGAGAAGCTGTCGGTCGCGCTCCAGCGGCTCGGCGAGGAGGACCCGACCTTCCAGGTGCGCTCCGACGAGGAGACCGGCCAGACCGTTATCTCCGGCATGGGCGAGCTGCACCTCGAGGTGATCGTCGATCGCCTCAAGCGCGAGTTCAAGGTCGAGGCCGCCGTCGGCCGGCCGCAGGTCGCCTACCGCGAGACCGTGCGCGGGACCGTCGAGAAGGTCGAGGGCAAGTTCATCCGCCAGACGGGCGGCTCGGGCCAGTACGGCGTGGTCTACATCAACCTCGAGCCCGCTCCGGGCGAGGGCTTCGACTTCGTCAACAAGGTCAAGGGCGGCAACGTGCCGTCCGAGTTCATCCCCGCCGTCGAGAAGGGCATCGAGGAGGCGCTCGAGTCGGGCGTCAAGGCGGGCTATCCGATGGTGGACGTGCGCGCCACGCTGACCGACGGCAAGTACCACGACACGGACTCTTCCGAGATCGCCTTCAAGATCGCCGGCTCGCTGGCGCTGAAGGAGGCCGCGCGCCGCGCCAAGCCGGTTCTGCTGGAGCCGATCATGGCGGTCGAGGTCGTCACGCCCCAGGATTTCATCGGGGACGTGATCGGCGACCTGTCCCGCCGCCGCGGTCATGTCGAGGGCCAGGAGCCGCGCGGCAACGCCGTCGCGGTCAAGGCGAGCGTGCCGCTGTCGGCTATGTTCGGTTACGCGACCGACCTGCGATCCTCCACCCAGGGCCGCGCGACGTACACGATGCAGTTCGATCGCTACGACGAGGTCCCGCAGAGCATTGCTGACGAGATCGTCGAACACCGCACCGGCGAGCCGGGCTCGGCGGCTGCGTAGTGCCGCGTAAAGAGAGTATGTTTCGCAAGTTCGGGCCCCGCCCGAAGAGATCTTTGAGAAAGGGGTAGTTGGGAGTGGCGAAGGAGAAGTTCGAGCGCAACAAGCCGCACGTCAACGTCGGCACCATCGGTCACATCGACCACGGCAAGACGACGCTTACCGCTGCCATAACGAAGGTGCTGTCTGAGAAGTTCGGCGGCCAGTCGATGAGCTTCGAGGAGATCGACAACGCTCCTGAGGAGAAGGAGCGCGGTATCACGATCGCCACCTCGCACGTGGAGTACGAGACGGAGAACCGTCACTACGCCCACGTCGATTGCCCCGGTCACGCCGACTACGTCAAGAACATGATCACGGGCGCCGCCCAGATGGACGGCGCGATCCTGGTCGTGTCAGCCGCGGACGGCCCTATGCCGCAGACGCGCGAGCACATCCTGCTCGCCCGTCAGGTGGGCGTCCCCTACATCGTCGTCTTCCTCAACAAGGTCGACATGGTCGACGACGATGAGCTGCTCGAGCTCGTCGAGGTGGAGGTGCGCGAGCTCCTCTCCGAGTACGAGTTCCCGGGCGACGACATCCCGTTCGTCAACGGCTCGGCGCTGAAGGCGCTCGAGGGCGACGAGGGGCACATCGAGAAGATCCTCGAGCTGGCCGGGCACCTCGACTCCTACATCCCGGAGCCCGAGCGCCCGCTCGACAAGCCGTTCCTGATGCCGGTCGAGGACGTCTTCTCGATCACCGGCCGCGGCACGGTCGCGACCGGCCGCATCGAGCAGGGCATCGTCCACACGGGCGACACCGTCGAGATCGTCGGCATCCACGAGCAGACGGGCTCCACGGTCGTGACCGGCGTCGAGATGTTCCGCAAGATCCTCGACGAGGGCCAGGCCGGCGACAACGTCGGCTGCCTGCTGCGTGGAGTGAACCGCGAGGACATCGAGCGCGGTCAGGTGCTCTGCAAGCCGAAGTCGATCACGCCGCACACGAAGTTCAAGGCCCAGGTCTATTGCCTGAAGAAGGAGGAGGGTGGCCGTCACACCCCGTTCTTCAACGGCTACCGGCCGCAGTTCTACTTCCGCACGACCGACGTGACCGGGGTGGCAAACCTGCCCGAGGGCACCGAGATGGTCATGCCGGGAGACAACGTCGAGATGACGGTGGAGCTGATCCAGCCCATCGCCATGGACGAGGGGCTGCGCTTCGCGATTCGCGAGGGCGGCCGGACAGTTGGCTCGGGGGTGGTGACCGAAGTAGTCGAGTAGGGGGAACCTCCGACAGAGGACCTACGCGGGGGCGAGCTGAGGTTGGCTCGCCCCCGAATCTGTCTCAAGCGCTATGGCGACACTCACGCAGAACAAGATCCGAATCCGGCTCAAGGCCTACGACCACTCGGCGATCGAGACGGCGGCCAAGGAGATCGTCGACACGGCCACCCGCACCGGCGCCTCGGTGTCCGGCCCGGTCCCCCTGCCCACCGAGAAGAACGTCTACTGCGTGATCCGGGGCCCCTTCAAGGACAAGGACTCGCGCGAGCACTTCGAGATCCGCACGCACAAGCGGCTGATCGACATCCTGCAGCCCACGCCGAAGACCGTCGACTCGCTCCAGCGGCTCGACCACCTGCCGGCGGGCGTCGACATCCAGATCCAGCTGGTCTAGGGCGATGGCTGGGCTCCTCGGAAGAAAACTCGGCATGACCCAGGTCTTCGACCCCGAGGACGGCCACGTCGAGCGCGTGACCGTGATCGAGGCGGGCCCCTGCTTCGTCACCGGGATCCGGCGCGCCGACCGCGACGGCTACGACGCCGTCCAGCTCGGCTTCGGCGAGACGACCGAGAAGCAGCTCAACAAGCCCAAGCTCGGGCTGCTCAAGAAGGCCGGCGTGGGCAACCTGCGCCATCTGCGCGAGTTCCGCGGCGAGCCGGGCGAGCTCGAGGTCGGCGCCGAGGTCAAGGTCGACTCGGTGTTCGAGCGCGGCCAGGTCGTCAAGGTGTCCGGCGTCTCGAAGGGCAAGGGCTTCGCCGGCACGATCAAGCGCCACAACTTCCACCGCGGGCCCGTATCGCACGGCTCGCACAACGTGCGCGCGCCCGGCTCGATCGGCGCATCCGCCGACCCCGCGCGCGTGTTCAAGGGCATCCGCGGCCCGGGCCAGATGGGCAACCGGCGCGCGACCCAGAAGGGGCTGCACATCGTGGACGTGCGCGCCGACGAGAACCTGCTGCTGCTGCGCGGCTCCGTGCCCGGCCCGAAGGGCTCCGTCGTGGAGATAAGGAGGGACGGCTGACGTGGCCGCCGCGAAGTACATCGGCGGTGGCTCCGGCTCGCTCGAGCTCGACGACGCCGTCTTCGGCGAGCGCTTCCACGGCCCCGTCGTGCACGAGGCCGTGCGCGCCGAGCTGGCCGCCCGCCGGCGGGGCACCGCTTCGACCAAGACGCGCGGCGAGGTCGCGATGACCGGCGCCAAGGCGTGGCGCCAGAAGGGCACCGGACGGGCGCGCGTGGGCGCGCTGTCCACCCCCAACCGCGTCGGTGGTGGCGTGGCGTTCGGTCCCAAGCCGCGCGGCTACACCGTCAAGGTGAACCGCAAGGCGCGCCGGCGCGCGCTGCGCGCCGCGCTGTCCGTTCACGCCGAGCGCGGCTCGATCTCCGCGGTCGACCCGTCCAAGTTCGACACGCCCTCCACCAAGTCCGCGGCCGCCGCGCTGGCGGACCTGGCCGGGGAGGGCAGCGTGCTGCTGGTGCTGACCGACGGCGAGGAGACCTGCCTCAAGTCGTTCCGCAACCTGAGCTACGTGACCGTGCTGCACGCCGACCAGGTCGGCGTCGCGGACCTGATCGGCGCCGGGCGCCTGGTCGTGTCGGAGGCCGCGCTCGCGCGCGTGACCGAGAAGGCGGTGGCCAAGTGAACGCCCGCCAGGTGATCGTGCGTCCCGTGATCTCGGAGAAGAGCTACGCCCTGCTCGCGGCCAACAAGTACACGTTCCGCGTCGCCGCGGGCGCCAACAAGACGCACGTGCGCCAGGCGGTCGAGGAGATCTTCGGCGTGCGCGTGACCGGCGTGCGCACGGCCTGGGTCAAGCCCAAGCCGAAGCGCCGCGGCTTCACGTCCGGGCAGCGCCGCCGCTGGAAGAAGGCGATCGTGACGCTGCACCCCGAGGACTCGATCGAGCTGTTCGAGGGACAGGAGGCGTAGGGGATGGCCATCAAGAAGTACAAGCCGACCTCGCCTGGCCGCCGCTTCGCGACCTACCTTCAGCACGAGGCCGTCACCAAGAGCGAGCCCGAGAAGGCGCTGACCGAGGGGCTGCGCAAGTCGGGCGGGCGCAACGCGCACGGGCGCGTGACCTCGCGCCACCGCGGCGGTGGCGCCAAGCGCCGCTACCGCAAGATCGACTTCAAGCGCCGCAAGGACGGCGTGCCGGCCAAGGTCGCCGCGATCGAATACGACCCGAACCGCTCGGCGCATATCGCGCTGCTGCACTACGCCGACGGCGAGAAGAGCTACATCCTCGCGCCCGCGCGGCTGGCGGTCGGCGCCGAGGTCTCGTCCGGGCCCGGCGCGGACATCACGCCCGGCAACAGCCTGCCGCTCCAGAACATCCCGACCGGCACGACGGTGCACAACGTCGAGCTGACCCCCGGCCGCGGCGGCCAGCTCGGCCGCAGCGCGGGCACGTCGATCCAGCTGGTCGCCAAGGAGGGTCGCTACGCCACGCTGCGGCTGCCCTCCGGCGAGATGCGGATGGTGTCGGTGGACTCGCGCGCGACCATCGGTGCGCTGGGCAACGCCGAGCACGAGCTGGTGGACCTGGGCAAGGCGGGCCGCTCCCGCCACCGCGGCAAGCGCCCGCAGACGCGCGGCGTCGCCATGAACCCGGTCGACCACCCGCACGGCGGCGGCGAGGCGCACCACACGCCGGGCGGCCACCCGGTCACGCCGTGGGGCGTGCCGACGCTCGGCTACCGCACGCGCAAGAAGCGCAAGACGTCCGACAAGTTCATCGTCCGTGGCCGCCGGCGCGGCAAGAAGGGCAGGAGGTAGGCCGTGTCGCGCTCGTCCAAGAAGGGTCCGTTCATCGAGGAGCGACTGCTGCGCCGCGTCGAGGCCATGAACGCCTCGGGCGACAAGCAGATGGTCAAGACCTGGTCGCGCACGTCGGTGATCTTCCCCGAGATGGTCGGCCACACGATCGCCGTCCACGACGGCCGCAAGCACGTCCCGGTGTTCGTCTCCGAGTCGATGGTCGGCCACAAGCTCGGCGAGTTCGCGCCCACGCGCGTGTTCCGCGGGCACGCCGGCAGCGACAGGGTGAGGATGCGGTGAGCCCGGACCGGATCGACGCACCCGAGGGCGGCTGGGAGTCGCTCAAGGTCGACGAGCTCAAGGAGCAGCTCGAGGCTCGCGACTTGCCGAAGTCGGGCAAGAAGGACGAGCTCGTCGCGCGGCTCGAGGAGCACGACGCGGCGCCCGCGGTCGAGGAGGCCCCGCCGGCGGAGGAGGCCGAGGAGGCCGCTCCGCAGTCGAGCTCGCGCCGCCGCGGCTCGGCCGAGACGACCACGGCGCAGCCCAAGCGCGCGGCCGCGGCCCGCCCCGACGGCGAGCTGATCGTGCGCGCCCGCTCCAAGTACGTGCGCAGCGCCCCGCGCAAGGCGCGCCTCGTGATGGGCCACATCCGCGGCAAGGAGGTCGAGCAGGCGCGGGCGATCCTGAACCACGCTCCGCGGGCCGTCGCGGAGGACATCTTGAAGCTGCTCAACTCGGCGGTCGCCAACGCCGAGTCGGCGTACGAGCTGGGGCCGGACGAGCTGCGGGTCGTGAAGGCCGTCGTCGACGAGGGCCCCACGATCAAGCGCTACCGGCCGCGGGCGCTCGGGCGCGCCACGCCGATCAAGAAGCGCACGAGCCACATGACGATCGAACTTACGACCACAGGAAACGGGAGGTAGCCGATGGGCCAGAAGGTTCATCCGGAGGCTTTGCGGGTCGGCTACATCCATGACTGGAAGTCGACCTGGTTCAACGAGAAGGAGTTCTCCGAATATCTGATGGAGGACATCCGCATCCGCGAGCACATCGAGAACAAGCTCGCGCATGCCGGCCTGTCCACGATCACGATCAAGAAGAACAAGAACGAGGTCGAGGTCAACATCCACACGGCCCGGCCGGGGATCGTGATCGGCAAGTCGGGCTCGGAGGTGGACGCCCTGCGCAAGGAGCTCCACCGCATGACCGGCAAGGCCGTCAAGGTCAACATCCTCGAGATCAAGCGGCCGGAGCTCGACGCCAAGCTCGTCGCCCAGTCGATCGCCGAGCAGCTGCAGAACCGCGTGGCCTTCCGGCGCGCGATGAAGCGCGCGCTGACCAGCGCCATGCGCTCGGGCGCCAAGGGCGTGAAGATCCAGGTCTCGGGTCGCCTGGGCGGGGCCGAGATGGCCCGCACCGAGGGCTACTCGGACGGCCGCGTGCCGCTGCACACGCTGCGCGCCGACATCGACTACGGCTTCTTCGAGGCCCGCACGACCTTCGGCCGCATCGGCGTGAAGGTCTGGATCAACAAGGGCGAGATCATGCCCAAGGGCTTCGCGCAGGACCTGACCGAGCTCGAGGCGCCGCAGGCCGTCGGGCCCCGGCGGCGGTCGCGGACCCGGCGGGCGTGGTCCCGGCGGCGGTCGCGGCCCGGGTGGCGGTCGCGGTCCGGGTGGCGGTCGCGGCGGTCCCAGGGGCGGTCGCGGCGGGCAGGGCGGTCCACCGCCTGGAGGACGGCTCTGATGCTGCAGCCGAAGCGCGTCAAATGGCGCAAGGAACATCGCGGCCGCATGCGCGGCAACGCCAAGGGGGGCACCCGCGTGGAGTTTGGTGAGTACGGCCTGAAGTCGATCGAGCGCGGGTGGGTGACCAACCGCCAGATCGAGGCCGCCCGTATCGCTATGACGCGCAAGATCAAGCGCGGCGGCAAGGTCTGGATCAACATCTTCCCGGACAAGCCCTACACGCAGAAGCCGGCCGAGACCCGTATGGGCTCTGGCAAGGGCTCGCCCGAGGGCTGGGTCGCCGTGGTCAAGCCGGGCCGCGTCATGTTCGAGCTGTCGGGCGTGCCCGAGCCGCTCGCGCGCGAGGCGATGCGCCTCGCCGGTCACAAGCTGCCGGTCAAGACCAAGTTCGTGCACCGCGAGGGCAGTCAGTGATGAAGGCTGTCGAGGTGCATAACCTTGAGGACTCCCAGCTCGTGGAGTTCGCCGACAACGCGCGCAAGGAGCTGTTCAACCTGCGCTTTCAGCACGCCACGGGCCAGCTGGAGAACACCGCTCGGCTGAAGGCCGCCAAGTCCGACCTGGCGCGCGTCCTGACGGTGGCGCGCCAGCGCGGCATAGACATCGAGACAGAGATCGCCAGACACGCGAATGCTTGAGAACGAAGAAAACGTGAACGAGGAAGAGGCGCCGGAAGAGGCCGCCGAGGAGGCGCCTGCCGCCGAGGAGGCGCCCGCCGCCAAGGCGGAGGCCCCCGCTGCCGAGCCGGCCGAGCCGGAGGAGCAGCTCTCGCCCAAGGAGCGGCGCAAGCGCGCCCGCGCCACGCACACCGGCGAGGCGCGCTCGCAGCGCAGCGTCGAGGAGCGCGCCCAGGAGCGGGCCGATCAGCGCCGCCGCAAGGCGACGCACCGCCGCGCCTACCGCCAGAAGCAGCGCGAGAAGCGCGCCGGCGAGCCGCGCGCCGAGGCGCCCCCGGCCGAGGAGCGCGCGACCGGGCGGCTCAAGGTGCGCCAGGGCATCGTCGTCTCCGACCGCGCCAACAAGACGATCACCGTGCGCATCGACGTTGCCAGCCCGCACCGCAAGTACAAGAAGATCGTCCGCACCAGCTCGACGCTGCACGCGCACGACGAGGACAACGAGGCGAACATCGGCGACACCGTCCGCCTCGTCGAGAGCCGCCCGCTGAGCCGCACCAAGCGCTGGCGCCTCGCCGAGGTACTGGAGAGGGCGCGGTAGCGCATGATCCAGCAGGAGTCCAGGCTGAAGGTCGCCGACAACACCGGCGCGCGCGAGGTGCTGTGCATCCGCGTCGACGGCGGCTCGCGCCGCCGCTACGCCGGCGTGGGCGACGTGATCACCTGCACCGTCAAGCAGGCGATCCCGCACGGCGCCGTCAAGAAGGGCGAGGTCGTCAAGGCCGTCGTGGTCCGGACCAAGAAGCAGTTCGGTCGTGACGACGGGACCTACATCGCCTTCGACGAGAACGCCGCCGTGCTGATCGACGCCGGCAACAACCCGCGCGGCACCCGCATCTTCGGCCCGGTCGCCCGCGAGCTGCGCGAGCGCAACTTCATGAAGATCGTCTCCCTGGCCCCGGAGGTGCTCTGACCATGGCGCTCAAGGTCCGCAAGGACGACACCGTGCGCATCATCGCCGGCAAGGACAAGGGCAAGACGGGTCGCGTCCTGCGCGTCGACCCGCGCAAGCAGAAGGTCTTCGTCGAAGGCGCGAACATCATCAAGCGCCACACCAAGCCGCGCACCCTGCGCGACACGCAGCGCGCCCAGGAGCTCGGCGGCATCGTCGAGATGGAGGGCCCGATCCACGTCTCGAACGTGATGCTGATCGACCCGGACTCCGGTGAGCCGACGCGCGTGGGCGTCAAGCGCGAGGGCGGCCGGCGCGTGCGCATCGCCAAGAAGTCCGGCAAGGAGATCGACTGATGGAAGCCTCGGCACAGGCAACGGTCCCGCCGCGCCTGAAGGAGCGCTACGAGCAGGAGATCCGGCCGCGGCTGCAGCAGCGGTTCGAGTACTCCTCGGTGATGCAGGTTCCGCGCGTCGAGAAGGTCACGCTGAACATGGGCGTGGGCGAGGCCAAGCAGGACTCGAACATGCTCGACGCCGCCAAGGAGCAGCTCGCCACGATCGCCGGCCAGCAGCCGAGCGTGCGCCGCGCGCGCAAGTCGATCGCGGCCTTCAAGCTGCGCGAGGGCATGCCGGTCGGCGTGAGCGTCACGCTGCGCCAGGCGCGCATGTACGAGTTCCTCGACCGGCTGATGTCGGTCGCGATCCCGCGCATCCGCGACTTCCGCGGCCTCAGCCCGCGCTCGTTCGACGGACGCGGCAACTACTCGATGGGCGTGCGCGAGCAGATCATCTTTCCGGAGATCGACTACGACGCGATCGACCAGGTCCGCGGGCTCGACGTGACGATCACCACATCGGCCGTCACCGACGAGGAGGCCTATGCTCTGTTGCGCGAGCTGGGCATGCCGTTCTCGCGAGAGGGGGCGCCGGGCGAAGACACCGGAGCCGCCGAGGAGGCCGAGGAGGAGCGGCGCAAGGAGGAGGCCCGCGCTCGAGCCGAGGCCGAGCAGGCCGCGCTCGAGGAGCTCAAGGAGGAGAACCCCGAGGCGTACGAGAAGCCCGCGCCCGCCGAGGAAGAGGGCGAAGAGGGCACAGGCGAAGAGGCACAGGAGTAAATGGCAAAGACTTCACAGCGCGTCCGCCAGCAGCGCGGATCCAAGTACAAGACGAGGAACTACAACCGGTGCAAGCGGTGCGGCCGCCCGCGCGCGTATCTGCGCAAGTTCGGCCTCTGCCGCATCTGCCTCCGCGAGATCGCCCACGAGGGCATGATCCCGGGGCTCACCAAGTCCAGCTGGTAACCATGCAGACCGATCCGATCGCCGACTTCCTGACCCGCATCCGCAACGGACTGCGCGCCGACCACGACGAGGTCGCGATGCCGGCTTCGACGTTCAAGGCCGAGCTGGCGCGGATCCTCACGGAGCAGGGCTACGTCGAGAGCTACGACGTCGAGCCGGCCCGCGTCGGCCGCACGCTGCGCGTGAAGTTGAAGTACACGGACGCGCGCAAGCCCGTGATCCTGGGCATCGAGCGCGTGTCCAAGCCGGGTCGCCGCGAGTACGTCTCCGCCGGCGACGTGCCCAGGGTGCAGGGCGGAATGGGCACGATCATCGTGTCGACCTCCAGGGGCGTCATGACCGGTCACGACGCCCGTCGCGCGGGCGTCGGGGGCGAGCTCGTGGCGAGGGTGTGGTGACGTGAGCCGGATCGGAAAGCAGCCGATCGCGGTCCCGGACGGCGTCGAGATCACGATCCAGCCGGAGCTCGTCAAGGTGAAGGGCCCGAAGGGCGAGCTCGAGGAGCGCGTGTCGCGCCAGATCGGCGTCGCCCAGGAGGACGGCGAGATCCTCGTCTCCCGCTCGACCGATCGGGGCGAGCACCGTGCGCTGCACGGGCTGACGCGCAGCCTGATCGCGAACATGGTCGAGGGCGTCACGAACGGGTACGAGAAGCGCCTCGAGATCCAGGGCGTCGGCTACCGGGCGCAGCTCCAGGGCAACAAGCTCGTGCTGGCGCTCGGCTACTCCCATCCGGTCGAGCTCGACGCGCCGGACGGCATCGACTTCGAGGTCCCGCTGCCCACCCGAGTGGTAGTGCGCGGCATCTCCAAGCAGGCGGTCGGCGAGATCGCCGCGATCATCCGCAAGCAGCGCCCGCCGGAGCCCTACAAGGGCAAGGGGATCCGCTACGAGGGCGAGTACGTGGCCCGCAAGGTCGGCAAGCGCGCATGACCGTCAAGACGAAGCCGAACGCGCGCCTGCGCCGCCGCCGGCGCGTGCGGGCCAAGGTCACCGGCACCGGGGCGCGCCCGCGGCTGTCGGTGTTCCGCAGCAACCGCGGCATCCAGGCGCAGCTGATCGACGACGTCGAGGGCCGCACGCTGGCGGCCGTCAACTGGGTCGAGGGCGACCTCAAGTCGCTCGCGCGCATGGACCAGGCCAAGCGGGCCGGCGAGCTGCTGGCGGAGCGCGCCAAGGCCGCCGGGATCGAGGAGTGCATCTTCGACCGGGGCGGCTACCGCTACCACGGCAAGGTCAAGGCGCTCGCCGACGGCGCGCGCGAGGGCGGCCTCAAATTTTGATCGCTACGGTGAGTCATCCACATGGCCTCTAGGGACAGGACACGCGACCGCGACCGCGGCTCCGACCTGCAGGAGCGGGTCGTCGAGATCAACCGCGTCGCCAAGGTCGTCAAGGGCGGCCGCCGCTTCTCGTTCACCGCGCTGGTCGTGGTGGGCGACGAGAAGTCGCAGGTCGGCGTCGGCTACGGCAAGGCCAACGAGGTCCCGGTGGCGATCCAGAAGGGCGTCGAGCGCGCGCGCAAGGACCTCTTCAAGGTCCCGATGCACGGCTCGACCATCACCCACCAGATCGTGGGCGTGCACTCCGCGTCGCGCGTGCTGCTCAAGCCGGCCTCGCCCGGTACCGGCGTGATCGCCGGCGGCGGCGTCCGCGCGGTGCTCGAGCTGGCGGGCATCCACGACGTCCTCTCGAAGTCGCTCGGCAGCCAGAACCCGATCAACCTGGTCAAGGCCACCGTGAACGCGCTCCAGTCGCTGCGCGACCCGCGCCAGGTGGCCGAGCTGCGCGGCCTGACGGTCGCCGAGGTGCTCGGCATCGACAGCACGCCCGCCGCCGGGCCCGATCAGGAGGCCGAGGAGACGCCCGCCTGATGGCGACCCTCGTGATCAAGCAGGTCCGCTCGGCCAACGGCTCGAACCGCAAGCAGCGCGAGTCGCTGCGCACGCTCGGCCTCGGCAAGATCGGCCGCACCGCCGAGCGCGACGACCATCCGACCGTGCGCGGCCTGATCGACTCGGTGCGTCACCTCGTGGAGGTCGACGGTGGCTGAGAGCGGATCATCGGCCTGCACTCGCTCGGGCCGGCCAAGGGCGCGCGCAAGAACCGCAAGCGCGTCGGCCGCGGGCACGGCGCCGGCACCGGGAAGACCTCGGGACGCGGCCACAAGGGCGCGGGCGCTCGCTCGGGCAACAGGAAGCGCGTGCGCTTCGAGGGCGGGCAGAACCCGATCCACATGCGCATGCGCAAGCTGCGCGGCCCGACGATGAAGAAGTCGATGCCGTTCGAGAAGTTCCGCACGCGCACCCAGCCCGTGAACCTCTCCGACCTCGAGGCGCGCTTCGACTCCGGCGCCGAGGTCACCCCCGACTCGCTGCGCGAGGCCGGCCTGGCCACCCGCAGCGGCGTGCCGGTCAAGGTGCTCGCGAACGGCGAGCTGACCAAGGGCCTCACCGTCCACGCGCATGGATTCTCGAAGGCCGCTCGCGAGAAGATCGAGGCCGCGGGCGGGACCTGCCAGCTGATCGAGGGCTAACGCCGTGCTCCGGACGTTCCTGAACGCGTTCCGCGTAGCAGACATCCGGAAGAAGCTGCTCTTCACCGCGGGCATGCTGGCGCTCTACCGCGTCGGCGCCTACATCCCGGCGCCGGGGATCGACGTCAACGCCGTCGAGCAGATCTCCGACAACTTCGGCGGCTCGAACATCCTCGGGCTGCTCAACACCTTCTCGGGCGGCTCGCTGCAGCGCTTCGCGATCTTCGCGCTCGGGATCATGCCCTACATCACGGCCTCGATCATGCTGCAGCTGCTCACGGTCGTGGTGCCCACGCTCGACAAGCTCCGCAAGGAGGGCGAGGTCGGGCAGCAGAAGATCACCCAGTACACGCGCTACCTGACCGTCGCCCTCGCCTTCGGCCAGTCGATCGGCTACGTCTTCCTGTTCCGCACCTTCTCGAGCGGCAACGCCGAGGTCGTCAAGGACTTCACCTTCGGCCGCGTGTTCGTGATCGTCATGACGCTCACCGCCGGCTGCGTCCTGCTGATGTGGCTGGGCGAGCTGATCACCCAGCGCGGCATCGGCAACGGCATCTCGCTGATGATCTTCGCGTCGATCGCGTCGCGCATCCCCGACGGGATCCAGAAGTGGTGGAACAACCCGGACCAGATCTTCGTCGTGATGATGCCCTTCCTGGCGCTGGCGATCATCGCGGCCATCGTCTTCATGCAGGAGGGCCAGCGGCGCATCCCCGTCCAATACGCCAAGCGCGTGGTCGGCCGGCGCATGGCCGGCGGCGGCTCGACCTACCTGCCGCTGCGCGTGAACATGGCCGGCGTCATCCCGGTCATCTTCGCGGCGTCGCTGATGGCCTTCCCGCCGACGGTCGGGCAGCTGCTCCAGGCCAATTGGGCGAAGGACTTCTCGGCCTTCTTCAACCCGAACGACTGGCCCTACCTGGTCGGCGAGTGCTTCTTCATCATCGTCTTCACCTACTTCTACACGGCGGTCACGTTCAACCCGGTGGAGCAGGCGGACAACCTGAAGAAGTACGGCGGCTTCATCCCGGGGGTGAGGCCAGGCAGACCCACGGCTGAATATCTCGACCGCATCCTCGCGCGGTTGACCTTCCCGGGTGCGCTCTACCTGGCGGCCGTCGCTGCCCTGCCGACGATCCTGCTCAACCAGACGAGCGCCAACTTCTACTTCGGCGGCACGTCGATCCTGATCGTCGTGGGCGTCGCGCTCGACACCATGAAGCAACTCGAGGCGCAGCTGATGATGCGCAACTACGAGGGCTTCCTCAAGTGAGCGAGCGCAACCTGGTCCTGCTCGGGCCCCCGGGCGCGGGCAAGGGCACGCAGGCCGACCGCCTGCGGGCGGACTTCGACCTGCCCTACTACGCGACCGGGAACATCCTGCGCGAGGCGGTCCAGCAGGGGAGCGAGCTCGGCAGGCAGGCCAAGGAGTACATGGACGCCGGCGAGCTGGTCCCGGACGAGCTGATCTGCGCCGTGATCGAGGAGCGGCTCGACTCGGGCGAGGCCGACGACGGCTTCCTGCTGGACGGCTTCCCGCGCACGATCGGGCAGGCCGAGATGCTGGAGGAGGCACTCGCCAAGGCGCGACCGCAGCCTGACGGCGGTGCTGCTGATCGAAGCGCCCGACGAGGAGGTCGTGCGCAGGCTGTCGGGCCGGCGCACCTGCGTGAAGAACGGCCACGTCTACCACGTGGAGTTCGACCCGCCCAAGAACGACGGCGTCTGCGACCAGGACGGCTCGCGCCTGATCCAGCGCGACGACGACAAGCCCGAGACCGTGCAGAAGCGGCTCGCCGTCTACCACGAGCAGACCGAGCCGCTGATCATCTGGTACTCCGAGCGTGGCCTGCTGCGCCGATTCGACGGCCAGCGGACGCCCGAGGAGGTCCACAGCCACATCCGTGCCACACTGGCTACGCTGGCCCTCGAGGCGGAGATCTAGTGATTCAGGTCAAGACCCCGGAAGAGATCGATCAGATGGCGGCGGCGGGCCGGATCCTCGCTCGGTGCCACGAGATCCTGCGCTCGAAGGCGCGGCCGGGGGTGACGACGAAGGAGCTCGACGAGGCCGCCGAGCGGTTCATCCGCTCGCAGGGCGCGGAGCCCGCCTTCAAGGGCTACCGCGGCTTCCCCGGCTCGATCTGTGCGTCGCCGAACTCGATGGTGGTGCACGGGATCCCGGGTGCCTACGAGCTGAAGCGCGGCGACCTGCTCTCGATCGACATCGGGGTGATCCTCAACGGCTGGGTGGCCGACGCGGCGATCACGCACCCGATCGGCGGAGTCACGCCGGTGGCGACCAGGCTGCTGGCCACCACCCGCGGCGCGCTCTTCGACGCCGTCGAGCAGTGCCGGGCCGGCAACCGGCTAGGCGACGTCTCGCACGCGGTGCAGAGCCGCGTCGAGGGCGACGGCTTCGCGGTGATCCGCTCGCTGGTCGGCCACGGGATCGGCCGCTCGATGCACGAGGACCCGCAGATCCCCAACTTCGGCGATGCCGGCACGGGCCCGGAGCTGGAGGAGGGCATGGTGCTGGCGATCGAGCCGATGGTGAACGTGGGCACCCACCACGTGCGGATGGGGCAGGACAACTGGGCCGTCTACTCGCAGGACGGCAGCCTGGCCGCCCATTTCGAGCACACCGTCGCGATCACCGCCGACGGGCCGCGCATCCTGACGCCGTGGCACGAGCTGGTGCCGGCCGCGAGCTCTGCGCCGGCTGCCGCGTCGGCCTGAGCGCCGAACGGCGAGCAATAAGGGGAAGGGATCGGCCGCGGCCCTGCGGCGGATGGGCTTGTCGAGATATCCGCGTAGATCGACCAAAACTCGACAAGCCCCCCGGCCCCTACCCCTCGTTGCTGCCGTTCGGCGGCGGTCGGACGGCGGCCCCGCGGGAGCGGGGCTCAGCGCCAGGACCCTCAAACCGCGCCTGCTATTCTTGCCGGTCGGCGTGGGGCCGTCTCCTGGGCTCCGCGCTGATCCTCGTCCGATACGGTCCCGATTTCCCGGAGCTATGAAGGTCCGCGCCTCAGTCAAGCCCATGTGCGAGAAGTGCAAGGTCATCCGCCGCGGCGGTGCGGTCCTCGTGATCTGTCAGAACCCGCGTCACAAGCAGCGGCAGGGGTGACCGGGTACTAGATGGCGCGCATCGCAGGCATCAACATCCCCCTCAACAAGAGGGCTGAGATAGGTCTCACCTATATCTACGGCATCGGCCGGTCGACCTCTAACCAGGTCCTGGCCGAAGCGGGGGTGGAGCCCGACCGGAAGGTCAAGGACCTGACCGAGGACGAGGTACGCAAGCTGCGCGAGCAGGTCGACGACCTGCTCGTGGAGGGCGATCTGCGGCGGGAGCGCTCGCAGAACGTCAAGCGGCTCATGGAGATCGGCTCTTACAAGGGCCTGCGCCACCGGCGCGGGCTCCCCGCCAACGGCCAACGCACCAAGACCAACGCGCGCACCCGCAAGGGACCCAAGCGCGGGTCGTCGGCCGGCGGCGGCAAGAAGAAGGTCAGGAAGCACTAGCGATATGCCCCAGCCTCGACGCCCCCGCGGCCGCCGGCGCGTTCGTAAGAACGTGCCCTACGGCCAGGCTCACATCAAGACAAGCTTCAACAACACGATCGTGTCGCTGACCGACAAGGACGGCGCCGTGATCGCGTGGGAGTCCGCCGGCGGCGCCGGCTTCAAGGGCTCGCGCAAGTCGACGCCGTTCGCGGCCCAGGTGACCGCCGACGCCGCCGCGCGCAAGGGCATGGAGCACGGCCTCCAGAAGGTCGAGGTGTTCGTCAAGGGACCGGGCTCCGGCCGCGAGACGGCGATCCGCTCGCTCCAGGCCGCGGGGCTGGAGATCACGTCGATCAAGGACGTGACCCCGCAGGCGCACAACGGCTGCCGGCCGCGCAAGCGGAGGCGTGTCTGATGGCGCGCGATACCGGAGCCCAGTGCAAGCAGTGCCGGCGCGAGGGCATGAAGCTGTTCCTGAAGGGCGAGCGCTGCCTGACCGACAAGTGCGGCGTCGAGCGGCGCGCCTATCCGCCGGGCGACCACGGCCGAGGCCGCTCCCGGCAGTCCGAGTACCGCGTCCAGCTGCGCGAGAAGCAGAAGGCCCGCCGCTACTACGGCGTGCTCGAGAAGCAGTTCCGGAACTACTACGACAAGGCCAGCCGTCAGTCGGGGGTCACGGGCGAGAACCTGCTCCGCCTGCTCGAGTCCCGCTTCGACAACGTGCTGGTCCGCCTCGGCTTCGCCGCCTCACGGCGCCAGGCGCGTCAGATGATCTTGCACGGACACTGGGCGATCAACGGCAGGCGCGTGAACATCCCCTCGTATCAGCTGCGCGAGGAGGACGTGATCACGATGCGGCCGAGTGCGCCGGTCGAGCCGGTCGTCCGTGAAGCGACGGAGCTCACCTCGGTCGTGCCCGCCTGGCTCCAGGCGGACCACGACGGCCTGACGGCCAAGGTGCTGCGCCTGCCAGAGCGGGCGGAGATCACCACGCCGGTCCAGGAGCAGCTCATCGTCGAGCTTTACTCGAAGTAGTGAACGCGAGCGCCCCGGCCCCCTCCGGCCTGGTGCGCCCAACAGCCGAAGGAAGCATCCCCATGATCGAGTTTCAGACTCCGCAGATATCCTCCGAGAAGGTCCAGGACAACCGCGGGACCTTCACCATCGAGCCGCTCGACCGCGGCTTCGGTTACACGTTCGGCAACTCGCTGCGGCGCGTGCTGCTGTCGTCCCTCGCGGGCGCGGCGGTCACCAGCGTCCGCATCGAGGGCGTCGCGCACGAGTTCTCCACGATCAACGGCGTCAAGGAGGACGTCACGGACATCGTCCTGAACCTCAAGGAGATCGTCTGCCGCATGCACTCCGACGCGGCGGAGATCGAGGCGCCGCTGGTGGTCACCGGCCCCGGCGACGTGACGGCGGGCGACATCGACCTGCCCTCGGGCGTCGAGATCCTGAACCCGGAGGCCCGCATCGCCACGGCCGAGAAGAAGACCAAGCTCGAGATGTACCTGACGATCGGCCACGGCCGCGGCTACTCCCCGGCGGAGGACAACAAGACGCCCGACCAGCCGATCGGCGTGATCCCGATCGACTCGATCTTCTCGCCGGTCAAGCGCGTGGCGTACTCCGTGGACGCCGCCCGCGTCGGCCAGAAGACCGACTACGACAAGCTCACCATCGACATCGAGACCGACGGCTCGCTCGACCCGCAGACGGCGTTGCGCGAGGCCGCCGAGATCCTCATCAAGTACCTGGCCATCTTCACCGACGCCGACCGCGTCGAGGCCCTGCGCGACCAGGGCGCGGCGCTCGTCGCCGGTGCGGACGGCCTCGCCGGCGACGGCGCGGGCGCGCCGGGCGCGGGCGGGATGGACGACATCCTGATCGAGGAGCTCGAGCTGGGCGTCCGCTCGTACAACTGCCTGAAGCGGGCGGGCATCCAGACGGTGGGTGACCTCGTCCAGAAGTCCGAGTCCGAGCTCGCCGCGATCCCCAACTTCGGCCGCAAGTCGATCGAGGAGGTCAAGGAGACGCTCGACGCGCGCGGCCTGGGGCTGCGCGCAGGCTAGGGTTCCGAGCGCCATGCGCCATCGCAAGCAGAGAGGCAAGCTGTCGCGCGACCCGGCGCACCGCAAGGCGCTGTTCATGAACCTCTGCCGCGAGGTGATCGACCACGAGCGCATTCAGACGACCGAGGCCAAGGCCAAGGCCGTCAAGCCGGAGCTGGAGCGGCTGATCACCCTCGCCAAGAAGGGTGACGGCCACTCCCGCCGGCTCGCCATGGCCCGCCTGGGGCAGGACAAGTTCGTCGTCTACAAGCTGTTCGAGGAGATCGCCCCGCGCTACGCCGAGCGCGAGGGCGGCTACACGCGCATCCTCAAGCTCGGGCCGCGCCGGTCGGACTCGACCGAGATGGTCTTCCTAGAGCTGGTCTAGCGGGCTCACGCGCATTAGGGTCCGCGGATGGCCCATCCGCGCAGAAGCGTCGCCGCGATCCTCGTGGCGAGCCTGGCCCTCGGCGTCGCGAGCGCCGGCCCTGGTCTCGCCAAGTCCCCGAAGCCGCCCTTCAAGGCGGGCCGCTACGCCGGGACGGTCACCTCGAACGTCTCCGGGCACGAGCCCGCGTCACGCTCGGCCAAGCTGAAGATCAGCAAGGTCGGGAAGGGCTACCGGCTGAGGATGACGCTGTCGGTCAGGGTGACCTGCAACAACAAGGGGCACTGGCGCAAGCTGCCGTTCGGGGGCGTGCACATCGACAAGACCACGGGCGTCTTCTCGGGGAGGACGTCGCGCCGGTACAAGGCCTGGAAGGGCACCGTGTCGGGCCAGGCTGCCGGCGGCAGGATCACGGCGACCTGGAACTACCTGGTCCCGGACGGCTCCTGCTGGGGCAACGGGAACGTGGACGCGGCCCGCGGCTAGCCAGTCGCCGAAATCATCCCATCCGGGTGATGCCGCCTCCCCCGGCGATGCTCGAAGATCGGCGTGCTTCCCGACCCGATTGGCCCTATGAGCACCGCCACTGGACCCGGCGAGCGGACCGCCGCCTCCGAGAGTCCCTCGCCCGCCGATGTCTTCGTCGTCTTCGGCATCACCGGCGACCTTGCGAAGGTGATGACGTTCCACTCGCTCTACCGGCTCGAGAGTCGCGGGCTGCTGGACTGCCCCATCGTCGGCGTCGCGGCAGACGACTGGACCGTCGAGCACCTGCGCGAGCACGCCCGCAAGTGCATCGAGGACTGCGGAGAGACCATCGACGACGAGGTCTTCGATCGCTTCGCCGCGCGCCTCTCCTACCTGTCGGGCGACTTCGCCGACGACCAGACCTACGCGCACGTCGCCGACGCGATCGGGGACGCGAGCTCCCCGGTCTTCTACCTCGAGATCCCGCCCTCCCTGTTCGGGATGGTGATCAAGGGCCTGGCCAACGCCGGCCTGACCGACTCGGCGCGCGTCGTGGTGGAGAAGCCGTTCGGGCACGACGTCGCCTCGGCGGCTGCCCTCGACGAGGAGGTCCATCGCTACCTGCAGGAGTCGCAGATCTACCGGATCGACCACTTCCTCGGCAAGATGGGGCTCGTCGAGATCCTCTACCTGCGGTTCGCGAACACGATGTTCGAGCCGATCTGGAACCGCAACCACATCGCCTCGGTCCAGATCACGATGGCGGAGAGCTTCGGCGTGGAGGACCGGGGCCACTTCTATGACCCGGTTGGGGCGCTGCGCGACGTCGTCGTCAACCACCTCATGCAGGTGATCGCGGCCACGGCGATGGAGCCCCCGGCCAGCAACGACTCGACGACCATGAAGAACGCGATGGTCTCGGTCTTCCTGGGCATGCCGGAGGCGGATCCGGCCCACTACGTCCGCGGCCAGTACGACGGCTACCTCGATATCGACGGCGTCGCCCCCGACTCGGCGACCGAGACCTACGCCGCCCTGCGCCTCGATATCGACAACTGGCGCTGGTCGGGCGTCCCGTTCTTCATCCGCACGGGCAAGCACCTGCCGATCACGCAGACGGAGCTGCGGCTCGTCTTCAAGGACCCACCCCGGCTCCGGTTCGGTCTGCGGGGATCCGAGTCTCCGGACCCGAACCAGCTCGTCGTCAGGCTCGACCCGACCACCGGGATCAAGCTGCTGGTCGACGCGCAGCGAGCCGACTCGATCAAGCCCGAGCAGATCAGCCTGGACATGGAGTTCGCCCAGGAGGGTGGTGAGGGGGCGACCCCCTACGAGGTCCTCCTGCACGCCGCCATGGTCGGCGACAGCAAGCGCTTCACTCGCCAGGACGCCGTCGAGCAAGCCTGGCGGGTGATGCAGCCGCTGCTCGATTCGCCCCCGCCCGTGCAGCCGTACGCGCAGGGTTCATGGGGTCCGTCGGCCGCCGACGAGCTCGTGGCCGGACACGGGAAGTGGCACGACCCCTGGGTGGGCACATGAGCCCGGGCGAGGCGACGGAGCCTCAGAGCGCGGCGGCGCCCTCACCGTTCCCGCCGATCGCCGACTACGCGTTCCTGTCGAACTGCCACACCGGCGCGCTGGTGGCGCCCGACGGCTATGTCGGCTGGCTGTGCGTGCCGCGCTTCGACTCCCCGAGCGTGTTCAGCTCGCTGCTCGACCGCCAGGCCGGCGGCTTCCGACTGGGGCCGTTCGGGGTGAACGTCCCTGCGGGGCGTATCTACGAGCCTGGGACGAACACCCTCCTGACGACCTGGAACACGCCCACCGGCTGGGTCATGGTCCGCGACTCGCTGACGATGGGCCCCCGTCATCACCACGACGAGATCACGCCCCACACCCGGCCACCCACCGACGAGGACGGCGACCACATGCTGGTGCGCACCGTCCTGTGCCTCGAGGGGGAGGTCGAGGTCGAGCTGGTCTGCGAGCCCGTCTTCGACTACGGGCGCGCGCCGGCGGAGTGGTCGCTGGTGGACGGCGACCGTCACGTGGCCGACGCGACCGGCGCCGGCCAGACGATCCGGCTCCGGACTGACCTGGCGCTCGGCATCGAGGGCGAACGTGTGCGGGCGCGCCACAACCTCAATCAGGGCGAGCAGGCCTACTGTGCGCTCTCCTGGGCCGAGGGTCTCGCGGCCCCCGAGAACGGCGATGAAGCCAACGCCCGGCTGGCGGCCACCACGCGCTACTGGCGGGGATGGCTGCACCGGTCGCGCCCGATCGACCACCGCTGGCGCGCGGCGATCGAACGCTCGGCGCTCGCCATCAAGGGGCTCACCTACATGCCCACCGGTGCCACGGTCGCGGCGCCCACCACGTCGCTGCCCGAGACGCCCGGCGGGGAGCGCAACTGGGACTACCGCTTCACCTGGATACGGGACTCGACCTTCACGCTGCAGGCGCTGCATTTCCTCAACCTGGACTGGGAGGCCGACGAGTTCATGCAGTTCGTCGCCGACCTCGAGCCGAACGAGGACGGCGCGCTTCAGATCATGTACGGGATCGACGGGCGCCGGGACCTGACCGAGTCGACCCGCGACGAGCTGTCCGGGTATGCCGGAGCCCATCCCGTTCGGATCGGCAACGGTGCCTTCGATCAGCGCCAGAACGACGTCTTCGGGGCGGCGCTCGACTCGATCCTGCTGCACACGCGCCGCAGCCAGCGCATGCCGCGGCGGCTGTGGCCGATCGTGCAGAGCCAGGCGGAGTGTGCGACGCAGGTGTGGCGCAATCCCGACCAGGGCATCTGGGAGGCCCGCGGCGACCCCCAGCACTACGTGTCGTCGAAGCTGATGTGCTGGGTGGCGCTCGACCGCGCGGCGAAGCTGGCCGGAATCGCCGGCGACTCGAAGCTGAGCGAGACCTGGCGCGGCACCGCCGACGAGATCAAGGAGGACATCCTCGAGCACGGCGTGCGGGACGGCGTGCTGCGTCAGCACTACGACACCGACGCGCTCGACGCATCCAACCTGCTGGCGGCGCTGTTCGGCTTCCTGCCGGGCGACGACGAACGGCTGCGCAAGAGCGTCGAGGCGATCGCCGACGACCTGACCGAGGACGGCTTCGTGCTGCGCTACAAGACCGACGAGACCGACGACGGCCTGTCGGGCAAGGAGGGCAGCTTCCTGATCTGCTCGTTCTGGCTCGTTTCGGCGCTCTCCGTCGTCGGCGACGACCAGGGTGCACGCGACCTGATGGAGCGCCTGCTCAGCGTCGCGTCGCCGCTGGGGCTGTACGCGGAGGAGTTCGATACGAGCACCGGGCGCCACCTGGGCAACTTCCCGCAGGCCTTCTCTCACCTCGCTCTGATCGAGGCCGGCGCGCGCATCATCCTGCAAGAGCGACTCGAGGAGTACACGTGAGCTCCTATGACTTGATCGTGATCGGCAGCGGAGCCGGCGGCGGCACGCTCGTGCACCGCCTCGCTCCCTCTGGCAAGCGGATCCTGCTGCTCGAGCGCGGCGATTGGCTGCCGCGCGAGCCGCAGAACTGGTCGGCGGCGGACGTGTTCGTCGACAACCGCTACGTCTCCGACGACACCTGGTACGTCGAGGAGACCGCCAAGGCCTTCCAGCCCCAGGTGCACTACTTCGTGGGCGGCGCCACCAAGCTCTACGGCGCCGCGCTCTACCGCCTGCGTGAGGAGGACTTCGGCGAGCTGCGCCACCACGACGGCGTGTCGCCGGCGTGGCCGATCGGCTACGACGAGCATGGAGCCCTACTACACGCAGGCGGAGCAGCTCTACCAGGTGCACGGCGCGCGCGGCGAGGACCCCACCGAGCCACCGGCCAGCGCGCCCTATCCCTTCCCGGCGGTCTCCCACGAGCCGCGCATCCAGCAGCTCGCCGACGACCTCGCGGCGGCCGGCCACCAGCCGTTCCACGCGCCCTGCGGCGTCATGCTCAACGAGGCGGACATGGCGCACGGCGCCTGCGTCCGCTGCTCCACCTGCGACGGCTTTCCCTGTCTGGTCCACGCGAAATCGGACGCCGAGGTGCTGGCGGTGCGGCCCGCGCTCGAGCACCCGAACGTCACCCTGCTGCGCAACGCGCGGGCGCTTCGGCTGCGCACCAACGAGGCGGGCACGGCGGTGACCGAGGTCGAGGTCGACGCACGACGGGGCCCGGGAGACCTTCAGCGCCGACATCGTCGTCGTGTCCTGCGGCGCCGCCAACTCGGCGAAGCTGCTGCTCGCGTCGGCCACCGACAAGCACCCGAACGGCCTGTCGAACCGGTCCGATCAGCTCGGGCGCAACTACACCTTCCACAACAGCCAGGCCGTGCTCGCCCTCTCCAAGGAAGAGAACCCGACCGTCTTCCAGAAGACGCTCGGCCTCAACGACTTCTACTTCGGCAGCGACGACTACGACCATCCGCTCGGCAACATCCAGATGGTCGGCAAGTCGTCGGCGCCCATGTTCCGCGGCGAGAAGCCGCTCGAGACCAAGCTGGCGCCCACGCGCACGCTCGAGAGCACCGCACGCCACGCGGTCGACTTCTGGCTCTCCACCGAGGACCTCCCGCGTCCCGAGAATCGCGTGACCCTCGACCAGGACGGGAACGTTCGGCTCAGCTACAAGCAGACCAACCAGGAGTCCGCGAAGCGCCTCTACGGAAAGCTACGGTCGCTGCTCGGCGACCTCGGGATGCACAAGCACCACCTCGTCCCGCGGCACGCCTACCTCAAGAACGACATCCCGGTCGCCGGCTGCGCCCACCAGGCCGGGACCTGTCGCTTCGGCACCGACCCCGAGACGTCCGTGCTCGACACCGATTGCCGCGCGCACGAGGTCGACAACCTCTACGTGGTCGACACCAGCTTCTTCCCGAGCATCGGGGCGGTGAACCCGGCCCTGACCGCGATGGCGAACGCGCTGCGAGTGGGCGACCACCTGGCCGAGCGGCTGGGGGTGGAGTCGGGCGCCGCGAAGGAGGCGGCGAATGCCCGCTGACCAGGACAGCTCTCGGCGGCCGCGGGTGGTCATCATCGGCGGCGGCTTCGGCGGCCTGGCCGCAGCCCGCAAGCTGCGCCACGCCGACGCCGACGTGACGCTGATCGACCGCACCAACCACCACCTCTTCCAGCCGCTGCTCTACCAGGTGGCCGCCGGCGCCCTCTCCCCGAGCGACTGCGCCGCGCCGATCCGGCCCTCGCTCAAGCGCAGCGCCAACACCACGGTGCTGATGGACGAGGCCACGGACGTCGACCCCGAGCGCCGGCAGGTCGTGCTCGCCGCCGGCGACCCGCTCGACTACGACAGCCTGATCGTGGCCTGCGGCGCGCGCACGTCCTACTTCGGCCGTGACGAATGGGCAGGAGGTCACGTTCGGGCTGAAGACGCTGCAGGACGCGATCGACCTCAGGCAGCACTTCTACGCGGCACTCGAGGAGGCGGAGCGCAGCAACGACCCCGCCGAGCAGGCCAAGTACCTGACCTTCGTCGTCGTCGGCGGCGGGCCCACCGGAGTCGAGATCGCGGGCGAGCTCGCGCTCACCGTCAGCGACATGAAGCGCCAGTACCGTCGCATCGACACCAGCCAGGCGAAGGTGGTCCTGCTGGACGCGGGCGACCGGGTCGTGTCCGCGTTCAGCGAAAAGCTCTCGAAGAAGGTGGCGGAGCAGCTAGGGCGGCTCGGGGTCACCGTCCGCGAGGGAGCGCGCGCCACCTCAATCGACTCGCACGGCGTCACGATCGAGCTGCAGGGAGCCACCGAGCGGATCGACTCCCGGACCGTCATCTGGGCGGCTGGCGTGAAGTCGGTGCCGCTGACCGACGCGCTCGCCAAGGCCACCGGGGCGAAGACGGATCGGTCCGGGCGCATCGAGGTCAACCCGGATCTGACGCTGCCGGGCCGGCCGGAGATATCCGTGATCGGAGACGGCGCGTCCCTGGCCGGGCCAAACGACAGGCCGCTCCCCGGCCTCGCGACGGTGGCGATCCAGCAGGCCCACCACGTCGCGAAGGCGATCGGCCGTGGCGAGGGCGGGGCCTCGACCCCGTTCAAGTACCTCGACAAGGGAGCGCTGGCGGTCGTCGGCCGCGGCAAGGCGGTCTGTGAGATCAGAGGGCTGAAGCTCTCGGGCTGGCCGGCCTTCCTCACCTACCTCGGGGTTCACCTCTACTACCTCGGCGGACAGGTCGGCCGGCGCGCGGGGGTGCTGATGAAGTGGGTCGGGGCGCGCTTCGGCGAGCGCCAGAGCGCCCTGATCGAGCGCGAGCTCGACAGCCCTGGCCGGGAGCCTTCCAGGCCGCACGCCGTCCGGTGACCGACCTCTTCCCGTTCGCGGCCGACCTCGGCGCCGCGCGCAGCCAGATGGCGTTCACGCTCGGCTTCCACATCATCCTGGCGTGCCTCGGCGTGGGCCTGCCGGCGATCATCCTGATCGCCAACTGGATCGGGCTGAGGCGCGGCGACGACGTGGCCCTCGAGCTGGCCAAGCGCTGGTCGAAGGTCGCCGCGGTCACCTTCGTGGTCGGCGCGATCACGGGGACGGTGATCTCGTTCGAGATGGGCCTGCTGTGGCCGGAGTTCATGCGCCGCTTCGGCGACGTCTTCGGGCTGCCCTTCGCCCTCGAGGGGATCTTCTTCTTCACCGAGGCGATCTTCATCGCCATCTACATCTACGGCTGGAAGCACCTGTCCGGGTGGGCGCATTTCTGGACCGGCGTCCCGGTCGTGATCGCCGGCCTCGGCGGCGCGTGGTCGGTAGTCGCGGCGAACGCGTGGATGAACCAGCCCGACGGGTTCAAGCTCGCGTCCGACGGGAGCGTCACCAACGTCAGCCCCGTGGACGCGTTCTTCAACGGCGCGGTGGGCTACGAGGCCCCGCACCTGATCCTCGCGGCCTACCTGGTGACCGGGTTCCTGGTCGCGTCGATCTACGCGGTCGGCATGCTGCGCGGCCGGCGCGACCGCCATCACCGGCTCGGGCTGCTGATCCCGCTGACCATGGCGGTGATCGTCACGCCGATCCAGTTCGCCGTGGGGGACACGGCGGCGCGCGCGATCGCGAAGGACCAGCCGATCAAGTTCGCGGCGATGGAGTGCGTGCAGGAGACGCACACCCACGTGACGGAGTACATCGGCGGGCGCTGCACCTCGGACGGCGTCAAGGGCGGCATCGGCATCCCCGGCCTCGACTCGTGGCTGGTCGGCTTCAGCACCGACACGAAGGTCATCGGGCTCGACACGGTGCCGCCCGACGACCGACCGCCCGCGAACACGATGCTGCATTTGGCGTTCGACGCGATGGTCGGGATTTGCAGCGTCCTGATCCTGCTCGGGCTGTGGTTGGGGATCGCCTGGTGGCGCAAGCGCGACATCCCGACCACGCCCTGGTTCCTGCGCGCCACGGCCGTCTCCGGGGTGGCTGCGATCGTCGCGCTCGAGTGCGGCTGGATCGTCACGGAGGTGGGGCGCCAGCCCTGGATCGTCTACGAGGTGATGCGCACCGAGGACGCCGTCACCGACGCCAGCGGCGTACCGATCACGCTCGGGGTCGTGTTCGTCGTCTACGCGCTGCTCGGAACAGCCACGGTAATGGTGCTGCGGGCGATGTCCGCCCGCTGGCGCGAAGGCGAGGGCGACGACGTCGAGGTGCCGTACGGTCCGCGGCCCGAGGCTCCGCTGTGAGCAGCGCCGACGCAGTCGCCGGGGTGCTCTGGGTGGGGGTGACGCTCTACGCGGTGTTCGGCGGCGCCGACTTCGGGGGCGGCTTCTGGGCCCTCGCCTCGGGCGGCAGCGAGCGCGGTCGCCGGGCGCGCGGGCTGATCGACTGGGCGATCGGCCCCGTCTGGGAGGCGAATCACGTCTGGCTGATCTTCATGCTGGTCACCCTCTGGACGGCGTTCTCGGAGGCGTTTGCGGCGGTCATGTCGACTCTGTTCATCCCGCTCAGCCTCGCCGCGCTCGGCATCGTCCTGCGCGGCGCCGGCTTCGCCTTTCACCGGGTGGCGGCGCGCAGCTCCGCACGGCGTTTCGCCGAGTGGGCGTTCGCCATCTCATCGGTCCTGACCCCCTTCTTCATGGGAACCGTGGTCGGCGCCGTAGCCTCCGGGCGCGTGCCGGTGGGAAACGCCGCCGGAGATGCCGTGACGAGCTGGCTGAACCCGCTCTCGCTGGTCCTGGGCGCGCTGTTCGTCATAACCGGGGCGTACGTCGCCGCGGTGTTCCTGGTGAGCGACGCGCGGCGCTTCGGGGACGAGGATCTGGTCGACTACTTCTCGGTCCGCGCGCGTGCGGCGGCGGTCGTGGCCGGAGTGGCCGCCGTCGGCGGGATCTTCGCCCTGCGGGCCGACGCCCGCTTCGTCTACGACGGTCTGACGAGCGATGGCCTCCCCCTCGTGATCGCCTCGCTGGTGTTCGGGCTGGGCGCCCTGGTCCTCCTGTGGCGGGGCGAGCGCCGCGGCGTTCGCCCGCTCGCCGTGGCTGCCGTGGTCGCGGTGATCTGGGGATGGGGCGTCGCTCAGTACCCCTATCTGCTCCCCACGACCCTCACGATCTCGGCCGGCGCCGCGGTCAGCGAGACCCTGACCGCCGTCCTCGTGGTGTTCGGGGTGGCGGTGGTCGTGGTGCTGCCCGCCCTCGGGTTCCTCTACGTGCTCGATCAGCGCAGCCTGCTCGAGGAGGACGCGGAGCGCTAAGCCGCGGCGAACTCGCGCAGCCGCTCGCGCCCCTCGTCCGCGAGCGGCGGTCCGTGGGCGAGCAGCAGGTGCCGGAAGTCGAGCTCGTCCGCCAGCCGCGCCAGGCCCTCGCGGATGCTGCGTTGCTCGGCGTCGCGGTCGCCGAAGCACACGTCGGGCATGAAGGCGAGCCGGCCGTCGTCGGACAGCACCGTGTCGGCGATCTCGAGCGCCCCGAGCGACGGAATGTGGAGCGCCCCGTCGTCCGGCCACAGCTCGGTCACCTGGTACGCCGTGATCTCCCCGCCGGCAAGCGGCTCCCCGAAGTCGTAGGGCTCGACCGGGCCGCCGGAGGCGAAGGCGCGCGGCGCGCGCACGACCGCGCCGAAGCGCTCCGCCGCCTCGAACGCCGAGCGCTTGTGGTGGCGGTTGGAGAGGACGATCTGCTCGACCTCCTCGACTTCGTCGGGCACCTGGAGGGGATCCAGCAGCACATTCAGGCCGGGCAGCCAGTAGGAGCTGACCAGCCAGCCGTTGGGGTGAACAGCGGTCCAATGGCGGATTCCGGGTGTTAGCTCCTCCATAGGGGCGCGAGGCTACTGCAAGAAATCCTGCAACGTGCAGGACTTTCTGCTGATAGAAAGACGCCCCTCAGAACGCCGAGTCGCCGCGACCCAAGGTCCGGCGAGCGGGGGAACCAAGTGCGGCCGCCGTGCCGCAGGGGCGAATCGCCCGGGACGCCGTTCCCGGGGTAGCGCACAGCGCGAGCCCGTCAGCTCACCTCGTAGGCGCCAACGAAATGCCCCTAGCCCGACAGAGAACATTGCTCGTGCTCGCCCTGGTGGCGTTGCTCGCCGCGTTCTGCGCGGCGGCGACGACCGACGCCGGGGCGGCGCGCGCCAAGGCATCTCAGTCGAAGGACGACGTGCGCGCGCTTGCAGCACGCCCTGGGCGTCCCGGCCGACGGCGTCTTCGGCCCGCAGACCCAGCGGGCCGTCAAGCGCTACCAGCGCCAGCACGGGCTGACCGTCGACGGAATCGTCGGCCCCCAAACGCGCCAGGCACTCGGCCTCGGCGCCGGTCCGGTGCTCAAGCGGAAAGGCAAGAGCTCCGGTCGTCGGACCCGAGCGGCCCGCGGCGGCAAGCGCGCCCACCGAGGCGGCGGAGTGCGCTCGCTGCAGCGGGCACTCGGGATCTCCGCCGACGGCGTCTTCGGCCCGCAGACCGAGCAGGCCGTCAAGCGCTTCCAGGCTCGCCACGGGCTGGCGGCCGACGGCGTGGTCGGCCCGATGACGCGCCGCGCGCTCGGCATCGGCCCCGGCCCCACGCTCAAGCGTCGTGGCCACCGCGGCGGCGGTGGCGGAGGCGCTGGGCGCGGGGCGGTCTGGCGCGTGATCGCGTCGGCCAACCGGATCGCGCACAAGCCGTACAAGTACGGCGGCGGGCACGGCCGCTACTTCGACTCAGGCTACGACTGCTCGGGCTCGATCTCGTTCGCGCTTCACTTCGCGGGCCTGCTGCGCACCCCGCTCGACTCGAGCGGGTTCATGCGCTACGGCGCCCCCGGCCGCGGACGGCACATCACGATCTACGCCAACCCGGGGCACGCCTACATGATCGTCGACGGGCGCCGCTTCGACACCAGCGCGATCGGCGAGACCGGCTCGCGCTGGACCTCGACGCACCGGTCGTCATCCGGCTACGTGGTGCGTCATCCTCGTGGTCTCTGACATCTGAGCGCTACGACAGCTTCGGCATCGGCTACACGTCGGTCCGCCGCGAGGACCCGCGACTGGCGGCGCGCATCCGCGCCGCGCTCGGAGACGCCCGCACGGTCGTCAACGTGGGCGCCGGGGCGGGCTCGTACGAGCCGCCCGACCTCGAGCTGACCGCGGTCGAGCCCTCGGAGCGGATGCGCGCGCAGCGGC
Organism: uncultured Thermoleophilaceae bacterium; assembly: GCA_963848885.1. Taxonomy (GTDB): domain Bacteria; phylum Actinomycetota; class Thermoleophilia; order Solirubrobacterales; family Thermoleophilaceae; genus JACVRW01. Next base: position 31,030 of record CAWKFR010000012.1, read on the forward strand.
CGCCGGGCGCCGCCCCGGTGGTGGACGCCCACGCCGAGGATCTCCCCTTCGCCGACGACTCGTTCGACGCCGCGATGGCGATCCTGTCCGACCACCACTGGCCCGACCACGAACGCGGGCTGGCCGAGCTGCGGCGGGTGGCGCGGCGCCGCGTCGTCCTGTTCAACTGGGACCCGGCCGCCCAGGCGGACTCCTGGCTCGTGCGCGACTACCTGCGCGGCTTCGAGCGGCTCGTGCCGCCCGGGTACGCGATCGAGCAGACGCTGGAGCGTCTCGGCGGTGGCCGCATCGAGCCCGTGCCCGTCCCGCACGACTGCCGCGACGGCTTCCTGCACGCCTACTGGCGCCGCCCGCGCGCCTACCTCGACCCGCAGGTGCGAGCCGGCATCTCGGCCTTCCACCTGCTGCCCGCCGCAGAGGTCGCCGAGGCCGTCGAGCGGCTGCGCTGCGACCTCGACAGCGGCGAGTGGGAGCGGCGCAACGAGGCGCTGCTCGGCCTCGACGAGCTCGACCTCGGCTATCGCCTGGTCGTGACCGATGTCGCCACCGGCACCTGAAGCGTGAGCGGCCGGTAGAGCGGAGAGCCCGGATAGGACGCCGCGAGCGTCCCCGGGCGGAGGCCCGCGCCCTCGAAGCGCGCCCAGAAGATCCCCTCCTTGACCTGCACCCGCACCACGCGCGGCGAGCCGTCGCGCTCCGGCAGGAGCATCGTGAGCACGGCGTTGGGCCACGAGGTTCCCGGCAGCGCCAGACGGCCGCTGACGGTGATCCGGTAGAGCGTGCGCCGCACCTTGCGCGCGCGCCGCCTTCCCTTCCCGCCGCGCCGCTTCGAGGCGCGCGCGACGATCGCGCGGCGCGTGCCGATCTTCGTGCTGACCTGGAGACGCGGCTGGAGCTGCGCCACGGCACCCGCGGTGACCCCGCGCAGCGCGTCGAACGAGGGCCGGCGCGAGTGGTCGGGGCGAACGACGCCGAACCTGCATTCCGGGTCGGCCGCGTCGCTGCAGCTGTCGCGGAACTCGTACCAGGTCAGGTTCTCGATCCAGTCGAAGCGCGTGGCGAGCGCGTAGGCGGTCCGCAGCCGCTCCGCCTGCTGCTGCTCGGTCAGCGCGGGCCCGTAGCCGTTGGCGCTCGCCATGACGGGCGCGCCGTACTCGGTGAGCCAGAGCGGCAGGTCGGGTCGCCCCAGCTCGCCGAGCCGCTCGTGCAGCGCCTCCAGCTGCGCCATCCAGGAGCGCGGGTCGTCCGGTGCGGCGCCGCTGTAGGGGTGCATGCCGAAGCCGTCGATCAGCTCGAGGCCGCCGAGGCCGGCGACCGCGTCGAGCCAGGCGTCGACGGCGACGCCGCCGTACGGGGCCACGCCGCCCGAGATCAGCTTGGAGGCGGACCCGACCCTGTCGTGCACGCGCCTCGCGCTGCGCATGAACTCGACGAACCTGGCGGCGTCGGGCCCGGGCTTCGAGAAGCGGGCCAGGTTGGGCTCGTTCCACAGCTCCCAGGCGGCGACCTGCGGCCAGTGGCGCAGGGCCGCCTCGAAGTAAGCCTCGAACGGCTCGCGCCTCGGGTAGGTCCAGAGCTCGCCGGTCGCGCTCGCCCAGGGCGGCACGTAGCTCACCACCGCGATCACCTTGAGGCCGCGCCGGGTCGCCGCCTCCACGAACGGGTCCAGGCGCGACCAGTCCCTGTGGCCGCCGTTCTGGGCCGGGTCGCGCCGCTCGACCCAGCTCCAGGGCAGGTCGATCCGCACGGACCGGACGCCGGCCGCCGCGATGCCGTCGAAGGTGCGCTCGCGCGACTGTGAGTCGAGCATCTGCCACGGGTGGACGGCCACCGCCGCGATCTCACGCGCCGGGCGGGCGTCCGCCGCCGGCGCCGCGGCGAGGGCGAAGGGGAGGATCAGCATCAGTACGGCGAGCGGGCGGCGCACCCGACTCGTATCGGCAGCCCCGGGCGGGCCTTGATCCGGTCAATTCCGACTTGTTCTATGGGGTTTGTGCTACGTTGCCTGGCCGCAAAGCCCATTGACAAGGTGGACAATGAGATCGATCCGGACTCGCAATTCGTGGCTGATGCCACTCCTGCTGCTCGCGCTCGCCGCCTTGGGGGGCTGCGGGGGCACCTCCGACAGCAGCGCAGGTGACGGCGGCGGCGACACCAAGCTGACGCTGGTCGCCTACTCGACGCCCGAGGAGGCCTACAAGGAGCTGATTCCCGCCTTCAACAAGACCTCGGCCGGCAAGGGCGTCAGCTTCGACCAGTCCTACGCCGCCTCGGGCGAGCAGTCGCGCGCGGTCGAGGGCGGCCTCCCGGCCGACGTCGTGGAGTTCTCGCTCGAGCCCGACATGACCCGCCTCGTGGACGCCGGCCTGGTCGACGAGGACTGGAACCAGAACAAGTACGACGGGTTCGTGACGAACTCGATCGTCGTGCTCGTGACCCGCAAGGGCAACCCCAAGAACATCAAGGACTGGGACGACCTCACCACCGGAGACGTCGAGACGCTCGTGCCGAACCCGTTCACCTCGGGCGGCGCCAAGTGGGACATCATGGCCGCCTACGGCGCGCAGCTCGAGCAGGGCAAGTCGGACGCGCAGGCCCAGGACTACCTCAAGAAGCTGTTCGACAACGTGCCGGTGCTCGACAAGAGCGCGCGCGAATCGCTCCAGACGTTCACCGCCGGCAAGGGCGACGTCCTGCTCGCGTACGAGAACGAGGCGATCCTCGCGCAGCAGCAGGGCGAGGACATCGACTACGTCGTCCCCGACCAGACGATCCTGATCCAGAACCCCGTCGCCGTCGACAACGAGTCGGAGAGCCCCGACAAGGCGAAGGCGTTCGTGGACTTCCTCTACACGCCGGAGGCCCAGGAGATCTTCGCCGGCAAGGGCTACCGCCCGGTCGTGGAGGGCACCAAGACGGATCAGGACTTCCCCACCCCGCCGGGCCTGTTCGAGATCACGAAGTTCGGCGGCTGGGGCGACGTGAACGACAAGTTCTTCGACCCGGACAAGGGCGTGATCGCCGAGATATTCAAGTCCCAGGGGAAGAGCACTGCCTCCGGCTAGCGAGGCAGCCGTCGCCCCGCCGCGCGCGCTCCCCGCCATGGGGGGCGTGCTCGGCCGCGGCGTCGCGATGACGTACCTGAGCATCGTCGCGCTGATCCCGCTCGCGGCGGTCGTGGCGAAGTCGCTCGACAACGGCGTCGGCTCCTTCTGGGACGCGATGACGACCGACCAGGCGGTCGCCGCCCTGAAGCTCACGCTGATCGCGTCGGTGATCGTGGTGATCGTCAACGCGGTCTTCGGCACGCTGATCGCGTGGGTGCTCGTCCGCGACGAGTTCCCGGGCAAGGGGATCGTCAACTCGCTGATCGACCTGCCCTTCGCTCTGCCGACGATCGTGGCGGGCCTGACGCTGCTGCTGCTCTACGGCCCGGACAGCCCGGTCGGCATCAACCTGGCCTACACCCGCGCCGCGGTGGTGCTGGCGCTGCTGTTCGTGACGCTGCCGTTCGTCGTGCGGGCGGTGCAGCCCGTGCTGCTCGAGCTCGACACCGAGATGGAGCAGGCCGCCGAGTCGCTGGGAGCGAGCAGGGCGACCGTCTTCCGCCGCATCATCCTGCCCAACCTGACGCCCGCGATCCTCGCCGGCGCCGGCCTCGCGTTCGCCCGCGCCATCGGCGAGTTCGGCTCGCTGGTCCTGATCGCGGGCAACCTCCCGTTCAAGTCGCAGGCCTCCTCGGTGCTGATCTTCTCGCTGGTCGAGAGCGACGCGCCCGAGTCGGCGGCGGCCGTCTCGGTCGCGCTGCTGGTGATCGCCCTGGTCGTGCTGCTGTTCTTCGGCTGGCTGTCCAAGCGAGCGCTGCGCCATGAAGAGTAAGTACGCGCTTCGCTTCGTCGCGCTCGGCTACCTCGCGCTGCTGCTCGGGATCCCCGTGGCGCTCGTGTTCATCAACGCCTTCCAGGACGGCATCGGCGCCGCCTGGGACGCGGTCACGACGCCGGAGGCCCAGCACGCCTTCTGGCTGACGTTCATCATGGTCATCGTCGCGGTGCCGCTGAACACGATCTTCGGCATCGTCTGCGCGCTCGTGATCGTCCGCCAGCGCTTCCGCGGCCGGGCGCCTGCTGAACGCCCTGGTCGACCTGCCCTTCGCCGTCTCGCCGGTCGTGGTCGGCCTGGCGCTGCTGCTCGTCTACGGGCGCCGCGACGGCTGGATCGGACCGTGGCTCTCCGACCACGGCGTCCAGATCATCTTCTCGACGCCGGGGATGATCCTGGCGACGATGTTCGTCTCGCTGCCGTTCGTCGTGCGCGAGGTGATCCCGGTGCTGCGCGAGATCGGGACCGAGCAGGAGCAGGCTGCCGCAACGCTCGGCGCCGGCAAGGTGCCAGACGTTCTTCCGCATCACGCTGCCGGCGATCCGCTGGGGGGTCGCCTACGGCGTGGTCCTGACGACGGCGCGCGCGCTCGGCGAGTTCGGGGCGGTCAGTATCGTGTCCGGCAAGCTGTCGGGTCGCACGGAGACCGCGACGCTGTTCGTTGAGAACCGCGTCCAGCGCTTCGACGAGACCGCGGCCTATGCTGCGTCGGTGGTGCTCGCCCTGCTGGCCCTCGCCACGCTGCTCGCGATGAACCTGATCAAGCCCAAGGAGACTCAGGGATGAGCATCGTCGTCGACTCGGTGTCCAAGCGCTTCGGCGACTTCGTGGCCCTCGACGACGTCTCGCTCAACGTGCGCGACGGATCGCTCACCGCCCTGCTGGGCCCCAGCGGCGGCGGCAAGTCGACCCTGCTGCGGGTGATCGCCGGCCTGGAGCAGCCGGACAGCGGCCGTGTGCTGATCGCGGGCGAGGACGCCACCGCGAAGCCACCGCAGCGCCGCGACGTCGGCTTCGTCTTCCAGCACTACGCAGCCTTCAAGCACATGACCGTCGCCAAGAACGTCGCGTTCGGGCTGACGATCCGCAAGCGGCCCAAGGAGGAGATCGAGGCGCGCGTCGACGAGCTGCTCAAGCTCGTGCACCTCGACGGCTTCGCCCACCGCTACCCGTCGCAGCTGTCCGGCGGCCAGCGCCAGCGCATGGCCCTGGCGCGCGCGCTGGCGGTCCAGCCGCGGGTGCTCCTGCTCGACGAGCCCTTCGGCGCGCTCGACGCGACGGTGCGCAAGGAGCTGCGCGCCTGGCTGCGCCGCCTCCACGACGAGGTGCACGTGACCACGGTGTTCGTCACGCACGACCAGGAGGAGGCGATGGAGGTCGCCGAGCAGATCGTGGTGCTCAACCACGGCGGCATCGAGCAGGTCGGCTCGCCGCGGGACCTCTACGAGAAGCCGGCCAACGAGTTCGTGATGCGCTTCGTCGGCCCGGTCAGCGAGCTGGCCGGCGTCTGGATCCGCCCACACGACGTCGAGATCCTGGTCGAGCCGAGCGACGGCGCCTCGGAGGCCCAGATCGACCGGATCGTCCACCTCGGCTTCGAGGTGCGCGTCGAGCTGTCGATGGGCGGCGGCGAGTCGACCTGGGTGCAGACCACGCGCACGCGCGCCGAGGAGCTCGAGCTCGCCGAGGGCCAGATCGTCTGGCTGCGGCTCGAGTCCGAGCCGGTCAGCGTCTAGACCAGGCGTCCGGCTGCTCGGTCAGCCGCTGCACGCGCGGCGGCAGGCGCCCCGCGACCACGTCGGCGAGCGTGACGTCGTCGAGCACGGTGCGCAGGCTGGCGCGCACGGCCACCCAGACGGTCCGCAGGTTCTCCGCCGAGCCGGCGTAGTTGACCGACTCCGGCGGCTCGCCGCGCACGCTGGCCAGCGGCCCCTCGACGGCGCGGATCACCTCGCCGAGCGTGACCGACTTGGGGTCGCGGGCCAGGCGGTAGCCGCCCTCGGCGCCGCGCTGGGCGTGCACGATCCCCGCGTGGCGCAGGTCGATCAGGATGTTCTCGAGGAACTTCAGCGGGATCCCCTGGGCCTGGGCGATCCGCTCTCCCTTCACCAGTCCGTGGTCCACGGTGGCGAGCTCGAGCACTGCCCGGACGGCGTAGTCGGCCTTGGCGGTGACCTTCACGGCGCCCATTGTGCTGGACTTCGGAGACGTGAGCGAGTTCCAGGAGATCAAGGAACGGCAGGCGTGGGTCTGGGGCCTGGGCGAGTACGACGTGCTGGGCAGCTCTTTCGTGCCGGCCGCGACCGCCCTCTGCGACGCGTGCGCCGTCTCGGCGGGGCAGGAGGTGCTGGACGTGGGCGCGGGCACCGGCAACTTCACGCTCGCGTGCGCGCGCGAGGGCGCCAGCGTCATCGCGTCCGACCTCTCGCCCGGAATGGTCGAGCGCGGGCGAGCGCGCACGGACGCCGAGGGCTTCGACGTCGAATGGGTCGAGGCCGACGTCGAGGCGCTCCCCTTCGAGGACGGCCGCTTCGACTGCGTCGGCTCGACCTTCGGGGCCTTCATCGCGCCGCGGCCCGATGTGGCGGCGGCCGAGATGTTCCGCGTGGTTCGGCCGGGCGGGACGGTGGGCATGACCGCCTGGACGCCGGAGGGCTGGTTCGCGACCTACCAGGCGCTCGCGCGGCGCTTCGTGCCTCTGGCCGAAGGAGCCGCGAGCCCGGAGGAGTGGGGGGACGAGGCCACCGCGCTGGCGCGCCTCGACGGGCTCGCCTCGCACGTGGACGTCGAGCGCGGCACGGTGTCCCTGACGGCTGACTCTCCCGACGGCTTCGCGGCGATGTTCGCGCAGAGCCCTCCGTTCGTGGCCGCCCGTCAGAACCTGCCGGCGGAGCAGTACGACGAGCTCGTTCAGGGGACCGCGGAGCTTGCCCGGGACTCGAACAGCGCGGACGACGGCGGCCTGCGGGTGGAATCCGAGTACCTGATGATCGTCGCGCGCAAGCGCGGGTAGCGGGCTGACCGCCCGGCTGCTGCTCGAATACGACGGCTCGGAGTTCGCGGGCTGGGCGCGACAGCCGGGCCTGCGGACGGTCCAGGGCGTGCTGGAGGAGGCGCTCGCGACCGTGCTGCGGCGCGAGGCGGAGCTGACCGTGGCCGGGCGCACCGACCGCGGCGTGCACGCGCTCGGGCAGGTCGCCAGCCACGCCGGCGACCCGGCGCCGACGAGCTCGCTCAACGGGGTCCTGCCCGACGATCTGGCCGTGCTGGCCAGCGAGCCCGCCCCGGACGGCTTCGACGCCCGCCGCGACGCCACCGGCCGCACCTACCGCTACCGCGTGCTCGTCCGCCCCTCGCCGAGCCCCTTCGAGCGCGGCAGGGCGCTGTGGTGGCCGCGGCCGCTCGACCGCGAGGCGCTGGCCGCCTGCGCGGCGGCGATCTGCCGGGACGCACGACTTCACCGCGTTCACGCCCACGGATACCGTCCACACCCGCTTCGAGCGCGAGGTCGTGCGCGCCGAGTGGGTCGCGGAGAGCGAGGACGTGCTCGCCTTCGTGATCGAGGCCGACGCGTTCATGCGCAGCATGGTGCGCGTGCTCGTCGGCACGATGCTGCGCGCGCGCGATCCGGCCGCCTTCGCGCGCCTGCTGGAGGGCCGCCCGCGCGCCGAGGCGGGGGCGACGGCGCCCGCCCACGGCCTTTACCTGGAGTCGGTTCGCTACTGAGTAACCTCGCCCCCTGATGAAGGTCCTGCTCACCAACGACGACGGGATCAGCGCCGTCGGCCTGAACGCGCTGCGGCGCGCGCTGCTCGGAGTGCCGGGCATCGAGCTGGCCGTGATCGCGCCCGACTCGAACCGCTCCGCCACCGCCCGCAGCATCACGACCCACCACCCGCTCTGGGTCGAGGAGGTCGAGTTCGGCGACGGCACCAGCGGCTTCGCGACCGACGGCACGCCGGTCGACTGCGTGCGCTTCGCGGCCCTCGGGCTGATCGACTTCGAGCCCGAGCTGATCGTGTCCGGCATCAACCACGGCTCGAACCTGGGCGACGACATCACCTACTCGGGCACCGTGGCGGCCGCGCTCGAGGGGATCGTCCTCGGCATCCCCGCGATCGCGGTGTCGCAGCAGGCCGACCACGGCACGATGGACTTCCGCGCCGGGACGAGCTGGTCGCGCGAGCACTTCGCGCCGGCGGCCACCTTCGCCGCTCGCATGGTCGAGCAGCTCGAGCACGTGCCGATCCCCGAGGGCACGCTGCTGAACGTGAACTGCCCGGTCGGCGAGGTGCGCGGCGCGCGCGCCGCCCGGCTCGGGAAGCGGATCTACAACGACCGCATGGAGCTCACCGAGGAGGCCGACGGCCGGCGGCGCTACCGCATCTACGGCGACATGCCGAGCTACGAGCACGAGGACGGCACCGACTTCGCCGCCATCGCCGACGGCTGCATCGCCGTGACCCCGCTGCACTTCGACCTCACCGACCAGGCGGGCGTGGAGGAGCTCGCGGGCTTCGACCTCGACGCGCTGCTGGAGCCGGCCGCGCGAGAAGTGTGAGCGCCAAGGCGGAGAGCAGGGCGGCCGAGCTGCGGCGAGCGCTCGAGCACCACAACCACCGCTACTACGTCCTCGACGACCCCGAGGTCTCCGACAGCGAGTACGACAAGCTCCTGAACGAGCTGCGCGACCTCGAGGCCGAGCACCCCGAGCTGCGCACGCCGGACTCGCCGACGCAGCGGGTAGGGGCCGAGCCGCTCGACAAGTTCGAGCAGGTCCGCCACCTCCAGCCGATGCTGTCGCTCGCGAACGCGCGCAACGAGGAGGAGATGGCCGCCTGGGTGCTCCGCTCGGAGCGCTACCTGGCGCGCCAGGGGGTCGAGATGGGCGACGTCCGCTTCGTCACCGAGCCCAAGGTCGACGGGCTCGCCATCTCGCTCGTCTACGAGGACGGCGTGCTGGTGCGCGGCGCCACGCGGGGCAACGGCGAGATCGGCGAGGAGGTCACGCAGAACCTGCGCACGATCGGCGCGATCCCGCTGCGCGTGGAGGACGCGCCGCCGCTGCTCGAGGTGCGCGGCGAGATCTACCTGCCGCTGGCGGCGTTCGCTCGCCTCAACGAGCAGCGCGCCGAGGCGGGCGAGCCGACCTACGCCAACCCGCGCAACACGGCGGCCGGATCGATCCGCCAGCTCGACCCGCAGCTCGCGGCCTCGCGCCCGCTGTCGATCTGGTGCTACAGCGTGGGCGCGCTCGAGGGGATCTCCTTCGCCACGCACCTGGAGTCGATGGCGTGGCTGCGCGACCACGGCTTCAGGGTCCACCCCGACGTGGGGATCCACGACACCGTCGACGAGGTCGTGGCGGCCTGCCGGGCCTGGGAGGGGCGCCGCGACCGGCTCGACTTCGAGATCGACGGCGTGGTCGTGAAGGTCGACGACCTGGAGCTCCAGCGCCAGCTCGGCGTGGTCGGGCGCGAGCCGCGCGGCGCGATCGCGTGGAAGTTCCCGCCCACCACGGCCACGACGACGCTGCGCGGCGTGGCCTGGAACGTCGGCCGCACCGGCCACATGGTGCCGTTCGCGATGCTCGAGCCCGTGCAGGTGTCGGGCGTGACCGTGAAGCTCGCCACCCTGCACAACGAGGAGGACCTGCGTCGCAAGGACGTGCGCGAGGGCGACGAGGTGATCGTCATGCGCGCCGGCGACGTGATCCCGCAGGTCGTCTCGCCGACGGCCAAGGCGCAGAAGCGCAAGGGCCGCAGCGCGCCTCCGGGGCCGCCCGCGAAGTGCCCCGCCTGCGGCACGCCGACGGTCAAGCCCGATGACGGCGTGTGGTCGATCTGCCCCAACCGCACCGGCTGCCCGGGCCAGGTCTTCCAGGCGGTCAAGCACTTCGTCGGCGCCATGGACATCGACGGCCTCGGCGAGGAGAACGTGCGCCGCTTCCTGTCCGAGGGCCTGATCGAGAACATGGCCGACCTGTACGACCTCACGGTCGAGCGGCTCGCCGAGCTGGAGGGGTTCGCGGAGATCTCGGCGCGCAACCTGGTGGCGGCGATCGGCGAGTCGCGCCAACAGCCCTTCCACCTGGTGCTGTACGCGCTGGGCATCCCGGGCGTCGGCTACGTCAACGCGCGCAACCTGGCCCGCCACTTTCGCTCCATGGACGCGCTGCTGGGGGCCACCGACGAGCAGCTGGCGGAGACCGAGGGGGTCGGGCCGATCATGGCCCGGACGGTGTCGGAGACGCTGGCCGAGGAGCGCACGCGCGAGCTGGTCGAGCGGCTGCGCGGCTACGGGCTGAGCATGGAGGAGGAGGGCCCGGCACCGGCCGCCGAGGGCCCGCTGGTGGGCAGGACGCTCGTGCTGACCGGGACGCTGCCCAACCTCACGCGCCCCGACGCGACGGCGAGGATCGAGGCGGCGGGCGGCAAGGTGACCGGCTCGGTGTCGAAGAAGACCGACTACCTGGTCGCCGGCGACGACCCGGGCTCGAAGCTGACCAAGGCGCAGGAGCTCGGCACCGAGGTGCTCGACGAGGAGGGCCTGCTGGAGCTGCTGCCGGCGGACGCGCCCGAGGCGGCCACGCCGCCGCCCCGCCGGCGCCGCTAGCGCTGCGCCGCCAGCTTCTGCGCCATCCGGTCCTGGAGGCGCCGAGCCGTCGTCGGGCTGATCCGGTTCATCAGCAACGAGAACCCGTAGACGTCGCCCGAGCGCGCCTCGCAGTAGCCCGACAGCGCGCTGACGTCCGACAGCGTCCCCGTCTTCGCGTGGCAGTTCGAGCGTGCCGGGCCGGTGCGCATGCGGTCGGCGAGCGTGCCGTCGCGCCCGGCGATCGGCAGCGCGTCGAGCAGCGCGGGGTACTCGTCGCGCTGCGCCATGGCGGTCAGCAGCCGGACGACGCGGTAGGGGGAGGCCCTGTTCCCGCGCGACAGGCCCGAGCCGTCCACCAGGCGCGCGCCGGCGCCGAGCTTGCGGGCGAAGCCGGCGATCAGGGCGGCGCCGGCCGAGGTCGTGCCGCGCCGGTTGGCCTGCATCGCGATGTCCTTGGCCAGCAGCTCGGCGAAGAAGTTGTCCGAGGGCTTGTCCATCAGCTTCACGATGCGCTCCATCGGCGGCGAGTCGACGCTCGCGACCACGTCGAGACCGCGCGGGGCCGTGCCGGCCGACGGCGAGCGCCGCACGCGCGATCCCGCGTGCCTCGAGCGCGTCGTCGAGCCGAGCGGCGGCGAAGGCGGGCGGGTTGGTCTGGAAGGCGCTGCCGCCCTCGTTGGCCAGGCCGCGGTTGTAGGCCAGGGCGCTCAGCGGCCCGACCCAGATCGAGACGCCGTAGCCCGAGTCGGGGCCGCCGCGCAGCGAGTCCTGGCGCGACTCGTCGCCGAGCACGCGACCCGTGACGCGCTCGACGCCGGCGCGGTCGATCAGCTTGGCGAGCTGCTGGACGGTGGCGCCGCCGCCGTAGAACTTGCGCGTGTAGGTGTTGGAGCCGAAGGTCGGGTCGCCGCCGCCGCGCAGGTAGAGGTTCCCGCGCCAGACGCCGTTCTCGTCCAGCTCGCCGTCGCCGAGCACCTCGGTGCCGAGCGTGCCCTCGGTGCCGAAGCGGGCCAGCGCGGCCGAGGAGGTGAACAGCTTCGTGTTCGAGGCGAGGATGCGCGGGGTGCCGGCCTTCCAGGCGAACACCTTGGCGCCGGTGGAGAGGTTGACCACGTAGGCGCCGGAGCTGCCGCCGGCCAGGCGCATGTAACGGGTCAGCGAGCTCTTGAGGTCGGCCTGAGCCGCCCCGGCGGGCAGCAGAAAGGCGACCGCGAGCAGGGTGAGGACTGCGCGGCGCATCGGAAGAGGCAACACCGTAGCGAGCCTTGCGGAGCGGTCCGCTGGCTCATCCGCGATACTGCCGGGTCCAGTGGGCGAGGTCGTCAAGCTCCAGAAGCCGGCCCGTAAGGCCGCGAAGGCCCAGTCCAAGCCGCGCAGGCGGCGGCCGCGCCGGTCGCGCACGGCGCTCGTGCTGGGCGGCGGCGGGTTCACCGGCGGCGTGTACGAGATCGGCGCGCTGCGGGCGCTGGACCTGTTGGCCGTCAACCGCACGGTCAACGAGTTCGACGTCTACGTGGGCACCAGCGCCGGGTCGTTCCTGGCCGCGCTGACGGCCAACGGCGTCACGCCCGAGGAGATGATGCGGGTCGTCAACCAGCAGGTGCCGACCCCGTTCGCCGACGTGGACCGCGACACCCTGATGCGGCCCAACGCGCTGGAGTTCGCCCAGAGCGCGGCGCTGCTGCCGCTGCGCATGCTCGGGCTGGGACGCAACTTCCTGTCGAACCTGCGCTCCTCGTCCCTGATCGACATCGCGGTGGGACTGGCCGAGGCGCTGCCCTCGGGCCTGTACGACGGCCGCGGGGTTCAGCAGTACCTCGAGAAGGTGCTGTCCGACCCGGATCGCGTGAACGACTTCCGGCTGCTCGAGAACGAGCTCTTCCTGCCCGCCACGGACCTCGACACGTGCGAGCGGATCGTGCTGGGCGGCCCGGACTGGGACGACGTGCCGATCTCGCGCGCGGTGGCGGCTTCGACAGCGCTGCCGATGGTCTACAAGCCGGTGGAGATCAAGGGCCACCACCTGGTCGACGGCGGGCTGCGCTCGACGACCAACGTCGACGTGGCCGTGGAGGCGGGCGCCACCTTCGTCGTGGTCGTGAACCCGCTCGTCCCCTACGTGAACGACTTCCAGAAGGTGATCCCGACGATGTGGGGCAGCCGCGTGCGGCGCGTGCGCGACATGGGCTTCCCGCAGATCGGCTACCAGGCGTTCAAGCTGCTGGCCCACCAGCGGCTGCACGAGGCGGTCGCCCAGTGGAAGGAGCGCTACCCGGGCGTCGACATCATCCTGATCGAGCCCGACCCCAACGACGAGCTGATGTTCGAGACGAACATCCTCAACTTCACCCGCCGCGTGGAGATCGCCCGGCACGGCTTCGAGTCGGTCACGCTCAAGCTGGCCTCCGAGTACGACGACCTCAAGGCGATCTGCGCGAAGCACGGGATCGAGATCTCGGCCACGCGGGTGCGCAAGGTGGTTGGCAAGTTCGCCCAGGAGCGCGAGCGCTCGGCGGGCTGGCGGCGCATCTTCGAGCAGACGACGACCGGCCTGCTGCGGCAGTCCGAGGACGCCTAGGCCCGCCGGGCCACGCCCAGGATCCGCGGCGAGGCCGGGACCTCGGCCAGCTTGCGGCGCAGGAAGCGGCGCTGGCGCTCGATCCGGAAGCCGGCGGCTTCGATCGCCGCGCCGGTGTCGCGGTCGGCGCGGCAGCCGCCGAAGACCTTCGCCAGTCCCGGCGCCAGCGCGCGCTGCATGGTCGCGAGCCGCTTCGAGGTCCCGAGCACGTGCTCGTAGTAGCGCAGCTGCCCGCCCGGACGCAGCACGCGGTGCAGCTCGGACAGCGTCCTCGCCTGGTCGGGCACCGAGCACAGCACCAGCACCGCCACCGCCGCGTCGAAGCTGCCGTCCTCGAACGGCAGGCGGTCCCCGACCGCGTCGACCACCCGGATCGGCCGGCCCGACTCGCGCGCGGCCTCCAGCGCCTTGGCCCGCAGGTTCGGCTCCGGCTCCACCGCCACGAGCTCCGCCACGGTCTCGGGATAGAACGGGAAGTTCGGCCCGCTGCCCGACCCGATCTCGAGCACCCGCCCGCTCAGGCCGGTCACCGCCTCGCGCCTGAAGTCCTTCTCCTCGTCGCCTTCGTTGGCGGCGATGAAGGCCGTGAAGCGGGCGAACAGGGGGTGGTCTACTTCGGCGGTCACGAGCCGACCGCCGCGCCGTAGGCGCGCACGAGCCGGTCGGTCGCCGTCTCGTCGCGCACCGCCGCCCGGACGTGGTCCTCCGCCCCGAGCGGGCCGCCCGGCGCGACGATCACGCCCTGGCGGCGCAGGGCCTGGGCGAGCGCGTCGCCGCTCAGCCCCGGTGCCCGCAGCCAGACGAAGTTGGCCTGAGAGCGGTTGACGTCCGCCCCCAGCGCCACGAGCTCCTCGGTCAGGCGCTTGCGCTCGCGGCTGACCGCGCGCCGGCGGCGGTCGATCTCCGCGTCGCCGGTGCGCAGCGCGTGCTCGACGGCGGCCTGCGTCAGCGCGTTGACGCCGAGCACGGGCGCGACCGCGGCGAGCAGGTCCACGTCCGAGCCCACGACGTACCCGGCGCGCAGCCCGGACAGCCCGTAGACCTTCGAGAAGGTCCGCACCACGAGCAGCCGCGGGAACGCGTCGACGAGGCGCAGGCAGGCGTCCATGTCCTCCTCGTCCTGGAAGTGGACGAGCGCCTCGTCGAGCAGCACGTGCACGTGGGCGGGCAGCCCGGCCAGGACCGCGCCCAGCTCGATCGAGCGCACGTAGTCGCCGGTCGGGTCGTTGGGGTTGCAGACGATGAGCACGCGCGTGCGCTCGGTCACGGCGTCGCTCAGGCGGCCGTGCTCGGCGAACACCGGCCGGGCGCCCGCGTGCGCGGCCAGGAGCGGGTAGAGCGGGTAGGAGGGCCAGGGCATGACGACCTCGTCGCCGCGCCCGAGCAGGGCCAGCGCCGCGGACTGCAGCAGCTCGGCCGCTCCGTTGCCGAGCGCGATCTGCTCGGGCTCGATCCCGTGCCGCTCGGAGAGCAGGCGCCTCACCGGCGCGGCGTAGCGGTCCGGGTAGCGGTTGACGAGGCCGCGGGCGCGCGCGATCGCCGCGTTGACGATCTCCGAGTGCGGCATGTCGGGCCACTCGGTGCCGGACAGGTCGAGGTCGGGCAGGCGCTCCAGCGCCATGCGCTTCTCGGCCTCCCGGCGAGCCCTGCGCTCGCGGTTCAGCTCGCGCTCGTCCAGGTCGTCGAACTGGCGGTAGTAGTCGCGGAAGCTCACCCTCAGTTGCTGGGGGCGAACGTCGGCCCCGGCCCCTGGATGATGAGGAACCAGAAGGTGAAGACGATGGCGGCGACGGCCACGCTGGTCGCGAAGATCCGCTCGAGCGCCCCGCGCTCCTGGCGGTGGCCGGCGGCGCGGCGGACCAGCTTCCAGGCGTGGTCGACGCGCTTGGCCGCGGCCATCGTGATCATCAGCGACGCCAGGCAGCCGAGCATCACGGTGCTGATCCCGGCGGTGACGTAGCCGGTCAGGTAGTCGACCTGCGAGCCGATCCACAGCCACGCGAGCGGCTGGGGGCCGAACAGCGACAGGCACAGCAGCAGCTCCAGGGCGAGCAGCGCGTGTGCCAGCAGCGTGTCGGCGCGCCGGCGCCGCTCGGACGCCGGCCCTGGATCGCGGTAGCGCACCGGGCCCGTGCCCGGCCGCCTCCCGATGAAGAGCCCGCCGGTGTCCGTTGGGTCGTTGCTTGCCACGCCGCCGGGACGTTAGCGGGGCGTGTCGTAGACCCGGTCGACCACGTCGGCGAACTTCTCGTGCACGACGTTGCGCTTGACCTTGAGCGTCGGCGTCAGCTCGCCTGTCTCCTGCGACAGGTCGTGGTCGAGGATCTCGAAGCGCTTGATCTGCTCAACGGGCCCGACGTGCGAGTTGACCTCGTCGATCGCCTTCTGGACCTCCGCCTGCACGCGCTCGTCCTGCGCCATCGCCGCCATCTCGGGGGCGTCGATGCCGAGCTCGGCGGCCAGGGCCGGCAGCTCCTCGGGGTCGAGCGTGACCAGTGCGATCAGGTACGGCCGACGATCGCCGATCACCACCGCCTGCGAGATCCAGCGGTTCTGCTTGAGGCCGTTCTCGAGGTTGGCCGGCGTGATGTTCTTGCCGCCTGCGGTGAT
Organism: uncultured Thermoleophilaceae bacterium; assembly: GCA_963848885.1. Taxonomy (GTDB): domain Bacteria; phylum Actinomycetota; class Thermoleophilia; order Solirubrobacterales; family Thermoleophilaceae; genus JACVRW01. Next base: position 46,697 of record CAWKFR010000012.1, read on the forward strand.
GATGATGTCCTTCTTGCGGCCGGTGATGAACAGGAAGCCGTCATCGTCGAGCCGGCCCAGGTCGCCCGTGTGCAGCCAGCCCTGCTCGAGCGTCTCCTCGGTGGCGGCCTCGTTCTTGTAGTAGCCCTGGAAGATGTTCGGGCCCTTGATCAGCACCTCGCCGTCGTCGGCGATCTTCACCTCGACGCCCTTCTGGGGCTTGCCGACAGAGCCGAACCGGAACTCGCCCGCGTGCGGACGGTTGACCGTCGCGCTCGTGGAGGTCTCGGTCATCCCGTAGCCCTCCATCACCGGCACGCCGCAGGCGTAGAAGAACTCGAGGATCTCCGACGCGATCGGGGCCGCGCCCGTCACGCACTCGCGGATGTTCTGGCCGAACAGCCCGCGCACGTTCTTGAACAGCTGCTCCTCGGCGGCGTCGAAGGCCTTCTGGAGCTCCTCGGGAACGGGCTTGCCCTCGTCCTTGAGCAGGCGCACCTTGACTCCGACCTCGACGGCCTTGCGCAGCTGCTCCTTGTCCTCGACGTTGGACGTGGCGAGCGTGTAGATCTTCTCGAACATGCGCGGCACGGACGGGAAGAAGCTCGGGCTGACCTGCGCGATGTCGGCGATGATCATCTTCGGGTCGCGCGACCAGTAGGCGAGCGTCGCGCCCAGCTCGAACGACGCGAACTGGATCAGGACCGCGAACGCGTGCGCCAGCGGCAGGAACAGGTAGGTGCTGTCGCCCTCCTCGATCGCGGCGTCGGCCACCACGGCGTCGGTGATCGCCCGGTAGTTCGCGTGCGTGAGCAGGCAGCCCTTGGGCGGGCCCGTCGTGCCCGACGTGTAGATGTAGAGGCACATGTCCTCGGGGGTGACGGCCTCGTAGCGTCGCTTCCAGTCCGCCTCGTCGCGGCCGCGGCCACGCTCGCGCAGCGTCTCGAGGGTGAGTGCGTCGCCGATGTCGGCGTCACCCGGGTCCAGCACGACCACGTGCTGGAGCTCGGGACAGTTGCCCTCGACCTCACGGACCTTGGCGAGCTGCTCGGCGTCCTCGACGAAGATCGCGCGCGAGTCGGAGTGGTGCAGGACGTACTGGCACTCCTCCGGCGAGTTGGTCTGGTAGATCGTGACGAGGGTCCCGCCGGCGGTGAGGATGCCGAAGCAGGCCTGGGTCCACTCGGGCCGCGTGTGGGCGAGAATCGAGATCTTGTCGCCCGGCTGGATGCCGAGGTCGATCAGGCCCAGCCCGACCTCCTTGACCACCTCGCCGAGGGCCGTGTAGGAGCGGTCGGCCCACTCCTCCCCGACCTTGAAGCGCTGGGCCGGCGCGTCCCCGTACTTCTCAACCGCGAGCGGCAGCAGGTCGGCGATCGTCTTCGAGCCCGTTCCTCGGGCGTGACGGGCGTCGGCACCCGCCGTCACTGCTTCCATCTTTCCCACTCCCTCCCGAGGGTTTGCTTGCGCAAAGCTTGGCCGCGGAGCCAGTCCGCGGGAACGATTCTAAGGGGAGAGAGGCGCGCCGGGCGTCAGGCCCGGGCGAGTTCCTTCTTCTGCGCCGCGTCCTTGAGGCTGCACATGAACAGCGTCTTGTCGATCCGCCCCTGGAAGATCGGCACACCGAGCTCCATGCACTTCGCGATTACGTCGCGGCGGTGCATGCCTGCTTCCCGTCCGAGCTCGGTGGGCGTCAGGTGGATCGCCATATACCTACTCCGTTTCCTCGCTTCGTGGGGACACATATGAGGGTATCGGTTGATCGGTCGGAAGCAAGCTAAATCGGGTTCGGAATCTCGACGAATTCGTGCTCCACGCGAAATCGCTCGGCCACCAGTTCGCCGACCCTGCGGATGCCGAGCCGCTCGGTCGCGTAGTGCCCGCCGGCGATGAAATGGATGCGGTTCTCGCGCGCCTCCGCCATCACGTGCTCGGCGGTCTCGCCGGTCAGGAACGCGTCGGCGCCGAGCGCGATCGCATCCCCGAGGTTGCCCGGCGCGCCGCCGGAGATGATCGCCACGCTGTGCACGGTCTCGGGCCCGGCGTCCCACACGAACGGCTCCTGGCCGAACACGGCGGCGCAGCGCTCGCGCAGCTCGGCGAACGGGATGCCCTCGGCCGAGCGCCCGACGAAGCCGACCGAGCGCCCCTTGTGCTCGGCGAACGGCTCGGAGCGCTCGAGCCCGAGCGCCGCGCAGATCAGCGCGTTGTTGCCGACCTCGGGATGCGCGTCGAGCGGCAGGTGATAGCCGGCGAGCGAGATGTCGGCGTCGAACAGGATCCGCAGGCGCGCCTTCAGCGCGGGCCCGACCGAGCGCGGGTGGAAGTCCCAGAACAGGCCGTGGTGGCAGAGCACGAGCTGCGCGCCGTCGGCAGCCGCCCGCTCGAACAGCTCGCGCTGAGCCGACACGGCCGTGACGACCCGCGTCACCTCCGCTGCGCCTGGCACCTGGAGGCCGTTCGGGCCGTAGTCGGTGAACGACTCGATCTCCAGCAGGTCGTCCAGGTAGGCGATGATCTCGTCGCGCTTCGCCATCCGGCCTCGCACCTAGCCGCAAGCAGCCGGCTCGGCCGGCTGCGCGCGGACGCGGGTAACCTCCGCTCGATGGCCGCCAAGCCGAGCCGGTCGACGGGCGCCGACTCGTTCATCGAGTCGCTCATGGACACGAGCCTGTACTCGATGGGCGCCTATTTCTCCGACGAGCATCCCGACCTCGTGGACGAGGTGATCGCCGAGAGCGAGGCGATCGAGCGCGCCGGGCTGCGCGCCTACGCCGACGGCAACGACATGTCGGTCGAGGCGTGCTTCGAGACCCTGCTCACGGGGCTCGCGGTGCGCTACTACAACGCCGTCGCTGCTTGAGGCCGTCGCTGCGCGCCTAGCGCGCCCCGCGCCGCTCCAGCCAGGCCAGCCAGAGCGTGCCGCGCCCGTCGGCCGTGTCGACGTCGAGGCCGGTGATCTCGCGCACGCGGGCGAGCCGGTTCGTGAGCGTGTTGCGGTGAACGGGCAGGGCGGCGGCGGTGGCGCCGCGGTCGAAGTCGTGCTCGATCAGCGCGTCGAGCGTGCGCGCCAGCTCCGGGTCGTGGGCGGCGAGCTCCTCGTACACGCGCGCGTGCAGGCGCTTCGCCAGCCGCGGCGAGCGGCGCAGCAGCAGCTCGGCGACGTGGTCGTCGGCGTCGACCGCCCCGGTACGGCCCTCGCGCGCCGCCACCTCGGCGACCGTGCGCAGCTCGTCGAACGCCTCGCCCAGCTCGGCCGGGCGCGTACGGCGGCCCTCGGCGATCACCGCGCGCCTGTCCACGCCCAGCTCGCTCCAGGCCAGCCGCGCGTGGGCGAGCCCCGCGACCCGTCGGCCCTCGGACACCGCCAGCAGCCCGCGGGCGCGCAGGCGACCCGCCAGCGCGAGGTGGCGCTCGACCGACCAGGCCGGCTCGACGAGCACGAACGGCCGGTAGGCGCCCGTCAGCTCGAAGCCGACCCGCTCGGCGAGCTGGAGGTCCTCGCCGGTCGGCTCCCCGCCGGTGCCGATGCGGTCGAGCAGCCCGCGGGCGCGGCGCTCGTCGGCGGAGGCCAGCGCCGCCGGACCGGCGGCCTCGTAGGTGTCGGAGAACAGCTCCGAGACGCGGTCGATGAACTCGAACAGCAGGTCGGCGCTGTCGACGAGCGCGGCGCGTTCGTCGGCGTGGGCGGCGTCGAGCAGCGCGGCCCAGGCATAGCGCGCGCCGCGCCTGAAGTTGGCGGGCACGATGTCGGCCGGCATGCCGCTGGCCGCCAGCGTGCGGGCGCGCTCGCGGAAGCGCTCGAGGTCCGACTCGGCCGGGGGTCGCCCGTCGACCAGCCAGCGGATCACCAGCTCGATGTTCCAGCGCACCCAGTCGCGCACCTCCTCGCGCAGGGGGCGGAAGCGCTGGTACTCGGGCCGCTCCCAGAAGCTGTCGAGCACGCGCTCGGTGAACTCGTCGAGGTCGACTCGCTCGACGATCCTCCTGATCACGTCACTGGCGCGCAGCTCCACCGCCACGCTTCGATTATGCACGTGCACAGTCGGCGTGGCGGAAGACTGTTCAGCCCGCGCTGTGCAGTTGCCCTGCCGCCATGCATCATGCCTCGGACTGGGAGCGACGGAGGAGCATTGATGCTTAGAGGGATCGGAAGGGCCGCCCTGGCGGCGATCGTGGTCGCGCTGGCACTCGCGCCGGCGGCGTCGGCGAAGGTGCGCGTCAGCTTCGAGCGGCTGAAGGGCTACGACGAGCCGAGCACGCCCGCCAAGTACGACAAGGTCGGCGTCATCAAGGTCGGGCCGAAGAAGGCGCGCAACGTCCTCGTCCTGCATCCCGGCACCTCGGCCAGCGCCTCCTACTTCGTCCCGCTGGCCAAGGACGTCGTCACCCGCGCCAAGGGCTGGCAGGTGTGGGCGATCGAGCGGCGCGAGAACCAGCTCGAGGACCAGTCGATGTTCGACAAGGCCAAGGCCGGCAAGGCCACGCCCGCGCAGGTGTTCGACTACTACCTCGAGTACCTCACCGATCCGAGCATCACCACGCACTTCCAGTCGATCCCGACCGACAAGGTCGCCTTCGCGCGCAACTGGGGGATGAAGGTCGAGCTGCAGGACGCGCGCCGCGTCGTCAAGCAGGCCAAGCAGCTCGGCGGCCGCGTCGTGATGGGCGGTCACTCGCTGGGTGGGTCGATGACGACCGCCTACGCGACCTGGGACTTCAACGGCAAGCCGGGCGCGAGTGACCTGTCCGGCCTGGTCTACATCGACGGCGGCAGCAGCCCGGCGCCCGTGAGCGCTGACGCGGCCCGCGCCTCGCTGCAGACGCTGTCCACGTCCACGCCCTGGCTGACCTTCGGCGGCATCGCCGCGCCGCTCGCCGGCCTGTTCAACACGAGCGGCGCGCTGAGCGTGCTGACCGCGCCGAACGAGCCGTCGATCGGCTGGGCGTGGCCCGCGCTGCCGGCCAACCTCAAGCCGCCGGTGCCGCCGACCAACGAGGCGCAGTACGGGTTCGCGCTCGACAGCGACACGTCGCCGTCGTCCCTGAGCGCGGCGCAGGCGCACCTCGGCCGGCTGGCGGACAGCGGGGATCCGCGCCCCTGGGTGCGCGCCGGCGAGCTGACCCCGATCAAGCGCTACGCGACGATGTTCGGGGGCTGGGGCCTGAAGGGGCTCGACGGCACCGCGTGGTACCACCCGCAGCGCCTGACGATCGACTCCGGCGCCGTCGCCGCCGGGAACCGCAACCCGGCGCAGGCCGTGCTGGACGTGAGGGCGATCCACGGCAGCGACCTGCCGAAGCGGCTGCGCATCTACGCGTTCGGGGCGGCGCTGGGCGGCCAGCGCGTGCTCGACGCCGCGAGCATCCTGGCGAAGCAGTCGGGCATCCCGAAGCGGCAGCTCGTGCTCGTCGACCGGCACGCGACGTACTCGCACAACGACCCGAACTCGGCGAGCCCCAAGAACGACTTCGTCAAGAACCTGATCCCGTTCCTGAAGAGGGTCGCAGGGAGGCGCTAGCGCTCAGGGCTGGGCGCGGCCCTGACGGCGGGCCGCGCCCAGTTCTCGGGCCTTCCGAGCCGTTTTGCTGCACAGTTTGTGCGCGCTCGGGCAGGCCATCTTGTGCATCTTTCGCGCCGCTCAAGAAAGTGCGAGCGCGATTCGGATTTCCATGAGACGGTCGCCTCTCGGCTGACCGAACGCAGGCCCTGCTGAGGGGGCGTTCGGCGCAGCATCCTCTGAATAAGGAGTGGTTCTTCCATGGGTTCCTTCGGACTCAAGCGATCGCGTGGGCGAATTTCGCACGCGAAGGCGCTTGCGGCGTGCACTGGGGCGGCTCTGCTTGCCGGTGGTGCGATGGCGGCGGGCGCGATCCCCGGCTCTAACGGGACGATCAACGCCTGTTACGGCAAGAAGACTGGCGATCTGCGCATCGTCGATGCCAAGGAGAAGTGCGGCAAGAAGGAAACGCGCCTCACCTGGAACGAGAAGGGCGTGAAGGGTGATGCCGGCGCGACGGGTGCGAACGGTGCGCGAGGTCCGATGGGGCCCGCCGGCCCGGCGGCTTCAGCGCTCGCCGGCTCCCAGGGCCCGGCTGGTGCCCAGGGTCCGGCCGGTCCCCAGGGTCCCGCTGGTCCGCAGGGCCTGCAGGGCGAGAAGGGCGACCAGGGTGACACCGGCGCCAACGGTGCCGACGGCGCCGAGGGCATTGCCGGCGTCGCCGGAGCGCAGGGCGAGAAGGGCGACACCGGTGATTCCGGTGCCAATGGAGCCGACGGCGCTCAGGGCGACAAGGGCGACACCGGCGAGGCCGGCGCCAATGGAGCCGACGGTTCCCAGGGCGAGAAGGGCGACAAGGGCGAGACCGGCGAGGCCGGCGCCAATGGAGCCGACGGCGCTCAGAGAGGGCGACAAGGGCGAGACCGGTGAGGCCGGCGCCAATGGAGCCGACGGCCCAGGGCGAGAAGGGCGACAAGGGCGAGACCGGTGAGGCCGGCGCCAATGGAGCCGACGGTGCCCAGGGCGAGAAGGGCGACAAGGGCGACACCGGCGAGGCCGGCGCCAACGGAGCCGACGGCGCCAGGGTCTGCAGGGCATCCAGGGCGTCAAGGGCGACAAGGGCGACCAGGGCGACAAGGGCGAGACCGGCGAGGCCGGCGCCAATGGAGCCGACGGCGCTCAGGGCGACAAGGGCGACAAGGGCGAGACCGGCGAGGCCGGCGCCAATGGAGCCGACGGCGCTCAAGGGCGACAAGGGCGAGACCGGTGAGGCCGGCGCCAATGGAGCCGACGGTGCCCAGGGCCTGACGGGCGACAAGGGTGACAAGGGCGAGACCGGCGAGGCCGGCGCCAATGGAGCCGACGGCGCTCAGGGCGAGAAGGGCGACAAGGGCGAGACCGGTGAGGCCGGCGCCAATGGAGCCGACGGAGCCACGGGCGACAAGGGCGAGCAGGGTCTCCAGGGCCTTCAGGGCATCCAGGGAATCCAGGGCGTCAAGGGCGACAAGGGTGAGAAGGGCGACAAGGGTGACACCGGCTCGGCCGGCGCCCAGGGAGCCCAGGGCACAGGGCCCAGGGCAGCCAGGGCGTCCAGGGCCTGAAGGGCGACAACGGCTCGGCCGGCGCCCAGGGAGCCCAGGGACCAGGGCAGCCAGGGCCTGAAGGGCGACACCGGGGCACCGGTGCAACCGGCCCGCAGGGGCCGGCTGGCCCGACCGGCCCGACCGGTCCCGCCGGCGCGTCCGGTGTGAGTGGTGTCGAGATCGTCACGACGGTCAGCAACACCACGTCGGACAAGCACAACATCACCGCTACCTGCACGGGCACGAAGACGCTCGTCGGGGGTGGCGCACGCTCCAACAACACTGGCGCGTGGGTCACGACCAGCGGGCCGGGCACCGTCACGTCCGGCAAGGCAAATCAGTGGATCGCGGACGCCGAGGAGGTCTCCAACCTCGGCAGCACCAGCTGGACGCTCACGGTCTACGCAATCTGCGCGACGGCCGGCTAGTCGCGTAGGACGGGCGGAACCCACAGGCGGGGGGTCGCGTGACGGCGCGGCCCCCCGTTGAAACACCGGCACGGACAGCCAGGGGCCAGTGGGTCCGACGGGACGGAACCCGAGCGGGGGTCGCGCTTAGCGCGGCCCCCGTTTTCCTTTGACGGGCCCTAGGCCGGCGTCACGCTGCGGATACGCCAGCGCCCGTCCTGCTTGACCAGGAACACGTTCGAGACGTTGCCGTTCGCCTCCTCGACCGTGGCGGTCGCGTTCGAGGCGTTCTGGACGTCGACGCTCTGGACCTCGATCTGGGCGTCAGCCGAGAACAGCTTCGCCTTCACCTCGCTGGCGCAGCTCCCGGTCGCCGACGACCTGGTCACCGAGTCGGACAGCTTCGGCGTGAAGATCTCGCTGCAGATGCGCTGGCCGTCGCCGTCGCGGCTCGCCGACTGGAGGTCCGACATGACCTGCTCGACGGCGTCGCGATCGGAGCTCTCGCTTCCGTTGCGGGTCACGAGCACCACCGCCAGGACGACGGCTACGAGGGCGACTGCTGCGAGGCCTATCTGCGTGCGGGTCATATCGCTGATTGGGTCGGCCGGCCACGAGCGAACCTTTAGCTGTGAGACGATGATGGGCCGTGTCCGCGTGCCGAAGGCAGGGGCTGATCGAAGCGCCCATCGAGGTCGTATGGGACCTCGTCGGCAACCCCGCGCGCTATCCGGAATGGGCCGGCGAGGTGATCGAGGTCACCGGTCTGGCCACGCTCGAGGAGGGCGCGACCTACGAGCAGGAGACGCGCACGCCGATGGGCAAGTCGACGACCACCTTCGTGGTGGACGACCTGAGCGAGCTGCGCGAGATCAAGCTGCGCTGCCTCACCAGCGGCTACTACTCGCATTGGCTCCTGACCGAGGCGCGGGGCGAGACCTTCGCCGAGGTCGAGATCGGCATGGACCCGAAGCACATCGGCTACAAGGCCTACGACACCCTCCTGGGGCGCCGCTGGTACCGCCGGCTGGTCGACGACTCGCTGAGCTCGGTGGCCGAGGTGGCCAAGCGGGAATCGCCGGCGCGCGAGGCGTGAGCGCGGCAGCGACGCATACGCTGGTCGTGTACGGGTGCAGCGCCGCCGGCGACGCCGAGCTGCGAGCGCTTGCGGAGCGCGGCAACCGCGTGACGGTGATGAAGCTGGTCGAGCAGGAGTCGCCGCAGCGCGGCTGCTGCGATACCCGGTCGGTGCTTTGGAACGAGATATCCCGCGAGCTCGGACGCGAGGATCTGGCTCGCGCGGCCCGCGCGGTCGAAGGGTGCGGAGACGTGGAGCTGACGGTCCTCTACTTCTCCGGCCGACGCCCGGCCGACGCGATCGTGGGGGAGGCGGTCACGCGCGCTGCCGACGAGCTGCTGCTCGCGGGCAGCCCACTAGGGCGCCTGGCCCGTCGGCGGCTGCGCCGGATCAGTCCGGTGCCGGTCCACCAGGCTGCCTGACAGCAACTCAAGCGTGCCCCAGACCGTCGCGAGCCGCATCCACACGGATGTTCCGGCGAAGCCTGCGTCGCGCACGAGGGCGGGAAGACGTCCGGCGGCGTGGTCGCGCGTCCCCTCTGGGCCGTCCAGTGTCCTGAGCGCGGCGAAGCCGGCTCGCGGGAGCAGGCCGCGCGGTCGGCCCCAGTCCGCGATGTGAAGCCAGCCCGCTGGCCGCAACACGCGGACCGCCTCGTCCAGGGCGGCCTGCTTTGCCGCCGGCTCGAGGTGGTGCAGCAGCAGTGACATCACCACTGCGTCGGCGCCACCGGACCGAAGCGGGAGCCCGCCGGCCAGACCCGGGCGCCAGGCGACCGTTTCGGCGCCCGCCTTGACGCGCGCCCGATCGAGCGCGTCCTGATCGCCGTCGACAGCGACCACCCTGGCGTCCGGACGCGCCGCCGCCAGGGCGATCGCGACAGAGCCCGTCCCGGCGCCCACGTCCACGACGGTGCCCGCCAGCGGCAGGCGTCGATCCACCTCGGCGAGCAGCGCCGGCCGCCAGCGGCCCTCACGCATGGTGAGCGCCATCACGGGGTCGTACAGCCCGGTAAGGCCTGCCCGGCCCGCCGCGGGGACATAGCGCTGCTCGCTCGCGCCGGTCTGCATGCCAGCAGTATGCGGCTCGCAAACGCCGAACGCCCCGGCGAGCCCCGGGGCGTTCGCGGCGAGTCCGAGCTTGCCGGTCAGCGAGCGAAGGCATCAGCCTTCTGCTGCGTGGTCATGGCGCCCAGCTTGTCCTGGTAGGCCTGGAAGCGGGCCTGGGATCCGGTCTCGCCCTGGTTACCGACGGCGGCGGCGATCGCGCTCTCGTCGGGCCCGGTCACGCTGGGCTGAGGCGAGATAGCGCTCGCAACCGCGCTCTCGTCGGGGCCACCGAGCGAGCGGGTCGCCTGCGTCCGCGCCTGGAAGGGATCCTCGAGGGTCGGCGAGGACTGGCCGTTGGCGACGGCGGTCCGGGCGGTGGTGGTGCCTGAGTCGTCGATCGCGATGTAGCCGATCGTGGCGCCCAGCGAAGCGAGGGCGACCAGCAGCACCGCGATCAGTGAACGCGAGCTGCGGGACGGGGGGCGGACGACTGCCGGGTGGTACGCGGCGACTGACTTGCTCATTGAGGGCCTCCTGTGTGGGCGGTTTGAGTTGCACCGGCATCGTGTTCGACCCACGCGTCCGCGCCTAGGCACCCTCAGGGTGGAGGCCGCCACCCCTCGCGAACCCCCCCGATCAACGCGTGGTGCGAGGCCGCGGATAGCGCTCAGCCCCTCGCCGCCGCCCCTGAGTACCTGAGCGATCCCGGCGTGGTGAGCGTCTCCCCGGTCTCGAGCAGCGTCTTCAGACCGGAGAGGATCATCGGCCAACCGCCGTAGATCTCGCTGTTGGCGCCCGCGCGTAGCTGGTCGTGGACGACCGTGAGCCGGCAGGAGTCCTCGACCTGCTCGATCTCCCACGTGACCCGTGATGTGCCCTCTGCCCTGGCGTCGTCGCCCCACAGCGCGTTGAAGCTCTGGACGAGGCGACGCGGCGGGTCCACTTCCAGGTTCTCGCCCGCGGCGATTTCGATCACACCCGGCACGCCGGCGTTGTACTCCGACCCGGGCGTCCAGTCGGACTGCGTCTCCACGCCGAAGCTGTACCTCGCGCGCTGCTTCGGATCTGTGATCGCCTCCCACAGGCGCTCGGGCGTCGTCTTGATGAAGATCTCGAACACCGCGACCGTGTCGCGATCCTCGAGCTGGACACCTGCCTCCGGATACCGCTTCATGACCCTTCCTCCAGTCCTTCCTTGAGCTCGGTCAGCGTCGCTGCCCACGGCTCGGCGTATTTGCTCACCCACCTGTCGTGGATGAGCCGGATCGGGACGGGGTTCAGGAAGTGGAGCTTCTCGCGCCCGCGCTTGCGAGTCGTGACCAGCCCGGCCTCCTCCAGCACGCGTAGGTGCTTCATCACGCCGAAGCGGGTCATGGCGAGACCCGCTTCGAGCGACTTCAGCGTCTGACCGTCGTGCTTGAACAGCTCATCGAGCAGGCCCCTGCGAGTCGGGTCAGCCAGAGCCTTGAACACCGCATCCACGGTGCCAAAGAATAGGTGACCAATTAGTCACATGTCAAGCCGAACTCCACGCGGCTCGAGGATGACGAGCGGAATCTCTCGCTCCGTTCGCCGCTGGTAGTCGGCGTAGCCGCCGTAGAGGTCGACCACCTTGGGCCACAGCCGCCTGCGCTCAGCTGCGGTCGCAACGCGGGCCTCGACCGCCAGCCGCTTCGAGCCGACCTGGACGGTGACGTCGGGGTGGGCACGCAGGTTGTGGTACCAGGCCGGGTTCCTCGGGTTGCCGCCCTTGGAGGCGACCAGCACGAGGTTGTCGCCATCAGCGAGGTAGGTCAGAGGCGTGGTCCGGACGGTGCCGGTCTTGGCACCCACGTGGTCGAGCAACAGCGAGGGTGGGGCGAACGGGAAGCGGTGGCCCACGAGTCCGCCCGTCAAGCGGTACGCGGTGGTGTGGCCCCTCATGACCTGCCTCCAGAGGGGCCACAGCCGATCGACCACCGAGTTCATGATCGGGCTGACTGGATTTGAACCAGCGACCTCTCCGACCCGAACGGAGCGCGCTACCAAACTGCGCCACAGCCCGAAACAGGGGCTAGGTTAGCCGTTGCCATACTGACGCCGCGTGAGCGCATGCCGATCGAGCCTTGCGGTCGGCCTCGTCCTAGCGACGCTGGCCGGCTGCGACTCAGGCGGGGATGACATGACGAGGGCGGAGCCGGCGGCCACCGGTCGCACGAGCTCGGTCCCCGCCGACGAGGGCTCGACCGCGGCCGCGCGCCGCCCGGTCCGCCTGCTGCGCCTCGGCAGCTTCGACGCGCCCACCTACATCACCGCCCCGCGCGGCGACAAGCGGCGCTTCGTCGTCCAGCGCTCGGGCTCGATCGTGGTCGTGAAGGGCCGCCGCCAGCTCGGCCAGCCCTTCCTCGACATCTCCGGCAGCGTCAACACCGACGGCGAGGGCGGCCTGCTGTCGATGGCCTTCGCCCCCGACTACAAGCGCTCGGGCCGCTTCTACATCTACTACACGGATCGCCGCGGCTACATCCAGATCGACCAGTACCGCGCCTCGAGCGACCCCGACCGCGCCGACCCTGGCTCCCGCCGCTCGGTGATGACCGTGCCCCACTTCCGCACCAACCACAAGGGCGGCCAGCTCCAGTTCGGCCCCGACGGCATGCTCTACGCCGGGTTCGGCGACGGCGGCGCCGGCGGCGACCCCGACGAGAACGCCCAGAACCTGAGCCGCATCCTCGGCAAGCTGATCAGGATCGACCCGCGCCCGGGCGGCGGCTACTCGATCGCCTCCTCGAACCCGTTCGCGCGCCGGTCGGGTGTCCGCCACGAGGTCTACGCCTACGGGCTGCGCAACCCGTACCGCTTCTCGTTCGACCGCCGGCGCGGGTCGCTGATCATCGGCGACGTCGGCCAGGACGAGGTCGAGGAGATCGACTACGTGCCCGGCCGCGAGGGCGGCGGCCAGCCGCGCGGCGGCTACAACTTCGGCTGGGACGTCTTCGAGGGCCGCGACCGCTACGAGGACGGCCGCGCGCCGGGCGCGATCTTCCCGGTGATCGCACACCGCCAGAGCGCCGGCTTCTGCTCGATCATCGGCGGCTACGTGATCCGCGACCCGTCCCTGCGCGGTAGCCGCTACAGCGGTCGCTACGTCTACGGCGACTTCTGCAGCCCGGAGCTGCGGCTGAGCTTTCTCAAGCGCCCGCGGGCGTCCTCGCGGGGCACCGGGCTGCGCGTATCCAACCTGGTCTCCTTCGGAGAAGACGGCCAGGGCAGGGTCTACGCTGTGTCGATGGACGGACCCATCTACCGCATCGGGCGCCGATGATCCGGCGCGCAACGCTGACCGCTCTCGCCGCGGGCCTCGTGCTCGCCGCGGCGGCCCCGGCGCAGGCCGCGACGATCACGCTGAGCGGGTCGAAGAGCTGCTACCGCCCCGGCGACGCGCTCGCGCTCGCCGGCACCGGCTTCACGCCCAACGGCCAGGTCAACTTCGTGCTGGGCGACGTGAACCTCGGCGCCCTCCAGGCCGACATCAGCGGCAACCTCAGCTCGACGCTGACGATCGGCGTGAACAGCTTCACGGGCGTCGGCACGCGCACGCTGACGGCCACCGACGTCACCAACCCCGCGCTCACCGCGGCGGCCCAGTTCCTGGGCTCCGCGCTCGCGGTGCGCGTCACGCCCCAAGAACGGGGCGGCGGGGCGGCGGCTGCGCGTCAACGCCACCGGCTTCACGACCGGCAAGCGCCTCTACGCCCACATCGTGCGCAAGCGCTACAAGCGCAACGTGTTCATCGGCAAGCTGAAGGGGCCCTGCCGCACGCTCAAGGCGCGCAAGCGGGTCCTGCCGGGCGGGACGCCGACCGGCGTCTACACGGTCCAGTTCGACACGCGCCGCAAGTACTCGAAGAAGACCAAGGTCTGGGTCAAGTTCACGGTCACCGTGACGCCGCGGATTCGCAGCGCCGGCGTCTTCGGTCAGCCCAGGTTGACCCACACGGTCTTGTTCTCGAGGTAGGCGTGCAGGCCCTCGCGGCCGTGCTCGCGCCCGACGCCTGACGCCTTGAACCCGCCGAACGGGGCGGCCGGGTCGCCGGCGCTCCAGGTGTTGACCCAGACGTCGCCGGCGCGCAGCAGCGCGGCGAGCTTGTGCGCCTTGGCGAGGTCGCGCGTCCAGACGCCCGCCGCGAGGCCGTAGTCGGTGTCGTTGGCGCGGCGAGCGACCTCCTCGAGGTCGGAGTAGGGCAGGGCGACCAGCACGGGCCCGAAGATCTCCTCGCGGGCGATCGTGAGCTCGTCGCTGGTCGCGCTGAACAGGGTCGGCTCCACGAAGTAGCCGTCGCCGTCGCGGGCCCCGCCGCCCGTGACCAGCTCGGCGCCCTCGGCCTTGCCCTGCTCGATGTAGCCGCGCACGCGCTCCTCCTGCTCTGCCGAGATCAGCGGGCCGAGCTGCGTGCCGGGGTCGAGCCCCGGGCCCATGCGGGCGGCGCCCGGCCGCCTCGACCAGGCCGGACACGACGTCGTCGTAGTGATCGGCGTGCACGAACAGCCGCGAGCCCGCGTTGCAGGCCTGGCCGGCGTTGTAGTAGATCGCCTGGTAGGCGCCCTTGACCGCCACGTCGAGGTCGGCGTCGGGCAGGATGATGTTGGGCGACTTGCCGCCCAGCTCGAGCGTCACCCGCTTCAGCGCGCGCCCGGCCTTGGCGCCGATCTCGCGCCCGACGACGGTCGAGCCGGTGAAGGCGATCTTGTCGACGTCGTCGTGGTCCACCAGCGCGGCGCCCGTCTCGCCGTCGCCGGTGATCACGTTCAGCACGCCCTCCGGCAGCCCGGCCTCGAGCGCCAGCTCGCCGAGCCGCAGCGCGGTCAGCGGGGTCTGCTCGGCCGGCTTCAGGACGATCGTGCAGCCCGCGGCCAGCGCCGGGGCGATCTTCCAGGCCGCCATCAGCAGCGGGAAGTTCCACGGGATGATCTGGGCGCAGACGCCGACCGGCTCCTTGCGCGTGTAGCAGTGCATGTTCGGCATCGCGACCGGGAGCGTCTCGCCCTCGATCTTCGTCGGCCAGCCGGCGAAGTAGCGCAGGTGCTCGGCGGCAAGCGCCACGTCCACGCGCTTGGCGAGCTTGACCGGCTTGCCGTTGTCGAGCGACTCGAGCTCGCCGAGCTCGTCCGCGTGCGCCTCGATCGCGTCCGCCAGCGCGAGCATCGCGCGCGTGCGCTTGGCGGCGGAGATCCCGCTCCAGCGCCCGTCGTCGAAGGCCTCGCGCGCCGCCGCGACCGCGCGGCCGACGTCCTCGGCGCCGGCGTGCGCGACCTCAGCGATGCGCTGGCCGGTGGCCGGGTCGAGCGTCTCGAAGGTGCGCCCGTCGGCGGCGTCGAGGCGCTCGCCGCCGATCAGCAGACGATGCGGGCCCTGCGGCAAACGAGCGGGCGGGATCGGAGAGGGCGTCCGGCAGCGCTGAGGCGGTTGTCATGGCCTGAAATCTAGGTCAACGCTGCGCAGCCGGCCGAGCCGGCTGCTTGCGCACTACGCGAAGCGCAGCTCGACGCCGCCCAGCGCGTCGAGCTCGAGCCGCACCGTGTCGCCCGGCTGGGCGGCGTGGGGCGGGGCGAGGATGCCCGTGATGATGCGCAGGCCGGCGCCCATCTCCTCGTCCACGGCCGACAGGCGGCGCCTGACCGCCTCGACCATGTCCTCCAGGTGGGCGCCGGTGTCGCCCGGCGCCATCTCGTGCTCGACCTCGCCGTTGACGATGACGCGGCCGCCCCCGGCGGCGTCGGTCTCGACCCGGGGGCCGAAGGCCACCGCCCGGTGGAAGATGTTCCCCGCCAGGATCGTCTCCACGTCCTGGTCGAGGTCGGGCGGGTCGGCGATCTCGAGCGCGGGCAGCAGCGCGACGATCGAGCGCCCGTCGTCGCCCAGCTCGACCGCGACCTCGGACTCCACGACCACCGGGCCCTCGTCGAGCGAGTACTCGGCGCCGTCCTCGAGCAGGCCGTCGGTCGTCAGATAGCCGGCGAGCGGGGCGTCGATGCCGAGCTTGTCCTGGGCGGCGGAGACGTTGAAGCCGACCTTCCAGCCGACCGGCTCGGCTCCCTGGGCCAGTATCTCGCGCAGGCGCACGAGCATCGCCGTCGTGCCGCGCTCACACGCTCACGGCTGTCATCACGATCTTGAGCGCCTCGCGCCGGTCGTAGACCGCGTAGGCCTCTGGCGCCTCGGCCAGCGACATGTGGTGGGTCACGAGCGGGGTGGGGTCGAGCACGCCGGCGGCCATCATCGCGAGCACGCGGTCGACGTGCCCGATCACGTTGGCGTGTCCGGTCTTGATGCGTCAGCGCCTTGATCCAGACGATGCCCATGTGCACCTGGATGCGCTCGGCGTAGACGCCGATCGCGGCGACCGTCCCCGCCTTGCGGGTGACGCGGGCGGCGAGATCGAGGGCGTCGGGGTGGCCGACGGCGTCGATCGGTGGCGTCGACCCCGCGCCCGTCGGTGGCGGCCTTGACGGCGGCGCGCGGGTCGTCCTCGGTGAGGTGGACGGGCTCGGCGCCGAAGCTGGCGGCGAGCTCGAGGCGCTCGGGCACGCTGTCGATCGCGATCACCTTGGCGGCGCCGGACGCCTTGGCGGCCTGGACGGCGCACAGGCCGACCGGTCCCAGGCCGAGCACGGCCGCGGAGTCGCCTGGCCGGATGCCGGCCTGGTCGACCGCGTGCCAGCCGGTGCCCATCACGTCGCCGGCGAACAGGGCGGCGTCGTCCGACATGCCGTCGGGCACGCGCCGCAGGGTCAGGTTGGCGTGGGGGACGAGCACCTGGTCGGCCTGCGCGCCCTGGAGCGAGCCGAGCGTCTTGCCGTGGCCGAAGACGCGGCCCTCGTCGCACTTGTGGAAGTCGCCGCGGCGGCAGAAGAAGCAGTTGCCGCAGGCCGAGCAGTAGCAGCCGAGCACGCGGTCGCCCTCGGCCACGTCGGTGACGTCGTCGCCGGCCGCCACGACCGTGCCCACGAACTCGTGCCCCAGCGTGAAGCCGGGCTCGATCTGCACGCGCCCGTGGTAGATGTGCAGGTCCGAGCCGCACACGCCGGTCGCCTCCACGCGCACGACCGCGTCGTCGCGCTCGAGCAACTCCGGCTCGGGCCGCTCCTCGAGCCGCACCTCGCCGGGAGCCTGAAACGTGACCGCCTGCATCGCAACCGGCACGCTATAGGGTCGCCGCCCGTGACCGGCGCCTTCTACACGCGCGACGGCGACGCGCTCGTGCCCACCGAGCTCACCAGGGGGCCGTGGGATCCCGGCGCCCAGCACGCCGGGCCGCCGGCGGCCCTGCTCGGCCCGCGCGCTCGAGCGCTGCGAGCCGCGCGACGGGCATGCGGATCGGCCGCATCACGGTCGAGATCCTCGGGCCCGTGCCGCTCGCGCCGCTGACCGTCGAGGCGCGGGTCGTGCGCCCGGGCCGCAGCGTCGAGCTGCTCGAGGCGAGCCTGGCCTGCGCGGACGGCGAGGTGATGCGCGCCAGCGCCTGGCGCGTGGCCGTCGAGCGACATTCGAGCTCGAGTCGCGATCCGCCTCCGCCCGGCCCCGACCAGGGCCGCGACCGCGACTTCTTCCCCACCGGCCAGGAGGCCGGCTACCACACGGCGATGGAGTACCGGTTCGTGCACGGCGGCTTCCTCGAGCCCGGCCCGGCGCTCGTCTGGATGCGCATGCGGGGCCCGCTCGTGGAGGGCGAGCAGCCGAGCCCCGCTGGAGCGCCTGATGGTCGTCGCCGACGTCGGCAACGGCGTCAGCGCCGTGCTCGACTGGCGCGAGTACCTGTTCATCAACACCGAGCTGACCGTCCACCTGCTGCGGCCGCCCGACGGCGAGTGGGTGGGCGTGGACGCGATCACGCGCGTCGACGGCGTCGGGCTCGCCGAGAGCGACCTGTGGGACGAGCGCGGGCGCATCGGCAGGGGCGCCCAGACGCTGCTCGGTGCGCTGCTGAGCGCCGCACGCCGAGCTTGACCTGACCCTGCGGGCGGCGGAGAGGCTTCCCGCATGGACAACGACTCCCGTCCTGATCACCGGCTGCTCGACCGGCATCGGCCGCGCGACCGCCGAGCGCCTCGCCGAGCGCGGCATGACCGTCTACGCGACGGCCCGCCGGCTCGACTCGATCGAGGACCTCCAGGCGGCCGGCTGCCGCACGCTGGCGCTCGACGTCACCGCCGAGGAGTCGATGCGGGCCGGCGTCGCGGCGGTGGAGGAGGCCGAGGGCGTCGGTAGGGGCGCTCGTCAACAACGCCGGCTACAGCCAGAGCGGCGCCGTCGAGACGATCCCGATGGACGAGCTGCGCCGCCAGTTCGAGACCAACGTCTTCGGACTCGTGCGCATGTGCCAGCTGGTCCTGCCCGGCATGCGCAGGGAGGGGCGCGGCCGGATCGTGAACATCAGCTCGATGGGCGGCAAGCTCGTCTTCCCGGGCGGGGGCGCCTACCACGGGACCAAGTTCGCCGTCGAGGCGATCTCGGACGCGCTGCGCTTCGAGGTGCGCGGCTTCGGCGTGCACGTCTCGGTCATCGAGCCCGGGCTGATCAGGACGAGCTTCGGCGAGACCGCGGTCGGGCTCGGTGCCCCAGCAGGACGGTCCCTACGCCGAGTTCAACACCGCGGTCGCGCGGGCCACCGCGGGCGCCTACGACGGGCCGATGGCCAAGCTCGGCGCCGGTCCCGAGGCGGTGGCCAAGGCGATCGAGAAGGCGATCACCGCCAAGCGCCCGCGCACCCGCTATCCGGTGACCGCCTCCGCCCGCTTCTTCATGGGCCAGCACGCGATCCTGCCCGACCGCGCCTGGGACCGAGTGGTGGGTACGTCGTTCCCGCGGCCATAGACTTCGCGCTCATGGCCTATTTCAAGAGCGCCGACGAGGTCTACGCGACCATCGGCAAGCTGTTCGAGGACCTCGCCGAGGACGATGAGCTCTCGCCCAAGTTCCAGAAGGCGAACACGATCGTGCAGTACCAGTACCGCAATCCGGACTCGCAGATCACGGTCAAGCTGATCGAGGACGAGGACGGCCAGGTCGACTGCGGCGACACCACCATGGAGCCCGAGGTCGTCATGACCATGGACGCCGACACGGCGCACCGCTTCTGGCTCGGCAAGGTGAACGTGACCGTCGCGCTGGCGCGCGGCCAGATGAAGGCCAAGGGCCCGGTGGCGAAGATCCTCAAGCTCGTCCCGCTGGTGAAGCCGGTCTTCCCGCGCTACCGCCAGCAGCTCGAGGACCAGGGCCGCCAGGACCTGCTCGAAGCCCGCTTGACGCCCTTCAAGGACTTCTCCCAGTACACGGAGCCCACCCGTGTGATCTCCGGCCGCGACCTGATCGGGTCGGCCGGCTTCGAGTTCCAGAAGGAGGGCGCCCACCGCGTCTTCGTGGTCACCGACGAGGTGATCCGCGCGACCGGCCTGGTCGAGCGCGCCGAGGCCGGGGTCGCGGACGGCGGCCTCGAGGTCGTCGGGGTCTTCGACCAGGTGCCCCAGGACTCCTCGACCGAGGTCGTGGAGCGCTGCGCCGCCGCCGCCAAGGAGGCCGGCGCCGACTCCTTCCTCGCCGTCGGCGGCGGCTCGGTGATGGACACGGCGAAGGTCGCCGACGCGGTCTTCACCCACGGCGGCGGCGCCGCCGAGCAGGAGGGCTTCTTCCTGATGCCGCGCGAGGACGACGGCATGGGCAGGCCGCTCGAGATCGCCCCGCTGGCGTGCATCCCGACCACGGCCGGCACGGGCAGCGAGGTGTCGATGGCCGCGGTCATCAAGGACCCCGAGCGCAAGGTCAAGCTGGAGATCGCCGACTTCCCGCTGTTCCCGCGCCTGGCCATCCTCGACCCCGACAGCACCCGCACGCTGCCCGCCGCGATCGCCGCCGCCACCGGCATGGACGCGATGACCCACGCGATCGAGGGCTACGTCTCGACCGACTGGAGCCCGCACCAGGACGCGCGCTCGCTCCAGGCGCTGCGGATGATCCGCGACAACCTCGAGCGCGCCGTCGAGCGCGGCCCCGACGACGAGGACGCCCGCGGCAACATGCTGGTCGCGGCCAACCTCGCGATCACGATCGCGCTGGGCTCGGTGCACGCGATGTCGCACCCCGCCGGCGCCCAGTTCGGCGTGCCGCACGGGATCGCGAACGCCATCCACCTGCCGCACGTGATCGAGCACAACGCCGCCGGCGGGCCCGAGATCGCCGAGCGCTACCGCGACGTCGCGGAGCTGTTCGACGTGACCGACCCGGACGTCGGCCCCGCGCTCGCCGCGCACGTCACCGAGCTGGTCGCGCCGCCTCGGGCTGCCGACGCGCCTGTCCGAGGTGGGCGTGCCCGAGTCGGGCATCCCGGCCCTCGTCGAGGGCGCGATGGGGGACGGCACGACCCTGCTCAACCCGCGCGAGATGGGCGAGGAGGACTACGCCGAGCTCTATCGCAGGGCGCTCTGACCCTGCTCGCGCTGAGCGCGCACCATCTCCGACAGCGTGCGCCGCGCGGTGTGCTGGGGGCGCCACTTGAGCAGCCGCCGGGCCCGGTCGGTCTTCATCAGCACCGGCTTGCGCACCGAGTGCAGCCAGGCCACCTGCGCCGGCGCGAGCGGCAGCCGCGTGACGACCTCCGCTGTCGCGTTGACCGCGAGCCGCGGCACCGGCACCGAGTACCAGCCGAGCGCGTCGGCCAGGTGCGACATCGTCAGCGTCCCGCCGGCGGCGAGGTTGTACGGGCCCGGCTCGCCGACGCCGCGCACGCCGGCCACGAACGCGCGCGCCACGTCCTCTGAGTGGACCAGCTGGAAGCGGGCGCCCGGGTCGGGGATGACCGGCTTCAGGGCGGGCAGGGAGCCGAGCAGGCGGACGACGAAGTCCGGCATCGCCTCGCCGAGCCGGAAGTAGGGGATCTCCTCGATCATCGTGCGCGCCTCGGGCCCGGCGACGATGCAGGGCCGGAACACGTAGGCGATCGTGCGCCTGCGGTGAAGCAGGGTGGCCGCCAGCACCCGCTCGACCTCCGCCTTCTGGGCCGAGTAGGGGTGCTCGGGCGAGCCGCGCGCCGGGATCTCCTCGGTGAGCCAGTCCGGGTTGTCGGGGTGGAAGCCGTACGCCGCGACGCTCGACGCGTAGCAGATGCGCTCCACGCCGGCCTTGACGGACTCCTCGAACACAAGGCGCGAGCCGTCGACGTTGAGCTCCTGCGTGCGGTCGCTCGCCTCCAGGATCGCGAAGGCGAGGTGGACGACCACGTGCGCGTCCTTGACTAGCGCGTGGACGCTCGCCTGGTCGGTGACGTCGCCCTGGCGGTACTCCGTCTTGCGCCAGCCGCGCTCGGAGGGCTCGAACGGGCGCCGCGCCATGCCAAGGATGCGCTTGACCGAGCGCGAGCGCTCGAGCGCGTCCACTATGCCGAGCCCGAGGTCGCCGGTCGGTCCGGTCACCGCAACCGTCAGGCCGGTGGTGGGCATACCGCGGTTCTACCCGATTCGGGCGGCGCGCGTGTGAACGTCCTCGCAGCCGCTGAGCAGGTCGGAGGGATCGGCCCACACGCTGTCGGACCCAGGGCCGCACTGGACGCGGTCCCGCTGGCCGTCCCGCATCTTCAGGCTGTCGTCGCCCGCGCCGGTGTCGACGGAGTCGGCGCCGGGGCCGCCGGAGACCGAGTCGGCGAACGAGCCGGTGCGCATGCGGTCGTTGCCGGCGCGCCCGTCGGCCACGACGCGCCCGCCGACCGCGCTGACGACGTCGTTGCCGGGGCCGGCGCTGATCGTCACGTCGCCGTCGTCCGAGTAGACGCGGTCCCTGCCCGAGCCCGCGTCGACGAAGTCGCCGCCGAGGCTTGCGTAGATCGTGTCGCCGCCCGACCCGCCGAACAGCCGGTCGGCCCCGGCCTGCCCGAGCAGCGTGTCGGCGCCCGAGCCGCCCAGCGCGAGGTCGGCGCCCGCACCGGCGTAGACGACGTCGTTGCCCGGGCCGGCGTCCACGTCGTCGTCGCCGGTGCCCGCGATGACCAGGTCGAGCCCGTCCGCGCCGTGCACCTCGTCGTCGCCGGGGCCGGCCTCCAGGTAGTCGCCCGCGCCGAGCCCGAGCAGCTGGTCGTCGCCGCCCTCGCCGTAGAGCTGGTCGGGCTCGGATGTCCCGGCCAGGCGGTCGGGGCCGTCGGTCCCGACCTCGGTCGCGGCCAGCGCGACCGCGCCGGTGGCGCACAGGCAGGCGAGCGCCGCGACGACTGTCGCCGCGCCGCGTCTCACGCCTGCTCGTAGCCGGGGTCGCCCGGGAGCAGGACCTCGGCGGCGCCGTCGCGTACGACGACCCTGGGCTGCACGGGGACGACCTCGCGCGTGCGGGCCTTCTCGAAGATCTGCTCGATCGAGCCCATCCCGGCCAGCGCCTCGAGGTGCTTGATCGTGGGGAAGACCAGCATCAGCTCGCCGCGCTGGTGCTCCTGGAGCGCCGCGGCCGGGCGCAGCCAGCGCGCGTCCACGCACTCGCTGCCGTCGACGGTCGCCTCCACGCCGGGCGGCGCCTCGGCGATGAAGAACCAGGTGTCGAAGCGGATGACCACCTCGGCCGGCGTGATCCAGCGCGACCAGTGGACGACCGGGTGGCCGGCGGGGAACCGCACGCCGGCCTCCTCCTCGAGCTCGCGCAGCGCCGCGGCGGCGTGGTCGGCGTCCTCGGAGTGGACCGCGCCGCCCGGGAACACCCAGGCGCCGCCCATGAAGCGCTGCTCGGGGTTTCGCTGCACCAGCAGCACCTCGGGCCCGTCGGCGGTCTGGCGCAGGACGACGATCGAAGCGGCCTGGCGCGGCTCGGTCACCTCGCCCTCGTTCCACTGCTCGCTCGGATGAGGGGTATCCGCCTGCACCCCGCGCAGCGTAACTTGCCGGCTGCGCACCCGGCCGAGCCGGGTGCTTGCCCCCGACGCTAAGGTTTCGCGCTCGATGAGCGCCGAAGTGGCCCAGATGTGGATCTGCACCTCCTGCGGGTTCATCTACGACCCGGACGAAGGGGACCCGGACGGGGGCATCCCGCCCGGCACCGCGTTCCAGGAGATTCCGGACGACTGGTTCTGCCCGGTCTGCGGTGCGCGCAAGAAGGACTTCGAGCCCTACGAGGACTGATCCCGGCGCTGGACGCGCCTGACGCCACCCGCGGGAATCGCCGATGCGGCGGCTAGGAGGGGCTAGCGAAACTCGCCACGCCTACCGCCTCGACTCGGCGAGCCGTTCGGCGGCAGCACGGGCCTCGTCGATGTCGGTGTGGGTCATCAATCGCACGAGGAGGCCATCGGCCGACCAGCAGATGGCCCATCCCTCCCGCTGCTGGACTTGACCATCGACGCCGACCGGACGACCCTCTTGCTTGACCACCGCAAGCACGACCCCGTCGTCGAGGACGACGAACTCTTCGACTTCCATGCGAAGCTCGGCGAAGGAGCCGAACCAGTCGTCCAAGAAGCCACGAATTGCCGCTCGGCCTTCGTAAAGGCCGCCCGCCGCCCGCCCGTCAAGGATCGCGTCGGGAGCGAAGAAGCTCATTACCGCGTCGATGTCACGCTGATTCACAGCCTCGAACGCAAGCCGCATGAGCTCCACCGGGTCGGGTGTCGTGGACTCCTCAGGCATCGCTGCGGGCAGTATTGCGCCTGACGACGGGCGGCGATGCGTCAAGTCAGTTGCAATCGCCGCTCTGGGAGCGGCCTGACGAGTTTCGCTAGAGGCTCCTAGGCGGCCTCGGGCAGCGCCGACGAGGCGGTGGCCGCGTCGATCGCCTCCGAGGTGATCGCGAGCAGGCGGGTCAGCTCGCCCTCCGAGATCGAGAGCGGCGGCATCAGCACGACGACGTCGCCTAGCGGCCGGATCACGGCCCCGCGGCGGCGCGCCTCGAGCGTGACCTGGTGGCCGATGCGGGCGGCGAGCGGCTGCCCGGCCAGCTCGATGCCGACCATGAAGCCGCAGCGCCGCACCTCGCCCACCTCGGGGTGCGCGGCGATCGGCTCGAGCAGCTGCTGGAGGAGCTCGATCTTGCGCTGCAGCCGGTCGAGCGTGCGCTCCTCGGCGAACACGTCGAGCGTGGCCAGCGCGGCGGCGCAGGCGAGCGGATTGCCCGTGTACGTGTGCCCGTGGAAGAAGGTGCGGAACTCCTCGAAGCGGCCCAGGAAGCCCTCGTAGACGCGCTCGCTGGTCAGCGTGGCCGCGAGCGGCAGGTAGCCGCCGGTGATGCCCTTGGCGAGGCACATCAGGTCGGGCGCCACCTCCTCCTGCTCGCACGCGAACATCCGCCCGGTGCGGCCGAAGCCGGTGGCCACCTCGTCGAGGATCAGCAGCACGCCGTGGCGGTCGCACAGCTCCCGCACCGCGCTCAGGTAGCCCTCCGGGTGCACGAGCATCCCGGCCGCGCCCTGGACGAGCGGCTCCATGATCACCGCCGCCACCTCGCCCTCGTGCTCGGCGAGCAGTCGCTCCATGTCCTCGGGGTCGCCGGGCTCGGCGTGCAGCGAGTCGAACAGGAGCGGGCGGTAGAGCGAGTGGAACAGGTCGATGCCGCCGACCGACACCGAGCCGATCGTGTCGCCGTGGTAGGCCATCCGCAGTGAGACGAACTTCGTGCGGCGCTCCTCGCCCCGCTGGCGCCAGAACTGGAAGGCCATCTTGAGCGCGATCTCGGTGGCGGTCGAGCCGGAGTCCGAGTAGAAGACGCGCGTCAGGCCGGGCGGCGCCAGCTCGCTCAGCCGCTGCGCCAGCTCGATCCCGGGCCGGTGGCTGAGGCCGAGCATCGTCGAGTGGGCGACGCGGTCGAGCTGGTCGCGCACCGCGGCGTCGATGCGCGGATGGCCGTGCCCGTGGACGTTGCACCAGAGCGACGACACGCCGTCGATGTAGCGGTTGCCGTCGACGTCGATCAGGTCCGTCCCCTCGGCCCGCTCCACGATCAACGGCTGCTCGTCGATCCAGCCCTGCTGCTGCGTGAACGGGTGCCAGAGATGGGCGCGATCGGCGGCGACGAGATCCACAACCGGCACCGTATCCCTGCGCCCGGATGTAGGATCCGCCGCCATGGGGAGAGGATTCGCGCCGATCGCGCTGCTCGTTGCACTGCTGATGATCCCGGCCTCCGCCCAGGCGCAGTCGAGCCTGTTGCCGTGGCCGAACGACACGCTCACGAAGCGCGACAGGAGCACCGACACCGGTCGCCGGCTCAACCTGCCCGTGGACGCGATGCCGCGCAACAACGCCGGCGTGCCGATCGACCCGACCGACATGAACCGCGCCGACGGGTTCAGCCCCGGCTCGATGATCATCGCGAAGGTTCCGGGCCTCGACAACCCAGCCGCGCTGCAGCAGAGCACGCTGCCCTCGCTCAACGACCTGTGCGCGCAGCCTGTCGCGCGCGCTCGCCCGTCGTCGTCTTCAACGCGCGCACCGGCAGGCCCACCCGGTCTGGGCCGAGCTCGACTCGAACGCGACCACCGACGCCAACCGGATGCTGCTCATCCGTCCGGCCAAGAACTTCACCGAGGGCCAGCGCTACGTCGTCGTGCTGCGCGACCTCAAGGACGCGAGCGGCCAGCACGATCAAGGGCCGCCTACAGCGGCAGGCACGGCTTCGACCGCGAGCTCCGTCGGGCGCGCATCTCGCGCCGCGGCCATATCTACCGCGTCTGGTCGTTCACCGTCGCGAGCGAGCGCAGCCTCGCCGGCCGCGCCCTGCACATCCGCGACGACGCCTTCAAGTCGCTGGGCGACTCCAACCTGCGCGACCTGAAGGTCGCCGGCAGCGCGCCGACGTTCAAGATCACCGGCGTCACGAACCCGACGCCGGCCGAGGACGACCTGATCGCCCGGCGCGTCGACGGGACGATGACGGTGCCGTGCTACCTGACCCTGGCCTGCGCCCCCGGCGGCCAGTTCACGTTCGACCAGCGGGGCCTGCCGATCCGCCAGGGCACGATGGAGGTGCCGTTCACCTGCCGCATCCCGCGCTCGGCGCTCGACCCGGCCAACCCGCCGGCCGCGCGGCCCTCGCTCTACGGGCACGGGCTGCTGGGCAGCCCGAGCGAGGTCAACGCGGGCAACGTGCGCGCGATGGCCAACGAGCACAACTTCGTCTTCTGCGCGACCGCCTGGTCTGGCTTCGCGGCCGAGGACATCGGCAACGTGGTCGGTGCGATCAGCGACTTCTCGCACTTCAACACGGTCGCCGACCGCATGCAGCAGGGCTTCCTCAACCAGCTGATCCTGGGCCGCCTGATGATCCACCCGCAGGGCCTGGCCTCGAACGCGGCCTTCCAGAAGAACGGCCGCAGCGTGATCGACACGCGCCGGCTGTTCTTCGACGGCAACAGCCAGGGCGGCATCATGGGCGGCTCGCTGACCGCGCTGGCGCCGGACTTCAACCGCGCCGTGCTCGGCGTGCCGGGCATGAACTACTCGACCCTGCTCCAGCGCAGCGTCGACTTCGACACCTACGCGCAGCTGATCTACCCGGCCTACCCGGACGAGTCGACGCGGCAGCTGATGTTCGCCGTGATCCAGCTGCTGTGGGACCGCGGCGAGGCGGACGGCTACGCGCAGCACATCACGAGCGACGCGCTCAGGAACACGCCCGCGCACACCGTGCTCATGCACGTGGCGTTCGGCGACCACCAGGTCTCCGACACCACCGCCGAGGTCGAGGCGCGCACGATCGGCGCGCGCGGCTACTTCCCGGTGCTCGACCCGGGCCGCTCGCCGTGGCAGCGCTTCCAGCTGATCCCGTCGATCTCGAGGTTCCCGTTCGGGGGCTCGGCGATCGTGATGTGGGACTCCGGCACGCCGGCCCCGCCGATCACGAACACGCCCAACCGCGGCGGCGAGGACCCGCACTCCGACCCGCGCTCGACCCCTGCGGCGCGCGTCCAGAAGTCGGAGTTCCTCAAGATCGACGGGCGCGTGATCGACGTCTGCGCCGCGGCGCCTTGCCATAGCGCTCCGTAGCTAGGCTGCGGCTCTGATGCCGCCGTTGCCCGTGCTCGTGTTCGTGGTCGGAACGGGCTCGCTCGGGGCCGAGATCGCGGCCGTCCGCCTGCTCGCGCCGTACTTCGGCGCCTCGACGATCGTCTGGGCGAACACGATCGGGGTCGTGCTGGTGGCGCTCTCGGTCGGCTACTGGCTCGGGGGACGGCTCGCAGACCGTCACCCCGACATGCGCGGCCTGTGCCTGCTCGCGCTGAGCGCCGCCGGCCTGCTCGCGCTCGTCCCGTTCGCCGCGGACCCGCTGCTCAACGTCGCCGTCGACGCGCTCGACGAGATCTCCGCCGGCGCCTTCGTCGGCTCGCTGCTGGCGGTGCTCGTGCTGGTCGCCGTGCCGGTGCTGCTGCTCGGAGCGGTCTCGCCCTACGCGATCCGGCTGGCCGTCTCCAGCGTCGAGGAGGCGGGCACCGTCGCCGGCCGCCTGTACGCGATCTCGACGGCGGGGTCGCTGGTCGGGACGCTCGGCTCGGCGCTCGTGCTGATCCCGCTGGTCGGCACCCGCCGCACCTTCCTGATCTTCGCGCTGGTGATCGCCGTGGTGGCGGTCTGGGGGCTGCGGCCCGTGCGGCGCTGGGCGCTCGCCCCGGTCGCGATCGCGGCGCTGATCGCGGTGCCCGTGGGCACGCTGAAGGCCGACGCCGGCGACGGGAGGGTCATCCACGAGGCGGAGACGCCCTACCAGTACGCGCGCGTCGTCGAGCACCCGGACGGCAGCCGCTCGCTCGAGCTCAACGAGGGGCAGGCGCAGCACTCGCTCTGCAGCGCCGAGTGCGACGCCGGCGCAGCGGGCCCGCGCAGCCCGGATTCGGTGCTGACCGGCGACTACTGGGACGGCAGCCTCGTGCTCGGGCTTCACGGCCTTCGACCGCACCCCGCGGCGGGTGGCGGTGCTCGGCAACGCGGCCGGAACGACCTCGCGCGCCTACGAGGAGTTCTTCCCGCACACGCGCGTGGACGGCGTGGAGATCGACTCCGAGCTGTCCGACATCGGGCGCCGCTACTTCGACGAGAACAACCCGCGCCTGCACCTCTACCACGAGGACGCGCGCCCCTTCATCCGCCGCATCGACGCGCGCTACGACGTGATCACCGTCGACGCCTACCGCCAGCCCTACATCCCCTTCTACCTGACGACCGTCGAGTTCTTCGAGGAGGTCCGCGACCGCCTCGCCCCCGACGGCGTGCTGGTCCTCAACGCCGGTCACCCCGAGGGCGAGGACGCCTTCGAGAAGGTGCTGAGCGCGACGATCGGCGAGGCGTTCCCGTACGTGATGCGCGACCCGGTCAAGCCGACCAACACGCTCATCTTCGCCAGCCGCTCGCCGCTGTCGAAGCGCCGCCTGCTCGGCAACCTGAAGCGGCTGCCGGACGCGCTGCGTCCCACGGCGGCGGGGACGGCCGGCCGCATCGGGCCCGCGCTGGGAGGCGGCGACGTCTACACCGACGACAAGGCGCCGGTCGAGTGGCTGATCGACAAGTCGATCATCGACTACGCCGCCGGGGAGGACGGCCGCTGACGGGCTTCCCCGACGTGGCGATCGTGGGCGGCGGCATCGTGGGCTGCGCCGCGGCCGCCTTTCTCGCCGAGGCCGGGGCGCGCGTGGAGCTGTTCGAGCAGGGGCGGGTGGCCGGCGCCGCATCGGGGCGCAACTCCGGCTCGATCCAGGACCCCTTCGAGCCGGTCATGCGCGCGCTGCACTCGGAGACGCTCGACATCCTGCGCGAGCTCGACGGCTTCGAGCTGGCGCCGGAGCCGGCCGGCGTGCTCGTGCTCGCGCGCGACCGGGTGGTGGTCGAGGCGGTGCCCGAGGGCGAGCTGCTGTCGCCCGCCGAGGTGCGCGCGCTGGAGCCGGGAGTGGCACCGGGCCTGTGGGCGCGCCGTCTCGACACGGGCTACCCGGTCGAGCCCGCCGCGGCCACGCGCGCGCTCGCGCGCCGCGCCCACCGCGCGGGCGCGCTGCTGCACGAGGGCCGGGCGGCCTGGCCGTGGGTGCTGGGCGGCAAGGCACGCGGGGTGCTGGTCGGCAGCGAGCACTGCGCGGCCGGGTCGGTGCTCGTCGCGGCGGGACCGTGGACGCCCGAGGTGATCGACCCGGCCGGGGCCTGGCAGCCGATCAGCCCCGTCTGGGGCGTGGTCGTCGAGGTGCTGATGGACGCCCCGCCGCGCCACGTGCTCGAGCAGACGGGCATCGACGCGCTCGTCGAGGGCGGCCCCGAGGCGCGCCGTGCGCGAGGGCGCGGGCTGGCCCGCGCCGGAGCGACCTTGTTCAGCCTCGTCGTCGCCGACGGCTCGGTCTCGCTCGGCTCGACCTTCCTCTCCAGCGAGCCGGACCCCGCCTCCTGGGCCGGCGTGCTGAAGCGCGCGGGCGTGCCCTTCGTCCCGGCGCTCGAGCGGGCCAAGGTGGAGCGCGCCCGCGCCTGCGCGCGGCCGGTGTCGCTCGACGGCAGGCCGCTGGTCGGGCCGGTGACCGGGGTCGACGGGCTCTGGGTCGCCGCCGGCCACGGTCCCTGGGGCCTCTCCACGGGCCCGGCGACGGGCCGGCTGACCGCCGACGCGCTGCTCGGACGCGCCGAGCTGCCGCCGGAGCTGGCGGCGTCGCGCTTCGCCGGCTAGACGCGCAGCGCTGCGCCGAACGCGGCGAGCGTGCGGTCGATGTCGGCCTCGGTCGTGCGCCAGTTCGACACCGACAGGCGGATCGCCGGGTGCCCGTCCCACCTCGTCCCGCCCATCCAGGCCTCGCCGCCTGCCTGCACGCGCGCCAGCGCGGCGGTCGTCGTCTCGTCGTCGGCGAAACGGAACAGCACCTGGTTGAGCACGACGTCGTTGAGGACCGTGGCGCCAGGCAGCGCGGCGAGCCCGGCGGCGAAGCGCCCGGCGAGCGCGCAGCAGCGCTCGATCAGCTCCGCGACGCCCGAGCGCCCGAGCGAGCGCAGCGCGGCGTAGACGGGCAGCCCGCGCGCCCGGCGCGACGACTCGGGTGTCCAGTCGATCGCGTCGCGCTGCCACGCGCCCGACTCGACCAGGTAGGCGGCGCCGAAGCTCATGGCGGCGCGGTGGGCCTCGGGCCGGGCGCAGAAGGCGACGCCGCAGTCGTAGGGGACGTTGAGCCACTTGTGCGCGTCGGTGGCCCAGGAGTCCGCGCGCTCCAGCCCGGCGGCGAGGTGAGCCAGGGCGGGGCTCGCCGCCGCCCACATCCCGAACGCGCCGTCGACGTGCAGCCAGGCGCCGCGCGCCGCCGCCAGGTCGGCCGCGTCGGTGAGCGGGTCGAACGCCCCCGTGTTGACCTCGCCGGCCTGGGCGCAGACGATCGCCGGCCCGTCGACTCCGGCCATGGCGCGCTCGAGCGCGCCCGCGTCCATGCGGCCGCGGTCGTCCGCGGCGACCACCTTGATCTGCGCCGCGCCGACGCCGAGCAGCCGCAGGGCGCGGTCGAGCGTGACGTGCCGGTTGGCGCCCGCCACGACGGTGATCGGAGGCGAGCCGGCCAGGCCGTCCGCCGCGACGTCCCAGCCGGCGCGCTCGAGCACGGCGTGGCGTGCCGCCGCCAGCGCGGTGACGTGGGCGGTCTGGCAGCCGGTGGTGAAGGCGAACGACGCCTCGGCGGGCAGCCCCAACAGCTCCTTGAGCCAGTTGCCCGCGACCTCCTCCGCGACCAGCGCCGACGGTCCCAGCACGCCCATGCCCGCGCACTGGTCCCAGGTGGAGGTGAGCCAGTCGGCCGCCAGCGCGGCCGGCACCGACCCGCCGATCACGAAGCCGAAGTAGCGCCCGCCCGCGGAGGCGACGACGCCGGCCTCGGCGTCCCGCGCCAGCTGCTCGACCACCTCCAGCGGGTCGGCGCCCTGCTCGGGGAGGGCGCCGCCGAGCGCCGCGCCGAGCTGCTCGACCGAGGTGTCCGGGAAGACGCGCCGGGTACCGAGCGAGTCGACGAAGTCGGCGGCGAGCTCCGCGGTGCGCAGCAGCAGCTCACGCTCGTTCACGGCGCGCGAGTCTACGGGGTAGCCTGCGGCGGGAGAGAGGAGAGGGAATGAGCTTTCGCAAGTACGAGCTCGGCAGCTACGAGGAGATGTGCGCGGCGCACAGCTGGGAGGTGCCGGAGCGCTACAACATCGCCCGCGACGTCTGCGACAAGCACGAGCGCGACCGCCTCGCGATGGTCTGGGAGGACTGGCAGGGCAACGAGCGCCGGGTCAGCTTCGGGGAGCTCCAGGACCTGTCCAACCGCTTCGCCAACGTGCTGGAGGCGATCGGCGTGGAGCGCGGCGACCGCGTCGCGACGCTGCTCCCGTCGCTGCCCGAGACCGCGGCGGTCTTCCTCGGCACCTACAAGCGCGGCGCGATCCTGCTGTCGATGTCGGTGCTCTACGGCGACGAGGGCATCCAGCATCGCCTGCGCGACTCGGGCGCCAAGGCGGTCGTCACCGACTCCGCCAACCGTCACCGCATCCCGGAGGGGATGGTCGAGCAGGTGCTCGTGATGGGCGGCAAGCAGGAGGACGCCGACCTCGACTTCGACGACGCGATGGGCCGCGCCTCGGACGGCTACGAGATGGCCGACACGGCGGCCGACGACCCGGCCCAGCTCTACTACTCGTCCGGCACCACCGGCCTCGCCAAGGGCATCCTGCACGCCCACCGCTACCTGCTCGCCCACGAGGAGTTCGAGTTCTGCCACGACGTCCGCGACGGCGAGCTCTTCCACGGCTCCGGCGAGTGGGCCTGGGCGGCCGGCATCTGCCCGCTGCTCGGCCCGTGGCGCTACGGAGCGGTCGCGCTCGTGCAGGCTCGCAAGGGCGGCTACGACCCCGACGAGCACCTGCGCTTCCTGTCCAAGCACGGCGTGCAGAACATGTTCACCACGCCCACCGCGCTGCAGGGCGATGACCGGCGTGGCCGACGCGGGCAAGACCCACCCGCTCCCGCAGCTGCGCATCACCTGCTCCGCCGGCGAGCCGCTCAACCCCGAGGTGATCCGCTGGTTCCGCGACCAGTACGGCATCACCGTGCTCGACTACTACGGGCTGACCGAGAGCTACCCGCTGTGCGGAAACTTCCCGAGCGTCGAGGTGCGCGAGGGCTCGATGGGGCGGCCGGTGCCGGGCTGGGAGGTGGCGATCCTCGACGAGGACGAGCAGCCGCTGGGCGTCGGCGAGCGCGGCGAGATCTGCCTGCGCGCCCGCACGAACCCGCACTACCCGCTCGGCTACTGGAACCGGCCCGAGGAGGACACCCAGGAGGTCTTCGGCGGCGACTGGTTCCACACCAAGGACGCGGCCGAGCGCGACGAGGACGGCTACATCTGGTACGCCGGGCGCGCCGACGACGTGATCATCTCGGCGGGCTACCGGATCGGGCCGTTCGAGGTCGAGTCGGCCTGCGTCGAGCACCCCGCGGTCAAGGAGGCCGCGGCGGTGGCGTCACCCGACGAGCGCCGCGGCGAGATCGTCAAGGCGTTCATCGTGCTCGCGAGCGGGCACACGGCGTCGGACGAGCTCGCGACCTCGATCAAGCAGCACGTGCGCGAGCGCCACTCCGCCTACGCGTACCCGCGCGAGATCGAGTTCGTGGACGACCTGCCGAAGACGCTGACCGGGAAGATCCGCCGCGTCGAGCTGCGCGAGCGCGAACGCGAGCGCGCGACCTAGGTCCCGGTCCCGCTGCCGCTCATCACGCCGATGACGTGGCCCTCGGGGTCGGTGAAGAGGCCGATCGTCAGGCTCTCCATGACCACGTCCGGACCCATCATCCGCGTGCCGCCCAGGCTCTCGGCCTTGGCGAGCGCCGCCTCCACGTCGGGCACCTGCACGTACACCGTCACGTGCCCGTCATAGCCCTCGGGCCCGCCGGAGATCCCGCCGCCGATGCCCACGCCGTCCTCGGTGAGGTTTTGCTCGCGCGTGACGATCCCGTAGCCGAACTCGTTGTTGGCGTCGATGTCCCAGTCGAACAGCTCTGCGTAGTAGCTCTGCAGCTTCGCGCTGTCCTTGCCCGTGATCTCGAAGTGCACGACCGGTTGTCCCATGGCTCTCTCTCCTCGTTGGCTCAGTCGCCGAGCGTACTCCGCCGGTAGCCGTCCAGTCGCTCGGCCAGCTCCTGCGGGCGGCTCAGGTAGGCGCCGTGGCTGCCGGGCATCTCGTCCGGCTCGATGCCGAGCCGCTCCCTGACGACGCCGCGCATCCATTCGGGCGGGTGGCAGCGGTCGTCGCCGAAGAGCAGGAAGCGCGTCGGCACGTCCGGCCAGGCGTCGAGCGGCCAGGGCTCGCGCATCGGCGTGCCGGCCTGGTCGCGGCCCTTGGCGAGCGCCTCGCGCGCCTGGTCCGGCGGCAGGTCGTTGAAGAAGAGCGCGATCTCGTCGCCGTCCTCCACGCCGGGGTGGCCGGTGTGGTCCCACCAGTCACCCGCGGCCTCGCCCGGCAACGGCACCATCGCGGAGGCAAGCACGAGCAGGTCGACCGGCCGCGCCGCCGCCACCAGCGGCGCCGTGAAGCCGCCCAGCGAGTGCGCGACGACCACGACGTCGTCGCTGTCGCCGAGCGCGTCGACCACCGTCTGCGTGTACTCGGCCAGGCCGGCCGAGTCGTCGTCGCAGGGCAGGTCGGGCGCGACCACCTCGTGGCCGCGCTCGCTCAGCTCGGCGGCGACCAGGTCCCAGCTCGAGCCCACGTCGCCGGCGCCGTGGATCACCGCGAAGGTCGCCATCGGGCTAGGCGGCTTCGGCGTGGGCCGGCTCCTCCTCGCCCGCCGCCTGCATGGCTTCCTTGGGCACCGGCTCGAGCACGGTCGCGGCAACCGCGAGCGCCGCCAGCACCAGCCCCGCTCCGATCCAGAACGCGACGTGGTAGCCGCTCGTGAGCGCCGAAGCCACGGCCTTGCCCTCGTCGAGCAGGGTGTCCGTGCGCGACTCCGAGACCGTGGCGAGCACGGCCAGCCCTATGGCTCCGCCCACCTGGGCGGTCGTGTTGATCAGGCCCGAGGCGAGCCCGGCGTCCTCTTGTGTGGCGCCCGACATCGCCAGCGTCATCAGCGCCGGGAAGCAGACCGCGACGCCCAGGGCGAGCAGGACGATCGCGGGGAGCACGTGGACGAAGTAGCCGCCGTCGGGGCCCGCGAACGTGAACAGGGCGAGGCCGATCGCGATCAGGCTGAGGCCCGGGAACAGCATCGTGCGGGCGCCGAAGCGCATGATCAGAGGCTCGGAGTAGCGCAGCGTGATCACGCCCATGATCAGCGTGCAGGGCAGGAAGGCGAAGCCGGTCTCGAGCGCGTCGTAGCCGAGCACGCGCTGCAGGTAGAGCGCCCCGAGGAAGAACATGCCGAACATGCCGGCGACCGTCAGCGCCTGGATCACGTTGGCGCCGGAGACGTTGCGCGAGCGGAAGATGCGCAGCGGGACGAGCGGCGTCTTCGCGGTCGCCTCGCGGGCGATGAACGCCGCCAGCAGCGCCACCGACCCGGCGCCCAGCAGCAGCGCCTCCGCCGACGCCCAGCCCTGCTCGGCGGCGGGCTTGACGATCGTGTAGACGCCGAGCATCAGCGAGCTCGTGATCAGCAGCGCGCCGGGGATGTCGGTGCCCTTGTCGAGGCCGATCCCCTCGTCGCGCGGGAGCAGCCGGCGCGTGAAGATGGCGGTGGCGATGCCGATCGGGATGTTGATGAAGAAGATCCAGTGCCAGTTGATCGCCTGCGTCAGGACGCCGCCGGCGAGCAGCCCGACCGAGCCGCCCGCGGACGCGACGAACGCGTAGACGCCGATCGCGCGAGCCTGCTCCCCGCGCTCGGGGAACATCGTCACGATCATGCCGAGCACGACAGCGGAGGTCATCGCGCCGCCGATGCCCTGCACGAAGCGCGCCCCGACGAGCATCGCCTGGCTCTGGGCGAGGCCGCAGGCCAGCGATGCGAGCGTGAACACGAACAGGCCCGCGAGGAAGACCGTGCGGCGCCCGATCAGGTCGCCGAAGCGCCCCGCCAGCAGCAGCAGGCCGCCGAACGCGATCAGGTAGGCGTTCACGACCCACGCCAGGCTCGACTGCGTGAACTCGAGGTCGTCCTGGATGGTCGGCAGCGCGACGTTCACGACGGTGACGTCGAGGACGATCATCAGGACGCCCGTGCAAAGCACGTACAGGGCTATCCAACGGCTCTTGTCCGACTGACTGCTGGGCATTCTCAAATCACCTTCCCGGATCGGCTCCTGACCATACGACACGGCCGGGCAGCAGAACTCATCGGTCGGACGGCGCGGGCGAAAGGCCTGACCCGGGTCGCCCTATAGTCGCGAGCCATGAGCAGGGTCGCTCGCCACGGCAGGGCCACGGCGCACGCCGGCAAGGGAGAGGAGCTCGCTCGCGTGCTGCTCGACGCCGCGGCCGAGCTCGAGGCCGACCCCGGCTGCGAGCTGTACCTGGTCAACCGCGAGGCAGAGCGGCCCGACGTGATCTGGGTCACCGAGCTCTGGCGCAGCCAGGCCGACCTCGACGCGTCGATCGAGCGGATCCGCGGCAGCGAGGGCGTCGCCACTGCGATGGCGCTCGTGGACGACTGGGAGATGATCGAGCTCGACCTGCTCGGTGGCAAGGGTCCCTAGGCGCCTGGCACCATCCGCTCATGCGCCGCGTGAGCATCTCCGACCCGAACTTCACCTACGACGACGCCGACATCGACGGCTTCCGCTCCGGCATGTTCCGCCTCGGCGCCGAGCTCGGCGCCAAGGAGACGGGCGCGAGCGTCTACGAGCTGCCGCCGGGGCAGGCGATCTGCCCGTACCACTACGAGTACGGCGAGGAGGAGTGGGTGCTCGTCCTCAGCGGGCCGGTGACGCTGCGCACCCCGGAGGGCGAGGGGCAGCTCGAGGCGTTCGACATGGCCTACTTCCCGAAGGGCCCGGAGGGCGCGCACGAGCTGCGCAACGACGGCGACGCGCCGGCGCGCGTGCTGATGTGGTCGACCATCGTCCACCCCTCGGCGACCGCCTATCCGGACAGCGACAAGGTCGCCGTCTGGACGGGCATCAAGGCCGAGAACCTGATCGCCCGGCGGTCCAGCGCGGTCGACTACTTCGACGGCGAGGAGCGCTAGAGGACCGGCACCAGCGGGATGTCCCAGCGGATCGCGGCGTAGATGAAGGCGACCGCGATCAGGGCGCCCGGCGGCGCCGGCCGCCACCCGTTGCGCGGTGCTGGTGCGCTCGGCGCGCGCGGCGGCCGCCTCGCCCCAGACGATCGCCTTCGCGAGCACGCGCTCCGCCCGCTCGAACTCGAGCGCGAGCAGGCCCAGGCCGAGCAGGATCGTCGCGATCCCGGGACCGGGCACCCCCGGCCCGGACATCACGATCCCGGCCAGCACCAGCAGCACGCCCGCGACGACCACGCCCGCCCGGTGCACGATGTGGCGCTGCTTGTGCCGCACCTTGCGCTCGCGCAGCTTGCGGATCAGATCCGGGATGTCGTCCGGGTCCGGGCCGGGGCGCGAGCCGAGGTACTCCTGGTCGGTCACGCAGTCCAAGGTAGCCACTCGCCGACCGGCAGGTGTGATCCTGCTTTCGCAAGCGAGCCCGGATCGGTCGGCGGCAGCCCGCTGACCGGCACGCCGCCGAGGCGCTCGACGGTCTCGCGGTTGGACAGCTCGATCGGCTCGGGCTCGTGCGGCCACGGCGTCATCACGACGCCCGCCACGGTCAGGCCGGAGTTGCGCGCCGCCTCGATCGTGAGCAGCGTGTGGTTGATCGTGCCGAGCCCGGTGCGCGCGGCGATCAGCAGCGGCAGCCCGAGGTCGATGGCGAGGTCGCGGATCAGGTAGCCCGGGGTGATCGGCACGAGCAGGCCGCCGACGCCCTCGGCGATCAGCACGCCCTCGCCGCGCGCCGCCTCGATCAGCCGCGCCGGCTCGATCCGCTCGCCGGCGAGCTCGGCCGCCCAGTGCGGCGAGACCGGGGGGTCGAAGCGGTAGGGGGAGACCTCCTCCGGGGCCTGCGCGCCGCCCGCCGCCGCGGCGAGCAGCTCGTGGTCGCGCGGCCACTGCGCGACCGGCTCCTCGAGCCCGGTCACGACCGGCTTGAACGCACGCACGCGCTCGCCGCGCTCGACCAGGGCGGCGCAGATCGCGGCGGCGACCACGGACTTGCCGACACCGGTGTCCGTGCCGGTGACGAACAGCCCGCGCAGGGCGCTAGGCGGCGTCGGCGAACCCGTCGAACACGGCGGAGTGCCGCAGCGGCGCCACGGCCGCCGGCGGGATCGCCGCCGCCAGGGTCTCGGCGGCCTCGCGCAGCTCGGACTTGGTGTGCGACGCCATCACCGCCAGGCGCAGCCGCGAGGTGCCGGCGGGGACCGTCGGCGGGCGGATCGCCTGGGCGAACACGCCGCGCTCGAGCGCCCGCTCCGAGGCGGACACCGCGGCCTGGGCGTCGCCGACGATCAGCGGCACGATCGGCGTCTCGCCCGGCTCGACCGCCATCCCCCGGTCGGCCAGCGCAGCGCGCAGGACCGCCGAGTTGCGCTGGAGCTTCTCGACCCGCCGGGGCTGCTCGCGCAGCAGCTCCAAGCGCCGCCATCGCCGCGGCCACCGCGGGCGGCGGGAGGGCGGTCGAGAAGATCAGCGTGCGAGCGGTGTTGATCAGGTACTTCGCCATCGGCTTGTCGCACAGGACGTAGGCCCCGTACGAGCCGAGCGCCTTGCCGAGCGTCCCGACGATCACGTCGACCTCGTCCTCGAGCCCGAACTCGGCGACCAGACCGCGCCCGCCCGGGCCGACGCAGCCGGTGCCGTGGGCCTCGTCGACCATCACGCGCGCGTCGTAGCGCTGGGCCAGCTCGACGAGCTCGGGCAGCGGGGCGAGGTCGCCGTCCATCGAGAAGACGCCGTCGGTGACGATCAGCGCGCCGCGCCCCTCGGCCTGGCGCAGGCCCCACTCGAGGTGGTCGGTGTCGCAGTGGTCGTAGACGAAGGTCTCGGCGCGCGAGAGGCGGCAGCCGTCGATGATCGACGCGTGGTTGAGGGCGTCGGAGAAGACCACGTCGCCCTCGCCCGCCAGCGCCGACACCACGCCGGCGTTCGCGAGGAAGCCGGAGCCGAACAGCAGGCACGCCTCGGCGCCCTTGAACGCGGTCAGCCGGTCCTCGAGGCGCCGGTGGATCGTCATGTTGCCCGAGATCAGGCGCGAGGCCCCCGAGCCCGCGCCGTAGCGCATCGCGGCCTCGGCGGCCGCCTCGCGCACGCGCGGGTGGTCGGCCAGCCCGAGGTAGTTGTTCGAGCACAGCAGCAGCACCGGGCGCCCGTCCAGCAGCACGCGCGGCCCCTGCGGGCCCGACACGCAGCGCAGCCTGCGATACAGGCCGCGGTCCTTGATGTCCTCCAGGCGCTCCTCTGATGCTCGCTCCGATCGAGCCTCGCCTCGGCGTCCTCGGGTCTCGGCTTGGCCCACCAAGCCTTCGACCCTGCGTCCTTGGATTGCTCGGCTCTCGAGCATCGATTGACTTCGGGGAACGCGTTGCGCGCTCCATCCGGGCGGGGCGGCACGGAGGTCTTGGTGCGGTGGCGCAGCTGGGTGGACGGGTCCCAGAAGTTGGCCTCGTCCTGCGAGTCGATCAGCTCGTCGACCGGGGTGCGCGGCGCCTCGCCGTCGAGCCAGCCCGACCGGTTGTCCGGGCGCGGGTTGGACCCGTTGTCCTCCTGGCGCGCCACGTTGAGGCCGAGCTCCTCGAACATCGCCCGGTCGTCCTCGGGCTCGGAGCCCAGCGTGGTCAGGAAGTTGCCCATCATCACGCCGTTGATGCCGGCCTTGACCGCGAGCTTGTGCAGGTCGCCGAGGTTCTCGATGCGCCCGCCGCAGAGCCGCAACAGCGCCCCGGGCAGGATCAGCCGGAAGATCGCGATCCACTTGACCGCCTCCCACGGGTCCATGTGCTCGCGGTCGCCGAACTTGGTCCCGGCCTTCGGGATCAGCATGTTGATCGGCACGCTGGTGGGGTCGATGCGCGCGAGCTGGAACGCCATCTCGACGCGTTGCTCTGGCGACTCGCCGAGGTTGAGGATGCCCCCGACGCAGGTCTCGAGGCCCGCCTCCTCGACCGCGGTGATCGTGCGCAGCCGGCCCTCGTAGCGGACCGTCGACGACACCTCCGGGTAGAAGCTCTCGGCGGTCTCGACGTTGTGGTGGACGCGCTGGATGCCGGCTTCCTTGAGCTGCCTGGCGCGGTCGACGGACATGTGCCCGATCGAGACGCAGCGCTTGAGGTTGGTCTGCCCGGCGACGAGGCGCGCGCCCTCGACCAGGTTCTGGAAGTCGCGCTTGGAGAGGCCCTGCCCCTGGGTGACCATGCAGAAGCGGTGCGCCCCGGCGGCCTCGGCCGCGCGCGCGTGCTCGAGGATCTGCTCTGGCGACATCATCGCGTGCATCGGCGTGTCGGCCTCGGCGAAGCGCGACTGGGCGCAGAAGCCGCAGTCCTCGGCGCAGCCGCCCGACTTGGCGTTGACCAGCGAGCACATGTCGGTCGAGTCCTCGAAGCGCTCGACGCGGGCCTTCCAGGCGCGCTCGATCAGCGCCTCGATCTCGGCGTGGTCGGTCACCCGCCCGAGCCGGAGCGCCTCTTCCTGGGAGATGAGCGGCGGCACCGACCGTGAAGGTAGGCGCCGTATCGGACAGAGAAGCGCCCTACCGCCCCTGCCAGCGCGGCTTGCGCTTCTCCGCGAACGCGCGCACGCCCTCGCGGAAGTCCTCCGAGCGGAAGCACGACTCGCGCAGCTCGATCAGCTCGCGCTCGACGTGCTCGGTCAGCGGGCGGTCGCGCAGCGCGCGGATCACGTGCTTGTTGCCCGCCAGCGACAGGGGCGCGTTGGCGGCGACCTCCGTGGCGAGGTCCAGCACGCGCTCGTCGAGCTCGGCCGGGTCGACGACCTCGTTGACGAGGCCCATCCGCTCCGCCCGCGCGACGTCGACGTTGCGGCCGACGTAGAACAGCTCGGCCGTGTTGGCCACGCCGCAGACGTCGATGAAGCGGCGCAGGCCCGTGTGCGAGTAGATCAGGCCGAGCTTCGCGGGCGGCATCCCGACCTTGATGCCGCTGGCCGCGATCCGGAGGTCGCAGGCGAGCGCCAGCTCCAGGCCGCCGCCGATGGCGTGGCCGTTGAGCTGGCCGATCACCGGATACGGATAGGCGTCGAGCGCCTCCAGCGCGGCCTGGAAGGGGTGAGCGACGAGCCGCTCGGCGGCCTCCTCGAAGCGGCCCTCGTCGAAGTTGCCGATGTCGTAGCCGGCGGAGAAGACCGGCCCCGAGCCCCGGATCACGAGACAGCGCGCCTCCAGGGTGCGCGTGTGCTCCCCGAGCGCGTCGAGCAGCTCGTGATCGAGCGCGCCGCGCCGCTCGGGGTTGTCGATCGTGAGCCGGGCGACGTGCTCGCCCGGGTGGTCGAGGACGAGCTTCGTGCTCACTCGAGGACGACGAGCGTGTCGCCCTCGGAGACCGACTGGCCCTCCGCGCAGACGATCTCCCTGACGACGCCGGGGTCCTCCGCCTCCACCGGCATCTCCATCTTCATCGACTCCAGGATCACGAGCGTGTCGCCCTCGGCGACCTGCTGCCCTACCTCACATTCGACCTTCCAGACCGTTCCTGTGATGTGAGCCTCGACGTCGGGCAAGTTCCGAATCCTCCTGGGGTTTGCTGCGGGATCGCGAGTGCGGGCAAGATACCCGCTCATGATCCTCGCGATCGACCAGGGCACGTCGGGCACGACCTGCCTCGTCTTCGACGGCGAGGGACGCATCGGCGGGCGCGCCTACCGCGAGTTCACCCAGCACTTCCCGCGGCCTGGCTGGGTCGAGCACGACGCCGCCGAGATCTGGGACGTCACGCGCGCGGTGGCGCGCGAGGCGCTCGACGCGGCCGGCATCGACGGCCGCCGGCTGACCGGCATCGGGATCACCAACCAGCGCGAGACGGTCGTGGCCTGGGACCGCGACAGCGGCGAGCCGCTGCACCGGGCGATCGTCTGGCAGGACCGCCGCACCGCCGGCCGCTGCGACGAGCTGCGCGAGGCCGGGCAGGGAGCAGCTCGTCCGCGAGCGGACCGGACTCGTGCTCGACCCGTACTTCTCCGGCACCAAGATCGAGTGGCTGATCCGCCACGGCGACGTCCCGCCCGACGCCGCCTTCGGCACGATCGACTCCTGGCTCGTCCACAAGCTGACCGGCGCACACGTGACGGACTACTCGAACGCGTCGCGCACGCTGCTGTTCGACATCGGCGGCCTGCGCTGGGACCCCGAGCTGTGCGACCTGCTCGGCGTGCCTGTGGACAGCCTGCCGGAGCCGCGGCCGAGCGCCGAGGTCTACGGCCAGACCTCCGAGTTCGGCGGCTCGGTGCCGGTGGCGGGCATCGCGGGCGACCAGCAGGCCGCCCTCTACGGCCAGGCCTGCCACGAGGCCGGCATGGGCAAGAACACCTACGGCACCGGCAGCTTCGTGCTCCAGAACGCGGGCGGCGAGCTGCCGGAGCCCTCCGAGGGCCTGCTGACGACGATCGCGTGGGGGGTCGACGGCCGGGTCGACTACGCGCTCGAGGCGGCGATCTTCGTCACCGGCGCCGCGGTTCAGTGGCTGCGCGACGGGCTCGGGGTGATCCAGTCGGCGGCGGAGACGGAGGAGCTCGCGCGCTCGCTCGACGACAACGACGGCGTCTACCTGGTGCCGGCGTTCACCGGCCTCGGCTCGCCCCACTGGGACCCCTACGCGCGCGGGACCATCACCGGGCTGACGCGCGGCACCGGGCGGGCCCACCTGGCCCGCGCGGCGCTCGAGGCGATGGCCTACCAGACCTGCGACGCGACGCGCGCGATGGCGGAGGCTTCGGGGGTCGTGCTGAGCGAGCTGAAGGCCGACGGCGGCGCCGTCGTCAACGGCTGGCTGATGAAGTTCCAGGCCGACGTGCTGGGCGTGCCGGTCGTCGTGCCGGAGATCTCGGAGACGACGGCGCTGGGCGCCGCCTACCTGGCGGGCGTGGCGACCGGCGCGTGGACCGAGGCGGACGTGCGCTCGATGTGGCGCGAGGCGGCGCGCTACGAGCCGTCGATGTCCGACGAGCGGCGCGAGCGGGCGCTCGCCGGCTGGGCGCAGGCGCTTCGACGGGCCGCCAGTAACGAAGCGGAGCGGATCGGGTAGAAGGGGGTCGGAGGGTGAAGGCGCAGGTGTACAAGGATCCGCGGCCGGCCGAGCATTTCACTCGGTTCCACGACCGCACGCGCGGGCGCCGCCCGGACCTGGTCTACGAGGCGGTGCGGATGGTGCTGACGCCGTACCTGCTGCTCTTCTACAGGGCGCGCTGCATCGACTCGCACAACGTCCCGGCGGAGGGGCCCGTGATCATCGCCCCCAACCACTTCTCCTTCCTCGATCACTTCTTCGTCGCGGTCTACCTGCGCCGCAAGGTGCACTTCATGGCCAAGTCGCAGCTGTTCCAGCGGCCGATGCAGTTCATCTACACGCACGGCGGCGTCTTCCCGGTGCGGCGCGGCCACGCCGACGAGGAGGCGTTCAAGACCGCCCACGCGGTGCTCGCGCGCGGCGACATCGTCGTCATGTACGCCGAGGCCGGCCGCTCGCGCAGCGGCGAGCTCAACAAGCCGCGCCACGGGCTCGGCCGGCTCGCGCTCGAGTCGGGCGCGCCGGTGGTCGCGACGGCGATCGCGGGCACCGAGCGCGTGCGCAACTGGCGCCGCCTCCAGTTCCCGAAGGTCACCGTCCAGTTCGCCGAGCCGGTGCGCTTCGAGCAGGTCGCCGAGCCGACGCGCGACCAGGGCCAGGCCGCCTCGGAGATCGTCTTCGAGCGCGTGCGGGTGATCCACGGCCGCCTGCGCAAGGAGGGCCGCCGCGGCGCCGTCCGGGCCGCCAGGGCCGCGCGCCGCGCCGCACAGTCCGCCGCGCGGCGCCCGGTCAGCGTCGACTAGGCCGTCGCCAGGCGCTCGCGCGGGCGCAGCTGGAGCACGATCACCCCGAGCGAGCACCAGGCCGCCGCCGAGCAGCTGAGCCCCGCCCAGCACCTCGCCGAAGACGACGAACGCGAGCACCACGGTCACGACCGGCTCGACGGTGCAGAGGATCGAGGCGACCGTCGGCCCGACCCGCGCGATGCCCGCGAACTGGAGGCTGATCGCCGCGACCGTGGACACCAGTGCGAGGCACGCCAGCCACGCCCAGCCGGGCGCCGTGACGGCCCCGGGCTGGAGCTGGCCGAGCGCCGCCGAGCCGGCGCTGAGCGTCACCGCCGCGCCGCTGCAGACGAGCGTCGAGAACAGCTGCGGGGACATCCGCTCGGCGATGCTGCCGCTGACCAGGATGTAGACGGTGCAGACGAGCGCCGCGCAGAGCCCGAGCGCGGTGGCGAGCGGGTCGAGGCCGCCGGTCTCCGCGCCGGCGAGCACCAGCACGAGGCCCGTCAGGGCGATCGCCAGCGCGCCTACCCGCCTTCTGTCCGCGCTCTCGCGCCCGAGCGCGATCGCCGCGACCGTGACGAACGCCGGGAACAGGTAGACGAGCAGCGACAGCAGGCCCGCGTCCATGCGCGGCAGCGCGGCGAAGTAGGCGCCAGCCTGGGCCGCGTAGCAGCCCGCCCCGAGGGCCAGCGCCGTGAGCACGTCCCGCCGCCGCAGCGCGCGCAGCTCGCGGCCCGCGCCGCTCGCCGCGATCAGGCCCCAGAACACGAGCGCCGCCAGGGCGAACCGCGCCGCCAGCAGCGTCCCGACGGTCACGCCGTCGTCGTAGGCGAGCTTGCCGAGCACGCCCATGGCGCCGAAGCCGGCGCCGGCGGCGATGCAGCTGAGGGTTCCGGAGGAGCGCATGGCGAGATCGTGCCTCTCCGACTCCCAACCGTCGATTCCGATTTCTAACCCGGACTCAGTAGGATCGCTACATCGTGTTGGAGCTGCGACGACTGCGCCTGCTGCGCGAGCTGCACGAGCGCGGCACGATCGCGGCGGTCGCCGACGCCCTCCAGTTCACCCCCTCGGCGGTCTCGCAGCAGCTGGGCATGCTCGAGCGCGAGGCCGGCGTGAAGCTGCTCGAGCGCGCGGGCCGCGGGGTGCGCCTGACCGACGCCGCGCTGGTGCTCACAGACCACGCCGAGGCGCTGCTCGAGCGCGCCGCCGTCGCCGAGGCGGACCTGGCCGCCGCCGCGGGCACGGTGGCCGGGCGCGCCCGCGTGGCCGGTTTTCAATCGGTCTCGCTGCGGGTTGCGCTGCCCGCGATGCAGCGCCTGGCGCGCGACGCGCCGCGGCTGCGCTGCGAGCTGATCGAGGCCGAGCCCGAGCAGTCGCTGCCGGCGCTCGCGCTGGGCGACCTCGACCTCGTGCTCGGAGACGAGTGGCCCCACCACCCGCTCGCGCTGCCCGACGGCGTCGATCGCCACGAGCTGCTGTCAGACGAGATGAACCTGCTCCTGCCCCAGCGCCATCCGCTGGCGCGCCGCCCGCGGGTGTCGCTGGCAGAGCTCGCGGGCGAGGCGTGGGTGACGGGCGGCGCGGGCGCGGGCTGGGAGGAGATGACGGTCCGCACCTGCCGGGAGCTCGGCGGGTTCGACCCGGACGTCCGCCACAACAGCAACGACCCGACGATCGTGCTGGCGATCGTCAGCCACGGGCTGGGGGTCGCCATGCTGCCCGACCTGCCGCTGCCGCCGCGCACCCCCGGCGTGGCCGTGCGCCCGATCGCAGAGGGCCCCGTGAGCAGGGCGATCTTCGCCGCGACCCGGAGCGCCGACGCCTCCCGGCCCTCGACCCAGGCGCTGCTCGCCGCCGTGCGCGAGGCGGCCGAGGCGATCTAGCCCGCGGCGGCGCCGAGCCGCTCCGGCGCGTTTGCTTCCACGAAGCCGGTCAGGTCGGCGAGCGTCAGGTCGGGCGGCGGGGCGACGATCAGCCTGTCGACGCCGAGCTCGGCGTAGGCGGCCACGGTCTCGGGGTCGAGCCGGCGCGACGGCGTGATCGAGACGTGCAGCGGGCGCTCGCGCCCGGCGCGCTCGATGGCCCGGTCGAGCGACTCGCGCTGCTCGGCCATGCGGCGCAGCCCGACCAGGAACCCGTACCAGCCGTCCGCGTGTCGGGCGGCGCGCAGGTGCGCCCGCTCGGTGTGGCCGCCGGCGACGACCGGGAGCGGCCGCTG
Organism: uncultured Thermoleophilaceae bacterium; assembly: GCA_963848885.1. GTDB lineage: Bacteria > Actinomycetota > Thermoleophilia > Solirubrobacterales > Thermoleophilaceae > JACVRW01. Next base: position 91,460 of record CAWKFR010000012.1, read on the forward strand.
CACCGGTCGCGGGTACGCGTCCACCCCCTCGAAGTCGACGAAGCGTCCGTGGGCGGCGGGAGCGTCGTCATCCCAGAGGCTGCGCATCGCGGCGAGGTACTCGTCGGAGCGCGTCCCGCGCTCCTCCATCGGCACGCCCACGGCCCGCATCTCGGGCTCGAGATAGGCCACCCCGATGCCGAGGATCAGCCGCCCGCCCGAGAGCACGTCGAGGCTCGCGACCTGCTTGGCGAGCACCAGCGGGTTGCGCTGGGGCAGGATGATCACGCCGGTGCCGAGCCGGACCCGCTCGGTGCACGCAGCCAGGTGGGCGAGCGCCACCAGCGGGTCGAGGATCGGCTCCTCGGGCTCCATCGGCGACGGGTCGACGCGCGGGCTCGGCACCACCACGTGCTCGCCCGCCCAGAGCGAGTCGTAGCCGAGCGACTCGGCCAGCTGCGCGATCCGCCGCGCCGCCTCGGGCTCGGCGCAGACGTGCGAGTTGACCGCGAACAGGCCGATCGTCGGAGCGCCCATCGGCGGAGATCGTACGCGCGCTTGCCACCCTTCCGCGGGTGCTTCGCCGAGCCCGCCTGTTCGCACTCGTGTTCGTCGCCGCCGCCGGGGCGGCGCTGGCCGGCCTCGCCCTGACCGGCGGGGACGACCCGCCCAGCTTCGGGCCGGTCACGGTCGACCCTGGCGAGCCGGACCCGTTCGCGTGGTCGCCGGACCGCGAGGACGAGTTCGTCCGGCGCGCGACCGCCGGCCACAGCCACGTGCTCTACGAGAAGAGCCCCGGCGGCGTGCTCGCGACGGCCAGGCGGGTCGAGCGCTGGCGGCCGCAGATCGAGGCCGCCGCCCGCGACGTCGACCCCGACCTGCTCGAGGCGATCGTCTTCCTCGAGAGCGCCGGCAACCCGGCGGCGCGGGCCGGCGACGACCTCGAGGGCGCGGTCGGTCTCACCCAGATCCTCGCCGGCACGGCCACGACGCTGCTCGGCATGCACGTCGACGTGGCAGCCAGCGAGCGGATCGCGCGCCGACTGCGCAAGCGCGGCCCGACGCCGCGGCTGCTGCGCAAGCGGCGGGAGGTGGACGAGCGCTTCGACCCGCGCAAGGCGCTCGCCGGCGCGGTGCGCTACCTGACGCTCGCCCGCGAGCGCTTCGGCCGCGACGACCTGGCGGTGGTCTCGTACCACATGGGGATCGGCAATCTCGACAGCGTGCTGGCCGCCTACGGCGACACCGGCGCGAGCTGGGCGCAGGTCTACTTCGACGCCACGCCGCGCAACCACCCGCGCGCGTACCGGCTGCTGTCCGGCTTCGGCGACGACTCGGCCAGCTACCTGTGGCGCGTCTACGCCGCCAGGGAGATCATGCGCCTGTACCGCGACGACCCCGCCGAGCTGCGCCGCGTGGCGCGCCTCCAGACCGCCAAGGGCTCGGCCGAGGAGCTGCTCCACCCGGCGTCGCGCACGAAGATCTACGCGTCGCCCGGCGACCTCGAGGAGGCCTACCGGGCTGGCGAGCTGCGCCCGTTCCGCGGCGTCCGCGGGATGCGCCTCGACCCGCAGGCCGGCGAGCTGGCGCGCCGGCTCGACGCGGACCGCTCGCTCTACCACGGGCTGCGCCCGGAGGCCTACGAGCTGGCCGTCTACCTCGCCGCCGGCGTGCGCCAGATCTCGGGCACGCGAGCGCCGCTGACTGTGACCAGCACGGTGCGCGACCTCGACTACCAGCGCCTGCTCGTGCGCGACAACCCGTTCGCCACCCGCGAGTACTCGCTGCACACGACCGGCTTCACCTTCGACGTGCGGCGCGACTACGCAAGCGACGCCCAGGCGGTGGCCTTCCAGTACATGCTCGACCGGCTCCAGTCGCTCAACCTGATCGCCTGGGTGCGCGAGCCCGGGGCGATCCACATCACCGCCTCGACCGAGGCGCGCGACCTCGTTCAGTAGACCGCGTCGAGCTCCTGCCAGGCCTCCCAGTCGTGGCCGGGCACGATCAGCGCCTCGGGCGTCTCGGTGGCGTACTGGCGGATCTCGCGCAGCGAGCGCCGGAACAGGTGCTCGTCCTCGAGGCGGTAGGGCAGGTGGGTGTCCTCGAGCGTGCGCCGCATGTAGATCGCGTCGGCCGCGATCAGGACCTCGCCGCGGCCGGTGCGCAGCACGATCGACATGTGACCCAGCGTGTGCCCGGGCGTGTAGACGGCCCGCACGCTGCCGTCGCCGAACACGTCGAAGGAGCGGGCGAAGCCGGAGAACGACTCGCCGTCCGAGCCCTCGAAGTCGAGCAGGCGGTAGTCGAAGCCGTGGTCGAACTGGCGCTTGACGTAGCCGTGGAACTGGCCCTGCTCGGTAGCGGCGGCCCACTCGGCCGAGCTGACCAGGAAGGTCGAGTCCGGGTACTCCGAGATCGCGCTGGCGTGGTCGACGTGGAGGTGCGTCATCAGGACGACCTTGACGTCCGTTGGCTGGATGCCGCGCTCGCGCAGCTGCGCCGACGCGGCCTGGTCGGCCGTCATCTGGATGTCCTTGAAGGTGAACTGCGAGAGCCGGCCGAGGTTCGCGGTCGGCTTGGCCGCTACGGACGGATGGAAGCCGGTGTCGATCAGGATCGGACCGACGCCGGGATGCTCGACCAGGAAGGCCGGCACGGGCACGTCCAGCCAATCGTCCTTCTTGACGCCGAGGCCGAACGCGCGTCGCCAGGCGAGCCGTCCCTCCTCGCGCAGGAACCAGGCCTCGGGCCCGATCATGCGGGCGGTGAGCAGCGGGTGAAGCTTGACCCGCGCGCCCTCGCGCCCGCCGGGGAGCGGCAGCTCAGCGGGCCGGGGCTCGGCTGCGGTCGCCATCTGGCGAGACCTTAACCGCCTGCCACCACTCGATCTGGTGTCGCTCGGAGGCGATGCCGGCTTCGAGCGCCAGCCGCGGGCCCTCGGGGACGGAGTCGGGCATCGTGTCGCGGATCCGCTCGTACTCGGCGAGCTTGCGCCGGTGGGCCTCCACCTGGATCGGAGCCAGCACGGCCGGGTCGGCGCCGAAGAAGAGCTTGAGCAGGGCGGGGGCGCGCAGCTCGACGATCGCCTCTGTGGGCTCGGCGCGCCACTCGTCGAGCGCCTCCCGGCCCGCCTCGGTGATCTCGTAGAGCTTGCGCCGGCGCCCGCCGCGCTCGCGCCGCTCGGTCAGGAAGCCGGCCTTGGCGAGGCGCTCGGGCTCGCTGTAGAGCTGGGCGTGCTGGAGCGTCCAGAAGTGCCCGACCGACTGGCCCACGAGCTGCTTGAGCCGGTAGGGCGTCGCCTCGCCGGCCCAGGCGACGAAGCCGAGCACGATGTAGGAGATCGGGCTGAGGCGCGTGTCTTGCATTAGTCCAAAATAGACGGTACATTCTCGACCATGGCTACCGCAATGTCCCAGACTCGGACGACGGACTACCGGCTCGGCTTCCAGAGCCTCGAGGAGGAGACGGCGGTCGACAGCCTGCCCGTCGCGGGGACCCTGCCCGCCTGGCTGAGCGGGTCGCTGATCCGCGTGACGCCCGCCAAGCTCGAGGTCGGCGGGCGCCGGCTCGCGCACTGGTTCGACGGGCTCGCGATGCTGAACCGGTTCGGCATCGCCGACGGGCGCGTCTCGTACAAGAGCCGCTTCATCGACAGCATCGCCTACCGCGACGCCCAGGAGGGCGAGTGGCGCCACGGCGGCTTCGCGACCGACCCCTGCCGCTCGCTCTTCAAGCGCATCCAGTCGACGTTCTCGCCGGACGTGACCGACAACCCGAACGTCAACCTGGTCAAGCTCGGCGAGCGCTACATCGCGATGACGGAGACGCCGATGCCGGTCCAGTTCGACGCGGACCTGGAGACGGTCGGCCACCTGGAGTACGCCGACAAGCTCAAGGCGCACGTGACCACCGCGCACCCGCACCACGACCCCGAGCGCGACGAGCTCGTGAACTACCACGCCTACTTCTCGCGCGTGAGCAAGTACGTGCTCTACGGGCTGGCGGCCGGCTCCAACACGCGGCGCGTGATCGCCGAGCTGCCCGTCAAGGAGCCGTCCTACATGCACGCGTTCGGGATGAGCGGCCGGCACCTGATCCTGGCCGAGTACCCGCTGCGCGTGAACCCGCTGAAGATGATCCTGGCGGGCAAGCCGTTCATCGAGAACTACACGTGGCGGCCCCAGGAGAGCACCAAGTTCCGGGTGGTGGACCGCGAGACGGGCGCGCTGCGCGGCACCTACGAGACCGACGCCTTCTTCTGCTTCCACCACGTCAACGCGTTCGAGCGCGCGGACGGGTCCGAGCTGGTGGTCGACCTGATCGCCTACGACGACGCCTCGATCATCGACGCCCTCTACCTCGACTCGGAGGGCCCGAAGGGACCGCTCCCGAGCACCGAGCTGCGGCGCTACGTGATCGACCTCGACGGCGGCGGCGTGACCTGGGAGACGCTCGGCGAGCAGGTCGAGCTGCCGCGCATCGACTACGGCCGCCACAACGGGCGTCCCTACCGCTACGCCTACTTCGCCGGCACGGGCGCCGAGTGGATCGACCACCTCGCCAAGATCGACCTCGAGACCGGGTCGCGGGCGACCTGGTCGGCGCCGGGCTGCTACCCGGGCGAGCCGATCTTCGTGCGCGAGCCGGGTGCCGCGGACGAGGACGCGGGCGTGGTGCTGTCGGTCGTGCTCGACAGCGCCGCCGGGCGCTCCTTCCTGGTGGTGCTGGACGCCCGCAGCTTCGAGGAGATCGCGCGCGCGGACGCGCCCCACCACATCCCGTTCGGATTTCACGGCCAGTTCGTCGGATAGGCTCCCGGGCCGTGCCCTCGGAACGGTTCGTAGAAGCCCTCAACGACCAGATCGGCCGCGAGTTCAACGCGGCGCATCAGTACACCGCCGTGGCGGCGTACTACGACCGGCTGACCTTCCCGCGCCTGGCCAAGTTCTTCTTCGACCAGGCCGAGGAGGAGCGCGGTCACGCGATGAAGATGGTCAACTACCTGCGCGACACCGGGTCCGACCTCCGGCTCGGCGAGGTCGCCGCTCCCAAGACCGGCTTCGCCGACCACGTCGAGCCGATCCGGATCGCCCTCGAGCAGGAGCGCAAGGTGACGGTCTCGATCTCGGCGATCTACGAGATCGCGCGCGAGACCAACGACTTCGCGAGCGAGAGCTTCATGCAGTGGTTCGTCGACGAGCAGGTGGAGGAGGAGTCCACGATGGACGCCCTGCTCCAGGTCGCCGAGCGCGTGCGCGACTACCCGATGATGCTCGAGGAGTTCCTCGCCCGCGACGGCGACGAGCTCGGCGGCGAATAGCCGGCTAGCGCTTCCAGGCCTGGCGCAGCAGCGGCTCGTACTTGTGCAGGCTGAGCGGGACGCCGCGCAGGTGCGGCGGCAGCGGCTCGACCTGGATCCCCATCGCCTGCAGCACGCGCTCGTCGGCGACCTGGCGGGCCGGGCAGTTGCGGCAGCGTGGGGTCGAGCGACAGCACCTCATCGGCGGTGGATGCACGCTAGCACTTTTTCTTAGGGTCGCCTAAGAGGGGGCAGGCGTTACGCTGGCCCGCCGATGCCCTCGAAGCTCTTCCAGCCCGGACTGCTCGACGGGCAGGTGGCGATCGTGAGCGGCGGCGGGTCGGGCCTGGGCCGCGCCAGCGCGCTCGAGCTGGCGGCGCTCGGCGCCGAGGTGGTCGTCTGCGGGCGGCGCCCCGAGCCGCTCGAGCAGACCGCCGCCCAGGCCGACGGCGGCCGCGTCGAGGCGCGCGCCTGCGACATCCGCGAGGAGGACCAGGTCGAGGCGCTCGTCGACGCCGTGCTCGACCGCCACGGGCGCATCGACCTGCTCGTCAACAACGCCGGCGGCCAGTACCTGACCCCGGCCGAGGACATCACCCCGAAGGGCTTCAGGACGGTGATGCGGCTGAACGTCGAGGGCACCTGGCTGATGACCCACGCCGTCGCGACCAGGGCGATGGTGCCCGGACGTCGCGCGGCGGCAAGATCGTCAACGTCACGCTCTCGCCGCACCACGGGCTGCCCGGGATGGCGCACTCCTCCGCGGCGCGGGCCGCGGTCGAGAACCTGACCCGGGTGCTGTCGATCGAGTGGGCGCGCTTCGGCGTCAAGCTGACCGCGCTGGCCGCGGGCCACTTCGCCACCGACACGCTCATGACGAAGTACCCGAAGCCGGTCGTCGAGGGCGTGGCCGGGACCGTGCCGCTCGGCAGGCTCGGCACCGAGGAGGAGTTCGCCTGGCTGGTCGCCTACCTCGCCAGCCCCGCCGGCGACTACCTGTCGGGCGCGGTGCTCACGATCGACGGCGCGCGCGACAACTGGTTCGGGGCGTGGCCGCCCGGCCGCCTGACCGACGAGCAGGGCAGGCCGCTGGCCGAGGAGCGCAAGCCGAAGCGTGATCGTCCCCGAGCTGCAGACGGAGCGGCTGGTCATGCGCGGCTTCGGCGAGCGAGGACCTCGACGAGCTGGCCGCGATCAACGCCGACCCCGAGGTCACCAAGTGGGTCGGCGACGAGAACGGCCTCAGCCGCGAGGACACCTGGCGCCGGATGGCCTACTGGATCGGGCACTGGGAGCTGCGCGGCTACGGCCAGTGGGCGCTGATCGAGCGCGACAGCGGCCGGCTGGTCGGCCGCACCGGGTTGCTGCAGCCCGAGAACTGGCCCGGCCTCGAGGTCGGCTGGCTGGTCGGTCGCGAGCACTGGGGCCGCGGCTTCGCGCCCGAGGCGGGCCGAGCGCAGCATCGACTGGGCGCGCGACGCGCTCGGCGCGGACCACATCGTCAGCCTGATCGAGGACGCCAACGAGCGCTCTGCCCGCGTGGCGCGAGAAGCTCGGCATGGAGCTGGAGGGCAGGACGCGGATCGTGAACGGCCAGTTCGAGGTGCGCATCTTCGGGGTCGATCTGGGTAGCTCGGGAGCATGATCACCGAGGAACGCGTCCCGCCGGACGACGACCCGCTGGCCGAGGAAGAGGCCGAGGCCGCCGGAGCCGAGGCGGCCGGCATCGGCGGGCGGCGGCCCAACTACGACGTCGACGACGACCACGAGGGCGACGAGGCCTATCGCCCGCTCGAGGAGTCCGGCGAGGGCGAATCGGAGGGCTTCGAGCTGGCCGAGCACGACCTGATCGAGGAGGCCTCCCACGGGGACGGGGGCCGCTCGCCCGAGGCCGACGCCTTCGACCCCGAGGTCGAGTCGGACGAGTCGACCGCGGTCTACGGCGAGCCCGACGAGGAAGAGAAGCCGGACGAATAGGGCTGTCGGTGCGGCCGGCCGAGCCGGCCGCGTGGGCTCAGCGGCGCAGCAGCGTCGACAGCACCACCTCGGTCACCGTCCGGGTGATGCCGTCGGTGGAGCGGATCCGCTCGAGCGTGTCCTCCAGGTCCTTGGTGTCGTTCGCGCGCACGTGGAGCATGGCGCTCGCCTCGCCGGCGACCGTGTGAGCCGAGACCACCCCCGGCTCCTTCTCGACTGCGCGCTTGACCGCCGCGCCCGGCATGTGGCCCTCGCAGTAGAGGTCGACGAAGGCCTCGGAGTGCCAGCCGAAGGCCTGCGGGTCGACGATCGCGGTGTAGCCGAGCAGCACCCCCTCTTCCTCGAGCCGGTCCACGCGCCGCTTCACCGCCGGGGCGGTGAGGTGCACGTAGCCGCCGATGTCTTTGAACGAACGACGGGCATTCTCTCGCAGCAGCGCAACGATCTTGCGGTCGATTTCGTCCATATGAGGGTGAATTGTCGCACTCCTGCAACAAACAGGCGTTGTCCGGTTGCATCTATGCCGTGATCATTTAGCCATGGCGACAACCACGGCTCCCGTGCCCCACGCTCCCGCCGACGACCGCATGCCGGTCCACGGCATCGACCACGTCGAGTTCTTCGTCGGCAACGCGGCGCAGGCGGCCTATTTCTTCACGCACGCGTACGGCTTCACCGAGACCGCCTACGCGGGGCTGGAGACGGGGCGGCGGGACCGCGTCTCGCACGTGCTCGAGCAGGGCCGGATCCGGCTGGTGCTGACCGGGACCCTGATGGGCGACGACGAGATCGCGCGCCACCACGCCCACCACGGCGACGGCGTGCACAAGATCGCCCTGAGCGTCCCGGACGCCGCGGCGGCCTACGAGCACGCCGTCTCGCACGGCGCGCGCGGCGTGCACACGCCGCACTGGACCGAGGACGAGCACGGGCGCGTCCAGCTGTCGTCGGTCGCCACCTACGGCGACACGCTGCACCTGTTCGTCCAGCGCGAGGGCTACGAGGGCGCCTTCCTGCCGGGCTACGTCGCCCGCGACGAGGCCCCGGCCGACCCCGACGACATGCTGCTGATGGCGATCGACCACATCGTCGGGAACGTGGAGCTCGGCCACATGGAGGAGTGGGTCGGCTACTACGAGCGCGTCTTCGGGATGACCGAGATGATCCACTTCTCCGACGAGGCGATCTCCACGGAGTACTCGGCGCTGATGTCGAAGGTCGTCACCGACGGCAGCGGCAAGATCAAGTTCCCGATCAACGAGCCGGCCGAGGGGAAGCGCAAGTCCCAGATCGAGGAGTACATCGAGTACTACCGCGGGGCGGGCGCCCAGCACATCGCGATGGCCACGCGCGACATCGTGAAGTGCGTGGAAGAGCTGACCGAACGGGGCGTCGAGTTCCTGGCGATCCCCGACCAGTACTACGACGAGGTGCCCGAGCGCATCGGCGAGATCGACGAGCAGCTCGACGACCTGCGCCGGCTGGGCATCCTGGTCGACCGCGACGACGAGGGTTACCTGCTCCAGATCTTCACGAAGCCGATCGGCGACCGCCCGACCGTCTTCTTCGAGATCATTGAGCGACACGGCGCCCGTGGCTTCGGCGAGGGCAACTTCAAGGCCCTGTTCGAGGCGATCGAGCGCGAGCAAGACCGTCGCGGCAACCTCTGAGGAGACCCCAGAATGCGCTACGCCACGCTAGGCAAGGTCCCCGGCAAGCGCCACGTCCAGGTGCGGCGCAACGGCGACGGCTCGCCGCTGCTCGTCGAGGAGGTGATGGGCTACGAGGGCTTCTCGGGCAACGAGGCGATCCTGCTCCACCTCCAGTCGCCCTGCCGGCTCGACGGCATCGGCGAGTTCCGCCCGATCGAGCGCGAGGAGTGGGTGCCCGACGCCCACGTGCACCGGCTGGCCGACGCCAACTCGGTCGAGCCGGGCGGCGACCCGGTCGGCGGCCGCCGGCTGCTGATGTGGAACGGCGACATCGAGGTCTCCGTCTGCAAGCCGACGGAGGAGCTCGAGCGCTTCTACCGCAACGGCGAGGGGGACGAGGTCATCTACGTCCACCGAGGCGGCGGCGTGCTGCGCACCGTGTTCGGGCGCGTCCCGTTCCGGGAGCGCGACTACGTGGTGATCCCGCGCGGGACGACGCACACGTTCGAGCTGACGCCCGGACAGGAGCAGTTCTGGATGTGCTTCCACACGCCCGGCGAGATCGAGACCCCCAACCGCTACCGCAACCGCTACGGCCAGCTGCTCGAGCACGCGCCGTTCTCGCAGCGGGACTTCCACCCGCCCGAGGAGCTCGAGACCTACGACGAGCACGGCGAGTACCCGGTCACCGTGCGCGTGCGCGACGGCCACCAGGACTACGTGCTCGACCGGCACCCGTTCGACGTGGTGGGCTGGGACGGCTACGTGTTCCCGTACACGTTCAACGCGGACGACTTCGAGCCGCGCGCCGGCCGCTTCCACCTGCCGCCGCCGTCGCACCAGACCTTCCAGGGCCCGAACTTCGTGATCTGCACGTTCGCGCCGCGGATGCTCGACTGGGACCCGGAGGCGGTGACGCTGCCGTACCACCACTCGAACATCCAGTCCGAGGAGGTCATGTTCTACGCCGCCGGCGACTACGCCGCGCGCAAGGGCGTGGACGTCGGCTTCATCACGCTGCACCCTTCCGGCCTGCCGCACGGACCCCAGCCGGGCGCGGTGGAGAAGGCGCTCGGCAAGTCGCGCACGGACGAGCTGGCGGTGATGTGGGACACGTTCCGCCCGCTGCGCCTCGCGGCGATCTGGCGCGACGTGGACAAGCCGGACTACGCGTACAGCTGGAACCCGGATAGGGAGGGAAGCCCGGCGCCGAGCTAGGCGCCGGGTCCAGCAGTACCCCGGGCCGCCCGCGGCCGGCATCGACCGGCCGCGGGTGAGCCGCGGCCGTCTGCGCGAAGCAGGCCTAGCCGACCTGCTTGCCCATCACGTCCACCAGCTGCGTGATCTCGTCGGCGAACGCCTGGAAGCGCGAGGTGGGGATGAGCTGGGGCGCGTCGCAGAGCGCCTCCTCGGGCGCCGGGTGCGCCTCGACGATGATGCCGTCGGCGCCCGCGGCCACCGCCGCGCGCGACAGCGCCGGCACGAGCTCGCGCCGGCCGGCGGGATGGGAGGGGTCCACGATCACGGGCAGGTGGGTCTCCTCCTGGAGCACCGGCACCGCCGAGATGTCGAGCGTGAAGCGGGTCGAGCGCTCGAAGGTCTTGATCCCGCGCTCGCACAGGATCACCCGCGGGTTGCCCTCCTTGAGGATGTACTCCGCGGCCATCAGCAGCTCCTCGAGCGAGGCCGACGCGCCGCGCTTGAGCAGCACCGGCTTGTCGGTCTTGCCGCACTCGGCCAGGAGCAGGAAGTTCTGCATGTTGCGGGCGCCGATCTGGAGCACGTCGGCCGTCTCCACGACCTCCTCCAGCTGGCGCGGGTCGAGCACCTCGGTCACGAGCGGCAGCCCGGTGTCCTCGCGCGCCTCCGCGAGGATCTCCAGCGCCTCGGACCCGAGCCCCTGGAAGCTGTAGGGCGAGGTGCGCGGCTTGAACGCCCCGCCGCGCAGCATCGTCGCGCCGGCGGCGTTGACCGCGCGCGCCGTCTCGAGCGTCTGCTCGCGCGACTCGACCGTGCAGGGCCCCGCGATCAGCCCGAAGTAGTCGCCGCCGATGCGCCGGCCGCGCACCTGGATGACCGTGCGGCCGGGTGCGGACTCGGCGGAGGCGAGCTTGTACGGCTTGCTCACCGGGAGCACGCGCTCCACGCCGGGCACGTTCTCCAGCCCGAGGCTGTGGATCATCTGCGGGTCACCGAACGCGCTGACCACGATCGAGTCCGTGCCAGGCGCCACGCGCCCGTAGGAGCCCGGCCTCGCTCAGCCGCAGCAGCACGTCCTCGACCTGGTCGTCGGAGGCCTGGCCGCTCATCATGATGAGCTGCTGTAGCTCTTGGGGCTGCTGGAGCTCTTGGGTCTCGTCTACGGGCATCAGATCAGTCTAGGACGAATGATCGGCATCCAGCCAGGCTTGCTGAAGCTCGGCACCGACTCGTGCCGTGATCCCGCCGGAATCCCACTCGCCGACGCCCTCGCAGCGCCCCGCCGGCTCCACTCCGCGCACGCCCCCCGTCAGGAACACCTCGTCGGCGGAGGCGAGCTCGTCCACGTCGAATGGCCTTTCCGCGACCGAGATCCCGGCCGCACGCGCCAGCGCGATCACGCGCGCGCGGGCGACTCCCGGCAGCACCCGGCCGTCGAGCGGCGGCGTGACCAGGGCGCCGCCGAACACGGCGAAGACGTTCGAGCGCGAGGCCTCGAGCACGCTGCCGTCGGGGTCGAGCAGGAGCGGCAGCGCCGACCCGACCTGCTCCTGGGCGCCGTCGAGCAGGCGCCGGTCGGCCCACTTGTGGCCGCCGGTCCAGCCCGGCACGGTCACCGGGGCGAGGTCGGTGGGCGCCGACGGGAACACCGTCGCCTCGTCGACCTCGGCGGTGCGCACGGTCGGCTGCTCGCCCGGGAGCGCGGTGAGCCGCAGCCGGCCGAGCTCGAGCGGGGCGGCGGCGTCGGCGATCAGCCGGCGCGCTGCCTGCCGGCAGGGGCTCCCCGTAGAGCTCGCCGAGGCTGCGCTCGAGGCGGGCCAGGTGCGCGTCGGTCTCCACGCGCGCGGCCGGCGGCGACCAGCGTCGTCGAGAACACGCCCGCGGCCGGGTCCGGCAGCGGCCCGTCGAGCCGCGGGGCGGCGGCCAGGATCGGGTGTGCGCTCGAGGCCATTCGCCATAGCGTTGCACGGCCGATGCGCCGGGTTGAGCAACGACCGCCTTTTGCCGATACCGTCGGGGCATGAGTGTTTCCGCGGAAGTCGAGCAGTTCATCCTGAGCGAGCTCACCCAGGGTCGCGGCATCAACCAGATCGACCCGAACGAGAACCTGTTGAGCAAGGGCATCATCGATTCGCACGGCGTGATGGAGCTGGTGGGGTTCCTCGAGGAGCGCTTCAAGATCACCGTCGGCGACGAGGACCTGAGCCCGGAGAACTTCGAGAGCGTCGCCAACATCGACGCCTTCGTGGCTCGCAAGAACGGGCAGACCTAGGAGCCGTTGCATGTTGATGGAGTTGCTCTACCAGAGCGCGTCGAGCCGTCCCGACGACGAGGCGCTCGTGTATCGCGACGAGCGCGTGACCCACGCGGAGCTGGTCGACCGCGTCGAGCGGCTGGCGGCCGGGCTGTCCGCCGAGGGCATCGGCGCCGGGGACGCGGTCGCGCTGCTGCTGCCGAACGACCCGACCTTCGTGGCCAGCTACTACGCGATCTCGGCGCTGGGCGGCGTCGTCGTGCCGGTCAACCCGGCCTTCAAGCAGGACGAGCTCGAGTTCTACTTCCGGCAGACGGGCGTGCGCGCGGTCATCAGCGACGACCGCAGCGCCGGCGTGTGCGAGCGGATCGTCGCGAGCTGGGACGAGCCCGCCAAGGTCATCCCCACGAGCGCCGCCCACGGCCAGGCGCTCACGCTCGACATGCTGATGCAGGCCGAGCCGGCCAAGCTCTCCAAGCGCTCGCCCGAGGAACCGCTGGTGAACATGTTCTCGTCGGGCTCGACGGGGCGGCCGAAGCGCGTGGCGCGCACGCACGGGCAGCTGCGCGGAGAGGCCGAGTACTACGACTGGATGGGGATCGGCCCGCAGGACAGGATCTTCTGCACCATCCCGCTCTTCCACACCTACGGGATGGGCTGCTGCATGCTGGCTGCCACCCGCACCGGCGCGACGCTGGTGCTGCTCGAGGACCCGAACCCGTTCCTGCTGCGCCGCCAGCGCGCGATGGAGCTGATCGAGTCCGAGGGCATCACGATCTACCCGGGCGTGCCGTTCAACTTCCGGCTGATGGCGGAGGCGCCGGGCTCGGCCGACCTGTCGTCGATCCGGCTGGCCTTCTCCGCGGGGACGGCGCTGCCGCGCCCGTTCTTCGACGACTTCCTCGCCAAGTTCGACGTGCCGGTGCGCCAGCTCTACGGCTGCACCGAGGCGGGCACGCTGACCGCCAACCTCGACGACGATCCGGTCGCGAGCTTCGAGTCGGTCGGGCGGCCGGTCGAGGGCGCCCAGGTGCTGATCGAGGACGAGGAGGGCGAGCTCGTCGGGCCCGACACGGTCGGCGAGATCGCCGTCAAGAGCCCCGGCCTGACCAACGGCTACGCCGACGAGGAGGAGCTCAACCGCCAGGCCTTCCGCGACGGCTTCTTCCTCAGCGGGGACCTCGGCAGGCTCGACGCCGAGGGACGCCTGACGATCACCGGGCGCAAGAAGCTCCTGATCGAGGTGGGCGGCTACAAGGTCGACCCGATCGAGGTCGAGGACGTCGTCGTGACGCACCCCAAGGTCGCCGAGGCCGTCGTGGTCGGGGTCGTGACCAAGGTGCAGGGCGAGGAGCAGATCAAGGCCGTCGTGGTGCCCTCGGACGAGATGGACGAGCGCGACCTGATCGGCTTCTGCCAGCAGCACCTGGCCAACTTCAAGGTGCCCCAGGTTGTCGAATTTCGGGAGGAAATCCCGAAGAGTCCACTCGGAAAGATCCTCCGCAAGTACCTGATCTGAAAAAGGCGTGATCGGCGCTCGCCGAGCCGCGCAAACCGTTCTACCCTGAAATCTCTTGAAGACGCTCCTGATCGACAACTACGACTCGTTCACCTACAACCTCTTCCAGCTGCTGGCGGAGGCCAACGGTGAGGAGCCCACCGTGGTCCGCAACGACGGCACGAGCTGGGCCGAGCTGGCCGGCGGCGACTTCGACAACGTGGTCATCTCGCCCGGCCCCGGCACTCCCTCGCAGCCCAAGGACTTCGGCATCTGCGGCGACGCGATCCGCGAGTCGGACGTGCCGCTGCTCGGCGTCTGCCTCGGCCACCAGGGCATCGGCCACTTCACGGGCGGCGAGGTGGTGCACGCGCCGGAGGTCATGCACGGCCGCCTGAGCGCGGTCTACCACGACGACTCGCCGCTGTTCGCGGGCATCCCGCAGGGCTTCCAGGTCGTCCGCTACCACTCGCTGTGCGTCCCCGAGCCGCTGCCCGAGGAGCTCGAGGGCACGGCCTGGACGAGCGACGGCGTGCTGATGGGCCTGTCCCACCGCTCGCGGCCCGTGTGGGGCGTCCAGTTCCACCCCGAGTCGATCGAGACCGAGTGGGGCCGCCACCTGCTCGCGAACTTCCGCGACCTGACGCTGGCCCACGCCGGCCGGCGCACCGCGCCGATGCCCGCGCAGCAGGCCAAGCGCCAGTGGTCGCCTCCGCAGCGCCCGCGGCTGCGCCTCCACACCGAGCGCATCGACCGCGTCTACGACCCCGAGCAGGTCTTCGTCAACCTCTACGGCGACCACGGCTACGCGTTCTGGCTCGACAGCAGCAAGGTCGACGAGCGCTCGCGCTTCTCGTTCATGGGCGCCAGCGGCGGGCCGCTCTCGTCGGTGATCAGCTACGACGTCGCCGCCCGCCAGGTGAAGGTGGCGCGCGGCGTGTCGAGCGAGGTGCACGACGAGTCGATCTTCGACTACCTCAGCCGCGAGATGAAGCGGCTGCGCTACCTCTCCGACGACCTGCCGTTCGACTTCAACTGCGGCTTCGTGGGCTACTTCGGCTACGAGCTCAAGGCCGACGTCGAGGGCGACCTGCCGCACCAGTCCGCGATGCCCGACGCGGCGTTCATCTTCGCCGACCGGCTGATCGCCTTCGACCACTACGAGAAGTGCGTGTACCTGCTCTGCGTGACCGAGCCGACCAGCGAGGACGAGGGCCGGCGCTGGATCTCCGAGACCGCCGCGCGGCTCGACTCGATGCCGGCGCTGGAGCCGGTCGAGCCCGTCGAGGGCGGCGAGGTCGCCGAGTTCTACCTGAGCCGCTCGCACCAGCAGTACCTCGACGACATCCAGCGCATCAAGGACTACCTGGTCGAGGGCGACAGCTACGAGGTCTGCCTCACCAACAAGGTGCGCACCGACCTCCAGCCCGAGCCGCTGCCGCTCTACCGCACGCTGCGCCACATCAACCCGGCGCCGTTCTCGTCCTACCTGCGCTTCGGCGAGGCGTCGGTGCTGAGCTCGTCGCCCGAGCGCTTCATGAGCGTCGGCCGCGACCGCTGGATCGAGGCCAAGCCGATCAAGGGCACCACCCACCGCGGCGAGGATCGCGCCGAGGACCTGCGGCTGGCCGAGGAGCTGCGCACCGACGAGAAGACGCGCGCGGAGAACCTGATGATCACCGACCTGCTGCGCAACGACCTCGGCGTCGTGTGCGACATCGGGACGGTGCACGTGCCGCACCTGATGGCGATCGAGACCTACGAGACGGTGCACCAGCTCGTCTCGACGATCCGCGGCCGCCTGCGCGACGACGTCGAGCCGCCGGACGGCATCCGGGCCTGCTTCCCGGGCGGGTCGATGACCGGCGCGCCGAAGAAGCGGACGATGGAGATCATCGACGAGCTCGAGGGCGAGGCGCGCGGGGTCTACTCCGGCGCGATCGGGTACCTCGGGCTGAGCGGAGGCTGCGACCTGAACATCGTGATCCGCACGATCGTGATGGACGGCGAGACGACCACGATTGGGACGGGCGGTGCAATCGTCATGCAGTCCGACCACGAGGCCGAATACCAGGAGATCATGCTCAAGGCGCGCGCCCTGATCAACGCACTGGCGGCCTACGCGGCGCCGAACGGCGAGATCAAGGTGCACGAGGGCGAGTCGCGGCTGACGGCCGCAGCCGAGCGATGAAGGCGCAGGCGACAGCGATCACCGAGCTGCTCGACGGCAGCCTGCCCGCCGACCGGGTGGCGCTCGTCCACGGCGACGAGCGGATCACCTACGGCGAGCTGCGCGAGCAGGTCGACCGGCTCGCCGGCGGCCTGGCGGCGCGCGGGCTCACCGACGGCGCCCCGGTCGCGCTGGTGCTGCCGAACGTGCCGGCCTTCCCGATCGCGTTCCTGGCGATCCTGCGCGCGGGCGCGGTCGCGGTGCCGCTCAACCCGCACTTCAAGGAGGCCGAGCTCGAGTTCCACTTCCAGGAGTGCGGCGTCCGCGCGGTGATCACCGACGAGACCGGCGAGCCGGCCTGCCGCTCGGTGGCCCAGCGGCTCGATCCGGCGCCGGAGCTGATCGTCGACCTCGACTCGCTCGAGGGCGGGACCCTGCCCGCGCGCCCGGGCGCCGACGACGACGCGGTCTTCCAGTACTCGTCCGGCTCGACCGGCCGGCCCAAGCGGGTGCCGCGCACGCACGCGCACCTGCGCGCCGAGGCCGACGGCTACGTCGCGGTCACCGGCCTGACGACCGAGGACAGCATCTTCTGCACGATCGCCCTGTTCCACACCTACGGCATGGGCTGCTGCCTGCTCGCCGCGGTCCGCAGCGGGGCGACGCTGATCCTGTTCGACAACCCGAACCCGTTCGTGCTCCAGCGCGCGCGGGCGCTGGCGCAGATCGAGCGCGAGCGGGCGACGGTCTTCCCGGGCGTGCCGTTCAACTTCCGCATGCTCGCCGAGGCGCCCGAGGACGCCGACCTGTCCTCGCTGCGGCTCTGCTACTCGGCCGCCGCGGCGCTGCCGCGGGCGACCTTCAAGGCGTTCCTCGACCGCTTCGGGGTGCCGGTGCGCGAGCTCTACGGCTGCACCGAGGCGGGCTGCGTGACGGTCAACGCCGATCCCGACCCGCGCGGCACGATCGGGTCGGTCGGCACGCCGCTCGACGGGGTCGAGCTGCGCATCGTCGACGAGGACGGCGAGCGCGTCGACGACGGCCGGATCGGCGACGTGCTGATCCGCAGCGCGGCGATGACGCCGGGCTACGCCGACGCCGACAGCTGAACGCCGACGCCTTCCGCGACGGCTGGTTCCGCTCCGGCGATCGCGGCCGCATCGACGAGGCGGGTCGCCTGTTCCTGACCGGCCGCACCAAGCGCCTGATCGACGTGCGCGGCGACAAGGTCGACCCCGTCGAGGTCGAGGACGTGCTCGCCGTGCACCCGAAGGTGGGCGAGGTGGTCGTCGTCGGCGTGACGAGCGAGGTCGCCGGCGAGGAGCTCGTGAAGGCCGTGGTGGTCCCGTCCGAGGACTGCCAGGAGCGCGAGCTGATCCGCTACTGCCGCGAGCGCCTCGCCGACTACAAGGTCCCGAGCCGCGTGGAGTTCCGCGAGGAGATGCCCGTGGGCCCCGGCGGCAAGGTGCTCCGCAAGTACCTGCTCGACTGAGGCGCTCCAGGCGCCGCCGCGGGCCCGCAGCGCAACCGTCCAGCGTAAACGGCGAGGTCTCTTCGGGGACGCCCCGGGCTTCGCCGAGCCGCGGTCTAGATGTACATCCCGCCGAACTGGCCGCCGGTCACGTTCAGCACCTGTCCGTGCACGTAGTTCGCCCACGGCGAGCACAGGAAGAACACCGGGCCGGCGGCCTCCTCGGGCGTCGCGGCGCGGCCGAGCGGGATGATCGCGGCGGCGAGCTGGCGCATCTGCTCGGGGATGCCGAGATCGATCTCCTTGCCCTCGATCTCGATCTTGCCGCCCTCCTCCTTGGAGGCAGTGAGGCGCGTCTCGACGAAGCCGAACGCGACGGCGTTGACGTTGACCTTGAAGCCGCCCCACTCCTTCGCGAGCGTCTTCGTCAAGCCGACGACGCCCGCCTTGGCGGCCGAGTAGTTGACCTGCCCGGCGTTGCCCATCGTGCCCGAGATCGAGCTGACGTTGACGACCTTGCGGAAGACCTCGCGGCCCTCGTCGCGCTCCTGCTTGGCCGGCTCGCGCAGGTGCGGTGCGGCAGCGCGGATGACCCGGAAGGGCACGACCGTGTGGATCTCGAGCATCGCCTGGAACTGCTCGTCGGTCATCTTGTGGGCCACGCCGTCCCAGGTGTAGCCGGCGTTGTTGACGATGATGTCGAGCTGGCCGAACTCGTCGACCGCCTTCTGGACGAGCTGATCCGGGATGCCGGCCTGCGTCAGGTCGCCGCCGAAGACGGCGGTCTCGCCGGCGATCTCGGAGGCGGCCTGCTCGGCGACGTCTCCGTCGAGGTCGTTGATCAGGACCCGCGCGCCCTGCTCGGCGAGCAGCTCCGCGGTGGCGCGGCCGATGCCCCGGGCGGATCCGGTGACGATCGCGGCCTTTCCATCGAGGACTCCCACTTGTCTGCTTCTCCTTGTCGAGTTGGGTTGAGGGCGGCACCCTACCCGTGGTGAACCCGATAGTCGTCAATGCGGTCCGCTACGGCCTGCCGGCCGTGCTGATCCTGGCCGGGACCGTGATCGGCGCCACCGGTGGCACGGTCGCGGTCGCGGGCGGGGCGCTGTTCATCAGCTCCGGCACGGCCGTGCTGCTGCTGAACGTGCTGTTCCGCATCGGCGTGGAGGGCGACAAGGCGCGCGACCGCGAGGAGGAGGCGCGCCGCTTCTTCGACGAGCACGGGCGCTGGCCCGACGACTGATCCGATCGGACCCCTGCCCCGCAGTGAGGGGGAAGGCGTAGTAGGTACCCGATCACGGAAGGATCACGATGACCGAGCAGACAGGGGCTCTGCGCGAGCTTGCGGAGGACCCGTCGTCCCGCAAGCGGTTCCTGAGCATGATGGGCGGCGCGGGGGCGAGTGCATTCGCGATCTTCCTTGCGGCCTGCGGCGGTGACGACGACGAAGATGCCGCCGCCACGCCGATGAAGCAGCAGTCGAAGGCGACGTCGGGCGATCTCGCGATCGTCCAGTACGCGCTCACGCTCGAGCACCTCGAGACCGACTTCTACAACGCGGTCATCGACTCCGGGGTCGTCAAGGACAAGGCGCTCGCGGAGACCGCCAAGATGATCCGCGACAACGAGCAGGAGCACGTCGACGCGCTGACCGCCACCGTCGAGAAGCTCGGCGGCAAGCCCAAGCGGCCCAAGACCACCTTCGACGCAGTGCTCGAGGGCGGCCAGGACATGGTGCTGAACACCGCGGCCACCGTCGAGAACCTCGGCGCCGCCGCGTACCTCGGCCAGGCCGGGCGCATCAAGTCCAAGGAGGTCCTGGCGGCCGCGCTCGCGATCCATTCGGTCGAGGGCCGGCACGCGGCCGCGCTCAACACCGTCGTCGGCAAGACCATCGTCCCCGACGGCGCCTTCGCCAAGCCGGCCTCGATGGCCGAGGTCCTGCCGAAGGTCAAGCCCTTCCTCGCGTAGGGCCACGCTCAGGAGAAAGGAAAGCTCCATGTCTCACGAGAAGCTGATGGCCCCCGAGCTGGCGGCCATCGACGTACAGGGATTGAGCCGCCAGGCGTTCATCGCGCGCGGCGCGGTCGCGGCGGGCGCGGTCTACGGCCTCGGCGCCGTCGGCCCGTTCGTGCGCGAGGCGATCGCTCAGGACGGCGGCGGCGACGTCGACATCCTGAACTTCGCGCTGACGCTCGAGTACCTCGAGGCGGCGTTCTACAACCAGGCGCTGCGCAAGGTCAGCGGCCTGTCGGGCGACGCCAAGTCGCTCGCGACCGAGATCCGCGACAACGAGGTGGAGCACGTCGCGGCGCTCACCAAGACCATCAAGAGCCTCGGCGGCATGCCGGTGAAGGCGCCGGGAGTCGACTTCGGCAACGCGTTTGCCAGCGAGAAGTCGTTCCTGAAGCTCGCCCAGACGTTCGAGGACACCGGAGTCAGCGCCTACAACGGCGCGGCGCCGGCGATCAAGTCGCCCGAGGTGCTGGGCGCGGCCGGGAGCATCGTGCAGGTCGAGGCGCGTCACGCGGCTGCGATCCGCCTGCTCAACGGTCAGCCGATCACCGACGGCGGCTTCGACAAGTCGCTCGAGATGCAGGCCGTGCTCGACGCGGTCAAGCCATTCGTCAAGTCATAAGGAGAAAGAAATGCTGCCTGGAATCGGACCCATGGAACTAATCGTTCTGCTGGTCATCGCGCTGATCGTGTTCGGGCCCAAGAAGCTGCCCGACCTCGGCCGCTCGCTCGGTAGCGGGATGCGCGAGTTCAAGAGCTCGATCAGCGGCGACGACCGCGAAGAGCTCGAGAAGCCCTGAGCTCGTTCGGCTCGATGCGCCGCATCAAGCCAGTCGACCACGAGGAGCGGCTGACCGTCGTCGACCATCTGGACGAGCTGCGCTCGCGCCTGATGGTCAGCGGCGCTGCCTTCCTCGTGGCGTTCGGCCTCGCCGGCTGGCAGAACGGCCGGGTGATCGCGCTCATGAACGCGCCCCTGCCGGGCGCGATGGAGCCGATCACGCTCGGGCCCACCGAGCCGTTCGTCACCACGCTCAAGCTGTCGGCCTACGCGGGCATCGTGCTCGCCCTGCCGGTGCTGCTCTACCAGGCGTACGCGTTCCTGGTCCCGGCGCTGGAGCCGCGCCAACGGCGGCTCGCGTCGCTGATGGTGCTGATGGTGCCGACGCTGTTCGTGGCCGGCGTCGTCTTCTGCTACCTGGTCGTGCTCACGCCGGCGCTGCACTTCCTGCTCAACTTCAACGCCTCGGAGTTCAACACGCAGCTGCGCGCGAGCGACTACTACAGCTTCGCGACGCTGACGATGGCCGCGATGGGGCTCGGCTTCCAGGTCCCCATCGGCGTGGTGGTGCTGACCCGGCTCGGGGTGGTCTCCGTCGACCAGCTGCGCCGCAGCCGCCGCTACGCGGTCGTCGCGATCGCGGTGCTGGCGGCCCTGCTGCCGACGCTCGACCCGCTCACGCTGGTGCTCGAGATGGTCCCGATGCTCGTGCTGTACGAGGCGGGAATCCAGCTTTCGAGGCTGTTCGCGCCCGATCCGGCGATCGGGACCTTTGCCGATCGCGCCAGGATGGCAGAGGACTGATCTGTCTGTCTCGGCCGCCCGAAGGAAAGCCCGTACACGACCGAAGGGGACGTAACGGCATGTCGGACCGCATCACCGTCGAGGCATTCGATCTCGACCAGGTTGACACCGATGGGGCGCTTCGCGAGACCGGGGCCGCTACGGCCGGCGATACTCGCGCGCAGCTCTTCAAGAAGGCCGCCGTCGGCGGAGCGTCGCTGATCGGGGGCGGAGTGCTGCTGTCGGGTCTTGCCGCCCCGGCGATGGCCAAGCCGTCCAAGAAGCAGGACGTCGCCATCCTCAACTACGCGCTGACGCTCGAGTACCTCGAGGCCGCCTTCTACACCGAGGCCGTCTCGAAGGGCGCGATCAGCGGCGACGCGCTCGAGGCCGCCAAGATCGTCCGCGACCACGAGAACGCTCACGTCAAGGCCATCAAGTCCGTGCTTGGCAAGGCGGCCGTCAAGAAGCCGAAGTTCGACTTCAAGAACACGACCGGCGACCAGGAGACCTTCCTGGCGACCGCGGTCGCGCTGGAGGACACCGGCGTGTCCGCCTACGCGGGCCAGGGGCCGCGCCTGAAGCAGAAGGCCGTCGTGCAGGCGGCGCTGGCGATCCACTCGGTCGAGGCGCGCCACGCGGCCCACTTCCGGACGCTCGCGGGGATGTCGTTTGCCCCGAAGGCGTTCGACAAGCCGCGCACCATCAACCAGGTGCTGAAGATCGTGAAGGGCACCGGCTTCATCCAGAGCTGACCTACCTCTCCTCCTAGGGGTACAAAGGGGGGTGCGCCTTCGGGCGCACCCCCCTTGTCATAGGCCGAGCTGCTTCCCGAGGATCTCCTTCATCACCTCGTCGGTGCCCCCGCCGATCGGGCCGAGGCGGGTGTCGCGGACCGCGCGCTCGATCTCGTACTCCTTCATGTAGCCGGCGCCGCCGTGGATCTGGAGCGCGTCGTCGGCCACCTCGTAGGCCGCGCGCTGGCTCAGCAGCTTGGCCTCGGTGACCTCGCGGATCGCGTTCTCGCCGTCGGCGAACAGGCGCAGCGCGTGGTAGGTCAGCGAGCGCGAGGCCTCGTGCTTGACCGCCATCTCGGCCACCTTGTGGCGGATCGCCTGCAGCTTGCCGAGCGGCCGCCCGAACGCCGTGCGCTCGCTCGCGTACTCGACGCTGCGCTCGATCATCCGCCCCATCGACCCGACGGCCCCGAGCGCCATCACCAGCCGCTCCCACTGGAAGTTGGCCATGATCAGGTAGAAGCCCTTGTTCTCCTCCCCGAGCAGGTTCTCGTCGGGGACGAACACGTCGTCGAAGGCGAGCTCGGCCGTGTCCGACGCGCGCCAGCCGAGCTTCTCGAGCTTCTTCGAGACGGAGTAGCCCTCCATCTCCTTCTCGAGCAGCAGGAACGACAGCCCCTGGTGGCCGCCGTCCTCGGTCGTCTTCACGGCGGTGACGAGGAAGTCGGCCCGCACGCCGTTGGTGATGAACGTCTTCGAGCCGTTGACGACGTAGCCGCCGTCGACCTTGCGCGCGAACGTGCGGATGCCGGCGACGTCGGACCCCGCGCCGGGCTCGGTGATCCCGAGCGCCGCGATGCGCTCGCCGCGGATGGCGGGCGCGAGGAAGCGCTGCTTCTGATCCTCGGTGCCGAACTTCCAGATCGGCGGGGTGGCGATGCCGATGTGGGCGCCGATGCCCGCCGACAGGCCGCCCGAGCCGGCGCCGGTCAGCTCCTCGGCGAGCACGGCGTCGTGGACGTAGTCGCCTCCCTGCCCGCCGTAGTGCTCCGGGTACTTGAGGCCGAGGTAGCCGAGCTCCGCCATGCGCGTGAAGACCTCGTTCGGGAACCACTCGGCGTCCTCCCACTCGCCCACGTGGGGCCGCAGCTCGGCGGCAACGAAGCGGCGGATCGCCTCGCGCAGCTGCTCGTGCTCGTCCGTGAAGGGGGGAATCGGCCGTCGCGCGGCCGCCGGCGGCAGCCCCTTCTCGGCGAGCGTCATGCCGCCGTGGGCAGGATGTTGCGGAGCACGAACTCGGAGAGCGGCCCGCTCAGCCCCGGCAGCTCCTCGGTTCGTCCCTCCTCGACGCGCTCGGACACGAGCTCCAGTATCGCGCCGACGACCCCGAGCGCGACGTCGCCGGCCAGCGGCCCGACTCGCCTGTCGAGCTCGCGCGCCTGCCGGTTGACCTCGAGGTAGCGGCCGGCGAACACCTGGAGCACGGCGCGCCGCTTGGCGACTCCGGTCGGCCCGGCCGCCCACACCTCGAGCACGATCGCGCGGCAGAAGGCGGGCTCGTCGGCGAGCACGGTCAGGAAGGTGCGCAGGCCGGCGACCAGCCGGTCCCTGGGATTGGACTCGGCCTCGACGGCGGCGGCCACCAGGCCGAGCACGAACGCGATGCCGGTGTCGTACATCGCCAGGAAGCAGTGCTCCTTGTCGCGGAAGTGCTCGTAGAAGGTCTTGCGCGAGACGCCCGCGTGCGAGACGACGTGCGCGATCGTGGTGGCGCCGTAGCTGTGCTCGGCGACCGACTGGGCCATGGCGTCGAGCAGTCGCCCGCGCTGCGACGTGAGCACCGCGTCGCGCGTGAGCGAGTGTCGTCCGGAGGGGAGCTGGCCGCCGTCGACCTCGGACAGGGGGAAGGGCCGGTCTTGCACGTTCAGAAACGCTAGCGTACCGTCCAGTTGCTCACGCCGACCGGCCATGAGTCAGCGGGGGTCCGGGGGCGCGAGCCCCCGGTTTCCATCCTCGAATAGGTCCAGTGGGAGCGCGGCCGAGACGAGCGCGTTGGGGGCGTCGACCAGCTCCGAGACGCGCAGCTCCGCCGCCACGCTCATCAGCACGTAGGCGGCCTCGCGCTCGAGTCCGCGCTCCGCGGTCAGCCAGCCGAGCAGCTCGATCAGGGCGCGCCGGGTGGCGAGGTTGAGGTCGAGCAGGCCCTGCTCGCCGGCGTCGTCGAGCGGGATGCCGGTCGTCGCGAACATGGCGCGCGGCGGGCGCGGCGGCGCCTCGTAGGCGGGGTAGACCGGGCGCCAGCCGTCGCGGCGCAGGCCGAGCCTGAAGGTCGCCGAGCCGCCGGTCTCGATGGCCGAGATGCAGACCTCGCCGTCGCCCTGGGCGAAGTGCAGGTCGCCGACGGACAGCCGCGCGCCCGGCACGTGGACGGGCAGCCACAGCCGCGCGCCGGGGCCGAGGTCGCGGATGTCGACGTTGCCGCCGTTCTCGCGCGGCGGGTAGGTGCGCAGGCCGTCGGCGGCCAGCGGCGGCCAGGCGAGCTCCGGGTCGGGCGGGTTGGGCGCCCCCGCCGCCGCCTCGCGCGCCCGGGCGCGCTCGAACAGCTCCCAGGAGGGCGCGACGCCGATCGTGCCGGCGTGGATCGAGGCGGCCACGGCGACGCCAGGGACCTGCTCGGACCGGGCGTGGGAGCCGTCCAGCTCCCAGCGGGCGAGGTAGGGGCGCTCGAACAGGTCGCCGAGGAAGCCCGAGCCCGGCCAGATCGCCGTCCAGGCGAAGTCGTCGGTCTCGTAGGCGAGGACCTCGAGCTCCAGCACGTCGCCCGGCTGCGCCCCGGCGATCTCCAGCGGGCCCGTCAGCGGATGGGCGAGCGCGGGCGTGCCGAGCAGGTCCTCGTGGTCGGAGTCCCGACCGATCTGGCGGTCGCGCGAGTCGCGCAGCTCGAAGGTGACCTCGTCGCCGGCCTCCGCCGAGGCGACCGGCTCGATCTCGGGATGCCAGCGATTGTGGCCGGCGGCCGC
The DNA here is from genome assembly GCA_963848885.1 of uncultured Thermoleophilaceae bacterium. Classification (GTDB taxonomy): domain Bacteria; phylum Actinomycetota; class Thermoleophilia; order Solirubrobacterales; family Thermoleophilaceae; genus JACVRW01. The sequence goes on from CAWKFR010000012.1 coordinate 116,300, forward strand.
GCCCTCGTGGACGGGGACGCGAGCGGTCGATCTCGATGCGCAGTTGTCGCAAAAGTGCCTCGTTTCGTGCAGGGGCGGCTGGCACAATCGCAGGCGTGTGGAGTCGTTGGCAGCGGGAGTTCGAGGAGACGCGACGGCAGAGCGACCGGCGCCACGAGGACTGGGTCCGGGAGTTCGAGGACGACCAGGCGGAGCGGAGGGAGCGTCACGCGGAGTTCCTCGTTGAGCAGAAGCGCCGCTTCGACGCCATCGACGCCGCCATGGAGAACGACAAGCGCGTCACCCGCGAGATGATCCTCGAGCTCCGCGAGGGGCGCGATCGCGACCGCGACCTGCGCGACGAGATGCGCGCGCAGCGCGAGGGCCTGCTCAGGATGCTCGACGAGATGCGCCGCGACGACGGGCCCAGCCCGGCGGGCGCCTAGCGCCTACAGCCCGTACGACCGCCCGATCACGTCGAGCATCACCTCGTCGGTGCCCGCGCCGATCCGGTTGAGGCGCATGTCGCGCCAGGCGCGCTCGATGCCGTACTCCTTCATGTAGCCGGCCCCGCCGTGGATCTGCAGGCACTCGTCCATGACCTCGCAGCCCATCCGGGCCGTGTAGAGCTTGGCCATCGAGATCTCCCGCACGGGGTACTCGCCGTTCTGGAAGCGCCAGGCGGTCGTGTAGACCATCTGGCGGCCCGCCTCGATCTTGGTCGCCATGTCGGCGAACTTGTGCCGGATCGCCTGGAACTTGCCGATCGGGCGCCCGAAGGCGGTGCGGTCCGTGGCGTACTGGAGCGTGCGGTCGAACGCCCGCTGCGCCCCCGCGACGCAGCCCGCCGCGCCGATCAGCCGCTCGCCCTGGAGCTCCCACATGATGTGGTAGAAGCCCTTGCCCTCCTGGCCCAGCAGGGCGTCGGCCGGCACGCGCACGTCCTGGAACGCCAGCAGCGCCGTGTCCGACGAGTGCATCCCGAGCTTCTCGAGCCGCTTCTCGCGGATCACGCCGGGCGAGTCCATGTCGACCAGGAACAGGCTGAAGCCGTCGTAGCCGGCGTCCGAGTCGGTCTTGGTCACCAGCACGATGAAGTCGGCCCGGTGGCCGTTCGTGATGTAGGTCTTCGAGCCGTTGATGACCCACTCGTCCCCGTCGCGCACCGCACGCGTCTTGATCCCGGCGACGTCCGAGCCGGCGTCGGGCTCCGTGATGCCGAGGCAGGAGATCTTCTCGCCGCGGATCGCCGGCACGAGGTACTCCTGCTTCTGCTCCTCGGAGCCGAACAGGAACACCGGCGGCGTGGCCATGTCGGTGTGGACCGCCACGCCCATCGCGAGCCCGCCCGAGTTGCAGCGCGTCATCTCCTCGGCGAGCACGAGGTTGCAGTAGTAGTCGCCGCCCTGGCCGCCGTACTGCTCGGGGATAGGACAGGCCGAGGAAGCCGAGCTCGCCCATGCGGCGGAAGACGGTGTCCGGGAAGGTCGTCTCCTCCCACTCCTCCGAGTGGGGCGCGAGCTCCTTGGTCACGAACGCGCGGATCGACTCGCGCAGCTGGTCGTGCTCCTCGGTGAAGATGAAGTGCTTGCGGCGGGTGGCGTGGTCGGGCTTGAGCACGGCGTCGGCGGTGGCCATGCGGCGAAGCTACACCAGGCCTCCGGGAAAGTAAACAGTGGCACTTCCTACTTTCCGCTCTGGAGGCGTGGGGTAGCGTGCCCGGCATGAGCGAGCGCGAATTCGACGTCGTGATCCTGGGGGCCGGGCCCGCCGGCGAGGTCTGCGCCGGGCGGCTGGGGGAGTCCGGGTGCAGCGTGGCGATCGTCGAGCCGCACCTGATCGGCGGCGAGTGCTCGTTCTACGCCTGCATGCCGTCGAAGGCGCTGCTGCGGCCGGGTGAGCTGCTCGCGGAGGTGCGGCGCATCCCTGGCGTGGCCGAGGCCGTCACCGGCGAGCTCGACGCGGCGGCCGTGCTGGAGCGCCGCGACGAGATCATCCACAACCTCGACGACAAGCACATGGAGCCCTGGCTCACCGGCCGCGGCGTGACGATCGTGCGCGGGGCCGGCCGGCTCGACGGCGAGCGGCGCGTCGTCGTGGGCGACGAGACGCTGGTCGCCACGCCGCGCCGTCGTGGTCGCCACCGGCAGCGGGCCGCTCATGCCGCCGATCGACGGCCTGCGCGAGGCCAAGCCCTGGACGAACCGCGAGGCGACCACCGCCAAGCAGGTGCCCGAGCGCCTCACGATCCTGGGCGGCGGGGTCGTCGGCGTGGAGATGGCGCAGGCCTGGCGCAGCCTCGGCTCGCAGATCACCCTGATCGAGGCCGGCGACCGCCTGCTCGGCAGGGAGGAGCCGTTCGCCGGCGACGACGTCGAGGAGGCCCTGCGCGAGCACGGCGTGGACGTCCGCAAGGGCGGCAAGGCGACCGCCGTGCGCTCCGAGGACGGCGAGGTCGTCGTCGAGCTCGACTCGGGCGAGTCCGTGCCCGGCGACGAGCTGCTGGTGGCGATCGGGCGCCGGCCCAACACGACCGAGCTCGGGGTCGAGACGATCGGGCTCGAGCCCGGCAAGCCGATCGAGGTGGACGACTGGATGCGCGCCTCCGGGTCGGACTGGCTCTACGCGATCGGCGACGTCAACGGGCGCGCGCTGCTCACGCACATGGGCAAGTACCAGGCGCGCATCGCGGCCGACAGCGATCCTCGGCCCCGGCGGGCCGTGCCTGATCCTCGACGGGGAGCGCGCACCGCGCGTGACCTTCACGGACCCGCAGGTCGCGGCCGTCGGCTACACGCTCGCGGCGGCCCAGCAGGCCGGGATCGACGCGAAGGCCGTCGACGTCTCGACGCAGGCGAGCGCCGGCGCGAGCTTCTACGGGCGCGACGACACGCGCGGCACCTCGCGGCTGGTGGTGGACGAGGACGCCGGCCTGCTGGTCGGCGCGACCTTCACCGGCCCCGAGGTATCGGAGTGGCTCCAGGCCGCGACGATCGCGGTGGTGGGCAAGGTCCCGCTCGAGATGCTCGCGCACGCGGTTCCGGCATTCCCCACGCGCAGCGAGGTCTGGCTCTACCTGATGGAGGCGCTCGGCCTGTCCGGGCCCTGTCAGCGCGAGACGTAGCGGCGCGCCACGATCTCGGGCTGCTCCACGGGCCTGCCCGCGTCGATCGACAGCGCCAGCCGCACGAGCTGTGCGTGCGACCAGGCGAGCGGCGTGGCGGAGAACGTGCCCTCGCCGCGCGCGAAGCCCGGCTCGGCCCGACGGCGGGTTGTCGTCCCAGACCTGCTCGGGGATCATCCAGCCCTCGTTGGCCGACTTGGCCATCGCGGCCAGCTGGCGCTTGGCGGAGCGACCGGCCAGCAGCTCGTACTCGCCCCGCTCGCCCGCGAAGATCGGCCAGACGCGCCCGATCGTCTTGAACGTGTCGGGATCGCTGATGTCCCAGGGGCTGCCGTCGCGACCCTCGCCGTAGCCGTCGAAGCTGAAGCGGTGCCAGAAGCGGCCGTTGGGCGTGTCGACGCCGAGCTGGCGGTCGACCACCTTGACCGTGTTCAGGATCGTCGGGTCGTCGAAGCGCTTGACGCCGAGGCGCACCAGCTCGAGGTAGCTCGGGTCCACGACCGACCGCTGGTCGGCCGCGGAGGGGCCGCCGTCGCCGATCGAGTAGGTCGTGCCGGCCTGCGGATTGCCGTCCTTGGTGAGCCGCAGGTAGTAGGGCCGCGGGGAGTAGGGGCCGTTGCTCGTGGCCGTCCAGGCCTCGACCTTCGACTGCCAGTCGTCGGCGGTGGCGAGCCAGCTGGTCGCCGACGCCGTGTCGCCGTTGCGGCGCGCGATGTCGGCGGCCGTCACGAGGCCCGCGATCTCGGCCGCGATCGTGGCGGGCGAGTAGCCCTCCTGGTTCTCCCAGCGCTCCTGCGGCGTCAGCGGCCCGTTGGCGACGATGAAGTCGGCGGCGGGCTTGACGTGCTGCGCGTAGGTGGCTGCGTCGAAGCGGCGCAGCTGCCAGGCGAGCACCAGCGGGAAGGCGACCTCGTCGAGCTGGAGGTTCTCCCAGCGCTGGGTGCCGTCCACGAGGCTGTTCTGAGGGAACGAGCCGTCCGGCTTCTGCTGGCGGTCGAACAGGAAGGAGAGCGCGCGTTCCGCGCCGGCGCGGTCGCCGGCGGCGAGCAGCGTCGTGCCGACCTCGTACAGGTCGCGCGACCAGACCAGGTGGTAGGCGTCGGACGGGTCGTCGATCGTCAGCTGCCCCCAGGCCCAGGGCATGCTCGGCGACGCGACCCCGGCGCCGCGGAACGTCTTGTCCTCGCTCGCCGCGAGCACGAGCAGCGAGACCGGGTAGGCGGGCCCCAGCCGCGCCGCGCTGTCGGGGCGGTCGCGCAGCGAGTGAAGCCAGCGGTGCCAGCCGCGGTCGTAGGTGCTGGACGCGTCGGCGAAGCCGCGCTTCAGCGAAGCGCGCGCGGTCGCGAGCGCCTCGGCGGCGTCGCGCCCGAAGCCGAGGGCCAGCGTCAGCTCGTGCCGCCGGCGGCCGTCCAGCGGCAGCCGCGCGGTCTGCACGACGTTGCCGGGCCCGGCGCTGTCGTAGGACTGGCCGATCTCGGCGGACGGCGTGCCGAGAAAGCCGCTGGAGGGGTGGCGCAGCCCCTTCGAGGAGTCGAGCGCAGCGGCCGCCTGGGCGTCCCACGCCACGAGCGCGCCGTCGCGGGTGGCGGCCGAGTCGTCGTTGCCGTCGTTGGAGAGCGCCGGGTCGTGCACCACGAAGACGCGCAGGGGGTGCCCGGACAGGTTCTCGAAGCGCACCCGGATCAGGACCGTGCTGCGCGCCGGATCGGTCGTGTAGGTCTTGGTGATGCGGTAGAGCCCGTCGCGGTCCGTGTTGACCTGGCGGTAGGCGAGGCTCTTGGGATCCAGCAGCTCGATGCGCTGGCGGGTGGCGCTCGACTCGCGCTCCACGGTCTGCCCGTCGGACACGGCGAGCTGCAGGTCGCGCACCGCCGGGGTGCCGAGGTTGGGGTAGTAGACCTCGGTCAGACGCCCGTCGTCGAGCGTGTGCCAGACCTTGCTCGCGAGCGTGTGCGAGGTGCCGAACCCGTCCTTGTCCGCCTCCGTCCAGACGGCCTTGGCGCCCGGGCCGCCGGGCGCGGGCTGGGCGACCGCGGCGGTGGGGAGCGCGAGCAGCGCGAAGGCGAGCAGGATGGCGAGGCGACGAGGCATGCACCTCGGCTACCCGGGAACCGCGACACTTACCCGGTCAGTGCGCAGGCCGATCGACACGAGCTCCCCGCGCGCACGCGAGCTGCTCGAGCGCGTGCGCTCGATCGCGCCCGGCCGAGTGACCACCTACGCCGACCTGAGCCCCACGTCGCCACGCTACGCGGGTGCCGTGCTCGCGGCCTGCGAGGACCCGGACGTCCCCTGGCAGCGCATCGTGCGCGCCGACGGCTCGCTCGCGAAGGGCGAGCGCCAGCGCCGACTGCTCGAGGCCGAGGGCGTGCGGTTCGCTGGCGAGCGCGTCGACATGGACGCCGCCTGGATGCCCCCTAAGTCGTCTGGACTATGAGCACGTCACAGCTTGCGTTGTGCGAGACCGAGTTGGGGATGCTCGACAGCACGCGCCGGTGCATGCCCTTGTTGCCGACCACGATCAGGTCGGCGCCGGCCTCGCGCGCCACGGCCAGGATCGCCTCGGCCGGGTCGGCGCTCGACCACGTGCTGCTGCACGTCGACCTCGCCGGTCGCGCCGAGCCGCGCCAGCGCGTCGTCGAGCGCGCGGTCGACCTGGAAGTCGGGCCGCTCGGAGTAGGGGCCGCCCCCGGACACCGACACCGGCGCGGGTCCGGCGCCGGTGGCGCTCACGACGTGAAGACGGGCCCCGCCCAGGCGCGCCAGCTCGACCGCCTTCGCGAAGGCGACGTCGGCGGTGTCCGACCAATTGGTGCCGACGACGATCGTCCTGAACATGGCCGCGCAGTCCTCCGTAGTAGAAATCGCCGCGTGTCCTTTCAGACGATTCTCTACGACGTGCGCGCTGACGGCGTTGCGACCGTCACGCTCAACACGCCGGACAACCGCAACGCGCTCACGAACGAGCTGCTGAGCGAGCTGACCTCCGCGTTCGAGTCGGCGCGCGACGACGAGCGGGTGCGCTGCGTCGTGCTGACCTCGTCGCACGAGAAGGTCTTCTCCGCGGGCGCGTCGCTCGACCAGTTCGCGGCGGACGTGCCGCTCGTGCACAAGCACTTCGGCACCGAGCGCTTCCCGCGCCTGTTCCGCACCATCCTCACCCTGGGCAAGCCGACGCTCTGCGCCGCCAACGGCCACGTGCTCGCCGGCTCGCTCGGCGTGGCGCTCTGCTGCGACCTGATCGTCGCCAAGCAGACCGCGACGTTCGGGACCCCGGAGATCAACGTCGGCGTCTTTCCGTTCATGATCATGGCGCTGATCTACCGCAACGTCCCCCGCAAGAAGACGAACGAGCTGCTGCTGCTCGGCGAGCGTGTCTCGGCCGAGGAGGCGCAGGCGATCGGCATCGTCAACAAGGTCGTGCCGGAGGGCGAGTTCGAGGCCGCGGTCGACGACTGGGCGACCAAGCTGGCCGCCAAGTCGCCGGTGGCGATGAAGCTCGGCAAGGACGCGATCTACCGGCAGCTCGACATGCCGTTCGAGGACGCGCTCGACTACCTGCGCGCGCAGCTGTCGCTCTCGTTCACCACCGAGGACATCCAGGAGGGCGTGAAGGCGTTCTTCGAGAAGCGCGAGCCGAACTGGACGGGCCGATGAGCGTCTCACTGATTGCGCTCTGCTGCCGCACGGCCGACCGCACGCCCGGGGGCGTGGTCGGCGCCCAGACGCTCGCGCCGCTGATCGGCAAGCGCCTCGGGGTCGAGCCGCGCACGATCGGCACTCCCGTCGAGCCGCGCGAGACCGGCTACGAGGAGGACCTGCGCGAGTCGCGCGGCTGCCTGCTCGAGGCGGGCGGCCAGATCGACGACGCGCTGTCCGGCGGCCGCGTGCCGGTGCTGGCGGCGGCCGACTGCTCGATCGCCGTCACCACGCTGCCGGCCGCGCTGCGCCATCGCCCCGATGCGCGGGTGCTGTGGCTCGACGCGCACGGCGACTACAACACCCCCGACACGAGCGGCAGCGGCTATCTGGGCGGGATGTGCCTGGCCGGGGCCTGCGGCGAGTGGGACGTGGGCCTGGGCGACACGATCGAGGCCGAGAGGCTCGTGCTCGCGGGCGTGCGCGACCTCGACGCCGGCGAGCGCGAGCTGCTCGAGCGCAGCCAGGCCACCGTGATCGGCGCGAGCGTGGTCGAGACCCTGGTGGCCGTCAAGAACTCGCTCGACGGGGCACCGGTGTTCATCCACCTCGACCTCGACGTGCTCGACCCCGAGGAGTTCCCGGCGGCCGTCCCGGCGCCGGGGGGACTGTCCTCCGACAAGCTCTACGACCTGATGGAGGCGGTCGCGGAGGACTCGGAGCTGGTCGGCCTCGAGGTCACGGCCTTCGAGGCGCCCGGGGATCCCGACGAGCTCGCCGACGCCGCCGAGACCGCCATGCGGGTGCTCGACCCGATCCTTGACCGCATCGCCGTCGATGCGGCAGAGTAGGCAGTAGCGCTTCCTACTTCCCATGGCCACCACCGATCGCGCAGCCGCCGACAGCCTCGTAGCGAGACCCTCGCTGCGTTCGCTCGTCGACGACCTGCACGAGCGGCGCGCGCACGCACGCCTCGGCGGGGGCGAGGAGCGGATCGCGCGCCAGCACGGGCAGGACAAGCTGACCGCGCGCGAGCGGCTGGCGCTGCTGATCGACGAGGGCACCTTCGTCGAGCTCGGCGTCCACGGCCGCCCGCACTTCTCCCAGCGCGCCATGGAGGGCAAGGAGGCGCCGGCCGACGGCGTCATCACCGGCTACGGCAAGATCGACGGCCGCCTGGTCGCGGTCGCCGCGTACGACTTCACCGTGATGGCCGGCTCGATGGGCATGACCGGCGAGATGAAGGTCTCGCGCCTGCGCGAGATGGCGCTCGGCAAGCGCATCCCGATGGTCTGGCTGCTCGACTCGGCGGGCGCGCGCATCCAGGAGGCCTCCGGCTCGCTGTTCGCGGGCTCCGGCCACCTGTTCCGCGAGGAGGTCGTCGCGAGCGGCGTGATCCCGCAGGTCGCGGCCCTGATGGGCCCGTGCGCCGCCGGCACCGCGTACATCCCCGGGCTGGCCGACTTCGTGCCGATGGTCAAGGGCCGCGGCTCGATGGCCCTCGCCGGTCCGCACCTCACCAAGGCCGTGACCGGCGAGGACGTGACGCAGGAGGAGCTGGGCGGCTCGCGCATCCACACACGCGTGTCCGGAGTCGGCGACCTCGAGGTCGACTCCGACGAGGAGTGCATCGACGCGATCAGGCGCTACCTGTCCTTCTTCGGTGCCAACTGCGAGCAGCCGCCGCCCATGCGCGAGTCCTCGGACCCGGTCGACCGTGCCGACGAGGACCTGCTCGAGATCCTGCCCGACTCGCCGCGCCACCCGTACGACATGTACGACGTGATCCGCCGCATCGTCGACGACGGCGAGTGGTTCGACGTCAAGCCGCGCTTCGCGCGCACGATCATCACGGCGCTGGCGCGCATGGGCGGGCGGCCGGTCGGGATCGTCGCCAACCAGCCCAAGCACCTGGGCGGGATCCTCGAGAACGACTCGTCCGACAAGGCGGCGCGGTTCATCAACCTGTGCGACGCCTACGGCATCCCGCTGCTGTTCCTGATGGACGTGCCCGGCTTCATGGTCGGCACGAAGGTCGAGCGGGCCGGGATCATCAGGCACGGGGCGAAGATGCTCTACGCGGTGTCGCGCGCGACCGTGCCGAAGGTGACGGTCGTGGTCCGAAAGGCCTACGGCGCGGGTTACTACGTCATGTGCGGCAAGGCCTACGAGCCCGACCTGATCGTCGCCTGGCCGTCGGCGGAGATCTCCGTGATGGGCCCGGAGGGCGCGGTGAACATCATCTTCCGCAAGCAGATCGAGGCTGCCGACGACCCCGACGCCGCGCGCGCGCAGATGATCGAGGGAATTCGCAAGACCATCGATCCCTACATTGCGGCTGGCAACGCGCTGATCGACGACATCATCGACCCGCGCGAGACTCGCCCGACCGTGATCAGGGCGCTGGAGATGGCGGCGACCAAGAGAGTGGAGAGACCTTGGAAGAAACATGGCGTGATGCCCGTCTGAACACGACCCGCCGCGGCCTGCTCGCGGGCGCCGCGGCAGGGGGCGCCGGCGCACTGCTGCCGACCACGGCTGCGGCGAAGAAGCGCAAGAAGCACCGCAAGGTGGACGTGGCGATCGTCGGCGCCGGCTTCGCCGGGCTGACCGCTGCGCGCAGGCTCGCCGCAGCCGGCAAGGAGGTCTGCGTGCTCGAGGCGCGCGACCGCGTCGGCGGGCGCACGCTCAACCACAAGGTGCAGAAGGGCGTGATCGCCGAGATCGGCGGGCAGTACGTCGGGCCGACCCAGGATCGCGTGCTCGCGCTCGCGAAGTCCGTGGGCGTCGGGACCTTCAAGACGTACAACGAGGGCGACAACGTGCTCGTCCTGAACGGGGCCCGCTCGCGCTATCCGGCCACGCCGGGGCTCTCGCCCGACCCTGACTTCCAGGAGGCGATCCTCACCTCGATCACCAAGCTCAACCCGATGTCGGAGGAGGTGCCGGTCGACGCACCCTGGAAGGCGCCCAAGGCCGCGGAGTGGGACAAGCTCTCGCTGGGCGCGTGGCGCGATCAGAACATCACCGCGCCCGGCGCGCGGCGCCTGTTCGACATCGCGGCCGAGGCGCTCTGGGGCGCGGAGTCCGATGAGCTGACGCTCCTGTACGCGCTCTGGTACACGGCCTCCGCCGGCAACGAGAAGAACAAGGGCGACTTCACGCGCCTGATCTCGACGCCGGGCGGCGCGCAGGACAGCCGCTTCGTAGGCGGCTCGCAGCGCATCCCGATCCTGGTGGCGAAGAAGCTCGGCTCGCAGGTCGTGTTGGGCTCGCCGGTGCGCCGCATCGCGCAGCACCACGGCCGCGTCGTGGTGACCTCCGACCGGATGGTGGTCGAGGCGCGCGAGGTGATCGTGGCGGTCCCGCCCAAGCTGGTGCTCGGCATCCACTTCGAGCCCGGCCTGCCGGCCGTGAAGCACAAGCTGCTCAAGGGCACCCCGCCCGGCAACCTCATCAAGTGGGAGGCGGTGTACGACACGCCCTGGTGGCGCGAGGACGGCTACAGCGGCCAGGCCGTCTCCGAGCAGGGCCCGGCGAACACGACGTTCGACAACACGCCGCCCGGCGGGAGCCCGGGCATCCTGTTCGGGTTCGTCGGCGGCAAGGAGGCGCGCTCGTTCCGCAAGCTCGGCCGTGCCGCTCGCCGCAAGGCGGTGCTCGACAACTTCGTCACCTACTACGGCCCCGAGGCGGCCACCCCGAAGAACGCGTTCGAGCTCGACTGGACCCAGGAGGCGTGGACGCGCGGCTGCCCGGTGGGACACACGCTGCGCAACGTCCTGCACCGCTACGGGCCCGCCCTGAACAAGCCGTACAAGCACGTCCACTGGGCGGGCACCGAGACGGCCGACTACTGGAACGGCTACATGGACGGGGCGGTGCGCTCCGGCGAGCGCGCGGCCAAGGAAGTGCTCAAGGCGCTGCGCAGGTGAGCCCACGGACGATCCTGGCGCTGGGCGCCGCCCTGGTGGCCGTCGCGGCGCCGGCGAGCGCCCAGGCGCAGGTCAGCCCCGAGCGGGCGGCGGAGCTGGGCCGCGAGGCATACCGCTACGGCATCCCGCTGCTCGAGATCCTGCGCGTCCGGACCGAGATGACCAGCGTGCGCGCCCCCGACGGGCGGGGCAACGCGCCGGTCAACACGTTCAGCCACGCGAGGAAGTTCGCGACGCCGCGCGACCGCACGGTCGTCGCGCCGAACGTGGACACGCTCTACTCGATCGCCCACCTGGACCTCGCCAAGGGGCCGATCGTCCTCAGCCACCCCGACATGGGCTCGCGCTACTTCGACTTCGAGTTCGTCGACCCGTACACGAACGTGCTCGGCTACGTCGGCACGCGGGTCACCGGCACGCACGCCGGGCGCTTCGCGATCGCGTGGACGAAGGCCCGCAAGAAGGCGCCGCGCGGCATGAGGGTGATCCGCTCGCCGTACCGGCGCGTCTGGGTGATCGGCCGCACGCTGTCGACCGGCACGCCCGGCGACCTGCGCCGCGCGCACCGCAAGCAGACGCAGTACGCCCTGTCGCCGTCCCCACGGCTGAGCTCGCACCGTCCCGGCAAGCCGACCAAGGCGCCGCTGCCGACCGACGGCCTGGCGCTGCTGCGCAAGCTCGACCGCGCGCTCGCCCAGAACCCCCCGCCCAAGCGCGACAGGCGGGCGCTGAGCCGCCTGCGCGCGATCGGCGTCGGTCCCGGCCTGGACCCGTCGAAGGCGGGCCTGTCCGCCGACGCGCTGAGCGCGCTCAAGGCGGCCGTCGAGGACGAGGCCGCGACGCTGCCGGCGCGCTCGCGCACGCGGGTCGCCGGGGAGGCGCTCGCCAACGGCGGCTGGCTCGTGCTCGACCCCGCCGTCGGACGCTATGGGACCGACTACGAGCTGCGCGCGCTCGTGGCGATCCTCGGGCTGGGGGCCAACACCCCGGAGGAGTCGATCTACCCGACGGCGCTCGCGGACTCGGAGGGCAGGCTGCTGGACGGCGCCAACAGCTACCGGCTCGTCTTCGACAAGCCGCCCCCTGCGCGCGCGTTCTGGTCGCTGACGCTCTACGACGCGGACGCGTTCCTCGTCCCGAACTCGGCGAATCGCTACGCGCTCGGCAACTTCCACCCCCCGCTGCGGCGGCGCAGCGACGGGTCGATCGTCGTGGTGGTTTCGCACGACAAGCCGGCCGAGCAGGGCGTGAACTGGCTCCCGGCGCCGGCGCAGGGAATGTTCCGGCTCAACCTGCGCCTCTACTGGCCGCGCAAGAGCGCGCTGGACGGGACCTGGCAGCCGCCCCCGGTGGAGCGGCTGGCGCCGTGAGCGAAGCGCGCCTACGCTGGTGCGGTGACTCGTCGGTCGGCAGGGACGCTGGTCCTCGCGTGCGCGCTCGCGGCCGTGGCCGCACCGCCGGCCTCGGCGCGCTGGTACGGCAGCCTGATGCGCGGGGCCCCGAACGCGACCTACGGCTGCGAGTCGGCGCTGATCGCCGGGCCGCTCGGCGGCGTGCAGCTGGCGGCGACCGGGCAGGGCTCGTGCACCTACCGCCACGCCGGCTACCTCTACTCGAACCGGCCGACGTTCATCGCACCGGGCACCGGGCGGATCACGGCGATCAAGGTCAGGTCGGGTCCGCGTCCGGCCAAGCTGCGCCTGACGATCCTGACCGGGTCCAGCCGGGTCGACACCTTCAGCGGCCGCGACCTGCCCGGCACCTACACCTGCTGCACCGCGCGCTTCATCGGCAAGCCGTTCCGCCCGCGCGCCAACGGGATCACGAAGAAGAAGGTCGACGTCAAGGTCTTCGACGTGCGCGACAAGCGGCTGCGCTTCCGCATCCACTCGTCGGACGGCGTCGCCCTGACGGCGGTCGGGCCGGGCACGGTGCCGCTCCAGATCCGCAACGACGTGGGCGCGTTCAACCCGGGCATACCGATGGCCGTCGGCTACTGGCCGTACACCCGCAAGGGCGACCCGCGCTCGGCGGACGGCTACTCGATGACCGGGATCGACTTGATGTTCCAGTGGTACTTCAAGCGGCGCTAGCCGCTCCGGTTCCGCACCAGACGCCAGGGAGGCCCACATGAGCCGGTTCGAGGACCCGGCCATCGTCGTCTGCTCGATCTCGGGCGCGGTGGCAGGGCGCGAGCAATGCCCCGCGATCCCGTACACGCCGGAGGAGTACGCGGCCGAGGCCAAGCGCGCGGTCGACGAGGGCGCGACGATGATCCACATCCACGCCCGCACTCCGGAGGGCGTGCCCTCCTTCGAGGTCGAGGACTTCCGCGCGATCACCGAGGCGATCAAGGGCGCGGTCGACGACGTGATCATCAACTACTCGACCGGCGCGATCGGCGTCCCGATCGAGAAGCGCATCGAGTACCTGCGCGAGCTGCGCCCCGACGTAGCCGCGCTGAACATGGGCTCGATGAACTACGCGAAGTACTCGGCGCGGCGCAAGGACTTCGTCTTCAAGGCCGTCTTCGAGAACTCGTTCGACACGATCATCGCCTTCCTCGAGGCGATGAACGAGATCGGCATCCGGCCCGAGCACGAGTGCTTCGACTCCGGCCACGTGGCCAACCTCGACCCGCTGATCGACATGGGGCTGCTGTCCGAGCCGCTCCAGATCGACATGGTGATGGGCGTCAACGGCGGCATCAGGCCGACGCCGCGCAACCTCGCCCACATGGCCGACCAGGTGCCGGGCGGCGCCGAGAGCCGCAACAACTGGGGCGTGATCGGGATCAGCCGCGACCAGTGGCGGCTGGTGGCCGCCGCGGCCGCGCTCGGCGGCAACGTGCGGGTCGGCCTGGAGGACAACTTCTACCTGCCCGACGGCGAGATGGCGCGCTCCAACGGGGACCTGATCGCGCGGGCGCGGCGCATGGTCGAGGACGTCGGGCGCCGCGTGGCGACCGTCGAGGAGGCCCGCGAGCTGCTCGGCACGCCGCGGCGGGTGACGGCGTGAGTGGCCGGGCAACCGACGGGGGTGCCGCGTCGTGAGTGCTCTGTCCGAGGTGAAGGTGCTCGACCTGTCGCGGCTGCTGCCGGGCGGCTTCTGCTCGCTGCTGCTCGCCGACTTCGGCGCCGACGTGCTCAAGGTCGAGGACACGGGGATGGGCGACTACATCCGCTGGTCGCCGCCCTACCACGAGGGCGCCGACGACTCGGCCAAGTCCGCGCTGTTCCTCGCCCTGAACCGCGGCAAGCGCTCGATCCGGCTCGACCTGAAGTCCGACGCCGGACGCGAGGTGCTGCTGCGGCTGGTGCGCGAGCACGACGTGCTGCTGGAGTCGTTTCGGCCGGGGGTGATGGAGCGGCTCGGGGTCGGCTACGAGCGACTGCGCGAGGAGAACCCCGCGCTCGTCTACTGCGCGATCACCGGCTACGGCCAGGACGGCCCGTACACGGAGCGCTCGGGCCACGACATGAACTACCTCGGGCTCAACGGGCTGCTGGGGCTGTCCGGCGACGAGGGCGGCCCGCCCGTCCAGGCCGCCGGCCAGATCGCCGACCTGGGCGGCGGCGCGCTGATGGCCGCGTTCGGGATCCTGGCGGCGCTGCGCGAGCGCGAGCGCAGCGGCGAGGGCCAGCTCGTGGACGTGTCGATGTTCGACGGGTCGCTGTCCTGGCTCGCGCTGGTGGCGGCGCGCTACCTCGCCGAGGCGCGCGCGCCGCAGCGCGGCGGCCTCGAGCTGGCCGGCTCGCTGATCTGCTACCGGCCCTATGCCTGCAGCGACGGCTGGGTGACGCTCGGCGCGCTCGAGCCGAAGTTCTGGCAGGCGTGGTGCCGCGGGGTCGGCCGCGAGGACCTGATCGAGAAGCAGTTCGAGCGGCCCGGCTCGGAGGCGCATGCCGAGGTCGAGCGGGTGTTCGCCGAGCGCACGCGCGCCGAGTGGCAGGAGTTCGCGTCGCAGCACGACTGCTGTCTGGAGCCGGTGCTCGGGCTCGACGAGGCGCTCGACTCGGAGCTCGTGCGGGCGCGCGAGATGGTCGTGCAGGTCGAACAGCCCGGCACCGACGGCGTGAGCCTGCTGGGCGTGCCGGTCAAGCTGTCGCGGACGCCGGGCGCGCCGGCGGGACCGGGACCGGCGCTGGGCGAGCACACCCGCGACGTGCTGGCGGGCCTGGGGTACTCGGACGAGGAGGTCGCGTCGCTGCTCGAGTCGGGAGCGGCGGCTGGGGCGGCGGGCGACGCGCAGGGGAGCTTCCTGGCCTGATGCTGAAGATGAAGCAGCTCGCGGAGGCGAGCGGGGTCAGTGCCGGGACGATCAAGCACTACCTGCGCGAGGGGCTGCTGGGCAACGGCGACGCGGTGGTCAAGACGTCGCGCAACATGGCCTACTACCCGCCCGAGTTCGTCGAGCGGATCAAGCTGATCAAGCAGCTCCAGGAGGAGCGCTTCATGCCGCTGGCGGTGATCAAGTCGATGCTCGACGAGGATCCCGAGCGCGCCCGGGCGCTGGTCGAGCTGGAGGACCGCATCCTGGAGCGGGCGCTGGCGGGTGACAGCAGTCGCGTGTCGGCGGCCGAGCTGCGGCGCCGCTACGGGCTGCCCCAGGAGGTGCTCGACCGGCTGGCGCAGCTCGAGGTGGTGACGCCCGCCTCGCGCGGCTACGGGCCGCGCGACGTGGAGATCGTCGAGGCGATCAGCCGCTTCCGGGCCGGCGGGTACGACGAGCGGATCGGCTTCACCGTCTACGACACGCTGCGCTACAAGCGCGCGCTCGAGGAGCTGGTGAAGGAGGAGGTCCAGGTGCTGATGGACCGGGTCGCGGGCGAGCTCGACACCGACAGCGCGGTCGAGCTGATCGCCGCCGGCGCGGAGCCGCTGAACGACCTGATCGCGGCGCTGCACCAGAAGGCGCTGGTGGGGGAGCTGCGCCGCCAGCGGGCCGCGCGCGTCTCAGTAGGTGATGACGGTGCGGATGCCCTCTTGGCGCTCCATCGCCTCGAAGGCGTCGTTGACCTGATCGAGCCGGACCCGGTTGGTCACGAGCGACTCCAGGTCGAGGTCGCCCTTCATATAGGTGTCGACGAGCTCGGGGACGCGGTCGCGTCCCTTGGCGCCGCCGAAGCTGGCGCCGGCGATGCGGCGGCCGGTGATCAGGAAGCGCGGGATGACCTCGAGCAGCTCGCCCTTGCCGGCGACGCCGGCGACCGTGCAGAGGCCCCAGCCCATGCGGGCCGACTCGACGGCCTGGCGCATCACGGCGACGTTGCCGGTCGCCTCGAAGGTGTAGTCGGCGCCGAAGCCGCCGGTCATCTCGAGCACGAGGTCGACTGAGTCCAGTCCGCCGACGAGCGTGTCGGTGGCTCCCTGGGCGCGGGCGTGCTCGAGCCGCTCCTCGGCCAGGTCGAAGACGATGATCCGCTCCGCGCCCGCGAGGCGGCAGCCCGCGACGGCGCCGAGTCCGACCAGCCCGGCGCCGAAGACGACGCAGGTGGAGCCGGGCTCGACCTTGGCGATGTAGAGGGCGGCGCCGATGCCCGTGGTGGCTCCGCAGGCGAGCGTGCAGACGACGTCCAGCGGCGCCTCCGGGTTCACCTTCGCGAGCGCGATCTCCGGCATGACGGTCGCCTCGGCGAACGTGCTCGTGCCCATGAAGTGGCGCACGCGCTCGCCGTCGCGGTTGAGGCGGGTGCTGCCGTCCGGCAGGTAGCCGAGGTTCTGCTGCTCGCGGATCGCCAGGCAGAGGTTGGTCTTGGGCGACTGGCAGTGGATGCACTCGCGGCACTGGGGCGAGAAGAGCGTGACGACGTGGTCGCCCGGCGCGACGCTCGTCACGCCCTCGCCGACCTGCTCGACGACGCCGGCGCCCTCGTGGCCGAGCACGGTCGGCGCGTAGCCGGAGGGGTCGGCGCCGCTGGCGGTGTAGAGGTCGGTGTGGCAGACGCCGCAGGCGGCGAGCCGGACGAGCACCTCGCCCGGGCCGGGGTCGTCGAGCTCGATGTCCTGGACGACGAGCGGCTGGGCGAACTGCTCGAGCACGGCGGCGCGGATCTTCATCGTCGCCGGACCCTAATAGTTCGCCGGAGCGGGAGCGCGCCGCCGACCGCCATCAGGCCGAGCACGCCGCCGAGGACCAGCATGGCGGCGCGCGCGTCATCTGCGCACCGGTCCGATCCCCGGACCGCGTCCGGCCGCCGCGACCGTGCGCCTCCAGGAGAGCGACCCGCGCGTGGCGGGCAGCACCCGGTAGTCCGGGTGGCGGACCCAGGTCGGGACGTAGCGGACGCGCTTGGCCCTGACGCGGCCGTTGCGCTCCACGAAGTCGATCAGCGCGATCAGCCCGTCCTGCGACTCGGCCGGGCAGCAGGCGCTGGTCTGATTCGAGACCAGGTTGCCCTCTCCGAAGACGACCGGCTTGCCGTGGATGCGCCTGATCGGCTGCACGACGTGCACGTGCTGGCCGACGATCGCGGTGATCGCCGGGCTGCGCGTGAGCCGCTCGGCGAGCGCCGCCTGGGCGGGTGAGATCGCGTGGCTGTACTCGGTGCCCCAGTGGAGGTTGACGACGACGGCCTGGGCGCCGCGGGCGCGCGCCTGCCGCGCCGCTCGCAGGATGCTCCCCGGCGTCGCCCAGTTGAAGCTCCAGGGGTGGGGGACGCTCTGACCGTTCGAGACGGCGGTGAAGGACAGGAATGCGACCTTGACGCCCTTGGCGTCGAGGATCGTCGTGCGGCGCGCCTCGCCCGGCGACCGCGCGGTGCCGGCGTGCCTCAGCCCGGCGCGGTCCAGCGCGCGCAGCGTCGTGCCGACGCCGTACTGGCCGGCGTCGAGGGAGTGGTTCGAGGCGGTGCTGCAGACGTCCCAGCCGACCGCCTTCACCGAGGCCGCCAGGCCGGGCGGCGTGCGGAAGCTCGGGTAGCCCTGGACGGGACCGGGGACGAGCGGCGTCTCCATGTGGCAGAGGGCGAGGTCCGCGCCCGCGACGCGCGAGCGGATCGAGCGGAACATCGGCCTGAAGTCGTAGCGCCGCCCGCCCCCGTTGGCGAGCGCCCGGGCCGCCACGGGCTCGTGGACGAGCAGATCGCCGCTGGCCGCCACCGTGAACTCCGTCCCGGACGCCGCCTCCGCGTGCTGCGCCCAGAGCAGCCCGAGCGCCAGAAGAGCAACCTTCATGTCGCCCAAACGTTACGCCCGTGCCACACACGTAACGAAGATCGTCGGCCACGCTCCTCCCATGCCCGACGCGCCGCACATTGAGCATCAAATAGATGTCGAATGTGCGGAGGGACGGGATGAGCGCATCGCTGCGCTCGCTCAGGCGCAGCATGGTGTGGTGGCTCGCTGGCAGCTGCTCGGCGTGGGAGTCGGGCGCGGGGCGATCGCTCGGCGAGTCGAGGCGAAGCGGCTGCACGTGATCCACCGCGGCGTCTACGCGGTCGGACATCGACTGATCTCGCAGCGCGGCTGGTGGATGGCCGCCGTGCTTGCCTGCGGGCCCGGCGCGGTGCTCAGCCATCGCTCCGCCGCCGTGCTGTGGGGCCTCCTCGAAGCCGAGCGGACCGTCGTGGACGTGAGCGTGCGGGGTAGGCGCAGAGGACGCCACGGCATCCGCGTACACGAGACGACGATCGCTCCCGACGAGTGCACCATCCACGCCGGCATCCCGGTCACCACCGTGGCCAGGACCCTGCTCGATCTCGCGGCGGTCCTGCAGCCGCACCAGCTCAACCGAGCGCTCGAGCGCGCAGAGGCACTGCGGCTCTCAGACCGCACTCCCCTCGATGCTCTGGTTCAGCGCCATGGGCGGCGTGCCGGACTGGCGGCGGTGAAGGCCGCGCTGGCAGAGGGCGTCCGCCCCGCCCTCACCAAGAGCGAGCTCGAGCGCCGCTTCCTCACGTTCGTCGAGCGGGCCGGCCTGCCGCGGCCGCGCACCAACGTCTGGCTCGAGCTGGGCGGCGACTGGATCGAGGTCGACTGCGTCTGGCCCGAGCGGCGGCTGATCGTCGAGCTCGACAGCCGCGCCCACCACCAGACCACGGCCGCCTTCGAGCGCGACCGGCGGCGCGACCGGCGGGCTCAGGCGAGCGGCTGGAGAACCGTGCGCGTCACCGACCACGCGATGCGCGCAGAGGCAAGCCGCCTCCGCGAGGAGCTCACTGCCCTGATTGCCGCAGCGCAATCCGCTTGAACTGCGCGAACGCCGGCTTCTCGGTCACCGTGCCGTCGGGCGCCAGGCGCCGCAGCCCTGAGAAGTTGAACGGGTTGGAGTGGTCGCTGTCGTTCGAGAGCCAGTTCTCCCAGAAGATCCGCTCCACCCCGAGTCGCTTGCGCTCGCGGATCAGCAGCGGCAGCGCCTGCGAGAGCCGGGCGGCCTGGTCCTGCGGGGTCGTCTCGAACGGGGCCGCCTGGTGGCCGGGGCGCTTGCCCGAAGACCAGGTCACCTCGGTCAGCCACAGCGGCCGGTCGGGGTCCCCGGCGCGGTCGAGCGCCCGCCGCGCGTACTCGACGATTCGCAGCACGTCGCGCACCTTGTACGTGTAGGGGTGGATCGCGGCGACGTCGAACACGCCCTTGCCGCCCGCCCGGTAGACCGCGGCGAGCGAGTCCCAGGAGCGGTCGGCGAACCCCGCCATCACGACCGTCGCACCCGGGTCGGCCTGCTTGATCGCGGCGCGCGCGGCTCGCGCCAGCGCAACGTACCCGCGGGCGTAGGGCTGATCGGACCAGTAGTGCAGGTGGTCGGGCTCGTTCCAGATCTGCCAGCTGCGGATCGGCCGCTTGGGCACGTCGGGGTGCTCCTTCCAGAACGACCCGGAAGGCCCGTAGCGGTCGATCAGGTCGGTCAGGAACGCCGCGTAGTTCTTCGTCCCGGCCGGCGGCGAGTTGCCCAGCTCGGGGTGCGAGGCCGCCCACGAGGGCGTCCCGAGCACGACCGGCAGCAGCTCGATCCGCTCCCGCGCGGCCGCCTCGACGAGCGGGTCGGTCGCGGCGAAGCTGGGCGGCTTGTCCTGCGGCTGCGCGGTCGTCCAGTAGAACGGCGCCCGCAGCGTCGTCACGCCGGCCTCGCGCATTGCCTTGACCTCCTCCGCGAGCGGCGCGTCCGGCTCCGTCACCGCGCCGGTCGTCACGCCGAGCAACGGCTTGGGGCCTGACTGGCCACCGCCGTCGTCCGATGAGTCTCCCCCGCCGCAGCCCGCGAGCAGCAGGCAGGCTGTGATCGCTGTTACCAGCGCACGTCGTGCCACTCCATGACACCGTAGCCAGACTCGAGCTCCGGCCCACCCGGTAGGGAGCCGGAGAACGAGCCGAACGGCTGCCGGTAGTCGCTCCGCATCACCAGCAGGTTGGTGTGGTCCTCGCGCGCCGACCACTCGCTGAAGCGCATGTCGCCCACCGCCGACAGGTCCGCGGCGAAGGCGACGGGCTCCACCTCGCGCGGCACGCCGTCCACCCACACGGTGCGCTCGCTCGCGACCGGCGCGTCGTGCACCCCGGAGACCAGGTTCCAGGCGACGGGCCGCCCGTCCGAAGCGACGCCGACGCCCGCGGACCACCGCCAAGCCGTGTGCCGAGCGTGATAGCCGGCGGACTCATCCACGAACCCGTAGTCCCCCTCGATGCTGTAGTTCGCCCCGCCCACCCGCACCGACGCGGACACGAAAACCCCCGCCTGCTTGCGCGTCCAGATGTACGACCCCCCGTGCGACGAGACGACCTCGATCGCAGGCCCGGAGCCGAGCGTCAGCGAGATCGGAGGAGAGCGCCGCCCCTCGAACAGCCGCCCGTCCGGCAGCGCCACCGCCCACCACCGCTGCGGCACCCCCGCGACGTGCGCGTTGCCCACGCACAGCATCAGCTCGGGCGCGTACACGGCCACGTAGCGCCACCGCTTCAGCGGCCGCAGGCCGCGCAGCAGCGGCATCCGCGCGGGCGGCAGCGGCAGGTCCAGCCGGCGCACGCCGTCGCCCCGTACTGGCAGGGTCGTCATCAGGCGCAGTACACTCCAGATTGACTAGTCAGTCAACGTGTGACTGGGTCGGGAGGAGGACCGGGGTGCGAGCTGCCGCCGTACAGCTCCAACAGACGAACGACATGGACCGCAACCTCGAGGCTGCGGACCGTCTCACGCGCGCCGCCGCGGCCGACGGCGCGGAGCTCGTCGTGCTCCCGGAGCGCACGGACCTGCGCGGCAGCGCGCGCGACTACGCCGAGCGCGCCGAGCCGCTCGACGGGCGCCCGATCGAGTGGGCCCGGCGGACCGCCGGCGAGCTCGGCATCGACCTCGTCGCCGGTTCGATCGCGGAGCGCCGCGAGGGCCACGACAGGGTCGCCAACACGTCCGTCCACGTCGGCCCCGACGGCGAGGTGAAGGCGCTCTACCGCAAGATCCACATGTTCGACGTGGAGGTCGGCGGGGTCGAGTACCGCGAGTCCGAGCACTCCGAGCCCGCCGACGAGATCGTGCTCTCGGAGACCGCCGACGGCACCGAGCTCGGCCTGACCATCTGCTACGACCTGCGCTTCCCCGAGCTGTACCGGATCCTCGCCCTGCGCGGCGCCCGCGTCGTGACCGTCCCGGCGAACTTCACGCGCGTCACGGGCGAGGCCCACTGGGAGGTGCTGCTGCGCGCCAGGGCGATCGAGAACCAGGTCTTCGTGATCGCGCCCGGCCAGGGCCGCGGCGCCGGGCCCGAGGGCGACAGCTACGGCAACTCGATGATCGTCGACCCCTGGGGTGAGGTGCTGGCCCGCGCCGGGGGCGAGGGCGAGGCCGTCGTCAGCGCCGATCTCGACCTCGACCGCCAGGACCAGATCAGGGAGAAGCTGCCCAGCCTGGCCAACCGGGTCGGGCGCCGCCTACCGCTGGCCCGAGGCAGAGCTTGCGCTGCGGCGAGGAGCAGGATCTGATGGCCACCGCCGCCAAGCAGGGCGCGGTCGACAAGCGCCGCATGATCCTCGACGCGGGCGTCCGCGTGTTCGCGAAGCGCGGCTTCCACCACTGCCGCGTCTCCGACGTCGCCGACGAGGCGGGCGTGGCCTACGGCCTCGTCTACCACTACTTCCGCTCCAAGGAGGAGATCCTCAACACGCTCTTCCTCGAGCGCTGGCAGATCATGCTCGACGCGATCGCCGAGATCGACTCGCGCGAGCTGCCGGCGCGCGAGAAGCTGCACGCGGTCGCCTCCTTCATCATCGACTCGTACCGCCACGACCCCGACCTGATGAAGGTGATCATCGTCGAGGTCACGCGCGCCGCGAACTCGTTCGGCGCGCTGCACCTGGCCAAGATCCGCGAGGCCTACGAGGGCATCGCCGGCATCGTCGAGTCGGCCCGCGCGGAGGGCTCCTTCAAGTCCGACATCCCCGCCGAGTTCGCCGCCATGTGCTTCTACGGCGCGATCGAGCAGCTGCTGAGCGGCTGGATCTTCGAGGTGCTGCCGCGGACCGACGAGGACTACGAGCGAGCCAAGGGGCTCGTCGTCGAGGCGATCTGCGGCGGCCTGGAGACGGCGCAGAACGGCGGCTCCGGACCTTCTGCTTGAATCAGCCGCCCATGCAGAACGACCTGGCAAAGCGCCTGATGTGGAGCGGCCTGCTCGCGGGGGTGGGCGCGCTCACCTCGATCATCGCGAACCGGATCGCGATCGAGATCTGGACGCGGGTCTTCAAGGAGGACCCGCCGGACTGATGGCCGAGGAAGCGCCCAGCCAGGAAGAGGTTCCCAACCAGGGCGCGACGGGTAACCGTCCGCTCGGTGAGACGCCGATGACCGTCGAGAGTGACAGCGATGCTTTCGCGGAGCGCCCCGAGGCGTTCGTCGGCGCCGCCTTCGCTGGCGGCCTTGCGCTCGCCCTGATCCTGCGGAGGTTGACGCGATGACCGGGAACGGAACGCCCCCCAAGCAGACCGCCGACAAGAACCTCGGCGAGATCGTCTCGGAGGTCTCCGAGAAGGCCTCCCTGCTGGTCCGCCAGGAGATCGACCTCGCCAAGGCGGAGGTCACCGACAAGGTCACGAAGCTGGCCAGGGGTGCTGGGATCGGGGCCGCCGCCGGCGTCTTCCTGGTCTTCGGCGTGACGATGTTCTTCTTCGCGCTGGCGTTCTTCCTCAACGACCTCCTCAACCAGGAGGACAACATCTGGTTCGGCTTCGCGATCGTCACCGCGTTCCTGTTCCTGCTCGCGATCATCGCCGCCTTCGTCGCCATGCGCCTGTTCAAGAAGGGCGCGCCGCCCACGCCGGACCTGGCGATCGAGGAGGCCAAGAAGACGCGTTCTCAGTTCGAGGCCCAGAAGATCGAGCGCGACCAGCTGGAGAGGAGCACGAGCTGATGGCGTCGGAGAACCCCGAGCTGATCAAGGCCTCGATCGAGGAGACCCGCCGCGAGCTGGCCTTCTCGGTCAACGACCTGCGCTCGAAGGTGGCGGAGCTGACCGACTGGCGCCGCCAGCTGGCGGAGAACCGCAACACGGCGCTGATCGGCGCGGCGGTGGCCGGGTTCGTGATCGGCGGCGGCGTCGCCGCCACGTTCTCGCTGCTCGGCGGGCGCCGGCGCAACCGCTGAGCCGGCTCAGGATCGCCGGTCGCCGGCGCGATCACGAGCGCTGGGCGCTGACGCTCGAGGACTGGCGGCAGCCTCGCTGAGCTCGCCCGGCTCGTCGTCCTCCTCGACGCCGTAGAGGCGGCGGTGCAGGTACGCGGCGATCGCACCCGCCGGGATCGGCAGCCAGAACGACACCAGCCGGTAGCCGAGCGTGGCGACCACGGCGGCGCCGGCCGGCACGCCGGCGAGCGCGAGCGTTCCCGTCAGGCCCGCCTCGACGAAGCCGAGGCCGCCGGGCGTCAGCGGCAGCGTGCCGAGGAACTGGGCGGCGCAGAACGCGAGCAGCACCGTCGACGGGCGCGGGCTCGCGTGCACAGCGGTGAGCGCCGCCAGCAGCGTCAGGTAGTCGAGCACCCAGCGCCCCGCCGCCAGCAGCACCGCCTCCCACCAGCGCGCGCCGAGCACCTCGCGCACCTCGTTGCGCTCGCGCAGCAGGCGCTGCGGCAGTCCCGTCAGCGGGGCCCGCTTGCGCAGGATCCGGTTGCGCGCCGACTGGGCCGCCCGGCCCACCGCCAGCAGCGGCCGGTCCCACAGGATCGCGGCGGCCCCGGCCGCGCAGAGCAGCAGGAAGACCACGCCGCCGATCAGCGCGGCCCGGCCCAGGCCGGGGTCCACCGGCGCCCCGAACAGCACCGCGGGCAGCGCCAGCAGCGGCAGCGCGAGCAGGATCCCGAAGACCAGCACCGAGGACGCGGTCATGCCCGAGGCGGCCTGCGCCGACGGGACGCCGCCGCGCGCGAGCATCGCGTACTGCATCGCCCCCGAGGCGGCCACGCCGCCCGGCACGACGCGCCCGAACGAGTTCGAGGCGAGCTGCGAGGTGATCACCGGGCCCCAGTGCTCGGCCCGCATCGAGAGCTTCTGCACGCCCCACATGCACGCGTAGCTGCCGATCTGGAGGATCACCATCGCGACCCACCAGAGCGGGTTGAACTCGTCGAGCTTGTCGTAGGCCCCGAACACCTCGAGCAGCGCCGGAGCGAGCAGGTAGAGCGAGATCGCGGTGATCGCGAGCAGGACTCCGCGCTTTGCGAGAGTGCCTGGGCTCATGCGGGGAAGAGGCTAGGGGCTCGCTAGGCCGGCGCCGGGTCCGGCGGGGCCGACGGAGGCGAGGGCGGTGGTCCGAGCGGCGGCTCGGCCGGCGGCTCCGAGGGCGGGTCGGGCGGCGTCGCCTTGATGCTCATCGTGCGCACGTCGACGTACTCGCGCAGCAGGATCTGAATCGAGGCCGCGATCGGGATCGCCACCAGCGCGCCCAGCACGCCCAGCAGCGTCGCGCCGAACAGGACCGCCACGATCGTGATGAACGGCTGCACGTTGACGGTCCGCTTCTGCACCTGCGGCTGGATCACGTGGTTCTCGAACTGCTGGTAGGCGATCGCCCAGATCGCCCAGATGATCGTGGTGGTCGGGAAGTCCTCGAACAGCGTGACGAGCCCGATCAGCACGGCGGCGATCGTCGCGCCGAGCAGCGGGATCAGCGAGAACAGGCCCGCGACCAGGGCGAGCGGGCCCCTGAAGGGGACGCCCAGGATCAGCAGCACGACGTAGGTCGCGACCCCCGCGATCAGCGCGATCAGGAGCGCCCCGGCGACGTAGCCGGCCACCGCCGAGGCCATGTTGTCGAGCGCGCGCCGCAGCCGCAGGCGTTGCTCGGGTGGTCGGGATCTGATCGCGGCGTCGGTCCAGTTGCGGCCGTTGCTCAGGATGAAGGCGGTGAGCACGAGGATCGTGATCAGCGCGAACAGCGAGTTGACGATCCCGAAGCCGACGTCGCGCAGCGTGCTGGCCGCGCCGCCGAGCCGGTTGGGCAGCTTGCCCGCCTCGTCCTCGAGCTTGCTCGTGATGTCGTAGTCCTTGTTGATCTCGCGCAGGCGGTCGTTTTCCTCCACGTACTTGGTCACGTCGCGCGCGTACTGCGGGACGTTGTCGGCGAAGTCGTTGGCCTCGGTGATCAGCGGCGGCACGATCAGGGCGATCAGCGCGATCGGGATGGCCAGCAGGCCCAGGAAGGTGATCGTGATCGCGAAGCCGCGCCGCATGTGGCGCGACAGCACGTTCACCGGCGGCGACAGGGCTACGGCGAGGAAGGCCGCGATCAGGATCCAGCTGATCGGCTTGCGCAGCAGGTAGATCAGGTAGAGGGCGATCGCCACGCAGACGACTGTCAGCACGGTACGGACGATCTGCCTCCCGGAGGGCACCATCAGGGCCGTATTCGCCCCTGCCGGTGCGGTGCCTGCTTAGCGCACGAAGTGCTGCGGGAGGCCGCCCGTGCCGAGCAGGCCGGGGCCGGTGTGGACCGCGAGCACAGGGCCGATCTCGCTGACGATCGTGGGCTCGGAGCCGAACAGCTCGCGCATCCGCTCCACCAGCCGGGCGGCGGAGTCCGGGGCGTTGATGTGCTGGACGCACCACGCGTCGGCGCCCGAGTCGCGGCGCTGGCGGCCGTAGTCGACCATCCGCTCGAAGGCGCGGCCGCTCGTGCGCACGCGCTCCACCGGGGTCATCTCGTTCTCGACGGTGAGGATCGGCTTCACCTTCAACGTGGACCCGATCCAGGCGCTCGCGGCGCCGATCCGCCCGCCCCGGCGCAGGAACTCGAGCGTGTCGACTGCGAACCACATCTTGAGCTGCTTGCGCGCCTCGCCGAGGTGGGCCGCCACGGCCGCGCCGTCCATGCCGTCGCGCGACGCCTTGACGGCGGTCAGCACCATGAAGCCGAGCCCGCCCGCCGCGGTCGTCGAGTCGATCACCTGGATGCGCTCGCCGCCCCTGCCCTCGCGCTCGAGCGCCTCCTTGGCCTGGCGGGCCGCCTCGGGCGTGCCGGACAGCCCGCCGGAGATGTGGATGGAGACGACGTCGCGGCCGGCGTCGAGCAGCGGCTCGTAGGCGGCGCGGAAGTCGCCGACCGAGGGCTGCGACGTGGTCGGCAGCGACTCGGCCGAGCGCAGCTCGTTGAAGAACGCGTCGTAGTCGGTGATCTCGGTCTCGGGCACCGTTCGGTCGCCGCCGAAGACGACGTACAGCGGCACCACCGTGACGCCGTTCTCCTCGGCGACGCCGGGCGGCAGATAGGAGGTGCTGTCGGTCACGATCGCGGCTTCGCTCATGGCGCGCGGCAGCCTACCCTGAACGCGGGCTAACCTCCCGCCGACTTGGCCAGGGTCCTCGTCACCGGTGCAACGGGCTTCATCGGCTCTCACGTGGCTCGGCTGGCGGCCGAGCGCGGCGACGAGGTGGTGCTGGCCGTCGAGGGCGCCACCAACGACGCGGCGATCGAGGGCCTGGAGCTCAAGCGCGTGAAGTGCGACGTGCGCGACCGCCGCTCGGTCCGCCGCGCGCTGCGCGGGGCCGAGCGCGTCTTCCACTGCGCGGGCGTCACGTCGGTTCGCCCGCAGGACGCCGAGCGCCTGTTCGACGTCAACGTGCGCGGCACCAAGCTGGTCATGGAGGAGTGCCTGAGGGCCGAGGTGGAGCGCGTCGTGTACACGTCGAGCGCCGCCGTGGTCGGTCCGGCGCAGACCGGCAAGACGGCCGACGAGACGCAGCTGTTCACGGCCGGCGAGCTGGGCATCCCGTACGTCAGCTCGGTCCACGAGGCCGAGGTCGAGGCGATGCGCGTCGCGGCCCGCGGCCTGCCGCTCGTGTGCGTGAACCCCGCCGTCTGCTTCGGCGCCGGCGACCACCTGCTCACCTCGACGCGGCTGGTGCGCTCGTTCGTGCTCGGCCGCATCCCGGTCTACGCCGACGGGGCGATCTCGGTCGTCGACGTGCGCGACGTGGCGGAGGGCCACCTGCTCGCCGACCGGCTCGGGCAGGTCGGCGAGCGCTACATCCTCGGCGGGCGCAACTTCACCTTCGACCGCCTGTTCGCCGACCTCGGCCGCCTGTCCGGCATCGACCCGCCCGTGCGGCTGCCGGTCGCGGCCGCCCGGGTGCTCGCCGCTGCGGGCCGCTCCTGGCCGCTGACGCCCGTGGAGGTGCAGGCCGCCGGGCACCGCTGGACGTACCGCTCCACCAAGGCCAGGCGCGAGCTCGGCTGGAGCGCGCGGCCGCACGAGGAGACGCTCGAGGCGACCGTCGGCTGGCACCTCGAGCGCGAGCACGACCGCATCGCGCGCAACCGCCGCTCGCAGCAGGTCCAGGTCCGGCTGGCCGGGGCGGCGGTCGGCGTGGCCGAGTCCGCCGCGAGCGCGCTGCGGCGCGCCCTAGCATTGGCCAGGTGACCACGCTCTATCGCTGCCAGGCGCCGACGGACCGGGTCTGCCGCTGCGGCAAGGTCGCCCGCCGGCTGCGGGCCGCGGGGATCCCGTTCGAGGAGGTCCGCGTCGGGCTGCGGCGGCGCGACCGGCCCGAGATCGAGGATTTGACCGGCCAGCGCTGGGTACCCGTCCTCGTGCACGAAGACGAGGTCATCCACGACTCGCATCGCATCCTCGAGCACCTCGACTGGCTCGAGAGCCGGACGGAGACGGCGTGAGCCGCATGCGCACGGCAGCCCGCGGCGTGCGGCGCGCCTGGCCGTTCGTGCTGATGGCGTGGGAGCGCTGGCAGGCGCTCCCGCAGCACGAGAAGGACCGCTACAAGCGCCAGGCGCAGGGGTACGCCAAGCGCGGCCGCAAGCTGCTCGACGAGCGCACGCGTCGCAAGCGGTAGCGCTTCCGCGCCAGGCCAATCTTCGCGGGGGTCCGGGGGCGCGAGCCCCCGGCAGAGCTAGTTCAGGCGGTTCTCGAGTCCGAGCGGCCGCTGCGCCGGCTCGGGCTGGGGCTCCGGCTCCTCGGTCAGCTCGGGCTGCTCGACCCCGAGCAGCTGGGCGAGCTCGCCGGACTCGAACATCTCCATGATGATGTCCGACCCTCCGACCAGCTCCTTCTCGACGAACAGCTGCGGGATCGTCGGCCAGCCCGACACCCCCGACAGCTCCTCGCGGATGCGCGGGTCGGGCAGGATGTCCAGCGCCGCGTACTGGACGCCGAGCGCGTTGAGGGCGCCGGCGGCGCGCGCCGAGAACCCGCACGCGGGCTGGTTGGGCGTGCCCTTCATGAACAGCATCACGCGGTTCTCGTCGATTGCCTGCTGGATGAAGTCGCGAATCTCGTCGTTGTTCACGATGTCGCTCCGGGTGTCGAGGTCTTGATGGAGAGCGCGTGGATTGCGCCGCCGATCTCCGCGCCGAAGACGTCGTAGACCAGCTTGTGCTGCTGGATGCGGGTCAGGCCTTCGAACCTGTCCGAGACGACCTCCGCGCGGAAGTGGTCGCCGCCTCCGGTGAGGTCGTCGACCGTGACCCGCGCGCCCGGCAGCGCGTTGACGATGCGCTCCTGAAGTTCTACCGATGTGGGCATTGCTGGATCTTCAGGGTACAGACGCGATCGCCGATACAATCGTGCTCAGATGGTTCAGCTCACCGACATCGCAGCCGAGAAGGTCCGGGCGTTCATGGACGGCCAGACGGCAGCCAGCGAGGTCGGGCTGCGCGTCGGAGTGCGCGGCGGCGGCTGCAGCGGCTTCCAGTACGCGCTGGCGCTCGACGAGAAGCGCGACGACGACCACGTCTTCGACAACTCGGGGATCCGGGTGCTGGTCGACCCGGCGAGCCTGCACTACGTCGACGGCTCGACCGTCGACTACACCGAGAACTTCATGGGCTCCGGCTTCGAGGTCTCGAACCCGAACACGGTCGCCTCGTGCGGCTGCGGCTCCTCCTTCCGCGTGGCGGACGAAGAGCCCTCCTGCGGCACCAGCGTTTAGGCGCCCAGCCGGACCGGCAGCGTCTTCAGCTGGTTGATGAACGGCGACTCCGCGTACTGCGGCGTCCCCGCCAGCTCGATCCCGGGGTAGCGCCTCAGCGTCTCCTCGAGCAGGACGCGCAGCTCGAGCCGGGCCAGCGCCGCGCCGAGGCAGAAGTGCCGCCCGCCGGCCCCGAACGCCTGGTGCTCGGGGTTGCGCCGCGCGTCGAAGTGGTCGGGGTCCTCGTAGCGCGTCTCGTCGCGGTTCGATGACACGTACCACATGACGACCTTGTCGCCCTCGTTGATCTGCTGCCCGCCCAGCTCGACGTCGCGCGTCGCCGTGCGGCGGAAGTGCGCGAAGGCCGGATACATGCGCAGCGCCTCCTCGACGGCGCTCGGGACGAGCGACGGGTCGTCGATCAGCAGCTGCTTCTGCGCCGGGTCCTCCATCAGCGCGCGCATCGCGGCGGAGTAGGTCGCCTTGGTGCTGTCGTTGCCGGCGGCGACCAGCAGGAAGAACCCCATCACGATCTCGTGCTCCTCGAGCCGCTCGCCGTCGACCTCGGCGTGCACGAGCACCGAGGTGAGGTCGTCGGTCGGGTTCTCGCGCCGCTCCTCGATCAGCTTGCGGCAGCGCTCGAAGATCTCGGGGACGTCGCGCTGCATCACGGACTCGACGCCCTCGGGGTTCATGTCGGGGTCGCCGGCGCCGAGCGTGTTGTTCATCAGCCGCGCCCAGACCTCGTCGTCCTCGGGCGGGATGCCCATGAAGCTGCCGATCACGCGCGCGACGACCGGCTGGGCCACGTCGGGCACCAGGTCGCAGGTCTCCCTGCCCTCGAGCCGGTCGAGCACGCCGACCGTGATCTCGCGGATGGCCTGCTCGTGCTCGGCGATCCGCTTGGGCGTGAAGCCGCGCTGGAAGAGCTGCTTGAGCCGGTCGTGCTTGGGCGGGTCCATCCCGATGAACATCGCCGAGATCAGGTCGACGGGCATGATCGCGTCGGTCAGCGCGGTGATGCCGGTGGCCGACGAGTAGGTCTCCCAGTCGAGGCTGATCGCGCGCACGTCGTCGGCGCGCGTGATCGACCAGTAGCCGGCCTCCGCGGGGTACTCGGTGATCTCGGAGGTCCAGTGCACCGGGCACTTCGACCGCATCTCCTTGAACAGCTCGTGGGGCGGTCCGTCGGGCCAGTGCTCGCGCTCGGTGACCAGGATCTGCTCGATTGGTGTCTGGTCGATCGCCACGGCGCCAGCCTACCGCGCCGGCAGTACCGGCCTGATCGTGCCGGTCTCCTCGCAGGCGCGCCGCAGCCGCTCGTGCAGACGCGCGCGCTCGCGCTCCGCCTCCGCCGTCACCCCGCGCCCCGTGTGCTTGTCGACGAGGTTGCGTACCTCGTTGGGATCGGCGTCCAGGTCGTAGAGCTCGTACTCCGGTTCGATCCTGCCGTCCGGGTCGAGGTAGACGGCGTACTTCCAGCGGGCGTCGCGCACGCAGCGGATCCGGTTGGGCTGGCCGGGCACGTCCTGGAACGCGGTGGCGGCCTGGTGGTCGTCGTAGGTGAACAGCACGGCGTCGCGCACCGAGTCGCTCGAGCCGTCGAGGACCGGGCCCAGGTCGATGCCGTCGAAGCGCTCCGGCCTGCCCGGCTGGCCCGAGAGGCCGAGCAGCGTCGGCACGAGGTCGACGAGGGACACCAGCGCGTCGCTCTCGCGCGCCCGGGGGAACATGCACCGGGTTGGAGATCACGAGCGGGACCCGGATCGTCTCCTCGTAGTCGTTGAACATCTTCTGGCGCAGGCCGCCGTGGGACATGCCCAGCTCGCCGTGGTCGGAGGTGCGCGCGATCACCGTCCGCGAGCGCAGCGAGCCCGGGTCGGAGGGGTCGCCCAGCGCGGACAGCAGGCGCCCGATCTTCTCGTCGACCACCTTGTGCAGGTAGGCGTAGAAGTTGACGTAGTCGCGGCGCGCGGCGTCGTCGCGCAGCGCGCCGATGTAGGCGGTCTGGCCGAGCTTCATCAGCGAGTGCACGGTCGGCTTGTCGCGCAGGTCCTCGTCGACGGTCGGCGGCAGCGTGACCCCGAGGTCGCGGAACTGCGAGCGCGCGTAGCCGCCGATCTCGTACTGCGACGGATAGCCGAGCACGTCGTGCGGGTTGACCAGCGAGACGACGAGGCAGAACGGCTCGGGGAGGTCCTGCCGGGAGAGCCACTGCTCGACCTGACGCGTGTAGTCGGTGTCCCAGCCCTCGTTGCGTCGTGCCGGCGTTCCCGCCGCCGAAGGTCTCGGCCTTGGCGTCGCCGCCGGCGTCCGGCGGCTCCCAGTCGGCGAAGCCGTAGTCGCGCTCGATGCGCTCGGGGTCGGCGGCGGTCCACTCGCGCCCGTTGACGGGCTTGCTGAGGTGCCACTTGCCCTTCAGGGCGACGTGGTAGCCGCGCTCGCGCAGGTGCGTCGCGAGCGTGTCGATGCCCGGCGGCAGCTCCCGCTCCCTGCCGCTCTTGGGGCCGAGCCGCAGCAGCCCGCGCAGGAAGCGGTTGGCCAGGCGCTTGCGCGGGACCTCGCCGCTGCGGGCCAGGCGCACCACCGTGCGCAGCACGTCGGGCAGGTTGCGCTGGTCGGGGAAGAGGTCGCCCTCGGTGAGCGTCAGCGTCACCCCGTGGCGCGACGGGTAGGTGCCGGTGAGGAAGCTGGCCCGGCTCGGCGAGCACATCGCCGTGGCGGTGAAGGCGCGGTTGAAGCTGATCCCGGTGCGGCGCAGCTCGGCGTCGTTGGGCATCAGCTCGTCGAGCCAGGCCTGGTCGGTGGGCCAGTGCTGCGGCGCGCGTTGCTGGTCGGTGACCAGCAGGATCAGGTTGGGCTTGTCCACCGCCCGCTAGTACCTGGCGAACCCGTCGACCGACACGACCCCGTTCTGGCCGTCGAGGGTGTTGTGGTCGTGGGCGGCCAGCGCGCCGCTCGTGATCCCTCGGTACGCGCCCGTGCCGCCGGTGAAGCGGGCGCTGCCCTTGAAGTCGATCTCGCCGCCGCTGATCGTGAAGGCCATCTCGAAGCTGCCCGTGATCGAGCCGTTCGGGTAGAGCATCCGGACCGTGCCGGTCGCCTGGCCGGCGCCGAGGACGACGTTGAGCGTGACCTTCCCGCGCCCGAACGGGGTGCCGCGGATGCTGCCGCGGTCCTCGATCGTGCCGGGCTGCGTCGTCGGGACGGACTTCGTCTTGGCGTCGAGGCTGACCCGGTGGCGCTTGCGGCGGCCCGGAGCGCGGGTCGTGCGGGCCAGCTGGTAGGTGTTCTGGAGCTCGTCCTGGATGATCGTCGCCTTGCCGCCGGGCGCGCCGACGGCGAGCGGGCGGCGCAGCACGCGCGTGCGGTAGCGCCAGCCCTGGGGCAGCTTCAGCCGCCGGCCGAGCGAGCGCAGGTCGCCGATCTGCTGGGTGGGGTCGACGATCTGCGAGTAGGCCTGCATGACGTAGACGTCGCCGCCGGGGGCGACCAGCTCGTAGACGCGCCTGCCCGCCTTCCAGCGCCAGGTGTTGCCGCGGGCGACGGTGCGGTCGGTGTAGGGCGTGCGCGTCAGGTCGGCCGCCGTGCGGATCGGGAGCTCCGCGACCCGGCGCAGGCGCTGCCCGTGGAAGGAGCGCACGCGGCCGGGGGAGGCGGTCACCGAGTCCATCAGGAAGTGGCGCGGGCCGTTGAGCACGACCAGCGTCGCGCCCAGCTCGCGCGCGAGGTCGGCCGCGTCGAAGGCGTTCCACCAGGCGGCCGGGCACTTGTTCAGGCCGATCGTGTTCCAGACGACCGCGGTCGCGTCGGGCGGTGCGCCCTCGAGCTCGATGATCTCGCAGTAGCGGGCGTCGTGCAGGCCCCCGAGGGAGGCCGCCGTTGCCGGCGCGGCGGATGTAAGCGCGGCCGCGCCGGCGGCCAGTAGGACGGCGGCCCTCATGGTGCGACGTTGCAAGAACGTCCCCTGCATCGCGAGAGCTTTTTGAGCGCCGCCGCGAGCTTCGACTTGACGCCGGCGTAGGCCGGGTCCGCGGCGACGTTGGTCAGCTGGTACGGGTCCTTGCTGCGGTCGTAGAGCTCCTGCTCGCCGGTCTCCTTGTAGACCACGTACGTGTAGCGGTCGGTGCGCACGCCCGAGTAGGGACGGTCCCAGGCGTTGACCGGGACGTTGCCGCGGAAGAGCGGGTCGAGCGCCTCGATCTCGAGGATCCGGTTCGGGCGCTTGCGCGGGTTGCGCAGCGTCGGCAGCAGGGAGACGCCGTCCATCGTGCGCCCGGGCTTGGCGTTGGCGGCGTCGACGAGCGTGGGGGCGAAGTCGATGTTGGAGATCTGCCCGCGCACCGTCCGGCCGGCCGGCACGCCCGGGCCGCGCACGATCAGCGGCACGCGCAGCGACTCCTCGTAGGGCAGGTACTTGTCGCCGGTGACCCGGTGCTGTCCCTGGAGCCAGCCGTTGTCCGAGACGAACACGATCAGCGTGTTCTTGAGCTGGCCGGTCTCGCGCAGCGTCCGGACGAGCTTCTTGACGTGGTCGTCGACCGCCAGCAGCGAGCCGATCCGCCCCTCGTAGTCGAGCTGGAGCTGGTCGATCTGCGCCTGGGTCATCGGCTTCGCCGCGTTGCGCATGTTGGACGGCTTGTCGGCGAGGTCGGCCTCGTTGAAGCTGGGCGGCTCGGGCAGCTTGTAGCCCTTGCTCCTGGCCGCGTAGCGCGGCGCGGGGCGCGGGTCGGCGCCGGGGCGTCCGAGCAGCGTCACGGCCACGTCCTCACGGTGCGGGGCGGCGGGCGCCCACCAGATGAAGAACGGCTTCTGCGAGTGGCGCTGCGAGCGGACCAGCTGCTCGGTGATGCGGCCGGTCACGTCGGGCGAGTAGTCCTTCGGGTTCGCGGTGCCCCAGTAGTCGTAGGGCGGCTCCCCGAACTGATCGTGCAGCGCGCGCATGATGCCCGCCAGGCCGCCCGGGTCGGGCGAGACCTCGATCTTGGCGAACCTGACCAGCTTGCGGGCGAACTCGGCGTCGCCCCAGGTCTTGAGCTTGCCGTTCCGGTTCATCACGAAGTTGTAGTAGTCGTAGGCCGAGACATCGAGCAGCCCGCGCCAGATGTCGAAGCCCTTCGGCACCTCGCCGTGGGCGTCGCGCGCGCCGTAGCCGTTGAGCCACTTGCCGATCAGCGCCGTGCGGTAGCCCGCCTTCTGGAGCCACGCCGGCAGCGTGTTGCCCCGGTTGCGCATGCCGTACCAGCCGAACGGCCAGAAGTTGCCGGCCACGCCGTGGTTGTGCGCGTACTGGCCGGTGATGAAGGTCGCCCGCGAGGGGCAGCAGAGCGGGAACGAGTCGACGGCGTCGGCGAAGGTCGTGCCCTGCCTGGCGAGCAGGCGCTTGACGTTCGGCATGTGGGCCACGTCCGCCTGGGCCTGGTCGTCGGTCATCACGACGAGGATGTTCGGCCGCCCGTCGTGCGCCTTGGCCGCCGGGCGGGCCTGGGCGGCTGCGGGCAGGGCGAGCGCGCCCAGTGCGGTGACCACCAGCGCGATCTGCTTGACGCCTCGCATCGGCGGCGCAGCGTACAACGTGTGTCACACAGTGTCAACAACTGTATGATGCCGGCGCAGATGGCCGTCCAGGCACAATCAGTCCCTGCTCCAGCGGACCGCCGCACGCAGGCTCGGATGAGCCGGCAGGAGAGCCGCCGGCGGATCGTCGAGGCCGCCACCGAGCTGGTCCGCCAGCGCTCCTACGCGGACCTCAGCGTCGACGCCGTGATGCGCGAGGCGGGCATCGGCCGGACGATCTTCTACCGGCACTTCGACGACCTCGCCGACCTGCTCATGGGGGTCAGCCGCAAGGCGGTGATCGAGCTGTTCGACGCGCAGCGTCGCTTCGTCGAAGCCCGGCCGGGCGACGCGACCGAGGCCGTTCGCCGGTCGCTGGAGGCGGCCGTCGAGGTCTACCAGCGGCACGGCCCGTTGCTGCGCGCCGTCGCCGAGGCGGCCGCGGGCGACGAGCAGATCGCAGCCGAGTACTCGCAGATGCGCGAGCGCTTCAGCGAGTTCG
The DNA here is from genome assembly GCA_963848885.1 of uncultured Thermoleophilaceae bacterium. Classification (GTDB taxonomy): domain Bacteria; phylum Actinomycetota; class Thermoleophilia; order Solirubrobacterales; family Thermoleophilaceae; genus JACVRW01. Next base: position 151,375 of record CAWKFR010000012.1, read on the forward strand.
CCGCCCACGGGCTGCGCGACATCGCCGGCGTCAAGGGCACGGACCTCGCGGAGACCGCGCACGCGCTCAACCTGATGAACGAGATCTACCTGACCGACAGCTTCGGTCGCGAGCCGCGGGTGAGCCCCGAGACGGCCGTTCGGACGCTCACCGAGATCTGGGACGCGGTCATTCACCGCTGACGAAAGGACCCGCCGATGGACGTCTTCCGCACCCCTGACGAGCGCTTCGAGAGCCTGCCGGGCTTCCCGTACGAGCCGAACTACGTCGAGGTCGACGGGCTGCGCCTGCACCACGTCGACGAGGGCAGCGGCTCGCCGGTGCTGTGCTTCCACGGCGAGCCGAGCTGGAGCTACCTGTACCGGCACATGCTCGAGCGGCTCGTCCAGTCGGGCCACCGCGTCGTCTGCCCGGACCTCGTCGGCTTCGGTCGCTCGGACAAGCCGACCGACCAGGGCTGGTACACGTACGACCGCCACTGCGAGACGGTCAGCAAGCACCTCGACGTGCTCGACCTCGACGACGTGACGGTCGTCGTCCAGGACTGGGGCGGCCCGATCGGGCTGCGCTGGGCCGTCGAGAACCCCGACCGGGTGGCGCGGCTGGTCATCCTCAACACCGGGCTCTTCACCGGTCGGGTGAGCAAGGGCTTCATGGCCTGGCGCGAGTTCGCCGAGCGCACGCCCGACCTGCCGATCGGCGTGATCATCCAGGGCGCGACGACGACCGAGCTGCCGCCCGGGGTGGTGGCCGCCTACGAGGCCCCGTTCCCGACCCCCGAGAGCAAGGCGGGCGCGCAGCGCTTCCCGCTGCTCGTGCCGCTCGCGGCCGACGACGTGGGCGTGGCCGAGATGCAGGCGACCCGCGCCGCCCTGAGCGGCTGGGACAAGCCGGCGCTGGTCGCGTTCTCCGACACGGACCCCGTCTTCCCCTATCCCAAGGCCGGAGAGCGGTTCACGGAGCTGATCCCGACCGCGGGCGAGCAGGTGCGCATCGAGGGCGCGGCGCACTTCCTGCAGGAGGACCGCGGGCGCGAGATCGCCGACGCCATGCTCGCCGCCTTCGGGCACCCGGTCGCCTGATGGCGGTCGAGCCCGACGCCCGCCAGTTCGCCGAGGTCGCCGCGCGCGCCGGCGGCGACGGCGACGGGCCGCTGGTGATGCTCAACCTGAACCGCTACCGCGACCGCGACGCGTACCTGCGCTACGGCGAGGTCGCCGCCGCGGTGCTGGAGCGGGTCGGCGGGCGCATCCTCTGGCACACCGACGCGCAGCTCACGGTGATCGGCGACGACGGCGACCGCTACGACGAGGTGATCGCGGTCTGGTACCCGAGCATGGCGGCCTTCGCCGAGCTGGTCGCCGACCCGCAGATCCTCGACGCGCGCGAGCACCGGCTCGAGGGCCTCGAGCGGGCGGCGCTGATCTGCTGTCAGCCCGGCGTGTTCTCGAGTGAGCTCCAGAGGTAGAGGCAGGCCAGCGTGCGGTGCGGGCGCCAGGGCCTGGCGATCCGCTCGACGCGCTTTGCGTCCGGCAGCTTGCGCAGCCCGTAGTTCGACCTCGACCGCCCGCCGGATCCCGAGGTCGCCGACGGCGAGGATGTCGGGGCGGCGCAGGTGGAACATCAGGAACATGTCCGCCGTCCAGCGGCCCACGCCCCTGACCGCGGTCAGCTGAGCGACGACCTCGTCGTCGGGCAGGTCGGGCAGCAGCTCGAGCTCGAGCGTGCCCTCCTCGACGTGCTGGGCGAGGTCGCGCAGGTAGGCGACCTTCGCGTTCGACAGGCCCGCCGCGAGCAGCTCGTCCGGCGCGGCGCTCAGCAGCTGCGCGGGCGTCGGCGTGTGGCCGCCGAACAGGTCGCGGCACCCTGCCGTAGATGGTCGCGGCCGCTCTCGTCGAGAGCTGCTGGCCGACGATCGCGCGCACCAGCGTCCCGTAGGCGTCGCCGGGGCGCTCGCGCTTCAGGTCGCGCCGGACGGCGGCGCTGTGCTCGTCGACGAGGCGGGCCATCACCGGGTCGGCCTCGCGCAGGGCCGCCGTCGCCTTGCGCGTGATCACGCCGCGGCGCGGTCGTGGAAGGGCTGCTCGAGCTCCCCCAGCTCGGTCGAGGGCGGGTCGCCGAACAGCCACTCGCGCGCGATCCGGTGCCAGTTCGCGGTCGCGCCCAGCTGGCCGAGCACGCCGAGCGTGAGCGCCTCCATGCGCCGCGCCAGCATCGCCTGCGGCGGCATCGTCTCGCGGCGCATCAGCTGCCAGTGGCGCGAGCGCGGGTCGCCGAAGTCGATCAGCACCTGGCTGACCAGCTCGCGGTCGACGGTCAGCTCGCGGTCCTCGGCGTACCAGCGCGTGACGTCGCGGAAGTGCTCGTAGACCGCCTCGGGCGTGACCTCCTCGTCGGCGGGGTCGAAGAAGCCCATCGCGCCGAGCTGGCGGTGCACGCCCTCGACGTCGCCGTCCATCAGGAAGCGCAGCGCGGCCACCTCGGCCTCGAGGTCGGCGCGGTCGACGCGCTTGGTCATGCCGAAGTCGATGAACGCGACCCGGCCGTCCTCCATCAGGCGGTAGTTGCCGGGGTGCGGGTCGCCCGAGAAGTGCCCGTTGCGGTAGAGCGAGCCGAAGAAGAAGCGGAAGACGATCTCGCCGAAGCGGTCGCGCGTGGCCGTGTCGGCCTCCCTGACTTCCTCGAAGCCCGTCCCCTCGACCCACTCGGAGACGAGCACGCGCTCGGTGCAGAGCTCCGTCACGACCGGCGGCACGTAGATGAACGGGTGGCCGCGCCAGGAGCGCGCGAAGGCCCGGTGCTGCTGGGCCTCGTGCTCGTAGTCGAGCTCGTCGGTCAGGCGCTCGCGGATCTCGTGCGTCATCGCCTTGGCGTCCATCCCGGGCGCCATCCGCTTGGCGACGCGCATGATCAGGCCCAGGTTCTGCAGGTCGGCGCGGACCGCCTGGGCGACGCCCGGGTACTGGACCTTGACCGCGACCTCGCGCCCGTCGATCAGCCGCGCGCGATAGACCTGGCCGATCGACGCCGCCGCCACGGCCTCGTCGTCGAACTCGGCGAAGACGTCGCCGAGCCGCTCGCCGAGGTCGTCCTCGATCACCTTGCGCATGTTCTTGAAGGAGACGCGCGGGGCCGCGTCGCGCAGCTCGGCGAGCTTGGCCTGGATGCGCTCCTGGAACTCCGGCGGGAAGGCGCCGGTGTCGATGAACGACGCCACCTGGCCGACCTTCATCGCCGCGCCCTTCATCTGGCCGAGCACGTCGAAGATCTGCTCCGCGGCCTGCATCTGGCGCCGGGCCGCGGCGTCGCGGCGGGCCTGCTCCGAACGCGTCAGGTTGGCGGCCTTGGTCGCGTAGCCGCGCGCGGTCTGACCGCCCGCCAGCTTGCCCACCTTGGCCGCCCGCCGCCAGCGTCCTGTGGGAAGGTCGTCGGGCATCGCCACTCAGGGTACGCATAGGCTCTCCGCTCCATGCGACTGGTCAACTACGCCACAGCGGACGGCTCGCGCGCCGGCATCCTGCGCGACGGCCGCGTGTTCGCCGTCGCCGGCGCCCCTCCCGGCGGCCTCAAGGGGCTGCTCGAGAGCGGCGGCTTGGCGTCCGTCGAGCCGGGTGACGAGGTCCCCGGCGCCGAGCTGCTCGTGCCGATCGAGCGCCCCGGCAAGATCCTCTGCATCGGCCTCAACTACCGCGCGCACGCCGAGGAGGCGGGCCGCGAGTCGGCCGAGCTGCCGACCTACTTCGCGAAGTTCGCGACCTCGCTGCGACCCGACGGTGCGACCGTCGAGCTGCCCGGCTGGAGCTCGAAGGTCGACTACGAGGCCGAGGTGGCGTTCGTGATCGGCGACCGCTGCAAGGACGTGCCGGCGGCGCAGGCGCTCGACCACATCGCCGGCTACACGCTGCTCAACGACCTGTCGGCGCGCGACTACCAGTTCAAGACGCCGCAGTGGATGCCGGGCAAGTCCTTCGACGGCGCGGCCCCGTGCGGCCCGGCGCTGGTCACCCCGGACGAGGCGGGCCCGCCCGACTCGATCGGCATCGCCCTCGACCTGAACGGCGAGCGCATGCAGGAGAGCACGACCGCCAACCTGATCCACACGATCCCGCGGCTGGTCGAGTACCTGTCGATGCTGATGACGCTCGAGCCCGGCGACGTCGTGGCCACCGGGACGCCGGAGGGCGTCGGCAGCCTGCGCGACCCCAAGGTGTGGCTGAAGCCGGGCGACGAGGTCGTGGTCAGCTCACCGCAGCTGGGCGAGCTGAGAACGACGCTGGCCTAGCCAGATCAGCAGCGCGGCGACCGCGAGCAGCAGCGCCAGGCCCAGGGCCGCCCAGCCGACGCCGGCCGCGAGCGCCTCCTCGAACGAGCTGCCCGCGGCGCGCTTGTCGGACTGGGCGAACTGGAAGGCCGCGCCGCCGATCGCCAGGCCCAGCGTGGCGCCGGCGAACGCGGCCGCGTGCGACGCCCCCGGCCAGCTCGGACGGGGCAGGGCGGCGGCCGCACCGGCGGCGAGGCCCAGGCCGGTCCCGGCCAGGCCGAGGGCGCCGATCACGACGGCGTAGCGCGTGTGGGCGCCGATCGTGGCGAGCGCCGCCAGGCCGGCGGCGGCGCACGCGACTCCCGCCGCGCCTCGCAGCAGCGCGGGTATACGGCCGGCGAGCAGGATCGAAGCCGCCCACACGACCACCGCGGGGAAGGTGACCGTCAGCAGCAGGGTGCCGGAGCGCAGACCCGACAGCTCGCGGGCCAGCTGGAAGTACTCGGGGAACAGGAAGACGAGCGCGGTGAGGCAGCCTGCGAGCGTCGCCCAGGCGAGCGTCGCGGGGCGCAGGTCGGGTACCGCGCGGCCGAGCAGGGCCGTGCCCGCGAGCATCAACGCGGCCCACCAGCCCCAGGCCCACACCTCGCTCTGGACCCAGCCGATCGTGAGGGCGGTCAGGCCCGCCGCGAGGGCGAGCAGCCGGATCGGCGACAGCGCCTCGGTCGTTTCCGTGCGCGCCGCCGGCAGCGCGCCCAGCCCGGCGACGGCGGCGAGCGGGACGGTCGCCCAGAAGAGGACGTGCCACCAGTTCTGCTCGGCGAACACCCCACCGACGAGTGGGCCGAACGCAAGGGCGAGGGCGGGCAGGACCGCTCCGGCGACCGAGGCCTCCGGCCCGATCGCGGCGGCCAGCACGGCGGCGGCGCCCGCGCCCTGTGCGGCCTGGCCGGCGACCAGCGCGGCGGTCGAGTCGGCGGTCGCGCACACGACCGCGCCGCCCGCCCAGACGACGGCTCCGGCCAGCGTCAGCGCGCGGCCGCGCACGGTCACGAAGGCGGGCAGCAGCGCCGCCAGCGCGAGCAGGTAGGCGTTCAGGGCCCACTGGCCCCCGGACGCGGACGAGCCGAGCGCCAGGCGAATGTCGGGCAGCAGCACGGCGACTGCGGTCACCTGGAGCAGGACGACTGCGAGCGGCAGCGAGGCCCCGACGCGCCGGATCATGCGATCTCGACCTCGCGCTCGAGCGCGTCGCCCAGCAGCGCCGCGTTCTGCCGGGCGGCCCAGATCGGCACGGTGGTCTCGAGGCTCGGGTCGACGTCGGCGGCGAGCGTGACCGTGCCGTTCGCCGCGGAGACGCTCACGCGCCGGATCGCGCCGTCGCGGCTGCGCTCGAGCTGCTCGGCGAGGCGGATGATCGCGCACAGCAGCTGCAGCCGCTCGTCGTCGCCGGGCTCGGCCAGGCTGCCGAGCTCTGACGCGTCCGGCTGGCCCTTGCGGTGGTAGCGGGCGATCAGTCCGATCAGGACCAGCTCGCGCGGCCCGAACCCGGGCAGGCCCGCGTTGAGGATCAGGTAGTGCGAGTGGCGGTGGTGGTCCTCGTAGTCGATCGCGGTGCCGATGTCGTGGAGCACGCAGGCGGCCCAGAGCAGCTCGCGCTCGGCGTCGCCGAGGTCGTGCAGGCCGGCGGCCGCGAGGCCGTCGAACATCCCGAGCGACAGCGCGGCCACGCGCCCGACGTGCTCGGGCTCGCTGTTGAAGCGGTGGGCGAGGTTCTCGACCGACTCGCGGCGCACGTCGTCGAACAGCTCACGCGCGCCGAGCAGGCGCTCGAAGAACACCCCTTCGCGCAGCCCCGCCTCGGTCACCTCGACGCATTCGAAACCGCCGCTGTCGAGCGCGGCGGCGAGCACGAGCGCACCGCCCAGGATCACGTCGCCGCGGTCCGGCTTGATCCCGCTCACGTCGCCCCGCTTGGAGGCGGGCCTGCCGGCGAACAGCTCGATCAGGTCCTCGAGGGCGTCGCGGGTCAGCTCGAACCCCTGCACGTGGCCGAGCGGCAGCTCGGCGCTGCGCATCGCGGCGGCGGCGAGGTTGCGGATCGTGCCGCCGATGCCGACCAGGCGGCCGCCGCCCTCCCACCAGCCGAGCCCCTCGAGCTCGGCCTCGACCTGCTTGCGCAGCGCCTTCATGGCCTTCGCGGGCGCCTTCTCGCCGGGGAGGAAGCGCTCGCTGACGTTGACCGAGCCGAGCGGGAGCGACTCGGTCTCGACCAGCCGCCGGCCGGCGAGCCGCAGCATCTGGATGCTGCCGCCGCCGATGTCGAGGCCGAAGCCGTCGTCGATCGTGCTCGAGTTGGCGATCGCGAGCCAGCCGTAGCGGGCCTCCTCGCGGCCGCTGATCACGCGCGGATCGAGCCCGGTCCGCTCGCGGATGGCGGCGAGCAGGTCCGGGCCGTTGGCCGCGTCGCGGATGGCGCTGGTGGCGACCGCCTCGACGGTGTCGATGCCGGACGCGCGGCAGAAGGAGCCGAACACCGCAGCCGTGTGCAAGGCGCGGTCGATGCGCTCGGGGCGCAGCAGGCGCTCGTCGCCCATGCCGGCCCCGATCCGGACGGCCTCGCGGATCTCGTCGACGAGGCTCCACCACGGCGTGTCGGGCTCGTAGCCGAACACCACGAGACGCCACGAGTTCGAGCCCAGGTCGGCGACCGCCACGCGCTCCATGGGCCGGATATTGGCTCAACGCCGTCCAATCGGGGCGTTGCGGGCCTAAGGGGAGTGCCCAAGATGGCCGAAAAGGATGGTGTGAACGCCATGGCACAAGCCCCGTCCGTGCCCCTTTCCGGCCCCAAGCTGGACAACCGCCGCGTGCTCGCCGCGATCATCGACCTGGTCGTGGTCGGCGCGGGCTGGGCCGTCGTGATGGCCGCCGGCGGCGTGCTCGGAGAGCCGGTCTCAGACGTCGGCGGGGGCCTGCTCGCCGTGGGTCTGGGCTGGGCGCTCTACTACTACTTCGCCTGCGAGTCGGGAGGCGGGCAGACGCTGGGCAAGCGCGTCATGAAGATCCGCGTGGTCGCGCTGGACGGCCGCCCGGCGGACATGCGCGAGGTCGCGCTGCGCACGGTGCTGCGCGTCATCGATGGACTGTTCTTCTACCTCGTCGGGCTGATCGTGATGATCGCGACCGGCGAGCGCCGCGGCCGTCTGGGCGACCTGGTCGGCGGCACGATGATCGTGGCGGCCGACGCGCCGGCCGCGGCAGTCGCGCCGACGCGGCTCGCCGAGGCCCCCGAGGCCCCTGTCGCGCCGCGCGTCCCGATCGCGGAGTCGGGCCCGGCGTTCGCGGAGGCGACGCCGGTGGTGGAGGTCCCCGCGCCCGCCGCGGAGGCCGAGGTCGAGGAGCCGGTGGCCGAGGTCGAGGAGCCGGTCGCCGAGGTCGAGGAGCCGGTTGCCGAGGCCGCTCCCAAGCCGCAGGGCGAGGAGCCCGAGGTCGAGGAGCCGGTCGCCGAGGTCGAGGAGCCGGTCGCCGAGGTCGAGGAGCCGGTCGCCGAGGCCGCGCCGGAGCCGCAGGCCGACGAGCCCGAGGCCGATGACGCCGAGGCCGCTCCGGAGGTCTACGACATCTCAGACGCCGAGCCGCTCTCGGAGGCCGAGGAGGCCGACGCCGGCGAGCCCGACGTCGCCTCGCCCTCCCTGGTCGAGCTCGCGTCGGACGTGTCCGCCGTGACGGAGGATCCGGAGCGCGAGGTCGAGGAGGAGGACGACGACGAGCCACTCGCGGCCGAGGCCGACGAGGAGGAGCCGACGGTGACGGTCAAGTCGGTGGACACCGTCTCGGCCATCGACCTCGTCATGCAGGACGCGGAGGAAGAGGAGTCCTCCGCGGAGGCTCCCCGCAGCTAGACCCGCTTCTAGACTGGTCGGTTCGATGGGATCGGCCGGAACACCGGAGCAGCCCCTGCGCGTCGCGATCATCGGATCGGGGCCGTCCGGCTTCTACGCGGCCGGTCATCTGCTCAAGAGCAAGGCGCATCCCGACCTGAACGTCCAGGTGGACGTCTACGACCGCCTGCCCACCCCCTGGGGGCTCGTTCGCGGCGGAGTCGCGCCCGACCACCCCAACATCAAGGCGGTCAGCCGCGTCTACGAGAAGACCGCGGCGCACCCCGAGTTCCGCTTCTACGGCAACGTCGAGTACGGCCGCGACATCACCCACGCCGACCTGCACGCCCGCTATCACGCGGTGATCTACGCGGTGGGCGCCCAGACCGACCGCCGCATGGGCATTCCCGGCGAGGACCTTCCCGGAAGCTGGGCCGCCACCGAGTTCGTGGCCTGGTACAACGGCCACCCGGACTTCCGCGACCGCGTGTTCGACCTCTCCTGCAAGCGCGCGGTGGTGGTGGGCAACGGCAACGTCGCGGCCGACGTCGCCCGCATGCTCGCGCTGACCCGCGACGAGCTGGCCGAGACCGACGTCGCCGACCACGCGCTCGACGTGCTCGCCGGCAGCGCCATCGAGGAGATCGTCGTGCTCGGCCGGCGCGGCCCGGCCCAGGCGGCGTTCACCAACCCCGAGCTGCTCGAGCTCGGCGAGATGACCGACGCCGACGTGTTCGTGGACGCCCGCGACGTGGACGTCGACCCGCTCAGCCGCGCCTGGCTCGAGAGCGAGGCGGCCAGCTCGACCTCGCGCAAGAACGTCGACATCCTGACCCGCTACGCCGGGCTCGAGCCGCAGGGCAGGCGGCGCCGGATCGTGCTGCGCTTCCTGGTCTCGCCCGTCGAGATCCTCGGCGAGGACAAGGTCGAGGGCATCCGCATCTGCCGCAACGAGCTGCAGGAGCAGGAGGGCGGCCTGCGCGCGTGCGCCACAGAGACGACGGAGGAGCTCGACTGCGGCATCGTGTTCCGCTCGATCGGCTATCGCGGCACGCCCCTGGAGGGCCTGCCCTTCGACGAGCGGCGCGGCACGATCCCGCACGACGTGGGGCGCATCCTCGACGAGTCCGGCGACCAGCTGCGCGGCGACTACGTCGTCGGCTGGATCAAGCGCGGACCGACGGGAATCATCGGCACCAACAAGCGCGACTCTCAGGAGACGGTCGACGAGCTGTTCGAGGACCTGGCCGCGGGAAAGCTGAACGAGCCCACCGACCCGAGCCGCGACTCGCTCGAGGAGCTGCTGGCGGAGCGCGCGCCCGAGCACGTCACCTACTCCGGCTGGGAGGCGATCGATCGCGCCGAGAAGGCGGCCGGCGAGCCCCACGGACGCCCGCGCGTGAAGCTCACGACGGTCGAGCGAGCTGCTGGACGCCGCGCGCGAGCGGGTGCGGTAGGGGCCTCGCGGCGTCGCGCAAACTGCAGCAATGAGGGGTAGGTCGCGAAGCGGTCCCACCCTGCGCGTCGGGGGTGTGTCGAGTTTCTTCCGATATCCGGAAGAATCTCGTCAAGCCCCCTCGGCGCCTGGGGTGTGGGGCGATTCGCCCGCGGCGGAGCGCGGCGGCGCCAGCCCTACGCCGGCGCCCGCACCGCCTCGCCGTCCAGCGCGTCCAGGGCGCGCTCGAGCGACACCGACAGGCACGTGAAGATCGGCGTCTCGGATTCCGTGTAGGTGCTCGACTCCGTCGCCCGCAGCTCCTGCACCAGGTCGAGGAACTCGGCCGGGTCGTCGGCGTCGAAGGCGACCACGAACTCCTGGTCGTCCAGCCCGAACGAGTACGCGGTGTTGGTCTCGATCCCGGGGAAGCGCCGCGCCACCGCGATGTGCTCGCGCATCACGCGCATCCGCTCCTCGCCGGGCAGCCGGTACCAGTCGCGCCGCTTCCACATCGGGTAGACGATGAAGTACTTGGAGTCCGCCCCCGGGCGCGGCTCGAGCGGCTTGTCGGGCTCGTCGGAGTAGGGCGACTCCTTCGTCATCGCCAGGTAGGAGTGGGCGATGTCCGCGTAGCGCAGCAGGCCGCTCTGGTTGAGCAGCACGTGCAACTCGTGGATCGGCTCCAGGGTGCGGGCGATCGCGCGGATCATCAGATCGCAGTCGCCGCGGGTCCCCACGAGCGAGTACGCGCGCAGGAAATGGTCCGCGCCGAACTCGCGGCAGGCGGCGATGAACTCGCGCTTGTCGGCCGCCCGTTCCTCGGCTGAGCGCCTTCGCCAAGCGGGATCTACCGCCAAAAACGTGTATTTGACGTAGTTGCGCTGGTCGCTCACTTGCACACAGTGTGGCGAACCGCACTGTGTAGGACAGGTGGGGCGGCTACCATGCCCCCGTGCGTGTAGCGCTGGTATCGCCCTACTCGTACACGTATCCAGGTGGCGTGGGCCGCCACGTAGAAGCTCTCGCCCAAGAGCTGACGGCCCAGGGACACGAGGCTCGCCTCCTCGCCCCGTACGACCCCGACGACCGCCTGGCGCGTGTGCTCCACCGTGGCGCTCGTCCCGAGCAGCGCCCCCTGCCCGACTACCTGATCCCGCTCGGGCGCACCTTCGGCCTGCCCATGAACGGCGCCGTCTCGAACCTGTCCTCGTCGCCGGAGGCGATCCGGCATCCTCGGTGGCGAGCTGCGCAACGGCGGCTACGACGTGGTGCACGTGCACGAGCCGAACGCGCCCGGTTGTGAGCTGGTTCGCCGCCGAGGCCTCGCGCCTGCCGACGGTCGCCACCTTCCACACCTACTCGACCAACTGGCTCACCAACAAGTTCGCGGCGAACGTGGCCGGGATGCGGCGCATCTACTCCAAGCTGAACGCCCGCATCGCCGTCTCCGAGGCGGCCGAGTGGACGGCCCGCCGCTACTACGGCGGCCGCTACCGGGTCGTCCCCAACGGAGTCGACCTGAGCGCCGCCCAGCCCAGCGCCGCGCGCCCCCACGAGCAGCTCCACATCCTCTTCATCGGCCGCGCCGAGGGCCGCAAGGGCCTGCCCGTGCTGCTGCGCGCCTTCGAGGCGCTGCGCGGCGCCGGTGTCGACGCCCGCCTCACGGTCGCCGGCGCCACCGAGCTCGAGGTCGAGCCGCTGCTGCTCGACACCGAGGGCGTGGAGATCGCCGGGCGTGTCACCGAGGAGGAGAAGTGGCGCCTGCTCGGGGAGGCCGACCTGCTCTGCGCCCCCTCCCTCGGCGGCGAGAGCTTCGGCATGGTGCTGACCGAGGCGTTCGCGTCCTCGACCCCGGTCGTGGCCTCCCGCATCGCCGGCTACCGCGACGTCGTCCGCTCGCGCCAGGACGGCCTGCTCGTGCCGCCCGGCGACGCCGTCGAGCTGGGCGAGGCCCTGCGCGACCTCGCGCTCGACCCCGAGCGCCGCGAGTGCATGGCCCGCTCGGCGCGCGAGCGCGCGGAGCGCTTCGCCTGGCCCCAGGTGACCGCCGAGGTGATGGAGGTCTACGAGGAGGCGATCGCCCAGCCGCAGCCCGCCACCCGCGCCGCCCGGCTCGCCCGCAACGTCGGCCTCACGCCCGCCGAGCCGGGTCCGCGCGTGCGCCCGCGCCGCCTGCCCTCGCTCGAGGTCAAGGAGGCGCCCACCACGCGCCGCCGCCGCGCCCGCCTGGCGCGCCGCGGCCTCGTGCTCGGCGGAGCGCTCGCGGGCATCGGCCTGACGGCGCTCGCGCTCGACCGGATCGGGCTCGAGTCGATCGCCCGCTCGCTGCTGGCGGCCACGCCGATCTGGGTGCTGGTCGCATTCGCGCTGATGTGCGCCTCGATGCTTGTGCGCGCCGAGGCCTGGCACGCGATCCTGTGCGCCGCGCTGCCGGGGATCCGCGTACGCCGCCGCGACACCGCCCGCGGCAACGATGATCGGCGTCCTGATGTCGGCGACGATGCCGGCGAGGCTCGGCGAGCCGTCGCGCGCGCTGATCGTGGCGCGCCGGCTCGGCCGCATGCGCGACCGCTTCCCGGTCGTGCTCGGCACGATCGTCTCCCAGACGCTGCTCAACATCCTCGCGCTGGTCGCGCTGGGCGCGGTCATGTTCGCGACCGTCGGCATCTTCCGCGGTCGCGAGGACGCGCTCGTGATCGCGACGCTCGCCCCGCTCGTCCTGCTCGCGCTCGTGATCGTCACCCCGTGGCTGCTGCGCCGCGGCAAGCCGACCCGCTTCCAGCGCCTCCAGCAGGCCGCCGCCGTGGCGCGCGACGCGATGCTCCAGGTACGCATGGGCCTCCAGGTGTTCCGGCGCCCCAAGCTGGGCGCCTGGGCGACGGTCATGCAGCTCACCGCGTGGGCGATCCAGTGGCTCGCCTGCTACCTGCTGCTCGTGGCGCTCGGCCTCGACGAGCGCGCCGGGATCGGCGCCGCGGCGGCCGTCCTGTTCGCCGTCAACGTCACGGCCGCGCTGCCGGCCACCCCGTCGAACCTGGGCGTGTTCCAGGCCGCCTGCGTCGCCGTGCTGTCCGCCTACGGCGTCGGCAAGACCGACGCGCTCGCCTACGGGATCATCCTGCAGGCGGTCGAGATCGCCACCGCCGTGGCGATGGGAATGCCCGCGCTCGTGCGCGAGGGCATGACCTGGAAGGACCTGCGCCTGCGGGCCATGCACGCCTCGCCGGTGCAGCTGCCAAACGGCGACACCGCCGAATCCGAGGCGTAGGGCGACCGCTTCCGGCGGCTAGGCGGCGGCGCATCCGGGTAGGAGACCCGGCATGCGACGCACATTCTTCTTCGCTGCCGTCGCGGCGCTCCTGCTGGCGATCCCGCTCACCGCGGGGGCAGCCAAGCGCGCCGCGAAGCAGCACACGTACGTGGTCCTCTACGAGCGCGGTGCCTCCACGGCGGACGCCCGCGCCGCGATCAAGGCGGCCGGGGGGCGCCTGGTCGAGCAGAACGCGAAGGTCGGGGTGGCCACCGTCCGCTCCGCCAACGCGAGCTTCGTGACCGACGTCTCCCGCGCTCGCGCCGTGGCCGGCGCCGCACGCAACCGGCCCGTCGGCGAGGCGCCGGCGGACCAGGTCCGCGACCCGTTCGCGATCGAGCGCATGACGGCCCAGCGGCAGAAGGCCGCCGGCGACGGCGCCGTGAGCAAGCGCGGCGCGCCCGCCCCGCTGGCGGAGCCCTTCGCCGACCTCCAGTGGGACATGCGGATGATCAACGCGACTCCGAAGAAGTCGTACAAGCGCCAGCGCGGCAACTCAGGCGTGCGCGTGGGGATCATCGACACGGGGATCGACGGCTCGCACCCCGACATCGCGCCCAACTTCAACCGCTCGCTGAGCCGCAACTTCACCACGGACATCCCGCTGATCGACGGGCCCTGCGAGGAGGAGGCCGACCAGTCCTGCAACGACGCGTCGAACGTCGACGAGGACGGGCACGGGACGCACGTGGCCGGCACCGTCGGCGCGCCGATCAACCGGCTCGGCATGGCCGGCGTCGCGCCCGACGTCGAGCTCGTGAACATCCGCGCCGGGCAGGACTCGGGCTACTTCTTCCTGCAGCCCAGCGTCGACGCGCTGACCTACGCCGCCGACGTCGGCGTCGACGTCGTGAACATGTCGTACTACATCGATCCGTGGCTCTACAACTGCGCCGACAACCCGGCCGACTCGCCGGAGGAGCAGCTCGAGCAGCAGACCGTGATCCGGGCGACCGAGCGGGCCCTCGCGTACGCGCGCGCCCGCGGCGTGACGCTCGTCTCGGCCGAGGGCAACGGCAACACCGACCTCGGCAAGCCGGTCGTCGACGCGACCAGCCCCGACTATCCGCCCGACTCCGAGCGCACGCGCCAGATCGACAACTCGTGCAAGTCGGAGCCGCTGGAGGCGCCGGGCGTGCTCGGCATCACCTCGGTGGGCCCGAGCAAGCGCAAGGCGTACTACTCGGACTACGGCGTCGAGCAGGCCGACCTGTCGGCACCGGGCGGCGACATCCGCGAGGGCTTCGGCACTCCGGACTACCGCAACCCGGCCAACACGGTGCTGGCGCCGTACCCGAAGTCGCTGGCGATCGCCAACGGGGAGGTCAACGCGGACGGGACGCCCAACACGCCATTCGTGCTGGCCGACTGCTCGCGCGGCGACTGCGCCTACTACCAGTACCTCCAGGGCACGTCGATGGCCTCGCCGCACGCGGTCGGCGTCGCGGCCCTGGTGGTGGCGTCGCGCGGGAAGCACGACCGGGTGCACGGCGGGCTGACGCTGTCGCCCGACGCCGTCGAACGGGTGCTCAAGCGCACCGCGCAGAACACCCCGTGCCCCGACCCGCCCGTGTTCACCTATCCCGACCCCGACCTGACGCCGGACTACACGGCGACCTGCGAGGGGAACGCGGACTCGAACGGGTTCTACGGAGAGGGGATCGTGGACGCCTACGCGGCGTCGAAGAAGCGCTGATTCGGCTTGGCGCCGGGCGCTCTCGGGCGTCCGGCGTCAACCTTCACACATTCGTGTCAAGGTTCGGTACTATTGACCGACCTTGGCCGCAGAGCGCGATTTCATCCGGGCCACCCATGAGCGCGTCGTCGTCTTCGACGGCGGCATGGGGGCCACACTCGAGCAGTTCGACCTGACCCCTGAGGACTACGGGGGCCTCGAGGGCAAGTGCCACGAGGCGCTCGTGCTCAACCGCCCGGACGTGATCCAGGGCGTGCACGAGTCGATGGTCGCCGCCGGAGCCGAGGTCGTCGAGACCGACACCTTCCAGGCGTCGCGGCTCAAGCTCGAGGAGTGGGGGCTCGGCGAGCACACGCTCGAGATCAACCGCAAGGCGGCCGAGCTCGCCCGCGCCGCGGTCGGCGAGGAGCGCTTCGTCGCCGGGTCGATCGGGCCGACGGGCCACCTGCCCGCGAGCGACGATCCCACGCTCGGCAAGATCACCTTCGGCGAGCTCTTCGAGGTCTTCACCCAGCAGGCGCACGGCCTGCTCGAGGGCGGCGCCGACCTGCTGATCATCGAGACGGCGCAGGACATCCTCGAGGTCAAGGCGGCCATCTTCGGCGCCCGCGAGGCCTTCAAGCTGGCCGGCCGCTCGGTGCCGATCCAGACGAGCGTCTCCCTGCTGCCGAACGGCGGCAAGATGCTGCTCGGCACCGACATCCAGGCCGTGCTGACGACGCTGACGGCGCTCGACGTCGACGTGATCGGGCTCAACTGCTCCACCGGCCCCGAGGACATGCGCGACGCGATCCGCTTCCTCGGCGAGAACAGCCCGCTGCCGGTGCACTGCATCCCCAACGCCGGCCTGCCGCTCCAGGGGCCGGAGGGCGAGACGATCTTCCCCGAGCAGCCCGACCCGCTGGCGAACGTCCTGCAGGAGTTCGTCGAGCGCTACGGCGTCTCGATCGTGGGCGGCTGCTGCGGCACGACGCCCGACCACATCGCAGCGATCGTCGACCGCGTCGGCGGGCGCAAGGCGGAGGCGCGACCCGAGCGCGGCGGCGCGCTGGTGTCGAGCATGATGACCGCCACCCCGCTCGTGCAGGAGCCGCGCCCGACGCTCGTCGGCGAGCGCGTCAACTCGCAGGGCTCGCGCAAGGCCAAGGAGCTGCTGCTGGCCGACGACTACGACGGGCTGGCCCAGATCGCCGAGGACCAGGTCACCGGCGGCGCGCACGTGCTCGACGTCTGCGTCGCGCTGACCGAGCGCCAGGACGAGGACGAGCAGATGCGCGAGGTGGTCAAGCGCATCGCGCTCAGCCAGCCCGCGCCGATCCAGGTCGACTCGACCGAGCCCGACGTCATCAAGACCGCGCTGGAGCAGATCCCGGGTCGCGCGATCGTGAACTCCGTGAACCTCGAGGCCGGCCGCGACAAGCTCGACGTCGTCGCGCCGCTGGCGAAGGCGCACGGCGCGGCGCTGATCGCGCTGACGATCGACGAGGTCGGCATGGCCAAGACCGCCGACCGCAAGGTGGAGATCGCCCAGCGGATCAAGGAGCTCGCCTGCGACGAGCACGGCCTCGACCCCGAGGCGCTGATCTTCGACGCGCTCACGTTCACGCTCACCACGGGCGACGAGGAGTGGCGCCCGTCGGCCGTCGAGACGATCGAGGGCATCCGCCGCATCAAGGCCGAGCTCCCCGGCGTGAAGACCTCGCTGGGCGTCTCGAACGTGTCGTTCGGCGTCTCGCCGGGCGGTCGCGCGGTGCTCAACTCGGTGTTCCTGCACCACTGCGTGGAGGCCGGGCTGGACCTGGCCATGGTCAACCCGAACCACATCACGCCCTACAACGAGATCTCCGAGAACGAGCGCGAGCTGACCGACGACCTCGTGTTCAACCGCTCGGAGGACGCGCTCGAGCGCTTCATCGCGCATTTCGAGCAGAAGGGCGAGATCGAGGAGGAGGCCGCTGGCGACCCGACCGAGGGCATGGAGCCCGAGGAGGCGCTGCACTTCCACATCCTGCGCCGCAAGAAGGAGGGCGTCGAGGACTGGATCGACCGCTCCGTCGAGAAGATCGGCGCCGTCCCGACGCTCAACCAGGTGCTGCTGCCGGCGATGAAGGAGGTCGGCGACAAGTTCGGCGCCGGCGAGCTGATCCTGCCGTTCGTGCTCCAGTCGGCCACCGTCATGAAGCGGGCCGTCGCCCAGCTCGAGAACTACCTCGAGCGGATCGAGGGCCACACCAAGGGCAAGGTCGTGATCGCGACCGTGTTCGGCGACGTGCACGACATCGGCAAGTCGCTCGTCAACACGATCCTGACCAACAACGGCTACACGGTGATCGACCTCGGCAAGCAGGTCCCGATCGACACGATCATCAACGCCGCGATCGAGCACGACGCCGACGCGATCGGGCTGTCGGCGCTGCTCGTGTCGACCTCGAAGCAGATGCCGACCTGCGTCCAGGAGCTGCACCAGCGCGGGCTGGAGTTCCCGGTGCTGATCGGCGGCGCCGCGATCAATCGCGACTTCGGCCGGCGCATCCTCTACCCGAAGGGCAAGGAGTCCGACGAGGTCTACGAGCCCGGCGTCTTCTACTGCAAGGACGCCTTCGCCGGCCTCGCCACGATCGACCAGCTGGTCGACACCGACGCGCGCTCCGCCCTGGTCTCCAAGGCCCGCGACGAGGCGCGCAAGCTGCGCGAGCAGGTCGAGGTCGTGGACGACTCGCCGCCCGTCACGGACGACTCGGTCCGGTCGAGCGCCCGCACCGACACGCCGATCCCCGAGCCGCCGTTCTGGGGCGCGCGCGAGATCGACGTGGACCTCGACGACGTCTTCCCGTACCTCGACCGCCACGTGCTGTTCAAGCTGCACTGGGGCGGGCGCGGCGTGAAGGGCGAGGAGTGGGAGAAGCTCGTCGGCGAGGACTTCCAGCCCCGCCTCGAGCGCATGTGGCGCGAGCAGGACTACCTGCGCCCGCGCGCCCGGCTCGGCTACTTCCCGGCGGCGGCGGAGGGCAACGAGCTGCTCGTCTTCGACCCGGAGGACCACGAGCGCGTGGTCGAGCGGCTGACCTTCCCGCGCCAGCCGAAGCACGACCGCATCTGCCTGACCGACTTCTTCCGGCCGGTCGACTCCGGCCAGCGCGACGTGGTCGCGCTCCAGGGCGTGACCGTCGGCCCCGAGGTGACGGAGCTGATGGCGCAGCTCGAGGCCGACGGCGAGTTCGCCGAGCAGCTGTTCACGCACGGGCTCGGCGTGCAGACCGCCGAGGGGCTGGCCGAGTGGATCCACTCCGAGGTGCGCCGCGGCCTCGGGATCGAGCTCGACCAGGGCCGCCGCTACTCGTGGGGCTACCCGGCCTGCCCGGACCAGTCCGAGCACGAGAAGGTCTGGCGCCTGCTCGAGCTCGACAAGATCGGCATGTACCTGTCCGACGGCTTCGCGGTGATGCCGGAGCAGTCGACGGTGGCGATCGTCTCGCACCACCCGCAGGCGGTCTACTTCGGCATGAAGTCCGGCTTCATCCCGAAGGACAAGGTGGGCGACGAGCTGATCGCCGGCACCGAGCGCGGCGGTCCGGTCCCCACGACCTCGTAGGGCTCGACCGCGCGGCGAAACGCGGGCGGCGAATCTTCGACAGCTGGATAAAGACCGGCGCCAGGACCGGTCGTACCGTGGCAGCAGATTCTCGGAGAAGGAGGCTCAACTGCCATGAGACGTATCGCCCTGGCGGCCGGTGTGCCGCTTGGATTGCTTTTGCTCGTACCAAGCGCGGCGTTCGCCGCCGACGGACCCACCCTCGACGACACGGTCTCGGCCCTGAACACCACCTGGGTGATCGTGGCCGCCGTGCTCGTGATGTTCATGCAGGCCGGATTCCTGTTCCTCGAGGTGGGCTTCTCGCGTGCGAAGAACGCCGGCCTCGGGGTGGTCAAGATCCTGACCAACTTCTCGATCGCGGCGCTCTGCTACTGGGCCGTCGGCTTTGCCCTCGCCTTCGGCGGGGCAGGGGAGATCGCCGGAACGCACGGCTTCTTCCTCGACGTCAGCTCGGTGCCGTCGGAGGCCGCGCAGCAGTTCCCGCTGCTCGACGTCGCCGGCATCAGCCCGGCGGCGCTCCTGTTCTTCCAGTTCGTCTTCTGCGCCGTGTCGCTCGCGATCGTGTGGGGCACCACGCTGGAGCGGCTCAAGTTCAGCGCCTACGTGATCTACGCCGTGATCTTCTCGGCGGTCATCTACCCGGTGATCAGCCACTGGATCTTCGGCGGCGGCTGGCTCCAGGTGAACATCGGCATGCAGGACTTCGCCGGCTCGACGGTGGTGCACCTGATCGGCGCCACCGGTGGCTTCGCGGCGCTGCTGCTGCTCGGCCCGCGCCGCGGCAAGTACGGGCCCGACGGCAAGCCGCGGGCGATCCCCGGCCACTCCATGCCGCTCGTCGGGCTGGGCGTGCTGATCCTGTGGCTCGGCTGGTTCGGCTTCAACCCGGGCTCGACGCTCGGCGCGCTCGGTAACCGCTTCGCGGAGATCGTCCTGGTGACGAACCTCGCCGCGGCCGCCGGCGTGGTCGCCGCGCTGGCCGTGATGTACCGGCGCACGAAGACCTACGACGTCGGCATGGCCGGCAACGGCGCGATCGCGGGCCTGGTGGCGATCACCGCTCCGTCGGGCTACGTCGAGTTCTGGGCGGCCCCGATCATCGGCGCGGTCGCCGGAGTGATCGTGGTCTACGGCGTGATCCTGATCGAGAAGGTGCTCGACGACCCGGTCGGCGCCCTGTCGGCGCACGGCCTGGCCGGCATCTGGGGAACGCTCTCCTGCGGCCTGTTCACGGCGCCGCGGCTGGCGGAGCTCAACGGCGTCGGCGAGGGCGGGCTCTGGTACACGGGCAGCTTCAGCCAGCTCGGCAACCAGGCGCTCGGCGTCGGCGTCGCGTTCGCATGCGTGTTCGTCGTGTCCTACGTCGTGTTCTTCGCGATCAAGCACACGATCGGGATCCGCGTCACGGCCGAGGAGGAGGACGCCGGCCTGGACATCTCCGAGACCGGCATGTACGGCTACCCGGAGCAGTTCATCCCACCGTCCGAGCTGATCGGCTCGGGGCTGCCCGCCACCGGCGCGCACCCCCGGCCGGCACCGGCGGGCGTCACGGCCACCGCGATGACGGGTGAAGGGGCACCGGCATGAAGATGATCGTTGCCTATATCCGCCACGAGGCGTTCGAGCCGATCCGCGCGGACCTGCTCGAGGCCGGCTTCCCGAGCCTCTCGATCACCGAGGTGAAGGGCTCGGGCAGGCAGAAGGCGATCACCGAGCACTACCGGGGCTCGGAGCTCGCCGTGCACCTGCGGCCGAAGCTCAAGCTCGAGTGCGTCGTCGAGACGAAGGACCTCGGCATCGTCAAGGAGGTGATCCTCCGCCACGCCCGGACGGGCTCCGTAGGGGACGGGAAGCTGTTCGTCATGCCCGTCGAGGATGCCGTCCGGATCCGGACCGGCGAGGACGGCGAGTCCGTCCTCCAGGCCCACGAGGGCGACGAGGTCAGCGTCAACGGAGACGCGCCCTGAAGTTGGTGGCGCACGCGGGAGGCGCCACCCCGCGCGGCGCCCACCTGGAGATGGTGGGCGCCGTGCTGGCCGGCGACGGGCTGGAGCGCGTGGCGGAGATCGCCGCCGCTCACGCCGGTGCGCCGGTAGCCGTGGTCGTGCCTCGATTGGGGGTTCCCCTCGAAGGCTGGGCACGCTACGAGCGCTACGTGGGCGCCCGCCTCGCCGGCGGGCGCCCACAGCGTCCCGCCGACGTGACGGCCGAGGTGCCGATCTCGTCGGGCGGGCGCGAGCTGGGCGCGGTGCTGCTGCTGGGCCCGGGCCGGCCGGACGCGGGCGAGTACCTGCACATGGCGGCGATCGCGGCGCTCACGGAGGTCGCCGTCGTCGAGGCGAGGGACGAGACCGAGCAGACGCTGCGCGGCTCGTTCCTCGAGGAGCTGCTGACGCGGCCCGAGCTCGACCCGGCCGACGTGCAGCGGCGGGCCGCCCGCCTTGGCTGCGATCTGGGCGGAGGCTTCGTGGGGCTGTGCGCCGGCCCGAACGGCCGCGGCCCGGGCCGGCTGGTCGCGGCGCTCGCCGCGGAGGTCCCCGGCGCGCTGGCCCAGACGGTCGAGGACAAGGTCTACGCGCTGCTGCCCGGGCCGCCCGACCCGGCGCGCCGGGCGGCGGCGCGGCTGGGCCGCCACGCCGACATCGGGCTGTCGTCCTACCGCAGCGGGGCGGCCGAGGCGCGCCGGGCGCTCGAGGAGGCCGAGCTGGTGCTGGGCGTCACCGCGGCGGGCGGCGGCCCTCCCGGCGCGGAGATCGGCGAGGGCACCTACCGCCTGCTGTTCCGGGTGCTCGCGAGCCACCCGCAGGAGGTGCGCAGCTTCTACGAGGACACGGTGGCGCCGCTGGTCCGCTACGACGAGCAGTACGCGAGCGACCTGCTCGGCACCGTCGACGCCTACCTCGCCAACAACTGCAACATGAACGCGACCGCCCAGGCGATCCACGCCCACCGCCACACGGTCGCGTACCGCCTGGAACGGGTGCGCGACCTGTCCGGGCTGGACCCGCTGCGCTCTGAGGACCGCGAGCGCCTCGGGCTCGGCCTCAAGGCCTACCGGATCATCGCGCCGTCGCTGCCGCGCTAGGGCGCGGCGACCAGGCCGGATCGAAGTCCGAGAACGCGTCGTTGGTCAGCTTGACCGCGGCGCCGCCGAGCGCGGGCATCGAAGAGATGTCGAGATTGTCGGCCGCGAAGGCGATCCGCGAGCCGTCCGGCGACCAGGTGGGGAAGTACTCGCCGCCCGCGCGCTGCGACACGTCGGTCTGGTTGCCGCCGTCGGCGTCCATCACGAACAGCTCGGCCCGGAGCGTGCCACCGACGTCGGCGTTGTAGGCGATCTTCGTCCCGTCGGGTGAATAGGCCGGATTGCCCTCGTTCAGGTTCGGCGTCCGGGTGAGCTGCACCGGATCGCTCCCATCGGGCCTGACCGTGAAGATGTCACCGTTGTTCCCAGGCGAAGCGAGCGAGTAGGCGATGCGGCTGCCGTCGGGCGACCAGGCCGGGGTCCCCTCGCCCGTCGCCGGGGTGGCCGTGATGTTGTGGGAGTTCGCTCCGTCGGCGTTCATGACGAACAGGTCGGCGTTGACACCCGACACCCGGGCGATGGCGAAGGCGATCCGTGACCCGTCGGGTGACCAGGCCGGGTCGATCTGATGCCCGGGCGGGCTCGTAAGGGCGCGGTCGCCGCTGCCGTCCGCGTTCATGACGTGGATCTGCGCGGACTCGAGCATGCGCCCGTCCTGGTCGTAGCGCAGCGTCGTGTACGCGATGCGACGCGCGTCGGGCGACCAGCTCGGCGTGCCGTCCCCGCTCGACTCGGAGTTGGTCAGGTCGGTCGGGTTGCTGCCGTCGGAGCCCATCGCGACCACGTCGAGTGAGTTGCCGAGCAGCCCCGGGCCGCGGTTCGAGGAGAAGGCGATGCCCGACCGGCCGCCGGCGGGGCCGGTCGTGAGCGTGGCGTCGGCGCTGCAGCCCGGCCCGACACCGGCCTGCTGATCCTGGGCGCAGAGCCGGTAGTGCACGAGGCTGCTGGGCGTGAGGCCCGCGATCGGCACGGACACCCTGAACGAGCCCTGGCCGGCGGGCAGGCTGCGGGCGCGGTGCGCGCTCTCGCGCCCGTACGAGTCGGTTGCGCCGTACTGGACCCAGTAGGAGGTCGAGCCGCCCTGCGTGGTCGTGACCAGGCCGTTCGCGGTCGCTCCCAGGTCGCTGACGTAGGTCGGCTTGCCCGCGAAGCCGGTCGCGCAGCCGGAGATCACGATCGCGACCAGGACCAGCCCGGCTGCGCCGACTCTCATCATGCAGGCGACTCTAAGCGGTCGCGCGGGGGCGTGCACCCCCGCAGGTCCGACGCTCCGCACATTCGACACCCATGTGATGTCCAATGTGCGGCGGGCTCGGTCGGAGCGCTCGAGCGCGTAGCCGACGTGTCGTTGGCCGCGCCGCGAGGGGCGGGTCGGCGTCAGCGTTCCGCGGCCACGGCCGAGCGGAGCGCCTCGAGCGCCGGCGTCGGCTCGACGTCGAACAGCTCCTGGCCGGAGCGGTCGGTCACGACGGTCTCCACCGCCAGGCTCTCCACGAGCGGGCGGGCGACCCCGGGGTCCACCGGCGTGACCAGGCCGATCCAGAGCGATGACAGCCAGGGGGTGAGCAACGGCACGGGCAGCTGCGGCCGCCGCCGCACCCCGAGCACGTCGGCCATCAGCTCCAGCAGCTCGGCGTAGGTCACCACGTCTGGGCCGCCGATCTGGACCTCGCGCCCGGCCGACTCCGGCCGCTCTGCCGCCTGGACGAGGTACTCGAGCACGTCGCCGATCGCGATCGGCTGGGTGCGGTTGCGCAGCCACGCCGGCGCGATCATCACTGGCAGGCGCTTGACCAGGTGGCGCAGCGTCCGATAGCTCTCGCTCTCGGCCCCGATCACCATCCCGGCGCGGAACCAGGTCAACGGCGGTCCCTCGGCCTGGAGGATCTTCGCCGTCTCGGCGCGGCTCGCCAGGTGCTCGGATGTGGGCCGGTCGCCGAGCCCGCCCAGGTACACCACCCGCTCCACGCCCTCGGCGCGAGCCATGTCCGCGAAGTTCGACGCCGACTGCCGCTCGCGCTCGCCGAAGCCCGCCCCGCCGCCGCGCCCCATCGAGTGCACGAGGTAGTAGGCGACCTCCACCTCCTCGCCCGCGCCGGCGAGCGTCCCGCGGTCGAGCACGTCGCCCTGGTGCAGCTCGCAGCCCGCCCGCTCGAGCTCGGCGCCCCGCGCGCGGTCGCGCACGAGGCAGCGCACCGGGTGCCCGCGAGCCGCCAGCTCGCGGGCGAGGCGACCCCCGATGAAGCCGGTCGCGCCGGTGACCAGTGCCCGCGTCGCCATCCGCTAGAGCGCCTCGAGCACAGCGTCGAGGACCCGGTCCGCCCCGAAGCGCACGACGTCGTCGGCGACCAGGCCGGTCTCGGCCTCGGCGGCCGCGATCGCGGCGCGCGCCTCGTCGTCGCCGGCCAGGTCGGCGGTGTTGAGCGCCAGCGCGGCCACGCGCGCCGGCCGCACCGGCTGCGTCACGCCCTCGTAGGCCGCGACGAGCTCCGGCAGCGACGGGATCGGAAGGTCCGGGTAGTTGCGCAGCGCCGTCGCGCCGGCCTTGTGCACGAGCACGAGCAGGTCCGGCGCCGAGCCGTGCAGCAGCCCCAGCGTCACCCCCGAGTAGGCCGGGTGGAACAGCCCGCCCTGACCCTCGACGAACAGCAGGTCGCCGCGCTCGGCCCCCTCGGAGACGAGCCGCTCGCCCGCTCCGGCCACGTAGTCGGAGATCACGTGGTCCACCGCTATCCCCCAGCCGGCGATCGCCACGCCGGTCTGCCCCGTCGGCACGTACACGGAGCGCCGCCCGCGCTCGCGCGCGAGCCGGTCGAGCTCGAGCGTCACGACCTTCTTCCCGATCACGGTGTCCGAGCCGACGCTGTGCACCACCCTGACCGAGTCCGGGCGGCTGTAGGGCCCGGCCGGCACGGTCAGGTCGGCGGGCGCCGCGCGCAGGTCGCGCAGCGCCACGCCGGCGCGCGTCGCGGCCCGGCGCAGCTCCGGATCCTCCGACAGCTGGGTGTGCAGCCCGGCCTCCACGTGCAGCCCCGCCGCGATCGCCTCGAGCAGGGTCTTGCGCCAGGCGGGGTCGAGCTTGCCGCCGGTCGGCGCCACGCCGATCAGCAGCGCGGAGGCGCCCAGGTCGATCGCCTCCTGCAGCGTCGCCACGATCGGCACCGGCCGGAGGCTGAACGGGACCACCTCCGCGGCGGTCCTGCCGGCCTGGGTCGAGTCGATCACGGCGACCACGTCGCGCGCTCCGTAGCGGATCACGCCGTGCGCGGTCTTGCCGTTGTGAGCGGCGAACAGGCCCTCGGCGAAGATCGCGAGCCGCTCGTTCACGCGGCCGGCTCCACTCCCAGCCCGGGCCCGTCCGAGGGCAGCACGCGCCCGTCCTCGAACGCGAGGCCGCGGAACGGCTCGTCGCGCAGCAGCAGGTGCCCGTCGAGGTCGACCCAGTCGGCCAGCGAGGCGATCTGGGCCGCCGCCGCGATCCCGAGCTGCGACTCGACCATGCAGCCGATCATCACGTGCAGCCCGAGGGCTCGGGCCGCGTGGACCATGCGCACCGCCTCGCGCAGCCCTCCGGATTTCGCGAGCTTGACGTTGATGCCATCGGCGTAGCCGGCCACCGCCGCGACGTCGCCCAGGTCCTGACAGCCCTCGTCGACGATCAGCGGCGGCCGCGGCGACAGCGCTCGGAGAGCGCGGAAGGAGTCCAGGTCGGCGGCCGGGAACGGCTGCTCGATCAGCTCCACGCCCAGCTCGACCAGCGCAGGCACCAGCTCGCGCGCCTGCTCCAGCGTCCAGCCCTCGTTGGCGTCCACCCGCAGCGCGGCGTCGGACTCGCTGCGCACCGCCTCCAGCCGGGCCAGGTCCTCGGCGCCGCCGACCTTCACCTTCAGCGACCGATAGCCGGCCGCCCGGCGCGCCCGTTCGCGCGTGCCCTCGAGCGTGTCGATCCCGAGCGTGAACGAGGTCACCGGCGCGCGGCGCGACAGTCCGAGCAGCCGCCAGACCGGCACCCCGAGGCGCCGCCCGACCCAGTCGTGCAGGGCGGCGTCGAGCGCGGCGCGCCCCGCCGCGTCGCCCGACAGGCCGCGCGAGCACGTCCTCGATGGCGAAGGGGTCCTCGCCGAGCCGGGGGGCGGCTTCCGCGAGGAACGCGGCGGCCGACTCGGTGGTCTCGCCGCGGTAGTAGACGGGGTGGGCCTCGCCACGGCCGACCGTGCCCTCGTGGGCGAGCTCGACGGAGACCACGGAGGTCTCGGTCCGCGCGCCGCGGGCGATGCCGAACTCCTCGGCCAGCGCGAGCGAGACCGTGCGCGACGTCAGTTGCACACGCGGGCTTATACAGCGGCGCTCGTGTCGGCGAGGCCCTGGCGCACCGCGACCGCGGCCGCCTCGGTGCGCGAGCGCACGTCGAGCTTGGCCAGGATGCGCGACACGTGCACGCTGGCCGTCTTCTCGGCCATGTGCAGCTCGAGGCCGATCTCGCGGTTGGTCGCCCCGCCGGCGACCAGCGCCAGCACCTGACGCTCGCGCGGGGTCAGACCGAACGGCTCGCCTGCCGCCGCGTCGGCTGCGGGCGCCGGGCCGGCTGCCTCGGCGGGGCCGAGCAGCCGCAGGCGCGCCCGGGCGGCGAGCGACTCGAGCTCGGCCGCCAGCCACTCGCTGCCGAGCTCGCGCGCCGAGCGCAGCGCGTCCGAGGCGACCGCCGCGGCGGCGGCGCGATCGTCGGCGACCACGAGCGCCTCGGCCTCGCGCCAGAGCGCGTAGACGCGCCGGTAGGGCCGCTGCAGCGACGCCCCACGCCTCGGCCGCCGCGGCCCACAGCGCGGCGTCGTCCGCTGCGATCGCGCGGGCGTACTCGGCCTCGCCACTGGCCAGCTCGGCCCGCTCGACGGGACCGCCCGCCTCGGAGGTCAGTCGCAGCCGGCCGACCTGCTCGTCGGCGCGCTTGAGCGCCACCCGCTCGGCGTCCTGCTCGCGGCGGTCGCGCGCGAGCGTGGCCGCGTCGGCCTCCACGCGCACGCCCAGCGCGGCCACGCCCGCGATGCGGGCGACGTCGTCGGAGCAGTACTCGATCTGGTCGAGCGCGTCGTCGACGGCGGCGCGTGCCAGGTCGACGTTGCCGCTGCGCCGCTCGAGCTCGGCCCGCATCCACCCGTACGCGCCGACGAACTGCGGCTCGGTCGACTCGCGCGCGGTCTGGTCCATCGCGTCCAGCTCGACGCGGGCCGTCTCCAGGTCGCCCTCTCCCAGCGCCAGCACCGCGCGCGCCATGCGCCACACGAACAGCTGGTTGCCGTAGCGGCGCCGGCTGGCGGGCGGCAGGATCTCGCGCGCCTCCGACCAGCGGCCCAGGTAGAACGTGAACTCGACCACGTTGAGCGTCAGCCAGTCGTGTGCGCGCGTGCCGGGCGAGCCGGTCTCGAGCCCCTCGCGCGCCACCTCGAGCGCCTCGTCGGTGCCCCCGTTCACGTGCAGGATGTCCGCGAGGTTGATGTAGGCGTTCGTGACCTCGCGCTGCAGGCCGGCCTCGCGGGCGATCTCGAGCGCCTCGCGCAGCGCCGCGGCGCCCGCCTCGATGTGCCCCTGGTTGCCGAGCGCCGTGCCGAGCACGTTGAGCGCGCGCACCTCCACGTCCCGGTCGCCGATCGCACGCGCCACCCCGAGCGTCTCGCGCGACACGCGGATGCCCTCGCCGTAGCGCGACTGGAGCATCCGAGCGCGGGCGAGCGCGGCCAGCAGCGCGGCGCGCTCGTGCGACTGGTCGCCCTCGGGCAGCAGCGCCAGCGCGCGGGAGATCGTGTCGACGCTCTCCTCCTGGCGGTTGAGGCTCCAGAGCGCCCGCGAGAGGCGCTCGAGCACCGACGCGGCCAGGCTCGGGTCGGACCTCCTGGTCGACGAGCTCGAGCGTGTGGCGCAGGAAGGTCTCCTGGCGGGCGGCCTCGCCGGTGAGGTCGGCCGCGTTGGCGGCCCGCATGAGCAGCTCGATGCGCGTCATGCCGGTCGCCTGCTCGGGCTCGGGCACGCGCTCCCAGAGGCCGAGCGCGCGCTCCAGCAGCGAGAGCGACTCGTGGAACGCGTTGACCCGCTCGGCGGCGGCCGCCGCGCGCAGCGACGCGGTCAGGGCGGCGGGCTGGTCGCCGGCGGCGAGCCAGTGGTGGGCGACCTCGGCGGTCAGGTGGACGCGCTCGCCCTCGTGCTCCATGGCCCGCTCCAGCGCCCGCGCGATCGCGCCGTGCTGCTCGGCCCGCTCGCCCGGCAGCAGGTCGTCGTAGACAACCTCGCGCAGCAGGGCGTGGCGGAAGCCGTAGCTGCCGTCGGGGTGCGCGACCGCAATCTGGCTGCCGACGGCCTCGCGCAGCCCCTCGCGCAGCTCGCGCGGCTCGAGCCCGGTGAGGCGGCCGAGCAGGTCGTCGTCGAGCGACTGGCAGGCCAGCCAGCGCAGCACCTCCTCGGCCGGCTCCGAGAGCCGCTCCACGCGCAGCATGAGCGCGTCGCGCAGCGTCGGCGGCAGCGCGCCGCGCCCGTCCAGCCCGACCGCGAGCAGCTCCTCGGTGAACAGCGGGTTGCCCTCGCTGCGCGAGTAGAGCCGCTGCAGCAGGCCCGGGTCGGCCGGGTTGCCGAGGATGTCCTCGAGCTGCTCGGCCATCTCGTCGCGCGTCAGCCGTTCGAGCTCGATCAGGTGGGCGAGCGGGTCGCGCGCCAGCTCCGCCAGCAGCGGCCGCAGCGGATGGCGGCGGTGCAGCTCGTCGGACCGGTAGGTGCCGACGACCATGATCCGCTCCGTGCAGAGCGTGCGCGCGAGGAAGCTCACGAAGCCGCGCGTGGAGCTGTCGGCCCAATGCAGGTCCTCGATCACGAGCAGCAGGCCGTGCTCCTCGGACATCGCGTCGAACACCGCCAGCAGCGCCTCGAAGACCCGCACCTGCTCGGCCTCCGAGGCCTCCTCGCGCGCCTCGCCGCCGAGCACGGGCAGGATCGTCGCGAGATCGGCGAGCTGGCTCTCGGGCAGGCCGTCGAAGGCCGGGTCGCCTTCGCGTGCGATCCGGCGCAGCGCCCCCACGAGCGGGGCGTAGGGCAGCTCGCCCTCGCCGAGCTCCACGCAGTCGCCGCTCAGCACGCGCGCGCCCGAGTCGCGCGCGGCGCGCATCAGCTCGCTGGCCAGGCGCGACTTGCCGACGCCGGACTCGCCCGCCACCAGCGCGAGCGACGGCGTGCCCGCGGCGCCGGCCTCGAATGCCCCGCTCAGCTCACGAAGCTCGGGGGTGCGACCGACGAAGCGCGTGCTGGTGACCCTGGTCGCCATGCCCTGACCATGCTCCCACTCGACGACTGCCGGCGCGCTCGCCATGGGCCGAGTCTGGACCGCTCCGCGCGTCTTGACATCGGCCATTCGCAGCGCCTGACCCCTTACCCTGGCGGGCGGACCCCTTAGGCATGAACGCCGGCCTGTGCGACACCTGCAAGCACCAGAAGGTCGTGCGCAACACGCGCGGCAGCGTGTTCTCGATGTGCGAGCGCTCGAAGACCGACGACCGCTATCCGAAGTACCCGCGGCTGCCCGTCGAGCGCTGCCCCGGCTACGTCAGGGCGACTCGGTGACGACGGTCTTGCCGTCGGCGGCGATGCGCACGTCGGGCGCGGCGTTGGACACGCTGCCGGAGAAGGTCCCGGCCGGCGCACCGCCGCCGGTCGAGGCCACGGCCTTGGCCTTGCCGTTCAGCCCCGCGACGACGCGCCAGCTGATCTTGTAGGGGCCCGCCTTCACGGGGGTCAGCTTCCACTCGAACGTCCGCTGCGCGCCCGGCTTGAGCGGCCCGCACGCCCAGGTGTTCACGTAGGCCGTGTCGCAGCCGTCGGGCGTCGCGTCCTTGGCCTCGGGGAAGCCGCCGATCTCGCGCGGCACGGCGTTGACGGCGAACTGCGGCCGCTCCGGGTTGGCGAGGCCGGGCTGGGTCGCGCGGTAGTCGAGGCCGGCGATCGTCACCGCGATGTTGGGCACGGTCTCGTCGCCGGCGTTGCGGACCATGATCGACAGGTTCGAGCTCTGCGCCAGCCGCTGCTGGTCGGGAAAGCTCGCGTCCATGACCTCGACGGCGAAGTTCCCGTCCGGCTCGTTCTCGTCCTGGCGCCCGCCGCCGCCGCAGCCGGCGACCGCGATCAGGCAGACCAGGGCATTCTTCCTCGCCTCCAAGTCCGGCGAACATACCATCGTTATCTATGGCGGGGGGCAGGGACATGCCATAGGCTTCACCCCCTGAGGGAGGAGCTTGCCTAGTGGTTAGAGCTGCAGCCGACCGGATCTTCCTGCCGACCAAGAGCCTGCTCGAGCAGGTGGGCGACATGATGATCCTTACCGGCAAGACGCTGGTATCGGCAATTCGGCCGCCGTATCCGTACGGGACCGAGTTCGTCCAGCAGTTCCTGTTCATGCTGCGGCTCTGCTGGCTGCCGCTGACGATCTCGACGATCGCCTTCGGCTACGGCGCGCCCGGCCTCCAGGCGGGCAACTTCCTGGTCCTGTTCGGCGCGATCGACCGCCTCGGCGGCTTCTTCGTGCTCTCCTCGATCCGTGAATTCGCGCCATTCGTGACGGCGATCATCCTCGCGGGCGTGGGCGGCACCGCGATCACCGCCGACCTGGGGGCGCGCAAGATCCGCGAGGAGCTCGACGCCCTGCAGGTGCTCGGCGTCGACCCGATCAAGAACCTCGTCGTGCCGCGCTTCCTCGCGCTGATGATCGTCACGGGGCTGTTCAACATCTACGCGCTGATCTTCGGCATCTTCGGCGGCGTGCTGGCGACGCTCACCTTCGACGCGCCGCTGGGGCCGTTCTTCGCGACGCTGCTCAACAACGCCTCGATCCCCGACCTATGGGGCTCGGTGCTCAAGACGACCCTGTTCGGGGCGATCATCGCGGTGGTCTCCTGTTACAAGGGGATGACCGCGTCCGGAGGCGCCGAAGGGGTGGGTAGAGCCGTGAACCAGGCCGTGGTGATCTCGTTCCTCGGCATCTTCGCGTTCAACTACGTCTTCACCCAGACGCTGCTGGCCACCCATCCCGAGATCTCGGTGATCAAGTAATGGGCAAGACCTGGCTCAGCGTCCCCAAGGACTGGATCGCCTCGTTCGGCGACATCGCCAGGTTCTCGGCGCGCGTGGTCGCGGACGTCTTCAACGGCCGCGTGCTCCACTTCGTCGGCGAGACCCTGCGCCAGGCCGGCATCCTGATCCTCGGCTCGGCGATCGTGATCTGGGGCCTGGCCTTCATCATCGGCCTCCAGTGCGGCATCGAGGGCGCCTACCTCAACAGATCCATCGGCGCGCCCGCCTACTCGGGCGTGTTCTCGGCCTGGTGCGACCTGAGAGAGCTGATGCCGTACGCCTTCGGCTACATGATGTCCGCGAAGGTCGGCACCGGGCTGGTCGCCGAGATCGGCGCCATGCGCATCTCGGACGAGATCGACGCGCTCGAGGTGATGGGCATCAACTCGCTCGTGTTTCTCTGCGCCACCCGCCTGCTCGCGGCGTGGCTGGTGCTGCCATTCGTCTACATCGCCGCCGTCGGAGCCGGCTTCTTCGCCAGCTACTTAGCGGTCGTCCAGCAGATCGGTGAGGTCAGCTCGGGCGGGTACTTCCTGATCTTCTGGATGTTCCAGAACCCGCCCGACTTGTTTTATTCCCTCATTAAGGGGATGGCCATGGCCACCGTAATCGTGCTCGTGGGCTGCTATTACGGGTATACGGCCAGCGGTGGTCCGGTCGGAGTGGGCACCGCAACCGCGAAGTCGATGGTCCTGAACACGGTCATGGTTCACCTGATCGGGATGGTTGGGACGCAGATCTTTTGGGGCTCGAATCCAAGAGCGCCAATCGGCGGTTAGACGGAAGGGGAGGAGAGCATCTGTGGAGGGACGGGGAGAGGAACCGGGTCGACCGCTCGACCCGCGCGACTGGGAAGCCACGCGCGGGGCGCAGCAGGAGGCCGAGACGCGGCCGGCGGCGCCGCAGCCGACGATGCCCTCCGAGCCGCGCGAGGACATTCCGGAGAACATCCTCGCGCAGACGCGTGAGGGCGAGGACCCCTACGCCTGGCACAGCGGGCGCACGCGCGAGCACGGCGCGACGGACGCAGTCGAGTTCATCGACGTCCACAAGGCGTTCGGCCGCAACACGATCCTGAACGGCCTCAACCTCGGCCTGCCGGACGGCCAGATCTCGATGATCCTGGGCCCCTCCGGCACGGGCAAGTCCGTGTGCATCAAGCACATGGTCGGCCTGCTCTACCCCGACCAGGGCGACGTGCTCGTCCACGGCGAGTCGGTGCCCGACATGGCCGACGACCAGCTGTTCGAGATGCGCAAGAAGTTCGGGGTGCTGTTCCAGGACGGCGCCCTGTTCGGCTCGATGAACGTGTTCGACAACACCGCGTTCCCGCTGCGCCAGCACACCGACAAGGGCGAGGACGAGATCAGCGAGATCTGCCTGCGCCGGCTCGGCGAGGTCGGCCTCAGCGGGGCGCTCGACAAGATGCCGAACGAGTTGTCCGGGGGCATGCGCAAACGCGCCGGGTTCGCCCGCGCGCTCGTGCTGGACCCGGACATCGTGCTGTTCGACGAGCCGGACTCGGGCCTCGACCCGGTGCGCACGGCGCTGCTGTGCGAGCTGATCATGGAGGTCCACGAGGAGAACGGCGGCGCCTACTGCGTGATCACGCACGACATCATGTCTGCGCGGCGCGTGGCCGACTACATCGCGATCCTCTGGAAGGGTCGCATCGTCGAGTCGGGGCCGGCGAGCGAGCTGTTCAACTCCGACAACCAGTTCGTGAGGCAATTCCTCTCCGGAGAGGCCCAAGGCCCTCTGGGGATGGAGTAATCGTGCAAGTTCGCGTGCAGTTGTGCTGCGCGCGCTCTGCGGTTCGGTCCTAGACTGAGCTCGCAGGGAGGCTTCGGGCGGTCCACCGCGTTTGGACTCAAGGGATGAGAGAGAGGGACGGATCCGTGAACCGCTCCATGACGAGCGAGGATCGACTGCGGCCCGCGTCATAGCTGTCGCGGCGCTGGTCGCCGCCGTCGCTCTCGCTGCCCTCGCCATGTTCGGCAACGGCAGCTCCTACACCGTCCACGCCGTCTTCGACAACGCGGGCCAGCTCGTCAAGGGCAACCAGGTGCGGGTGGGCGGCGCGCCCGTCGGCACGATCACCGACATCGAGCTCGACGACCAGGCCCAGGCCGTCGTGACGATGGAGGTCAACGACGACTTCGCGCCGCTCCACACGGGCACGACCGCGGTCGATCCGCGCGACCTCGCTGTCGGGCATCGCCAACCGCTACGTCTCGCTCACGCCGGGGCCGAACAACAGCGACCAGATCGACGACGGCGGGCGCATCGGCACCGACTCGACCAGCGCGCCGGTCGACCTCGACGTGCTCTTCAACACGCTCGACTCGAAGACGCGCAAGGGGCTCGCGAACGTCATCCGCGGCTCGGGCACCTGGTACGAGGGCGCCGGCCAGCAGGCCAACGAGGCGACGCAGTACTTCCCGCCGTTCCTCAGCAGCACGACCCGCCTGACCGGCGAGCTCGCGCTCGACGAGGCCATGCTGAGGCGCTTCGTGCGCGACACCTCGTCGGCGGTCTCGGCGATCGCCGAGCGCCGCGACGACCTCGCCGGCCTGGTCGTCAACACCAACACCGCGTTCAAGGCGATCGGCGACGAGAGCGCCTCGCTCGACCGCGCGCTCGAGCTGCTGCCGAGCACGCTGCGCAAGGCCAACACGACCTTCGTGAACCTGCGCTCCACGCTCGACGACCTCCAGCTGCTGGTCGACGAGTCGAAGCCGGCGACCAAGGACCTGGCCCGCTTCCTGTCCGAGCTGCGCCCGCTCGTGCGCGAGGCGCGCCCGACGGTCGCCGACCTGCGCACGCTGATCCGCAAGCCCGGCTCCGACAACGACCTGATCGAGCTGACCGCCAAGCAGCCGCGGCTGGCGCAGCTGACCGCGTCGGTGTTCCCGCGCGCCATCCGCACGCTCGACGACGCCCAGCCGGTGTTCGAGTACTTCCGCGGCTACACGCCCGACTTCACGTCCTGGATCTCGAGCTTCGGCCAGGTCGCCGCCAACTACGACGCCAACGGGCACTACGCGCGCGTCCAGCCGATGTTCCTGCCCGCCAACTACGCGAACGGCACGCTGACGGCCACCGACCCGTCCCAGAAGCTGAACGGCTTCGAGCGCAACATCAAGAACCGCTGTCCGGGCGGCGTGATCCAGGCCGCCCCCGACGGCAGCAGCCCGCTCGCGATCAACAACTGCGACCCGGCGGCGACCCCGTGAGGCGGCTGATCTGGATAGGGCTGTTCGTGGCGATCGTGCCCTGGATCGTGATCGGCATCGTCCGCGAGGCGACCGACAACGACACGCTCGAGCGCTACTACGTGCGGGCGATCTTCGACAACGCGGCCAACCTGGTCGAGGGCGAGGACGTCAAGGTCGCGGGCGTCCCGGTCGGCGTTGTCAACAGCCTCGAGGTCACCGACGACAAGAAGGCCGCGGTCACGCTGCGCATCGACGACGAGGCCTTCATCCCCTGGAAGGCGGACGCCAGCTGCGTGATCCGCCCCCAGGGCCTGATCGGCGAGAAGTTCGTGGAGTGCAAGCCCGGCACGACCTCGGCCAAGCCACTCGTGCAGATCCAGAGCGGCGACGGCGAGGGCGAGCGGCTGCTGCCGGTGGCCAACACCAGCTCGCCCGTCGACATCGACCTGCTCAACGACATCCTGCGGCTGCCCTACCGGGAGCGCTTCGCGATCCTGCTGAGCGAGTTCGGCACGGGCCTGGCCGGCCGTGGCGACGACCTCAACGAGGTCATCCACCGCGCCAACCCGGCGCTGCGCGAGACCGACAAGCTGCTCGCGGTCCTGGCCAAGCAGAACCGCACGCTCGCCAACCTCGCGCGCGACTCCGACGCCTCGCTCGGCCCGCTGGCGCGGGAGCGCAAGCGGGTGTCGGACTGGATCGTCCAGGCCAACGCCACCGGCGAGGCCTCCGCCGAGCGGCGCGACGACATCAGCCGCGGCATCAACCGCCTGCCGGAGTTCCTGCGCAAGCTGCGGCCGCTGATGGCGGACCTGAACCAGTTCGCCGTCGAGGGGACGCCGGTGGCGAGCGACCTCCGGACCGCCGCCCCGCAGCTGGACGACCTGATCAAGAACCTCGGGACGGTCTCCACGGCCGCCAACGAGAGCTTCCCCAGCCTCGGCGAGGCGCTGGAGCGCGGCCGGCCCGCGCTGATCACCGCGCGCCCGCTGATCCAGGACCTGCGCAAGCTCGGGACCCAGGCCGCCCCGGCGACGAAGAACCTCGACCTGCTGACCGCCAGCCTCCAGCAGACCAAGGGCGTCGAGCGGATCAACGACTTCCTCTACTACCTGGCCCTGAGCACGAACGGGTTCGACTCGATCGGCCACTACCTGCGCGCCGGGCTGGTGACCAACAACTGCTCGAGCTACGTGCTCCAGCCGGCCTCGAGTGAGATCTGCAACGCGCGCTTCTTCAGCGCCTTCGGCGACGCGAGCGCTGACCTGTCCGCGCGCAACGCGAAGTACGGCGCGAAGGCACAGCAGAGCAAGGGCAGCGTCAGCCCGCAGGGCACGCTGCTCCAGGGCCTGATCGGCACGGGCGACACGGCGCAGCAGACGCGCGACCGCGAGCAGGGCCTCAAGCGCCTGCGCGAGGGCGCCGACGGCCAGTCCAAGGCGCTCTCCGGCGAGGAGCCGATGCTCGACTACCTGCTCGGAGGCGGAGGATGAGGGGCCGCGGCACGGCCAGCCTGGCGGCGAGCCCCGTCCTCGTCGGCGCCGTGACGGTGCTGGTCACGATCGTCGCCGTCTTCCTCTCCTACAACGCGAACACGGGCCTGCCGTTCGTGCCGACCTACGACCTCAAGGCCAACCTGCCCAACGGCGCCCAGCTCGTGAAGGGGTTCGAGGTGCGCATCGGCGGAGCGCGCGTCGGCCAGGTCTCGAAGATCGAGGCGTAGCGGCGCCAGGACGGCACCGCCTACGCGCAGATCACGATGAAGCTCGACAAGCAGATCGAGCCGCTCAAGGCCAACAGCACCCTGCTCGTGCGCCC
Source organism: uncultured Thermoleophilaceae bacterium (assembly GCA_963848885.1). Classification (GTDB taxonomy): domain Bacteria; phylum Actinomycetota; class Thermoleophilia; order Solirubrobacterales; family Thermoleophilaceae; genus JACVRW01. Next base: position 186,782 of record CAWKFR010000012.1, read on the forward strand.
GCGCTCGGCGGTCGGCCTCAAGTACGTGGAGCTCTCGCCGGGCCGCGGCGGGAAGGACCTCGAGTCCGGGCGCGGTCATCCCGGTCCGCCAGGCGCGCCCGGCGGTCGTCGAGCTGGACGACTTCTTCAACATGTTCGACGACAAGGCCCGGGTCGGATCGCGCAACTCGATCAACGGCTACGGCGGCGGCCTGGCCGGCCGCGGCGCGGACCTCAACCGGGCGATCGGGGCGCTCGGCCCGCTGCTCAAGGACCTCGAGCCGGTCGCGGCCAACCTGGCCTCCTCCCAGACCCAGATCGGCCGCTTCTTCAAGGAGCTCGGCGACGCGGCCGCGGAGGTGTCGCCGGTGGCCGAGACCCAGGCCGACCTGTTCGTGAACCTGGACGTGACCTTCACCGCGCTCTCCTCGATCGCGCGGCCCTACCTCCAGGAGACGATCTCGGAGGGTCCGCCGAGCGAGGAGCTGGCGATCCGCGAGTTCCCGTTCCAGGGCAAGTTCCTCGCCAACAACGCCGCCTTCTTCCGCGAGCTGCAGCCGGGCATCGCGACGCTGCCGCACTCGGCGCCGATCCTGGCGGAGGCGTTCGCCGCCGGCACCAAGACGCTGCCCAAGACGCCCCCGATCAACCAGAAGCTGGGCGACGTCTTCGAGAGCGTGGCCGACTTCTCCGAGGACCCGCTCGTGCGCCAGGGCGTGAACCAGCTGACGCGGCTGACGTCCTCGCTGAAGCCGACGCTGGCCTTCCTGACGCCGGTCCAGACCACCTGCAACTACGCCACGCTGTTCTTCCGCAACGCCTCCAGCGTGCTCTCCGACGGCGACTCCAACGGCACCTGGCAGCGCTTCATCATCCTGCCGAGCCCGAGCGACGTCAGCGGCACGATCGGCCCGAACAACGAGATCGGCCCGGCCTCCGCGCCCGCCAACGGCCCGCTGGAGGACAACCACCTCCACACCAACCCGTACCCGAACACGGCGTCGCCGGGCCAGACGCGCGAGTGCGAGGCGGGCAACGAGCACTACAACGACGAGGGCGTCCGCGGCGTGACGCTGATCGGCAACACGCCCGGTAACCAGGGCACCAAGACGCAGGACCAGCCCAAGGCGAAGGCGAGCACCCCATGAGGCGCTCGCAGGGGCGACAGATGAGCGCCGTGACCGCCGGGGCGATCGCGATCGTGCTGATCCTCGGGTTCGCCTACCTGGGCTTCACGAAGGACATCCCGTTCACGCGCCCGTTCGAGGTCCAGGCCGTCTTCCAGAACGCGCCGCCGATCCAGTCCAACACCGCCGTCCGCATCGCCGGCGTCGAGGTGGGCAAGGTCTCGAAGGTCGAGCCGCTCGGCGGCGACTCGCCGGGCGTGAAGGTGACGATGAAGATCAAGGACGAGGGGCTGCCGATCCACAAGGACGCCCAGGTCGAGATCCGCGAGCGCATCTTCCTCGAGGGCAACCTGTTCATGAACGTCAAGCCCGGTTCGCCGAGCGCGCCCGAGCTCGACGACGGGGACACGATCCCGGTCTCGCAGACGTCGGCGCCGGTGCAGCTCGACCAGGTGCTCGGCACGCTCCAGGCCAACACCCGCAAGGACCTGCAGGCCCTGCTGGTGGGATACGGCGAGGCGCTCAACGGCCAGCCGACGGCGGCCGAGGACGCCGACCAGGATCCCGACGTCAAGGGCGAGACCGCCGGCACGGCGCTCAACCAGTCGCTCCGCTACGCGCCAGAGGCCCTGCGCAACTCGGCGATCCTCAACGAGGCCACGCTCGGCACCGAGCTGCACGACCTGTCGAAGCTGATCTCCGGCACCCAGAAGATCTCGGGCGCGCTGGCGAGCCGCGAGAGCAGCCTCAAGGACCTGCTCAGCAACTGGAACATCACGACCGGGGCCCTGGCGGCGCAGGAGACCGACCTGGCCGCGACGGTGCGCGAGCTGCCCAAGGTGCTGGAGGCGGCCCGGCCCGCGCTCGACAACCTGAACGCGTCCTTCCCGGCCACGCGCGCCTGGGCGCTGGAGATGATCCCGGGCGTCCGCGAGACGCCGGCGACGATCAAGGCGGGCTTCCCCTGGGTCCGCCAGACGCGGGCGCTGCTGCGGCCGAGCGAGCTCCAGGGCCTCGTCGACGACCTGCAGCCCGCTGTCGACGACTTCGCCAGGTTCGTCAACGGCCAGATCGAGCTGCTGCCGGTGTTCGACCTGTTCAACCGCTGCCAGTCCCAGGTCGTGCTGCCGAGCGGCAACCAGGTCATCCAGGACGGCGCGCTCTCGACCGGCCTGAAGAACTACCAGGAGTTCCTCCAGGCGGTCCAGGGCCTCGTGGGGGCCGGCCAGAACTTCACCGGCAACGGCATCTACACCCGCTTCCAGCCCGGCGGCGGCGCCTTCCCGATCCAGACGGGCGCCGTCGGCCACGGCACGCAGCAGCCAACGGCGCGCTTCGGGAACGCGGTCGCCCCGCCGCTCGGGACACGCCCCGCGCGCGGTCCCAAGCCGCCCTACAAGCCGAAGGCCACCTGCTACAAGCAGGGCGCGCCCGACCTGAACTCGGCCAAGATCGGACCCGGCCCGTGATCCGGCAGATCAAGAAGCAGCTGCCGGTTTTCATCTCGATCATCGTGCTGCTCGTCGGGGCGCTCGGGGTCACCGCCTACCTGCTCTCCCACCAGCGCTTCTACCTGCCCGCCTGGGTGCCGTTGATCGGCACCGACTTCTACGAGGTCAAGGCAGAGCTGCCGACAGCGCAGGCCGTAGTCCCCGGCCAGGGCCAGACGGTCAACGTCGCCGGCGTCAAGGTCGGCGAGGTCGGCGAGGTCAACCTCGAGAACGGCCGCGCGGTCGTGACGATGCAGATCCAGGACAAGTACAAGCCGATCTACAAGGACGCGACGATCCTGCTGCGCCCCAAGACCGGCCTGAAGGACATGCTCCTGGCGCTCGACCCCGGCACGCCGCAGGCGGGCGAGCTGAAGGAGGGCGGCCACGTCACCGTCGCCAACACGCTCCCGGACGTCAACGCCGACGAGGTGCTCTCGACGCTCGACTCCGACACGCGCGCCTACCTCGAGATCCTGATCAACGCCGGCGGCACGGCGCTGCGCGACGACGGGGCGCCCGGCAAGCAGAGCGCCCCCGTCGACCTGCGCGAGACCTTCAAGCGCTTCGAGCCGACCGCCCGCGACGCCGCCAAGTTCACCAGCCTGCTGGCGCAGCGGCGCACGAACATCAAACGCGCCATCCACTCGTTCTCCTCGCTCTCCACGGAGCTCGGCTCGAAGGACGACCAGCTGGCGCGCCTGGTCGACTCCGCCAACGCCAACTTCCAGGCCTTCGCGCAGGAGGAGTCGGCGCTGCGCGAGGCGCTGCGGCTGTTCCCGGGCACGCTCTCGCAGACCTCGACCGCGCTGCGCAACACCAGCACGCTGGCGGCCGAGCTCGGCCCGGCGCTCCAGCAGCTGCGGCCGTTCGCGCGCGAGCTGGCGCCCTCGCTGCGCGCCCAGCGCCCGTTCCTGCGCGACACGACGCCGATCATCCGCGACCAGGTCCGGCCCTTCGCGCGCGACGTGCAGCCGACCGTGCGCGACCTGAAGGCGGCGACCGCCAAGCTCGCCCCGGTCAGCCCGCGCCTGACCCGCAGCTTCAAGGTGCTCAACCGCTTCTTCAACGAGCTCGCCTACGACCCGCCCAACGGCGACTCCCACCTGTTCTGGAGCGCCTGGGCGGCGCACGCCGGCTCGCTGCTCACGACGACGCAGGACGCCCACGGGCCGATGCTCCACGGCGTCGTGCTGCTGACCTGCAACGACTACGGCACGCTCGAGAGCATCGTGCGCGGTAACCCGGCGCTCGGCATGTTGACGCGCCTGGCCAACTTCCCGCCGGAGCGCCAGGTCTGCCCCGGCAACTTCACGCTGCCCGGCGAGGCGGCGCTCGACGAGGTGCCCAGCCTGGTCCCGCCCGACGAGGCGACGACGCCATGATCAAGCAGGCACCCAGCGTCGGCCGGATCCTGACGATGGTCGCGTTCACGCTCTCCTGCTTCGGGATCGTGCTGTTCCTGTGGCTGTCCTTCGGCGGATCGATCCCGCTGCGCCCGCAGGGCTACCGCGTCGAGGTCGCCTTCCCCGAGGCCACCCAGCTCGCCCAGAGCGCCGAGGTGCGCATCTCGGGCGTGAAGGTCGGCCGCGTGCGCTCGGTCGAGCCGAACGAGCAGACCGGGCTGACCGACACCGAGATCGAGATCGACTCCCGCTACGCGCCGATCCCGAGGGACACGCGCGCGATCCTGCGCCAGAAGACGCTGCTGGGCGAGACCTACGTCGAGATCTCGCCGGGGCAGCCCGACAGCCCCAAGCTGGACGACGGCGGCACGCTGCCGGAGGGCCAGGTCTCCAAGACCGTCGAGCTCGACGAGATCCTGCGCGCGTTCGACCCGGAGACCCGGCGCCAGTTCTCCGTCTGGCTCGACCAGCAGGGCCTCGCCGTCGGCGACAACGCCGCCGCGATCAACGACTCGCTCGGCCTGCTCACGCCGTTCGCCGAGCAGACCGACGAGGTGCTGAGGGTGCTCAACCACCAGAGCGCCGAGACGCGCGCCCTGGTGCGCGACACGGGCGAGGTGTTCGCGGCGCTGACGGAGCGCCAGGGTCAGCTGCGCGACCTGATCGTCAACTCGAACCGCGTCTGGGAGACGACCGCCCGGCGCGACTCCGAGCTGGCGGACACCTTCCGCGTCCTGCCCACCTTCCTGCGCGAGAGCCGCACGACGACGCGGCGCCTGACCGAGTTCGCCAAGGACGCCAACCCGCTGGTCGACCAGCTGCGCCCGGCGGCGCGCCAGCTGTCGCCGACGCTGGTCGACCTCGACAAGGTCGCGCCCGACCTGCGCGGGCTGTTCAAGGACATCGGCCCGCTCGTGCGCGTGTCGCGCACCGGCCTGCCGGCCACCGAGCAGGTGCTCGACAACACGCGGCCGCTGCTGCGGCGCGTCGACCCGTTCCTGCGCCAGTTCACCCCGATCGTCGACTACCTCGGCCTCTACAAGCGCGAGATCGCGGCTCTGTTCGCCAACGACACCGCGGTCACGCAGGCCGCGGACGTGGGCCAGAGCCGCTCCGGCTCGATCCACTACCTGCGCACGCAGAACCCGGAGAACCCGGAGGTCATGGCCGGCTATCCGTCGCGCCTTGCGACCAACCGCTCCAACCCCTACATCGCACCCGGCGGCTACATGAAGCTGAAGACCGAGGGCCACCTCGAGACCTACGGCTCGCAGGGCTGCGGCACCACGGCGGTCCCCGCGCCGCCGGCCCCGCTCGAGCCGTGGCTGCCCGCCGGCGTGGTCGGCCAGATCCGCTACTACACGTTCGGCGGCACGCAGAACGCGAACGCGGCGCCGCCCTGCGACCCGCAGACCCCGCTGGGGCAGCTGTTCGGCCAGAGCGGCCAGTACCCGCGCCTGCAGCCGCTGCCCTAGCTTGGCCTAACCTGACCTGAGTGAGGGGGAACGCGTTCGCACGCATCGTGGCGGCGGTCACGCGCCGTCCGCTGCTCGTTCTGGCCGCCACGGCCCTGCTCGCGCTCGCCGGCGCGGCCCTCGCGCTGCGACTGGAGCCGAGCGCCGCCACGGACACGCTGGTCGACAGCGACTCGAAGACGTTCCAGGCCACCGAGCGCTTCAAGCGCAGCTTCGGCGACGACGCGGTCGTGGTGCTCGTGCGCGGCGACCTGGCCCAGACCGTGCTGACCGACGACCTGGGGCGCGTGCTGCGGCTCGAGGGCTGCCTGTCCGGCAACGTGCCGGACAACAAGAATGGGCTCGGCAGCCTGCCTCCCGTCTGCCGCCAGATCGCCCAGGCAAAGCCGGCCAAGGTGGTCTTCGGCCCGGCGACGTTCATCAACACGGCCGTCAACGGGATCGTCGACGAGGTCGCCAAGCGCCAGGCCGCCGCCAAGCGCCAGGCCCAGCAGACGGCGAATGCGGCGCGGCGGCTGTCGGAGCGGCGCGGCGACCCGCCCGCCGAGCAGGAGCGCCTCGCCAGGGCGGCGTCCGAGGCCGTGACCGCCCAGTTCACCCAGTACGTGCTGCAGCTGGCGCTGCGCTACGGGATCACGGGCATCCCGCGCATCGACGACCCCTCGTTCGTCTCCGCGCTCGTCTTCGACGCCGGCTCCAACGACCCCGGCGTCCCCAAGTCGAAGTTCGCCTACCTGTTCCCCTCGAAGACGTCGGCGATGATCACGATCCGGCTCAAGCCGGATCTGACCGACGCCCAGCGCCGCCGCGCGATCGACCTCTTCGACACCGCGATCCGGCAGCCCGAGTTCCGCCCCAAGCACGGCGCCAAGTACCTCGTGACGGGCGTGCCCGTCGTGAGCGAGGGGCTCGCCGACGCCGTGCAGGACTCGATCTTCGTCCTGCTGGGGGCGGCCCTGCTCGTGATGGCGGCGACGCTCGCGCTCGTGTTCAGGACGCGGCTGCGGCTGCTCCCGCTCGGCCTCGCGCTGGCCGCGGCCGCGATGACCTTCGGGGCGCTGTCGCTGCTGGGCGGGGACCTGACGATGGGGTCGATCGCCGTGCTGCCGGTGCTGATCGGCCTGGCGGTCGACTACGCGATCCAGTTCCACGCCCGCTTCGACGAGCAGCGAACGCGCACGGCCGACCCGCGCGCCGCGGCCGCGGCGGCCGCCGCGGCGGGCGGGCCGACGATCCTCACGGCCGGGAGTGGCCACCGCGGTCGGCTTCCTCGTGCTGCTGCTGTCGCCGATCCCGATGGTGCGCGGCTTCGGCGCGCTGCTCGTGCTCGGGATCGCGCTCGCGCTGGCCTGCGCGGTCTGCGCGGGCTTCGCCGCGCTGGTGCGCTTCGGGTCGGGCGAGCCGGCCCCGCCCGCGCTGCCGCGCCTGCGCGAGCGAATCGCGGCGCTCGGCGCCCATCCGCGCGTGGCCGGGCCGCGCGAGTGGGTCGCCGACCGTGCCTGGGGCGCCCTCGGAGTGGCGCTGGCGCGGCCCGGCCGCGTGCTCGCGATCGCGGCCGTGCTCGCCGTGGCCGGGCTCGCGCTCGACACCCAGAGCGAGGTGGTCTCGGACGTGCGCGAGCTCGTGCCGGGCGACCTCCAGGCGCTCAAGGACGTCAACGCGCTCCAGGAGGAGACCGGCGTCTCCGGCGAGATCGACGTGACCGTGCGCGCCGACGACATCACCGACGCGAAGACGATCGCCTGGATGACCCGCTTCCAGCGCGACGTGCTCCGCGCCCACGGCTACCGGACCGGCAAGCGCTGCACCCAGGCCCGCAACGCGCCGGAGCTGTGCCCGGCGCTCTCGCTGCCGGATCTGTTCAGCGCGTCGGGCCCGAGCCAGGGACAGGCGCGCCAGCTGCTGGCGGCGGTGCCGCCCTACTTCTCCCAGGGCGTGATCACGCCGGACCGCAAGACCGCCAACCTCGCGTTCGGCATCCGGCTGATGCCGCTGGACCGCCAGAAGGAGGTCGTCGACGACATCGAGCGGCGGCTCGACCCGCCGCCAGGGGTGGAGGCCAGCGTCGTCGGGCTGCCCGTGCTGGCCGCCGAGGCCAACGCCTCGCTGTCGTCGCCGTGGCGCCGCGGCCTCACGCTGCTCGCCGCCCTCGCCGGCGTCTTCCTCGTCCTGGCGGTGGTGCGCCGCTCGCTGCGCGACGCGGCCGTCCCGCTGATCCCGATCGCGTTCGCCACCGGTTGGTCTGGCGCCGTGCTGTTCCTGCTCGGCCTGCTGCCCGGGTCGCTCGAGGTCGACCTCAACCCGATGTCGGTGACGCTCGGCGCGCTCGTGATCGCGATCTCGACGGAGTTCAGCGTGCTGCTGTCGTCGCGCTACCGCCAGGAGCGCGAGGCCGGCGCCGGGCCGGCGCGCGCGATCGAGCTGACCTACGCGTCGACTGGAGCCGCGGTGCTCGCCTCCGGGGCGACCGCGATCGCCGGCTTCGCCGCGCTGATCGCCTCCGACATCCGCATGCTGCGCGACTTCGGCATCCTGACCGTCGTGGACCTGACCGTCTCCCTGCTCGGCGTGCTGCTGGTCCTCCCGGCGGCCCTGATCTGGGCCGAGCAGCGCGGCCCGGCGCGGGTCCGCGACCTGCTGCCGCGCCGCCGCCGCGTGCAGGCCGACGCGCCGTGAGCGACGACCGCTTCGAGGACCTCGGCGGCGAGCGCCGCCGCGCCGAGATCGGGGAGCAGCTCGCCGAGCGCGACCGCACGCATCCCGAGGGACCGCCGCGCCGGCCGGACGTGCCTCGCCCCGGCAACAAGTACGCCTGGGCGGTGGGGATCGTGATGCTGATGGTGCTGGGGCTGGTGCTGTTCTTCCAGACGCTCCCGAACGAGGGCTCCGGCTTCGAGGGCCCGCGCCGGGGCTCGGTGATGAGGGCGTTCGCGGCACCGTCGGCGCTCGGCACGCTGGAGGGCGACGCCAACGTCTGCCAGCGGGCCGGCCAGTGCAACTCGACGACCGGCCCGCGGCCCGCCTGCACGTTGCGCTCGTCCGAGGTCGTGAACGTCTGCGAGCTGCGCCGCAAGCCGCTCGTGCTGACGTTCGTCTTCGATCGCGGCGCCGACTGCTACCCCCAGGTCGACCGCACAGAGCGGGTGATGAAGAGCCTGCCCGGCGTGAACTTCGCGACGGTCTTCTTCACCCACAAGGACCGCGACCAGGTGCGCGCGCTCGTAGAGGAGCGCGGCTGGCGCCAGCCGGTCGGGATCGACCGCGACGGCGCAGTCGCCAACCTCTACGGCGTCGGCGGCTGCCCGACCACCGTGTTCGCGCGCGCGGGCGGGCGCGTGGCCACCACCAAGCTCGGCAACCTCACCGAGGACGACCTGCGCCGGCTCGGCGCGAAGATCCAGTGACGGTCGACCTCCAGCTCGCCGAGGGCTGGGTCGAGTCCGAGCTGGCGGGTGACTTCCCCGAGCTCGGGCTCGTGCACGCGCCGCTCGACGCCAAGCCGCGCAAGACCCCGCACCAGGTCCAGCAGCGCCTGCGCTCGCTGGCGGACCGCTACACGGGCGGCAAGGTGATCCACATGCGCCAGGACGCCGTCCCCTGGGCCTACCGCGTCTTCTCGCGCCAGGTCGGGATCGATCCCGACACCGACCGCACCCCGGTCGAGCGGATCGCGCTCGAGCGCCTGCGCCACGGGGGCATCGAGAGCCAGAACCTCGTGGACGACGCGCTCACGATCGCGATCGCCGAGACAGGCGTGCCCGTCTTCGCGCTGGACGCCGGCAAGGTCGTGGGAGAGCTCGGCCTGCGCCAGGCCCGCTCCGGCGAGCAGCTCGCGGGCGTGCGGCCGCTGTCGGTGGGCCAGCTGGTCGCCGCCGACGAGCTGCGCCCCGTTGCGCTGCTGCTCGGAGACGAGGTGGCGCACGACGCCGGCGTCACCTGGGACACCCGCCGCATCACGCTGTGCGCCCTGCGGGTCAAGGGCGTTCCTGCGATCGCCGTCGAGGAAGCCTTGTGGACCGCCGCTGAGACGCTTTACACTTAGGGCGTGCTGCTGCAGCAGGCGCCGCCGGTCGCGCCGCGGACACTTCCCGACGAGCGCGCCGCCCGCAGGACACTGCTCGGACAGGTTGCCCGGCTCGAGGACGAGCTGGCGCAGCTGTTCTGCTCGATCTGGCCGCGCAAGGGCTTCAGGCTCGGCGTGGCGGGACGAGGCGGGCCGCGGCTGCTGTCGCTCGCCGAGCTGGAGGAGCTGCGCGACGACCTCGCCGCCTGCGTGGCACACGCGCGCAGGGCGCTCTCCGACCGCACCTACAGCGAGGAGCAGTACCGGCGGCTGATCGAGGAGATGCTGCTCGATCCGGCCGCGCACAAGTGGGTGCGCGTCGCGAACGAGGACATCGGAGAGCCCGGCTGCAAGCACTGGCACGTGCGCCCGCGCTGGAGCTTCATCGGCATGCTGATGGGCTGGTGGCGCGTGGTCATCAGCTCCGGCTGTCCGTTAGCCACCTGACATGGGGCGCAGGACCCGCAAGCGCGGCGGCCAGACCACGCGGGCCGAGCGCGACGCCGCCCGGCGCACGTCGCCGCCACCCCGGCGACCGCGAAGCTCCGAGCGGCCCCCGGCGGCCTGGGGGAACTTCCCGCTGTCCGAGCTGATCATCCTGCTCGGCATCGTCGTGATGGTCTGGGGCTTCCTGAGCGGCCGCGACCGTGGCGAGGAGCGCGTGGCCGCGGGGCTGCTGCTCGCCTCGCTCGGGGGCGGCGAGCTGGCGCTGCGCGAGCACCTGGCCGGCTTCCGCTCGCACTCGGCGCTGCTCGCCGGGGTGGCCGCGTTCGCAGTCGTGACGGCGCTGGCGCTCGCCTTCGGCCCGGTCAAGGTCTGGGTGCTGCTGATCGCGGGGGCGGCCGTGTTCGGCGCCGCCTTCTACTGGATGCGCGAGCTGTTCAAGCGGCGCTCGGGCGGGCTGGGCTTCCGGTGAGCGAGCAGCGGCCGCTCCTGCGCGGCCTGCACCACGTCACGCTGATCTGCCGGGACGCCGACAGCAGCGCGGCCTTCTACCGCGATCTGCTCGGCATGCGGCTCGTCGAGCAGACCGTCAACGAGGACGACCGCGGCGCCCGCCACCTGCTGTTCGGCGACGAGTCGGGCACGATCATCACGTGCCTGGAGTACCCGGACCTTGACGAGGGCAAGGTCGGGCGCGGCTCGACCCATCACGTCGCCCTCGGCGTGGAGAGCGAGGAGGAGCTCGCAGCGTGGCGCGACTACCTGCGCGGGCAGGGCATCCCCTGCACCGACGTCATGCAGCGCGCCCACACCAAGTCCGTCTACCTGCGCGATCCCGACGGACACATCCTGGAGCTGGCGGCGGGGTGAGCGTGGCGACCGGGCCTCTGGTCCCGGCCGCCCACCCACTCAGCCCGTCAGGCCGCGGAGAGCTGAGGCACGCGCGCCCGCGACGTAGCCTCCGCCTTGTCCTCCGCAGCTCCTGCCGGGGCGTTCTTCGCGGCCAGGACCGTGGCCAGCGCGAGGCGCTGGCGCTCCGTGAGCGTCCCCACCTGCTTGTTCTCAGGGACGCCCAGGGACACCAGCAGCCGGCGGCAGCGGGTCCGCCCCCATCGCTTCTGGCTCATCAGCAGGTCGCTGATCGACATGCTGTGAGCCTGCCAGGGGCAGTTGAGGACGACCTCCGTCACCGACAGCTCCCCCGCTGCGATCTTGCGCTTCATCCGCGCCCGCGCAAGGCGTACACGATTCGCGTACTCCAGCGCGCGCAGATGCTGCTCTTCTTGGCCAGCGCTGACCGTGGCAGAGTTGCCCATCAGACCTCCCCGCACATCACGTGCGTTCTCAAAGACGAGTGCAGTTCCCCGGTGGCCTCGGCTGGCCCTGAACCCGGTTGGGGGTAGGGCTTCTGCAGGCGGTCGGGGACCCGACCCGCCGCCAGCGCCATCCCCTGTTAGGTCCAAACCGCCGAAGACCGGCGCCAATCAAAGCCGCCTCGCAGGCAAGCGTCAACCGAACAACGGGCCACCCGTTCGCTAAGAGCGGGGTTTTCGTGTGCGCCCGCTGCTTGATCATTTTTCACAAGCACCGACGGCGTCCCCAGGTATGTTCCAGGGCGCCCCATGCGCTCCACGAAGATCGTCGCAACCATCGGCCCGGCGTCGAAGGACCCCGATGTCCTGACCGCGATGATCGATGCCGGGATGGACGTGGCGAGGCTGAACTTCGCCCACGGAACGCAGGCCGAGCACGTCGAGACCGCCGGCATGATCCGCGCCGCCGCCGGGCGCGCGGGACGCGAGGTGGCCATCCTCGGCGACCTGCCCGGGCCCAAGCTGCGGCTCGGGCCGGTGGCCAACGGCGTGGCCGAGCTGGGCCGCGGGACGCGCGTGGTCCTGACCTCGGCCCAGGTCGAGGGCACCTCGGAGCGGCTGCCGGTCGCGTGGCCGGGCTTCTACGAGCTCGTCGACGCCGGCGACGTCTGCTACCTCGCCGACGGCGCGGTGCGCCTGCGCGTGGACGAGATCTTCGAGACCGACGTCGTGACGCGGGTCGAGGTCGGCGGCAGCGTCGCGTCGCGCCAGGGGCTGAACCTGCCCAACGTCACGGTCTCGCTGCCGGCCGTGAGCGCGGAGGACATCGCGCTGATCGACGCGGGGATCGAGATGGGCGTCGACTTCTTCGCCCTCTCCTTCGTACGCCGGCGCGAGGATCTCGACCCGGTCCGCGAGCACCTCGCCCAGCGCGGGGTGGCCGTACCGCTGATCGCCAAGATCGAGAAGCCGCAGGCGGCCGCCAACGCCGAGGAGATCGTCGACGCGGCCGACGGGATCATGATCGCCCGCGGCGACCTCGGAATAGAGCTGCCGATCGAGGACGTGCCGCTCGTGCAGAAGCGCCTGCTCGCGCTCGCCGGGCGGAACGCCAAGCCGACCATCACTGCCACCCAGATGCTCGAGTCGATGGTGCACTCGACGCGGCCGACGCGCGCCGAGGTGGCCGACGTGGCCAACGCGATCTTCGACGGCACGGACGCGGTGATGCTGTCGCAGGAGACCGCCGTCGGGCGCCACCCCGTGCTCGCCGTCGAGATGATGGCCTCGATCGCCCAGTCCGCCGAGCGCGAGCTGCCCTACGGGCGCTGGCTGGCCGAGCGCGGCCCACAGGCCAACAACCAGTACCACGCGATCGCGTTCGGGGCGGTAGGCGCCGTCTACCAGCTCGGGCTCAAGTGCATCGTGTCGCCCACCAACACGGGCACCACGGCCAAGCTGATCTCCGCCTACCGGCCGCGCGCGCCGGTGCTCGCGCTGTCACCGAGCCTGGACGTCGTGCGTCAGTGCCAGCTGCTCTGGGGCGTGCGCCCGGTGCTCAACACCGAGCCGCTCCAGACGCTCGACCTGATGGACCGCTGCGCCGACGCCGCGCGCGAGCTCGGCCTGGCCGGCCCCGGCGACAAGATCGGCATCACCGCCGGGCTGCCCGCCGGGACCTCAGGCGGGACCAACCTCTTCAAGGTCCACACGATCGAGTAGCGGCCCGCCGGGGCTGCGCCGCCTGCGCAGGCGCGTGGCGACCGCTGCGAGGCCCGGAGGGACCCTGCCGTCGGTCGACAGCCAGGAGCCGGCCAGGATCAGCAGCAGCCCCGCGACGGCGCCCGTGGTGAGGCTCTCGTCGAGGATCGCCACGCCGAGCGCGAGGGCGACGACCGGGTTGACGTAGGTGATGATGCTCGCCCGGCTGGGGCCTACCTCGGCGATCAGGCGGAAGAAGACCAGGAACGCGAGCGCGGTGCAGACCAGGCCGAGCACGACCACCGAGACGATCGCCTGGTCGGTGGGCGTCTCGGCCGGAGCGCCCGCGATCGCGAACGGGAGCAGCAGCAGCGAGGCGATCCCGAGCGCGCCCGCGACCGGGCCGAGCGGGTCGACGGCGGTCAGGTGGCGCTTGGCGATCAGCGGGCCGCAGGCGTAGCCGAAGGCGGCGCCCAGCACCGCCGCCGCGCCGAGCAGCTCGGCCCCGCGGCCGCCGATGTCGATCCCGACGAGCGCGACCACGCCCCCGAGCCCGACGAGCATCCCGACGAAGCGGGTGCGCGTCGGCTGCTCGCCGCGGTCGAAGCGCAGCGCGAGGAACGCGATCACGAGCGGCACGGTGGCGATCAGGATCGCGGCCAGCGACGAGGAGACGCGCTGCTCGCCGAAGGCGATCAGCGGGAACGGGATGGTGATCTCGAACAGCGCGAACGCGGCCAGCCAGCGCAGCGGCAGGCCGCGCAGGGCTCCGTTGCGCCAGGCGATCGGCAGCAGCACGAGCGCCGCCAGGGCCACGCGCGACCACGCGACGAAGCCGGGCGACAGGCCGTCGTCGATGGCGAGCTTGATGAACATGTAGGGGACGCCCCAGACGACCGAGATCGCCGCGAACAGGATCCAGCCGCGCGGGGTCATGCGATCGCTCTGAGCAGTCCGGCGGTCACGGCAGCGACCACGATAACCAGCAGCAGCGGGGCCTTGAGGGCGACGGCGACGCCCGCAGCCGCCAGACCGGCGCCGCGCTCGTCGAGCACGAGCGCCCCGTCCGAGGCGAAGGCGTTGGTGGCCACCAGCGCGGCCAGCAGGGCGGGTGCCAGCAGCTCCAGCACGCCGGCGCTCGCCGGGGGCAGCTCGCGACCCGCCGCCAGGACCGGCCCGGCGGCCTTGAGCATGATCGTCGCGGCGCCCGACGACGAGCACGGCGATCCAGACGGAGCTCATCTGCGCACCCCCGCCAGGCAGGCCGCGGTGGCGGCGATGACCGGGATGCCGGCCGGCGTGACCGGGGTCAGCGCGAGCGCGATGCCGGCGCCGAGCAGCGCCGCCGCGAGCGCGCGGCGGTCGCGCACGAGCGGGACGAGCAGCGCCAGGAAGAGCGCGGGGAAGGCGGCGTCGAGGCCGAGCGTCTCGGGTTCGGCCAGCGAGTCGCCGGCCAGCACGCCGATCGCGGTGCCGCCGCTCCAGCCGACGTAGAGGGCGAGGCCCGCGCCGAGCAGGATGCGCCGGTCGAACCGGCCGCCGCGCTGGGACAGCGCCCAGCTCTCGTCGACGAGCAGCTGAGCCTCGAGCAGGCGGCGCAGCCAGCCGCCGCGGAACGCTCCGGCGGCCGACAGCGCCATCGGCCCGTAGCGGGCGTTCAGCAGGATCGCCGCGACCGCTGCCGCGGCGACGGTGCCGCCGGCGCTGAGCACCGAGACCGCCGCGAACTGGGCCGAGCCGGCGAAGGTGGTCAGCGACATCACGATCGACGCGGTGCCGTCGAAGCCCGCGGCCCTGGCGAGCACGCCGAACGAGACGCCGAAGGCGAGCACGGCGGGGAGCAGGGGGGTGACGGCCTTGAGGCCCGCCACGTAGCCCCGGCGGGGTTGGACGGCGGTTTCAGCCATGAAGGCCGATACGCTACGCGCCATATGGCGAAATGCCCTCAACGCCGAAGGATGTGCGAATCGTGAGTGCCAGCAGCGAACTTGATTCGGTCGACCGGGCCCTGCTGCGCGAGCTGCAGAACGATGCGCGGCAGACCAACAAGGCGCTGGCCGAGCAGGTCGGAGTGGCGCAGTCGACCTGCCTCGAGCGCATCCGCGAGCTGCGCTCGCGCGGCGTCATCACCGGCTTCACCGCGCGCGTCGAGCCGGCAGCCGTCGGGCGGCCGATGGAGGCGATCCTGTCGATCCAGCAGGGCTCGGCCGCGCGCCAGGCGACGGAGAACCTGCTCGAGTACGCGTCGGCGCTGCCCGAGGCGGTTCGCGTCATGGCGCTGACGGGGACGACCGACTTCATCATCCACGTCGCGGTGCGCGACATGGACCACCTGCGCGAGCTCGTCTGGGCCCTGATCGAGCGACGCGAGGTCGGGCGCATCCAGACCTCGCTCGTCCTCGCGAAGGTGGACGGCCCGAGCCTGCTGCCGCTCGACTAGGAGCTCGTGAGGAGCCGGCCCAGCCGCCCGCGCGGGCGGGAGCGGCGCGGCTTGCCGCCCTCGAGGTGGGTGCGCAGCACGCGCACGACGCCGGCGGTCCGCTCGAACGGGTCGGCGATCACGGCGCCGTCCATCCCGATGGCGGCGAGCAGGCGGCCGTTGGCCTCGGCGACCAGGACGTCACCCCGTGGGACCGGCTTGCCGTCGAGCTCGGCGAGCCGTCGCAGGCGCTCACCGTCGGCTTCTGTCGAGAGCTTGATCGTGACGTCGTGCTTCACGGGCAATAACCGCCTTTCTCGATTAGACGGTAGTGTAGCACCGTCTATCATGGATAGCTAGTTATGGCCCCGGGCGATTCCGTTCCCGAGAAGACGGCTCCGCAGCCGCTGGAGCTGGTCCAGCGCTTCGTCAACAGCGTCGACCTGGAGACCGGCGAGGACGAGCTCGACGGCCCGCAGGGCCTGCGCGACTGGCTGATCGAGCGCGACCTGCTGGCGCCGGGCGAGCGCGTGACGGCGGCGGACGTCGAGCGAGCGCTGGCCGTCCGCGAGGGGCTGCGCGCGCTCATGCTCGCGAACAACGGCCTCGAGCTCGACGAGTCGCGCGTGGCCCGGCTCGACGACGTCGCAGCCCGCGCCGGCGTGCGCGTCGTGTTCGCGCCAGGGGCGGAGCCCCGGCTGGCACCCGAGTCCGGCGGCGTCGACGGGGCGATCGCGCGGCTGCTCGCGATCGTGGCCGGCGCGGTCGAGCAGGGGCGCTGGCAGCGGCTCAAGGCCTGTCCCCGCGAGACCTGCAACTGGGCCTTCTACGACCAGTCGAAGAACCGCTCCGGCCGCTGGTGCCGGATGGAGGTCTGCGGCAACGTCGAGAAGGCGCGCGCGTTCCGCGAGCGCAGGCGGAAGCTCAGTCCACGTCGGGCGGGGTCATCGCCTCGACCTCGCCCTTGACGCGCCCGAAGATCTCCAGCGCGCGGTCCAGGTGCTCGCGCTCGTGGGTCGCCATCACCGAGGTGCGCAGCAGCGCGCCGTTGCGCTGCACCGCCGGGTAGATCGCCACGTTCACGTAGACGCCGGCGTCGTAGAGCGCCTTCCAGAGCATCACGGCCTTCCAGTCGTCGCCGACCAGCACCGGCACGATCGGCGTGATCAGGTCGCTGCCGTCGGGGAGGTGGTTCGGCTCCATCACCCCGTAGCCGAGCTGCGCGAGCCCGTCGTGCAGATAGCGGGCGTTGTCGAGCACCCGCGCGCGCATCTCGGCGCCCTCGTCGGAGCGGATGATCCGCAGCGCGCCCAGGGCCGCCCCTGTGGCGGCGGGCACGGCCGCGGCGGTGAACATGAACGAGCGCGACTGGACGCGCAGGAAGTCGATCACGTCGTGCGGCCCGGCGATGAAGCCGCCGCAGGAGGCGAGCGACTTGGAGAAGGTGCCCATGCGCAGGTCGACGGCGTCGACGCAGTCGAGCAGCTCGCAGGTGCCCGTGCCCTGCTCGCCCAGCACGCCGACGGCGTGGGCCTCGTCGACCATCAGGCGCGCTCCGTGCTCGCGGCACAGCGCGGTCACGTCCTGCAGCGGCGACAGGTCGCCCTCCATCGAGAACAGGCCGTCCACGACGACGAGCACGCCGCCGCCGTCGGACTCGGCCCGCGACAGCATCGTCTCGAGCTTGTCGAGCCGGTTGTGCCGGAACGGCCGCACGCGGGCCCGCGAGAGCGCGACCGCGTCGAGGATCGAGGCGTGGTCGCCGCTGTCGCAGACGACCGTGTCGCCCGGCTCCAGCAGCGTCCCGATCGCGCCGGTGTTGGCGAGGTAGCCGGTGGTGTAGACGAGCGCGTCCTCGCTGCCCATCCAGTCGGCCAGCTCGCGCTCGAGCTCGAGGTGGAGGGGCGTGGTCCCGTTCATGAAGCGCGAGCCGGTCAGGCCGGTGCCGTAGTGGTCCAGCGCCGCGCGCGCGGCGTCCTTCACGCGCTGGTCGCCGGTCAGGCCGAGGTAGTTATTCGAGCCGAGCGTGATCCGCTCGCGGCCCTCCATCAGCGCGATCGGGCCGGGCTCGGCCTCCACCACCCGGAAGTACGGCATCAGGTCGTGCTCGCGTGCCGCACGCAACTGCTCCAGGCGCTCGTGGCGGCGGGCCTTTTCGAAGAGATCGATGGCGGTGGGCATGTAGGGTGGCGCGCCGTGTCAGTTGAGGTCCGACCGGTCCGCTCGCTCGCGGACAGGCGCCAATTCATAGATCTGCCGTTCCGGCTGCATGGTAACGGCACGCCCTGGATCCCCCCGCTCAAGCTCGAGCGCCACCTGTTCCTGAGCCCGCGCTTCAACGCCTTCTTCAAGCACGGCGAGGCCGAGCTGTTCCTGGCCCGGCGCGAGGGCAGCGTGGTCGGCCGGATCAGCGCGCAGTTCGACCTCAACTTCAACCGCCACCACGACAACGCCTGGGGGATGTTCGGCTTCCTCGAGTTCGAGGAGGACCCCGAGGTGCTCGAGGCGCTGCTGGCCGCGGCGGCGGGCTGGCTGCGCGAGCGAGGGCGCGAGCGCATGGTCGGGCCGATGGACTTCACGATGAACGACGACCTCGGCGTCCTGATCGAGGGGTTCGCGATCGAGCCGCTGATCCGCCAGCCCTGGCAGCCGCCCTATTACCACGTGCTGCTGGAGCAGGCGGGCATGGAGAAGGCCGTCGACCTGTTCATGTGGGAGATGAAGATCGGCAACCGGGACAAGATCCTGCCGATCATCTGGCGGCTCGCCGACGACCTCGAGCCCAAGCACGGGATCAGGATCCGCAACATGTCGCGCCGCAGCCTGCGCCGCGACCTGGACGCGTTCGGCGAGCTCTACAACGAGGCGTGGGCGCGCAACTGGGGCTTCGTGCCGTACTCCAAGGAGGACCTCGACGCCTACGCCCAGGAGCTCCACCTCGTGTTCGACCCGGCCTGGTTCATGGTCGCCGAGACCGCCGAGGGGGAGACGGTCGGGGTGGCGATCACGATCCCCGACATCAACCAGGTGCTCAAGCGCATGAACGGGCGGCTGCTGCCGCTGGGCTGGCTGCACTACCTGCGCCGCCGCAGCATCGTCGACCGCTGCCGGATCGGCTTCCTGGGCGTCAAGCCCGCCTACCAGCACACCGGGGTCGCCGCCGCCTTCTACATCCAGCACTTCCGCGAGTCCGAGCGGTCGCGGATCAAGTGGGGCGAGGGGGGCTGGGTGCTCGAGACGAACAAGGGCCTGAACCGCGGGATGGAGGCCCTGGGCGGACGAATCGACAAGAAATACCGGGTTTACGAGCGCGCGCTCTGACCTGCCGTTCGACGGCACGGGTATATTCGCCCGGTGCCTGAGCCAGAAGCACATTCCGGACCCGGAGCACGAGGAGGAGGCCGAGGTTCGGCCGCTGCCGGTGCTCGCCGAGCCGCGCCCGATCGAGCGCGCGCGGCCCGCGACGCTGCCCGCTGCGGTCGTCGCGGCGACCGGTGGCTTCCTGCTCGGCGTCGCCTGCTTCCTGCTCGTGAGGGTGCTGCGGCGCCCGCGCACGGCGCAGTCGCTGCGCCTCGGGGCGGGCCGCGGGCGCGGGCGGCGCGCCGAGGTGGCCGCCTCGCGCTCCTTCCTGGTCGACATCCACCTGCTCAAGGACCGATAGCCGCAACCGTCGAAGTCGACGTCGCTCCGGTGGGCGCCTACAGGCTCCCCGGAGCCGGGCGCGACGGCGTGCTGCTGGAGCGCGGCGGCGCGCTCGTGCGGGTGGTCTACGCCGATGGCGAGGCCGCCGTCGTGCGCGCCTGGGTCGCGGGCGGCGCGGTGCGCTTCCGGGCCGAGGCCGTCGATCGGGCGGCGGCGCTGGCGGCCGTCGAGCGGATGCGCTTCGCGCTCGGCACCGACCACGACCTGGGCGAGTTCCACCGCCGCTTCCGGCGCGACCCGCTGGTCGGCCCGGTCATCCGCCGGCGGCCCTGGCTGCGGCCGCGCCGGCGTCCCGAGCCGTTCGAGGCGCTCGCCTGGGCGGTCTGCGAGCAGCTGATCGAGGGCAAGCGGGCGGCGGCGATCGAGCGGCGGATCGTGCGCCGGCTCGGATCGCGCAGCGGACCGCTGCTGTGCCCGCCGTCCGCGCAGCGGGTCGCCGGCTGCGCTCCGGCCGAGCTGGACGCGTGCGGCCTAGCCCCCAAGCGCTCGATCGCCCTGATCCGGGCGGCGCGCGAGGTGGCCTCGGGGCGCGCCGACCTGTCGCGCCACGAGCCGTCCTGGCGGCGCCTGCAAGGCGATCCCGAACATCGGCAACTGGACGATCGAGATGCTCGCCTTCGAGGGCCAGGGGCGCGACGACATGCTGCCCGCGCTCGACCTCGCCTACGTGAAGCTGGTGGGCGAGCTGGCCGGCCTGGGCCGGCGCGCGACCGAGGAGGAGGTGCGCGACTTCTTCGCCCCCTACGAAGAGCACGCGGCGCTGGCCGGGATCTACGCGCTCGCAGGTCGATACCGTTGAGGCATGGCCGAGAAACTTGAGAAGACCGATCAGCAGTGGCGCGAGGAGCTGTCGCCGGACCGCTTCCACGTCCTGCGCGAGAAGGGGACCGAGCCGCCGTTCACGGGCTCCTACACGTACTCGAAGGCGGACGGGATGTACCGCTGCGGCGCCTGCGGGGCCGAGCTGTTCAGCTCCGACTCCAAGTTCGACTCGGGCACCGGCTGGCCGAGCTTCACCGAGCCGGCGGTCGCGGACGCGGTCGAGCTGCACGACCGACCACAGCCACGGGATGACGCGCACCGAGGTGACCTGCGCCCGCTGCGGAGGGCACCTGGGCCACGTCTTCCCTGACGGCCCGGGCCCGACGGGCCAGCGCTACTGCATCAACTCGCTGTCGCTGGACCTGGACGAGTCGGCGTAGCACGACGCGCCCCGAACGGCAGCAATGGAGGGGACACCCGTCGCCGGCGGCAGGGGTGGTCGCCGGTTGTCACGCATACGGTGCATTTCGGTACCACCCCCGTCGATGCCGCAGGTGGGGCGGATTGAGGCGCGCCCGCTACCGCAAGCCGCCCCAGCGCGGTTTGGAGGCGGGGTGGGCCGACTTTGCCAGCGCCGACCAGGCTCTACCCCCTCATCGCTGCAGTTGGGCGGCTACAGCCCCGAGCCCGGCAGCAGCGAGTTGTCGTAGGAGGCCCGCACGTCGGGCGGCTTGTCCAGCAGGTTCTTCTCCTGCATCCAGGCGCCGAAGGCGTCCCACTCCTCCGGGTCCTGCCAGCCGAACGGCTTGCCCTCCGGCGGGAGGAACAGCGGCAGCGTCACCTTGACGGAGGCCCGCTGGAGGTCCGGGTCGAGGTCGGGGTTTGCCTCGAGCAGGCCTTCGATGCCCTTGTCGGGATCGGCGCGCAGGTCGCGCACCCCGCGCGACAGGGCGCCGACGAACGCCCGGATCTTGTCCGCGTCGCGCTCGAGCGCGTCCGCGTTGGCGACCAGCACGAGCTCGTCGTAGGTCGGCACGCCCGCCTCGTCCATGCGGATGATCCGCGGCCGCTTGCCCTTCATCCGCAGCTCGACGCCCTCGTAGTTCCAGAAGGCGCCCAGCACCGCGTCGACCTTCCCGGTGAGCAGCGCCGGCGTCAGGCTGAAGCCGACGTTGCGCTGCTTGACCGAGTCGCGCGGCAGGTTCGCCTCGTCGAGGATCGTCTGCAGGTAGGCCGACTGGTAGTCGATGCCCGCCGTCCCGACCGTCTTGCCCTTGAGGTCGGCCGGCTTGCGGATCTTCGCCTCCGGCAGCGAGATCAGCGACGTGAGCGGCTTGCGCACGATCGCGCCGACGCTCACCACGTTCAGCCCCTGGTCGCGGGCGCGCAGCACCTCGGGCTCGTACGAGATCGCCAGGTCGACCCGGCCCGCCGCGACCTGCTTGATCGGCGCGGCGGGATCGGGCGGCTGGCGGATCTCCACGTCGAGGCCCGCCTGCTTGAAGTGCCCGCCCGCCTGCGCGGCGTAGATCCCGGCGTGGTCGGCGTTCGGGAAGTAGTCGAGCATCAGCGTCACCTGCTTCGAGCCCGACGGCTCGAGCGCGTCCTGCTTCTCGCCGCAGCCGGCGAGCAGGGCGATCAGCAGCAGCAGGGGGACGACTCGTCTCATGCAGGCAGGTCCTTTCGGTTCCACGGCACGGCCACTCGCTCGGCGAGCGCTGGCCAGCGCGAACAGGCCGACGGCCATCAGGGTCAGGATCACGATTCCGGCGTACACGCGCGGCGTCTGGAGCTGGTTGTTGCCGAGCAGCACGAGCCGGCCGAGGCCCTCGTTGGCGCCCGCCCACTCGCCGAAGACGGCGCCGATCACAGACACCGTAGCGGCGATCTTGATGCCGCTGAACAGCGACGGCAGCGCAGCGGGCAGCTCCACCGAGCGGAGCGTGCGCAGCCGCGAGGCGCCCATGCTGCGCATCAGCTTGAGCAGCTCGGGCGGCGCCGAGCGCAGGCCGTCGAGCAGGTTGACGGTGATCGGGAAGAAGCAGATCAGGGCGACGATGGCGAGCTTCGGGCCGATCCCGTACCCGAACGCGAGCACGAACAGCGGCGCGAGCACGACGATCGGGATCGCCTGCGAGCCGACCAGCAGGGGATAGGCGGCGTCGCGCAGCGGCCGCAGCAGGTGCATCGAGATCGCGAACAGCATCCCGGCCGCGACGGAGATCGCCAGCCCCAGCACCACCTCGACCAGCGTCACGCGGGCGTTGTCCATCAGCAGGCTCCAGTCGTCGCGCAGCGCGTCGAAGGTCTCGACGGGGGAGGCCAGGGTCAGGTCGTCGACCGAGTCGAGCGACGCGAGCCCCTGCCAGGCGAGCACGAACAGGCAGACCAGGCCGACGGCGAGCGCGACGCGCGTCATGTCCCAAGCGCCCGCAGCGCGCGCGCCTTGACCTCGGCGAAGGCCACGTCGGTGACCGAGCGGGGCCGCGGCAGGTCGACCGGGAAGTCCGCCACGACGCGGCCCGGGCGCGGCGACAGCACCACGATCCGGTCGGCGAGGAAGGTCGCCTCCTCGACGTCGTGGGTGACCAGCAGGACCGTGCGCGGATCCTCGGCGAGCGCGCCCGCCAGCCACTCGCGCAGGTCCGCCCTGGTGATCGCGTCGAGGGCGCCGAAGGGCTCGTCGAGCAGCAGCACGGGCCGCCCCTGGAGCAGGGTGCGCAGGAACGCCACGCGCTGGCGCATCCCGCCGGACAGCGCGGCGGGCCTGGCGCGCTCGAAGTCGGTCAGCCCGAAGCGCTCGAACAGCGGCTCCGCCCGCCGGCGCGCCTCGGCCCGCGCGACGCCCTGGCATTCGAGCGCGAGCCCGGCGTTGCCGAGCGCGTCCCGCCACGGCAGCAGCAGGTCGCGCTGGGGCATGTAGGCGGCGGGGCGGCGCCGGAGCTCGCCCTCGTCGGGTTCCTGAAGGCCCGCCACGAGCTCGAGCAGCGTCGACTTGCCGCACCCGGACGGGCCGACGAACGCGGTCACCTCGTTGGCGCGCAGCTCGAGGTCGATGCCCGCCAAGGCGGTCAGCGCGCCGTAGCGCCTGGTGACCTTCCGAAACGAAAGAGACTCCGTCACGGGAGCCTCTGTCTCTGTCCGCATTCGCTCCCTCCGCGGGCATTACCCCACAGGTTCGAAGGGTCAGCGCCGGGCGGTGTGCACCGAGGGCGCTATCTCAGCCCGCTGCCCGCGAGCCCCCCTGGCTTGTCGAGCCGGAGTCTACCTGCCTGTAAGAAAGGGCCCCGTCCCGGACACACTCCCTTTGGAGAGCCTGAATGGATCGCACCCGGACCCAGAGGTTTGAGGAGATGTTCACCGAGCACTACGCCGCGGTCCGCGGTTACGCACTCAGGCGCACGTCCGCCGACGCCGCCCAGGACGCGGTCGCCGAGACCTTCCTGGTCGCCTGGCGGCGGCTCGACGAGGTCCCGCCGGACGCCCTCCCGTGGCTGTTCGGCGTGGCGCGGCGCGTGCTGGCCAACCAGCGCCGCTCGGCGGCCCGGAGCGAGGCGCTCGAGGAGCGTCTGGGAAGCACCTCGGCGACCCCGTCGCACGAGGACGGCGCCGACGAGGCCGAGGCGGTGCGGGCCGCGCTCGGCCGGCTCTCCGAGAACGATCGCGAGGCGCTGATGCTCGTCGCCTGGCACGGCCTGTCCACCGCACGCGCGGCGCGGGCCGCGGGCTGCACCCGGACCGCGTTCGGCGTGCGGCTGCACCGGGCGCGGCGCCGGCTCGCGGCCCAGCTGGACGGCGAGCCCGTCGCCCTCACGCCCGCCGCCGAGTCCATGGAGGCGAGCTGATGCGTGACCTGATCGAGCGACTGCGCGACGCCGACCCCCTGCCCGACGCGGAGCGCCTGACTCCCGAAGACCAGCGCGCGGCAGACGCGCTGCTGGACCGGCTGACCTCCGAGCCGGTACCCGCCGCCTCGCCGCCACGCCGTCCGCGCCTGCGCGGGCTGGCGCTGGCGGCGGGCGTGGCCGCCGCGCTCGCGCTGGCGCTCGCCGTCGTCAGCCTGATCGACGACGAGCCGGGCGGCCCGGGCGTGGTCGAGCTGGCGGTGGCGGCCTCGACGGACAAGGCGGCGATCTACCACAAGGTGGCGCTCGAGCGCCTGATCTCAGCGGACGTGCCCGCGGGTGCGCTCGGCCGCGAGGCCATCTTCGAGTCCTGGGACGCGCCCGACGGCTCGACGCACCAGAAGGTCTTCCGCGTCGAGGACGGCCGGCGCGGCAAGCTCGTGGGCGAGACGGCCGGCCGCCTGCACCCGAGGCCACACGGTCGCTTCGGCGGGCCGGTGAAGATCTACGACCCGCGCACCCAGACCATCCGGCACAGCCGCTTCGGCCGCAGCGGCAACGGCACGACCGCCGCGCTCAACCCGGCCGTCGACCCGGGCAGGACCCTGCGGTCGCTGGAGGCGCAGGGTCGCCTGCACCTCGAGGGGACCGCGCGTGTCGGCGGACGGGAGGCCTACCGGCTCGTGTCTGGCTGGGTGCCCAGCTTCGCCAAGGGCCGGACCGAGCAGTACGAGTACCTCGTCGACAAGGAGACCTACTACCCGCTGCTCGTCCGCTACCGCGTCCACGACGGCGAGGGCAAGCCGTTCGAGCTCAGCATCCGCTACCTGGTCTACGAGCGCCTCCCGCTCGACAAGGCGCACCGCCAGCTGCTGAAGCTGGACCGCCACCCGGGCGCGGTCGAGTACGACCGCGACGGGAAGCGCCTCAGCCCCTAGCTGTGCGAGCGGTGCTGCGGCGGCGACAGCGCGGCGCGCGTCGCCTCGGCGCTCAGCTGCTCGAGCGGGTAGAGCAGCTCCCGCGCCAGCGCCAGCGGCTGATGGTCCTCCTCGCGGATCCACTCGGCCTGCTCGCGCGACTCCACGAAGGCGGAGATCGCGTCCAGCAGAGTCCCCAGGCGGGCCGGGCGCAGCACGAGCGTGCCGGCGCCGTCTCGGAGCTCGCCCAGCTCGTCGGCGAGCGTAGTCAGCTCGCGCAACTCGAGCACGTCGTCCGCCGACATCTCGGTCACGCGAAAACGCTCCCCAGCCGTCGCTGCCACCGCGTGGGCGGTAGCGGCGATCTGCTCGGGAGCGAGATCGAAGCAGGCGTACACGACGGGATTGCCGTCGAGGTCCTGCGAGATGTCTATGCGGGCGTGCTCCATGCCGTATCAACCACCGTATCGGCGATTTGTTGGGCTTGTGTGACGTTTGTCTTATCCCCTGAATGGGATTCCGCTACCCGCGGCAAAAGGCGCGACATCACGACTATTCCTGCGGCGACGACCGCCAGCTGGATCAGGCTCAGCTCGAAGGCGTGGTCGATCCCGCCGTCGGCGGCGCGCGAAGAAGATCACGCCGGTGATGGCCACGCCCAGCGCGTAGCCGACCTGCGTGATCGCCGACATCGCGCCCGCGGCGCCGCCCGCCAGGGCCGGCTCGACGGTGGCGAGCACGGTCGCGGTCAGCGGCGTGAAGCAGAGGCCGATCCCGGCGCCCGCCAGGATCAGGCCCGGGACGAGCGCCAGCAGCGTCCCCGAGGTGCCGATCTCGGCGACGCCGACGGCCAGCAGGCCGAGGCCCGCGGTCAGGGCGACGCCGCCGGCGCCGACGACCAGCCGCCCGTAGCGCGCGGTCAGGCCGGGCGCGGGGCCGGAGGCCGCCACGTAGGCGACCGCGAGGATCGTGAAGACGAGCCCAGCCTGGAGCGCCGTCAGGCCGCGGCCCTGCTGGAGGTAGAGCGCCAGGAACACGAAGAACGAGGCCTGGGCGGTCGCCAGGAAGAGCTGCGCCGCGATCCCGGCGGAGAAGCCGCGCTCGCGGAACAGGGCCAGCTCGAGCAGCGGGTCGCCGCCGGTCGCGGACAGCCGGCGCTGGCGCTGCACGAAGCCGGTCAGGACGAGGGCGGCCGCGGCGAACGAGGCCCAGGTCCAGGCCGGCCAGCCCAGCTCGCGGCCCTGGATCAGCGGCAGCAGGACGGCGGTCAGCCCGATCGCGAGGATGGCGGCGCCTGCGACGTCGAGCCGCGCGCGGCGCTCGGCCCGCGACTCGGGCACCAGCCGCGGCGCCAGCGCGAGCGCGACCAGCCCGATCGGGACGTTGATCAGAAAGCAGCTGCGCCAGCCGAGCCCGGCGACGTCGGCGTCCACCAGCGCGCCGCCGATCACCTGGCCGCCGACGGCCGCCAGCCCGAGCGCCATCCCGTAGAGGCTCATGGCGCGGACGTAGCTGGGGCCGCGGTAGGTCACGCCGATGATCGCGAGCACCTGCGGCATCACGATCGCGCCGGCCACGCCCTGAGCGATGCGGGCGATCACCAGCGTGGTCGGGCTGGGCGCCAGCCCGCAGGCGGCCGACGTGGCGGTGAACAGCGCCAGGCCGATCATGTAGACGTGCCGGCGCCCGAGGCCGTCGCCGAGCCGCCCCGCTGTGATCAGGAAGGCCGCGAAGGTGAGGCCATAGCCGGCGACGACCCATTCCAGCGACGTGTCGCCCGCGCCGAGCTCGGTCGCGATCGACGGCAGCGCGACGTTGACGATGAAGAAGTCGAGGACGACCATGAAGGCGCCGGCGAGCAGCACGGGCAGGGGCGCCCAGTCGGTCCGGTCGTGGGAGGTGGCGTTCATGCCACCGAGGGTCGCGCCGGAGAGGCGGCGTCTCAATTACCCGGGAGGTAAGGGATTCGGTCAGATAAGGCACGCGTCGTGCGCCGCGGGCGCGATGCGGGTGCGGGCGACCACGCGCCCGCTCTCGTTCGCGATCGTGACCGTGCCGTCGTCGAGTGAGGGCGTGACCACATGACCGGCGCCGTGCTGGACGTTGTAGGAGCCCCGTGCCACCGCGGTGCGCGCCAGCAGCCTCCCGTCGCCGACGCGCTGGACCTGGAGGGAACCGTCGTCGCCGCTGGCCACGTAGGCCCGCCCGCCGCCGAAGCTCACGTGCTGCGGCGGGGCGCCGGCGGGCAGGACGGCGAGCGGCTCGGAGTGACCCGGGGCGTAGATGGCGAGCTGCTCGCGGTCGCCGGAGCTGATCCACAGCCGGCGCCCGCCCGGCGAGCAGGCCACGTCGTGGGCCAGGAAGGGAGGGCGCAGCAGCCCACGCGCGCGGGGCCGGCGCGGCTCGGACACGTCGACGACCGCGATCGCCTCTGCGCTCTTGCCGAGTGCGACCCAGAGCGTGCGGCCGTCGGGCGCGATCGTGACGTGGCGCGCCAGCGCGCCGACCTCGGCGCCGCCGGCCAGCCGTCCGCGCTCCAGGTCGATCACCACGAGCTCACCGCGGGCCGAGTCGGTCACGTAGGCGAGGCGCCCGCCGGGGGCGACGGCCGTGTAGCGGGGCTCGGCCACGCCGCGGAGCACACGGCGCACCCGGACCGGGAGGCCCTCCAGCAGGGAGATGGCGCCTGCCTCGGTGTGCGCGACGACGGCCCTGCTGCCTCCGGCCGCCTCGATGCTGCGCGGGCCCTCGACCGTGGCCACCCGGGCGCGCACGCGACCGCTCGCGGCGTCGAGGACGGCCACGTGCGCCTCGGTGTCCGCGGTCGCGAGCGCCAGCGCCGGGCGCCGCCGCGGGTCGCACCCGAGCGGCACGAAGGGGAGCAGGCCCAGGGTTGCCAGGAACTCGCGTCGCCGCATGCCCCCTCTACGAGGGCCGGGCTGTCAGCGGTCCGCGGAACGCCCCTAGCCCCCGGCAGGGACGACCTCCCTGAAGCGTCCAACCGTGATGCTGGAGCCCGACACCCCGGGGCCGGGGCCGGGCACCAGGCCGGCGCGGTTGGCGGTCAGCCTGACGGTCCCCCGGATCGCGCCGTGGCAGCGCCGCGGAAGCTTCAGCTCGAGCTCGACGAGCGCGCCGCGGCGGACGTCGCGATTTGTCGAGGGGACGAAGTAGATGTGTGGGCAGCTGCTCTCGAAGTGCGCCGTGATCCCGTAGGACAGCCTCGCGTCGGGCACGCCTACGGGAGCGGTGAAGCTCACCAGCAGACGACGTCCGGTCAGGCGGACGTGCAGCGGCCGGCGCAGTGCGGCCGGGTCGAGCCCCGCCAGCGGGGATCGGAACGCACGCGGCTGGCACTGGCCCGCGCGTCCGGTGACCCCCGGGGGCGGGCACACGGTCCCGTCGCGGTAGGTGATCCGCGTGAACGGATGTCCGATGGTCGGGGCAGCAGCGACCGTGGCGCCGCCGGCTGGCTGCCGCCCGGCCTGCACGATCAGGTAGGCGCCGTCGGGCGGAGTGACCGCCAGCGACCGAACCCGTCCCCGTTCGCGGTAGGCGATCTGCTCGACATCGGGGCCCAGCAGCCCGTACAGGAAGCGGCGGTGGTCGGCGACGGGGCAATGGCGGCGCCCAGGGGCGTCTTCCCCGGGCCCCAGGCAGCTGCGGCGTGGGCCCTCTCCGCTGGCGAGGCCCCTGGTATCGACCGCGACGAAGGTATTCCCACCCGCGTCGGCGGCACCCGCGTCGGGAGGGCCGCAGCCGGGGGAGAGCGTCGCGAAGCGCGGCGACAGCTCGTGGAAGCGTCCGTCGTCGTGGGCGATGCCGTCCTGGCCGAGCACGCCCAGCCTGCCGTCGACGACGCGGCCCAGCTCCACGCAGGTCAGCCCGCGCGAGGTCGTGACCAGGCGCAGACCCCAGGGAGGTCCTCCGGCTGGGTCGGGCACGCGCAGCGGCAGCAGGTGCGCCGACCGGCCGACCGCCACGCCCGGGCCGGTGTCCGGCTTCCCCTGAAAGCGCTCCGGCGGCTCCACCTTCGAGCCGATCTCGATCACGCCGGTGGCGGCGAGCGCGCCTGCCGCGACCGCCAGCAGCAGCACCAGCCCGGCGACCAGGAAGCGGGTGGGGCGGCGCGGGCGCCGTGGTGGCGAGCTCGAGACCAGCTGCTCCTTCAGCTGTGGGAGAAACGTCAAGCGGACTCCTGACCGAGTTGGCGGCGCAGCCGCACGAGCGCACGGCTGACCCGTTTGCGGACGACGGCCTGCGAGCAGCGCAGGCGGCCGGCGATCTCGGCGTAGTCGCGCTCCTCGAGGATGCGCGCGCGCAGCGCGTCGGCCTCGTGGGCGGGGAGCTCACGCAGCCATTCCTCCACGAGCGTCTCGCCCTCGCGCGCGATCAGCGCGTCGATCGCTTCGAGCTGATCGGCTTGCAGCGCGAGCGACCCCAGTCCGAGCCGGCGGCGCGCATCGCACTCGACCCGGCCGCGCCGCGCGCTGCCGGCCAGCACGTTGCGCGCGATTCCGAACAGCCACATTCGCGCGGAGCCGCGTGCCGGATCGAACTGCGCGCACCCTTCCAGCGCGCGTGCGAAGGCCTCGGCGGTCAGATCCGCTGCCAGGTCTGCCCGGCGCGTCGCGGCGCCGAGGAAGCCGAGCAGGGCGCGTTCGTGGCGCTCGTAGAACTCTCCGAACGCAGCCCGATCGACGGCCGCCGCGGCGAGCAGCTCCTCGTCGTCCATCGCCGACCACGTCCCCATTGCCACATCTTGGCTTTGGGGAGCGATTCTGTGACCGGGGCGAGGGCTAGGGAACCTGCAGGTCCGCGATCGCGTTCACGAACACCTCGAGCTGCTTGGTCGTCCAGCACTCGAAGACGCCGTCGCAGAAGGGCTCGTAGGCGGACATGACCGAGTCGCCGTAGTTCCAGTAGAGGCGCGGCTCGGGGTTGATCCAGAAGGTGCGGCCGGCGCGCTCGGCGACCTGCGCCAGCACCTGGGCGTGCGGCTCGCGGCCGTTGGTGCGCGCGTCGCCGAGGACGATCACCGTTGAGCGCGGGTCGAGGTCGTCCACGACCTTGTCGAGGAACTCCAGCCAGACGCGGCCGTAGTCGGTGTAGCCGGAGACGTCCGCGACGCCCGCGTCGGTGGCGATCTTGCGCGACACCGCCTCGAACGACCGCTCGCGCTCGAAGACGTCGGTCACCTCGGAGATGCGCTCCACGAACACGAACGAGCGCAGCTTGCGGAACTGGTCGTGGAGCGCGTGCAGCACCGACAGGAAGAAGACGCTGGCGCTGGTCACGCTCGTGGAGACGTCGCAGAGCACGTACAGCTCGGGCCGCCGCGGGCGGCGCGGGCGGTACTTCAGGTCGAGCGGCACGCCTCCCGTCTGCAGCGATGCGCGCATCGTGCGGCGCACGTCCACCTGCCACGAGCGCCGCCGGCCGCGGTGCTCGCGGCCGTGCGAGGCGAGCCGCCGCTTCATCTGCGCCACCACCCGGTGGACCTGCGACAGGTCCTGGGTCGGGTTGGTCGGCAGGCTGCGGTCGAACTCACGCAGCGGCTTGGCGGGCGGAAGCGACTGGGTCCGCTCGATCATCTGGCGCTCGAGCTCGCGCCGGACGTGCTGCTCGAACTCCTGGAGCGCGTCGCGCGGCACCGAGTCGGGGTCGGGCAGCTCGCTGCCCATCCGCTCGCCCTTGAGCCCGAGCGTGCGCCGGATGCGCTGGACGTCCACGCCGATCACGCCCGAGCCCTCGCCCTGGCGGCCGAAGGCGGCGATCGCCAGCCGGGCGAGGTCGCGCATCTCGCCGTCGTTGCCGGCCCGCAGCGCCTCGCGGATGCGCTCGCGCAGGGCGTCGAGGTCGAGTCCCTCGCCGCCCTGGAAGCGCTGCTCGGTGAGTCCCCGCTGGACCGCCTCGCGCTCGACCGCGCGGAAGAAGAAGCGGTCGAACAGCACGTCGAGCACGTGGCGGTCCTCCTGGGACTTGGCCAGCGTGGTCGCGAGCGCCTCGCGGAAGTCGACCTTGGAGGTCCAGCTGATCGCGTCGAGCGCCTGGAAGGCGTCGAGCAGCTCCGAGGTGCCGACGG
This sequence comes from uncultured Thermoleophilaceae bacterium, assembly GCA_963848885.1. Taxonomy (GTDB): domain Bacteria; phylum Actinomycetota; class Thermoleophilia; order Solirubrobacterales; family Thermoleophilaceae; genus JACVRW01. The sequence goes on from CAWKFR010000012.1 coordinate 217,510, forward strand.
CGACCCCCTCGTTGCGCAGCTCGTCGGCGAACTCGAGCAGGCGGGGCGCCATCCCCGGCGGGCCCGGAGGCTCCGGCATCCCTCCGTACAGGCCCGGGCGGCCCACGCTCAGCCGGCGCGCTGGGCGCCCAGGATGCCGTCGCCGAGCTTGACCCCGACGCGCTCGGCCACCAGGTCCAGGTCGGTGCGGTGCTTGACGATGATCGACATGGTCTTCTGGAGCACCGCCTGGTCGACGTCCTCGGCGCCGAGCAGCAGCAGCGCCCGCGCCCAGTCGATCGACTCGGCGATGGAGGGCGGCTTCTTGAGGTCGAGCGCGCGCACCATGTGGATGACCTCGACGAGCTTGCGGGCGATCCCGCCGTCCAGCTCGGGGGCGTGCAGATGGACGATCTCGAGCTCGCGCTCGACGCTCGGGTAGTCGAGCCAGAGGTAGAGGCAGCGCCGCTTGAGCGCCTCGGTCAGCTCACGCGAGTTGTTCGAGGTGAGCAGCACGAGCGGGCGGCTGCGAGCCTCGACCACGCCCAGCTCGGGGATCGAGATCTGGAAGTCCGACAGGACCTCCAGCAGCATCGCCTCGAACTCCTGGTCGGTCTTGTCGATCTCGTCGATCAGCAGCACCACCGGCACCTCGGCGGAGATCGCGTTGAGCAGCGGCCGGGCGAGCAGGAAGTCCTCGCCGAAGATGTCGTCCTTGACCTGCTCCCAGCCGGCCTCGCGCGCCTCGGTCTGGATGCGCAGCAGCTGCTTGCGGTAGTTCCACTCGTAGAGCGCCTTGGCCTCGTCGAGGCCCTCGTAGCACTGGAGCCGGATCAGGTCGCGCCCGGTGGCGCGCGAGACCGCCTTGGCCAGCTCGGTCTTGCCGACCCCCGCCGGGCCCTCGACCAGCACGGGCTTGCCGAGCTGGCCCGCCAGGAAGGAGACCAGCGCGGTCGAATCGTCCGCCAGGTAGCCCGCTCCCTCGAGCCCCTTGCGGGCCTCCTCGATCGTGCCGAACTCGTCGCTCATCCAGCCACAGGATACTTTCGCCCCTTGCCCAGCTCCCCCGACGACCTGCATTCCCTGCTCACCGCGTCGTTCGTGCTGGTCGGCAGTGGCATGGTGCTCGGCGTGATCGGACACATGACGCAGCTGAAGGCGGTCGTGGGGACGGGCATCGCGCTGGTGTTCGCCGGGGCGCTCTTCTTCGTGGTGGCGGTCGGCCAGTTCGGCTAGCGCGGGGCGTCCCGAAAGCCCTCGCGCCACGTCCGCCAGCGCGGCTCCCACCCGAGCTCGCGCTTGGCCCTGGCGTTGGAGGCGCCCGGCTGGAGGTTCACGGAGCCGGCCATCTTGCCGGCCACGAGCCGGGCCACCCAGACCGGGACCCGCCGCGGCGGCTGCGCCCCGATCGCCTCTGCGTAGACGGGCAGCCAGTCGCGCAGCGCGGCCGGCTCGTCGTCCACGACGTTGTAGAAGCCGGACCCGCCGCGCTCGACGGCGGCGACGGTGGCAGCCGCCGCGTCGTCGACGTGGATGAAGGAGAACAGCCCGGCGCCGTCGCCGACCACCGGGAAGCGGCGCTTGCGCACGTCCGCCGCCATCGTGCCGTCCTCGCCGTAGTGGGTGCCGGGGCCGTAGAACCAGCCGTAGCGCAGCACCAGCCCGTCGGCGTCGAGCACCACCCGCTCCATCTCCGCGACCACGCGCATCGCCTCCGAGAACGGCGGCGGGGCGTCGAGGTTGAGCGGCGCGTCCTCGTCGACCACGCGCGGCGGCGAGCCCTGTGGCGCGTAGGCGAAGGCGATGCTCTGGCAGACGAAGCGGCGCACGCCCGCGGCCCGGGCGGCGTCGAGCAGGTTGCGCGTGCCCTCGCCGCGGACCCGGTTGGTCGCGTCGTAGAGGCCGCGGCGGCGGGGGTTGAAGCGGGCCGGCAGCGAGGTCAGCTGGTGCACGACCGCCTCCGGCGCGGCCACCTCCACCGCCTCGCGCAGCGCCGCCGCGTCGAGCGCGTCCACGACGGCCGGCTTCGCGCCCGCCGCGCGGATCTCCTCGGCGCGCCCGGGCGAGCGCGTCGTGCCGGTCACCTCGTGGCCCGCCGCGACCAGCTGCGGCACGAGCGGGCGCCCGATCGCGCCGGCCGCCCCGGCGACGAAGACCCTCACCCGGTCTCTCGGCGCGCCACCGTGAGCATCCACGCGAGCAGCACGGAGGTCAGCGCCAGCGATACGAAGTTCGCCGGCCCGAGCCACTCGGGGTCGGCGTCGCCGATGTCGATCAGGTGGTTGACCACGTGCAGCGTGTTCTGGACCAGCGCCACGGCGAGCACCGGCACGCGCCAGCGCGCGTCGCGCACCGCGACCAGCGTCGCCGCCCCGAGCGCCAGGTACCAGGTGGCGAGGTCGCCCATGTAGTGGTTGTTGCGGGCCCCGTACGGGCCGATCTCGTCGAAGAAGAAGCCGGGCGTGGCCCACAGCAGCACGCCCAGGACCAGCTGAACGACGCCGAAGACGGCGAGCAGGACCTTCATCGCCGCGAGGCGAACGCGATCCCGTCGCCGATGGGCAGCACGCAGGCCAGCCAGCGGTCGCTGTCGAGCAGCTCGGCGTTGAGCGCGCGGGCGGCCGTGAGCGACTCGCCGCGCCAGCGCGTCTCGGCCCCCTCCGGCAGCGCCACCTCGCCCGACATCAGCATGTTGTCGACGATCAGCACAGCCCGCTCCGACAGCTTCGGCTCGGCCAGCTCGATGTAGCGCTCGTACTCGTCCTTGGCGGCGTCGACGAAGAGCAGGTCGATCGGACCGCCGACGGACTCGATCGTCTCCCGCGCGTCGCCGACGATCAGCTCGATCCGGTCTGCCACGCCGCCGCGCTCGAAGAAGTCGCGCGCCTGGGCCGCGCGGTCCTCGCGCAGCTCGAGCGTGATCACGCGGCCGTCGCGCAGCTGCTCGGCCATGTGCAGCGTCGAGTACCCGATCGCCGTCCCGACCTCGAGCACGACCGGGTCGAGCGCCCCGCACAGGACGGCCAGGAAGCGGCCGGTCTCCCAGTGGACGATGGGGACCCCGTCGCGGTCGGCCACGGCCTCCATCTCGGCCATCACCGGCGACCGCTCGGGCCGCAGGCCGTGGATGTAGCGCTCGACTGTCTCGTCCAGGATCCGCACCGACCGCAATGTACCCTGGACCGATGCCCGGCTCGGTCGAGCAGATCCACATCGCGGGGCTCGAGAGCGAGCTGCCGCACCGCGTCGACGCTGTCGAGGTGACCGACGAGGGGATGGTCGGCGACCGCTACGCAGAGTCGCGCGACATCACCCTGATCGAGGCCGAGGCGCTCGAGGGGCTGCTCACCGACACGGGGATCGAGCTGTCGCCGGCGGAGGTGCGCCGCCAGGTCCTGACGCGCGGGATCCGCCTCAACGACCTGGTCGGAGAGCGCTTCGCGGTCGGCGGCGTGGAGTGCGTGGGGCAGGAGCTGTGCGAGCCGTGCAACCACCTCCAGGGCCTGACGTACCCGGGAGTGCTGCGCGGGATGGTGCACCGCGGGGGATTGCGCGCGGACATCGTCAGCGGCGGCCGGATCGCCGTTGGCGACGAAATCGTGCGGGTATCCTCGGCGGACAATGGCTGACCTGATCGAGGTTCCCTCAGGGCTCGAAGGCGTAATCGCGTTCGACACGTCAATCGCCGAGCCCGACAAGGAGGGCGGCGCGCTGCGCTACCGCGGCGTCGACATCGAGGAGCTCGTCGGCCACGTGCCATTCGAGCGGGTCTGGGGCCTGCTCGTGGACGGCAGCTACGAGCCGGGCATGCCGCCGGCCGAGCCGCACCCGCTGTCGGTCCGCACCGGCGGACCCGCGTGCCGACCTCCAGTCCGCGCTGGCCATGCTCGCGCCCGAGTGGGGGCTCCAGGCGCTGATCGACATCTCGGACCGCCAGGCCCGCGACGACCTGGCGCGCGTCTCGGTCATGGCGCTGTCCTTCGTGGCCCAGTCGGCGCGCGGCGTCGGCCACCCGCCGATTCCCCAGCGCGAGGTCGACAAGGCGTCCTCGATCCCGGAGCGCTTCCTGATCCGCTGGCGCGGCGAGGCCGACCCGAAGCACGTCAAGGCGATCGACGCCTACTGGATCTCGGCAGCCGAGCACGGCATGAACGCCTCCACCTTCACCGTGCGCGTGGTCGCCTCGACCGGCGCCGACGTCGCCGCCGCGCTGTCCGCCGGGGTGGGCGCGCTGTCGGGGCCGCTGCACGGCGGCGCTCCCTCGCGCGTGCTGACGATGCTCGACGAGGTCGAGGCCGAGGGCGACGCCGAGCGCTGGGTCAAGCGCGCGCTCGACGCCGGCGATCGGCTGATGGGCTTCGGCCACCGCGTCTACCGCGCCGAGGACCCGCGCGCCCGGGTGCTGCGCCGCACGGCGCGCGAGATCGGTGCGCCCCGCCTCGACGTGGCCGAGCAGCTCGAGCAGGCCGCGCTCGCCGAGCTGCGGGCGCGCAAGCCCGACCGCGTGCTCGCCACCAACGTCGAGTTCTGGTCGGCCGTGGTGCTCGACTACGCCAGCGTGCCGCCCGAGCTGTTCACGCCGATGTTCTCGTGCGCGCGGGTCGCCGGCTGGGCGGCGCACATCCTCGAGCAGAAGCGCGAGGGCCGGCTGATCAGGCCGACGGCCCGCTACATCGGGCCGGGCGAGCGCTCGGCGAGCTCGGTAAACGGCTCCGCGCCGGACTGATGGAAGCCGCCGCTCGCGGCGGAGAGGCGGCACTCTCGCCGCAGACCAAGCGGCTGGTGCTCGTCGCCGCCATCCTCGGGACGACCGTCGTCACGATCGACTCGACTGTGGCCAACGTGGCGCTGCCGGCGATCGCCGACGACCTGGGCGGCGGGCTGGCGGGACAGCAGTGGACCGCGAACGCCTATCTGGTCACGCTCTCCTCGCTGCTGCTGATCGGCGGGTCGCTTGGCGACATCTTCGGCGAGCGGCGCGTCTTCGCGCTCGGGGTGACCGCGTTCGGAGCGACCTCGCTGCTGTGCGCGCTGGCGCCGACGATCGAGGTGCTGGTCGCGGCCCGAGCGCTGCAGGGGGTGGCGGGAGCGCTGCTGACCCCCGCCGCGCTGGCGGTGATCGTCTCGACCTTCCCGCACGACGAGCGCGGCAAGGCGGTCGGCACCTGGACGGCGTGGGGCGGGATCGGGACGGTGCTCGGCCCGGTCGTGGGCGGCCAGCTGGTCGACGCGGCCTCCTGGCGCTGGATCTTCGCCATCAACGTGCCGGTCGTGGTGGTCACGCTGATCCTGATCCTGCGCGTCGTGCCGGCCGGCCGCGAGCGCGACCCGAACGCCCGCGTCGACGTGGTCGGCGCCCTGCTCTGCGCGTTCGGCCTGGCCGGGATCACGTTCGGGCTGATCGAGCAGCCGCTGCACGGTTGGACGAGCGCGACGGTCGCGCTGCCGCTGGCGCTGGGCGCGGCCATGTTCGTCTCGTTCCTGCTGTGGGAGGGCAGGTGGGCGAAGCGGCCGATGCTCCCGCTGGAGCTGTTCAAGCGGCGCAACTTCGCCGCGGGCAACCTCGAGACGTTCCTGATGTACGGCGGCCTCGGCCTCACGTTCTTCTTCCTGGTGCTGTTCCTGCAGCAGGTGGCGGGGTTCAGCGCGCTCGAGGCGGGCAGCTCGAGCATCCCGGTGACGGTGCTGATGTTCCTGCTGTCGACCCGCTTCGGCGCGCTCGCGGACAAGAACGGCCCGCGCTTCTTCATGGGCGTCGGGCCGCTCGTGGCGGCGGTCGGGATCGCGCTGCTGATGTGGCGCGTCGACGCCGACGCGAGCTACGTGAGCGACGTGCTGCCGGGGCTGCTCGTGTTCGGGCTGGGCCTGTCGATGACCGTGGCGCCGCTGACCTCGACGGTGCTCGCCGACGCCGACGACAGCAACGCCGGGATCGCCTCGGGCGTCAACAACGCGATCGCCCGCGTGGCCGGGCTGGTGGCGATCGCGGCCGTGGGCGCGGTGGTGGCCGCGTCGTTCAGCTCGAAGCTCGAGAACGAGGTCGGCGCCGCGGCGCTGGCCCGGCCGGCGGTTGCCAAGGCGGTGGCGGAAGCCGAGAAGCAGCCGCTGGCGGTGGCGTCTGTGCAGGGCGTGCCGGAGGACGTGCAGGCTTCGGTTCGCGAGTCGGCCGAGGACGCCTCGGTGGGCGCGTTCCACGTGGGCCTCGGCATCGCGACCGCGCTGGTGGCGCTCGGGGGCCTGCTCGGCCTGCTCGGGATCACCAACCCGCGCCGCAAGGTGGCGGCCGCCGACTGCCCCGGCGGGCAGCTCGTCGGGCACCCCGAGGACGCCACGCGCCAGTCGCCTTGCGACTGGGGCGACCAGGCGCAGCCGAGTCGCCGCGGCGCTGACCGCGGAGGCGGCCGAGAGCTCGGGCGCGGGCCGGTAGCATCGGCCCGTGGCCCTCGACAGGCGCGCCTTTCTTGGCCTCGGTGCGGCGGGCGCCCTCGAGCTCGCGCTGCCCGCCGAGCTCACCGCGGCGGCGACGCTGCCCAAGCCGGCCGCCCGCGCGCTGCGCTCGGCGGTCCGCGGCCGCGTCCTCTTCCCGCGCACGCCCGGCTACAACTCCGAGCGGCTCGTCTACAACCTGCGCTACGACGGCGTGCGCCCGCAGGCGGTCGTCCAGCCGCTCGACACGCGCGACGTCCAGGCCGTCGTCAACTGGGCCAACCGCTTCGACGTCCACATCGTGGCTCGCTCCGGCGGCCACAGCTACGCCGGCTACTCGACGACCGGCAACGGGGTCGTCGTCGACCTCTCGCGCCTGCGCGGCATCCGGGTGGCGGGCGGCCGCGCGACGGTCGGCCCCGGCGCCCAGCTGATCGACGTCTACTCCAAGCTCGCCTCGCGCGGGCTGCTCGTGCCCGCCGGCTCCTGCCCGTCGGTCGGGATCGCGGGCCTCGCGCTCGGCGGCGGGCACGGCCTGTCGGGTCGCCGCTTCGGCCTGACGACCGACAACCTCGCCGCCGCGACCATCGTCACCGCCGACGGGCGCGCCCGGCGCGTCGACGCGAACACCAACGAGGACCTCTACTGGGCCTGCCGCGGCGGCGGCGGGGGCAACTTCGGCATCGTCACCTCGCTCACCTTCCGCGCCCACCGCGCGACCGGCGCGGCCTGGTTCTTCATCCGCTTCCCCTGGAGCCAGGCGAGCGAGGCGATGGCCGCCTGGCAGCGCTTCGCGCCGCACGCCCCGCCCGCGCTCACCTCGATCTTCACGCTCGGCACGAGCGGCGGCTCCGGGTCGCCGAGCGTCACCGCGCTCGGCCAGTACTTCGGCTCGGTGTCGGCCCTGCGCCGCCTGATCGGCCCGCTGGCGCGGGTCGCCGGCGCCTCGGTGTCCACCGGCAGCTCCTCGATGATGAGCCTCGTGCTGCGCTGGGCGGGCTGCCTCGACGAGGGCTTCCGCGCCTGCCACACGCGCGGCACGAGCTCCGGCGGCCAGCTGCCGCGGGCCTCGTTCTACGCGAAGTCCGACTACTTCGACGAGCCGGTGCCCGCGCGCGGCCGCCAGGTAATGATCGACTGGATCGAGCGCCGCCAGCGCACGCCGTCGCTCGGCTCGGGCGCGCTGATCATGGACGCCTACGGCGGCGCCTACAACCGGCCGGCCCCGGGCGCCACGGCGTTCGTGCACCGCGACATGCTCTTCTCGCTCCAGTACGGCGCCTACTTCAGCGGCAACGGCTCGGCCAGCCGCCGCTGGATCAACGGCGTCTGGAGGGCGCTGCGCCCCTACGCCTCGGGCCAGGCCTACCAGAACTACATCGACCCGCAGCTGACCACCTGGCAGCGCGCCTACTACGCCTCGAACCTGCCGCGCCTGAGGCAGATCAAGGCCGACGTGGACCCCGACTTCATGTTCCGCTTCCGCCAGGCGATCCCGCCGGCGGGCTGATGGACCGTGCATCGCTCCGGCGCCTGCGCGCCCAGCCCGGCTACCTGCCGTTCGTAAGCGCCGCCACGCTCGCGCGCGTCTCCGACGAGATGTTCTCGGTCGGCGTCGTGCTGCTCGTGCTCGACCGCACCGGCAGCGCCAGCCTCGCGGGCCTTGCGGTAGCAGCGATCACGCTGCCGAGCCTGATCTCGGGGCCGCTGCTGGGCGCCTGGCTCGACCTGACCGGGCGCCGGCGCTCGCTGATGGTGCTCGACCAGCTGCTGATCTCGACGATGCTCGTGGTGCTCGTCCTGGTCGCAGGCAACACGCCCGACTGGGTCATCCCGCTGACGGTGCTGATGGCCGGCCTCACCTATCCGCTCTCCTTCGGCGGCTTCACCAGCTTCATCCCCGTGCTCGTGCCGGACGACCTGCTGGCCCCGGCCAACGCGCTCGAGACGACCAGCTTCAACAGCGCGCTCGTCGTCGGCCCGGCGCTGGCGGGCGGGCTGTCGGGGGCGTTCGGCCCGGAGACCTCGCTGCTGGTCGAGGCCGGCCTGGCGCTGCTGGCGCTCGTGCTGATCCTGCGCATCCCGGACCTCGACCGCGAGGGCCGGCGGGGGCGAGGGGACCCTGCTCGGCGTCGCGGCGGCGGGCATCCGCCAGATCGTCTCGATCCCCGAGCTGCGCGGGATCACCGCGGCCGCGGCCATCGGCCTGGGCGGCCTCGGGCTGATGACCGTCACGTTCCCGCTCTTCGCGGTCGAGCACCTCGGCGGCGAGCGCAGCGACGCCGGCTTCATGTGGGCCGCGTTCGCGGCCGGCTCGACGATCGGCGCGCTGAGCCTGGTGCGCCTCCAGCGGCGCGTGCCGCCGGCCCGCATCGTGCTGGCCGGCTACGCGGTCTTCGGCGCGCTCATGCTGACCTGGCCGCTGGCCGGCTCGCTGCCCGTGCTGATGCTGCTGATCGCCGCCGCCGGGCTCGCCGACGGGCCGGCGCTGGCGGCCCAGTTCGCCGTCCGCCAGCAGGTCGTGCCGCCGTCGCTCTACGGGCAGGTGTTCACGACGGCGGCCGGCCTCAAGGTCGGCTCGTTCGCCATGGGCGCAGCGCTGGCCGGACCGGTGGCGACCGGCCTCGGCTCGGCGGAGGCGATGCTGGTCGCGGCGGCGGCCCAGGTCACAGCCGCCGTCGTCGGCGTGACGCTGATGCGGATGCCGGCCGGGGCGCTGCCTCAGGCCTCGCCCGGCGGCTGAGCGGGCGGCAGGTCGTCGGCGGGCCGCTTGGCGCGCTCGCTGATCCCGGCGATCACGAGGATCGCGGCACAGACGAGCGCCAGCAGGTTCTGCCCGAGCGGCCGGTCGAACAGCCGCACGACGATCAGCAGGCCGGCCCAGACGCCGGCGGCGGCGATCACCGTGCCGTCGCCGAAGGGCAGGTGGAAGGTCTTGCCGAGCGCGCGCGCCCGCAGCAGCGCCAGCACGCCCGCGGCGATGAGGATCTCGGCCAGCTCGACGAACGAGAACGGCCCGAACGTGCTGACCGCGAGCAGCAGCGCGCCGACCGCGGCGACCTTCTGCTCGAAGTTGAGCAGCCGGAAGGTGCGGGCGATGTCAGCCATCGTCGAGCGGCCGGCGCCCGCCGAAGCCCGCCTGGGGCTCGTGCCAGTAGCCGATCTCGGGCTCGCCCTCCTCCCAGCACAGGTAGACCTCGCGGCCGTCGCGCAGGGCGGGGAAGTCGACCAGGCCGCGGTCGAGGTCGCGCAGCACGATCTCGCGCTCGCGCAGCTCGAGCATCGACTCGCGCAGCTCGAGGAAGCCCTCCGACACGACCTTGCCGGGCCCTCCGCCGCCGTTCGACCCGCCCGCCTCGTCGAGCGCGGCGCGCGCCTCGGCGTCGCCGAGGCGGTCGCGGGCGCGGCGCATCGCGGCGAGCAGCTCGGCCACGCGCGGCAGCAGCGCCGACGCCTCCTCCAGCGTGTAGTGGCGGGTGTGCTGCGCGGTCACGCGGCGGCTGGCGCGGCCTCGCGCATGCGGCGCGCGAGCAGCTCGGCGTCGGCGTCGCTGACGGCTCGCAGCTGGCCCTGGAAGGCCAGCGTCCAGTGCTCGGCCGGCCACTTCGCGCAGTGCTCGAGCTCGCCGGCCAGCTCCACGGCCGGCACGAACTCGTCCTCGTCCAGCACCAGCTCGGGCTCGGTCGGGAAGCGCCATGGGTACGGGTCCGGGTTACCCGGCTTGCCCGGCCAGATGCGCGCGCGATCCTCGTACATGTCCCCGGTCACGCGGACGATTCCGCCGAACGCCTTGACGCCCGTGACGTAGAAGGCGATCCGGTCGCCGGGCTCGATCTGCTCCGCCATGCCGCGCCGGCCCTGCTTCGCGCCGATCACCCTGAACCCGTGCTCGCTCGTGGCGCGAAAGTTCTCGAGCGATCCGGTCAAGACCCACGTTCGCGACACGCCCACAGGCTACCCTTCGGGCGCTCATGGCAGACGACGAGCCAAACCTGATCGGTCCCCGCGACATCGCCTACCGGCTGGATCTCACCGAGGCCCAGCTCAAGATCACCTGGACGGCGCTGAAATCGATGCTCGACGACTTCGGGCACGACGAGCGCGACGTCCACGAGATCGTGCGTCAGGTGCTGGACAAGCTGCCGGACGAGCACTCGATCCGTTCGATCGACATCTCGAGGCGCGCCCTCTAACCGGCCTTGGGTGACGAGCTCACACGCCGGGATGTGATCCGGGCCGGCGGCGCGGGTGCCGCCGGGCTGACGCTGTTCGGCGCGGCCGGCTGCGACTCAGACGACGCGGCGGCCGGCAAGGAGATCAAGCTCGGCCGCGCCCCGGTGGGGGCGATGAACGTCGTCGTCGTGGTGATGGACAGCCTGCGCGCCGACCACATCTACGGCCGCGGCGCGCAGACGCCGTCCTGGAACAAGGCCTTCAAGGAGTCGCTGCGCTTCACGCGCGCGTTCCCGGAGGCGATGCCGACGATCCCGGCGCGGCGCTCGGTGATGTCGGGCAAGCGGATCTTCCCCTACCGCGGCTGGCATCCCTACAAGGACCTGCCGCCGCAGCCGGGCTGGGAGCCGGTCGGCAGCGACGGCAGGATGTGGACGGAGGTCCTGCGCGCCCGGGGCTGGACGACCGGCTACGTGACCGACAACCCGCACATCCTGCTGCCGGTGCACAAGAACTTCCGCTCGCGGCTCGACCGGGTCGAGCTGGTCGACGGCCAGGTGCCGCTGCGGCGCAAGCCGAAGGGCCCCGTCCCGTCGCAGGCGACCGTCGACCACTACCTGCCGCCCTCGCTGCGCGGGTCGCGCTCCGAGCCGCGCATGAAGGCCTACCTGCAGGCCAACCCGCCCGGGCGGCCGCGAGAACGAGTACCTGTCGCCGCGCGTGTTCACCGAGGCGATGGGCTGGGTCGAATGGGCGCGCGCCCGCCAGCCGTTCGCGCTCGTGATCGACTCCTTCGACGCGCACGAGCCCTGGGACGTGCCCAAGCGGATCAGCGACATGTACGGCTCGCCCGACCCGAGCGGCGTGGAGCCGATCCAGCCGTTCCCGACCCCGGCTGCGAAGTACGCGCCACTGGGCCTGACCGAGTCGCTGCTGCACCGGATGCGCGAGCTGTACGCGGCCGAGGTCACGATGGTGGACGCCTGGCTGGGCCACTTCCTGGACCGGCTCGCCAACCTCGCCCTGCTCGACAACACGCTCGTGATCCTGACCAGCGACCACGGCGTGCTGCTGGGCGAGTACGGGTGGGTCGGCAAGCGCTACACCGAGGTGCACACGGAGCTGAGCCACGTGCCGCTGGCGATCCGCCACCCCGACGGCAAGGCCAAGGGGAAGGCGAGCCGCTACTGGGCGTCGCACCACGACATCGGGCCGACGGTGCTGTCGATGCTCGGCGTGCGCAAGCCGCGCTCGATGAACGGCACGGACCTGTCGCCGCTGCTGGACGGCAAGCAGCCGCGCGAGAAGCGCCACTACCGCACGGCCGCGTACAGCACCTACGTGGCGGCCCGCGACCAGAACTGGCTGCTGATCTCGGACAACGAGGGCAAGCAGAAGCGCCTCTACTCCCTCAAGCGCGAGGGCCGCAACGTGGCGAGCCGCTACCCGCAGCACGTCCGCCGCCTGTGGGGCTACATCGAGAAGGACGCCGGCCCGAAGGGCCTGCCGCACTTCAAGTAGCGGCGACCCGCAGCCAGCCCTCCACCTCGGCCGCGTTGCGGTCCGGTGGGAAGACCGGATAGAAGACCTTCTCGATGCGGCCCGCGCGGGCCACGAAGGTGAGGCGCTTGTAGAGCGTCGTGCCGCACACGTCGAAGGTCGGCAGGCCGAGCGCGTCGCGCAGCAGCAGCGGGCCGTCGTTGAGAAGGGGGTAGGGGAGCTGCTCGCGCTCGGCGAACGCCTGCTGCTCGCCGGGGTCCATCGCGCTGACGCCGGCGACGAACGCGCCCATGCCGCTCAGCGTGAGGTGGCGGTCGCGGAAGGCGCAGCTCTGCGGGGTGCAGCCGCGGGCGCCCGGGATGTCGTCCCAGCCCGGCACCAGCGGCTGGCCGGGCGTGCCGGTGCGCGGGTACACGAAGGCGACCAGCGTCCCGATCGTCGCGGCCTCGCGCAGGTCGAAGTGCCCGCCGCCGGCGACGCCGAGCTCGAGCGCGGGCAGCTCCATCCCGGTCAGGTGGTCGGCCGCGCCGTCGTCCTCCGGCACCGGCAGGTCGGGCGGGTCATGGCGCACCCGGCTCGGCCGGGTGCGCAGGGTTTGGATCCATCAGTCGATCGGGATGTTCTCGACCTCGGGCTCGCGGCGGGGCCGGTCGAGCCGCTCCAGGTACCAGTCGATCAGCGAGCGCAGCGTGAGCAGGAACTCGCGGATCAGGTCGGTCAGCTGTCCCTGCAGCTCGCGCGGGGCGGCCCGCCGCAGGCCGTCGAGCACCAGGAACAGGCTCGCGGGGTCGAACCCGCGCGGCGGTGGCGGCGGGGGGTCCGAGCGGAACGGCTCGTCGTCTTGAAGCGGCTCAGTGCTCATGCTTGGTCTTCTCGAACGAGATCTCGAGCGTGCCGTCCTCGAAGCGGGCACCGCTGGCGGAATAGGCGGCGAGCGCCGGAGGAAGCATGATAGTCCGCTTCTGCGGCCCCACTCGGACGATGACCTCGATCCCGATCTTCTTCAGCGACAGGTCGCCCTTCTCCGCGAACGGGACCCGCACGCGCAGCGTCGCCGCGCCGTTGTCGGTGACGAGCTGCTGGGACAGCTCGCTGTGCAGCACGTCGGCCGCCGAGGCGTCGCCGAAGACCTCGTCGCCGAGCCGGTCGAGCATCTCCGGACCGACCACCTCGCGCTCCATGTAGCGGGCGGTGAGCACCGGCACCGGCTCGAACGCGGAGCGCGCCACCTCGAGCTGCTCGCGCTGGACCTCGCTCCAGGCGGCGAAGTAGCCGTCGGCCGGCAGCAGCCGGTTCACCACCACCGCGTCGGTCAGATAGCCGTACAGGTTCAGGTAGGTGAACGTCCGCATGGCCTCCTTGACGACCATGCGGTCGGGGTTCATCACGAGCCTGACCGTCGTGCGGGTGTGGTCGCGCAGGATGCCGTTCATCGCGACGAGGTTGCGGGCGAGCCGCTCGACGTCGTCGAAGACGCCGTCGCCGGGGAGCGGCAGGTCGAACATCGTGCGCGCGAACGGGGCGAGCTTGCGCTGCGACGGCAGGATCCGCTCGAGCCACCAGGTCACGACGTCCGGGAACGACAGCAGCCGCAGCGTCTCGCCGGTCGGGGCGCAGTCGACGATCACGCAGTCGAACTCGCCCTCCTCGTGGTGGCGCTTGATCTGGAGCAGCGAGAAGAGCTCGTCCATGCCGGGCGGGACGGTCAGCTCCTCTGCGGAGATGCGGTCCACGCCGCGCTCCTCCAGCAGCGAGCCGAGCCAGCCCTGGACCGACTCCCAGTGACGCTCCATCTCCTCCTGGGCCTGGACCTCCTGCCCGAACAGGTTGGCGCCCGCCTGCGTGGGCTCGGCGCCGAGCTCGGCCTCGAGCGAGTCCGACAGGCTGTGCGCGGGGTCGGTGGACAACACGATCGTGCGCAGCCCCGCCGCCGCGCAGCGGCGGGCGGTGGCGGCGGCGACGCTCGTCTTGCCGACGCCGCCCTTGCCCGTGTAGAGGATCGTCCGGGGGGCCATGGGCCCAGGGATCCTATGTTGCGGGCTCGACCTCGATCTCCGTCGTGGCCTTGTCCTTCTTGCCGAGGCCGGTGCGCAGCTCCTTGGCGCCCAGCCGGACGGTGAAGGTGCCGGGGCCGCGCGGCCGCCAGGCGAAGGCGCCGACGCCGCGCCTGAACGTGGCGAGCTTGTCGTAGACGAGCTTGCCTCCGCGGTAGACCTTCGCCTCGACCGCCGACAGCTTCGACACCCGGAACCGGATCGAGGTGAGCTGCTTGGCGGTCGTGACGTCGGGGCCGGTGTAGGTCAGCTGCGGCGGATCGACCTGGTAGCCGCGATAGCGGTCGGCGTACTCGCAGTAGAGCTCGCCGAGCCGGCGCGTGCACATCGACGCGAGGAACTCGCGCAGCAGCTCGTGGTAGTCGCTGGTGGCCTCGGGGCCGCGGTAGGAGTAGCGCGACCAGTCCCCGACGTCGGACAGCGGGATCTCCTCGCGGGCCTCCGGCTCGGCCTCCTCGAACAGCTCGGTCGCCTGCTGGTCGCCGGTGATGCGGCCGAAGTCGTGCAGGCCGATCAGCGACTGCAGGAACGCGTTGAAGATGTACAGCCGCGGGGCGAACGAGTACTGGAGGTAGTGCACCCCGCCCGCGAAGCCGGTCGTGCGGACGCCGAGCGGCGGCAGCGTCTCGAAGGCGCCGATCGCGCGCTTGGCGACGTCGAAGTAGTGCGTGTCGCCGAGCAGGTCCCCGGCGCGCCCGTAGGCCTGGATGGCGGTTGCCTCCGCCATGCCGCTGATCCACGGCGGCGTGCCGCCGTCGAAGGCGAAGCCGTACTCCCAGGCGATGAACTTGCGCGACCGCTGCACGGCGAAGCCCTCCATCTCGTCGAGCAGCCGGCGCAGGCCGGCCCTGTCGCAGCCCGCCTCGCCGCGCTCGCAGGCGCCGTGCATGTTGTTGGCCTTCTTGAAGGTGGTGAGCGGGTGCAGCTGCAGGCCCTCGCCGGGGAAGTAGACGTAGACGACCTGGCTGCCCTTGAAGCTGACCTGGTCGCGCGCCGCCGGGAACGGCAGCGAGCGCCAGTAGCGCCGGTTGCGCTCGAGGCCGGTGAAGGCCGCGGGCATGCGCGTGGGGCTGAGCATGTTGCCGAGCGCCAGCGCCTCGACCGAGTCGATCACGTAGCCGAGCTGCTCGCGCCGGGCGCCGCGCAGGTGGCGGTAGGTGCGGATCGACCTCACGTACCAGCCGCGCCAGCGCTTGTAGGCGCGGGACGAGATCCGCTTCGACCGCAGGGCGCGCTTGAGCGACCGGGAGACGGCGCGCCGGTCGTCGCGCGGCTTGGTCGGCCGGCGGGCCGCGGAGGCGATCACCGCCCCGCGCGCGGGAGGCAGGGTCACGAACGACTTGGGCGGCACGTTCGGGTCGTTGACCCGCTTGGCGTGGTTGCCGTCGACGACGATCACTCGACCCGCCTGGGCCGGCGCGGCCGCGAGCACGGCAAAGACCACCGCGAGGGCGAGGATCCGGCTGGACATGGACATCCCCACTACAACGACCATGGTGGCGCAGGGTTGCGGAGGCCCGCCGTCAATGCAGGAGTTCGCCCAGGGTTTCCCTATCCTGCGCCGCGTGCGGCGCCTCGCTCTGCTCCTCGTTTTTGCAGCGACAGCGTGCACCATCGCCTCCTGCGGCGGCGACGACGACCGGCAGGGCGTCGAGAACCTGCTCGACAAGGCGTTCTCGGGTGAGATCAACAGCGCCGACCTGAAGCTCGAGGGCGAGATCGACCTCAAGGGGCTGATCAAGGACCCGATCAAGATCGAGGCCGAGGGCCCGTTCCGCACCAACGCGGGCAAGCTGCCGTCGGCCGACATCGAGCTGCGCATCGGCACCGGCGGCGGCGGTCAGACGATCACGAGCGGCGTGCTGACCACCGGCGACCGGGTCTTCCTCAAGTTCCAGGACGTCTACTACGAGCAGCCGCCCGCGCAGGTCCGAGAGACCAACCGCAGCCTCGCCCGGCGCAAGGGCAACCGGCCGCTGAGCGAGCTCGGGCTCGACCCGCGCTCATGGCTGGCCGAGGCCAAGGACGAGGGCGACGCGGAGGTGTCCGGGGTGGACACCCACCACGTCTCGGGCACGCTCGACGTGGCCAGCCTGATGCGCAACCTCAACAGGTTCGTGCGCCGCTCGGCGACCGCGCTCGGGTCGAGCGACAAGACGCCGACGCCGCGGCTGTCCGAGGCCGACATCCGGGAGCTGTCGGACGCGGTGAAGAACCCGGGCTTCGACGTCTACGTGGGCAAGCAGGACAACCTGATCCGGCGCGTGTCGGGCCGGGTCGAGTTCGACATCCCCGAGGCCGAGCAGGAGCGGCTGGGCGGCCTCAAGGGCGGCTCGATCAAGTTCTCGGTGGAGCTGCGCAACGTCAACGGCGACCAGCAGATCGAGGCCCCCACGCACTCGCGGCCGCTGTCGACGCTGACCGACTCGCTCGGCGGGGCGCTCGACGCCCTGGGCGGGTCGGCGGGCGGGTCGAGCCAGAACGAGCCCGGACCCGAGGCCGGCCAGCCCGACGACTCGAGCGACGCCGAGCAGTTCCGCAACTACGCGGACTGCCTCGACAAGGCGCGCCCCGAGGACACCGAGGCGCTCCAGCAGTGCGCCGACCTGCTGCAGACGCCGTAGCTACGCCGCCGTCTTCGTCAGATCCCGCTCGGGGTCGATGCCCCAGCGCTGCGCCACCTCGGCCTGCGCGGTACCGAGCGGCCAGCGGTCGGGGGCCTCGTCGCCCTCGTGGTCCGGGGTCGCGCCCTTGAGCAGCATCGAGCCGCTGTTGTCGCCGATGGCGCGGATCTCGGCGACCTCCGCCTCGCCGAGCGGCGACTCGGCCGGCACACCGGCCAGCTCCGCCCGCTTGGCCTCGATCGGCTTGGCGCCCTCCGCCTCCTCGATCAGGGTCGGCGCCACGCACGCCACCGCCGGGTGGGCGAGGTTCCAGGCGCAGGCCAGCTGAAGCGGCGACAGCGAGTGCCGCTCCGCGATCGGGCGCAGCCGGTCGAGCTTGGCCCGTCCCGCCTCGACCCAGCCCGCGGGCCGGAAGCCGCGGTGGTCGCCGCGCGGGAACTCGTGTCCCGGCAGCACGTCGTCCCAGAGCAGGCCGCCGTAGTCGACGACGCGCGTGATCACCCGCACGCCGTTGCGCTCGGCAGCGGCCAGGGGCAGCTCGCCCGGCCAGGGCTCCAGCGGCCCGAGGATCAGCATGGCCCAGTCGATCAGCTCCCCGTAGCGCTCGAAGCACCCGATCACGTCGAGCGTGAAGCCGTTGGCGGGCCCGGGCGCGACCCCCACCGAGCGCGTCAGCCCCTCGTCGCGCAGCGCGCGCAGGCCCTCCCACACCTCGGGCGACTCGAAGCCGCGCCGGTCCGGGTTGTGCAGGAGCAGCACGTCGAAGGCGTCCGCCCCGATTCGCTCGAGGCTGCGCTCGGCGGCCATGCGCAGGTAGCCGGCGTACTCGGCGGGCCCGCGCAGGCGCGGGTCGGTGAAGCGGGGGAAGCCCTTCGCGCCGTCGCGCTCGCCCTCGTAGAAGTCGTGTCCGACGGCGCCCACCAGCGCGTAGTCGGCGCGCGGCACCCCGGCGAGCGCCCGGCCCAGCAGGGCGTCGGCGTCACCCGCCCCGTAGGCGTCGGCGCTGATCACGGTGCCGATGCCGTCACCCGGCCTCAGCAGCGCCGCCAGGCGCTCGTCGGAGATCGGCTCCCCGAAGCGCATGAAGCGCCCACCGCTCCAGGTGCCGACCGCGACGTGGCCAACCATCTCCCCGAACTCTATGGTCCTGGACGTGACCGCCGCGGACGCCGAACTCCTCGCGGGCCTCGTCGTCGGCCTGTTCGTGTTCCTCTGGATCGACCTGCACTTCTTCGCGCGCGGTCGCGAGCCCAGCTTCAAGGAGGCGGTCTGGTGGTCGCTCGGCTGGCTCGCGGTGTCGCTGCTCGCGGCCATCCCGGTCCTGTTGCTCGAGGGCTCGGACGACGCCGTCCTCTACACGACCGTCTACCTGATCGAGCGCTCGCTCTCGCTCGACAACCTGTTCGTCTTCCTGCTGCTGTTCGCGTACTTCGGCGTGCCCTACGAGCGCCGGCCGCGGCTGCTCTACTGGGGCATCGTCGCCGCGCTCGCGATGCGCGGCCTGTTCATCCTCGGCGGCTCGGAGCTGATCGAGCAGTTCCACGTCGTGCTCTACCTGCTCGGCGGCGCGCTGATCGTGCTGGCCGTCCGGATCTGGCGCGGGGTGTCCGAGAACGTCGACCCCGACCGCAACCTGATGGTGCGCGCGGTGCGCCGCGTCTACCCGGTGACGAGCGAGTTCCACGGCGGGCACTGGTTCGTGCGCAAGGAGGGCCGCCGCTTCGCCACCCCGCTGTTCCTCTGCCTCGCGGCGATCGTGTTCGCCGACCTCGCCTTCGCGATCGACTCGATCCCAGCCGCCTTCGCGATCACCCGCGACCCGCTGCTGATCTGGATGGGCAACGTCTTCGCCCTGCTCGGCATGCGCGCGCTGTTCGTGCTGGTCGAGAGCCTGGTCGCGCGCTTCCGCTACCTCGACGAGACGATCGCGATCGTGCTCGGCCTCGTCGGCGTGAAGCTGCTGATCGAGGACATCGTCAAGATCGGTCCCGTCGGGAGCCTCGCCGGAATCGCCGTCGCGTTCACCGTCGGCATCGCCCTGTCGGTGCGCGCCGACCGGCGCGACCCGGACGTCGAGCAGCACCGCCGAGAACGTGCGGAGGCGATGCACTCCGGGAGCGAGTTCGCGCACGACAAGCAGGAAACCGCAACTCACTAGACCCGCACGACCAAGCCACAAAAGGCCGCTTTAGTGGACGTTTGTTCTAGTCCAAATGGCCACTTTGAGAGCTTTCTCGCAGGTTGGTGGCGATTTCATCCAACCTCTCCTACCTTGGCTCGATGGACGTACGACGCCACGGATGGCTCGTTGGTGCTGTCGCCGCGCTCGCCCTTGGGGTGTTCGTTCCGGCGGCTGGCGCGGCGACAGCCACCATCACAGACGACGGGACCACGCAGGTGCTGCATGTTGACGCGGCGGCCGGCGAGGTCAACAACCTTTGGATCGAGGGCGGCCCGCAGTGGCAGATCGCGGAGCTCAAGCCCGATGCGCTGACGCCGCCGGTCCACATCGAGCCGGTCGGCGCTGGCTGCGTGGCCTACCCGCCGCCGGGCGACCCGATCGGAGCCGACTCCGTCAGCTGCGACACCCCTGGTGTCAACGGTGGCATCGACCGCGTCGAGGTCAACCTCGGCGATCAGAAGGACATCGTCCAGATCATCGCGGCCGACGTGCCGATCGTGATCAACGGCGGCGACGACGACGACACCTTCTACGACACCGACCGGACCAACGTGACGCTGCCGGTGCCGCGCACGTTCAACGGCGGTGCCGGCAACGACCTGTTCGTCGCGGGCGTCGACTCGGGCCAGCCGAACGACTACCACGGCGATGCGGGCGACAAGGACACCATTCGGTACGCGTGGCGCTCGGACGCCCCCGTGAAGCGTGCTCAGACGATCACGCTCGACGACGTGGCCGACGACGGGGAGAACAACGAGGGCGACAACGTCCACTCGGACATCGAGTACGCCTTCGGCTCGGATCAGGCCGACGTGATGAAGGGCACCGCCAACACCGACTACCTGGTCGGCAACGGCGGCGCCGACACGATCGACGGCAACGGCGGCGACGACAGGCTGTTCGCCGACGATTCGAACGACCTGGCGCAGAAGGTCTGCGACGCCGACGTGATCAACGGCGGCGAGGGTGCTGACGAGATCACGCTGGGCGGGCACACGACGGCGAACGGCGGAGCGGGCGACGACACTCTCCGCACCTTCCCGCTCACGTGCACGGGCGGCGACGTGGTCAACGGTGGCGAGGGACAGGACACGGCCACCGTCTTCGACCTGCCGCCCTCGTTCCCGATCGTGAAGGGGCTGAAGGTCAGCCTCGACGGGGTTGCCAACGATGGCGTCGGCGGTCGCAGCAACTTCGCGACCGACATCGAGGTGCTGCGGGCGAACAGCGGCGGAATGACGCTGATCGGCAACGAGCTGGCGAACCGGCTCGTCGGCGGATCGGGCGACGACGTGCTGGACGGTCGCGGCGGTGCCGACGACCTGGAGGGCGGTCTCGGCAGCGACACGGCGGACTACTCGTCGCGCACCGAGGCGCTCAACGTGACGCTCGACGGCACGGCCAACGACGGTGCCACCGGCGAGAACGACCTGATCCGCGAGGACGTGGAGAACGTCCGCGGCGGATCGGGCGACGACACGATCACCGGCGACGCCCTGAAGAACGTCCTGATCGGCAACGGCGGCGTGGACACGATCGACGCCGGCGCTGGAGACGACCAGATCGACTCCAACGACGACAAGGCCGACAACGACACCTGCGGTGCGGGTGCCGACAAGGTCGTGAAGGACGACCTGGACGTCGTCGCAGCCGACTGCGAGCAGGTCGGCGGACCGCCGACCGGGCCGCCCACGGGTCCGCCCACCGGGCCGACCGGACTCGACGCCCGACCGGTCCCGACCGGTCCCACGGGACCGACCGGACCGACCAACCCGCCGGTCGCGATCGACCGGACGGCACCGACCGCCTCGCTCTCGATGGCCTCGAGGCTGCACCTCGGCAAGTTCCTGTCGGGTGGCCTCAAGGTCAAGGTGAAGAGCACCGAGAGCGGGAAGGTCGCCGTGACGCTGACGGCGGAGTCGACGACGGCGCGCTGGCTCAAGCGGCACGGGCTGAAGGCCAAGTCCGTGCTGGCGAGCGGCCGCGCCAACGCGACGGGAGGAACCGCCAAGACGCTGACGCTGCGGCTCGGACGCAAGGCGCGCAGGGCGCTGAGCGACCTGGACGTGGCCAAGCTCAAGCTCGTGATCACGGTGACGGACGGCGCGGGCAACAAGCGCACGCTGACCCGGCACCTGAAGTTCAGGAGCTAGTAGAGGCGGAACGGCTGACCGAAGTCCCCGATCGGCACCACGTGCGAGATCAGCTCTGAGCCGATCAGCACGTGGATGCCGATCACCGGGGGCTCGCGGATGAGACCGATCTCCGCCTCTGCGCGGAGGTCGAGGGCCAGCTGCAGGTAGGAGCTGGCGCACACGAACACGGGGCAACCGGCCAACGCGCCGGTTGCCCCGCGGTGCACGTGGCCGCAGACGATGCGCTTGACCTGGGGGCTGCCGGCGAGCAGCTCGGCCAGCGCGGCGCGGTCGGCGTCGGCGAGGGAGATCGCGTCCAGCAGGGGATGGCCGGTCGGGACGGGAGGGTGGTGCATGGCGAGCACCGTGGGCGTCGCACGGTGGCTCCGAAGCTCCGCCTCGAGCCAGCCGAGCCGCTCCGGCCCGAGGGCGCCGCCGTCCTCGCCTGCGACCGTCGTGTCGCAGGCCACGAGGCGCAGCGAGCCCACGCCGACGGAGTACTGCAGGGGCTCGCCGGGGTCGCCGGGGCCATCGACCGTCGCGCGCAGCCGGTCGACGTCGTCGTGGTTGCCGGGGATTGCGTGCAGCGGGATCGGCAGCGGCTCGAGCAGCTCGGCGACGCGCTCGTACTCCTCGGGCGAGCCGTGCTCGGTCACGTCGCCGCTGAGCAGCACCGCGTCCGGGCGCGGGTCGAAGCGGGCCACCGCGGCGACGGCGGCCTCCAGGGCCTCGGCCGAGCCCGCGTCCTCGGCGCCGACGGTCACGTGCGGGTCGCTGATCTGGGCGAGGATCACCCGTCGTGCGCCGTCCGCCAGCCCAGGACCCCGGCGAAGCCCAGCAGGCCGGCGCCGGCCACCACGTCGACGGCGGTCAGCAGGCGCGGGCCGAAGCGGCTGCGCACGAGCGCGACGAGCGCGGACAGAGCGGTGAAGGCGGTGAGCGTCCCGCACCCGACCCCGGCCAGCAGCAGAGCCACGCCGGCGCCGGACTCGCCGGCGCCGCCGAGCGACGCGGTCGAGGCGGCGGCGAAGATCGCGGCCCAGGTCGCGATCGTGAGCGGGTTCGAGGCTGTCGCCGCCAGCGAGGTCGCGAAGGCGCGGCCGGGGGAGGCCACCTCCTCCTCGGCCTCGCCGCCGAGCCTCACCCGGAACGCGGCCCACAGCGTGCGCGCCCCGATCACGGCGAGCACTACGGCGCCGAGCGCGCCGAGCGCCACGCGCAGCGCGTCGATCTCGAGCAGGCTGGCGGCGCCCGCCAGGCCGAGGCTGGCGTAGAGCAGGTCGATGATCGCCGCGCCGGCGCCGATCGCGACGCCGGTCCCAAAGGCGCCGCGCAGCACCGAGCGCACGCACAACAGCGACACCGGCCCGGGCTGGGCCCCGACGAACAGGCCGAGGCCGAATCCCACCAGGGCTGCGCTCACGCCTTCGTCCTGTCGACGCGCGCGAACTGCCGCTCGAGCGCGGCGAGCCGCTCGTCCCACTGCCCGCCGATCTCGGCCATCCACGCCATCGCCTCGGACATCGGCGCGGGGGTCGGCCGGTAGAGCACCTCGCGGCCCGCGCGGCGGGCGGCGACCAGCCCCGCCTCCGACAGCGTGCCGAGGTGCTTCTGGACGGCCTGCCTGGTCACGGGCAGCTCACGGGCCAGGTCGGTGGCGCTCGCCTCGCCGAGCTCGCCGAGGCGGGCGAGCAGGTTGCGGCGGGTGCCGTCGCCGAGCGCGCCGAAGACGGCGTCGGCTGCGGCCATCAGCTGGCCAGCAGCTCCGGCTGCTGAGGCCGCGGCGCGTCGAGCACGAACTCGGCGCCGTAGAGGTCGAGCAGCGCGAGCGGGTTCGACTCGACCACGTGCAGATGGGTCTGCTCGCCGTCCGCCTCGAGCTCCAGCTCCACTCGCGTGGCGTCCTCGCCGGGGGCCGACCACCAGAAGACGAGGCGGCTCGGCTCCTCGGCCTCCTCGACGAAGCCCGTGCGGTCTCCGGCGCGGACCTCGCCGTCGGGCCGCAGCTCGATCCGCGCGTCCTCGCCGAGCCACTCGGGGGCCGCCAGCGAGCGCCAGACCTCCTCTGCGGTGACGGGCAGGGTGATGTCTCGTGTGAGTTCCATGCGACCTCTCTACGTGCAACCGTGCGGTTGCGCTATGGTGAGCAACCAGACAGTTGCACCTTACCGGAAGGAGTCACAGTGCAGATCGGTCGCGCCCAGAGCTCGCTCGTCCCGATGGTCCTGGAGCAGACGTCCCGCGGGGAGCGCTCCTTCGACATCTACTCGCGGCTGCTGAACGAGCGCATCATCTTCATCGGCCAGCAGATCGACGACGACATCGCCAACCTCGTGGTCGCCCAGCTGATCCACCTCGAGTCGGACGACCCCGACAAGGACATCTCGGTCTACGTCAACTCGCCGGGCGGCTCGCTGCACGGGGGCCTGGCGATCTACGACGCCATGCAGTACATCCGCAACGACGTGAGCACGCTCTGTTACGGCATGGCGATGTCGGCGGGGTCGCTGATCCTCACCGGCGGCACGAAGGGCAAGCGCTACTCGCTGCCCAACTCGCGCATCCTGATCCACCAGCCCTCGTCGGGGTTCCAGGGACAGTCGACCGACATCGAGATCCACGCCAAGGAGATCCTCGAGCTGCGCCGCCGGCTCGACGAGATCTACGCCCGCCACACCGGTCAGACCCCGGAGCAGGTCCACGACGACATGGAGCGCGACCGCTTCTTCAGCGCCGAGCAGGCGGTCGAGTACGGGCTGATCGACCGGATCATCACCGCGCGTGAGCTGAACCGCCACAAGTCGGGGTTCGCGGCCGCGTAGCCCATTACCGTGCGCGTATCGCGGCGCGCCTCGTCCCGATCCTGCTCCTGGCGGCCCTGGTGGCCGGCTGCGACTCCGGCTCCGACGAGCCGGAGCGCGAGCCGCCGCCACGGCCGATCGCGCGCGCCGACCTCGTCCGGCACCTGGCCGCGCTCCAGCGCATCGCCGACGCGAACGGCGGAGAGCGGGCGGCGGGGACGCCGGGCTACGACGCGTCGGTCGACTACGTGGCCGGCGTGCTGCGCCGCGCCGGCTGGCGGGTGCGCGTCGAGCCGGTCCCGGCGGCGCTCTGGCGCGAGCGCTCGCCCGCGCGCCTGTCGATCAACGGGGCCGCGGTGCGTCCCTCGCAGTTCCGCGTGCCGAGCTACTCCGCGGCGGGGCAGGTCGACGGGACGCTCCGGGCCGTGGACGACGGCTGTCAGGAGGACGACTTCGACGCGCTCGCGCCCGGCCAGGTCGCCTTCACCGGCTTCGGCACGTGCTTCCTGTTCCGCAAGGCGACCAACGCGCGCCGAGCGGGCGCCACGGCGGTCGTGGTTCAGACCGGGGCCTCGCGCCGCGGGGTGCCGAGCGCGACGCTCGCGGTCCCGGAGCTCGGCATCCCCGTCGTGATGATGAGCGAGGCGGTCCCCGCCCGCGACGGTGACCGCGTGCAGCTGACCGTCGACGCGAGCACGACCCGCGGCCGCACCCAGAACGTGATCGCCGAGATCGGCCCGCGCAGCGGCCCGGTCGCGATGGCCGGCGCCCACCTCGACTCGGTTCCGGGCGGCCCGGGCATCAACGACAACGGCTCCGGCGTGGCCACCCTGCTCGAGGTGGCGCGGACTTTCGGGCCGCGCCCGCCGGGCCGCGTGCGCCTGGCGTTCTGGGGCGCGGAGGAGGAGGGGCTGATCGGCTCGAAGCGCTACGTGCGCGAGCTGCCGGACGCCGAGCGCGACGAGATCGAGGCCTACCTCAACCTCGACATGGTCGGGTCGCCGAACGCCGTCGCGGCGGTCTACTCCGACGGCGACGAGCGCCTTGGCCGCCTGCTGCGGCGAGTCCATCCCGGCCCCGAGCGCGGGATCCTGGTCGGCAACCGCTCCGACAGCTCGGCCTTCCAGGGCGCGGGCGTGCCGGTCAACGGCCTCTACACGGGCGCCGACGAGCGCGGCCCGGGCGGCCGCGCGCGCGATCCCTGCTACCACCTGGCCTGCGACCGGCTCGCGAACGTCGACCCGGCGGTCCTCCTGGGCATGGCCCGCGCGACGGAGGCGGCGCTCGACGAGCTGGCCCGTCAGGCGAAGTAGAAGACCAGCCCGAGCACCGCGTACAGCGACAGCAGCTGCACGCCCTCGAACCAGTTCGACTCTCCGTCCTGGGTGACGAGGTTCGCGATCAGGACCGCGAACAGGAGCGCGCCCAGCTCGTAGCCGTTGAACACGAGCGCCATCGGGTGATCGCCGACCACGAACGAGAGCAGCACCAGCAGCGGTGCCACGAACAGGGCGATCTGCGCGCTCGAGCCGATCGCGATGTTGACGGCGAGGTCCATCTTGTCCTTCGCCGCGACCAGCACGGCGACCCAGTGCTCGGCCGCGTTCCCGACGATCGCCACCACGAACACGCCGACGAAGAACTCGGACAGGCCGATGTCCTTCGAGGCGTCGGAGATCGAGCCGACCAGGATCTCGCTCATCACGCCGACCGCCACTGCGGCGAGCGCGAGGTAGACCGCGGCTCGCCTGACCGGCCAGTGGTGCTCCTCCTCCTCGTCCGCGCCGTAGGGATTGAAGACGGCGCGGTGGGTCTTCAGCGAGAAGATCAGGCCGGCCACGTAGGAGATCAGCAGCACGATCGCCACGCCGAACGAGAGCTTCTCGAGGTCGGAGCCGAAGTCCACCTCGTCCACGCCGACCTGCGGGAGCCCGCCGCCGTGGATGAGCTGGAAGATCGCCGGGAAGATGAGCGCGACCAGCGCCAGCATCAGCATCGCGGACTGTGCGTGCGCCGCGGTGCGGCTGAACGTCTGCTTCTCGCGCGGCAGGCCGCCGACCAGCATCGCCGCGCCCATCACGAGCAGGACGTTGCCGATGATCGAGCCGACGATCGAGGCCTTCACGACCTCCTGGAGCCCCTCGATCAGCGCGAAGAAGGCGATGATCAGCTCCGGCGCGTTGCCGAAGGTGACGTTGAGCAGGCCGCCGATGCCGGGCCCGGTCCGGGCGGCGATCGCCTCGGTGGCCTCGCCCATCACCGCGGCGCACGGGATGACGGCGAGCGCGGCCGCCCCGAAGACGACGATGGGCCCGGCGTGCGCGACCTCGAGGGCGATCGCGACCGGGATGAAGACGCCTAGGTAATAGACGGGGCGCATCGGGGCGCGGAAGCCTACCCGCGAGACCCGCGGCGCCGGGCCGACGTTCCACGGGGGACCGGGGGCGTGAGCCCCCGGGTGGCATCACTCCTCGGCTGTGAAGCCCGCCTCCTCGGGGTCCGGCTCCACCTCGCCGGGGTCGTCGTCGGGCGGCGTGCGCGGCACCGCACGGCCGTCGCCGCCCTGGTAGGTCGCCTGGAAGGTCTCCAGCAGCTCGTCGCGCCGGGACTCGTCGGTCGGGACGTCGTCCGAGATCAGCACCCAGTCGGCGCCCTCGAACTCCTCGAGGTTGAAGATCTCGCCGTCGAGCGAGGAGGAGTCGTCCACCACGACCAGGATCTCGGTCTGCGGATTCAGGTAGGTGCCCGGACGTACGAGCAGCTCGTCGAGCTCGATGCGGCGGTCGTCGGCCATGACGCGGACTGAGCCTATACCCGCGTCAAGCCCGAGTCACCCTCCCAGTTCGCGCAGCTGGCGCTCGATCTCCTCCTCCACGTCGACGGGCTGCTTGCCCTGCCGCAGACGGCGTTCGTTGCGGGCGATCACGAGCTGCCGGATCTCCTCGCGCAGGGCAGGGTCGGACCCCGCCGACGGCCGCGTCAGCTCCGCCAGCTCGGCCTCCACGTCGATCCCGGGCTGCCCGCGGGCCTGCCGGCGGGCCGACTTGGCCTCGAGCATCTGGCGGATCTCCTCCTGGACCTCGGGGCCGCTGGCGGGCGGGGCCGCCGAGGTCTCGCGGGTCATCTCCAGCCCGCCCTCGCGCCCGAGGCCCGAGTAGATGCGCCCGGTGCCCCGATAGGACAGCGCGGCGACCACCACGGCCACGATCGCGACGACGATCACGACGGTGCCGAACTCCATCGGTCAAAGTCTCCCGCAATGCCCTGGAAGAAGTTACGCCGCCGCACGATGGCCCCCAGCCGGCCCGCGCTCTATCCCGACCAGATCGGGCTGTTCGTGCTGACCGTCCTGGCGCTGGGCGCGGGTATCTATGCGGCCCTCCGTTTCCTGCTGTAACCTGGGTGTACCTCCATTGACTGACGAATCAATCGGGTGGCTCCGCAGGGCGCCATCCGGGCACAGAGGAGCACTCCCATGGTCGACTTCAACCTGACCGACGAGCAGAAGGACATCCGCGACCTCGCGCACGACTTCGCCGAGAAGGAGATCCGGCCGAAGGCCTGGGACTACGACCGCGACAGCACGTTCCCGAAGGACGTCATCGAGAAGGCGTGGGAGGTCGGCCTCATGAACTCCCACATCCCCGAGGAGTACGGCGGGCCCGGCCTCGACTACCTCTCCGGTTGTCTGATCGAGGAGCAGCTCGGATGGGGCTGCTCGGGCATCGGCACCTCGGTGATGTGCAACGGCCTGGCCTCCGCGCCGGTCGCCATCGGCGGCTCCGACGAGGTCAAGAAGGAGTACCTCGGGATGCTCGTCGAGGAGCCCAAGCTCGCCTCCTTCTGCCTGACCGAGCCGGACGCCGGCTCCGACGTGTCGGGCATGCGCACGACCGCCGTCAAGAAGGGCGACAAGTACGTCCTCAACGGCACCAAGTGCTTCATCACCAACGGCTCGTACGCCGACTGGTACACGGTCTACGCGAAGACCGACAAGGAGGCCGGCCACCGCGGCATCTCGGCCTTCGTGGTCCCGCGCGACGCCGGCGTCGTGGTGGACAAGAAGGAGGACAAGCTCGGTCAGCGCGCCTCCGACACCGCGATGATCTCGTTCAACGACGTGGAGATCCCCGCCGGCAACCTGCTCGGCGAGGAGAACAAGGGCTTCAAGCTCGCGATGATGACGCTCGACCGCACCCGGCCGGGCGTCTCGGCGATGGCCGTCGGAATCGCCCAGGCCGCGTTCGAGTACGCCCGCGACTACTCCAAGGAGCGCGTGCAGTTCGGCGTGCCGATCGCGATGCACCAGGCGATCCAGTTCATGATCGCCGACATGGCGACCAAGGTCGAGGCGGCGCGCCTGCTGACCTGGAAGTCGGCCGCGCTGCTCGACCAGGGCGAGCGCAACACGCTCGCGTCGTCGCACGCGAAGCGCTTCGCCGCGGACTCCGCGATGGAGATCACCGTCGACGCCGTGCAGGTCTACGGCGGCTACGGCTTCATCAAGGAGTACCCCGTCGAGAAGCTGATGCGCGACGCCAAGATCATGCAGCTCTACGAGGGCACGTCGCAGATCCAGCGCCTCGTGATCGCGCGCGAGGTGCTGATGCCTCGCCGCGTCGAGGAGCCGGCGCAGCACGCCAGCCGCCTCGGCCGAGGCGCAGGTTCGTGTTCGCGCATGGCAGCATGCGCTGAGTGAGCGGGTCTAAGAGGGACCGCAGCCGGCGCGCAGTGCGCGATGCCGTCGCGCAGGCCGGAGCCCTCGAGGCGACGGCCCCCGCGCCGCCGAAGCGCCCCCAGGATCCGTTCAGCGGGGAGCTCCGGCGGCGCGAGGTGCTGCCGCTGCTCGTGCTGCACCTGATCGCACAGGGACCGAGCTACGGCAACCAGCTGATGGAGCGCATCGCCGGCATGACCGCCGGCGTGCTGTCGGTCAACCCGAACACGATGTACCCGCTGCTGCGCCAGCTCGAGTCGCGCGGCCTGATCGCAGGCGAATGGGAGCACCCCGAGCGGCGCACGCGCCGCTACTACTCGCTCACCGACGACGGCCGGGCCGAGTACGCTCGCCTCGTCGAGGAGGTGCGGCCCTTCCTCGACTCGGTCAAGACGTCGATCGACGAAATCGTGCGGGAGGTGTACGAGTGAGGACGGCGAGCGCCGTGGCTGAGGTGTCGCTGGCCCCAGAGGCGGCGCTGCGGCTCTGGACGGACACGGCGCGCTGGCCGAGCTTCGTGGAGGGCTTCGCCCGCGTCGTCGACCTGGATCCCGACTGGCCGGCCGCGGACAGCAGGGCGATCTGGGAGTCGGTGCCGGCCGGGCGCGGGAGGGTGACCGAGAAGGTCGCCGAGAGCACGCCGGGGACGTTCTCGACGCTGGTGTTCGAGGACCGCCTGTCGGGCCGGCAGACCTTCCGCGCCAGCGAGAGCGAGGGCGGCTCGCGCATCGAGCTGAGCCTCGAGTACACGCTCACGAGCTACGGCCTGCTGGGCCCCGCCGCCGACGTGATCTTCATCCGGCGCGCGCTGCGCGACGCGCTGCGCCGGACCGTCACCCGCTTCGGCGTAGAGGCGCAGGAAGAAGCCGGGCTCCGCTAGTGAGAAACAGCTGCACGCGGTTCACGCCCTCTCTGAAGGCGCGCTCGGGGACGATCAGCGAGTACTGCTCGTCGCGCGCGCCCTCCAGCGTGAACGTGACGCCGGTGGCCACGACCCTGCCGTTGACCGCGATCGCCACGGTGCGCCCGCCTCCGCGCCGGCCGCCCTCGATCGCGCCGGCCTGGTGGGCGGGGACGAAGCCGCTGCCGGGGTCGACGACCACCCGGCGCCCGCCGTCCGGGACGCGCCGCCCGATCAGGTCCGGCCGCGGTCCGAACGAGTAGACCCCGTCGCCGAAGAGGGCCAGCTTGCGCGCCAGGGCGGCGCGCTTGCGCCGCTCGAAGGTGGGCGTGTCGACCAGGTAGGTGTGCTTGAACTTCTTCGCGACCATCTCGCGCCGGCGCTCTTGCGGCGGGGCCAGCGCGGAGCGGCCGTCCACCCGCCAGGGGATGCGGATCCCGAGCGCGTCGGCGATCGTGGGCAGCACGTCGATGGTCTGCAGCGGCCGGTCGCTGATGCGCCCGCGCTCCTGGCCGGGCAGCTTGAGCAGGAACGGCACCGGAGCGATGTCCTCGAGGTTGGCGCGGCGCAGCAGGCGCCGGTCGTGCCCGACGGCGGAAGCTGATGCCGTGGTCGGCCACCACCGCCACCACCGCGCGGTCGTAGATCCCCGCCTCGTGGAGGCGGTCGAGCAGCTCGCCGAGCAGCCGGTCGGTGTCCGCGACCTGGAGCAGGTGGCGCTGGTAGGCCTGCTCGACGAGGAACCTGCTCGAATAGCCGGGACGCCCGTCGATGCCCGGCAGCGCCTCCCTCGGGGTGCGCCGGTAGACGCGGCCCGAGGGCAGGTACTGGTACGGCACGTGCGGCAGCAGGATGTGGATCAGGTGCAGCTGCGGGCCCGCGGAGTCCTCGATCTGCGCGACGAACCGCTCGAAGCGGTCGGGGCGGCCGCGAGCCAGGTTGGCGTGGATGCGGACGAAGCGGTGGCGCTTGGACTCGCGCGGGACCAGGCGCGTGACGGCGACCGCCTGCGGGGTGTCCTCGCCGGGCTCGAGCTCGTCCTCCACCTCGTCGGGCAGCAGCTCGTGGCCGACCGTGCGGGCCACGCCGTCCCAGAGCGGCTGGTCCTCGTGGTCCCTGCACAGGGCAGGCGAGCAGAGCGTGGTCGCGTCCTCGCTCACGTGCAGCTGGTAGCCGCGGCCGGCGAGCAGGCTGAAGACGTTGCGCGGGTGATCGGCCGCGACCGGCAGGCGCTCCTGGCGCGGCAGGCGCCCGTCGAGGATCGCCGGGACGGCGTAGGGGGTGTCCTGGTCGACGGAGGCGGTGTCGCGGTACCAGGTCGCGTCGCCGGCGAGCCGGGCGAAGTTCGGGTAGCGCCTTCGGTCGATGCGGCCGTCCGCGCCCATCAGCGAGTGGACGGGGAACTCGTCGAAGATCACGAGCACGACCGGGGCGCTCGAGCGCACGTGGGCGGCCTGCACGTCGGCCGAGGCGGGGAAGACCAGATCCGAGGCGTCCGAGGCGAGCAGGAACAGGGCCACGAACGCGAGCGGGGCGGGGCCGAGCAGGGTCAGCAGCGTCCGGGCGGCCGGGAAGCGCGCATAGACCACCGCCGCTGCGACCCCGGCGACGAGCGCGAGCGCCAGCGCGGGCGCGGTGCCGAGCGAGAGCACGCCGAGCACGACCGCGCCCGACAGCGCGGCCACGAACACGACGTGCAGCGCCCAGGCGGCGGCCTCGCTCACCAGGCCGACCAGCCACTCGACTGCGAGCAGCGCGAGCGGCGGGACGAACGCGACGAGCAGCGCGAACGCCACGATCTCTCCCGGCGACGCGGCTCGCGCGGCGAAGAACTCCGGGTTGCCCCCGAGCGTGTGGAACAGCGGCGCGGCCACGGCCAGCGCCCACAGCACCGCGACGTGCACCCCCGTTCGAGCACCAAGCGGCGGCTCATCGGGGGCACGCTAGCCGCAAGCGGCCGGCTCGGCCGGCTGCGCGCGGTTCTGTTTTGGTTAGCCTCCGGCCGATGTTCGTCTTCAAAGCCGCCGTAGTCGGTGCCGGGACCATGGGCGGCGAGATCGCCCAGGTCATCGCCTCCGCCGGCATCCCAGTCGTCCTCAAGGACGTCAAGCAGGAGTTCGTCGACCAGGGCCTGACCAAGGCCCGCGAGGTGACCCAGGCCCAGCTGGCCGGGCTGGTGGCCAAGGAGAAGATCGACCAGGCCGAGGCCGACCGCCAGCTCGCCGGAGTCACCGGCCGCATCGAGGGGACGCTCGGCTACGACGCCTTCGGCGACGTCGACTTCGTGATCGAGGCCGTGCCGGAGCGGATGGAGATCAAGCAGGCCGTCTTCGCCGAGCTGGACGCCGTCACGCCGGGGCACGCGATCCTGGCGTCCAACACGTCCTCGCTGTCGGTGACCGAGATGGGCGAGGCGACGCTGCGGCCCGACAAGGTCTGCGGCTTCCACTTCTTCTACCCGGCGTCGATGATGCGCCTGATCGAGGTGATCGAGGGCGAGGAGTCCTCCGAGGAGACGATCCAGGTGGCGGCCAACTTCGCTCAGCAGATCCGCAAGAGCGCGATTCGCTGCGGCGAGGTCCCGGGCTTCGTCGTCAACCGGATCCTCAACTCGGCCGTGTCGGAGGTCTGGCGGGTGACCGAGGAGGAGGGCCTCGAGATCGAGGAGGTCGACAAGGCCATCAAGGACTCGGGGACCGTCCCGATGGGGCCGTTCTTCCTGACCGACCTGCTCGGGCTCGACACGGTCCTGCACGTCGCGGAGCACCTGCAGGAGTCGTACGGGGACCGTTTCTTCGTGTCGTCGCGGATGAAGGAGCTGGTGGAGGCCGGGAACCTCGGCCAGAAGACCGGAAGGGGTTTCTATGAGCACGGAAACTAAGTCGGAGCTCGAGTCGATCGTCGCGCGGATGGGTCTGAAGACCCTGGTCGAGTCCTGCCTGGTGCTGGAGGAGGGCGTGGCCTCCGCGAAGGACATCGAGATCGGGATGATGATGGGCGCGGGCATCCTGCCCGGCCCGTTCACGCGGGCCGACGAGGCCGGCCTGGACGCGATCCTCGACGGGCTCGAGCATGCCGAGCGCGAGTGGGGTCCGGCCTTCGAGCCGCCCACGGTGCTGCGGCGGCTGGTCGCCCAGGGCAGGCTCGGCCGCAAGAGCGGCCAGGGCTTCTTCCCCTATCCCCAGCCCGACGCCGGCGATCAGCGCGAGAGCGTGCTGCTCGAGACGCGCGGCGACGTCGCCATCGCGTGGCTCAACCGCCCGCCCGCGAACCCGCTCTCGCCCCAGGCCGTGCGCGACCTGATCTCCCTCTGGGACGAGGTCGCCGGCAAGGTGCGGGCGCTCGTGATCGCGTCCTCGAACATCTTCACGTTCAGCGCCGGCGCGGACATCAAGGAGTTCACCAAGATGGCGCCCGACGCCGAGGGCGCCGACCTCGTCGAGTCCGCCCACCGCTTCATGCGCGGGATGGAGCAGTCGTCGACGGTCACGATCGCGGCGGTCAACTCGATCGCGTTCGGGGGCGGCTGCGAGCTGGCGATGGCGTGCGACTTCCGCATCGCCGCGGAGTCGGCCACCTTCGGCCAGCCCGAGGTCAACCTCGGCATCATCCCCGGCTTCGGCGGCACGCAGCGGCTGCCGCGCCTGGTGGGCGAGGCGAAGGCCCTGGAGATGAACGTCGGCGGCGACCCGATCGACGCCTACGAGGCGCACCGCGTCGGGCTCGCGAATCAGGTCGTGCCCGACCACGAGCTGTTCGACACGGCGATGTCCTGGGCGCGGCGGATGGCTGAGAAGGCGCCGATCGCGGTCGAGGAGATCAAGAAGCGCTCGCACCGGCCGGACCTCGACGAGGGGCTCGCCACGGAGGCCGAGGGCTTCGCCCGCGCCTTCGGCTCCGAGGACGCCAAGGAGGGCATCGGGGCGTTCCTCGGCAAGCGCCGTCCGGACTTCAAGGGCCGATGACGGTCGCCGGAGGCGATCGGCGCACGACGGGACAGGCCGCTCGGCTCGCGGGCCTGCTGCGCGACGCCGAGCGGGCCGTCGTGCTGACGGGCGCGGGGATCTCGGTGCCGTCGGGCATCCCCGACTTCCGCACGCCGCGGACCGGCCTGTGGGAGAAGGTCGACCCGATGGAGGTGGCCCACATCGACGCCTGGCGGCGCGACCCGGACCGCTTCTGGGAGTTCTACGCCGACCGCTTCGCGTCGCTCGTCGACAAGCAGCCGAACGAGGCGCACCGCGCCGTGGCGGAGCTCGAGCGACGCGGATTGATCCGCGGGGTCATCACGCAGAACATCGACCGCCTGCATCGGGTCGCCGGGACGGCGCGGCTGATCGAGATGCACGGGTCGATCGAGCACAGCGTCTGCCTCGACTGCGGCGGCAAGGTCACGCTCGAGCGGGTGATCGACCAGCTGCGCGCGCACGACGGCGCGCCGGAGTGCGCGTGCTGCTTCACGCCGCTCAAGCCCGACGTCGTCCTGTTCGGCGAGCTGCTGCCCGAGCGCGCGCTGTCGGAGGCCCAGGCGCTCGCGCTGGACGCGGACCTGATGGTGTGCGTGGGCTCCTCGCTCGAGGTGTACCCGGTGGCCGGGCTGCCGGCGATCACCCACGGCGCCGGCGGGCGGCTCGCGCTCGTGACCCAGGGCCCGACCCCCTACGACCACGACGCCGAGGTCAAGCTGGACGGGGACGTGGTCGACGAGCTGCAGGCGGTTCTGGCAGCGCTGTGAACGGCACCATCGCCGTCGTCATGGCCGCCCTGGTGGCGGTGCTGGCGGCGATCGGGTTGCTCGGCGGGGGTGACGACGACGGCGATCGGCGCGAGGCCGCCGGGCCCCCCATCGCCGAGGTCGCCCGCGGCGTGGAGCGGGTGCGCGAGCTGCGCTTCGAGCACCTGCCGCGCGTCGAGCACGTGACGGGCGCTCAAGCTCGGGCGGCGGGGCTACGCGAGCTCGATCGCGACACCCCGCCGCGGGTGCTCGCCGCCCAGGAGCGTGTGCTGAAGCTGCTCGGGCTGCTGCCCCCGGACGCCGACGTGCGCGATCTGACCGGCAAGACGCTCGCCACCGAGGTGGGTGGCTTCTACGTGCCCCGCACCGGCAGGCTGGCGATCGTCGGCGGGTTCGGCTCGGGACTGCTGGGCAAGGCCGCGCTGGCCCACGAGCTGACGCACGCGCTCGAGGACCAGCACTTCGGCATCGAGCGCCGGCGCAAGCGCTTCGAGCTGGACGCCTCGACGGCTGACAGCGCCTTCAAGGAGGGCACGGCGACGATCGCGATGGTCGACTACGTGGTGTTCGACCAGACCGGCAGTCCCGACATTCCGGCGCGCATCCGTGCCGGTGCCGTCAAGGCGCTGGGCAAGGCCGTCGTGCCCGAGTCGAGCGGCCTGCCGCGCTACCTGCGCGAGAGCCTGATCTTCCCCTACGCCGCCGGGGCCCGGCTGGTCGACCACATCGAGAACCGTGGCGGCTGGGAGGCCGTCAACCGAGGCTTCGGGTCGCGCGCGCCGCTGTCGACGGAGCAGGTCATGCACCCGGCCAAGTACGACTCCCGCGAGCGGCCGGTGCGGGTGCGCGTGGGCGCGCCGGCCGGGACGCGGCTGGTGGAGCCCGGCGACTTCGGCGAGTTCGACACCGAGCAGATGCTGCGCGAGGCGAACGGCGAGGAGCGCGCGGCGCGCGCGGCTGCCGGGTGGGGCGGGGGCGGCTTCGCCCTCTGGCGCCGGCCCGACGGGCGCTACGGCC
Organism: uncultured Thermoleophilaceae bacterium; assembly: GCA_963848885.1. Classification (GTDB taxonomy): domain Bacteria; phylum Actinomycetota; class Thermoleophilia; order Solirubrobacterales; family Thermoleophilaceae; genus JACVRW01. The sequence goes on from CAWKFR010000012.1 coordinate 252,754, forward strand.
TGTCGCTGCGCTGGGTCTGGGACACGCCCCGCGACGCACGCGAGTTCGCCGCGGCGGTGCGTCGGGCGGCGAGGCGCCTGGGCGGCGCCACCGTGAACAGCGGCGATAAGGGGGTCGAGCTCACGGTCGCACCCTGAGCCCGAGGGGTTGGTCACTTTATGGGTTCGTATGAACCCATAACGCGCCCAACCCCCTAGCCGCCGAGGCGGTGGCGCCGCAGAGCGGCCTCCATCTCCCTTACCGCTTCCGTAAGCGCTTGCAGCGACGCGGCGCTGAGATCACCGGAGAGCGCCTCGTTGGCCGCCTCGCCCACGGCGCCGCGGTGCTCGGCGAGCGCGTCGCGCTCCGCGATCACCGCCTCCAGCGCCACCCGGGCCTGCAGCGCCGCCTCGCGCGGGCGCCCCGCGTTCAGGTCGGCCCGGGCGCGCAGCACCAGCTCCTCCGCCACGAGCTGCTGCTCGCGCGCTCCCAGCAGCGCCGCGAAGCGCTCCTCGGGCGTCTCCATCGACCGCTTCACCGTCAGGGCGCCCGGCGGCGGCAGCTCGAGCGCGGCCGCGAAGCGGCCGTAGGCCAGCGCGTCGCCGCTGCCGTAGCCGACCCGGGCCACCAGCGCCCGGTCGAACGACAGCTCGGGCACGTACGGGTCCGCCCGCGCCGCCCGCCAGGCGCGCAGGGCCCGGTTGAGCACGGCGAGCGCCCCCGCCAGCTCGGCCTGGACGGCCTCGTCGTCGCCGCGCAGGTCGGCCAGCCAGTCGGCGGCCTCGTCGCCAGAGCCGAACGGCGCCGGCCGCACCGCCGTCGCGCGCGTCGTCGGCACCGGCTCGCGCCCTGCCTCCTCCAGCTCGCGCGCCTTGCGCCGGCGGGCGGGCGCTCCGTCGGTGCCCAGCACGAGCACGCCCTCGACCAGCGCGTCCGGCGCCGAGCGGATCAGGTAGCGCCCGTCCGGGGGCCCGAGCAGGAAGCCGAACTCGAGCTGTACGAAGCCGAAGGGAGAGCCGGCGGCCGTCGGCCTACTCGCCCGCGTGGGCGTCGCTGGCCCGCTTGCCGGCGGGCAGGGCGTACTTGGACGGCTTGGTCGGCACGACCGGGTTGTCGAGCTCGCGCAGGCGCGAGACCAGGTCGGACCACTGGCCCGGCTTCAGCACGGCGAGCGCCTGCTTGCCGAGCTTGCGGTTCGCGCCGAACATCGGCTTGAACCCGACGTGGATGTGGTCGGCGTGGTCGGCCATCGCCAGCGTGGCTCCGCCAACCTCGAACAGCGAGATGATCTGGTGCGGGGCCATCGTGCCCTGGAGCAGCATCAGCCTGCGCACCGCCTGCTCGGTGATCCCGCCCGGCTCCTGGTGGCCGACGATCGGGATGCCGTTGATCTTGGCGATGTCGACCGCGTTGCCGGAGCTGTGCTCGGAGACGTTGCCCGAGCTCGTGTAGAAGCTGTGGCCTGCCTTGAGGCAGGTGACCGTCGGCCGCAGCCCGGACTCGGCCAGGTACTCGAGCGTGGCGAGCACGCGCCGGTCGATCTGGCCCGAGCGGATGTCGTCGCGGCCGCCCGCGTAGACCTCGATGCGGTCGTCGGCGAGCACGCGGCGCTCGAGCTGCGGCTTCGGCAGCAGCAGGATCTGGCCGATCGACATGCCGTCCACGTCGTCGCCGTGCAGGACGTTGCGGCCGGAGGCGCGGTAGATCGCGGTCGCCTCGAGCAGCTTCCAGCCGTCGAGGATCGGCTTCGGGTCGATCCGCGGGGCGCCGCGGCCGGCCGGGCGGATCGAGAAGTCGAGGTGCGGCGCCTTGGCGGCGTCGGTGCGGCCGATGCGGCCGATGATCGTGCCGCCGATCACGCGCGAGCCCTTGCGCAGCCGGCGCAGCGTGACCTTGCTCGGGTCGAGCCCGAACGGGCGCGAGAAGTAGTTGCGGTAGGTCTCGTAGCTGCCCTGCTTGCGCGCCTTTCGGTCGAGCAGCTGGTCGAGCCCGCCCGCCTGGCGCGCCCCGTCCATGTCCGGGTGGGCGAACAGGCGCTCCTTGACCGGCACGCTCGCCTGGGCCTGCGCGGGCTCGGCGGGCTGCGGGGCCGGCTCGGATCCGGAGGCCTCGGGCTGGCGGCCGGCCGACGCGGGCGCCGACGGCTTCGGGTCGCTCTGGTCGCCGTTGGCCTTCACCGCGCGCGCGGAGCGGTCGCGGCCGCCGGTGTCCTGCTTGGGCACCGGGTACTGCTGCGCGACCGAGCCGAGGTGGGCGTAGGTGTAGCGGTTGCCGTAGACGTCCTGGAGCGTCACGTAGCGGCCGAGGCGGTCGCTCGTGCCGACCTTCTTGATGACCCCGTCGTTGACCGCGACGACCGGCGAGCCGCTGCGGGCGTAGATGTCGATCGAGTGGCGGTCGTCGGCCGACTCGATCACGTTGGCGGCGTTCTCACCCTGCTTGACGCGCTTCAGCAGCTCGGCCTCTGCGAGGTCGTCCGCGTAACGCGCACGCGCGTAGACGGGGAAGCGGCCCTCGGTCAGCCCCGTGAGCGACCCGATCAGGTCGGCGGGCACGCCGGCGATCAGGCGCGCGCGCAGGAGGACCGAGTCGACGTACCAGTCGGCGTGGTTGTAGGCGAAGATCGCGCGGCGGACGTCGTCCCCGTAGCCGGCCGCCTTGAGGTAGCGCGCTGCCGCGAAGATCGCGTCGACCGGGTTGTAGGGGTCCTTGCGCTTGTCCTTGTTGGCGTCGGTCCCGTACATCTTCCAGGTGGACGGCATGAACTGCATCCACCCGACGGCGCCCGCGGACGAGACGTTCAGGTTGCGCCCGTAGTCGGTCTCGATCTCGTTGATCGCGGCGAGGATCTCCCAGCGGATGCCGTACTGGATGCCGGCGGCCTGGTAGATCGGGAGCAGGAAGGGCGGGACGCGGAACTTGCGGATGATGAAGTTGGGGACGCCGTGGGCGGTCGAGGGGCCGGGCAGGGCGTCGATGAAGCCGGGGTTGCCCGGGGTGGGCGTGCCGTCGTCGTTGCGCAGCTTGCGCTTCTTCTCGCGCTTGTCCTTCTCGTCCGAACCCTCATCCTTGGCTGGAGGCTTGTTGGCAGTGATCTTGCGAGCCTTCTCGCGCTCCTGGTTGACGCGCACGCCGCTGTTGGTCTGACCCTGGGGCGAGCCGCCGCCGGCGCTCGGGGGTCCCGGCTGCGGCGGCGGGGCCGGCGTGGTCTGCTCGGTGGTCGTGCCCTGCGGCTGCGGCGGCGCGGGCGTCTCGGCCTGCGCGGTCTCGGTCGAGTCGACGAGCGTGCCCGGGAGCTTGACGTCCTTGATCGAGCCGCCCGGCGGGACGTCGACGGTGACGTGCACGATCTGCCCGTTGGGAAGCCGGACGGTGACCGTCTCGGACTGCGCGCTCGCGGGGAGCGTGAACGCAGTGAGTCCGGCCGCGGCAAGTACCCCCGCCGCGAGCAGGATGGTGAGCAGGCGCGTCTTCATCCGTGCAGTCCTGTGACCTCCCTCGGGACGCTCCGCGGAGCGCCGTCCGTGCGCGCGCAGGCTATCAGGGACGCCTGCGGCGAAACCAACGCTACTTGAGGGCTTTTGTGTCTTCAACGGGTAACTGCCTGGCGTCTACTCGAGGTCTTCCCGCACGCCGCGACCTGTCGCGCATGCGAGATCAAGACCTTGTATCGACCGCAAGCGCGTAGACCTTCAATCCCTCCCCCGCAGCGCCCGCGCCGAAACCGGGCCGGTTCCGGGCGATTCCGCCGTACATAACGCTCAACTTGAGGGTTAGATTCGATCATCTCGGCTCACCCTCCGACCGTCCATGGGCTACCCTCCCGCGCGTGGCCGCCCCAGAGCAGGACGAGACGTTGAAGGACAAGCTCTCGCGCCAGGGCGAGGAGGCCCTCGGCAAGATCGCGGAGGAGCTGATCTCCAACCCCGTGGTCAACGGCGCGATCACCCGCGCCTTCGAGGCTCGCGAGAAGGCGGTCCAGGCCCAGGGGGTCGCGATGGGGGCGCTCAACCTGCCCTCCGCAGCGGATCTCGAGCGGGTCACGCGGCGGCTGCGCTCGCTGTCGCAGCGGCTCGAGGGGATCGAGGACGCGATCGACCGGCTCGAGGAGCGGCTCGCGTCGATCTCGCCGCAGGACTCCCTCGCCGCCGTCGACCAGCGGCTGGAGGAGATCGCGCGCGACGTGGCCGCGCTGCGCGAGTCGGTCACCCCCAGCGGGGATCCCGTGCCGCGCGCACAGGAACGACTGACGGTCACCGAGTAGGGCGCAAGCGCTCGGCTCGGCCGAGTGCGCGCGACCGCTTTCGACGGCCGCGTAGCCGGCCGCGCCCACCGCCAGGCCGAACCGCTCGAGCTGCTCCGCGTCCGCCCGCCGCGCGCCGCCGGGTGAGGGCACGTCGCTGACCGCGAGCACGCAGCCGGCCGCCACGCCGCGTCGGCTCGCCACCTGCAGGATCGTCGCCGCCTCCATCTCGACCACCGAGGCGCCGCGCTCGCGCCAGCCGTCGGCGGTGCCGTCGCGCGGGTCGTAGAAGAGGTCGCTGCTCACCACCGTCGCCGGCTGCGCCCCGGCTGCCACCAGCCGCTCCAGCAGCTCGGGGTCCGAGCCGAGCTCGCCGTCGGCGCCGAGGGCCGTGCTCGCGCCGTCGGCCGGCACCACGCTGCGGGCGGCGACCAGGTCGCCCAGCTCGAGCTCGTCGGCGAGCGCGCCGCAGGTCCCGATCCGGACCAGGCGCCGCGCCCCCAGCGCGATCAGCTCCTCGGTGACGATCGCCGCGCTCGGCCCGCCCATCCCGGTGGACTGCACGGTCAGGGGCTCGCCGTCGGCGGCCACGCCCGTGTATCCCCACAGGCCGCGGGTGTGGTTGAACATCTTCGGGGCGTCGAGCAGGTCCTGCGCCACGGCGAGCGCGCGGTGCGGGTCGCCCGGCAGCAGCACGCGCTCGGCGAGCTCGGTGGCCGGCCGCAGGTGAATCGCGCTGATCTCGTGCTGGAGGGTCAAGGCGCCGAACCCTAGACTCCGCCTCCATGGCTAAGCGCCCGAGCACACCTTCCGAGCTGCGCGACGCGGTCGAGCGGACCGTCCAGGCGACGGTCGGCTCTGCCGAGCGCCAGCGCGATCGCACGCAGGGCGCGATCGACGAGATCTCCGGCACCGTCGACAACCTGCGCCGCGGGGCCGGGGCCGGCCTGGCGCGCGGGCGGCGCGCGATCGAGGACCGCCGGCTGGCCACACACGAGGACCTGCGCGAGCTGCGCGCCGAGCTGCGCCGCATCTCGCGCCGGCTCGAGGCGATCGAGGAGCGCCTGCCCGCCAAGCGCGCTCCCGCCAAGCGCGCTCCCGCCAAGCGCGCTCCGGCCAAGCGCACCCCCGCCAAGCGCACCCCCGCCAAGCGCAGCAGCTAGCCCGTGTCCGGCCGCCGGGTGCTGATCACCGGCGTGGGGAGCTACCTCGGGACCCTCCTCGCCGCCAGGCTCGAGCGCGAGCCGGCCTTCGGCGCCGTCTTCGGGCTCGACACGCGCCGGCCCCGCCGCGAGCTCGAGCGCACCGAGCTGATCCAGGCCGACATCCGCGACCCCGACATCGCCCCGCTGATCGCGCGCGCCGAGGTCGACACGGTCGTCCACAACTCGATCGTGCGCCAGCCGGGCCCGGGCATGTCGGCGCGCGCCATGCACGACATCAACGTGATCGGCTCGCTCCAGCTGCTGTCCGCCTGCGGCCAGTCGCCGACGATCCGCTCGATCGTGATCCGCGGCTCCGCCGGCATCTACGGCGCCGAGCCGCACGCGCCGCAGTTCTTCGGCGAGGAGATGACGCGGATGTTCCCGCTGCGCAGCCGCTTCCAGCGCGACGTCGCCGAGATCGAGAACTACTTCCAGACCTACTCGCGCCGCCACCCCGACGTGAGCTGCACGATGCTGCGCTACCAGCCGGCGATCGGCCCGTCGCTCGCGACCCAGGTCACCCGCTACCTGTCGCAGCCGGCCTGCCCGACCTACCTCGGGTTCGACCCGCGCATCCAGCTCGTCCACGAGGACGACGCGCTCGACGCGCTGATCGCGGCGGTCCGGCGGCCGGTGCGGGGCGCGGTCAACGTCGCCGCCCGCGGGACGATCGGGCTCGGGCGCATGATCCGGATGGCGGGCCGGCCGCTGCTGCCGCTCGCCGGCCCGCTCTTCGGGCCGATCACCGGGGTCGGGCGCCGGCTCGGCCTCGACTCGTATTCCGACGACTTCCGGCGCCTGCTGCGCTACGGCCGCGGCGTGGACATCGACAGGCTCGAGCGCGAGGTCGGCCACCGGCCGCGCTACTCGACGCTCGAGGCGGTCGAGGACTGGGTGGCCGCGGCGTGACCGACCCGGCCGCGGTGACCTTTCTGCGGCGCCTGCGCGAGGGGCTCGACGCGGGCCTCGAGCTGCCAGAGGCGCTCACCCGCGGCGCCTCCGCGCTCCCGCGCGAGGCACGCGACACGCTCGAGCACGTGCTGCGCCGGATGGAGAACGGCGGCGAGGAGGACGAGTGGGGCTTCGACGAGGACTTCACCGAGCTCGTCGAGCCGTTCTTCGCCTTCCTCTACGCCCGCTGGTGGCGGGTCAAGGTCGAGGGCGCCCACCGCGTGCCCGCGCACGGGCGCGCGCTGCTCGCCTCCAACCACGCCGGCATCCTGCCGTGGGACGCGACGATGATCTCGGTCGCGCTGCTGCGCGAGCACCCGCTCCCGCGCCAGCCTCGCTTCCTCGTGCTCAACTGGGCCTTCGACCTGCCCTGGGTGTCGGTCTTCATGCGCAAGGTCGGCGGCGTGGTCGCCTCGCCCTACAACGCGCTGCGCCTGCTCGAGCAGGACCAGCTCGTCGCCGTCTTCCCGGAGGGGGTCAAGGGCACCGGCAAGCCCTTCGGCGAGCGCTACCGCCTGCAGCGCTTCGGGCGCGGCGGCTTCGTCGAGATCGCGCTGCGCGCCGGCGCCCCGATCGTGCCCGTCGCGGTGGTCGGGAGCGAGGAGATCTACCCCAAGCTCGCCGACGTCCCCGCGCTCGCGCGCGCGATCGGCGCGCCCTTCTTCCCGGTCACGCCGACCTTCCCCTGGCTGGGCCCGCTGGGGGTCGTGCCGCTGCCGTCGAAGTGGCGGATCGAGTTCTGCGAGCCGATCGAGACCGCGCACTACGGACCCGACGCGGCGGCCGACCGCGGTCTCGTGCTCGAGCTGACCGAGCAGGTGCGCGACACGGTCCAGCAGGCGCTGTACGCGAACCTGGTCCGCCGCGGCTCCGCGTTCGTGTGACTAGTACACCCGTTGAATCGCTGCGCCCACCGGTTGACGGGGCGCTTGCGCAAGCTACTTTGGAGCGAGATCAGATCCGCGCGCGTGTTGATTCCAGCTCTGGTCGCCGTAGTGTTCTCGGTGTCGACCCCGCACGCCCGCGCGGCTGACCCGTACGTCGTATACACGGCCAACCAGCAGGTCGACGGCGCGGTGATCCTGCGCAGCGAGCCGGCGACCGGCTCGACGGTGGAGATCAGCCGCAACGGCGCGCAGGGCAACCAGTTCAGGCGCCCCTACGACCTGGCCGTCGAGCCGGGCGGCAGCCTCGTCGTGGCCGACATGGGCGTGCCGAACCAGAAGGACGGCGCCATCATCCGCGTGGACCCGGTCACCGGCCGCCAGAGCGTGGTCTCGAGCGGGGGGATGTTCTACGACCCGGCCGGCATCGCCGTCGGGCCCGGCGGCACCCTGTACGTGCTCGACAACTTCTCCGGCTTCAACAGCGGCGCGGTCATCAGGGTCGACCCGAGGACGGGCGCGCAGACCTTCATCTCGGCGAACGTGATCCTCCCCCGCCTGTTCGACTTCCCCTTCGGCATCGCGGTCGACCGAAGCGGCCAGATCGTGGTGGTCAACCGGTCGCTGGGAGGGGTGCTGCCGGTCCCCTGCCAGGTCGGCACTGGCAGCGTCTTCCGGGTGAACCCGGTCAGCGGCGCGCAGACGCCGATCTCCAGCCTCGGCCGGCTCGCCTACCCGCTCGGGGTCGCCGTCGCCGGCGACGGCAGCCTGGCGGTCGCGAACGAGTGCGGCGGCGCGAGCGCCGACGGCGTCGTGCGCATCCGGCCCGACGGCGCGCAGGAGTACGTGACGACCAACAACGGCCTCGACCAGCTCCAGACGCCCGAGCGCGTGGCCTTCGACCCCTCTGGCGGCCTGCTCGTGACCGACTACGCCGTCGGCCCCGACGGCGACGGCGGGCTGGTCGGGGTCAACCCCGCGACCGGCGAGCAGTCGGTCGTCACGACCGACAGCCTGTTCAACCATCCGCTCGGCATCGCCGTCGTGTCGAACCGCCCGCCCACGGCGGCGCTGTCGGTCTCCCCGCGGACCGCCAAGGCGGGCGAGCGCGTGACGCTCGACGCGTCCGGCTCCCGCGACCCCGAGGGCCTGCGGCTCGTCTACGAGTGGGACCTCGACGGCAACGGCACCTTCGAGGCCGGATCGGGGACCACGCCGACCGCGACGCCGAGCTTCTCCGTCGACGGCCCGCACACCGTGCGGGTGCGCGTCAACGATCCCCACGGCGGGAGGGCGGTCGCGGAGGGAGCGCTCACCGTGGACGGCAGGCGCCCCGTGGTCAGCGACGTGCGCGCGGCCGAGCAGGTGCTCGGGGTGCGGCGGCAGCGCGGCCACGGCAAGGCCGCCGCCAAGCGCAAGCGCCCGCCGACCTCGACCAGCCTGCGCTTCCGCCTCTCCGAGGCCGCGACGGTCACCGTCTCGGTTCGCCGCGCCAGGGCCGGGCGGCGCGCCGAGGGCGCCTGCAGCACGCGCTCGAGGCGCGGGCGGCCGTGCACGGCCTGGTCGGTCTCGCGCCAGCTCAAGCGCGCCGAGCGCGCCGGCCGTAACAGCGTCAAGCTGCGGTCGCGCGGGCTGCGGCCCGGCCGCTACCGGGTCGTGCTGAGCGCCACCGACGCGGTCGGCAACCGCTCGCAGCAGCGGGCGATCGGGCTGCGCGTCGTTCGCCTGCCGCGCTAGAAAGCAGCCACATGGCTGGAACGAGGCGGAGCAGGGAGCGGCTCTCGGCTGCCGAGGCGCGCCGGGTCGCGCTGGCGGCGCAGGGCTTCGCCACGCCGCGGCCCGCCGTCCCGGACGGCCACGCGCTGCGCCGGGTGATGCGCCACGTCGGCCTGCTCCAGATCGACTCCGTCAACGTGCTCGCGCGCGGCCACCACCTCAGCCTGTTCGGGCGCCTCGGCCCCTACCCGCTCGAGCTGGTGGACCGCGCCGCCTGGTACGCGCCGCGGCGGCTGTTCGAGTACTGGGGTCACGAGGCGTCGCTGTTGCCGGTGACCACCCAGCCGCTGCTGCGCTGGCGCATGCAGAGCGCGCACGACGAGGCCTGGGGCGGGATGAAGAGCGTCGCGCGCGAGCGCCCCGAGCTGGTCGACGAGGTGCTCGCGACCGTGGCGGAGCTCGGCCCGATGCCGGCCAGCGCGTTCGAGGACGGGCTGCCGCGCCGCTCCGAGCCCTGGTGGGGCTGGTCGGACGCCAAGCGGGCGTTCGAGTTCCTGTTCTGGTCGGGGCTGATCACCTCGGCGCGGCGGCGCAACTTCGAGCGCCTCTACGACCTGACCGAGCGGGTGCTGCCGCGCGCGGTCGTGTCGGCGCCGACGCCCGACCCGGCCGACGCCCAGCGCGACCTGGTCCGGATCGCGGCGCGCGCGCTCGGGGTCGCGGCCGAGCGCGACCTGCGCGACTACTTCCGCCTGCCGCTGGCCGAGACCCGCGCGCGCGTGGCGGAGCTGGCCGAGACGGGCGAGCTGCTGCCGGTCGCCGTGGAGGGGTGGGGCACCCAGGCATACCTCTGGCACGAGACGAGCGTCCCGCGCCGCGTCGAGGCGCGCTCCCTGATCGGCCCGTTCGACTCGCTGATCTGGGAGCGCTCGCGCGTGGAGCGCCTGTTCGGCTTCCGCTACCGGATCGAGATCTACGTGCCCAAGCCGAAGCGGGTGCACGGCTACTACGTGCTGCCCTTCCTGATGGGCGACCGGCTCGTCGCGCGCGTGGACCTCAAGGCCGACCGGGCGGCCGGGGCGCTGCGCGTGCAGGCGGCCCACGCCGAGCCGGGCGCACCCGCGCAGACGGCGGCCGCGCTCGCCGGCGAGCTGCGGCTGATGGCGGATGTGGGCTTGAGCGGTCGGAACGGGTGTCTGTCGGGCGGCGCGGCGACATGGCTCAGGCGCTCAGAAGTGCACTCCGCGCATGAGGTACGCCATCGCCACGGCCTCGGTGGACATCTCGTCGTCGCCGGACTTCGCGGCGGCGGGCAGCGGCTTGCCGTCCTTCGGCTTGTCGCCCTTGGCCGCCTTCGAGTCCGGGAACAGGTTGTAGGCGGTGTTGAGGATGATGTCCATCGTCTTCGGCGAGACCGCGTAGAGCACCTCGCCGAAGGTGCCGAGCCGCGAGGCGACGCGCTTGGGCTTGTCGATCATCGCGTCCGCGAGCATCTGGGCCGCCTCGTCGGGCGAGAGCGTGGGGAACGCCTTGTACATGTCGGTCGGCGCGATCATCGGGGTCCGCACCAGCGGCATGTAGACCGTCGTGAACTTGACGTTGTCGGCCACGCACTCGGGCGCCGCGCAGCGCGAGAACGCGTCCAGCGCCGCCTTCGAGGCGACGTACGCGGAGAAGCGCGGGGTGTTGGTCTGCACGCCGATCGACGACACGTTGATGATGTGGCCGGTCTTGCGCTCGCGCATGCCGGGCAGGAACGCCATGATCAGCTTGAGCGCGCCGAAGTAGTTCAGCTGCATGGTGCGCTCGTAGTCGTGGAAGCGGTCGTAGGAGCGCGCCACCGAGCGCCGGATCGAGCGGCCGGCGTTGTTGATCAGGATGTCGACCCCGCCGTGCTCGTCGAGCACCTCCTGCGCGAGCCGGTCGATGTCCTCCAGCTCCGACAGGTCGGCCGGGTGGACGTGCGCGGTGCCGCCCGCCTCCTCGACCTGCTTGGCCACCTCCTCGAGCTTCTCGCGCGTGCGCGAGACGAGCAGCACCTCGCCGCCGGCCTCGCCGATCTTGAGCGCCGTCTCGAGGCCGATGCCGCTCGACGCGCCGGTGATCAGGATCTTCTTGCCCTGGATCGAGCTGGCCAGCGAGCGCTCGCGGAACAGGTCCGGGTCGAGGTTGCGCTCCCAGTAGTCCCACAGGCGCGGGGCGTAGGTGGACAGCGGCGGCACGGCGATGCCGGTGCCGCTGAGCGCCCGCTGCGTGTCGCGCGCGTCGAACTTGCAGCGGAAGTCGCGGTTCTCGGCGGCCGCCGGCGGGATGCCCAGGTCGTGGTAGACCTGGTGGCGGATCCGCTTGACCGTCGGCAGCGCCATCACGCCCGCGCGCACGGCGGGCGGGATCGCGTTCGTCATGTTGGGGTCGACGCGCATCGCGAACTGCGGCGCGTGCGCGGCCTTGGCGAACTCGTTGAGCGTCTCGCCGACCTTCATCGGCTCCGGGTTGACGAGGTGGAACGTGTCGCTCGGCAGCTCGTCGTCGGACATGTGGGCGATGTGGTCCATCGCCCTGGCGACGAAGTCGACCGGCACGATGTTCGTCTCGCCGCCCTGCGGGCCGGCGAGCGGCGCCCACTCCGGCAGCGCGTGCCGCAGCCGCTGCAGCAGCTTGAAGTAGTAGTAGGGCCCGTCGATCTTGTCCATCTCGCCGGTCTCCGAGTGACCGACGACGATCCCCGGGCGGTAGACCAGCGTCTTGGCCTCCACGCCCTCGCGCACGAGCCGCTCCGACTCGTACTTGGTGCGGTGGTAGGCGTGCGGGAGCGTCTGCCCCTCGTCGAACATGTCCTCCTGGAAGACGCCCTTGTAGCGGCCGGCGACGGCGATCGAGCTGGTGTGGTGGAAGCGGCCGACCTCGATCGAGTTGGCGAACTCGATCACGTGCTGGGTGCCCTCGGTGTTGGCCTTCTCCATGGCGTCGTCGTCGGCGGCCATGTCGTAGATCGCGGCGAGATGGAAGAAGTGGTCGATCGGCTCGCTGAACCCCTCGATGCCGAGCCCCGGCTTGGACAGGTCGCCGGTCACGGGGGCGATGCGGCCCTCCTCGGCGCCCAGCCTCTGGACCAGGGCGTCGATCTTTCCGCGCGAGCCCTCGCGCACCAGCACGTAAATGGTCCCCTCGCGCTTCAAGAGCTCGGCCAGCAGATGGCGGCCGATGAAGCCCGTCGCGCCGGTGACGAAGTAGTTCAAGGCACCCTCCACTCTCAGCTTCGCAGCGATACTATGCGCTTTGACACCTAGAGACCGGGAGGCGCCTCGGCGCCACCGGCCTACGGAGCGGGCCGGCACGCCCGCGCGGCGGCGGAGTGACCCTTCCACTCCGCCGTTGCACAATGACGGGTCCGTGGCAGAGCCGACCCTCACCCTCACCGAAGCAGCCGCTCGTGTCGGTGTTTCGCCGTCGACGCTCAAGCGCTGGGCCGACAGCGGCGTGATCCCCGAGGTCGACGGCGGCGGCGCGTGGACGGCAGCCGCCGTCGCGCACGCCCGCATCGTGGCGCGGCTGCGCGCGCGCGGCCACCGGCTGGAGCACATCCGCGAGGCCGGCCACCAGGGCAGGCTCGCCTACGGCTACATCGAGTCGCTGTTCGGGGACGACGAGGCGGCCGAGCGCTCGCTGAGCGAGGCCGCCGCCGACACGGGACTCGAGGAGGCGCTGATCGAGCGCTTCTGGAACAGCATCGGGCTCGCGCCCGCGGCGCTGGACTCGATCACCGACGAGGACCTCGAGGCGCTCCGCTACGTCGAGTCGGTGCTCGACGCCGGCTTCCCGCTGGTGGCGTTCCTGCAGCTCTGCCGCGTCTACGGCCAGGCGCTCTCGCAGATCGCGGACGCGGAGGTGCGGCTGTTCCACCTGTACGTGCACGAGCCGCTGATGCGCGAGGGCGTGCCGGGCCTGCAGATGGCCGAGGAGATGGAGGGGCTGGCGCGCGACCTGCTGCCGATCTCCTCGCCGCTGATGGACTACGTGCACCGGCGCTTCCTCCAGCATTTCGTCGCGCAGGACGTGGTCGGCCACATGGAGGAGGAGCTCGAGGAGGGCGACATCGAGAGCGGGCGCGTGCGCGTCGCGATCGCGTTCGCCGACCTGGCCGGCTACACGCGCTTCACCGAGGAGGAGGGCGAGGAGGAGGCGCTGTCGCTGGTGGAGCACTTCGTCGAGGGCGTGACCAACACGCTCCCGGACGACGCGCGCGTGGTGAAGACGATCGGCGACGAGGTGATGGTGGTCGGCAACGACGTCCAGGCGCTGGTCGACTGGGCGGTCGGATTCGCCGGGCTGTTCAAGGAGCGGCCCGAGCCGCGCATCGGGATCCACTGGGGCACGACGCTCTACCGCGACGGCGACTACTTCGGCCGCGACATCAACCTGGCCTCGCGCGTGGTGGCGCGGGCGCGCGGCGGCGAGGTGCTGGTGACCGACTCGGTGACCGACGCGCTGCGCGGCGTGCGCCACCTGCGCTTCGAGGGGATCGGCCAGGTCAAGCTCAAGGGCTTCGACCAGCCGCGGCAGTTGTGCCGGGCCGTTCCGCGCGAGCCGTGAACGTCGAGATCCCCAGCGGGCCCCTGATGGTGCTGCTGTCCGGCGGCGGGGACTCCGTCGCCCTGCTCGACCTTGCGCTCCGCGCCGGCGCCGATGTATCCGCGTTGCACGTGAACTACGGGCTACGAGAGGGGGCCGACGCGGATGAGGAGTTCGTCCGGTCGCTGTGCGCCTCGCCTCGACGTCCCGCTCGCCGTCGAGCGGGTCGCGCTCGGCTCTGGCAACCTCCAGGCGCAGGCGCGCGACGCCCGCTACGCGCTCGCCGAGCAGCTGGCCGAGGGCGACTACGCGACCGGGCACACGGCCTCCGACCAGGCCGAGACGGTGCTCTACCGGCTGGCGGTGTCGCCCGGCTCGCGCGCGCTGCACGGGATGGCGGCGCGGCGCGGACGGCTGGTGCGGCCGCTGCTCGGGGTCACCCGCGACGAGGTGCGCGACTACCTGCGCTCGCGCAGGCTCGAGTGGCGGGAGGACCCCTCCAACGCGGACCGCCGCTTCGCCCGCGCCCGCGTGCGCGCGGACCTGATGGAGGCCCTGCGCACCGTCGGCCCGGCGCCTGAGCGCACGATCGCCGCAACCGCGCGCCAGCTGCGCGAGGAGGCGGAGGTGCTCGACGACGCGGTCTCGGCCGCGCTCGAGCGGCTCGGCGGCGGGCCGGCGGTGTCGGCGCCGGAGCTGCTGCGGGAGCGGCCCGCGGTGCGGCGCCTCGTCCTGCGCCGGCTGGCCGAGCAGGCCGGCGGGGAGCTTCCGGCCGGCGCGACCGATGAGATCTTCGCGCTCGGCGGGCGCGGGTCGAAGTCGCTCGACCTCGGCGGCGGCCTGCGCGTGGTCGTCGAGTACGGCACGCTCCGCTTCACGCGCGTGCCCGAGACGGCCGCGCCCGACCCGGTCGAGCTCCCGGTGCCCGGCCACGCCCGCTTCGGGGACTGGGAGGTGGAGGCGACGCCCGGCGGCGCCGGCGAGGTGAGCGTGACCGGCGTGACCTCGCCGCTGACGGTGCGCGCCTGGGAGGAGGGGGACCGCATGCGGCCCGCCGGCGTCGGGCGGCACGAAGACCCTCCAGGACCTCTTCACCGACCGCAAGGTGCCCCGTGCGCTGCGGCACGCGCTGCCCGTGGTGGTGAGCGGCGACGCGATCGTCTGGGTGGCCGGCGTGGCTGTTGACGAGCGTTTCGCCGCCGCGGCGGACGCCGCCACGGTGGGTCTGAGCGCCACCCAACGGCAGCACTGAACGACGCCCGCACATTGGGCATCCATGTGATGTCGAATGCGCAGGAGCGTACGTCCACGTCACCTTTCTGTTACGTTGCTGTAACAACGATGGCGTCGCAGGGAACATCTCAGGGGATCGATTCGCAGCTGCTCGACGGGGCCCGGCGGGCGCTCGAGCGCCATGGCTGGCAGGGCGCGACGCTCCAGCGGCTCGCCGACGAGGCGGGCGTCTCGCGCATGACGCTGCACCGGCGCGGCGTGTCGCGCGAGGTCCTGCTGGCCGCGCTCGCCGAGCAGCTGGAGCGCGAGTACCGCGAGGCGCTCTGGCCGGCACTGACCGCGCCCGGGAGCGCGCGCGAGCGGCTCGAGCTCGCGCTCGACTCGCTCTGCGACGTCGTGGACGGCAACCTCGAGCTGCTCGACGCGCTCGGGCAGGCCGAGCGCGACGTCGTCTTCCACGAGCAGCGCCGCCCCGCGCTCACCAAGAGCGTCTTCACCGAGCCGGTCCAGCGCCTGCTGGCCGACGGCGTCGCCGAGGGCTCACTCGCCGTCGAGGACCCGGAGGAGACCGCCACGGTGCTGTTCAACCTGGTCGGCCACACCTACCGCCACCTGCGCGTCGAGCACGGCTGGTCGCCGCGAGCGCACCCGCGCCGCGGTGCTCGGCCTCGCGCTCAGCGGGGTGGTGGTCCGCTGACGGGTGGACTCGACCGCCGCGGCCTCGGTCTGCTCGGCGGCGCCCACCTCAGCGTCGACCTCTGCCAGGCGGCCGTCCCCGCGCTGCTGCCGTTCTTCGTCGAGCAGCGCGGCTACTCGTACGCGGCCGCCGGCGCGCTCGTGTTCGCCGCCACGGTCGGCTCCTCGCTGATCCAGCCCCTGTTCGGCCACGCCGCCGACCGGCTCCAGGTTCCGTGGCTGATGCCGGCGGGCGTGCTCGCCGCCGGCGCCGGCATCGCCCTCGCCGGCCTCGCGCCCACGTACCTGCTCACCTTCGCCGCGATCGTCCTGTCGGGGATCGGGGTCGCGGCCTTCCACCCCGAGGCCGCCCGCCACGCCAACTACGCCTCGGGCGCCGCCAAGGCCCGGGGCATGAGCCTGTTCGCGCTCGGCGGCAACGCCGGCTTCGCGCTCGGCCCCGTCCTGACGACCGCCTCCGTGCTCGCCGTGGGGCTGTCGGGCACCCTCCTGGTCGCCCTGGTTCCGGGGATCGCCGGCGCCACGCTGCTGGCCAAGCGCGGTCGGCTCGGCGCCGTCCGGGACCGGGCCAGGCGCGCCGCCGAGCGCGCGGCGGAGCCGGCCGCGGACCGCTGGGGCCCGTTCGCCCGGCTGACCGGCGTGATCTCGCTGCGCTCGTGCGTCCACTTCGGCCTGCTCTCGTTCGTGCCGGTCTGGTTCGTCACGACGCTCGACACCTCGGAGGCGGTCGGCAACGCCGCGCTGACCGCGATGCTCGCCTCGGGCGCCGCCGGCACCCTGATCGGCGGGCGTGTGGCCGACCGCCTCGGGCGGCGCACGATCCTGCTGGCCTGCACCGCCCTGTCCGCCCCTGTGATGGCGGCCTTCATCGCCGCCCCGCTGGTGCCCGCGTTCCTGCTGATCGCGGTCGTCGGCTTCACGGTCGTGGGCACGTTCTCGATCACGGTCGTGCTCGGCCAGGAGTACCTGCCCAACCGGCTCGGGATGGCCTCGGGCGTGACGCTCGGAGCCGCCATCGGGGTCGGCGGCGCGCTGGCGCCCGCGCTCGGGGCGCTCGCCGACGCTCAGGGCATCGAGGCCACGATGTGGGTGATCGCCGCGGTGCCGCTGGCGGCGCTGGCGCTGGCCCTGACGCTGCCCGCCGACGGCCGCCTGCGCCTGGCCCGTCAGGTGCCGAAGACGCGGTCGCCCGCGTCGCCCAGCCCGGGCCGGATGTAGGCGTTCGCGTCGAGCTCGCGGTCGACCGCGGCCGTCCAGATCGGCACGTCGGGGTGGTGCTGCTCGACGGCGGCGAGCCCCTCGGGGGCCACGACCAGGCAGACCAGCGCCAGCCGCCGGGCGCCGGCAGCGCGCAGCTTGTCGAGCGCGTGCACGGCACTCCCCCCGGTGGCGAGCATCGGATCGACCACGAACACGTGCGACTCGGCGAGCCCCGGCGGCAGGCGCTCGTAGTAGTCGACCGGGCGATGCTCCTCCTCGTCGCGGTAGACGCCGACGTGCCCGACGCGGGCTCCCGGCAGCAGCCGCAGGAACCCGTCGACCATCCCGAGGCCCGCGCGCAGCACCGGCACGATCGTGATCTCGGT
Organism: uncultured Thermoleophilaceae bacterium; assembly: GCA_963848885.1. GTDB lineage: Bacteria > Actinomycetota > Thermoleophilia > Solirubrobacterales > Thermoleophilaceae > JACVRW01. The sequence goes on from CAWKFR010000012.1 coordinate 269,819, forward strand.
CGGCAGCCGGCCGCCCTCGGCGGGCTCCAGCGGCGTCTGGACCTCGACCTGGGTGAGCGGCAGGTCGCGGGCCGCCTCGACCGCGAGGATCGCCGACGCCTCGAACAGGGCCTGGCGGAAATCGCCGTGCCCGGTCTCACGGTCGCGCATGACGGTGAGCCGGTCGGCCAGCACCGGGTGGTCGACCACGACGAGGCGCTGGGGCATGCGGATACGCTAGCCGCAAAGCACGCGGCTTGGCCGCGTGCGCGCGGACTTGGTTAGCCTCGGACGTGGCTTGGCACCCCCGCAGCGCAACCTCGAGATCAAGGCTCGCGACCCCGATCCCGCGCGCAGCCTGGAGAGGGCGCTCGCGCTCGGCGCCGACGACCGCGGCGAGATCACGCAGCGCGACACCTACTTCGCGCCCGCGGCGGGGCGGCTCAAGCTGCGCGAGCAGTCGCCGGGCGACGCCGAGCTGATCCAGTACCGGCGCCCCGACGCGGCGGGCCCGCGGGCGAGCGACTACCGGCTCGTCCCGGTCGGGGACGCGGACGCACTGCGCGAGGCGCTCGACGCCGCCCTCGGCACGCTCGTCGTCGTCGAGAAGCGCCGCCGGCTGCTGCTCTTCGAGGGCGTGCGCATCCACCTGGACGAGGTCGAGGGGCTCGGCTCGTTCCTCGAGCTCGAGGCGACGGACGCCGACCCCACCAAGGTCGACCGCCTGCGCGCCGAGCTGGACATCCCCGACGACCGGCTGATCGCGGGCAGCTACTCGGACCTGCTGCTCGACTCGCGCGAGCGCCTGCTCGGCGCCGCGCGCGCGGCGATGGAGCACGCCTACGCCCCGCACTCGGGCTTCAAGGTCGGCGCCGCGCTGCGCACGCCCACGGGCGCGGTCTACGCGGGCGCGAACGTCGAGAACGCCGCCTATCCCCAGAGCCAGTGCGCCGAGGCCTCGGCGATCGGGGCGCTGGTGGCCGCTGGCGAGCGCGAGATCGCGGCGGTGGCGGTGGTGGCCGAGCAGATGGACGTCTGCCCGCCCTGCGGCGGCTGCCGCCAGCGGCTGTCGGAGTTCGCCTCGGCCGACACGCCCGTGTACCTCGGCGCCTCGTACGCGACCACCCTCGGCGAGCTGCTGCCGCTGTCGTTCAGGCTCGATTCGTGAGCTGGCGCGAGGCAGCCGAAGTGATCGTCCAGCGCGCCGGCATCGCGCCGCGCGTGGGCGTCGTGCTCGGCTCGGGCCTCGGCGAGGTGGCCGACGCCGTCGAGGACGCCACCGTGATCCCGTACTCCGAGCTGCCCGGCTTCCCGGCCCCCGGCGTGGAGGGGCACGCCGGCCGCGCGGTCGCCGGCCAGATCGGCGGCGTGCCGGTGATCGCCTTCCAGGGCCGGGCCCACCTCTACGAGGGCGTCGACCTCGACGAGATCCGGGTGCCCGTCCGCGCGCTCAAGGCGGCCGGCGCGGAGATGCTGGTGCTGACCAACGCCGCCGGCTCGCTGCGCTTCGACATCGGCCCCGGCGGGCTGATGCTGATCGAGGACCACATCAACATGACCGGCGTCAACGTGCTGGCCGGGCCCAACGTCGACGAGCTCGGCCCGCGCTTCCCCAGCCTGCGCGACGCCTACGACCCGCAGCTGCGCGCCGACATGCGCGTGGCCGCGCGCGACATCGGCGTCGAGCTCAACCAGGGCGTCTACCTCGCCGTGCGCGGCCCGACCTTCGAGACGCCCGGCCGAGATCCGCGCCTTCCTCACGCTCGGGGCCGACGCCGTCGGCATGTCCACCGTCCACGAGACGACGATCGCGCGGCACTGCGGGCTGCGCGTCGTCGCGGTCTCGGCGATCACCAACTACGCGGAGGGGATGAGCGAGGAGGCGGTCAGCCACGAGCAGACGCTGCGCGACGCCGCGCGCGCGGCGGCTGATCTCGCGCCGCTGATCACCCGCTTCGTCGGCGGGGCCGCCTGATGCACGTCGCCGAGCTGATCAGGCGCAAGCGCGACGGCGGCGAGCTGACCGAGGAGGAGCTCGGCTTCCTCGTCCGCGGCATCGCCGACGGCACGCTCTCGGACGCACAGGTCGGCGCGCTCGCCATGGCCATCCTGCTCCAGGGCCTGACCGCCGAGGAGCGCATCGCCTTCACCCACCACAAGACGCACTCGGGCGACGTGCTCGACTGGTCCGAGGTCGACCTGCCCGGCCCCGCGCTCGACAAGCACTCGACCGGCGGCGTCGGCGACAAGGTCAGCCTGCTGCTGGCGCCGATCGTGGCCGCCTGCGGCGGCGCCGTGCCGATGATCTCCGGGCGCGGGCTCGGCCACACCGGCGGGACGCTCGACAAGCTCGACTCGATCCCCGGCTACGACAGCACGCCGGACCTCGACCGCTTCCGCCAGGCCGTCGCGCGCGCCGGCTGCGCGATCGTCGGGCAGACCGAGCAGCTCGCGCCGGCCGACCGCCGCCTGTACGCGATCCGCGACGCCACCGGCACGGTCGAGTCGCTGCCGCTGATCGTCGCCTCGATCCTCTCGAAGAAGCTCGCCGCCGGCCTGGACGCGCTCGTGATGGACGTCAAGGTCGGCTCCGGCGCCTTCATGCCCACGCGCGAGCAGGCCGACGAGCTGGCCCGGGCGATCGTGGAGGTCGCGCACGGCAACGGGCTGGCCACCACGGCGATGCTCACCGACATGGACCGCGTGCTCGGGCGCACCGCGGGCAACGCGCTCGAGGTGCGCGAGTCGATCGACCACCTCACGGGCGCGGCGACCGACCCGCGCCTGCGCGAGGTGACGCTCGCGCTGAGCGCCGAGCTGCTGCGGCTGGGCGGCGTCGAGCCCGACGAGGACGCCGCGCGCGCCGCGGCCGAGCGGGCGCTCGAGGGCGGCGCGGCCGCCGAGCGCTTCGCGGCGATGGTGGCCGAGCTGGGCGGCCCCGCCGATCTCGTGGAGGCTCCGGAGCGCCACCTGCCGGCCGCGCCGGTGACGGTCGCCGCCGAGCCGTCGGAGGCCGGCGCGGTCGCGAGCGTCGACGTGCGCGCGGTCGGCCTCGCCGTCGTCGCGCTCGGAGGCGGGCGCCTGCGCGAGAGCGATCCGGTCGACCACTCCGTCGGCCTCGCCGACGTCGCGGCTCCCGGCGAGCGGGTCGGTCCCGGCGAGCGCCCGCTGGCGCTCGTGCACGCGGCGAGCGAGGAGAGCGCGCAGCGCGCGGCGCAAGCGCTGCGCGAGGCGTACCGGATCGGCGACCCGCCCGCGGGCGAGACCCCGATCGTGCTCGAGGTGCTGCGCTGATCCCGAAGGCCGAGCTGCACGTCCACCTGGAGGGGACGGCCCCGCCGGAGCTGATCCGGCGCCTGGCCGAGCGCAACGGCATGCCGGTGCCCGACGGGCGTCTTCGCGGCGCCCGACCGCTTCGCCTACACCGACTTCCTCGACTTCCTGCGGACCTACGACCTCGCGGCGAGCGTGATCCGCACCGGCGACGACTACCGCGACGTCACCTACGAGTACCTCGCCGGCTGCGCCCGCGAGGGCGCGCTCTACGTCGAGCTGACCGCGTCGCCCGACCACGCCGCGCTCGTCGGCCTGAGCGACGAGGAGCACCTCGACGGCATCGCCCGCGGGATCGACGACGCACGCCGGGACTTCGGCATCGAGGGCCGCATCCTGATCTCCTGCGTGCGCAACTTCGGCACCGAGCAGGCCCTGCGCGTGGCGCGCTACGCCGCCTCGCGCCCGCACCCGTACGTCGTGGGCTTCTCGATGGCCGGGGACGAGGAGAACTTCCCAGCCGGCGACTACGTCGAGGCGTTCGAGGTCGCCGCCGGCGCGGGGCTCGGCTGCACCGTGCACGCCGGGGAGTGGGCGGGGGCCGACAGCGTGCGCGCGGGCATCGGGCTGCCCGTCACCCGGATCGGCCACGGCGTCCGCGCGATCGAGGACCCGGAGCTGGTGCGCGAGCTCGCCGAGCGGGGCATCGTGCTCGAGTGCTGCCCCACCAGCAACGTCGTGCTGCGCGCGTTCGACAGCTACGAGGACCACCCGCTGCCGCGCCTGCGCGAGGCTGGGGTGAGGGTCACGCTCGGCTCGGACGACCCCCCCTACTTCGGCGCGTCGATCGGCGGGGAGTACGCCGTCTGCCGCGAGCGCATGGGCCTCGGCGACGACGAGCTGCGCGAGATCACGCGAACCGCTCTCGAAGCCGCATTCTGCGAGGAAACACTGAAGAATGACTTAATCCGCCGGGTCGATGGGAGGGTGTAGGCTGCCCGCCTCGGTGCATCGAGAGAGGGAGATTGGTCGTGAGTAAGAGGTTCCGGCTGTTCGCACTGGCGTTGGTCGCGGCGCTCGCCCTGGGCGTGGCCGCCTGCGGCTCGGACGACAGCGACGACAGCAGCGGCGACAGCGGCAACGGCAGCAGCCAGTCCGGCGAGCAGATCAAGGCCGGGCTCGTCACCGACATCGGCGGGCTCAACGACCGTTCCTTCAACTTCCTCGCCAACAAGGGCCGGCTCGACGCCCAGAAGGACCTCGGTATCGACACGCGCGTGCTGCTGTCGAAGTCGAACGGCGACTACGTGCCGAACCTGACCACGCTGGCGCAGCAGAAGTACCAGTCGGTCACCGCGGTCGGCTTCCTGATGGCCGACGCGCTCAACACCGTCGCGGGCAAGTTCCCCGACTCGAGCTTCTCGATCGTCGACTTCTCGGCCACCGCGCTCAAGGACAAGCCCAAGAACGTCGAGGGCCTGCTGTTCGCCGAGCAGGAGGCCGGCTACCTGGCCGGCTACCTCGCGGGGCTGTGGGCGAAGGACAACAACGCCAAGGTGATCTCGTCGGTGGGCGGCCAGAAGATCCCGCCGGTCGACCACTACATCGCGGGCTACCAGGCCGGCGCCAAGAAGGCCTATCCGGGCATCCAGACGCTGAACGCCTACTCGCAGGACTTCGTCGACCAGGCCAAGTGCAAGGAGATCGCGCTCGACCAGATCGCCAAGGGCTCGAAGGTCGTCTTCCAGGTGGCCGGAGGCTGCGGCCTCGGCGCGCTCGACGCGGCCAAGGAGAAGGGCGTCCAGGGCATCGGCGTCGACGCCGACCAGTCCTACCTCGGCCCGCACATCCTGACCAGCGCCGAGAAGCACGTCGACCTTGCCGTGCAGAGGGCGATCGCGAGCGTCCAGGACGGGTCGTTCAAGGGCGGGACCGACGTGCTCAGCAACGTCAAGAACGACGGCGTGGGGATCGGCAAGATCGGACCGGCCGGCCAGAAGTACGCCGATCAGGTCGAGAAGATCCGCCAGCAGATCGCCGACGGGGACATCGCGGACATTCCGGACACGGTCAAGTAGTTTCCGTAGCCGGTGAGCGTTGACGCACCCGCTCTCGAGCTACGGGGGATAACGAAGAGGTTCGGTCCCGTCGTCGCGAACGACGGGATCGACTTCGACCTGCGCCCGGGCGAGGTGCACGCCCTGCTGGGCGAGAACGGCGCCGGCAAGTCGACGCTGATGTCCATCCTGTACGGGCTCTACCACCCGGACGAGGGCGAGGTCCGCGTCAACGGCGAGCCGGTCAGGGTGGAGTCGCCGTCGACGGCGATCGACCTCGGGATCGGCATGGTGCACCAGCACTTCATGCTCGTCCCGGTCATGACCGTCACCGAGAACATCGTGCTGGGCGGCGAGCCGCGCCGGCGCGGCGGGCTGCTCGACGTGCGCGAGGGCGCGCGCCGGGTCCGGGAGCTGTCGGAGCGCTACGGGCTGGCGGTCGACCCCGACGCCGTGATCGAGGACGTGACCGTCGGGGCCCAGCAGCGCGTGGAGATCCTCAAGACGCTCTACCGCGAGGCGCGCGTCCTCGTGCTGGACGAGCCGACGGCGGTCCTGACCGCCCAGGAGACCGCCGAGCTGTTCGACGTGCTGCGCGCCCTGCGCAAGGACGGCGTGGCGATCGTCTTCATCAGCCACAAGCTGAACGAGGTGCTGGAGATCTCCGACCGGGTCACGGTGCTGCGGCGCGGCAAGAAGATCGACACCGTCCCGACCGCCGAGGCCACCGAGCAGAGCCTGGCGCGGCTGATGGTCGGGCGCGACGTCCTGCTGCGCGTGGAGAAGCCCGAGGTCGAGCCGGGGCCGCCGGTGCTCGAGGTCGAGGACCTGCGCGTGCGCGACGACCGCGAGCTCGAGGCGGTGCGCGGCCTGTCGCTCCAGGTGCGCGGCGGCGAGATCGTCGCGCTGGCCGGGGTCGACGGCAACGGCCAGCACGAGCTGGTCGAGGCGATCGCCGGGCTGCGCGGCTCCGACGGCGGCCGGATCGCGATCGCGGGCAAGGACGTCACCGGCCGCGGCGTGCGCGCGACCTGCGACGCCGGCCTCGCCCACATCGCCGAGGACCGCCAGCTGCGCGGGCTCGTGCTCGACTTCACGCTGGCCGAGAACCTCGCGCTGCGCGACTACCACTCCCCGCCGTTGTCGCGCGCCGGCTGGCTCAACCTCGGCCACATCAAGGCGCGCGCCCGCTCGCTGCTGTCCGAGTTCGACGTGCGCGGCGGCAGTGAGGGCACGCTCGCGGGGGCGCTCTCCGGCGGCAACCAGCAGAAGGTCTGCATCGCCCGCGAGATCGCCAGCGACCCGCAGCTGCTGATCGCCCACCAGCCCACCCGCGGCCTCGACGTGGGCGCGATCGAGTTCGTGCACCGGCGGCTGGTCGCCGAGCGCGACAGGGGCCGCGGCGTCCTGCTGGTCTCGCTCGAGTCCGAGGAGGTGCGCTCGCTCGCCGACCGCATCCTCGTGATCTACGAGGGGCTGATCGTCGGCGAGTTCCCGCCCGACACGTCGGAGGAGGAGCTCGGCTTCGCGATGACCGGCGGCAAGGGCCGGGCCGCCGCTTGACCGAGCCGCGTCGACCAGCTCGAGGGCACGCCGGTCGGCCAGACGCCGGCCGCTCGGCTGGCGGCCTACGTCCGCGGCGGCGGGGTGGTCGTACCCGTCCTGACGGCGCTGCTCGCGTTCGTCATCGGCGGCCTGGTCGTGCTGATCACCGGCCACGACCCGATCGCCACCTACAAGGCGATCTTCGAGGGGACCGGGTTCCAGTGGCTGTTCCCCTGGGTGACGGGCTCGGATCGCACGACCGCCGCGCTCAACCTCCAGCAGACGCTGATCCTGACGACGCCGCTGATCCTCACCGGCCTGGCCGTGGCGTTCGCGTTCCGGGCCGGCCTGTTCAACATCGGCGGGCAGGGCCAGTACACCGTCGGCGGCATCGCGGCCGTCTGGGTCGGCTCCTCGTTCGCCGGGATGCCCGGCTTCCTGCACATCGTGCTGGCGATCGTGGCCGCCTGCCTGGCCGGGGCGGCGTGGGCCGGGATCGCGGGGTTGCTCAAGGCGACGGTCGGGGCCAACGAGGTGATCTCCACGATCATGCTCAACTACACGGCCCTCTGGATCGGGTTCTACCTGTTCTCCCAGGGTGGGCCGCTCCAGAACTCCCGCGACGTGTCGCTGCCGGTCTCGAACGACATCGTCGACGCCGCCCACCTGCCTGTGTGGTGGGGCGACCCGGTGCTCCAGGGCCTGCACATCGGCATCTTCATAGCGCTCGTCGCGGTGGTGATCTTCTGGGCGCTGCTCAACCGCTCGACGATCGGCTACGAGGTGCGGGCGGTCGGGCTCAACCCCGAGGCGGCGCGCTACGGCGGCATGAGCGTCGCCAAGAACTACGTGCTCGTGATGGCGGTCTGCGGCGTGTTCGCCGGGCTCGCCGGGTCGATGGACGTGCTCGGCTGGCAGTTCAGGATCGCCACGAACGACATCCAGATCTCGCAGATCGGCTTCCTCGGCATCGCCGTCGCCCTGCTGGGCCGCAACACGGCGATCGGCACCGTGGCGGCCGGGCTGCTGTTCGGCGGCCTGCTCAGCGGCACCTCGCAGCGCAACCTCGATCCGACGATCTTCGAGCCCGAGCTGGCCGCCAACCTGACGACGCTCATCCAGGGACTCGTCGTGCTGATCGTCAGCGCCGACGTGCTCGTGCTCGGCATGCTGCGACGCGGGCGCGGCCTGCTGGTCGGCCGGCGCAAGGCGCCGGCTCCGGAGGCGGAGGCATGAGCACGGCGACGATGGCGGTGTCGCGCTCGGGGATGGGCGCGAAGCAGCTCGGGTGGCTCGGCGCGGCCCTGGGCGCGGTCGCCTGGTACATCACGCTGCCGCCGCTGCTGGTGCGCACGCCGGTGCCGTCGATCGTGCTCGGCGTCGCGGCGGTCGCCGCCGGCGTCGCGGCCACCCGCGGCGGCGAGGTCCGCTGGGGCCGCGGTGCGATCCTGGCGGGTGTGGCCGGTGCCCTCGGCGCCGTGGTGGCGACCAAGTCGGGCGAGGCCAACCTGGAGAAGGTCTTCGTCTGGTCGGCGCTGTTCGCCGCCACCCTGCGCTTCGCCACCCCGCTGCTGCTCGCCGCGCTCGGCGGGTTGATGTCGGAGCGCAGCGGCGTCATCAACGTCGGCCTCGAGGGCATGATGCTGATGGGAGCCTTCTTCGGGATCTTCGGAGCCGACGTGTTCGGGTCGTGGTTCCTCGGCGTGCTGCTCGGCGTGGCCGCGGGCGGCGCCCTGGCCGTCGTCCACGCGGTCTTCTCCATCGCGCTGAGGGCGGATCAGGTCGTCAGCGGCGTCGCGATCAACTTCCTGGCGGCGGGCATCACGGGCTACATGTTCATCGCCCACTACGGCGACCAGGGCACGCCGGGCTCGGTGCCGAGCGTGCCCGACGTGAACCTGCCGATCCTGAGCGAGACCGGCTTCTTCGGCGAGGCGATCGGCGACCTCAACCTGCTCACCTGGGTCGCGCTGCTGCTCGTGCCGATCGTGGCCGCTTACCTCTACCGGACTCCGTCCGGCCTGCGGCTGCGATCGGTGGGGGAGAAGCCGCGCGCTGCCGACAGCGTCGGGATCCCCGTGCTGCGCACGCGCTACATCGCGGTGATCCTGTCGGGTTGCCTGGCCGGGCTGGGCGGCGTGTACCTGTCGGTCGGGCTCGTGCACTCCTTCAACCAGGGCATGACCGCGGGCCGCGGGTTCATCGCGCTGGCGGTGGTGATCTTCGGCGCCTGGCGTCCCTACGGGGCGCTCGCCGGCGCCCTGCTGTTCGGCTTCTCGAGCGCCGTGGCGCAGCGGCTGCCGGCCTTCTCGGAGTCGCTCGCGGTGCTGTTCCAGGCGCTGCCGTACGTGCTCGTGCTGGTCGTCGTGGCGGGCCTGATCGGCCGCTCCCGCCCGCCCGCCTCGATCGGCATCCCGTACGTTAAGGAGTAGTCGTGGTCGTTTCCCGAGTCGCACTCGCAGCCACAGAGGAGCTTGCCGTTGGGCGCCTGAGCGACGAGGTCGAGCTCTACCAGCGCACGTACAACACGCTGCTGCGCTCGAGCGGCGAGACGGCGCTGCGCGTGCTCGAGTCCTCGCACAGGGCGATGGGCTCGAGCCTGCACCCGCTGGCCGCCAGCGACGAGCCGGACCTGGGCGCGTTCATCTACGCGATCCGGCGACTGCCCGACGGGATCGTGGGCGCGAGCGTGGTGATCATGGGGCAGGAGGCGGAGGTCTTCGCCCGCAACGGCCTGCCGATGGAGCAGTGGGAGGAGGTCGACGCGCCCGCGCGCCGGCGGCGCTGGCACGACAGCGGCGAGGGGATGCTCGCGGTGCTGCTGGCCAGCGCCTCGGACGTCGACGACCTGATCCCGACCCTGGTCGCCTTCCAGATCGAGTGGAACAAGCTGCGCGTGCGCTCGCGGGCGGCGGGCTGGCCGCCCGAGCACGTTCCGTCGCCGGAGGAGTGCGCGCAGACGCTCGGCGGCTCGTCGGACGACTGGCTGCGCCTGCGCGAGGCCTGGGGCGAGCGCTTCGACGAGCGGCTGCGGCTGATCGCCGAGCGGCGGATGAACATGCGCGTGCGGATGCTGGGCGGCTCGCAGGTCGGGTACGCGCGCCTCACCCGGCGCTGGTGGACTCCGGTGCACGAGCGGCTCGCCGAGCAGGGGCTGAGCGAGCGGCCGCTCTACCTGGTCAGCTCCAACACCCACAGCCTGGTCAACATCGCCACGGGAGTGGCGCGCGAGCGCGAGGCGGTGCTGATCGAGTTCGTCGAGACCCTGCCCGAGGACGACATCCTGCGCCAGGAGCTGGCGGCGTTCCGCGATGGGCGCACGGAGGGGTCGTGGGAGAACTGGCTCTACTTCGTCGCGCGGCTCTACTTCGACTCGCACGGGGAGGAGGGCCGGCTCGCCCGCCGCCGCGCGGAGCAGGAGGCGGGCGTGTCGCACCTGCCGAGCCGGACCGCGCTGCGCGTGCCGGCGCAGATCATCCCGCTCGCCAAGCTGGACCCGGCCGGTCTCGACTCACGGCTGGGCGAGGTGCAGGCCGATGCGCTCGCGGAGAGCGACGCGGTGGTCGTCAACATCGACTACCCGCTGGGGCTGGGCGCCTACAACATCCTGCGCGAGGTGGCCGTGAGCAGCTCCGCGCTGCGGGGCGTGTACGTGCTCGGCAAGGCGGCGACGCTGAACGCGGACGTCGGCGACGTGATGATCTCGAGCGTCGTACACGACGAGCACTCGGGCTCGACCTACTGGCTCGACAACGCCTTCTCGGTGGACGACATCGCGGGCGACCTGCGCTTCGGCAGCGGGCTCGACAACCAGCGCGCGGTGACCGTCAAGAGCACGTTCCTGCAGAACCGCGCCTACCTCGACTTCTACTACCGCGAGGCGTTCACGGTGGTCGAGATGGAGGCCGGGCCGTACTGCAACGCGCTCTACGAGATCGCAGACGCGGACCGGCACCCCGTCGGCGAGGCGGTCAACTTCTCGAAGCTGCCGCTCGACTTCGGGATCATCCACTACGCCTCAGACACGCCCTATACCCAGGCGCGCACGCTCGGCGCCCGCGGCCTGAGCTACTACGGGCTCGACTCCACCTACGCGTCGTCGCTGGCGATCATGCGGCGGATCCTGCGCCTCGAGGGCGCGCTGGAGTAGAGCGCCCTGGACGCGCTTGTATACTAGTACGGCGATGAACGAGATAGTCGGCATCATCTTCGGTGTCCTGCTGGTCGCGACTATCGTCGTCGCCCCGTGGCTTGCCGCCGAGGGCCGTCCGGAGTTCCTCCGGCCGGACCTCAAGCACCGGCACCGCTGGGACGGCCCGATGAAGGACGTCTAGCCCCGCCAGGGACGCAGCCGCGGCCACCACGCCGGGACGTTGTCCTCGGTAGCGCTCGTATGCGGCTCCGAAGCGCTCGCTCAGCACGGGTTGCTCGTAGCCGTAGACGAACGCCGCCACCACCGCCATGAAGGCGAGCGTGTAGAGCAGCAGCTCGGGGCGCCCGAGCAGCGCCGCCTGGCCAACGATCGTCGCGGCCACCGCGACGTACATCGGATTGCGCACGTGCCGGTAGAGGCCGCTCACGACGAGGTGCTCCGGGGGCGCGACCGGCGCCGGCGTGCCCAGCCCGTCGACGACGAAGCGCGCGAAGGCGCTCAGCAGGACCGCCGCGCCGGCGGCGATCAGCACGAGCCCGGCCGCCTGGAGCGCGAGCGGCGGGCCGGTCGAGTCCCAGCCGGTCAGCAGCCAGGGCACCAGTCCGGCCATCACGCCGGGCGCGATCACGAGGAAGGCCAGGCTGCCCGCCGCCGCGCGGGCTCGGCTCATGCCCCGATCGGGTGCCAGGCGGTCTTCAGCTCGGTGACCGCCTCGAGGCGAGTCAGCGCGTCGGCGATCGCGGCCTCGTACGAGCCGGTCGGCGCTGCCCGCCTGACCCGCGTCACGCTCTCGGACGCCAGCCGGTCGACGCTCTCCGCGAGCGACGGCGTCGCCCGAAGCCTCCACCACCGCGTTCACGCCCGGGTGCGCCGGCCAGCGCCTCGGTCAGCTCGCGCCGTCGCCCCGACAGCAGGTTCACGACCCCGCCCGGCACGTCCGAGACGCCCAGCACCTCGCCCAGGTCCAGTCCGCTCAGCGGTGCCGCCTCCGACACCAGGGCCACGACGGCGTTGCCCGCCGCGAGCGCGGGCGCCAGCTCGGCGACCAGGCCCAGCAGCTCCGGCTCGTCGGGCGCGACCACGCCGACCACGCCGGTCGGCTCCGGCAGCGAGAACGACAGGAACGGGGCGGCCACGGGGTTGACGCCCCCGAGCACCGCCGCGAGCTTGTCGGTCCAGCCCGCGTAGTGCACGAGCACGTCGATCGACGCCTCGATCTCGCCTCGCTCGATGGCGAAGTCGGCCGCCCGCGACTCGAGCGCCTCGGCCGCCCGGTAGAGGATCTGCCCGCGGTTGTAGGCGGTGCGCGCCGCCCAGGGGCCGGCGGCCTTGCGCGCGGCGGCCACCGCGTCGCGCACGTCCTTGCGCGAGGCGCGCGGGACGTTGCGGTCGTCGTGCGCGGTCGTAGCGGCCCGACTCCGAGCGCACGAACGCGCCGCCGACGTACAGCTTGTAGGTCTTGGGGACGGCGAGCCGGCTCATCGCACGCGCACGTAGGGGCGCAGCCCGGCCGGGCCGCCCTCGCGGCCGAAGCCGCTCTCCTTGTAGCCGCCGAACGCCGCCGTCGGGTCGAAGTGGTTGTAGGTGTTCTGCCAGACCACTCCTGCCTGCAGCGCGCTCGCGACCTCGAAGGCCTTGGCGCCCTTGTCGGTCCAGATCCCTGCGGCCAGCCCGTAGGTCGAGTTGTTGGCCTTCTCGATCGCCTCCGCCTGGGTGCGGAAGGTCAGCACGGACACGACCGGGCCGAAGATCTCCTCGACCGCGATCCGGTGCGCGGGCGCGACCTCGGTGAACACGGTCGGCGCGAACCACCAGCCGCGCTCGGGCAGGTCGCATGCGACCGTGCGCCGCACGGCGCCCTCCTGCTCGCCCGCGGAGACCAGCGACTCGATCCGCTCGAGCTGCTCGCGCGAGTTGATCGCGCCGACGTCGGTGTTCTTGTCGAGCGGGTCGCCCACGCGCAGGCGCCCCATCCGCTCCCACAGCTTCCCGATCACGGCGTCGGCCACGCTCTCCTGGATCAGCAGCCGCGAGCCGGCGCAGCAGACGTGGCCCTGGTTGAAGAAGATGCCGTTGACGATCCCCTCGACGGCCTGGTCGAGCGCGGCGTCCTCGAACACGATGTTGGCCGACTTGCCGCCGAGCTCGAGCGTCAGCGACACGTCCCGGCCCGCCAGCGCCGCCTGGATGTCCTTCCCGACCGCGGTGGAGCCCGTGAAGGCGACCTTGTCGACGTCGGGCTCGCGGACGAGCGTGGCGCCCGCCGAGCCGTCGCCGGGGACGATCGAGACCACGCCCGGGGGCAGCTCGGCCTCCTGCAGGATCTCGGCGAGCAGCAGCGCGGTGAGGGGCGTGGTCTCGGCCGGCTTGAGCACCGAGGTGTTGCCGCAGGCCAGCGCCGGCGCGAGCTTCCACGCGGCCATCAGCAGCGGGAAGTTCCAGGGCACGATCTGGGCCGCCACGCCGAGCGGCTCGGACTGGCGGCCGCCCAGCCCGTAGGAGAGCTTGTCGGCCCAGCCGGCGTAGTGGAAGAAGTGGGCGGCCGCGAGCGGGATGTCCACGTCGCGCGACTCGCGCACCGGCTTGCCGCCGTCGATGGACTCGACGACCGCCAGCTCGCGCGAGCGCTCCTGGATCAGCCGGGCGATGCGGAACAGGTACTTGCCGCGCTCGAGCCCGGACAGCGCCGCCCAGCCGGGCTGGGCGCGCCGGGCCGACTCGACGGCGCGCCGGACGTCGCCGGGCCCGGCGAAGGCGATCTCGGCGACCGGCTGCTCGGTGGCGGGGTTGAGCGTGGGCACGCGCGTGCCGTCGACGGGGTCGCGGAAGTCGCCGTCGATGAACAGCCCGTAGCTGTCCCGGATGCGCACGTGGTCGGGCGACTCGGGCGCGGGCGCGTAGTCCCAGACGATGCTCGTGCGTGTCTGCTCTGTGGTCATTCCTTCGAGAAGTCCTCGGGCCGGGAATAGCGGCCGGTCTGGGTCTTCTGATACTGCATGAGCAGGTCGTTCAGCAGCGACGAGGCGCCGATGCGGAAGCGGTCGGGCGTCAGCCACTCGTCGCCGACCGTCTCCTTCACGAGCACCAGGCGGTGCAGCGCGGCCTTGCTGGTCGAGACGCCGCCTGCCGCCTTCATGCCGACGGCGCGGCCGCTGCGCTCGGCGTAGTCGCGGATCGCCTCGAGCATCACGAGCACGACGCCGGGCGTTGCGCCGCTCGCAGCCTTGCCGGTGGAGGTCTTGATGAAGTCGGCGCCCGCCTCCATCGAGATCATCGACGCGTGCCGGACGTGGTCGTAGGAGCCGAGCTCGGCGGTCTCGATGATGACCTTGAGGTGGGCGTCGCCGCAGGCCTCCTTGACGCGCACGATCTCCTCCATCACGCGGTGGTCGTCGCCGGCGAGGAAGGCCTCGCGCGAGATGACCATGTCGATCTCGTCGGCGCCGGCGGCGACCGCCTCCTCGGTGTCGCGCAGCTTGACGTCGAGCGACGCCTGCCCCGACGGGAAGGCGGTCGCCACCGAGGCGGCCTTCACGCCCGTGCCGGCCAGCGCCTCGCGGGCAACGCCGACCAGCGAGGGGTAGACGCACACCGCCGCGCAGGACGGGATCTCGGGCATGGTCGGCGCAGGGCAGACGGCCTTGGCGCAGAGGTGGCGGACCTTGCCGACCGTGTCGGCGCCCTCGAGCGTCGTGAGGTCGGTCATCGACACGGCGAGCCTGATGCCCTGCTGCTTCGCGGTCGTCTTGATCGAGCGCTTGCCGAGCACGGCCGCTCGCTCCTCGACTCCGACGCGGTCCACGTGTGGAAGCCGGCGGATCACAGCTCCAGTATTGCGCGCGGGGTCGATAATCGGCCCGCAATGCGTCGTGCGGCAGTGATCGTTCTGGATGCGTGCGGCGTCGGGGCGCTGCCGGACGCCGCGTCCTACGAAGGCGACGAGGGCTCAAACACGCTCGCGCACCTGGCGGAGCGCGTGGGCGGGCTCGACCTGCCGGCGCTGCAGCGGCTGGGGCTCGGGTCGATCGTGCCGATCCTGGGCGTGCCGCCCGCGGCGGAGCCGGTGCTGCACGGCCGGCTGGCGCCGCTGGGCCCGGGCAAGGAGTCGACGACCGGGCACTGGGAGCTGATGGGCGCCGTGCCGGCGCACGCGCTGCCCACCTACCCGCAGGGCTTCCCGCCCGAGGTGATCGACGCGCTCGAGCGCGCCACGGGGCGGAGCTTCTGCTGCAACCGACCGTTCAGCGGCACCGAGGTGCTGGACGCCTACGGCGAGCACCACCTCGAGACCGGCGAGCTGATCCTGTACACGTCGGCGGACTCGGTGCTCCAGATCGCGGCGCACGTCGACGTGCTCGCAGAGCCCGGCCTGTACGAGGTCTGCGAGGCGGCCCGCGACGTGATGGACGGCGAGCACCGCGTGGGGCGGGTGATCGCGCGGCCGTTCGACGGGTCGCCGGGCGCGTGGCACCGGCGCGAGGGGCGGCGCGACTACGCGGCGCCGCCACCGGGGCGCACCTACCTGGAGGAGCTCCGGGACGCCGGCGTCGCGGTGCACGCTGTGGGGAAGATCCGCGACCTGTTCGCGGGCGTCGGCATCGACGTCAAGCACGAGGCCACCAACAACGCCAGGGGCATCGAGGTGACCACGCGCCTGCTCGGCGAGCTCGACGAGGGGCTGATCTTCGTCAACCTGGTCGACACCGACCAGGTCTACGGGCACCGCAAGGACGTCGAGGGGTTCCGCGACGCGCTGGTCGAGATCGACGTGGCGCTGTCGGGCTGGCTCGAGATGCTGCGCGCGGACGACCTGCTGGTGCTGACGGCGGACCACGGCGTGGACCCCGACGCCCCCCACACCGACCACACGCGCGAGTACGCGCCGCTGCTGGCGGTCTTCGAGGGCAACGGCGGGCGCCGCCACGACGGCCCGCTGGCCGACGTCGGCGCGAGCACGTTGAAGTGGCTGACGGGGCGCGAGGCGGCCGGGTTGCCGGGCGAGGCGTTCGTCTAGAGGGACCGAATCGGCCTTGCGAGGGGCCCGTGCGCGGCAGCCTGCCTCTGTGGAGTTCGATCGCGTTCTCGCTTGCTTGCCTCGAGGACCCGTATCCGGCGTACCGGTTCATGCTCGAGCAGGCGCCGTGTATCGGTCTGAGCGTCACGAGTTCTGGGCGCTGTCGCGTTTCGAGGACGTCCAGCGAGGCGGGCCGGGATCTGGGAGACGTTCTCGAGCGCGGGAGGCGTCGATCTCTCCGGGAGCGTCGGTCTGCTGGGCGAGGGCGGCTTCCTCGGCATGGATCGCGCGTCACGACGTCTCCGTCGTGTCGTCCGCGCCCGTTTACCCGAAGGGGTCGCGATGCTGGAGGCGCGCTCGCGGATCACCTGGACTCGCTCGCGACTCCGTCCTGGACGGGGCGAATGCGACCTCGCGGTCGAGCTCGCGCGCGCTTCCTCTGCGGATGATCTGCGCCCTGCTCGGCTTCCCCGAGCGAGACGACGCCGAGCTCGGGCGGTGGTTCGACGCGATGGTCCGGCGCACCCGGCAGCGCGGAGATACCGAGCGAGGCCCGGACCGCCGCCGACGCGATGAGGGCGTACATCGACGACGCGCCGGGTGCGCTCACTCGGCCGGGCGACGACGTCTCAGCGGCTCGTCGCGTCCGAGCGGTCGGGCGAGATCTCGGAGTCGGAGCGCACCGGCATCTGCGTCCTCCTCTTCCTCGCGGGTATCTCGACGGCTGCGGGTCTCATCTCGACCGGTCTTCACCTGCTCGCGGCGACATCCGCGGCAGCGCGCCGCGCTGTCCGCGATTATCCGGCGTCCCGGCCGCGGTGGAGGAGCTGACCCGCTACGTCTCGCCCGTCCAAGCACTCGCTCGCCGGACTACGCGCGAGGTGGTGCTCCACGACGCCGAGCTCGCCGGAGGGTGCGCGGGTCCTGCTCGTGTACGGCGCGGCGAACCGCGACCTGCGCCGGTTCGAGCATCTGGACGAGCTGGACATGCGCCGCGAGCACAGCAGACATCTGGGCTTCGGCGAGGGCATCCACTTCTGCCTCGGCGCGCCGCTGGCACGCCTGCAGATGCGCTTGGTTCTCGAGCGCCTGTTGCCGAGATCCTCGACTACGAGCGCGGCCCGGTGTGGTGGATGACCACGCGGGGATAGGGGACTGGATAGCCTGCGGTGATTCTGAGGAGATCTAGTGCGTGTGCGGCGCGTCTGCGTCTTCTGCGGGTCCAGCCCCGGCGCCCGGCCCGCCTACGCCCAGGCCACGGCCGAGGTCGGCCGGCTGCTCGCCGGCGAGGGCATCGGCGTGGTCTACGGCGGCGGGCACGTCGGGCTGATGGGCGTGCTGGCGGACGCGGCGATGGAGGCCGGCGGAGAGGTGATCGGGGTGATGCCCCAGGCCCTGGTGGACCGGGAGATCGCGCACACGGGCATCGCCGACCTGCGCGTGGTCGACACGATGCACGAACGGAAGGCGCTGATGGCCGACCTGGCGGACGCGTTCGTCGCGCTGCCCGGCGGCGCGGGGACGCTCGACGAGCTGTTCGAGATCTACACCTGGTCCCAGCTCGGCCTGCACTCGAAGCCGTGCGGCCTGCTCGACGTGGAGGGCTACTGGACCGGGCTCACCGCGTTCCTCGACCACGCCGTGCGCGAGCGCTTCCTGCGCGAGGAGCACCGGGCGTCGCTGATCGTCGAGCGCGAGCCGGCCCTGCTGCTGCAGCGGCTGCGCGACCACCGGCCGGGCGACGCGACGCCCAAGTGGATCGACCGCAACGACGCCTGACCGCCTACACTCGCGCGCCATGACGGACTCGCGCGTCGGCGAAATCCTCGTGCAGCCGGACGAGCTTGCGCACCGCGTGCGCGAGCTGGCCGAGGAGATCTCGCGCGACTATGCCGGGCGTGAGCTGCTGCTGATCGGCGTGCTCAAGGGGGCCGTCTTCTTCCTGTCCGACCTGATGCGCCACCTCGACGTCAACTGCGAGGTCGACTTCATGGCCGTCTCGTCCTACGGCTCCTCGACCGACTCCTCCGGGATCGTCCGCATCCTCAAGGACCTCGACGCGCCGATCGAGAACCGCGACGTCCTGATCGTCGAGGACATCGTCGACTCCGGCCTGACGCTGTCGTACCTGTTCCGGATGCTGCGCGCGCGCAATCCGGGGACGCTCGAGGTCTGCGCGCTGCTGACCAAGCCCGACCGGCGCGAGGTGGACCTGCCGATCAAGTACGTCGGGTTCGAGATCCCGAACCGGTTCGCGATCGGCTACGGCCTGGACTTCGCCGAGCGCTTCCGCAACCTGCCCTACGTGGCCGTCCTGGAGGGCGAAAACGCCTAAGAGAGACCGGTACACCACTGCTACGCTGTGGTTTCACCCACGTACGCACTTTGAGACGAAAAGTCGCCCTGTGCGTAACTGGTCTGAGGGCCCATGAGCAGATTCTTCAAGAGCGCTGCGTTTCCAATCCTGATCGTCGTCGTTCTGGCCTTCTTCGCCCAGAAGCTGATCAGCCCGGGCGAGCGCCAGCAGGATCCGGTCTACTCGCAGTTCCTCAACCAGGTCGAGGACGGCCAGGTCAAGAAGGTCACGCTCCAGACCAAGAACAACCGGATCGACGTCGAGCTCAAGGCGAACGGGCGCAAGTACCAGACCGCCTATCCGGACAACACCGAGCAGAACCTGATCAACCAGCTGCGGGCCGAGGACATCCCGATCGACGTCAAGGCGAAGGGCGGCTCGGGCTGGCTCACCGCGCTCACGTACATCCTGCCGTTCGTGATCTTCCTGCTGTTCTGGCTGTTCATCATCAACCAGATGCAGGGAGGCGGCTCGAAGGTCATGTCCTTCGGGAAGTCGCGCGCCAAGCGCATGTCGGTGGACGCCCCCAAGATCACCTTCCGCGACGTCGCCGGGGTCGACGAAGCCGTCGAGGAATTGCACGAGATCAAGGAGTTCCTCGAGAACCCAAAGAAGTTCCAGGCGCTCGGCGCGCGCATCCCCAAGGGCGTGCTCCTGTACGGGCCGCCAGGCACGGGTAAGACGCTGCTCGCCCGCGCGGTCGCCGGCGAGGCCGGCGTCCCCTTCTTCTCGATCTCGGGCTCCGACTTCGTCGAGATGTTCGTCGGCGTCGGCGCCTCGCGCGTGCGCGACCTGTTCGAGCAGGCCAAGCAGAACTCGCCCTGCATCATCTTCATGGACGAGATCGACGCCGTCGGCCGCCACCGCGGCGCCGGGCTCGGCGGCGGTCACGACGAGCGCGAGCAGACGCTCAACCAGCTGCTCGTCGAGATGGACGGCTTCGAGATGAAGGACAACATCATCCTGATCGCCGCCACCAACCGGCCCGACATCCTCGACCCGGCACTGCTGCGCCCGGGCCGCTTCGACCGCCAGATCGTGGTCGACCGCCCCGACCGCAAGGGCCGCACCAAGATCCTCGAGGTGCACACGCGCGGCAAGCCGCTCGCGAAGGCGATCGAGCTGGACGTGCTCGCCGGCCAGACCCCGGGCTTCACCGGCGCCGACCTGCAGAACCTGGTCAACGAGGCGGCGCTGCTGGCCGCTCGCCAGGGCAAGCGCGAGATCGACCACCTCCAGCTGGAGGAGGGGATCATGCGCGTGATCGCGGGGCCGGAGAAGAAGACCCGCGTGATGTCCGAGAAGGAGCGCCGCGTGACGGCCTTCCACGAGATGGGTCACGCGCTGGTCGCGCACTACCTGCACAACACCGACCCGGTCCACAAGATCTCCGTGATCTCCCGCGGCCAGGCGCTCGGCTACACGATCTCGCTGCCGACCGAGGACAAGTTCCTCACGACGCGCGCGGAGCTGTCGGACACGATGGCCATGACGCTGGGTGGCCGCGCAGCCGAGGAGATCGTCTTCGGCGAGGTGACAACCGGAGCGTCGAACGACCTCGAGAAGGTCACCGCCACGGCCAAGCAGATGGTGATGCGCTTCGGCATGTCGGAGAAGCTCGGGCCGCGCGTGTTCGGCCACGACCACGGCCAGCCGTTCCTCGGCCGTGAGTTCAGCTCGGAGCCGGACTACTCGGACGAGATCGCGCGCGAGATCGACGACGAGATCCGGCGCATCGTCGAGGAGGCGCACCAGTCGGCGCGCAACATCCTCGCGGAGCACCGCCAGAAGCTCGAGATGACGTCGGAGATCCTGCTCAAGCGCGAGACGATCGAGCGCGAGCAGTTCATCGAGCTGCTCGCGGGCAAGGGCGAGGACGAGGTATTCGGCCGCGACGAGCCGCCCGTCCCGACGCTGCCGCCGGCGGCCCCGGCGCCCGAGCGCAAGCCCGAGCGCGCCCCGAAGCCGCTGCCCCGCCCCGGCCTTGCCGGCGGCGCCGCCGAGATGCGCGGCGGCGACGCGCCCGAGAAGCCCGAGCCGGCTTAGTTTCAGCCGCGCGGCGGGCCGGCGACGGCCGTACGCCCGTCCGCCGGACCTCTCGCTGCGCTCGCCGCTCCCGCAAGCGGCTCGCTCGACACGGTCCGGCGTCCGGGCATACGACGCGGAAAGTCGTCAGGTCTCTGCGACTGCGGACCGGCCCGAGGCCAGCGCGCCAAGTTGCCGAGCCGCCCTGGAAGGGCGCTGCGCGCGGGCGTAGGCTCGCGCCCGACCGCCCATGTTCCTCCGTGCCGGCGTGTTCTCCGCAGTGTTCGCCGTCGCCTTGCTGGCGAACGGCCAGGCGCTCGCGGCCAACCGAACGTGACGGCGCAGTCCGACGACACGTTCTCGCCGAGCGCCGTGACGATCAACGCGGGAGACCGTCACCTGGACGCAACGGCGGCGGCAACCACAACGTCGTCCTCGGGACGGCACTCGCCCTGAACGCCCCGAGCACGGCGAGCTGGACGTTGCCGCCGCAGCCCTTCAACCAGGCGGGGACCTTCAGCTACTACTGCCAGGTCCATCGGGCGATCGGCATGACAGGCACGGTGACCGTCCTCGCCGCCCCGCCCGGCAATCCGCCACCGCCGAGCGGCCCGCCCCAGGGCTCGCCGCCGACCTCCAACCCACCGAGCGGCGGTCCGGGCGGCGGGGACGGTTCGCCGGCCAAGAAGAAGGCGCTCGGCGTCTCGTTCAAGGTGAGCGACGCGACCCCGCTCGCCGGCGCGCGCATCAAGCTGTCCGGCGTCGTCAAGCCCGCCCGCGACGGTCGCCGGGTCCTGGTCCAGAAGCGCCTGCGCAACGGCAAGTACCGCACCATCGCGACCGCCAAGCTGAAGCACTCCTCCGGCGGCAAGTCCACCTTCACGGTGCGCCTGAAGGTCAGCTCGGACGCGGTGCTGCGCGTCAGGATCGCCGGCGACGGCGAGCGCTCCGCCGGCCTCAGCAAGACCAGGAAGATCCGCGTCGAGCACCCGTAAGCTCCGCTCCCGATGCTCACTGGAGCGCAGCTGCGCCGGCGCTGCCTCGGCTTCCCCGGCACGACGGAGGAGTTCCCGTTCCGGCCCGGCCTGTCCGTCTTCAAGGTGTCCGGCAAGGTCTTCGCGCTCGCGCCGCTTGAGACCAGGCCCCTGCGAGTAAGCCTCAAGTGCGAGCCGCTGCTGGCCGAGCAGCTACGCGACACCTACGCCGCGATCACGCCCGGCTACCACCTCAACAAGCGCCACTGGAACACCGTGGAGATCGACGGCTCGGTCCCCGACCGGCTCGTGCTCGACATGGTCGAGGACTCGTACGACCTCGTCATGGACGGCCTGCCGAAGCGCGTTCAGGCGGAGCTGGGCTGGCCGGCCGCGTAGCGCTCGACCACCGGCGCGACCTGCTCGGGCGCCTCGATCTGCAGGTAGTGGCCGAGCTCCTCGAAGCGGGTCACGGGCGCGCGCGGGCGCAGCTCGCAGACCGCGTCGAGCACTGCCCCGGTCGCGACGGGGTCGAGCATCGCCCAGGCCAGCTCGAGCGGGCCCTCCCAGTCGCGCAGGGCGCCGTGCCAGCGCGCCGCGTAGGTCACCCGCTCGTGCAGGTAGTGGGTGAGCTTGTGGATGATGCGGTGGCCGCCTGCGTGGGCGAGCAGCGCCCACTGGTCGGCCGCCTCCTCGGGCGTGAGCGGGTGGTCCGGCGAGAAGAGGCGGGCGAACTGGGCCCGGAAGAAACGCTCGTTGCTGAGCCGGGCGGCGACCGGCCCGAGGCGCGAGCGCAGCACCTTCTGCGCCGGCGTCAGGCTCGCCCGCTCGATCACCATGCTGCCGTTGAGCAGCACCACCGAGTGCAGCCGGAACGGCAGCCGTCCTTCCACGTCGCGCGCGAGCAGCTCCGTCGCGACTGACGTGCCCATGTCGTGCGCGACCAGCACCACCTCGTCGGTGCCCAGCCGCGCGACGACGGCCTCCGTGAGGTCGGCCTGGTCGAGCAGCGAGTAGACGTGGTCGCGCGGCTTCTCCGACAGCCCGAAGCCGAGGAAGTCGAAGCAGACCGTGCGCCGCCCGGGCAGCAGCTCCAGCAGGTGACGCCAGTCGTAGGAGCTCGACGGGTAGCCGTGCAGGAACAGCACCGGTGTGCCGGCTCCGCCGCCGTCGCGCAGGAACAGCCGGCGGCCGTTGACGTCGGCGAGCTCGCCGGATGCGCGCCACGCCTCGACGCGTTGTGTAAGGGCCGCGGGGATGCGCGATTCTTACACGGCTACGGAATCAAGGTCCGCAGCGACAGGCGCCCGCGGAAGCCGTAGCGCGTGCCGGGCGGCGGCCGCTCCCAGTCCGTCGCGAAGCGCGAGTAGCGACAGCGCCCGCGGCACGTACCAGGAGATCGGCCGGCCCTGGCAGCTCTGGGCGAAGCCGGGGCGGTTGATCCACAGGTACGCGTCGACCTTGTCGGGCCGCGACGTGTCGGTCGTCGGGGGCGGACCGAGCCCGCGCATGCCGGGGTTGCACCAGACGGTGATGCGGCGCCCGTTGCCCGCCTTGTAGTGGACGGGCCCGCGGCCGTTCTCGGCGGTGTTGATGATGAAGTGCTTGCCGCCCGTCAGGCGCGAGATCTCGAGGCCGTGCTGGATGTTCGCCGACGTCCAGTCGTAGTGGGTCGCGTTCAGCATGAAGCCGCGCACCTTGGAGACGCCGACGGCGCGCAGCTGCTTGGCCGTGCGCCGCGCCGACTCCCAGTCCGATGCCCCCGCCTCGATGTAGATCGTGGCGTTCGGGTTGCGCGAGAGCGCGTCGACGCCGTGGGCGAGCAGCCGCAGCCGGTCGTCGCGGCGGCTGCGCGCCAGGCAGTCGATCGTCCCGAGCGAGTCGGGCTCGAACGCGATCACGACGCGGTCGTCGCCGATCACCCGGGCCAGGTCGTCGTACCACGCGCGCGTCGCCGCGTCCTCGCCAGGGCCGCCGCCCTGGTAGGTCCGGCTGCAGCCGGTCGCCTCGGCGCGCAGCACGGTGAAGATGGGGACCTCGCCGCGGGCCTTGGCGGGGTCGATCAGGCGACGCACCTTGACGGCGAAGTTGGGGCGCGTGAAGCGGCCGAGCCAGAGCGCCTTGGGCTCGCGGGCGATCTTCCAGATCAGATCGGCCTTCTTGTCCTGGCCGCGCCGGTTGAAGCTCCGCCACTGCGTCATCGAGGGCGAGCTCGGGTCGTTGTAGAAGGTCAGCCCGGCCAGCGGGTTCGGGTCGCCAGGGGCCACGCCGCGCGCGTCGGCCAGCGCCGCCGCGGGCAGCGCGACGGCGATCAGCAGGGTGAGTGCGAGAAGTCGTCTGGCCGGCATCACTCGGAGGGTGCCCGAAGGACGGCACGGTAGCGCCGTTCCGGACGAATGTCCGAACGGTCACCCGTCTAGGCGAAGAACTTCGAATGAAGCAGCTCGAGCGTGCCCTTGGTGCGCATCGTCCAGGGGCCGATCGGCTTCTCCACGGCCGCCAGGTCGAGGCTCGCGTCGCGCGTTCCTCCGCTTGGCAGCCAGTAGAGCTCGCGATCGGAGAACTCGAGCCGGTCCTCGTCGGTGGCCATCCCCAGCACCCGCTCGCGCGCGCTCGCCGAGGGCTGCTTCGGCAGCAGGGCCACCTGGAGCTTGCCCTTCGAGCGATCCACCAACTTGGCGGGAAATGGCTCCCGGGCGGCGATCGCCTCGAGCTCCCCGGCCGTGCGCAGGAACACCGTGACGTCGTAGCCGAGCGCCTCGGCGAGCGCCTGCTCGATGCGGCTGGTCAGCTTGCCGCGCGCCTCGCGGCCCGCCTCGAAGACGACGTTGCCGCTGGTCCGGAAGGTGGCGACGCCCTCCAGGCCGATGCCCTCGAAGCACGCGCGCAGGTCGTCGCTGCTCGCCTTGCGCCGGGCGCCGAGGTTGACCCCGCGCAGGAACGCGGCGTAGCCCGGCATCAGTCGCCCAGCAGCGGCTTCAGGTTCACGCGCGCGCCGAGCGCGGAGAAGTCGCCCTCGTCGCGAATCTGCTCGGCCGCGGCGATCGCGGCCGCGAGCCCGACGAAGGCGAGCCCGCCGCCGACGCTCACGCGCTGGGCGCCGGCCTCGGTCACCTCGCTCATCGACAGCCCCGCGTGCGCCAGGACGTTGACGGGCTTCGAGACCGCGTCGCAGACCGCGCGGATCTCGTCGCCGTTGGCGAGGCCGGGCGCGTACAGCACGTCGGCGCCGGCGCGCTCGTAGCTCTGGAGCCGCGCGATCGTGTCGTCGAGGTCGGGGTTGCCGCGGATGTGGTTCTCGGCGCGAGCCGTCAGCGTGAAGGGGAAGTCGAGCCCCCTTGCCGCCTCGACGGCGGCGGTGACCCGCTCGGCCGCGTGCTCGGGCTCGTACAGCCTCCCGTCCGGGTCCCAGTCCTCGATCGAGCCGCCCACGGCGCCCGCCTGCGCGACGCGCGCGATGGCCGTCGCCGCGTGCTCCGGGTCGGGGCCGAAGCCGTTCTCCAGGTCGACGGAGACGGGCAGGCCGGTGGCGCGGTCGAGCACGCCGGAGTGCTCGACGACCTCGTCGAGGGTCACGTTGCCGTCCAGCCGCCCCAGCGTGAACGCGAAGCCCGAGCTGGTGGTGGCGAGCGCCTCGAAGCCGAGCGCCTCGAACACGCGCGCTGAGCCGGCGTCCCACGGGTTGGGGATGACGAACGGGTCGCCCTCGTGGAGCGCCCGGAAGGCCTGTGCTTTGTCGCTCTGAGTCGTCATGGCCGCACGAGTTTTACGCGGTTGCCGTCCGGGGCTACTTCTGGAGCACCAGCCCCAGGGCCGCCGCGACGCTCGGATCGGCGAGCGAGGGCGCCGCCAGCGAGGCGCCCTCCAGCGGCGTCCCTGGGAAGTAGGGGACCCCGATCACGAACATCCCCGCGGCGCGGGCGGAGGCGACGCCGGGGACCGAGTCCTCGAGTGCCGCCGCTCGCTCCGGTGGGGCCCCGAGCGCCGTGCAGGCGGCCAGGTAGATGTCCGGCGCGGGCTTGGGGGAGCTCACGTCGTCGGCCGTGACGACGGTGTCGAACTGGCCGTTGGCGAGCTCGGCCACCGCCAGCGCCCGCTCCACGAAGGGCCGCGAGGAGTTCGAGGCGAGCCCGACCGGCACCCCGGCGCCGCGGACCGCGCGCAGCAGCTCGAGCGCCCCCGGCCGGGGCGGCACCCCGGCCACAAGCTCCTCCATCACGAGCTCGTCGAGCTCGGCGAGCAGCTCGCCGCCACGGCCCGGCTGCCCGAGCATCCGCTCCAGCTTGGCGGCGGCCTGAGCGCCCGAGCTGCCGAGCAGGTCGCGCTTGTGCGCGGGCTCGAAGGTCAGGCCGTAGCGCCCGAACAGGTCGGTCTCGGCGCGCGTCCAGGCCTGCTCGGTGTCGAGCAGCAGACCGTCGTTGTCGAACACGATCGCCTCGAAGCGGCTCTCCATGAGCCCGCCATTGTGGCGATGCCCGAAGCGCGCGGCTCGGCCGCGCGCGCAGGGACGGGGATACTTGCTCGCCGTGCCGCCCTTCACGGTCATGGGGATCGTCAACGTCACGCCCGACTCGTTCTCGGACGGCGGCCTGTTCCTCGACCCCGACTCGGCCGTCGAGCACGGCAAGCGCCTGGCCGAGGAGGGCGCCGGCATCCTCGACGTGGGCGGCGCGTCCACGCGCCCGGGCGCCGAGCCGGTTCCGGTCGCCGACGAGCTGGAGCGCGCCGTCGTGGTCGTCGAGCGGCTCGCCGCCGCCGGCCACCGGGTCTCGATCGACACCACCAAGCGCGAGGTCGCCGAGGCGGCGCTGGCGGCCGGGGCGACGCTCGTCAACGACGTCTCGGCGTTCCGCTTCGCCCCGGACCTGGCCGGGGTCGTGGCCGACGCGGGCGCGCACTGCTGCCTCGCCCACATGCGCGGCGAGCCCCGCACGATGCAGGCCGAGGCGAGCTATGCCGACGTGGTCGGCGAGGTCCGGACGTTCCTCGAGGAGCGACTCGCCTTCGCCGTCGCCGAGGGCATCCCCGAGGATCGCGTCTGGCTCGACCCGGGCATCGGCTTCGGCAAGACCGCGGACCACAACCTCGAGCTCCTGCGGCGCCTGGACGAGATCGTCGCGATCGGCCGGCCGGTCGTGATCGGCACCTCGCGCAAGAGCTTCCTCGGCCGGCTGCTGGGCGGCCGGGCCGAGGACGAGCGGCTGCCGGGCACGATCGCCACGAACGTGATCGCCCTCGAGCGCGGCGCGCGCGTGTTCCGCGTGCACGACGTGGGCCCCGTCGCCGATGCCCTGACGATCGCCACTGCTACGGTCGGGCTATGACGTGGGAGCGTGAGGACGAGGAGTTCGACGACGAGTTGGACGACGACGCCCTCGACGACGATCGGCAATCCGCGTCGCCGGCGGTCACGATCGAGATCAGCGGCCTCTCGCTGTACACGCGTCACGGCGTGCACGAGGCGGAGCGCGAGCTGGGCCAGCGGCTGGTGTTCGACATCTCCTTCGAGCTGGACGAGTGCGACGCCACCGTCACCGACCGGGTCGAGGACTCGGTCGACTACGGCGAGGTCTGCGAGCAGGTGGCGCTGGCCGCGCAGGAGCGCTCGTACAAGACGCTCGAGCGGCTCTGCACCGCGGTCGCGGACCGGCTGATCGACCGCTTCGGCGCCGAGTCCGTGCGCGTCAAGGCGGCCAAGCCCGAGCCGCCGATCCCGCTGCCCGTCGACGAGGTCTCCGTGGAGGTCTGGAAGGAGGCTTGAGCGAGGTCGGCTACCTCGGCCTCGGCTCGAACGAGGGGGACCGGCTCGCCAACCTGCGGGCCGCGCGCGAGGCGATCGGGCGCCACGGCATCGAGGTGACGGGCTCGTCGTCGGTGTACGAGACCGCGCCGCAGGGCGAGGTCACCGACCAGGCGGACTTCCTCAACGCCTGCCTGCGGATCCGCACGGCACTCGAGCCGGAGGAGCTGCTCACCGCCTGCAAGTCGGTCGAGCGGGAGCTGGGCAGGACGGCGGGCGGCGTTCGCCACGGCCCGCGCCCGATCGACGTGGACGTGCTCCTGCTCGGCGAACGCGAGCTGGCCTCGGAGCGATTGACGCTGCCGCACGCCGAGGTCACGAGCCGCCGCTTCGTGCTCGAGCCGCTGCTCGAGCTGGAGCCCGAACTTGCCCTGCCGGACGGCAGTCCGCTGGCGCAGCGCCTCCCCCAGGTGGCCGACCAACGGGTGACTCGGCTTGCGCCCCCCGGGTGGGGGGTTTCGCCAAATCGAGGTTGAGTCCATGCCCCAGGTCGGGGACCCTTTCGACATGGAGGAGATCCTCGAACTCGCCAGCTTTCGGGGCAATGACGACCCCAGCCTGGTCGCGGCGGCGCTCGCCTGCCGCGCGTGCCTCTCGGGCGACGTCGACTGGTCGCTTCTGATCGACGACTTCGACGCCGAGGTGATCTGCCGCTGCCGCACCTGCGGCTACGAGCGACCGGTGTCGCTGACGTCCGAGCAGGCGCTGCGCCTCGCCCTCCAGCACGGCTAGCGGTACAACACCCTCATGGCGGCTCCCGCCCGCACCGACGCGCTCGACGTGATCGTCGAGCTGCTCGCCGCGCTGGACGAGGAACCGGCGGGCATGAGCGGCGCGGAGTTCTACGACCGCCTCTGCACGGCGCTCTGCAGCGTCGCGAACATGCAGCGCGCGGGGTTGCTGCTCTACGACGAGGTCCGCAAGCTCGTCGTCCCGGTCGGCAGCCACGGCCTCGACGCGCCCCTGCTGCGCGACATCTACGGCACGCTCGAGGAGACGCCGATCGCCCAGGTCGCCCTCTCCGAGGACCGCGTCGTCGAGGTCAACGGCGACCTCGCCCGCTGGGTGCCCGACCGCTACGCCGGCCTGACCGGCATCGAGACGCTCACCTGCACCCCCGTCTCCGCCGGCGGACGCTGGCTGGGCGTGATCTTCGCCGACCGCGGTGGCTCGCGCTTCGAGCTGACCGAGGCCGAGCGCCACGCGATGTGGACGCTCGGCAAGACCGCCGCGCTCGCCGCGAGCGTCCGCATCGCCACCAGCCAGCAGGGTCGCGCGCGCCTGCTCCAGTCGCGCATCGACCTCGCTCGCGAGATCCACGAGCGCGTCATGCAGCGACTGTTCGGCGTGTCGCTCGTGCTCGGCTCGGAGCACGGCCTCAGCGACGAGGCACGCCGGCGCTGCGCCGACGAGATGCAGGCGGCGCTCGCCGACCTGCGCGACGCGATCGGCCGCCCGCTCGCGCCGCGCCCGCTCGACACCGGCGCCACCCTGCGCGACGAGCTGGCCCGGCTCGGCCGCCACTACAAGGACCTCCCGCTCGAGCTCCACTGGGAGCAGGGCGTCGAGGTGCCGCAGGCGGTCGAGCCGCTGGCCCAGTCGGTGCTGGCCGAGGCCCTGCGCAACGCCGACAAGCACGCCGATCCGTCGAGCGTGCGCGTGCGCGTGGACAGCGGCGACGGCGCGTTCTCGCTCGAGGTGCGCAACGACGGCGCCCGCAGCGACACGCGCGGCACCGGCATGGGCCTGCGCCTGGCCGCCGTGGAGGCGCTCGGCAGCGGGGCGCTGCTCGAGTTCGGCCGCGAGGGAGCCGACTGGCGCGTGCGGCTGGTCGTCCCCCTGGAGGACGAGTGAGCCCCGAGCGCAACCTGCGCGTGCTGGTCGTCGACGACCACGACGTCGTGCACTGGGGCTTCCGCCTGCTGCTGACCGAGCAGCCCTGGGTCGAGCGCTGCCTGTCCGCGTCGAGCGTCGACGAGGCGCTCGACCTGACGCGCCGCTACGACCCGCACGTCGCGCTCGTAGACCTCTTCCTGGGCGAGGAGTCCGGCGCCGAGCTGTGCGAGGCGATCCGGCGCGAGTCGCCCGCCACCCGCGTGCTGCTGATCTCGGGCGCGGGCTGGATCTCGCCCCAGGCGGCCAAGGCGGCGGGCGCGTCGGGGTTCGTGTCGAAGGACTGGTCCGCCGACGACGTGGCCGCGGCGGTGCGGATGGTCGGCAAGGGGATGACGGTGTTCGCGCCGCGCGCCGAGCAGCCAGCGGCGCCGCTGTCGGACCGCGAGCGCGAGGTGCTGTCGCTGATGGCATCCGGCGCGACCAACAAGGAGATCGCGCAGCGGCTGTTCCTGTCGCCGCACACGGTCAAGGAGCACACCAGCGCGCTCTATCGCAAGCTCAACGTGCGCAACCGGGCCGAGGCCGTGCAGCGCGCGGAGCGGCTCGGGCTGACCGTCTGAGAGCCTGAACCCCCCGCCCGGTCCCCACAAGACCCCCCGACCGGGGGGATCCCCGGCCCGTAATGCTGAGACCGGGCCCGTGTACGGAATGGTTGGAGGCGATGGCTCAGACCAACGGACAGCTCGCGCTGCTCTTCCCCGGCCAGGGGAGCCAGACCGCTGACATGGAGGACGCGGTCCAGACCCGGCTTCCCGACCTGCTGGAGCTCGCGCGCAGGGAGGTCTCGGACGACCTGTTCGAGCGCGCCGGCGAGGGAACGCGCTGGGCCCAGCCTGCAATTTTCTGTGCAGCGCTGGCCGGCTACGAGGTGCTCAAGGGGCGCTTCGAGGCCGACCTGATGGCCGGTCACTCGCTCGGCGAGATCACCGCCCTGGTGGCCGCCGACGCGCTCGACGCCCCCGACGGCCTGCGCCTGGTCGCCGCGCGCGGCCGCCTCATGCAGGAGGCGCGCGGCGGCGGGATGATCGCCGTGCGCGTCCGCGGGGACCGCGCGCCCGTCGAGGAGGTCGCCGCCGCGACCGGCCTCACGATCGCCAACGACAACGCCCCCGACCAGCTCGTGCTGTCGGGCGCGCTGGACGCGCTCGACCGCGCGGAGGAGTCGCTGCGGGACCGCAAGGTGCGCGCCAAGCGCCTGCCGGTGGGCGGCGCCTTCCACTCGCCGCTGATGGAGCCCGCCGTCGCGCCGTTCCGCGAGGTCGTGGACGCGATCGACTTCCGCGAGCCGCGCGTGCCCGTCCTCTCCTGCGTCACCGCGGCGCCGTTCGAGGACGTGCGCGAAGAGCTCGTGGCGGCGCTGACGCACCCCGTCCGCTGGACCGACGTGATGGCCGCGCTGCGCGACGCCGGCGCCACCAGCTACGTCGAGACCGGCCCCGGCCGGGTGCTCACCAACCTCGTGCGCAAGTCGCTCGACGGCGTGCAGGCCGACGCCCCGCTCGCGCTGGAGGCCGCCGGTGCGTAGCGCCGTCGCAGCCCCGACGCCCGCGATCGAGCGCGCCACCCAGCCCGCGGCGATCGTCTCGCTGGCGATGGCCGTGCCGGACCGGGTGGTGACCAACGCCACGGTCGCCGAGCACGCCGGCGTCACAGAGCAGTGGATCGTCCACCGGACCGGCGTGCACGAGCGCCGCCACGTGTCGGACGGCGAGCGCCTCCAGGACCTCGCCGCCGCCGCGGGCCGGCAGGCGCTCGAGCAGGCCGAACTGCCCGCCGGCGCCATCGACCTGGTGCTGGTCGCGACGGTCGGGGCCGACGAGCTGCTGCCCAACGCCGCTCCGCTGGTGGCGAACCACCTGGGCGCCGACCGCGCCGGGACGATGGACGTCGGCGCCGCCTGCACCGGCTTCCTGTCGGCCCTGTCGCTCGCCGCCGCCCAGGTCGAGAGCGGCCGCTGCGAGCACGTGCTGGTGATCGGCGCCGACGTGCTCAGCCGCTTCACGGACAAGTCGGATCGCGGCACGGCCGCGCTGTTCGCCGACGGCGCCGGCGCGGTAGTGGTCGGCCCCGCCGACGGCGGCCCGGGCCTGATCGGGCACATCGCCCTGCACGCCGACGGCGTGGGTGGCGCGGCGATCCGCGCCAGCCACGAGGACGGGATCATCCACATGCAGGGCCACGACACCTTCAAGGCGGCCGTGCACCGGCTGTCCGAGTCGACCATCGAGGCGGTCGACCGCGTGGGCCTCGAGCTCGACGACATCGGCCTGTTCGTCTACCACCAGGCCAACGCCCGCATCCTCGCCGCCGTCGGCGAGCGCCTCGGCGTCGAGAGCGACCGGGTGATCGACTGCATCGACCGGTACGGCAACACCTCGTCGGCCACGCTGCCGATCGCGCTGGCGGACGCGCGCGAGCGCGGACTGCTCGAACCCGGCATGAACGTGCTGCTCGCCGCCTTCGGCTCGGGCTTCACGTGGGGCGCCGGGGTGATCCAATGGGGGATATGAATGGACGCCCCGATGGATGTGCGCTCGTGACCGGCGCCTCGCGCGGCATCGGCGCGGCGATCGCGAAGGCCCTCGCCGCCGAGGGCTGGCCGGTGGGCGTGAACTACCGCAGCGACCCGGGCGCCGCCGACGCGGTCGTCAAGGAGATCACCGACGCGGGCGGCCGGGCGCTGGCCGTCCAGGCCGACATCTCCGATACGGACGCTGCCGACATGCTCTTCAAGCAGCTCGAGGAGGAGTTCGGGCCGGTGCTGGTGCTCGTCAACAACGCGGGCGTGCGGGCCGACGGCCTGTCGCCTCAGATCGACAACGAGGACTGGGACAGGGTGATCGACACGAACCTGTCGGCCGCCTTCCGGCTCACGCGGCGCGCGCTGCGGCCGATGATCCGCAACCGCTTCGGGCGGGTCGTGAACATCGCGTCGATCGTCGGCACGGAGAAGGCCAACCCGGGGCAGGCGAACTACGCCGCCTCGAAGGCCGGCCTGGTGGCGATGACGAAGACGGTGGCGACCGAGGTCGCCCGCCGCAACGTCACCGTCAACGCGGTCGCGCCCGGCCTGATCCAGACGGACATGACCGAGGGGCTTGGCGACGGGCTGCTGGACCTGGTGCCCGCGCGCCGCGCCGGAACCCCCGACGAGGTGGCGGCCTGCGTCCGCTTCCTCACGTCGAGCGACGCCGGCTACGTGACCGGCGTCTGCCTGACGGTTGACGGCGGCCTGACCGCCTGAACATCGACCAAGGAGAACGGATGTCAACGACAGGTACACGAGAGCAGATCGAGCAGAGGGTCTTCCAGGCCCTCGAGGAGTTCGGCGCCGAGCCCGACCAGATCTCCGCCGACGCGGAGTTCGAGGCGCTCGACATCGACTCGCTCGACCTCGTCGAGCTCGCCCAGATCGTCGAGGACGAGTACGGCGTGCAGCTCAAGGGCGAGGACATGGAGGGCATCAAGACGGTCCGGCAGGCCGTGGACCTGGTGGTCTCGAAGCTGGGATGACCCGCAACGTCGTCATCACGGGAGTGGGAGCCGTGTCGCCGCTCGGCGTCGGCGCCCGCACCCTGCACGAGCGCTGGAGCGCGGGCGTGTCCGGGATCGAGGACGGCTTCGGCCGGGCCAAGGAGTTCGAGCCCAAGGAGCATCTCTCGGTCAAGGAGGTGCGCCGCGCCGACCGCTTCACGCAGTTCGCCCTGGCGGCGGCCGCCGAGGCGATCGAGGACGCCGGCTGGGACGGCGGCCCGCCCGGCGATCCGGACCTCGCCGCGTGCCTGATCGGCACCGGCATCGGCGGCATCGACACGCTGGAGCAGCAGCACCTGATCCTGCAGCAGCAGGGCCCCGACCGGATCTCGCCGCTGTCGATCCCGCTGCTGATGGCCAACGCGGCGTCCGGCGTCGTGTCGATGAAGCACGGCCTGCGCGGGCAGTCGTTCGGGACGGTGTCGGCCTGCTCGGCCGGCGCCCACGCGATCGGCATGGCGGCCCGGCTGATCCGCTACGGGGACGCCGAGACGGTCGTGACCGGCGGCAGCGAGGCGGCCATCACGCCGCTCGCCACCGCAGCGTTCGGGCGCATGGACGCGCTCTCGGACCGAGGCATCTCAATGCCCTTCGACAAGCGCCGCGACGGCTTCGTGCTCGGCGAGGGCGCGGGCGTGCTGGTGCTCGAGGAGGAGCAGGCGGCCCGCGAGCGCGGCGCGCGCATCCTGGGCTGGCTGCGCGGCTACGCCTCGACCTCCGACGCCCACCACCTGACCGCCCCCGAGCCGAGCGGCCGGGGCGCCTCCAAGGCGATCGAGCTGGCGCTGCGGGACGCGGAGCTGAGCCCGGAGGAGGTGCGCTACGTGAACGCGCACGGCACCTCGACGCCGCTCAACGATCGCGCCGAGACGAACGCCATCAAGGCGGCGCTCGGCGAGGAGCTGGCGCGCACCGTGCCGGTCAGCTCGACCAAGTCCGCGATCGGGCACCTGCTCGGCGCCGCGGGCGCCGTCGAGGCGATCGCGACGCTGCTGGCGCTGCGCGACCGGATCGCGCCGCCCACGCTCAACTACGAGGAGCCCGACGAGGGGCTCGACCTCGACTACGTGCCGCAGGAGGCGCGCCCGCTGGCGAACGGCGACGGCCGCGCGATCGGCATCTCGAATGCGTTCGGGTTCGGCGGGCACAACGCCGTGCTCTGCCTGGAGGCCGCGTGAGCGCTCTCGCTGAGCCACTCGTACTCCACGAGCCGCGCACGCTCGACGCGCGCGGACGGCTCGAGGCGCTCTGCGACCCGGGTTCGCTGAACGTGATCCGGTCGACGGTGCTGCCGCGGCGCGAGTCCAAGCGGATGGCGCCCGGCGACGGCGTGGTCGGCGCCGCCGGCACGATCGGCGGGCGGCCGGTGTTCTGCTACGCGCAGGACCAGGGCTTCGCCGGCGGCTCGCTCGGCGAGGCGCACGCCGAGACGATCATCCGCGTGATGGAGCTGGCCGAGCGGGCCGCGGCCCCCGTGGTCGGGTTCATCGCCTCGGGCGGGGCGCGCATGGACGACGGCGTCGCCGCCCTGGCCGGCTACGGGCGCATCTTCCGGCACAACGTGCGCCTGTCCGGGCGCGTGCCGCAGATCTCGGTGATCAGCGGCGTGTCGGCGGGCGGCGGCTCGTACTCGCCGGCGCTGACGGACTTCGTGGTGATGACCGAGGAGTCGGCGATGTTCCTGACCGGCCCGGGCGTCGTGCGCGAGGTGATGGGCGAGGACGTCGACGCGGCCGGGCTCGGCGGCCCGCGCGTCCACTCGGGCAACGGCGTCGCCCAGTTCGTCGCCGACGACGACCGCGCCGCGATCGGCCTCGTGCGCGACCTGCTCGCCTACCTGCCCCAGAGCGCGGGCGAGGCGCTGCCGATCGCTCCGCCGCTGCACGTCGAGGGCATCGACCCGAGCGAGTTCGTGCCGGCCGAGGCGCGCAAGGTCTACGACGTGCGCGGGGTGATCGAGGCGATCGTCGACGGCGGCACGCTGCTCGAGGTGTCCGACCGCTGGGCGCGCAACATGGTCACAGCGCTCGCGCGCATCGACGGCCGCCCGGTCGGCGTGATCGCCAACCAGCCCTGGTTCCTCGGCGGCGTGATCGACGCGACGGCCGCCCAGAAGGCCGCCCGCTTCGTGCGCACCTGCAACGCCTTCGGCCTGCCGCTGGTCGTGCTGGTCGACACGCCCGGCTTCCTGCCCGGCACCAAGCAGGAGGGGCTCGGCGTGATCCGGCACGGCGCCAAGCTGCTGCACGCGTTCGCCGAGGCCGTGGTGCCGAAGGTGACGGTCGTGCTGCGCAAGGCCTACGGCGGCGCCTACATCTGCATGAACTCGAAGGACCTCGGCGCCGATCTGTCGCTCGCCTGGCCGGACGCCGAGATCGGGATCATGGGGCCGAAGCAGGCGGTCGGCGTCGTGCACCGGCGGGCGCTCGCGGAGGCGGACGACCCCGACGCCGAGCGCGACCGGCTCGCCGCGGCGTACGCCGACGAGCACGTGACCGCCGCGGTCGCAGCCAGCCAGGGCTTCGTCGACGAGCTGGTCGAGCCGCGCGACACGCGCCGCCGGCTGGCGAGCGCGCTGGCCGGCTTTTCGCACGCCGGGCAGTTCGGCAACGGACCGGGGAACATCCCGCTGTGAAGAAGACCTACACGGCCCTCGGGGACAGCTTCACGTCCGGCCTGAGGCCGGGCGAGCCGCGCTGGGCGGACGAGGTGGCGCGGGCGCTCGGCGACGGCACGCGCTACGAGAACCTCGCCTGGGTGGGTGCGACCAGCGCCGACGTCGAGCACAAGCAGCTCGAGCGCGCGCTCTCGCTCGACCCAGACGTGGTCACGCTCGTGTGCGGGGCGAACGACGTGCTCCACTCCGTGCGTCCCGACGCGGGCGCCTATGCGGAGCGCCTGAGTCGGATGTTCGCCCGGCTGCGCTCCGACGCGCCGCGGGCGGCTGTGGTCACGGCGACCTACCCGGACATCTCCCGCTTCCTCGACCTGCGCCCCCGCACGCGTACGCGCGTGGAGAAGGGGATGCAGGCGTTCAACGCGGCCTGCCGCCGCGTCGCGGAGGCCCACGGGGTGGCGCTGCTCGACAGCTTCGACCACCCGGCCGTCAACGAGCGCGGGACCTACGCCGCCGACGGCTTCCATCCGTCGGCCGAGGGCCACCGGCGTGCCGCGGCCGCCTTCCTACGCGCGCTGCGGACGCGCTTCCGGATGGCGGAGGCGCCGGCATGACGATCTTCGAGCGCGACTTCGACGCGCTGGCGGTCGGCGAGCGCTTCGTCACCGAGGGGCGCCGGATCGAGGAGCCGGACATCCTCGCCTTCGCGGCGCTCAGCGGCGACACGCACCCGCAGCACGTCGACCCGGAGTGGGCCGGGTCGAGCCGTTTCGGGGAGCAGATCGCGCACGGGCTGCTGGTGCTGTCCTGCGCGTCGGGCCTGATGCCGTTCGACCCGGAGCGGATCGTCGCGCTGCGCCGGGTCGCCGACGCTGTGTTCAAGCAGCCGGTCAGGATCGGCGACACGGTGCACGTCGAGGTCGAGGTCACGGGCACCCGGCCGATCGACGACGCGAACGGCCTGGTGGAGTGCCGCTGGCGCGTGCTCAACCAGCACGGGCGGATGGTCATGCGGGTGTCGGTCGAGCTGGTCTGGCGGCGCGCGGCGGTTCGAGAGCCGATACTGCTCTAGCCATGCTGCTGGACGGCAAGCGACTGCTCGTCACGGGCGTGCTCACGCGCGGCTCGATCGCCTACTCGGTGGCCGAGCGGGCACAGCAGGAGGGCGCCGAGGTCGTCCTGACGGGATTCGGCCGCACGCGCCGGATGACCGAACGGGCCGCGGCGCGGCTGCCCTCCACCGCCGGAGGTGCTCGAGCTCGACGTCAACTCCCCGGACGACCTGTCCGCGCTCGCCGCCTCGCTGGGACGCGTCGACGGCGTGCTGCACGCGATCGCGTTCGCCCCCGGCGACGCGCTCGGCGGCAACTTCCTCTCGGCCCCGGCCGAGTCCGCCGAGCTCGCCTTCCGGACCTCGGCCTATTCCTTCAAGGCGTTGGCCGAGGCGCTCGCCCCGCTGATGGGCGACGAAGGCGGCGCGTTCGTGGGGATGGACTTCGACGCCTCGGTCGCGTGGCCCGTATACGACTGGATGGGCGTCGCGAAGGCGGCATTGGAGTCCGTCTCGCGCTACCTCGCGCGCGACCTCGGGCCCGCGCGCATCCGCGTGAACCTGGTCTCCGCCGGGCCGATCGAGACACCCGCGGCAGAGGGCATCCCGGGGTTCGACCGGCTGGCCGGGCTCTGGGGCCGGCAGGCGCCGCTCGGCTGGGACACCGGCAACCCCGCTCCGGTGGCCGACGCGGTCTGCTTCCTGCTCTCCGACTGGGCCCGCGGGATCACGGGGGAGATCCTGCACGTGGACGGCGGCTTCCACGCGATGGGCGCGCCGCTCGAGGGCTAGTGCTCGCCGCCGCGCCGATCCTGCCGTCGCGCGACCTGACCGCCACCGCCGCCTTCTACGCGCGCCTCGGCTTCGAGCAGCGCGGCCTGTGGCCGGACCAGTACCTGATCGTGATGCGGGGCGAGGTCGGGCTGCACTTCTTCTTCTCGCCGGAGCTCGACCCGTGGACGTCGATCGCGGGCTGCTACCTGTACGTCGACGACGCGGACGCCTGCCATAGCGAGTGGCTGGCGCTCGACCTGCCCTCGGCTGGCATACCTCGCCTGCACGGCGCTCCCGAGGACACCGATTACGGGCTGCGCGAGTTCGCCCTCGTCGACCCCGACGGAAATTTGCTGCGCGTCGGATCACGGTAGGTTCCGCGCGTGCTGCTGGCCATCGACGTAGGCAACACGCAGACCCACCTCGGTCTCTTCCGCGACGACGAGCTGGTCGAGCACTGGCGCTTCGCGACCGTTCGCTTCGCCACCGCCGACGAGCTGGCCGCGGTGCTCGCGTCGCTGCTGGGGCTGCGCGGCTTCGGGCTCGGCGACGTGGACGCGGCGATCGTCTCCTCCGTGGTGCCGGTCCTCGCCCACGAGTACGAGCAGCTGATCGAGCGCTACCTCGACGGGAACGGGGCGCTGGTCGGCCCGGGGCTGAAGACGGGGATGCCGATCCGGATCGACACGCCTCAGGAGCTCGGCCCCGACCGGCTCGCAAACGCGGTGGCGGCCTACGACCGGGTCGGCGGAGCGTGCATCGCGGTCGACTTCGGCACGGCGATCAACTACGACGTCGTGTCGAGCGCCGGCGAGTACCTCGGCGGGGTGATCTCGCCCGGGATCGAGATCTCCCTGGAGGCGCTGGCGGCGCGGGCCGCGCGGCTGCCGCGGGTCGACATCGAGGAACCCCGGCACGCGATCGGCAAGGGCACCAGGGAGGCGATCCAGGTGGGCGTGGTCTACGGCTTCGCGGGGCAGGTCGACGGGATCGTGGGCCGGCTGCGCGAGGAGCTCGGGGAGGAGGCGACGACGATCGCGACGGGCGGCTACGCGGCCGCGATCGCGCCGTCGTGCGAACAGCTCGACGAGGTCGACGACCTGCTGACGCTCACGGGCCTGAAGCTGATCTGGGAACGAAACCGCACTTAAGGTCGTTCGGACGCGTTCGCGTCCCGACGTGCTCTGCGGCGCTACGGTTTCCCGCGATGCCCGCCCTCACCGACCCCTGGACGCTCGGCGGCCGCACGCTCGAGAACCGGCTCGTGCTGGCCCCGCTGGCCGGCATCGGCAACTGGTTCGTGCGCCTGCAGGCGCGCCGCTTCGGCGCGGGGCTGGTCACCTCGGAGATGGTCTCCAGCTTCGGGCTCGCCTACGGCAACGAGCGCACGGTCACCGAGTTCCTGCGCATCCACCCCGAGGAGCACCCGGTCTCGATCCAGCTGTTCGGCCACGACGCGGCCGTCATGCGCGAGGCGGCGGCGATGGTCGCCGAGGCGGGCGCCGACTTCATCGACCTCAACATGGGCTGTCCGGTGCGCAAGGTCTGCAAGACCGGCGCCGGGGCCGCGCTGCTCGACGACCCCGACAAGGCCGTCGCGCTCGCCACCGCGGCGGCTGAGGGCAGCGGCCTGCCGGTCACCGCGAAGCTGCGCCCCGGCCGAGACCCGGGCGATCGCGCCGGCGTGGCGCTGGCGCGCCGGCTCGCCGAGGACGCCGGAGTGGCCGGGATCGCCTTCCACCCGCGGCACGCCTCCCAGCAGCACTCCGGCCGTCCCGACTACGCCCTCGCCCGCGAGCTGGCCGAGGCCCTGCCCGTGCCGGTGGTCCTCTCGGGCGGCCTCTCCGACGAGGCCCGCACGCTCGCCGCCTTCGAGGAGAGCGACGCCGCCGCCGTCATGCTGGCGCGCGGCTCGCTCGGCAACCCGTGGCGCTTCGCGCGCCTGCTGGGCCGCTACGACGGCGAGCCGAGCGCGGAGGAGGTCACCGCCGAGCTCGAGACGGTGATCGAGGCGGCCGAGGACCACCTCGGCACGGACCGGGCCGGCCGCTATCTGCGGAAGTTCTACCCGTGGTACGCGGACACGCTGGGCCTGACCCGGCGAGAGCGGGAGCCGCTCGTGACGGCGTCGACGACCGCACATGCGAGGACCGCTCTGGCATCGCTGAGCGGGCGTGAATTCGTCCTTGCGGCCTGATCTCGCGTTGCTACACTCTCGCGTCCCTCCGGCACGCAGTCCGCGGAGGGTTTTCTATGCCACGTGACACAGTCCTCACCCCCCAGGGCCTGGAAGATCTGAAGGCGCGAATCGAGCACCTGCGCGGCGAGCGCAGGCGCGAGGTGGCCGAGCGGATCAAGGAAGCCCGCGAGTTCGGCGACATCTCCGAGAACTCCGAGTACGACGACGCCAAGAACGAGCAGGCGATGCTCGAGAAGCAGATCTCCGATCTCGAGGAGAAGCTGCGCAACGCGCGGGTGATCAACGAGAAGGACGTCGACACCGGCGTCGTGAGCGTGGGCGCCACCGTGCACATGAAGGACCAGAAGACGGACAAGTCGACGAAGTTCAAGATCGTCGGCTCGGCCGAGGCCAACCCGGCCGAGAGCCGGCTGTCGAACGAGTCGCCCGTCGGCCGAGCCCTGCTCGGCCACAAGCGCGGCGACACGGTCACCGTCCCGGTCCCTCGCGGGCCCGCCCGCAAGCTCAAGATCACCAAGATCGAGCGATGACCTCCCCCGGGGGCTCGTGCCCCCGGGCCCCCGCGGCACCTGGCCGGTCGCGGTAGGGTCCCGGCGCCGATGGACGACCGCCGGGCAAAGCTCGACCGCCTGCGCGAGCAGGGGATCGACCCCTACCCGCACGAGTTCGACGGCGTCACGCCGGTCGCGCAGGTGCACGCCGGCCACGACGACCTCGAACCCGGCGAGGAGACCGACGCCGCCTACCGCGTGGCCGGCCGGATGACGGCCCGGCGCGGGCACGGCGGCGCCGCGTTCATCGACCTGGTCGACCGCTCGGGCAAGCTCCAGCTCCAGGCCAAGCGCGACGTCCTGGGGGGCGAATCCTTCGACCTCCTGACTTCACTCGATGTCGGCGACCTGATCGGCGTGGACGGCACGGCGTTCAAGTCACGGCGAGGCGAGCTCACGCTGCTCGTCACCGAGTGGAAGCTGCTGGCCAAGAGCCTGAGGGGGGTGCCGAAGGAGTACTACGGAATCCAGGACGTCGAGACGCGCTACCGCCACCGGGAGCTAGACCTGCTCGCCAACGAGGAGTCGCGCCAGCTGTTCATCCTGCGCTCGACAGGTCGTGCGCGCGGTCCGCAACTGGCTCGACGGGCGCGGCTTCCTCGAGGTCGAGACGCCGATCCTGCAGCCGCTCTACGGCGGCGCGCTCGCCCGTCCCTTCACAACCCATTACAACGCCCTGGACCGGGATTTCTTCCTGCGGATCGCGGACGAGCTCTACCTCAAGCGCCTGATCGTCGGCGGGCTGGAGCGGGTCTACGAGATCGGCAAGGACTTCCGCAACGAGGGGCTCTCGCCGAAGCACAACCCCGAGTTCACGATGCTCGAGTGGTACGAGGCCTACGCGGACTACCAGGACATCGCGGCGCGGCTGGAGGAGCTCGTCCACCACGTGGCGACCGAGGTCGGCTACGAGGGCCCGATCGACTTCACGCCGCCGTGGCGGCGGATCACGCTGCGCGACGCGATCAAGGAGGAGACCGGCGTCGACATCGCCACCGCCGAGGAGCTGCCGGGCGAGGGGACCTGGGCCAAGCGGGTGGACACGCTGCTGTCCAAGCACGTCGAGCCCGACCTGCGCGACCCGACGTTCATCCTCGACTACCCGAAGGAGCTCTCGCCCTTCGCGAAGGACCACCGCAGCGAGGCCGGCCTGGTCGAGCGCTTCGAGTGCTTCGCCGCCGGCATCGAGTTCGCGAACGCCTTCACGGAGCTGAACGACCCGGACGAGCAGCGCGCCCGCTTCGAGCAGCAGCGCGCCGACCAGGCCGCGGGCGACGAGGAGACCCAGCCCTTCGACGAGGACTACATCGCCGCCCTGGAGCAGGGCATGCCGCCGACGGGCGGGATCGGCATCGGCATCGACCGCCTGGTGATGATCCTGAGCGGCCGCGAGACGATCCGCGACGTGGTGCTGTTCCCGGCGCTGCGCAACTAGGCCGCGGCGGCGTCAGCGCGGCCCTCGGGAAGGGGTCCCTGAAGAAACGTCCCGTATAGCGACGTTTCTTCAGGGACCCCCCTCGGACGGGCGCCGCGGCGCCCGAGCCCAACCGCCCTTATCGCTGCCGTTCGGCCAGCGCACCGGACGCCAAGAAGCGCGCCGCGCGGAGCTCACCGCCGCCGCGCGGAGCTCACCCCGCCGAGA
The DNA here is from genome assembly GCA_963848885.1 of uncultured Thermoleophilaceae bacterium. Taxonomy (GTDB): domain Bacteria; phylum Actinomycetota; class Thermoleophilia; order Solirubrobacterales; family Thermoleophilaceae; genus JACVRW01. The sequence continues at coordinate 311,260 of CAWKFR010000012.1, forward strand.
CCGCCCGGCCCAGCGCGTCCTGAGCCGCGTCGACCTCCTGTGCCGCGCCGCGCAGCTGCCGCACCGCGCGCCGCTGCCGCGCCGGCTGGATCTGCCTCGCCGCGCGGGCCGCCCGGTGGCTCGCCGCCACGCCGTCGTCGAGCGCCGCCAGCAGCGCCTTGAACTCCCTCCGCGCCGAGGCGGGCGGGTTCAGGCGGCCCAGCTCGGCCCGCGTGCTCTCGAGCGCGGCCCCGAAGCGGTCGAACTGCCGGGCGATCGCTCGGCTGGACTTCGTGGACACGTCCAGGGCCGCCAGCTGGCGGTTCACGGCCGCCAGCCGCTGGATCGAAGCGTTGTAGCCCTGGGCGAATCCGTTCGTGTCCGGCTCGTCCCCTCCGCCGCAGCCGGAGACGCCCCCGCAGACGAGAAAAACGGCCACTAGCAGGCATGTCGAAAGCGCTCGCAGAAAACCCCCCTATACCCACCTACTCGGACGGCATTTACGCGAGCATTAAGGCGGGATTGGCATGTGGGGCCGTTGGTAGAGTAGGCCCACGGGCCGGAATCCCACGATGGCCCTCATCCGATCCGGCGTAGCTGCCGATCTTTGGGGGAAGGACGGGTAACCGACCGCGACGTTCCCGACAGATAGGCACATGCAGTGTTTGAGCGCTTCACCGAACGGGCCCGGCAGGTGGTGGTACTAGCCCAAGAAGAGGCCCGCATCCTCAAGCACAACTACATCGGTACCGAGCACATCCTCCTCGGCTTGCTGCGCGAGGAGGAGGGACTTGCTGCCCGCGTTCTGGAGTCGCTCGACATCACCGTCGAGCGCGTGCGCGCTCAGGTGGTCCGCATCGTGGGCTCCGGCGAGGAGGTCACCTCCGGCCAGATCCCGTTCACCCCGCGCGCCAAGAAGGTGCTCGAGCTCGCCCTGCGCGAGGCGCTCAGCCTTGGCCACAACTACATCGGCACCGAGCACATCCTGCTCGGGCTGGTGCGCGAGAACGAGGGCGTCGCGGCCCGCATCCTGCTCGACTTCGACGCCGACTCCGAGAAGATCCGCAACGAGGTCATCCGCATGCTGTCCGGCCCCGGTGGCCGCCAGGGCCGCGCCGGCGCAGCCGCCGGCGCCCAGGGCGAGGGCAAGAAGTCCTCGAAGCTGCTCGACCAGTTCGGCCGCAACCTGACCAAGCTGGCCGCCGAGGGCAAGCTCGACCCGGTCGTGGGCCGCGAGACCGAGATCGAGCGGATCATGCAGATCCTCTCGCGCCGCCAGAAGAACAACCCCGTGCTGATCGGCGAGCCGGGCGTCGGCAAGACCGCGGTGGTCGAGGGCCTCGCCCAGCTGATCACCAACGGCGAGGTGCCGGAGCTGCTCAAGAACAAGCAGATCTACACGCTCGACCTGGCCGCGCTGGTCGCGGGCTCGAAGTACCGCGGCGAGTTCGAGGAGCGCCTCAAGAAGGTGATGAAGGAGATCACCCAGCGCGGCGACATCATCCTGTTCATCGACGAGCTGCACAACCTCGTCGGCGCGGGTGCCGCCGAGGGCGCGATCGACGCCGCCAGCATCCTCAAGCCGGCGCTGGCGCGCGGCGAGCTGCAGACGATCGGCGCGACCACGCTCGACGAGTACCGCAAGTACCTGGAGCGCGACTCCGCGCTCGAGCGCCGCTTCCAGCAGATCCGCGTGGACCAGCCCTCCACCGAGGACACGGTCCAGATCCTGCGCGGCCTGCGCGACCGCTACGAGCAGCACCACCGCGTCGGCATCACCGACGAGGCGCTGGCCGCGGCGGCTGAGCTGGCCGACCGCTACATCTCGGATCGCTTCCTGCCCGACAAGGCGATCGACCTGATCGACGAGGCCGCCTCGCGTGCCCGCATCAAGTCGATGACCGCGCCCCCCGTCTACCGCGACCTCGAGGAGGACATCGAGACGACGCGGCGCGACAAGGAGGCCGCCATCGAGGCGCAGGAGTTCGAGAAGGCCGCGAACCTGCGCGACAAGGAGCGCCAGCTCACCAACAAGAAGCGCGAGCTCGAGGAGCAGTGGCGCTCCGGCGAGTCCGGCGAGCGTCCCGAGATCGGCGAGGAGGAGATCGCCGACATCGTCTCGATGTGGACCGGCATCCCGGTCTTCAAGCTGACAGAGGCCGAGACCCAGAAGCTGATGCGCATGGAGGAGGAGCTCCACAAGCGCGTCATCGGCCAGCACGCCGCCATCGAGGCCGTCTCGAAGGCGATCCGCCGCTCCCGCGCCGGGCTCAAGGACCCCAAGCGCCCGACCGGCTCGTTCATCTTCCTCGGCCCGTCAGGCGTCGGGAAGACCGAGCTGGGCCGCACGCTCGCCGAGTTCCTGTTCGGCGACGAGGACGCGATGGTGCGCATCGACATGTCGGAGTACATGGAGAAGCACTCCGTGTCGCGGCTGGTCGGGTCGCCCCCGGGCTACATCGGCTACGACGAGGGCGGTCAGCTCACAGAGGCCGTGCGGCGCAAGCCGTACAGCGTGCTCCTGCTCGACGAGATCGAGAAGGCGCACCCGGACGTCTTCAACATCCTGCTTCAGATCCTCGAGGACGGTCGCCTGACCGACGCCCAGGGGCGCACGGTCGACTTCCGCAACGCGATCGTGATCATGACCTCGAACATCGGGGCGTCGGAGATCGCGAAGAACACCGGCATCGGGTTCACGGTCGGCGACGAGACAGGGCTCTCGTACGACGACATGAAGAACCGGATCATGGGCGAGCTGAAGAAGGTCTTCCGGCCCGAGTTCATCAACCGCATCGACGAGGTCATCGTCTTCCACAAGCTCACGAAGGACGAGATCTCCTCGATCGTGGAGCTGCTGCTGAAGCGGATCCGCGAGTCGCTGGCCGAGCGCGAGCTGTCGCTCAACCTGTCCGAGGGAGCGGCCGACCTGCTGGTCGAGAAGGGCTGGGACCCGTCGATGGGCGCCCGCCCGCTGCGCCGGGCGATCCAGCGCTACATCGAGGACCCGCTGGCGGACGAGGTGCTGTCGCAGAGCATGCCGCCCGGCTCGACGGTCGAGGTGGACAAGGCGCCCGAGGACGACGAGCGGGACGTCACGATCTCGATCACGAAGCCCAAGGAGCGCAAGCGCGAGACGGTCGGCGTCGGCGCCCAGGGCGACGCCCGCGAGGAGGGCTCCTCGACGGACCCGTCCTCGGAGAGCGGCGGCGACGACCTGCCCGACGAGCCCGAGGTGCTGCCGGAGATCCCGGACGCACCGCCGGCGCCCGAGGGCGAGTCCGAGCCCGAGTAGCGCCGCAGGCTCAGCCCACACAGGGCGATGCCGGCGCGGCTTGGCGCCCGCACCGCCAGGGGCGCCGCGCTACGGCGGGCCCGTTAGCCGCCGCGCTCACAGGTGGCTCGGTCCTTGCCGGATCCGCCGTTGCAGTTGTCGCGGCCGCCTCCGCCGCCGAGGCGGTCCTTGCCGCTGCCGCCGGCGAGGTTGTCCTTGCCGGCGTCGCCGCTGAGGCGGTCGTTGCCTGCGCCGCCGTCGAGCTTGTCGTTGCCGGCGCCGCCGGCCTCGGTGTCCTTGCCGTTCTGGCCGTAGAGGCGGTCGCTGCCGGCCGAGCCCTTGAGGGAGTCGTTGCCGTCGCCGGCGCAGATGAGGTCGTTGCCGCGGCCGCCGTCGATCTTGTCGTTGCCGCCGAGCGCGACGATGACGTCGTTGCGGCGGGTGCCCTTGAGCTTGTTGGCGCGGTTGGTCCCGACGATCGTGGCGCGCTTGCCCGGCGCAGCGCGGCACCTTCGCGCCCTGGCCTGCCGCCGGAGCCGCCACCGCCGGGCGAGCTGGGCTGGCCGGGCGCCGGCCCTCCGCCGATCTCCGGGGGGTCGCCCTCGAGCCGCGCGACCCAGACGTCCACGTTGCCCGCGGCCGTCGTCGTGCCACCGAGCAAGATCCGTCCATCGGTCTGCAGCGCCACGGCCTCGGCGGTCGAGCTGGGCAGGCTGACGCGCTGCTGCCCATCGAAGCTGAAGGTGGTGTCGAGGGTCCCGCCCGGCTGCAGCCTCACCACCAGCGACTGTTGGGTGCCGTCCACGACCTGGCCGGACAGGAGGATCTTGCCGTTCGCCTGCAGCACCGCACCGAGGGATGCGGCGGCGTTGGGGCCCGCCTTGACGAAGCCGTCGCCGTCGAAGCTCTGGTCGAGCGCCCCGCCGCCGGTCAGGCGAACCGCCAGGAACTGCGCGTCGGAGGTGCCGGTCACCAGGATCTTGCCGTCGGGCTGGACCAGGACGTCCGAGCCGTAGTCGAGCGTCCCCGGGTCGATTCGCTTCAGGCCGTCGCCGTCGAAGGAGGGATCGGGCGTGCCGTTGGCCAGCAGCCGGACGGCGGTCAAGTCGGGGTCGTCGGCGTCGTAGACGTAGCCCCCCACCACGATCTTGCCGTCCGCGGCGAGCGCCACCGCATTGCCGTAGGCGGCAGCGCCGAACGGCAAGGTCACCTTCCCGTCCACGTCGAAGCCTGTGTCCGGGGTCCCGCTTGCGTTCAGGCGGACCACCAGCTCGTCGGTGTCGGTGTAGCCGGACACCACGATCTTGCCGTCGGGCTGGACGAGGACGTCCGTCGCGGTCTCGCTGCCGCCGTAGTCGATCGTCTTGATGCCGGCGGTGCCGAACGCGGGGTCGAGCGTGCCGTTGGGGCGGATGCGCAGCACCGTGATGTTGTAGGCGGCGCCGGCCAGCACCGTGCCGGCCACGATCAGGTCGCCATTCGGGGCACGCGCCACGCCCTGGCCGGTGCCACCGCCGGGGAACAGCCTGTATCCCACGCCGAAGCCTTCGTCCAGCGACCCGTTGGGGAGGAACCGGCTCACCAGAGAGTCGCCACCGGTCGAACCGGCTTGAACGATCCGCCCGTCGGGCTGGACGAGGATGTCGCGGCCGAAGTCGGCGGGGGTGGCGTCGACCGTCCTAACGCCGTCGGTGTCAAAGGTCGTGTCGAACTCGCCGGGCGTCGCCTGCGCGACGGCGACCGCGGTCAGCAGCAGCCCGAGCGCGAGCGACCAGGCGAGCGGTAGGCGCCGCAGGGCTACACGCCCCGCTCGCGTTCGCAGCTGGCTCGGTCCTTGCCGGAGCCGCCGTTGCAGTTGTCGCGGCCGCCTCCGCCGCCGAGGCGGTCCTTGCCGCTGCCGCCGGCGAGGTTGTCCTTGCCGGCGTCGCCGCTGAGGCTGTCGTTGCCGCTGCCGCCGTCGAGCCGGTCGTTGCCGTCGCCGCCCGCTTCCTTGTCCTTGCCGTTCTGGCCGTAGAGGCGGTCGTTGCCCGGCCCGCCCTTGAGGGAGTCGTTGCCGTCGCCGGCGCAGATCAGGTCGTTGCCGCGCCCGCCGTCGACCTTGTCGTTGCCGCCCAGCGCGACGATCACGTCGGCGCGGCGCGTGCCCTTGAGCTTGTTCGCGCGCTTGGTGCCGACGATCGTGGCCTTGCGACCGGCGCAGCGGGGCACCTTGGCGGTCGGACCACCGTTCGGTCCGCCGCTCCCGGGGCTGCCACCCACGCCTGGCGAGTCTCCCTCTAGCCGGGCGACCGTCGCCAACTCGCTGTAGCGGCTGTCTCCGCCGGTCACCACGATCCCGCCGTCGGGTTGGATCGCGACCCCAGTCAGTCCGGCCATCTCCGGAATCTCCACCTTGCCGCTCCCATGGAACGTGGCGTCGGGCAGCCCGCTGGGCTGGAGGCGGGCGACGAACCCGGAGTCGAGCGCGCTCGCGGCGACGACGACCTTGCCGTCAGCCTGAAGTGCCAACGCGTCGGCGCTCGCCGTCGCGCTGAAGTTGACCGCTGCGACTCCGTCGTCGTCGAAGCTCGTGTCCGGCTTTCCGTCTGCGCCGAGTCGGCCCACCGTCGTCCCGCTGCCTCCGCTCGTGGCCAGCACGATCTTCCCGTCCTGCTGGACGGCCACGTCCTGCGCAGACGTGCCGAAGACGCTCCCGAGGGTCACGCGCCCACCCGTGCCGAAGTCGGGGTCCGGGGCACCGCTGGGGGTAAAGCGAGCGACCAGGACGCTGGTGCCGGTCGACCCGGCGATTACGACCTTTCCGTCGAGCTGGACGGCCACCGCCTCGGCGGTCTCGATCGTCGCTCCGAGCTCGACGAAGGCGGTACCTCCGCCGTTGAACTGCGGATCGGGCAGCCAGTTGGGCGCCGCCAGGCGAGTCAGCGTCGCGCTGTTCGTCATTCCGCCCCGGCCCGCGATCAAGACCTTGTTGTCGGGTTGCGTGGTCACGTCCTGGCCGTAGTCGCTGCCCCCGTACTCGATCGTGAGCACCCCGTTGACGCCGAGGCTGGGATCAGGCGTTCCGCCGTCTAGGAGCCGCACCACCTCCGCGCGGCCCTCGGTGGAGTTGGAGCCCGCGGCGACGATCCTGCCGTCGGGCTGGAGCGCGAGCGCCCTGGGCGACTCCTGGCCCGTTCGGGTGATCCTGCTCAACCCGCCGGAGCCGAAGGTGCCGTCCAGGTCACCGTTCGAGCGCAAGCGGGCGAATGCGAAGTCGTAGTCGATGGCACCTGGTTGGGCCGTGCCGGTTTGCCCCAATACGACGATCCGCCCGTCCGAGGCAAGCGCCAAGTCCTGGCCGCGCTCGGTTGCCGGGCTGCCCCAGTCGATGGTCACAACGCCGTCGCCGCCGAAGCTCTTGTCGAGGTCGCCGGTCGCTCCCAGCGCCGGCGTGGCGAGCACGGCAAAGCCGACCGCAGCCACCCCCATAGCCCGTCCCGCGAGTCCCATCGCAAAGCGAGTATCTACCGCTCAGCACCTCACAGCAAGTGGGAACCGCAGCTAGCGCGACAGGCAGGTTGTCGCCACGTAGCGGCCGGGCGAACCGGAGCGCTCCAGGGGGAACGCCAGCTCGTCGGACACCGCCCAGAGCTCGGTGTCGCGGTCGTTGATCGCCCACGCCGGCGGCCAGCGCGTCACGTGCGCGTGCTCGAGCGCCGAGATCAGGGCGTCGGCGACCGCGTCGCCGCCGCGGTCGCGCACCGGGCGCCGCTGGCGGAAGCGCACGACGCAGTGATGCGAAGGCACCACCTCGCGCACCTCGGCGTGGTCGAGCCGGGCGACCCGTTGCATGTGCGGGACAATGACGGCTATGGAGCGAGTCGTGATCAAGGTCCGCCACAACGGTCCCTACAAGGTGACCGGTCCGATCAGGCTGATCGACGCCGACGACAACGAGTACGACCTCGGCAATCGCGGCGAGACGATCGTCCTGTGCCGCTGTGGTCACTCGAACACCAAGCCGTTCTGCGACTCGAGTCACAGGGACGTCGGATTCGACGCTCCCGAGCGGGCCGTCAGAAAGCCGGGCTGACCTCGGCCAGCGCCTGCTCCTTCGTCAGATAGGCGTACTGGCGCACCGCCTTGCCGCCGACGAGCTTCCAGGCGAGCCAGAAACGGCCGTCGATCGGGACCCCGCTCGCCCTACCGCGTCCGCGCTGGATCATGTCGCAGAGCACCCAGTCGCCGACCTCCAGGAACTCGAGCGGCGTCATCTCGAAGTCGTCGAAGTCGGCAGTCCAGTCGGCGTACATCTGAAGCACGCCCTCGACGCCGCGATAGATCTGCGGATCCGGCAGCGGGGGAACGCGGCGGCACTCGATGGACGGGTCCGCGAACTGCAGCGCGCGCTCGACGTCTCCGCGCCCAAACGCCTCCAAGGCGTCGCGCACGATCTCGACGTTCGAGCTCACGACCTCAGGCGAGCTGCCGAGCAGGCGCGGGCGGAGCCGTGGCCCGCTCGACGAAGCCGAGCAGAGCGCCCTCGCCGGGGTCGGGGTCGAGCGCGAGCTCGGGCAGCTCGCCGTCGGCCACCCAGCTCGCGACGATGCGGATCTCGTCGATCTCGTCCGCCGGGACCACGGCGCTGCCCGGAGAGCGCGCGAGCGCGGTGTGGGTGCGCTCCAGCAGCTCCGAGTGCGACGGCAGCGCCCCCCAGTCGACCAGCCGGCCGCGCACCAGCCAGAACGCGTCCCAGCGCTCCTTGACGGGGTGCCGGGCGAGCGCCAGCCGCGGCGCCGCGTGGGTTGCCCGCAGGACGCCCTCCAGTCGCTCCAGCACCCAGGCCAGCCGCTCGCGCCGGCGCAGCAGCGCCGCGGCCCGCTCGAAGCGGCGGTCGTCCGACGCCTCGCGCATGCGCGTGTCGAGCTCGCGCAGCAGCGTCTCGCCCGCGCCGGGGCGCTCGAAATGGGCGAGCGCGAGGTCGACCTGGCGGCGGTAGGCGTTCGGGTCGAGGTCGCCCAGGCACGGCGACGCGCAGCGGCCCATCTGGCCGTAGACCGACGGGTGCTCGCGCGTCTTGAGGCTGCGCCCGCAGTGGCGCAGCCGGTACAGCGAGGTGAGCTGGTCGACGAGCTCCTGCGCGAGCGTGCGGGAGCCGAGCGGGCCCACGTTGACGGCGTGGCCGGGCGCGGGCTCCGAGGCGACCTCGAGCACCGGATAGGGGATGTCGAGCCGGCAGCGCAGGTAGCAGTACCGGTCGGTGCGCTTCAGCTTCTTGTTGCCGGCCGGCTTCCACTGCTTGATCAGCCGATTCTCGAGCACGAGCGCGCCCAGCTCCGAGTTGGTGGGCCGGTAGTCGACGATCTCCGCGCGCTCGGTCCAGCCCGCAGGGGCGCAGAAGTGCGCCCGCGCCCGCGAGCGCAGCGACACCGACTTGCCCACGTAGACGGGCTTGCCGCGGTCGTCGCGGAAGATGTACACGCCGGGGTCGTCGGGGAGGGTGGAGAGGTCCGGCCGCTCGGAGGGCGGGATCCGCTCGGCGGGCTCGGTCTTGCGCGCGCGGCGGCGCGTCTTGAGCGCCTCCAGCGCCTCGCCGATCGTCGCCGCGTTGGCGCACAGCCGCGGGAACAGGGCGCACAGCACGCGCGCGCAGGTGAGGGCGTCGGGCAGCGCGCGGTGGACCTCGGTGACCTCGATCCCGAGCGAGTCGGCGAGCGGCGCCAGCGCGCGTCGCTGCGACAGCGGCGCGAAGCGGCGCGCGAGCTGGACGGTGCAGAGGACCGGGGGCCTGGGCCAGTCGAGGCCGCAGCGCTCGAACGCGGCGCGCAGGACGCGCCGGTCGAAGCTCGCGGAGTGGGCGACCATCACCCGGCCGCGCAGCAGCTCGCCCACCTCCTCGAGCACGTCGCGCGGGGCGGGCGCGCCGTCGACCATCGCCTGCGTGATCCCGGTGAAGCGCTGGATCCCGCGCGACAGCGGCCGTTCCGTCCGCACCAGCGAGTCGAATGTGTCGTGGAGCTCGCCTCCGCCGACCAGCACGGCCCCGACCTCGGTCAGCTCGCAGAGGTCGGCTGCCAAGCCCGTTGGTCTCGGTGTCGACGGCGAGAAACTCGGCGCCCGCCACGGGTTGGTCGAGCAAATCCACGAACGACCGATGCAACCGCGCGGCCCGGACGGATTGCAAAAGCCTGCGCAGGGGCGAAGTCATCCGCCGCGCGACTTAGGGTCGGTGCATGGCGCGTTCGGCCACCGTCTTCAGCTGCAGCTCGTGCGGGCACGAGAGCCCCAAGTGGCACGGCCGCTGTCCCGGCTGCGGCGAGTGGAACACGCTCGCCGAGGAGGCGCGGGCGGCGCCGCCGGCGCGCGGCGGCGCTTCGCGCCGGTGGCAGGCGCTCGGCGCGCGCGCTCAAGCCGGTCGCCCTGTCCGACGTGCAGGCCCCGGCGGTGGACCGGCTCTCGACCGGGATCGGCGAGCTCGACCGCGTGCTCGGCGGCGGGCTCGTACCGGGCTCGCTCGTCCTGATCGGCGGCTCGCCGGGCATCGGCAAGTCGACGCTCACGAGCGGGGCGCTCGGCCACCTGGCCGCCGGCGGTCGGCGCGTGCTGTACGTCTCCGGCGAGGAGTCGGCGGCCCAGGTCAAGCTGCGCGCCGAGCGCCTCGGCAGGGCCGCGCTGACCGTCCCGATCGTCGCCGAGACGGACCTCGAAGCCGTGCTGGCGACGCTCGAGGCGGAGCGCCCCGAGGTCTGCGTGATCGACTCCGTGCAGGTGCTCTACGACCCCGCCCTGACCGGCGCCCCGGGGTCGGTGGGGCAGGTGCGCGAGGTCGCCGGGCGCATCATGCGCGTCGCGAAGGAGCTCGACATCGCCACGCTGCTGGTCGGCCACGTGACCAAGGAGGGCTCACTGGCCGGGCCGCGCGTGCTGGAGCACCTGGTCGACTGCGTGCTCTCCTTCGAGGGCGAGCGCGAGCGCACCTATCGCACGCTGCGCGCGCTCAAGAACCGCTTCGGCTCGACCAACGAGGTCGGCGTCTTCGAGATGGCCGAGCGCGGCCTGGTCGAGGTCGAGGACGCCTCGCAGCGCTTCGTGAGCGAGGCCACGCGCGCGCCGGGGTCGGTCGTGCTGTGCGCGATGGAGGGCTCGCGACCGCTGCTGGTGGAGGTCCAGGCGCTGGTGGCGCCCAGCGAGCTGGTGCCGCCGCGGCGGGTCGCCAACGGCGTCGACCGCAACCGGCTTGCGCTGGTGCTGGCCGTCCTGTCGCGGCACGGTGGGATCGGGCTGGGTTCCAGCGACGTGTTCGTGTCGGTCGCCGGGGGTGTCCGCGTGGACGAGCCGGGCGCCGACCTCGCGATCGCGCTTGCCCTCGCCTCCGCCGCCAAGGGCGTCGAGCTGACCCAGGACAAGCCGCTCGCGGCGTTCGGCGAGCTCGGCCTGACGGGCGAGCTGCGTCACGTCGCGCACGCCGACCGCAGGATGGCCGAGGCGGCCAAGTTCGGGCTCACCAGCGTGGTCCGCCCCGGCGGGCGAACGCGCACCCTGCGCGACGCGCTGCGCGGGGCGGGCGCCGCCAGGGCCAAGGCGGCCTAGCGGCCCAAAAACCGCTGCTCAAAGCCAAAACGCACGCATTCGCGCAGCGTTTCCCGTAGAATGGGTCCAATGCCGTATGCCGGGGATGAAGTAACAGAGCTAGAAGCCCGGCAGGAACCAAGGCTCGTACGCGCCCTGGAGATGGTGGCCCCCGGCACGGCAGTGCGGGAAGGTCTCGACAACATCGTCCAGGGCCGAACCGGCGCCCTGATCTGCATCGGGGAGTCGGAGGAGCTCAGCTTCCTGCTGTCGGGCGGCGTCAAGCTCGACGTCGACTACACGCCAGCGATGCTCTACCAGCTGGCGAAGATGGACGGCGCGATCGTGCTCGCCTCCAACGGCACCAAGATCCTGTGGGCGAACGTGCAGCTGATGCCGGACCCCACGATCCTGTCGCTGGAGACCGGCACCCGCCACCGCACGGCAGAGCGCGTCTCGAAGCAGACGGACGCGCTCGTGATCGCCATCTCGGCGGCCCGCAGCGTCGTCTCGCTCTACCTCGACGGTGCGAAGTACATCCTCGAGGACATCCCCGTCGTGCTCGCGAAGGCCAACCAGGCCCTGGCGACGCTCGACAAGTACCGCAGCCGCCTCGACCAGGTCTCGACGCGGCTGACCGCCCTGGAGTTCGAGGGCGGGGTCACCCTGCACGACGTGCTGACCGTGCTGCAGCGCGCCGAGCTCGTCACCCGCATGGCCGTGGAGATCGAGCGCTACATCGTCGAGCTGGGCGCCGAGGGACGCCTGATCGAGATGCAGCTCGAGGAGACCATGGTCGGGGTCGCTGCCGACAAGTCGGCCCTGGCGCGCGACTACATCCTGGAGCCCTCGGAGGAGGGGTTCGCGATGGTGCTGGACTCGCTCGCCAGGCTGCCGCACCAAGACCTGCTCGACTTCGGTCGGCTGGCCGAGCTGCTCGGCTACGACCGCAAGCTGAACACCCTCGACCATCCCGCCTCGCCGCGCGGCTACCGCATCCTGGGGCGCATCCCGCGCATTCCCAAGATGGTGGTTCAGTCGATCGTGAGCGAGTTCACCGGGCTGGACGAGATCCTCGCCGCCTCGGACCCAGAGCTGGAGTCCGTCGAGGGGGTTGGCGACATGCGCGCGAAGGACATCCGCGAGGGCCTTCGCCGACTGCAGGAGATCAATCTCGTGGACCGCTACCTGCAAACCTGAATACCCCGTAGGAGGGACACCATTAGCGACGCAGTGATGGAGTCGGAGCTCGATATCGAGGACCTCGAGATCGAAGTCGACCGCGAGCCGGCCGTCTACGAAATCGGCGACCAGGTCGTCTATCCCCATCATGGGGCGGGCAAGGTCCTGAAGAAGGAGATGAAGGAGGTGCTCGGCGAGAAGCGCGAGTACCTGACCATCAAGATCCTTCACAACGACATGACCGTCATGGTCCCGTGCTGTAACGCCGACAAGGCGGGCCTGCGGCGCGTGATCGGGGAGGACGACGTAAAGAAGGTGTTGTCGATCCTCCGCGACGACGTCAGCCAGATGCCCAAGAACTGGAACCGGCGCTTCAAGCACAACCGCGAGAAGATCAAGACCGGTGATGTCTTCGAGCTCGCCGAGGTCGTTCGCAACCTCGCCATTCGCGAGCAGGAGAAGGGTCTCTCGACCGGCGAGAAGCAGATGTACACCCGGGCCAAGAAGATCCTCGCCTCCGAGCTGATGTACGTGCTCGACATGGAGGAGGACGAGGCCGAGTCGCATCTGGAGGAGCTGATCGTCGACGCCCACACCAGTCGCAACGGCGCCGCCGCGACCGCGTAGGGCCGGATATTCGTGTCGCTGGTCGGGATCATTCCCGCCGGCGGCAGCGGCGAACGCCTTGGAGCCGACCGGCCCAAGGCGTTCGTCGTTTGTGCCGGCCGTCCGCTGATCGACTGGAGCCTCGAGGTGCTCGAGGCCGTCTGCGACCGCGTGGTCGTGGCGGCCCCGTCCGGGCTGGCTGCGCGAGGGCTGGGTCGAGGGCGGGCCGTGCCGGTCCGCCTCGGTTCGCAACGCGCTCGCCGCCGCCCCCGAGGCGCGCACGGCGGTCATCCACGATGCGGCCAGGCCGTTCGTCACGCGCGAGCTGGTCGAGGCCTGCGTCGGCGCCCTGATGGGCGTGGACGGCGCGATCGCGGCCGCGCCGGTGACCGACACGGTCAAGGAGGCCTATCCCGACGGGACGGTGATGCGCACGCTCGACCGCTCCCGGCTCTGGGCCGTCCAGACGCCGCAGGTGTTCCGCGCCGACTCGCTGCGGCGAGCGCTCGACGTGGACGACGCCGCGCTGGCGGCCGCGACCGACGACGCCTCGCTCGTCGAGACCGCCGGCGGGACCGTGAGGGTGGTCGAGGCGTCCCCGGAGAACTTCAAGGTGACCACCGAGGCCGACCTCGCCCGCGCGGAGGCCGCGCTGTGCTGACCGATTACCACGTGCACCTGCGCCCCGACGAGGACGACTCGCCCGCGGGCCGCTACTTCACCCCGGCCAACGTCGACCGCTACCGCGAGTCCGCGGGCGAACGCGGCATCGAGGAGCTCGGCGTGGCGGAGCACGTGCACCGCTTCGTCCAGTCGCTCGACGTCTGGACCCACCCCTGGTATCGCCACTGGGCGGCCGACGACGTGGACGAGTACGTCGACTTCCTGAGAGAGTCCGGGCTCAAGGTGGGAATCGAGGCGGACTTCCTGCCCGGCCGCGAGGACCGGCTCGCCAACCTGCTCGACGGGCGCGACTGGGACTACGTGGTCGGCTCCGTTCACTTCCTGCGCGACGACGCAGTCGACTTCCACGGCTATCCGGACTGGGAGCCCTGGAACATCTGGCGCGGCGCCGACCCCGAGAAGGTCTGGGCCCGCTACTTCGAGACCCTCGGCGAGGCGGCGCGCAGCGGCCTGTTCGACATCCTCGCCCACCCCGACCTCGTCAAGGTCTGGGGCAGCCGGGTGCCGGTGCCCGAGGGCGACCTGCGGCGCTTCTACGAGCGCGCCATGGACGGGATCGCGGAGTCGAACGTCGCGATCGAGGTCTCGACGGCGGGGCTGCGCAAGCCGGTCGCCGAGATCTACCCCGCGCCGGCGTTCCTCGAGATGTGCATCGACGCTGGGCGCCCGGTGGCGCTGTCCAGCGACGCCCACACGCCCGAGCAGCTCGGCTACGAGTACGAGCGGGCGCTCGAGCTGCTCGACGGGCTCGGCGTCGAGCAGCTCGCAGTCTTCGACCGGCGCGGGCACCGCCTGGAGCCGCTCGGATGAGCCGCGCCGGCATCGGCTGGGACTCGCATCGGCTCGAGGGGGGCCGGCCGCTCGTGCTCGGCGGCGTGGAGATCCCCGACGCCGCCCGCGGACTGGCCGGCTGGTCGGACGCGGACGTGCTCACCCACGCCGTCATCGACGCCCTGCTGGGAGCGGCCGGGCTCGGCGACATCGGCCAGCACTTCCCCGACGACGACCCGCGCTGGCGCAACGCCGACTCGATCGAGCTGCTCGAGGCGGTGCGCGCCATGCTGCCCGGCCCGGTGGGCAACGTCGACGCGACCGTGTTGTGCGAGGCCCCGAAGCTGTCGCCCCACCGCGACTCGATGCGGGCGCGGCTGGCCGCGGCGCTCGAGCTGGACAGCGCGGCCGTGAACGTGAAGTTCACCACCGGCGAGGGCATGGGCTTCGTCGGGCGCGGCGAGGGGATCGCCGCCCTGGCGATCGCGACGCTGGCCTAGCGCCTGCTGAGGATCGAGACGGCTCTCACCGTGGCGTAGCCGCGCCACTCGAGCTCGGCCGCCGGCGAGTAGTTGTCGAAGTCGAAGCGCCAGCCGCCGTCGTCCTCCTGCTCGGCGGCCAGCGCTCGCAGCTCGGCGTCGATCACGTCCGGGGCGAACAGCTCGCGCGCGGGGCGACCAGGGTAGGGCGCGAAGTCGAGGGCGCGCAGAGTCTCGCCCTCGGCGCCCTGGGTCACGGGGACGCGGCCGTCGGGCGGGATGAAGCCGCCCAGCCGCTCGAGCAGCGCGCCGGCCTCGGGCCGGGTCTCGTGCACCGCGTCCAGGAGCTGGATCGACGCGTTCAGCTCGATCGCGAACGGCGCCGCGTCGAGCGCGTCGATCGCGCCCAGGCAGTAGTCGGTCACGCGCCCAAGCCAGGGGTGCGCGGCCACGGCGGGGTCGTGTTCCGCGGTGCGATGGGCGTTGGCCGCGACGAACGCGCTCAGCTGGAGCGAAGGGACGGTCGGGTCGGCGTTCGCCCAGAAGGGCGCGCAGCCGGCCGGGTCGGCAACCGGCAGAGCGAACGGCAGGCCGCCCTCGGGCAGCGTGACCGAGGCGAGCCACTCGCACAGCTCGGCGGCCCGCGGCGTCGTGGCGGGCCCGGTCTCGGCCAGCACCTCGAAGGCGTGGTAGGCCCCGCCGACCTGGCTCTCGGGCGCGCGCAGGTCGGGCTCCAGGCCGAAGCCGTAGCCGCCGTCGGGGTTGCGGTATCCGTCGAGCGCATCCAGCACCGGGGCCGGGTCGCCGCCGTCGAGCAGCAGCTCGAGCCGGCGTCGATCGAGCAGGCGGCCGTGGGTCGCCATGAAGGAGCGGGCGGCTTCGAGGTCTGGGCTCATGGGAGCAGTTTGAGCCGCACGCGCGGTCGCTGTCTTGCAGATTTCGGCCGCCCGCTCGCGCAGCGGGGATAGATTGCGCGTCATGGAGCGCGACGACCTCGCCTTCGCCGGCGCAGCCCGGCAGGCGGACATGATCCGGCGCGGGGAGGTCTCCTCGCGCGAGCTGGTCGAGCTGTACCTCGATCGCATCCGGCGGCTCGATCCCGAGCTGAACTCCTTCCGCAAGGTGCTCGACGAGCGCGCGCTGGTGGACGCCGCGCAGGCCGACGCCCGGCGCGGCGCCGGCGACGACCGGCCGCTGCTGGGCGTGCCGATCGCGGTCAAGGACACCGAGGACATCGGCGGCGAGGTGACCGGGCTCGGGACCGCCGCCTACGGCGGCCCGGCGCCGCGCGACAACGACTTCGTCTCGCGGCTGCGCGCGGCCGGCGCGGTGGTGCTCGGCAAGACCAACCTGCCCGAGCTGGCGATCATGCCGTCCACGGAGGGCCCCGCCTTCGGCATCACGCGCAACCCCTGGAACACCGACCGCAGCCCGGGCGGCTCCAGCGGCGGCAGCGCCGCCGCGGTCGCGGCCGGGCTGTGCGCCGCGGCCACGGCGTCGGACGGCGCCGGCTCGATCCGGATCCCGGCCTCGGCCTCCGGGCTAGTGGGCCTCAAGCCGCAGCGCGACCGCATCTCGCCCGAGTCGCTCGACGGGCACTGGTACGGGCTCAGCGTGCTCGGCTTCCTGACGCGCACGGTGGCCGACACGGCCCTGCTGCTCGACGTGGCGGCGGCGCGGCCGCCTGAGGGCTCCTACGCCGCCGCCGCGGCGCGCCCGCCAGGGCGCCTGCGCGTGGCCAAGTGGTTCAAGACGCCGTTCCCGCCCGTGCCGCTCGACGAGGCCGTCCGCGCGTCGCTGGACGGCGTGGCGGACGCGCTGCGCAACCTCGGCCACGAGGTGGTCGAGGCCGACCCGCACTACGCGCGCGCCGCCGACGCGCTGATTCCGCGCTACCTGGCCGGGATCGCCCAGGACGCGGCCCGCATGGCGCGCCCGGCGCGCCTACAGCGGCGCACGCGCGGCTTCGCGCGGATCGGCGGCCTGGTGCCGGGCTCGCTGCTGGACCGCGCCATGCGCGACGAGGCCGATCACGCGGCCCGCCTGGGCGCGCTGTTCGGTGACCACGACGTGCTGCTCACGCCCGTCTCGACCCGTCCGCCGCTCGACGCGGCCGAGTGGGAGGGGATGAGCGCGGCCCGCACGCTGTTCGGCATGGCGCGGGCCTATCCGTTCACCGGTATCTGGAACATGACCGGGCAGCCCGCGATCTCGGTGCCGGCTGCGCCCACGAGCGGAGGCCTGCCCGTGGGCGCGCAGCTGGTCGGACCGCCGGACGGCGAGCCGCTCCTGCTCTCGGTCGCAGCCCAGCTCGAGGCGGAGCTGGGCTGGCCGGAGCGCCGGCCGCCGCTCTAGGCGGCGACGCGCAGGTCCTCGACGGTCGAGGTCAGCATCGGGTCCAGCGCGAGCCGGGCCGCGCGGACCGCGTACCGGAGCGTCACGCCTGCGTCGTGGTAGAGCGGGCTGGCGCCGTCGGTGAGCAGGCTCTGGGTCATGGCGGCGCCGTGGACGTCGATCGGGGCGCCGTCGCGGAGCCGGCGCGCCAGCGCTCGCAGATCGTCGGCGCAGGCGTCGACCTCGCGGCGCCGCACCTGCACCTCGACGGTGAACGCGAACGGCCGCTTGGCGCGGACCAGGACCTCGTCGACGGCGGCGGCGAGCTGCTCGCGCTTGCCCAGCAGCTGGTCGGCGCGCAGCTCGAGCAGCCGGCTGGACGTCGGGTCGACGCCGCGCGCCAGCTGGGCGTCGAGCCGGTCGCGCTGCCAGAGCGTGCGCAGCCTCAGCGCGGGCGACGCGTCGGCGCTGTGGCGCGGCGATCGGCGGGGTACGTCGCGGAAGGCGGGAACTGGAAAGACTCCGTTGGGCATGTGATCTCCTTTGCCTGGTTTCTGAGCAGATCGTGCCTCCGGGCAGCCCTTTCGCCCATGGGGGAGCCCACCGATCTTCGGCAGGGGGCTAGCCCCTATCCCCACACACCCGCGCGGAGCGCGAAGATGTGCAGTCGAATGTCGCTGCTAACCCGGGCCTTTCTCGCCAACGCGACGGTCCTAGCGATCATCACGCTGCTGCTGCTGTTCTCGCCGATCGAGATCAGCTACCCGGTTACGCAGACCCAGTCGATCATCCTGGTGACCGGCTTCCTCGTGTCGCTGGCCGTGAACGTGCTGCTGCTGCGCCGCGTGGTCCGCCCGCTGCGCCGGCTGACCGACACGATGCACTCCGTGATGCCGCTCGAACCGGGCCGGCGGGTCGTGATCGGCGGCGCGGACGGGGAGGTCCAGTCGCTGACCGCCGCGTTCAACGAGATGCTCGAGCGGCTCGAGACCGAGCGGCGCGAGAGCGGCCGGATCGCCAGCGCGGCCCAGGAGGAGGAGCGCAGGCGGATCGCGCGCGAGCTGCACGACGAGGTCGGGCAGGTGCTCACCGGGGTGATGCTCCAGCTCGACGACCCGGAGGCGCGCGAGGCGGTGAGGCACAGCCTCGAGGACGTGCGCCGGATCGCCAGGGAGCTCCGGCCCGAGACGCTCGACGACCTCGGCCTGCTGAGCGCGCTGCGGGCGCTCTCCACGGCGGTGGCCGCGCAGGAGGGCCTGCGCGTGGAGCGCCGGCTCGACCTCGGCGAGCTCCGGCTCGACCCGGAGGTGGAGCTGGCGATCTACCGCGTAGCGCAGGAGAGCCTCACGAACGTGATGCGCCACTCCGGCGCCTCCGAGGTGCTGCTCTCGCTCCAGCAGCTCGACGGCGCGCTGCGGCTGACGGTGCGCGACGACGGCCGCGGCCTGGCGGACGGCGCGGCGGAGCCCGGCTCGGGGATCAGGGGGATGTCCGAGCGCGCGCTGCACGTCGGCGGGCGCCTGACGGTCGGGTCGCGGCCCGGGGAGGGCACCGAGGTGCGCCTGGACATCCCGCTCCCGCAGGGGTCCGGATGACCGTCCCGCTCAAGACGCGCATCCTGCTCGCGGACGACCACTCGATGGTCAGGCGCGGGCTGCGCATGGTGCTCGACGCCGAGCCCGACCTCGAGGTGGTGGCGGAGGCGAGCGACGGCCACGAGGCCGTCGAGCTCGCCATCGCGGAGGAGGTCGACCTGGCCGTGCTCGACGTCGCGATGCCGCGGCTGACGGGCCTCCAGGCGTCGGCGGAGCTCAAGCGCCGTCGCCCCGAGGTGCGCACGCTGATGCTCTCGATGTACGACAGCGAGCAGTACTTCTTCGAGGCGCTCAAGGCGGGCGCGTCCGGCTACGTGCTGAAGAGCGCGGCCGACCACGACCTGGTCGAGGCCTGCCGTGCCGCGATGCGCGGCGAGCCGTTCCTCTACCCGGCTGCGGTAACGGCGCTGATCCGCGACTACCTCGACCGCGCCGGCCGCGGCGAGGCCGTGCCGGCCGACCCGCTCACGCCGCGCGAGGTCGAGATCGTGAAGCTCGTGGCCGAGGGCTACTCGAGCGACGAGATCGCCGCGACGCTCGTGATCAGCAAGAAGACCGTCGAGCACCACCGCAGCCACGTGCTGGAGAAGCTCGGGATGCGCGACCGCGTGGAGCTGACGCGCTACGCGATCCGGCGCGGCCTGGTCGAGCCCTAGCCGAGCACGACCTCCAGGTGGCGCTCGAGCGCCTCGCCGATGCCGTCGTCGTCGTCGGCCGGGTCGTCGCAGACGACGTCGAGCACGCTGACGACGTCCCAGTACGGATGTGCGCCCGGCACCCGAGCGGCCGCCTCGGGGCCGTGGTCGACCGCGAGGTTCCAGCGCAGGCTGGCGGCGTCGACCGCCGCGGGCCCCCACGACGCGTAGGACCAGTCGACCACGCCGGTGAGCCGGTCGCCCTCCCAGAGCGTGTTGCCCGGGTGGAAATCGCGGTGGATCAGGCAGTCGGGCAGTGCCGGCGCGGTGCCGCGGGCGACCTCGATGGCCCGCTCCCACAGCTCGGGACGGCGCGACCACCGAGGCGCTGCGAGCCGCTGCGGCGCCACGTAGCGCCGGTAGCGCGGCACACGCGCCGGCGGCGTCGACCGTGTGGATCGCCTCCGCCAGCTGCGCCATGCCGTCGATCAGCACGTCCGGGTCGAGGCCGGCGCCGGGCGGCCGACCGGGGAGGAGGCTGAGGAGCAGCGCCGGGACGCCACAGCGCTCGCCGTCGAGATCGGCGGCCAGCAGGCGCGGCGCCGGGACGGGCGTGTCGGCGAGCAGTCGCAGGACGGCGGCCTCCCGGCGCGCGTCGAACTCGGCGTCGGTGCGCTCCCAGCCGGCGCCGGCCCAGCGCCGCAACACGACCGCCTCCGCTCCCGGCAGCTCGATCGCGTCGTTTCTGTGGAAGCTCGTGCCGGGCAGATGCGTGACGCGGCCGGGTTCGGCGCCGGCGGCCTCAGCCACCCACTCGAGCGCGCTCACTCCCCGGGTAGCAGCCGCGCCTGGAGCGGGCTGTCGAAGTCGCCGGCTGCCGCGTCCATCAGGATCGAGTCCCAGCGGCGGCCGAGCGCCAGCACGCAGTCGCGCCGCCGCCCCACCACCCGAAACCCGGCGCGCTCGTAGGCGCGGATGGCCTGTTCGTTGAAGGCGTAGCTCTCGAGCATCACGTTGCGCAGCCCGAGCATCGTGAAGGCCCAGTCCAGCGCCAAGCGGGTGGCGCCGGTCCCGATGCCGGTGCCGCGCCGCCGCCCCAGGAAGATCCCGAACTCGCAGCGCAGGAAGTTGTGGTCGATGCCCTCGAGGCTGCACACGCCGACCAGCTCGCCGTCGGCGACGTCGTGGATCGCGAACGCGACCGTGCTCGGCCGCGGCCCGCGCGCCGCCTCGGTGACCTCCTCGTACCAGCGTCCCTCGGCCTCCTCGTTGACGAGGCCGCGGTGGGCGAGGCCGCGCCGCGTCTCCGGATCGTTGAACCAGGCCGACAGCTTCGGAAGGTGCCGGCGGTCGAGCAGGCCGAGGGCTGCCCGCTCGCCTGTCAGCAGGAACTCGTGCTCGGGCATGCCCGCCATTATGCGTAGCCTTTCGCGCGCACATGCGCGAGGTCCGCCTCCAAGACACGCTCTCCGGCAGCGTGCGCACGCTCGAGCCGCGCGATCCGCCCAGGGTCGGCGTCTACGCCTGCGGGCCGACGGTCTACGGGCGCATCCACGTCGGCAACGCGCGCCCGTACGTCGTCTTCTCGCTGCTCAAGCGCTTTCTCGAGCACGAGGGCTACGACGCGACCTTCGTCGCGAACGTCACCGACGTAAACGACAAGATCTACGACGCGGCTCGCGAGCGGGGGATCCCGAGCGAGCAGCTGGCCCGCGAGATGACCGAGGCGTACGTGGCCGACACCGGCGCGCTCGGGCTCGGGCGGCCCGACCGCGAGCCCAAGGCGAGCGAGACGATCGCGGCCATCATCGCCCTGATCGAGGCGCTGATCGAGGGCGGGCACGCGTACGAGGCTCGCGGCGACGTCTACTTCCGGGTCGCCAGCTTCGAGGGGTACGGCAAGCTCTCCAACCGCCCGCTCGACGAGATGCAACAGGGCGAGGGCGACGACTCCGCCGACGTGAAGGAGGCGCCGCAGGACTTCGCGCTCTGGAAGGCGCGCAAGGAGGGCGAGGACAGCTGGTGGGAGTCGCCCTGGGGCGACGGGCGGCCCGGCTGGCACATCGAGTGCTCGGCGATGGCCGAGCAGATCCTCGGCGTGGACTTCGAGGTCCACGGCGGCGGCTCGGACCTGATCTTCCCCCACCACGAGAACGAGATAGCCCAGACGGAGGCCGCGCGCGGTGAGCCCCTGGCGCGCCTCTGGATGCACAACGGCATGGTCGAGATGGCCGACGAGAAGATGGCCAAGTCGGTCGGCAACGTCCGGCTGCTGCACGGCGCGCTCGAGCAGTTCGGGCGCGAGGCGCTGCTCATGTGGATGGTCGGCACGCACTACCGCAAGCCGGTCGCCTACACCGAAGACGCGCTCGCGGACGCGGCGCGCGCGGTCGACAGGGTGCGCGAGCTGGTCCGCCGCCTCGACCCCGAGGCGGCCGGCCCGCCGGAGCTGGACGCGATCGCGGAGCGCTTCTTCGACGCGCTGGCCGACGACTTCAACACGCCGGCGGCGCGGACGGAGCTGTTCGCCTGGGTGTCCGAGGCCAACCGCCGCCTGGACGCGGGCGAGCGCGTCGGACCCGGGCGGCTGGGCGAGCTGCTGCACGCCTTCGGGCTGGAGAGCCTGCTGGGCGGCGACGGCGAGCGGCCCCCCGACGACGTCGAGCGGCTGGCCGCCGAGCGCCAGGAGGCGCGCTCCGCCCGCGACTTCGAGCGCGCCGACCGGCTGCGCGACGAGCTCGCCGCCCACGGCTGGGAGATCCGCGACACCGCGGACGGTCCCCGGCTCGTGCGCACGTGATCGTCTACGGGCGCAATCCCGTCCGCGAGGCGCTGCGCGGGCGCCGGCGGGTGCACCGCGTCTACGCGACCGAGCGGGGCGCCCGCGAGGTCTGGCTGGGCGACGTGGACGTGGTGCTGGCCGAGCCGCACGAGCTCGAGGAGCGCTGCGGGTCGCCGGACCACCAGGGCGTGTGCGCGGAGGCCGAGGCCTACCCCTACGCGGACGCGGACTCGCTGCTTCACTCCGAGGACGCGCTCGTGGTCTGCCTCGACGAGGTCCAGGACCCGCATAACCTGGGCGCCGTCTGCCGGGTGGCGGAGGCCGCGGGCTGCGCGGGCGTGGTGCTGCCGGAGCGCCGCTCGGCGGACGTGACGCCGGCGGTCTGCAAGGCCTCGGCGGGGGCGGTGGAGCACCTGCCGATCGCGCGCGTGCGCAACCTGGCCGACTGGCTCGGGGAGGCCAAGCAGCGCGAGGCCTGGGTCTACGGCGCCGCGGCCGACGCCCGCGTGCCCTACCACCGGCCCGACTACCGCGGGCGGGTCGTCCTGGTGCTCGGCTCGGAGGGGCGCGGGCTGCGCCCGCGGGTGGCCGAGGCCTGCGACGAGCTCGTCTTCCTGCCGAGCCCCGGCAAGGTCGCACTCGCTCAACGTCTCGACGGCCGCGTCGGCGCTCGTGTACGGAATCTTGCAGTCGCGCCGACAAGCTCTTGACAAGGATCCATAACTAACCCATACTCCGGCGCCAGAAATGAGGCTGTAGTCGAGCTTGAGGGAACGACTGCAGACAACTGGCGCGCCAGGGGAGGTACGCCGCCACCGAGCTTCATGGGTCCGCACTGGGCCCGAGAGGAGCATTCGATGGCAACTTCAGCAACGTCTCCTGCGCTACCCGTGCCAGCACGCCGGCCTGGCGCTCCGCTTCGCCACAACGGCGCCAAGTCTCAAGGTGAGGTCGAGCTTGATGACCATTACCTGATCGCGCTCGCCAAACAGGGGCGCAAGGACGCCTACGACCGCATCGTGAAGCGCTATTTCGGCTTCGTGCGGCTCAAGGCCTCGTCGTACTTCCTGATCGGCGGGGACTCCGACGATCTCATCCAGGAGGGCCTCGTGGGGCTCTACAAGGCGGTCCGCGACTACCGCTCCGACCGCGAGTCGAGCTTCCGCAACTTCGCGGAGCTGTGCATCACGCGGCAGATCATCACCGCGGTGAAGACCTCTACGCGCAACAAGCACACGCCGCTCAACGAGTACGTCTCGTTCTCGCAGACCCCCGCGGCGAGCGGCGGGGACGGCGATCCCACGCTCGACGAGCTGCTGCCGGGCCCGACGGCGCACGACCCCGTCAACCAGGTCATCTCGTCCGAGGAGCTGCACAGCCTGGTCGCCTGCCTGTCGAGCGTGCTGTCGGAGCTCGAGAGCTCCGTGCTGTCGCTGTACCTGGACGGGCACAGCTACGAGGCGATCGCCGAGCGCCTCGAGTGCGACACCAAGACGGTGGACAACGCGCTCCAGCGCGTGAAGCGCAAGGTCGGCGCGCATCTCGCGTCGCGCCAGGTGCTGCTCTAGTACGAACGTCCAGGCCGGGGGGAGAGGCTGCCGCGCCGCCGGCGGCCGTCCGACGCAATGAGGGATGCGCATTCGCCCATCCCTCCTGCTCGTGGCCACCGCGCTGTCGGCGTTCTTCGTGGCCCAGACCGCGCTCGGCTCCCCGCCGCCGGACGCGCCGCCGCCGGTCGTCGAGTTCCAGCCCAGCGTTGCCGCCACGGCCCGTCGAGGCGCCCAGGCCGAAGCCCTCCGGGCCCAGGCCGTTCCGGCTCGCCGCGGTGCGCGGCCAGGTCGCCTTCTCGGACGCCCCGGGCGGCCCGGCGACCGGCAGCCTGCAGCCCACGACCGAGTTCGGCTCGCCCCAGGTGGTCCCGGTGGCGGCTCGGCGCGGTGACTGGCTCGGCGTCGTGTCGAGCTCGCGGCCCAACGGCCGGCTCGCCTGGGTGAAGCGCGGTGCGGCGCTCGAGCCGGCGCGCACGCGCTGGTCGCTGCACGCGGACCTGTCCGAGCACCGGCTGACGCTGCGCCGCAACGGGCGCGCCGTGCACCGCATGACGGTGGCGATCGGGCGCCCCGGCTCGGAGACGCCGGCCGGCCGCTTCGCGATCACCGACAAGCTCGACGGGAGCGGCTACGGCCCGTACTACGGCTGCTGCGTCCTGGCGCTGAGCGGACACCAGCCCAACACCCCCCCGGGGTGGACCGGCGGGAACCGCCTGGCGATCCACGGCACCGATTCGCCCTCCACGATCGGAACTGCGGCCTCGGCCGGCTGCCTGCGCGGCGCCGACGCCGATCTGCGCGTCCTGATGGCCAAGGTGCCGCTCGGGACGCCGGTTTTCATCCGCCCCTAGCGGGTACGGGCAGGCGACCCGTATGAGGGGGAGACCCCCGGAGGAGGACTTGTGATGATCGGAATCCTGTTGACAGTGGTGCTTGCAGTCGTCGTGTTCGTGATCCTCGCCGCGCTGACCACCACGCTGGTGGGCGTCGTCGGAGCGATCCTCGTGCTGATCGCCGGCATCCCGAGCGGCGGCTTCGGGCTGGGCAGCCGCTACGGCGGCCGCCGCGGAGCCGTCTAGGCGCTCAGCTCGGCCGGGCGCCGCCTCGGCGCCCGCGCCGGGCGAGGCGGTCGCGCAGCACCAGTGTGCGCAGCGCGACCCGTTTGGCCGCCAGGAACGCCCGGCTCTGGTTCTTGACGAAGCGGGGCGGGCGCTGCTCGCTGGGCAGCGTGACCGTGCCGCCGCCGCGCGGCTTCGCCGACCGCAGCGTGACCGGCTGCCCCTTGAGGCAGACGAGCGTGACGCGGTCGCGCGGGCTGCGCGCGACTGGGACCTCGGCGCCCAGCACCGAGCTGAAGCCGGCGCGCATCAGCGCCGCCAGCAGGGCGGGGCGGGTCGGCCAGAAGCTCTCCGGGTTGTCCAGCGAAGCCCACAGCGAACGCGCGCGCTGGGCGGCGGAGGCGCGTGGATCGTGCTCGGCGAAGCGCAGGCCGCGGTACTCGTGGCCGTCGTGCTCGTGCACGCTCGCGCCCCTCAGCGCGACGTGGGTGTCGAGGATCAGGACGCCGTCGCAGACGTCGGCGAGCTGCCGCAGGAACCCGAACACGTCGTCCGCGTCCAGGTGGTAGAGGAGGCCGATGCAGAGCACGACGTCGAACGCTCCGTGCCGATCCCGGCTGAGCGCGCGGACGTCCTCCTGGAGCAGCTCGAGCCGATCGAGCCCGAGCGCCTCCTTGGCCACGCGGGCCTTCTCGATGTTCGCCTCGCGGCCCTCGATCGCGACCGCCTCGGCTCCGTGCGCCGCGAACTCGACGGCGTACTGCCCCTCGAGCGCGCCGAGGTCGAGCACGCGCAGCTCGCCGAGCGGGCGCCGCAGCACGTCGGACGCGATCTGGAGGCAGCGGCGCAGGCGGTCGAGGTCGGCGCCGCCGGGACGCGTCGAGACGCCCTCGGCCAGCTGGATGTCGTGCGAGGTCCAGGGCCCGTGCCGCTCGGCGACCTCGTCGCGGCGCGCCCTGATGGTGTCGATGTCGGGTTTATCCTGCCCCACGACCTGCCCGCCTAGCTCAATTGGCAGAGCACTTCACTTGTAATGAAGAGGTTGTCGGTTCGATTCCGACGGCGGGCTCTGGCCCTAGGCCTCCGTGGCACCCGCCGCGGCGTGCTCGATGTTGCCGTGCCCGTTGGACGAGACCGGCACCTGCTCGAGCGGCTCGAACTGGCCCTCGGGATTGAGCCGGCGCTCGAGCTCGGCGAGCACGAGGCCGAACAGCGCGTGGCGCCACGCGGCCTGCGCGAACGCCCGGCGGTTGCCCCACAGCGGCTCGAGCTCCGAGCGCGCCGGGTGGTGGCGGTCGACGAGCGCGCCGAGCGGCCAGAGGGCCACGTGCTCGCTGAGGCCGGCGGTCACGCCCGCGAGCTGGGGCGGCCCGGGCAGGAACGGGCGCAGCAGGGCGTACACCGCGCCGAACGCGGCGCCGTTGGCCATGTGCACGGCGAGGCCCGCGGCCTGCCAGCCGGAGTCGCGCGTGAACAGCTTGCCGAGCAGCTCCACGTCGTCGTAGCCGGACCCGAAAACCCGCTTGTCGAGCGGCTGCTGCGCGGCCCAGACGGCGGCCGCCGCGGCGCCGGCAAGCGCGCCGCTGGAGATTCTCCTCAGTTCCATCAACGCGCAGCGTAACGCGAGCTGCGGACCTGGGTAGAGCTTTCGATGCCGGAGCAGCTCGACCTCTACCACGAGCGGACGCGACGCAGGGGGGTCAACTCGCTGGTCTACTGGCCCGTCCGGGCGGTGGTCAAGCCGGCCATCCTGCTCTACTTCCGCCTCCGCCGCCTGGGCCGTGAGCACGTGCCCCCGGGAGGCGTGATCCTCGCCGCCAACCACCGCAGCTTCCTCGATCCGTTCGCGATCGGCTGCGCCGTCAAGCGGCCGATCTTCTTCGTCGCCAAGCAGGAGCTGTTCCGCAACCGGCTGATCGGCTGGTTCCTCAACTGCATGGGCGCGTTCCCGGTGCGCCGCGGCGAGTCGGACGAGGAGTCGGTGAAGACTGCGCTCGCGCTGCTCGAGGGGGGCCACGCGGTCGTGATCTTCCCGGAGGGCACCCGCATCCGCTCGGGCTCGCTCGCGCAGCCGAAGCGCGGCGTCGGGCGGCTCGCCCTCCAGAGCGGCGCGCCCGTGGTGCCGATCGCGGTGACCGGATCCGAGCACGCGCGCGACGGCTGGAAGATCAAGCCGGTGCGCGTGCACCTGCGTTGCGGCCCAGCGCTCACCTACCCGCGCGTGGACAACCCGTCGCCGTTCCTGGCCGGCGAGGTGACCGAGCGCATCTGGCCCTGCGTCGGGCTCCAGTGGGAGTGGCTCGGCGGCCTGCCCCCGCTGCGCACCGCCGCCGTGGTGGGCGGCGGCTCGATGGGCACCGCCATCTCGTCGGTGCTCGCCCGTGCCGGCCTCGAGGTGCAGCTCGGCTGCCGCACGACGTCGCAGGTCGCCCGGCTGCTCCACGACCGCGAGAACTCCGCCTACATGCCCGGCGTGGCGCTCGACGGGGCGATCGAGCCCAGGACCGTGCGCGAGATCGAGTTCGGCGGCGTCGACCTGGTCGTGCTCGCCGTGCCCTGCAGCAGCCTGCCCGCCGCGATCGGCGAGATCGGCGCGCGCGTGAGCGACCGCAGCGCCGTGCTGGTCGCGTCCAAGGGCCTCGTGCCGCCGCTCGGCACAACGCCGAGCGCCTACGTCTCGGAGCGGGTGCGGGCCCGCGCGGTCGCCAGCCTGGGTGGCCCCGTTCACGCGCGCGAGGCGATCGAGGTCGGCGCGGCGGTGGTCGTCGCCACGCGCGACCGCGACCTGCGCCGGCAGCTCAGCGAGGTGCTCGACGCCGGCGGCCTGACGGTCGAGACGACCGACGACGTGACCGGCGCCGAGCTGGCCGCGTGCGCCAAGAACGCCGCGGCGTTCGCCTCCGCCGCTGCCGCCGCGCAGGGCGCCAATCTCGCCGGCGCGGCCGCGGGACGGATCTTCTCGGAGGTGCACGAGCTAGCGCTCGCGAGCGGCGGCCGCAGCGAGACCTTCGCGGGGCTGGCCGGCGCGGGCGACCTGGTGGCCACCGCGATCGCCGAGGGCAGCCGCAACCGGCGCGCCGGCGAGCTGGTCGGCACCGGCATGGCGCCGGTCCAGGTCGAGGCGACCGTGCAGCAGACCGCGGAGTCGCTCGCGACCGTCCCGCTGCTGTCCGACGCCCTCGCCCGCGAGGGCATCGACGCACCGATCACGACCGGCCTGCGCAGGGTGCTCGACGGCGACTCGTCGCCGGAGCAGTGGCTCGAGAGCGTGCGCAGCGCGACCCCGAAGCGGAAGACGCGCGCGGCCTGACTGCGCGGGCTGCGCAGTTAGGCTCCGCAATGGGTGAACGACGTCGTCGACAAGCAGCGGCTCGATCGCGACTTCACCGAGCTCTACAGGGCTCACCTGCGCGACGTCTACTCGTACGCGTACTACCGGATCGGCAACCACCACGACGCCGAGGACCTGACCGAGCAGACCTTCCTGCAGGCCTACCGGCACTTCGACCGCGCCCAGCGCGAGTCGAACGGCAGGCCGCTGCGGCCGTGGCTGATCCGGATCGCGCACAACCTGGCGGCGAACTACTACCGCGACCGCTCGCGGCGCCCGGTGACGCAGCTCGACGACGCTGCGGTGCTGTCCGCGCCGCGCGGGACCGAGGAGATGGTCGAGGGTCGCGAGGAGGTCAAGGAGGTGCTCCAGGGCGTCTCCAAGCTGCCGGACGATCGTCGCGAGGCGCTGATCATGCGCTTCGCGCTGGACATGGACAACCGCGAGATCGCGCGTGCGCTGGGCCGCTCCGAAGGGGCGACCAAGGTGTTGATACACAGAGCGATCAAGCAGCTCGAGCAGGGACTCGAGGAGGAGTCGGGTGACGAGGCAGGTGTCGAGCGATGAGTGACGCGGAGCGGGTCGAGCAGCTGCTCAGGCTGGCGTTCACGCCGGTCGAGCCCCCGGAGGCGCTGAGCGACCGGCTCGAGCGCGGGCTGACCGAGATGGCCGACGCGGCCGCCGACGAGCTGGCCGACTGGGAGCTGTCGGCGATGAGCGACCCGCGCAACTGGGTGCGCCCGGCGGCGGCCGTGGTGGTCGGCACGATGGCGGCCGGCGGCCTGGTGGTCGTGCGGGCCCGTCAGCAGCAGAAGAAGCGCCAGGGGACCGGCCTGCGGGCCCTGGAGCGCTCGCTGCGCGACGTGGCCGACGACATCGAGAAGCGGCTGCGCCGCTAGAGCGGCGGCCCGGCGTAGGGGCGGACGTCCTCCGTCCCGGGGTCGTACAGCACCTCGCGGCCGTTGGCGCGCTCCCAGCGGCGGATCCGGACGAGGGCGATCAGGCAGGCGAGCGCCCAGCCGAAGGGGATGCCCAGCACGCCCTCTCCACACGCCCGATCGGCTCCGCGCTCGCCACCGCCACTTCACCAGCGTAAACCGATCAGTGCCTGCAGCGCGACAGCGCGCGTGCGTAGAAGCGCGCGTAGTCGGGCCAGTGCGCGTTCCAGTAGCTGTCCTCGTGGCCGCCCGGCCACCGCTTGGCGTGCACGCCGAGCGCGCCGGCCAGGGCGTCGACGCCCGGGCCGAACGGGTCCTGGTCGCCCGCATCGATCCACACGCGCGCCGCCCCGAACAGGTCCGGGTTCGAGCGCGCCGCGCCGACGACATCGTGGCGGGCGAAGTCCTCGGCGTCGTCGAAGGCGCCCGGCGCGGTCTCGCCGCCGGTGCGCCAGAGCGCGGGCGAGTGTCCGGCGACCGCGCAGAAGCGGCCGGGGTGCAGGCGGGCGATGTCGTAGGCGCCGAAGCCGCCCATCGAGATGCCGCCGATCGCCACGCGCCGCGGGTCGGCCTGGAAGTTGCGCACCACCGCGGGGATCACCTCGCGGGCGACGTAGTCGCCGAAGCGGCCGTCGGCGCGGTTGTGCCAGTACGAGTGGTCGCCGCCGGCTGGCAGCGCGACGATCGGCGCGCGCGGGCCGAGCTCGGCGAGCGCGCCGAAGAAGGAATCGTCGAGCTCGCTGCGCTCGTCACCGCCGCGGCCGTGCAGGAAGACGAGCAGCGCGTCCGAGTGCGCCGCGGGCGTGACGACTGTGGTCGGCAGCCGCTCGCCGACAGCGCGGCTGTCGATGGTGAGCGTCTGGACCGTCGCGCCGTGGCGGTCGACCCCGAGCAACCCCTCCACGACGAACGCGACGACGATCGCGATCGCACACAGGATCAGCGGGACGAGGCCCCTACGCAACGGCCGGCCGCTGCGTGCTGGGCGGCGACGTGCCCGGCGTCGCGAGCCCGCCGCCCACTCCCGCGACCCCGATCAGCAGGTGCAGGAAGTTGTCCTCGGTGTTCACCGGGATCAGGTTGACGATCTCCTCGCCGTTGCCGGCCAGGAAGCCGAGCAGCGCCACCAGGAGGTAGAGGGCGCCCAGGCCGAGCGCGTAGGCGCGCGAGCCCCCGTAGGAGCCGGCCACGAGCAGGCCGATCGCCCCGGAGGCGATGTGGAAGAGGTTGTGCCAGCCGTTGACGTCGAGCACTCCGAGCACCGCGTCGCGGGCGGTCCCGTCCCCGGTCCCGAAGCTCGCGTTGTAGAAGAAGCCCACGATCCCTGCAACGGTCAGCGTGGTGCCGATCACGAGCGCGAAGACCTGTGCCGGCGAGCGGACCCCTTCCATCTCGGCGAGGTTCGACGGATGATCCGTCTTTCCCTGCGCAGCGTAAGGAACCCCTGTGGTGACAGCCGACATCCGCAACCTCGCCGACGAGGAGGTCATGCAACTCGTCGGTGAAGGCAGTCCGCGGGCGTTCGAGCTGCTCTACGACCGCCATGGCGGAGCCGCCTTCTCGCTGGCCTACCGGATGGTCGGCGACAGGGTCACCGCCGAGGACATCTCGCAGGAGGCGTTCCTGTCGATCTGGCGCAGCCGGCTGCGCTACGACGCCTCGCGCGGCAGCGTGCGCACCTGGGTGCTCGGGATCGTTCACAACCGCACCATCGACGCGCTGCGCAAGGGGAAGGTGCACGAGCGCCGCCGCGAGCAGTTCGAGGGCGTCGAGGAGCGCCAGGAGGCGCCCGAGCGGACCGACGTCGAGGCGGCGCGGCGCGAGGAGGCCCGCTCCGTGCGCAGCGCGCTCGACACGCTGCCGGCGGATCAGCGCCGCACGATCGAGCTGGCGTATTTCGGAGGCTTCAGCCACAGTCAGATAGCGGAGTTGCTCGGCGAGCCGATCGGGACCATCAAGGGACGGATGCGCCTGGGGCTCGACAAGCTGCGGCATCAGCTGGCCGACTTCGCGGCAGGGGGATTGGCATGACGGACGATCACACGACTTACCGGGACGAGGTGGCCGCCTACGTGCTCGGCGCGCTGTCGGATTCAGAGCGCGCCGCCTTCGAGGGGCACCTCGTGGACTGCCACGAATGCCGCAGCGAGGTCGAGCAGCTGCGCCCGGCCGCCGACCTGCTGCCGCGCTCGGTCGAGCAGGTCGAGCCGCCGCCGAGCCTCAAGCGCTCGCTGATGGAGGTAGTCGAACTGGAGGCGCAGGAGCGCGGCCAGGCGGCCGCGCCGGCGCCCGGGTCCGAGCGGGCGCGCAGGCCGCTGTGGGGGCGCCTGCGCGACCTGCTCGGCGGATCGCTGCGCCCGGTGCTGGTGGCCGGCGGCCTGCTGCTGGGGCTGATGGCGGGTTACGGGATCGCCCAGCTCGGCGGCGACGAAGGCGGCCGCAGCGTGGTCGCCAGCGTGAACAGGGGCGCGGTTCCAGACGCCAGCGCCAGGCTCGAGATCCAGGGCGAAGGCAAGCGCGGAGCGATCCTCGAGGTCCGCGGGATGCCCTCGCCGCGGGGCGATCAGGTCTACCAGGCCTGGGTCGAGCGCGACGGGATGATCGAGCCCGAGATGACCTTCGAGGTGACTCCCGACGGCCGCGGGGCGGTCGCGGTGCCGGACGACCTGTCCGACGCCAAGGCGGTCATGGTCACCCAGGAGCCGCGCGGCGGGTCGCGCGCGCCCACCGGGAACCCCCTCCTGACGGTCAGCCTGTAGTCGCAGCTACTTTTCACCGGGTGGAGACCTGTTACCGCCACCCGGGCCGCGAGACCGGCGTGCACTGCTCGAACTGCGAGCGGCCGATCTGCCCCGACTGCATGACGTCCACGCCGGTCGGCATGCGCTGCCCCGAGTGCGCTCGCCAGCGGACCCGGGCGCGCACGATCGGCTCGACCAGCGACGAGCCCGTGCTCACCTACGTCCTGATCGGGATCTGCGTCGTGGCCTTCATCGGCGAGGTGGCGGGGGGCGCGAGCGCCACCGGCAGCAGCTTCGGCGGCAGCAGGCTGTTCCAGGAGGGCGCGCTCAGCGGTCCGGCGGTCTCGGACGGCGACTACTGGCGCGTCGTCACCGCCGGCTTCCTGCACGCGGGCTTCTTCCACCTGCTGTTCAACATGTTCTCGCTCTGGATCCTCGGCACGATGCTCGAGCCGGCGATCGGGCGCGTGCGCTTCGCGCTGATCTTCTTCGTCTCGCTGCTGGCGGGCTCGTTCGGCGCGCTGCTGGTCGACCCCAACTCCCTCACGGTCGGCGCCTCGGGCGGCATCTTCGGCCTGATGGGCGCCGCGGTGATCGTGATGCGCAACCGGGGAATCAACCCGATGGAGAGCGGGCTCGGCCTCTGGATCGGGCTCAACCTGCTGCTCACGTTCACCGTCTCCGGCATCTCGATAGGCGGCCACATCGGCGGCCTGATCGGCGGCGCGCTGGCGGCGCTGGTGCTGTTCGACCTGCCCGACACGATGCGGGTGCCGCCCCAGGCGGCCAACCTGCTCTGCGCCGGCCTGGGCGTCGCGGCCGTGGTCGGCTCGATCGCCGTCGCCGGCAGCTAGCCGACCGGCGCCGGGCGCTCCAGGTCCAGGTCGATCGAGCGCCGCGTGGGCGGGGCCGGCACCAGCTCGGGGTGGAGCAGGTGGCCGAGCAGCTCCACGCCGTCCACCAGCCGCGGCCCGGGGCGCGAGAAGTAGGCGGCCGCGTCGACCGCGATCACGCGAGCCCCGACCAGGCCCAGGTGGCGGCGCCAGCGGATCGTCTCGGCGGCCGCCTGCTCGGCGTAGAGCCCGCAGGGCATCGAGATCACGACCTCCGGCGCTGCGGCCTCGACCTCGGCCCAGTCGGCGGTGCGCGACTTCTCGCCGGCGAAGCCGAGCGCGTCCTCGCCGCCGGCCAGCTCGATCATCTGCGGCACCCAGTGGCCGCCGATGTAGATCGGGTCGAGCCATTCGAGCGCCACCACACGGGGCCGGCGCGCGCCCTCGACCGCTTGCTCGACGGCGTCCAGCCGGTCGCCCAGCTCGGCGGCGAGCGCCTCGCCCGCCTCGGGGACGACGGCGGCCTCGGCGAGCCGCGGGACGTCGGCGAGCACCTCGCCCAGCGTGGAGGGGTCGAGCGAGATCACCTCCGGCCGTGACGGCAGGCGGTCCGCCACGGCGCGCACGTCGTCGAACGAGACCGCGCAGACCTCGCACACCGCCTGGGTGACGATCAGGTGCACGTCCAGCTCCTCGAGCGCCTGCTCGTCGAGCTCGTAGAGCGCCTCGCCGCGCCCGGTGCGCTCGCGCACGGCTTGATCGATCTCGGCGGCCTCGAGGCCCTCCGGGATCACGCTGCGCGTCAAATGGGGGAGTTGCTCGGCCCCAGGCGGGTAGTCACACTCGTGGGTGACCGCGACCACCTGGTCGCCCAGGCCTAGAGCGAAGAGCATCTCGGTCGCCGATGGCACAAGCGAAGCGATGCGCATGGAGACGAGGATGGCACGTCTGAGTGACGAGGAAATCGAAGAGCGCCTGAGTGGGCTGGAGGGCTGGGAGCGTGAGGGGGAGGCGATCCGCCGCACCTTCAAGCTGGACGACTTCAAGGGCTCGGTGGACTTCGTGAACCGGCTGACGCCGGAGGCGGAGGACATGAATCACCACCCCGACCTCGAGATCACGTGGAACGAGGTGACCGTCAAGGTCACCAGCCACTCCGAGGGCGGCCTCACGGAGAACGACTTCGAGCTGGCACGGCGAATTGGTACTCTCGCCCCAGCCGCCGAATGAGCGACGACGAACCTCCTCGAAGTAGCCCGCTGACACCCGTCGGCGCTCGATGACCGAGCTGCTGTTCCTGTTGGGGGTGCTTGTGCTCGTGGCCGCGAACGGCTTCTTCGTCGCGGCCGAGTTCGCGCTCGTCCGAACGCGCGAGTCGCGCATCGAGCAGCTCCGCGACGAGGGCAAGCGCAGCGCCAACCTGGTGCTGGCGCAGATCGACCACATCGACGAGTACCTGTCGGCGTGCCAGCTCGGCATCACGATGGCCTCGCTCGGGATCGGCTTCCTGGGCGAGCCCGCGATCGCGAGCCTGATCGAGGACCTGTTCGGCGACAGCATCTCGCACAGCCTCTCGCTGGCGATCTCGCTGACGTTCGCCTACCTGGTCACGACCGCGCTGCACATCACGGTCGGCGAGCAGGTCCCGAAGATCTACTCGATCGTGCACGCCGAGCGCACGGTGCTGCGGGTGGCGCGGCCGCTGCACTGGTTCCGGGTCGGCCTGAGCCCGCTGATCTGGGCGCTCAACACGGCCTCCAACGCGATGCTGCGCGTAGTCGGCGTCGACTCGCGCGCGGAGTTCGAGGAGGTCTCCTCGGCCGAGGACCTCAAGCTGATCATCGCGCGCAGCTCGCGCGGCGGGAAGCTCGACCCGGGCGAGGCGGGGATGCTCTCCGGCGTCTTCCACCTGCACGAGCAGGAGGCACGCCAGGTGATGACGCCGATCCCTGCGGTGGTGACGGTCGACAGCTCGGACACCGTGGAGACGGCGCTGCGCCGCGCGGTCGACTCCGGCCACACCCGCCTGGTAGTCACCGAGGAGAACAACACCGACCGCATCAGGGGCGTCGTGCACGTCAACTCGCTCGCGCGCCGGCTGATGACCGACGGGCCCGACGCCTCGATCGCCGAGAGCGTCAAGGACGTCCTGATCGTCCCGGAGACCAAGCCGCTCGACGACCTGCTCGCCGACCTCCAGCGCGAGCGCGCCTCGATGGCGGTCGTGATCGACGAGTACGGCCGAACCGCCGGCATCGTGACGATCGAGGACATCATCGAGGAGGTCGTCGGCGAGATCGCCGACGAGACCGACCCGGCGGTCGCCGGGGTGCGGCGGCTGGCCAACGGCGACTGGTGGGTGCGCGGCCACGTGCCGATCACGGACCTGTCCGACTACGGGCTCGAGCTGCCGGTCGACTCGGAGGCCTACAACTCGGTCGGCGGCTTCGTGTTCGGCCAGCTCGGCCGCCTGCCGAAGCGCGGCGACATGGTGCAGGTCAACGGCTATTCGCTGCGCGTCGAATCGGTGCGCGAGAACCGCGTCGAGGCGGTCCGGATCCGGGACCACCACTCCGAGCAGGACCGCGGCGCCACGCCCGCTCCGGCAGACGCGCCGTTCCGTCCGTAGGGAGGTTCAACCTCCGCGGCGGTGCTCGTCATCGGAGGAGGTTCAGCCGGGATGTGGTGCGTCAAGCTCACTGATGCTCAACGTGACGCCCTGATCGCGCTGGTGAAGACTCAGTGCGAGCCCGGTCCCGCCGTCACCGCCGTGCTCGAGGCGCTCGCGCTCGCTCGCTGGGACGATCTGCCGGAGGCCAGCCTGCCCTGGGAAAGCGTCTCGCAGCTGGCGCGCGCCCAGGGGATCGGCGAGGCCGACGTCGTGTGGGATCTGGCTGCGGGGTTGCCGACGCTGCAGCGTCAGCCGTAGCTGTAGAAGCCCTCGCCGGCCTTGCGGCCGAGCTTGCCCTCGGCGATCAGCTCGTGCACCCGGTCGGGCACCTCTGCGCCGATCGACTCGCCGATCGCCACCGCCACGTCGAGCCCGACGAAGTCGAGCAGCGCCAGCGGCCCCATCGGATGGCCGGCGCCGAGCTTCATGCAGGTGTCGATGCTCTGCGGGTCGATGCCGTTGCGCTCGAGCAGCCGCACGGCGTCGAACAGGTAGGGGAAGAGCAGCTTGTTGACGACGAAGCCGGCCGCGTCCGGCACCTCGACGGCGGTCTTCTCGAGCCGCTCGCAGAGGCGGTGCAGCTCGAGCTTCGTGTCGGCGGTCGCCTCGTCGGGGAAGGACAGCTCGACCAGCTTCATCTTGTCGACGGGGTTGAAGACGTGCAGCGCCGCGAAGCGGTCCGGGCGGCCGCTGGCCTGCGCCAGCTCGGCGACCGACAGCGACGAGGTCGTCGTGGCGACGATCGTGTCCTCCGGGAGCAGCTCACCCAGCTTGCGGTGGATGTCGCACTTGACCTGGGTGTCCTCCGCGATCGCCTCGACGACGATGTCGCAGGCCCGGAGCTCGTCGAGATCGGTCACCACGCGAGCGCTCGCGACCTTCTCGGCGGCCTTCTCGGCCGACTGCTCGCTGCGCGCCCAGACGACCACTTCGTGGTGCTCCGCGGCCGCCCTCGCGAGCCCCCGGGCGATCGCTCCGCTCCCGACTATTCCCAGTTGATGAGCCAAATCTCCGCCCTTGGTTGACTAGTCAGTCAATCGAGTAGGCTTAACACTATGCGAAACGGCAACGGGCGTGAGGTAGTCATTGTCGAGGCAGTTCGGACGCCGATCGGGCGCGGCCATCCGGAGAAGGGCTACTACAAGGACACCCACCCCAACGAGCTGCTCGGCAAGACCTACACCGAGGTCATCGAGCGCGCCGGCATCGAGGCCTCCGAGGTCGAGGACGTCATCACAGGGTGCGTCCAGCAGTACGGGGAGCAGATGTTCAACGTCGGCCGCAACGCCTGGCTTCAGGCCGGCCTGCCGGTCGAGACGCCCGCCACGACCGTCGACCGCCAGTGCGGCTCCGCCCAGCAGGCGGTCAACTTCGCCGCCGCCCTGATCGCCTCCGGCGTCCACGACGCCGCGATCGGCTCGGGCGTCGAGCACATGGGCCACATCCCGATGGGCGTCGGGTTCAAGTGGGTCGACGACGTCGGCTCGCCGTGGCCGCCGGAGCTGCTCGAGCACTACAACCTCGTGCCCCAGGGCATCTCGGCCGAGATGATCGCCGACAAGTGGGAGATCCCCCGCTCCGAGCTCGACGAGATCGGCGTGCGCTCGCACCAGCTGGCCCACCAGGCCACCGAAGAGGGTCGCTTCGAGCGCGAGATCGTCCCCTTCCAGGTCAACGGCGACACCTACGTGACCGACCAGGGCATTCGCCCCGACTCGAACATCGACGCGCTGTCGCAGCTCAAGCCGGCCTTCAAGGAGGACGGCAAGATCACGGCGGGCAACTCGTCG
The DNA here is from genome assembly GCA_963848885.1 of uncultured Thermoleophilaceae bacterium. GTDB lineage: Bacteria > Actinomycetota > Thermoleophilia > Solirubrobacterales > Thermoleophilaceae > JACVRW01. Next base: position 348,041 of record CAWKFR010000012.1, read on the forward strand.
CAGATCTCGGACGGCGCTGCCGCGGTGCTGCTGATGTCGCGCGAGAAGGCCGACGCGCTCGGGCTCAAGCCGCGCGCGCGGATCGTCGACCAGACGACCGTCGGCGTGGACCCCGTGATCATGCTGACCGGTCCGATCCCGGCCACGCGCAAGCTGCTCGAGCGCAACGGGATGCAGATCGGCGACATCGACCTGATCGAGATCAACGAGGCGTTCGCCTCGGTGCTCGCCGCCTGGCGCCGCGAGCTCGAGCCGGACATGGACCGCGTGAACGTGAACGGCGGCGCGATCGCGCTCGGGCATCCGCTCGGGTCGACCGGCGCGCGCCTGATCACGACGCTGCTGCACGAGCTCGAGCGCTCCGACAAGGAGGTCGGGCTGGTGACGATGTGCTGCGGCGGCGGCCTGGGCACGGGCACGCTGATTCAGCGCGTCTAGCCATCGGGCTCGCGCACCCGGGGGAACGTCAGCGGTTCGCGCGCCGGGCTCCGCCCGCGAAGATTGGCATGCGAGTTTGCACCCGGGTGAGGGTCGGGTAGACCCGCAAAGGTGCCTGTACGGACACAGGGCTCGCTGATCGCTGGGCGCTACCGGGTGATCGATCGCCTGGGCGCCGGCGGGATGGCGTCGGTGTGGCTGTGCCGCGACGAGCGGCTCGACCGGCCCGTGGCCGTCAAGCGGCTGCACGCCGACAGCCCGCGCGACGCGGAGCGCCGCTTCCTGCGCGAGGCCAAGCTGGGCGCGTCGATGAACCACCCCAACCTCGTCTCGGTCTACGACACCGAGACCGACGACGAGGGGCTGTTGATCGTGATGGAGCACGTGGAGGGCGAGTCGCTCGCCGAGGCGCTCGTGCGCGGGCCGCTGCCCCCCGAGCGGGTGGCGGGCATCGCGCGCGACCTGGGCGAGGCGCTCGACCACGTGCACGCCAACGGCGTGGTGCACCGCGACGTCAAGCCCGCCAACGTGCTGCTGCGCCACGACGGCGCGGTCAAGCTGGTCGACCTCGGCATCGCCGTGTCGGTCGACCAGACGCGCGTCACCCGCAGCGGGACCGTGCTGGGCAGCGCCGCCTACATGGCGCCAGAGCAGCTGGAGGGCCAGGACGTGGGGCCGGCCGCGGACGTCTACGCGCTGGCCGCGGTCTGCTTCGAGGCGCTGGCGGGCCGCAAGGCCCGCGCCGGGCGCACGCCGGTCGAGATCGCGCACAGCGTCGCGACGACCCCGCCGCCCGACGTTCGCGAGCTCGCGCCCGAGCTGCCGGCGGCGGCCTCCAGGGCGCTGGCGCGCGGCATGGCGCGCGACCCGGCCGAGCGCCCCGCGTCGGCCGGCGAGCTGGCCGCCGAGCTGGGGCACGCGCTGGGGCCTGCGGCGCCGGCACAGCCCGAGCCGATCGCGGCGACGGCGCCGATGCCGGTCGCGCCCGCTCCGCCGAGCGGACCTCGCAGGCGGTCGCGCTCGATCGCGGGCCCGCTCGCGATCGCCCTGATCGCCCTGGCCGCGGGCGCCGTGATCGCGGCCGTCCTGCTGGCGGGCGGCGGGGACGGCGACACGCCGCGGTCCGACTCGGCGCAGCGCCCCGACCCGCCGCGCGAGCGGGCGCAGGAGCCGGAACAGACAGAGACTGCCCCTCCCGAGCAGACCGCCCCGGCCGAGGAGGCCCCCGCGGATACGGGGATCGACCTCGATCCCGCGCGCGGCGCCGCCCTCAACGAGCAGGGCTACGCGCTCATGAGCCAGGGCGACTACGGGGGCGCCGTGGCGATCCTGCAGAAGGCCGTCGCGTCCTGGCCCAAGGACTCGACCGACATCAACTACGCCTACGCGCTCTACAACCTGGGCAAGTCGCTCAACCGCAGCGGCAACGCCGCCGAGGCGATCCCCTACCTCGAGCAGCGCCTGAACTGGCCCAACCAGCGCGGCGTCGTGAAGCAGGAGCTGAGGCTCGCGCGCCAGAACGCCGGACAGGGGTAGCCTGCCGGGCGGCATGGCCCGGCTCGAGCTGATCCCGACCGACGAGGAACGCGAGATCCGCGCCGCTGTGCGCGGCATCTGCGGCTCGTTCCCCGAGGACTACTCGCGCGCCAAGCACGCTGCGGGCGAGCCGCCGACGGAGCTGTGGGACGCGCTCGCCGAGAAGGGCTACCTCGGCGTCAACCTGCCCGAGCAGTGGGGCGGAGGCGGCCTCGGCATGTCGGGCCTGGCCGCGGTGGGCGAGGAGATCTCGGCCTCTGGCAAGTCGCTGCTCCTGATCGTCGTCTCGCCCGCGATCGTCGGGTCGATCCTGGCCCGTCACGGCAGCGAGGCGCAGAAGGACACGTGGCTGCGCGGCATCGCGGCCGGTACGACCAAGGTCGCCTTCGCGATCACCGAGCCGGACGCCGGCACGAACTCCCACAACCTCTCCACCTCGCTCGAGCGCCGCGGCGACAGGCTGCTGCTGAACGGCCAGAAGACCTACATCTCGGGCGTCGAGCACGCCGACGCCGTGCTGGTGGTCGCCCGCAGCCGCCTGCCGGACGGCCAGCTCGGGCTGCCGTCGCTGTGCCTCGTCGACGTCGATGTGCCGGGGTTCACGCGCGACGCGATCCCGATGCCGTACATCGGGCCCGACAAGCAGTGGACGCTCTTCTTCGACGACGTCGAGCTCGACGAGGAGCGCCTGATCGGCGGCGAGGGCGGCGGCCTCGGCCCGGTCTTCGACGGCCTCAACCCGGAGCGCATCATGGGGGCCGCGGTGGCGGCCGGCGCCGGGCGGCGCGCGCTCGAGAAGGCGGCCGCCTACGCGAACGAGCGCGCCGTCTGGGGCGCGCCGATCGGCACCCACCAGGGCCTCGCCCACCCGCTCGCCGAGGCCAAGATCGACCTCGAGCTGGCTCGCCTGATGCTGCAGAAGGCGGCGGCGCTCTACGACGCGGGCGCGCCGGGCGCCGGCGAGGCCTCCAACATGGCCAAGTACGCGGCCGCCGAGGCGGCGATCGAGTGCGTGGACCGCGCCATCCAGACGCACGGCGGCAACGGCTTCGCGCTCGAGTACGGCCTCAGCGACATGTGGTGGGCGGTGCGCCTCACCCGCACCGCGCCGGTCTCGCGCGAGATGATCCTCAACTACGTCGCCGAGCACTCGCTCGGCCTGCCGAAGAGCTACTAGTCAGCAGCGCCGTCTGCAGGTAGAGCAGGACCGGCTCGAGCTCCGGCAGGTCCTCGGCGCCGTGCTCCCGGATGTGCCGAACGACCACGTCGTCGACGGCCGCGACCACGGCGTGGAAGACCTCGAAGGGGAGCTCGGCGCCGTTCCCGCGCCGCTCGCTGATCAGCTCGGCGTAGCGGTCGCGCAGGCGCTCGCGCCGCTCCAGCGCTCGCGGGCCCGCGGCGGCGACCTCGATCAAGAAGACGCGCGCCAGCGCCGGGTCGGCGGCGAGCCAGCGCAGGTAGGCGACGATCCCGGCGCGCGTGCGCTCGAGCCAGTCGTCCTCGCTCGCGTGCGCCTCGCGGACGCGCTCCAGCAGCTCCTCGCTGGCGCTCTCGTAGGCGGCCAGGAAGCAGTCCTGCTTGTCGGCGAAGTGGTCGTAGAAGGTCTTCTTGGATACGCCCGCGCGCCGCACCACGTCGTCGATCGTCGCGCTCGCGTAGCCGCGCTCGGCGACCGCGCGCCCGACCGCCTCGAGCAGCCGCGTGCGCTGCGAGGCCTCGACCACGTCGCGGTCGAGGCCGTGCGTGCCGCGCGGCAGGCGGCGGGGGATCTCGTGAGGGCGTCGACATTGTGTACGCCCTGGTACATTACCGCGCATGGACCTCACGCTCTCGCCGTCCGAGGCGGCATTCCGAGACGAGCTGCGTGCCTGGCTTGCGGACAACCACCCGGGTGAGGACCCCCCGGGGGACGACGAAGCCTTCGAGCACCGCCGCACGTGGCAGCGCAAGCTCTACGAGGCCGGCTACGCCGGCTTCTCCTGGCCGAAGGAGTACGGCGGCCTGGGGGCGACCATGGTCGAGCAGGCTCTGTTCGGCGAGGAGATGGCGCGCGCCAAGGCGCCCCCTCCGGTGAACGTGCTCGGCATGGTGATGGGCGGGCCGGTGGTCATCACCCACGGGACCGACGAGCAGAAGGAGCGCTGGCTCAAGCCGATCCTGACCGGCGAGGAGATCTGGTGCCAGGGCTTCTCGGAGCCCGAGTCGGGGTCCGACCTGGCCTCGCTCAAGACCAAGGCGGTCAAGTCGAACGGCGAGTGGGTCGTGACCGGCCAGAAGGTCTGGACGACCTACGCGCACAAGGCCAAGTGGTGCATGCTGGTCGCGCGGACCGACCAGGACGTGCCCAAGCACCAGGGCCTCACCTACTTCATCATGGACATGGAGCAGGACGCGGTGCAGGTGCGCCCGCTCTACCAGATCACCCGGGAGCCGGAGTTCAACGAGCTCTTCATCGAGGAGGCTCGGATCCCGGACGAGAACGTGGTCGGCGGTGTCGGCAACGGCTGGGCCGTGGCGATCACGACCCTCATGAACGAGCGCGCCGGGCTCGGCGCCTCGGCCGCCGCCGGCGTGCGCATGGCGCTCGAAGAGCTCAAGCAGCTCGCGAGCGAGCGCGGCGCCGACGAGGACCCGGTGATCCGCCAGCGGCTCGCCCAGCTCGAGATCGAGGTCGAGCTGCTGCGCCTGAACTCCTGGCGCGGGCTGACGCAGATCATGAAGCGCGGCGTGCCGGGCCCGGAGGGCTCGCTGCCGAAGTGGCAGTGGGGCGAGATCAACCAGTCGCTCACCGAGCTCGCCGTGGACGTCCTGGGCGAGGAGGGCGCCTACTGGGACTCCCCCTGGACCTACCGCCTGCTGCGCTCTCGCGCGAACTCGATCGAGGGCGGCACGACCGAGATCCTCAAGAACATCATCGCCGAGCGCGTGCTCGGCCTGCCCAAGCTCGTAGCCGAAGCAGCCGGTGCCTGGCGAAGGATCAATGAACTTCGATTTCTCAGACGACCAGCAGGCGATCAAGCGGACCGCCAAGGACCTGCTCGCCAACCGCTTCAAGCTCGAGCGCGTGCGCGAGCTGGCCGAGGCGGGCGAGTACGACGACACCGCCTGGAAGGAGCTCTGCGAGCTGGGCTGGCCGGGCATCTTCATCGAGGAGCAGTACGGCGGCCAGGGGCTCGGCGTGGTCGAGCTGGTCATCCTGGTGGAGGAGCTCGGCTACTCGCTGGCGCCGGTGCCGTTCCTGTCCAACGCGGCCGCCGGCCTGCTGATCCAGGCGGCCGGCTCTGACGAGCAGAAGGAGCGCTGGCTGCCCGGCATCGCCTCGGGCGAGCACCGCGGCGCCGGCGGGCTGCTGCGCGGCGACGAGGCAAGGCTCGTCCCGGACGCTGCCGACGCCGACGTGATCGTGCTGTGCGGCGCCGAGGGCGTGCGGCTGGTCGAGCGCTCGGCGGCCGAGGTCGAGCCGGTGACAACCATGGATTCGACGCGGCGCTACGCGCGTGTGCGATCGGGCGGCGCTGGCGAGGCGCTCGAGGGCGAGCGCGGGCCGGGCGTGGGCGCGGCGCTGGTGGCCGTGTCGGCCGAGCTGGCCGGCATCGCCCAGCGTGCGATGGAGATGGCCGTGGAGTACGCGCGCGACCGCAAGCAGTTCGGCCGGGCGATCGGCGCCTACCAGGCCGTCTCGCACCGCTGCGCGCAGATGCTGCTCGAGACCGAGGGCGCGCGCTCGGCCGCCTACTACGGCGCCTGGACCGCAGACGCCGAGCCGGGCTCGCTCGAGCTCGCCGCCTCGATGGCCAAGGCCTACGCCTCGGACGCGGGCTGGCGCGTGTGCTCGTCGTCGCTGCAGGTGCACGGCGGCATCGGCTTCACCTGGGAGCACGACCTCCACTTCTTCCTGAAGCGGGCCAAGGTCGACGCGCTCCTCTGGGGCAGCGCGGCGGAGCACCGCGAGCGCGTCGCGGGCATGTCGAGCGTGGGCGAGGAGGCCCCGGCTCCGGCCTAGGTCCGCTTCCGCGTCAGCGCGGCCGCGAGCGGCGACAGCACCCCGTAGCGCTCCCGCTCGGCCGGGCGCTCCCAGTTGACCTCTGAGGCTGGCGGCTTGGACACCACGTGCCGGACCGGGACCGAGGTGAGCTTCTCGAGCCGGCGCGGCAGGTCCAGCCCGAGCCAGCGCGACGAGCCGGTGGGCAGGGTGGAGACGACGATCTCGTCGAACTCCATCGGGTCCCAGATCTCCATCGCCGCCACGATCGGGTCGTGGTCTCCGGTGCGGCCGCTCACGTTCCCGAGCCCGGCCGCGGTCATCGCCTCGAGGGCGGCGTCGAGGCGCGCCTTGCCGTCGTCGCCCTCACGGGGCATCAACAGCGTGAAGCGACAGGCGTCGCGACCGGCACGCTCGCGCAGCGCGGCGAGCAGGTCGTCGGAGGTAGCGGTCACGTTCGCGACCACAAGGACGTGGAACTCCCAAGCCATGGCACCTCCTTCGATGCTCAGTAACTGAATCGAGAGTAGCGCGCCGCTCAGTCGGCGGGTTGCGCTGGCGCCCTGAAGCTCGGCAGCCCCTCCTCGTGGGGCTGGATCGGCCCGCGCCGCTCGGAACCGAGCGCGATCTGGTCGAGCCGCTGGATCTCGAGCTCGCCCTCCCGGCGCGCGGGGTGGTCCTCTGGCAGGCCCTCGATCAGGGTGTGGATGCGGTTGCGCAGCTGGAGCGCGAAATGGGGGGTCGAGGCGCCCATCAGCTGGCGCACGTCGTCGAGCGTCGGCTCGCGGTGCAGGCGGTCGGGGCGCTCGTACTCGCTCACGGTAGGCCGAATCCTATGGGGCGTTCGACTGAACCGGGATCAGCTCGGTCGTCGCGTCGATGCGCGCCTGCTCGTCGACCGAGATCACGCCGTCGTCGCCCAGGATCCAGGCGCGGTTGTAGACGGCCTGGGCGGGGTCGTCCTCGTAGCCGGGCTGCACGCTCAGCAGGTAGGACTCGAGCGGCCGCGGCAGCTCGGCGGCGTCGTCGGTGAGCAGCAGCGGGGCGAACACGCCGCGCGTCGCGAGCGAGGCCGCGGCTGCGGCGTCGAGCGGACGCTCCGTGCTGGCGATCGCGAAGTTGTAGCCGGGGACCACGACCCCCCAGCCGAAGTCGCCCTTCTCGTAGCGCGCGAAGGCGATCGCGTTCTCCACCGGCGTGTCCCCCGCGATGCGGTTGACCGAGCCGGCCAGTTTGCCTCCGCGCAGGTCGCGCTCCACCGACTGGGAGATCACGCTCGGGGGCCCGAGCAGGTAGACGTTCGGTCCCTCGTGCCCCTGGAGCGCCTTGCGCACGGCGGCGGGGATCGAGTTGCGCTTCACGGGCAGCGCCGCGTCGCCGGAGCGCGCCGCCCACGCGGCGGCGGGCATCGCCCACTCGGGGCTGTCGGCCGAGTAGAGCACCACGTCGGCGGAGGGCCGGCCGCGCGCGGCGGAGACGAAGCGGTCGACCGAGGCCGCTCGCTCGAACGGCGTGTCGCCCTGCACGACCGCGGTCTTGAAGCCCTCCGGGCGGGCGACGTCCTGCCCGATCCGGATCACCTGCGCGTCCTTGGACAGGTCCGACCCCTTCGGGTCGAGCCGGTCGAGGGCGTCGGACGTCACCCCCGGCAGCTCACCCCCGTCGGCCAGCAGCAGCGGAGCGCCGATCGGCGGCCCGGCCAGCACGGCCGCCGCGATCGCGCTCTGCCAGTCCTTCGAGTCGACGAGCACGACCGCGGTCGGGCGGTCGGCGCCGCCCGTGGCAGGGAACAGCGCGCTGGCGACTCCCGCCGCGTCGGCGGTGGCGTCCGAGCCCGCGACCCGGATCGTGTTGCGCGTGGCGGTCGACGGGAAGTCGAGCCCGTCGCCGCCCTTGTCCCCGCGCGCGTCGCTCCCGAGCTGGGCGGATCCGCCGCCGCCGCCGTCGTCGTCGCCCAGCGAGCAGCCGCCGAGCAGACATAGGAGGAGCAGCGCGATGGCCAGGCGACGCATGGCGGCGCAGATTAGCCACGGCTCCTGCGGGCTTAGCGCCCGAACCGTCCGGGTAACGTATGATTGACTCGTCAGTCAACGCGGCCGGAGGGGCTCACCGTGGATTTCAAGCTCAACGACGAACAGCTCGAGTTTCAGGCTCACTGCCGTCGCTTCGCGCGCGAGGTGATCAGGCCCGCCGCCGAGCAGCACGACCGCGAGGAGAGCGTGCCGTGGGAGGTCATCAAGGCCGCCCGCGAGTGGGGCCTGCACGGGCTCGAGACCATCCAGAAGATGGGCACCGACCCCGACGGGATGTTCAGCTGCATCTACGCCGAGGAGCTCCACTGGGGCTGCGCCGGCATCGCGCTCGCCATCCAGGGCGGGTCGCTGGCGGCGGCCGGCATCGCCAGCTCCGGCACGCCCGAGCAGATCGGCCGCTGGGTGCCCGAGTGCTTCGGCATGGGCGACGAGATCAAGCTCGGCGCCTACGCGGTCACCGAGCCGAGCGCCGGCTCCGACGTGCGCTCGCTGCGCACGACCGCCAAGCAGGACGGCGACGACTGGATCCTCAACGGCACCAAGGTCTTCATCACCAACGGCGGCATCGCCGACGTCACCGTCGTCGTCGCGACCGTCGACCCCGACCTGGGCCACCGCGGCCAGGCGTCCTTCGTCGTCCCCAAGGGCACGCCCGGGCTGTCGATGGGCAAGAAGGAGTCCAAGCTCGGCATCCGCGCCTCGCAGACCTCCGAGGTGATCCTCGAGGACTGCCGCGTGCCGATGGAGTACCTGCTCGGCGGCCAGGAGAAGCTCGAGAAGAAGCTGGCCCGCGCTCGCTCCGGCGAGTCGACGGGCCGCTCCTCGGGCGCGCTCGCGACCTTCGAGCTGACCCGCCCGCTGGTGGGCGCCTCCGCGCTCGGCATCGCCCAGGCGGCCTACGAGTGGACGCTCGAGTACCTCGAGGACAAGGAGGAGGACGGCACGCCGCTGCTCGAGCAGCAGCGCATCCAGCAGGTCCTCGCCGAGGTCGCCACCGAGATCGAGGCCTCCCGCCTGCTGGTCTGGCGCGCGTCCTGGATGGGCCGCAGCGGCATGCCGATGACCGGCGGCCAGGGCTCGATGTCGAAGCTGAAGGCCGGCGACGTGGCGATGTGGGCGACCACCACCCTGATGGACCTGGTCGGCCCGTTCGCCCAGACCAAGCGACTGCCCGCTCGAGAAGTTCTTCCGCGACGCCAAGATCTACCAGCTGTTCGAGGGCACGGCCCAGGTGCAGCGACTGGTCATCTCGCGCATGCAGCGCGCCGACTACCGGCAGCGCCTGCTCGGGGCGGATGAGGTGGTCGAGCAGGCCCCGGGCAACGCGCCCGGCGACACGGTGCGCTCGGCCGCGGCGTCCCTGCCGGCCAGCTGAGCGAGCGCACGCTCAGCCGCCGGGAGCTGACCGCCGCGCTGGCGGCGCGCCAGCTGCTGCTCGAGCGCGCGCGGCTCGAGCCCACGGAGGCGATCCGGCGGCTGACGCCGCTCCAGGGGCAGGACTCGCCGGCGCCCTACATCGCGCTGGCCGCCCGGCTCGACGGCTTTCGCAAGGACCAGCTCGAGGCCGCGCTCGAGTCGGCCGCCGTCGTCAAGACGACGCTGATGCGCATGACCCTGCACCTCGTCGCGGGGGACGAGTACCCCGCCTACCACCAGCTCGCGCGCCAGACGCGGATGCGCACCTGGCGCAAGGCCCATCCCCGGCTCGACGAGGAGAAGGTCGCCGCCGAGCTGGGCGCGTGGCTGCGGGAGCCGCGCACGAACCCGGAGATCCGCGAACGGGTGGGCCGCTACGAGGGGGTCAAGGCCGACGACTCCACGCCGATCGCCTTCGCGCGCAACCTGCTGCCGCTCGTGCAGCTGCCGCCCGCCGGCTTCTGGCGCAACCGGCGCCGGCCGACGTTCGTCCTCGACACGCGCCCGCTGCCCGACCCGGCCGACGCCGCTGCGCTCGTGCTGGAGCGCTACCTGGGGGCCTTCGGCCCGGCCAGCAGGCGCGACGCGGCCGCCTGGGCGGGCGTCGCCCAGCGCGACTTCGCCCAGGCCTGGGAGCGCCTCGACACGGTCTCCTACCGCGACGAGAACGGCACCGAGCTGCTCGACCTGCCCGGTCTGCCGCTGCCGCCGGCGCGCACGCGGCTGCCGGTGCGCTGCCTCGCCCGCTGGGACCAGGTCGTGCTGGCCTACGCCGACCGCGACCGGATCATCCCGCCCGAGCTGGCGTCGCTGAAGCTCGGGCTGAGCGGCGACCAGACCATGACTGTCGACGGACGCGTGGCCGCCTCCTGGCGGCTCGAGCGGGCGACGCGCCGGGTCAAGTTCGTGGTGGAGCCGCACCTCGACATCCGCCGCTCGGCACACGCGCAGATCCGCGCCGAGGCCAAGCGCACGGCCCGCTTCGCAGAGCCCGATGCGGAGAGCGTGGAGGTCGCCGGGGTCTAAGCTCGACCCGGTGATCGTCCCGCTCGCGCACGTCGGCGGCGGCGTCTTCGAGCCGCTCCAGCTGCTGCCCCCGCTGGCGGCGCTGGCCGCCTACTGGGCGCGGGCGCGCACACTCGCCAACCAGGGCAGGCCGGTGCCGGCCTGGCGGATGGCCTGCTTCGGCGCCGGCATCGCCCTGATCCTGGCTGCGCTCGTGACGCCGGTGGCGCACATCGGCGGCGAGCTGATCCTCGCCCACATGGCGCAGCACGTGCTGATGGCCGACCTGGCGACCCTGCTGATGGTGCTCGGCCTGACCGGGCCGCTGATGCAGCCGATCCTGGCCACGCGCCTGGCGCGGCGCCTGCGCGTGCTCGCCCACCCGGTCGTCGCCTTCTGCCTGTGGGCGGTCGACCTCTACGTCTGGCACCTGCCGACGCTCTACCAGGCGTCGCTCAGCTCGGCACCCGTGCACGCCCTCCAGCACGCGAGCTTCGTGTTCTTCGGGTTCACGATGTGGCTCGCGCTGCTGGGGCCGCTGCCGCAGCCCGAGTGGTTCGGCAACGGCGCCAAGCTGCTCTACATCGTCGCCGTGCGGCTGACCGGGGCGCTGCTCGGCAACATCTTCATCTGGTCGGGGAGCGTCTTCTACCCCGACTACCGGCCCGGTCAGGCCAGCTGGGACATCACGCCGCTGGCCGATCAGGGCGCGGCGGGCACGATCATGATGATCGAAAGCAGCATCGTGACCGTATTACTCCTCGGTTGGCTGTTCGTGAAGACAGCGCGCGAGTCCGAGGAGCGCCAGGAGCTGCTGGAGCTCGCCAGCGCGCGCGGGCTGGAGCTGGACGAACGGCGCGCCGCGCGGGCGGTCGCGTCGGGGCGCGGCGACGAGCTGCGCCGCCGGCTCGAGCAGGCGCCGGTGGGCTGATGCGCGTCGTGGTCGTCATCGCCCTCGCCGCCGCTCTCCTGGCGGGCTGCAACGACGACGACGCCCAGCCGCAGCCCAAGACCGGCCTGCGCTCGCCCGCGGGCGTGATGATCCGCGACTGGCTGATGTCGGTCGCGCACGGCGACTTCGGCCGGGCAGCGACGTTCTTCGCGCCGGGCGCGATCATCGACCAGGGCCGCCCGTTCCGGCTCCGCAACCGCGCCGCCGCCCGGGTCTTCAACGCGACCCTGCCCTGCCACGCGGACCTGATCGGGCTCGACGACGAGGGCGCCAAGGTGCTCGCGACCTTCCGCCTCACGCCCGGCCCCGGCGGCCCCTGCCGCGGCCGCGTCCAGGTGCGCTACACGATCGTCGACGGGAAGTTCACCGAGTGGCGCCAGCTGGACTCGGGCAACCAGGCGCCGCAGGGCCCGGTCGTCTAGCCGTTCCTGTCCGCCTCGATCCGCTCGCGCTCGGCGAGCCGGTTGTCGCGGCGCAGCTGCGCCTCGCGCGCCCTGCGCTCCTCGTCTGCGGTCTCCGGCGCGACGGGGGGCACCGGGGTCGGCTGCCCGTCGTCGGCGAGCGCGACCATCGTCAGGTACGCGGTAGAGGTGTGCATCACCTCGCCGGAGCGGATGTTCTCGGCCTCGACCCGGACCCCGACCTCCATCGACGAGCGCCACGCCGCGTTGACGGTCGCCTTGACCGTGACGAGATGCCCGACCAGCACCGGCGTGAGGAAAGTCATGCGATCCATCGCGACCGTCACGACCCGGCCGCCCGAATGGCGCACGGCGGAGATGCCGGCGACCTCGTCGCAGAGGTACATGATCACCCCGCCGTGCACGTTGCCCGAGTTGTTCGCGTCGCCGACGCTCATCCAGCGGCTGAGCTCCGAACGGGACTCGGATGGCGGTCTCGGCTGCACGGCGCCGGGTAGTCTAGGTCCCCAAGACAGCGATCACATGCAAGCTGAAGGAGGCGGGATGCCAGGGCTCGGCGGGCGGATGTCCACCGTCATCAAGGCGAAGATCTCGAAGATGCTCGATCGGGCCGAGGACCCGGGCGAGACACTCGACTACGGGTACCAGAAGCAGGTCGAGCTGCTGCAGAACGTGAAGAAGGGCATCGCCGACGTCGTCACGTCGAAGAAGCGCCTTCAGATGCAGTCCTCGAAGCTCGAGCAGCAGATCGTGAAGCTCGACACCCAGGCGCGCCAGGCGCTCTCCCAGGGCCGCGAGGACCTCGCTCGCACGGCGCTCGAGCGCAAGACGCTCGCGCAGACCGAGCTGCAGTCGCTCGACTCCCAGGTCAAGGAGCTCGAGGGCCAGCAGGAGGCGCTCACCGCCAACGAGCAGAAGCTGCGCCAGAAGATCGAGCAGTTCCGCACCAAGAAGGAGGTCATCAAGGCGCAGTACTCGGCCGCCGAGGCCCAGGTGCGGATCTCGGAGGCCGCCAACGGCGTCGGCGAGGAGATGGCCGACCTCGGCCTCGCGATCCAGCGCGCCGAGGACAAGACCGAGACGATGCGCGCCCGCGCGTCGGCGGTCGAGGAGCTCGAGAAGGCCGGCACCTTCGACGACCTGAGCCAGCTCGGGTCCGGCCAGGACGACATCGACCGCCAGCTCACCGAGCTCACCAGCGGCGTCCAGGTCGACGACGAGCTGGCCAAGATGAAGGCCGAGCTCGGCGAGGGCGGCGGCGACGCGCCGGCGCTGGAGCAGGGGGAGGAGAAGGCGTGATCGTCCGCATCTCGGGCGAAGGCCAGTTCACGCTCCCCGACGAGGACGCCGAGCGGCTCAACGAGCTCGACAACCGCGCCGTGGCGGCGGTCGAGCAGGGCGACGAGACGGGCTTTTCGGAGCTCTGGTCGCAGATGCTGAACCTGGTCGCGAGCGACGGCAACGAGCTCGACGACGACGAGCTGGTGGAGTCGGACGTGATCCTGCCCCCGAGAGACATCAGCTTCGACGAGGCGCGGGGCGAGTTCACAGGCGATGGGCTGATACCGGACTGAGGAGGAGAGGATGGACGAAGCTCGGCTGAAGCAGAGCCCGCTGTTCGCGGGTCTCAACCGCAAGGAGCGCCAGGCGCTGGCCCCGCGCACCGACGAGGTCGATCTCGACCAGGGCCGGGTGATCGTCCGCGAGGGCGAGTGGCCCTACGAGTTCTTCGCGATCGAGCAGGGCACGGTCGAGGTCCGGCGCGGCGATCAGCTGCTCGCCGAGCTCGGTCCCGGCGACTTCTTCGGCGAGATGGGCCTCGTCTCCGACACGCGCCGCAACGCGAGCGTGGTGGCCAACACGCCGGTCACCGTGATCGTCATGACGGCCCAGGCCTTCCGCCAGACCTCCCGCGAGATGCCCGAGGTGGCCGCCAAGATCCGTGCCGCCATCGAGGAGCGCTGCCGGCACCTCGAGTCCGCCTAGCGCGGGCGCTCTATGGGTTTGTTGAGAGGTTGTTGGGAGAGAGGTGGTGAGTGTGGTGTTGTGAGCACGGTTTTTGGATAGTGGAGTGAGATAGAAGTAGTAGAGTGTGAGGGTATAGTAGTAGTAGGAAGAGGGTGAGAATAGACGTAGTCTAGATAGTAGGAGACAGTCTAGTAGTAGTTGAAAGCTAGGGAGAAGTGTGAATAGACGTAGAGAGGCTATTACTGAGACATGAGTGGCTAATATAGTAGTTGAAGGAAGAATAGACGATAAAAGATAGATGAGACTAGATAGAGAGTTGGAGGGAAGAATAGTTAGACGGGCAAGAGCGAAGGGTAGGATGGTAATAGTTCAATGAAAATAGAGAGAGGAAAGAGAGAGCTAGTAGAGAAGGGAGGAATAGTAGTAGAGGAAATGACGATAGAAAACGAGTGAAAGGTTGTAGAGGGTGAAAGAGAGGGGAGGAGAGTACTAGCCAGAAAGGAATATTGATGGAGAGAGATAGGAGAAGCAGAGTCTAAGACTAGACGAGATAGAAGAGATGTAGAAGGATAGAGGAGAGGTTGTAAAAGTAGACAGAGACTAGAGATGGTAAGGTAAGAGCAAAAGCTAAAGGATAGGGATAGACTAGAGAAGCAGATACTAGGACTAAGAGTAGAGACAAGGAAGGCGAGCAGCGCGGCGTGAGCGGCTTGTAGATAGCGGTGTGCACGTGCTCGGCACAGACGGAAGACTAGAGGATATAAAAGGAGAGAAGGGAGTGAGGCTAGAAATAAGTGAAATAAATGAGGGAGAGGGAGAGAGAGAAGAGGTAGTGGTGGAGGTAGGAGAGAGGAGAGGAGTAAGATAAGAACGAGTACTAGATGATATAGACGGCTAGAAGGTATAGATAGACGGGAATAGTAGAAGAGGAAAGTGAACTAGAACAGCATAGAGAGAGGGTAGAGAAGAAAGGAAGTCTAAAGAGAGTAGGAGAAGAAGAGAGATAAAGAAACGGCGATAGACTAGTGCAGCTAAAGCTAAAAGGTATAGTAAAGTAAATGCATAGAGAGCAGAGAGAAGAGATAGAAAAGAGAAGAGGACAGCAAGTCATAGAGTAAATAGGTGGAAGAAGAATAGAGGGAGGCGCTGACGGCGACTAAGAGCATGCGCTAGGCGAGTGAATGCTGGAAGAGCTAGGCGAACAGGAAGAAAGCCTACACGAGCAGGCGAGCGAACGCGAGATCGCTGACAGCCAGCTCGCGCTCGGCCGCGGTCAAGCCCAACTAGGAAGTAAGTAAGGAAGAGTAGTAGAGTAAGAGGAAGAAATAGGCGGGGATAAGGAAGGCGAGGGAATGGGAAGAGAGAAAGGAGGGAAGGAAATAGAGAGACAGCAAGAAATAGAGCAGATTAGGGAGAGATAGAAGAAGAAGAGCTAGTAGAAAATGAGGAAGAGCAAGATAGTCAGCTAGGGGTAGGAGATAGAGGAGACGGCGGAGTAGGCGATGGAGAGAGAAAAGGAGTAGAAGAGCGCGGCGCGCAGCCTGCGCACCTGTTCGATCGCGTCCGCGATAGTCGATCGAGAGTAGGATGACAGAGTGACGGGTGGGGTGGGGAAGCTACGAGAGTGGAGAATGGAAGGGGAGGACGAAGAGGGAAAAAAGAGAGATAGGAGAGGCGTCAAGAGAGACTGGGCGTGGGAGGGAGAGAGCGGGGCAGGCGAGAGGGAGTGCGAGGTCGACAGCGGCGTGGACGAAGAGCATAAAGACGTCGGCGGGGACGTCGAGTAGCTGCTGATCTACGTGGACGAGGACGAACGGCTCGCGGTAGAGCGAGACGACGCCGGAGACGTCGCAGGGCACGGCACGGCCTGCGCCGGGATCATCCGTTCGCTCGCGCCGGACTGCGCGATCACCAGCCTGCGCGTACTGGGCTCGAGAGGCACCGGGTCCGGCCCGCAGCTGCTCGCGGGACTGCGCTGGGCGGACGCGCAGGGCTACGACGAAGTCAACCTGAGCCTCTCGTCGAGCCGGCGGGGAGAAAAAATAAAAGATGTAGGCGGCCGAGATGTTTGCTGGTAGATCGTCTGTGTGAAGGTGAAGGTGTGGTGGGGAGGAGGAGGAAGGGAGGAGAGGAAGAGGTGGCGGCGATAAAAAAGGTGGTGAAGGTGTTGTTGGAGGTGGTGTCTTGTGAGAGGAGAGAGAGAGGGGAGAAAGAGGAAGAGAAAAAGAAAGAGAGAATAAAAGAAGAGAAGGAGAGAGAGAAGATGATGAAGGAAAAAGAAGAAGAGGAGAGAAGAGAATAAGAAGAGGAGGAGAGATAGAAAGAAGAGAAAGAAGAGAAGGAAGGAGAGAAAGAATAAGAAGAAGAGGAGGGAGAAGAAGAGGAAGAGATAGAAGGAGAGAGATAAGAAGAGACGAAGGGAATGGAGGGGAGGGAGCTAAGATAGGGATAGGAGATAGACGACGGGGAAGAGGCGAGAGACTAGAGTATCGAGGCAGACGACGCGACGCGCAGCGGCTACGTACACAGCGCGATCAAGGCGACTCTACTCGTCAGCGGCGAGAAGTCCTGGAAGCAGACTGACCTCGACCGCGACGAATAGGCGCTCGCCGAGATAGAGAGATGGAGCGCTAGCAGCCTGCGCGGAGCAGGGAGCGAGCGCGCTCGGCGTCGTCCAGGCGATTCGACGGGCGGGGGGGACACCTCGACCCGGTCAACTAGCGCGGGCGCCCGTCCCGGTCAGTCGCGCTTCACGCGGTAGTCGATGAACGTCGCGAACGGCGACTGCCGCACGCCCAGGTGCTCGAGCTCCACGTCCTTCGCGAAGCCCTCGAACAGGTGCTTGCCGCCGCCGAGCACCACCGGGGCGACGATGATCGTGAGCTCCTCCACGAGACCCGCTTCGAGCGCCTGGCGGATGACGTCGGCCCCGCCCATGACGTTGACCACCTTGTCGTCGTCGGCGGCGTCGACGGCCCGCTCCACGGCTTGCTCGACGCCCGACACGAAGTTGAACTCGCCGGTGTCGGGCTCCTCCTCGGGCCGGTGGGTGACGATGAAGATCGGCACTCCGAACGGGTTCTTGTCTCCCCAGTGGTCGGCGGCCTCGTAGGTGTTGCGCCCGCCGACGACCGCGCCGAGGCCGGACATCGCCTGCTGGAGCCAGTCGGCGTCCTCCCCGGTGGCCTCGCCGGTCGGCACGTCGTCATAGCTCCAGGGGCCGCCGAACACCCAGTAGTGCAGGCGCTCGCCCCGGTCTCCGAGCCCGTTGCCGGGGCCGTCGTTGGGGCCGACGACGTAGCCGTCGACGGAGGTCGTGATGGCTGCGGTTACCTTGCTCATGTCGCCCGCTAGAGCGGGATCTCCCACAAGGGGAACCAGCGCGCGATGTCCTCCTCGAAGGGCAGCTCGGCGCCGACCTGGGCCTTCAGCCGCAGCTCGCGCTCGGAGTCGCGCGCCTTGTCGCCCGGCGCCGGGATGAACGGGTAGTAGGCGCCGCGCTTGAAGTTGTAGATGAAGTAGACCGGCTGGCCGTTCTGCTCGAACGGGAAGACGGCCGCCAGCAGGCGGTCGCCGTAGCCGCTCTCCTGGAGCTGGGTGGAGATCGTGTTGAGGCCGACCACGAGGTCCTCGAAGTCCGGGTCGCGGAAGATCAGCCAGCGGTAGCCGTACTCGTCGGCCGAGGACTCGAGCTTCGTGCCGGTGTCCTCGCCCTCGGCGCGCAGCAGCTCCTCGGTCTCGCTGACGATCTGGTCGAAGTCGGCGGTCTCGAGCGGCTGGAAGACGATCCCGGCTGCGTCCTTGTGCTTCAGGCCCAGGCCGGTGTCGAGCGTGACCTGCGCGGTCGTCATCGCGAACAGCCGGTCAGGCGCGGCGCCCTTGACCCGCTTGCCGCGCCCGCCCAAAAGAGCGTCTAGGAACCCCACGCGGGTCTAGGCGGCGGCCTGGAGCTGCGACTCGAGCCGCTGGAGGCGCTCGATCCGCTTCTCCATCGGGGGGTGCGTCGAGAAGAGCGTCTGCACCGAGCTCTTGACGCTGGCGGGCACGATGAAGAACGCGTTCATCCGCTCGGCCTGGCGCAGGTCCTGCGTCGGCACGCGCTGCATCGCGCCGGAGATCTTCACGAGCGCGGACGACAGGGCGCTGGGGCGGCCGGTGATGATCGCCGCGCCGCGGTCGGCCGAGAACTCGCGGTAGCGCGACAGGGCGAGCATCAGGAAGAAGGACAGGATGTAGACGACGAACGAGACCAGCAGCACCACCAGGATGCTCGGGTTGTCGTCGTCGTCCCCGCCGAAGAAGAAGCCGAACTGGAGGATGATCGAGGCGATCGAGGCGAAGAAGCTCGCGATCGTCATGATCAGCACGTCGCGGTTCTTCACATGCGACAGCTCGTGCGCCATCACGCCTTCGAGCTCGCTGGGCGACAGCACCGACATGATCCCGGTCGTCGCGCAGACGGTCGCGCTCTTCTGCGAGCGCCCGCACGCGAAGGCGTTCGGCACGTGCGAGTCCGCCACGGCGATGCGCGGCTTGGGCAGGTCCGCCTGGATGCAGAGCCGCTCGATCATCGCGTGCAGCCCCGGCGCCTCCTGAGGCGAGACCACCTTGGCGCCCATCGCGGACAGGGCCAGCTTGTCCGAGAAGAACAGCTGGCCGAAGCTCAGCGCGCCGATGATGACCACCATCAGCACCAGGCCGGTGCCGGCGGCCAGCAGGGCGCCGACCAGCACGACGTAGAGCAGGCCGAGCAGGAACAGCGTCAGCAGCATCCTGAACTGAAGTCCGCTGTCCCTCGGGAAGATCGCGCGCTGCTCACGTACGGCCATGGGTGCAATGTTAGTGAGCGCTGCACGGGCACTTGCAGAAGGGGGAAAAGCGGCGCTAGGGCCGACGACGCCGTGCTAGAGTGCCCGCGTCCCGAGCGCTGAATTTCCCTGCACAACTGGGGAAACCGGGGGAACCGGAGGTCCTAGGGCCGGGGGCGAATGGCCGCCTCGAGCGTGGCCTAGCGGTAACCCACCGCGAGCCCGTCAGCTAACCCCGGAAGCGCAGAACGGGACGCGAAGACGATCGTCATGAAGAAGAGCTTCTGGCTCCCAATCCTCCTGGGCCTGACCGCCTATCTCGTGCTGCCCCTGCCGGGGCTGTCGGCGCCCCTGTCCAACCGCATCGACCAGAAGCGCGCCGAGATCGAGAAGGACAAGCAGAAGGAGGGCGTGCTGAGCACGACGATCGAGGGCTTCAGCTCGCGCATCGGCAACCTGGAGGGCGAGATCAGCGCGACCCAGAAGCGCCTCGACCAGGCACAGTCCGAGCTCGACCGCCAGAAGGCCGAGCTGCTCGAGGTGCGCGACCGTCTCGAGGTCGCCCGTGACCGCCTGGCGCGCCTGCGCAGCGAGCTGGCTACCGCGCGCCGGCTGCTCGCCAAGCGGCTCGTCGAGATCTACAAGTCCGACACCCCCGACGCGCTGACCGTGGTGCTCGAGTCCGACGGCTTCAGCGACCTGCTCGAGCGCTCCGAGTTCCTCGAGCGCATCTCCGACCAGGATCGCGAGATCACCGACCGCGTCCGCGGACTGCGCGACAAGGCCCAGGACCAGGCGGTCGAGCTCGCGGACCTCGAGCAGCGCGAGCAGCTCGCGGCGGAGCGCATCCTCCAGGAGCGCGACCAGATCGCCTCCGCCCAGGGCCAGCTCGTCGCGTCGCGCGACCAGCTCGCGTCGGCGCGTGCCGACAAGCAGGGCGCGCTGGCGAGCGTCCGCGACCACCGCGGCGTGCTCGAGGACGACCTCGCATCGCTCGAGGCCGAGCAGGCGCGCGTCGCCGCGGCGCTCCAGGGAGCGCCCGCTCCCGGCCCGGTCAAGCAGGGCTCGGGTCAGCTGATCTGGCCGGTCAGCGGGCCGGTCACCGGCGTCTTCGGCGAGGTGCGGCCCGGGCACATCCACGCCGGCATCGATATCGCGGTGCCCGAGGGCACGCCGATCCGCGCTGCCGACTCCGGGCGCGTCGCGCTGATGGGCTGGGTCGGCGGCTACGGCAACTACACCTGCATCCAGCACACGGCCAGCATGTCCACGTGCTACGGCCACCAGTCCCGCTTCGGGACGTCCAACGGCGCCTCGGTGTCGCAGGGCCAGGTGATCGGCTACAGCGGCAACACGGGCAACTCGACGGGGCCGCACCTGCACTTCGAGGTGCGCATCGGCGGCAACCCCGTCGATCCGATGGGCTACCTATAGGCGGATGAGGCGAGCCCTCACCGCGGTCGCGCTCGCGCTCGCGGTGGGGACCGCGGCCGGGCTCGCAGTCCTCTGGCCGGGGCACACGGAGACGCGCATAGCGGCCGACGTGTCCGTGGACACGCAGAAGGCCGAGGTCGTCGAGGTGCGCGAGTCGATCTGCCCGGCGCTCGGCACGCAGCGCTGCCAGCTCGCGACGGCGCGCCTGAACAGCGGGCCCGGCAAGGGCCGGCGCGTCGAGCTCCAGCTGAGCGCGCTCCAGGGCTTCGACCCGGATCTCGACCCGGGCGACGAGATCCTCGTCGTAAAGGGCGCCAGGCCGCCGCCCGGCCAGGCGCCGATCGCGGGCCCGGAGTACTCGTTCTACGACTTCCAGCGCGGCACTCCGCTGGCCGTGCTCGCGATCGCGTTCGTCCTGATCGTGGTGGTCTTCGCGCGCCTGCGCGGAGCGCTGTCCCTGGTCGGCCTCGGCGCCAGCCTGGCGCTGGTGCTGGTCTTCGTGGTCCCGGCGATCCTCGACGGCAGGTCGCCGCTCGCCGTGGCGATCGTCGGGGCGCTGGCCGTGGCGCTGATCACGATCCCGCTCGCGCACGGGCGCGGACCCAAGACGCTCGCAGCGGTCCTGGGCACAGCGGCCAGCCTGCTGCTCACCGCGCTGCTGGCGCTGATCTTCACCAAGGCGACTCACCTGACCGGCTTCTCGAACGAGGAGGCCGCCTTCCTCGACCTGGCCGGCGCCAACATCTCGCTGGAGGGGATGCTGCTGGCCGGGATGGTGATCGCGGCCCTGGGCGTGCTCGACGACGTGACGGTGAGCCAGGCGTCCACGGTGCTGGCGCTGCGCACGGCCAACCCCAGCCTGCGCTTCGGCGGGCTGTTCCGGCTCGCGCAGCGCGTCGGGCGCGATCACGTCAGCGCGACGGTCAACACGCTCGTGCTGGCGTACGTGGGGGCGGCGCTCCCGGTGCTGCTGCTGTTCAGCTCGTCGGATCTGAGCTTCGGCCAGGCGCTCTCCACCGAGACCGTCGCGACGCAGATCGTGGGCACGCTGGTCGGCTCGATCGGCCTGATCGCAGCGGTCCCGCTGACGACCGCGCTGGCGACCCTGCTGGCGCTGGACGAGCCCGCCTAGGGCCGGAAGCGGCCGAGCCGCTTGACGCCGCAGTTGCCGTTGGCGTCGCAGGCGGTCACCGCGAACACGTTGGGCCTCGAGCCGCGCAGGGGCACGGTCGTGCGGAACGGGCGCCGGCGGCTCGAGACCAGCACGTTGTAGCCCCTGCCGCCGTCGCGGGACACGAGCAGGCCGTAGCGCACGTGGCCGGCCAGCCTGTGCCCGCTGTCGGTGCGGTCCACGACCTTCTTGACCCGGATGGACACGCTCCCGCCGCGCCGGTGTGCGGTCCCCTTGGCGGGCGGGGAGATCACGTCGAAGGTGCGCGCCAGCGCGGTCGCCGCGGCGGCGTCGACCACCCCCGCGCCGGTGTACGGGTTCCAGCCCCGGCCCCGGGTCTGGCGCGCCGAGCGGATCAGCACCTCGGCGACCTGCTCCGAGGCCAGCCGCGGCTCGACCTGCCAGGCGAGCGCCGCGACCCCCGAGACGATCGGCGCGGCGAAGCTCGTGCCCTGCCCGTACGCGAACCGGTAGGGGCCCTGCGGGACGATCACCGAGCGGCACTGGCCGGGCGGCACGATGTCCCACTCGGTGCCCGTGTAGGACGGCAGGGTCGACACCACGCCGTACTCGCAGCCGGTTCGCATCGCGCCCGGGCCCGCCAGGCTGACGTAGCGGTTGTGCGTCGAGAAGTCGGCCACCCGGCCCCTGGGGTCGACGGCCGCCACCGACAGCCCGATGCCGGGCTTGCCGCGCGAGCCGCCCAGCACGGCGGCCGGGAACTGGAGCTCGTTGCGTCGGAGCCCGTGTTGCCCGACGCGGCCACCGGCAGCACGTCGTTGAGGAACGCCACCGCGAGCGCGCGGGCCAGCGTGGCGGTGCCGGCGACGGGAGGCCCGGCCAGGCTCAGGTTGAGCACGTCGGCGCCGTGCTTGATCGCGTAGTCGATGCCGCGCAGCAGGTCGCGCGTCGTGAAGCCGCCGTCCTTCGAGGCGCGCACCGCGTACACGCGCGTGTTGCCCGCCACGCCCTTGATGCCGAGCCCGTTGCCGTCGATGGCCGTGATCAGCCCGGTCACGAAGGTGCCGTGGCCGAGCGTGTCGGTCACGTCGCTGCTCTTGGTGAAGGTGTCGTAGGTGCCGGCGATGCGGCCGATGAACTCCGGGTGCGCGACGTCCAGGCCCGTGTCCACCACCGCGATCGTCCGGCGTGACCCGCCGCCGGTGGCGGCGAGCGCCTCGCCCGCACGGACGGCGTCGTAGGCCCAGGTGTACTTGTAGCCGGTGGCCGGGTCGACCGTGTCGAGCGAGTCGACGGCCATCCGCAGCCGCTCGTTGCGCTCCACGAAGGCCACGCGCGGGTCCTTGCCCAGCGCGCCCGCGACCGAGGTCCCGCCGGGAGCGGTCGCGGCCAGGACGCCCATCTCCGGGAAGCTCTCCGGCGTCGCGCCAAGGTCCCGCAGCAGCTGCGTCACGCCGGCCAGGTCCGCGTGCCTGCGGACGCCGACGAGCAGGTGCACGCGGCCGCTCGAGCGCGCGATCCGGGCCAGCTCGCCGACGGAGCTCGCCCGCGCCGAGGGCTCCCCGCGCAGCGGCAGAGCCGCCACCCCGCCGCTCGACGCGGCGCCGGCGTCGAGCCGCGACGCCTGGCGCAGCGCCTGGAGCTTGGCGAGGCTCGGCGACGCGTACGCGGGCGCTGTCGTCAGCGGCGCCGCGCAGAGCAGAATCGCTAGCACGGCTCTCCGCATCGGCCTCATCGTAGTTGGCTAGCCTGCCTCGCGGTGCAGCCTGAGATCCACCTCGGACCGATCACCCTCCAGACCTTCGGGATCTGCTTCGCGTTCGCCTTCCTCGCCTCCGGCGCCCTGTTCGCCAAGCGGCTGCGCGAGCTCGACAAGCCCGTCGACTGGACCTACGAGGCGGTCTTCGCGGCGCTGATCGGCGGCCTCGTCGGCTCGCGCCTCGACTACATAATCCAGAACTGGGACAAGGTCTCCGGCGACGTCGTCGGCAACATCTTCTCGGGCTCCGGGCTGGTGTTCTTCGGCGGCCTGATCGGCGGGGCGATCGGCGTGCTGCTGTGGGCACAGTGGCGCGGCTTTTTGGGCTGGACGCTGCTCGACTCGGCGGCCCCCTCGATCGCGATCGGATACGCCGTCGGCCGGCTCGGCTGCCAGGTCTCGGGCGACGGGGACTACGGCGAGCCGTCCGACCTGCCCTGGGCGATGGCGTACCCGGACGGCACGGTGCCGACCACCGAGGAGGTGCACCCGACGCCGATCTACGAGAGCCTCTCCATGGGCCTCGTGACGCTGCTGCTCTGGCACTGGCGCGACCGCTTCGCGCCCGGCGTCCTGTTCGGCCTCTACCTGATCTTCGCCGGGCTCGAGCGCTTCCTGGTCGAGTTCATCCGCCGCAACGATGCGGTCGTCGCGGGCCTGACGGTGCCCCAGCTGTTCAGCCTCGCGATGCTCGCGGGCGGGAGTGCCCTGGTGGTCGCCCGCCGCAACGTGCCACGGCCCGCTACCGCCTGAGCGCCGCGCCGAGGGCGGCGGCGGCGCACAGCACCAGCGCGACCGAGGCCCCAGCAGCGGTGCCCGCCTGCGCGGACAGCTGGATGCCGGCGACGCCGGCCGCGGCGGCGACGGCGGCGCCCGCGACCATGGCGGCGCCCGGGCCGCGCACGTGGCCGCGCACCGCGACCGGCGGCGCGACCAGCGCCGCCAGCACGAGCAGGGCGCCGAGACCCTGGACCGTGACAGCGATCCCCGCCGCCATCAGGGCGAGCAGGGTCAGCCGGACGAGGCCGGGCCTGAGCCCGAGGGCGCTCGCCCCGGCCGGGTCGAACGCGGCTGCCGACAACGGGCGCCGCAGCGCCGCGAGCAGCGCCCCGCCCCCGGCGAGCAGGACGGCGGCGGCGACCAGGTCGCCGTCGTCGGCGCCCAGGGGATCGCCGAACAGCAGCTCGGCGAGCCGCTGCGGCGAGTCCGGGGCGAGCGCAAGCAGCGTCCCGAGCCCGACAAGGCCGGTGACCGCCACCGCGGTGCCGGTGTCCGGTCCGACGCGCGGGTCGCGGGCGGCGAGCGCGATCAGCGCGGCGGCCGCCAGCGCGCCGCCGGCCGCGCCGAGCAGGAGCGGCACCCCGGCCAGCGCCGCCAGCACCAGGCCCGGGAGCAACCCGTGGGAGAGCGACTCGCCGGCGTACGCGAGCCGCTCGCTCAGCACCCAGAAGCCGAGCGCGCCGCAGAAGCCGCCGGCCAGCACCACCTCGAGCGTCGCCCGCAGCTCGATGCCGCTCATGGCCCGTGGTGCTCGTGGTGGGACATCCTGACCGCGCGCGCCCCGCCGGCGTCGTCGAGCAGGATCAGCTCGCGGCCGTAGGTCGCCTCGATCGCAGCGCGGTCGAGCGCCTGTTGAGGAGGTCCGAAGGCCACCTGGCGGCCGTTCAGGCAGAGCACGAGGTCGAAGCCGCGCGCTCCCTCGACGTCGTGGCTCGACACGAGCAGCGTCCTGCCCTCGCCGCGCAGCTCGGCGAAGATCGCGTCGATCAGCTGCGCGCTGGCCGGGTCGACGCCGGCCAGCGGCTCGTCGAGCAGCAGCACGGTCGAGTCCTGCACGAGCGCGCGCGCGAGCAGGGCGCGCTGGCGCTGGCCGCCCGAGAGCTCGCCGAACGGCGTGTCCGCCGCCTCCGCGAGCCCGACACGGTCGAGTGCCGCGCGCGCAGCCGCGCGCTCGGCGCGGCGCGGCGGCAGCCACCAGCGCCCGTGCGCCAGCGCGCCCATCAGGGCGACGTCGAGCGCGCTGACCGGGAAGTCCAGGCGGGTGCGCTCGGTCTGGGCGACATAGGCCGGGCGGGCGCTGACGCGGACGCTCCCCTCGAGCGGGTCGAGCTCGCCCACCAGGGCGCGGAAGAGGGTCGTCTTGCCGCCTCCGTTGGGACCGAGCACGCACACGGTGCGGCCCGGGTCGACCGCGAACGACACCGCGCTCAGGACGGGCCGGCCGCCGTAGCCGACGGACAGCCGCTCCGCCTCCACGACCGGGCCGGTCATGCGGTCGCCGCCCGCAGCCGGGAGTCGCGCAGGCCGGCGCCCAGCGCGAGCACCGCGTAGACGAGCGCGCCGAGCACCGCCACCGGCGGGCCGGGCGGCAGGTCAAGCCAGTAGGCGCCGTAGAGGCCCAGCACGCCCTCCGCCAGGGCGAGCGCGACCGACCACGCCAGCAGCGACGGGATCGTGCGCGCGAGCAGCCGGGCGGCCGCCCCGGGGAGCACGTAGACCGCCGCCACCAGCAGCGCGCCAACGGCCGGGAGCGCGGCCACGGCCGCAACGGCGACGAGCGCCAGCAGCAGGAGGTCCGCCCGCGCCGCGGGGACGCCCAGGGCGGGCGCGCCGTCCGGGTCGAAGGCGATCGCCGACCACGTGCGGCCGAGGGCCAGGGAGGCGAGCGCCGCCAATGCGACCGTCGCCGCCGCCAGCACGAGGTCGCCGGTCCCGAGGCCGAGCAGGGTGCCGAACAGCAGCCGGTCGACGGCCGCGCCCGACTCGAAGACGTCGCTGGCGAGCACGACCCCGGCGGCGAGCGCGGCGACGAGCAACAGGGCCGTTGCCTCGCCGGGCTCCCGTCCGGCCCGCCCCGCCCGCTCGACGCCGCCCGCGTAGCCGAGCGCGATCGCCAGCCCGGCCAGCAGCCCGCTGAAGCCCGAGGCGTCGGCGATCACCAGGCCGGGGAAGGTCGCCGATCCGACCGCGTGCGTGAAGAAAGCGAGCCTGCGCAGGACGATCCAGGCGCTCAGCAGCCCACCGGCGGCGCCCAACAAAAGCGTCTCCAGCAGGGCCTCGCGCAGGAACGGCAGGTCGACCAGGTCGAGAGGCGAGGGCATCCCGCGCACACAATAACGAGAATCATTCTCACTCCTTGCACCAATTTTTTCACGGTTTGTCCCACAAACCACCCCCAAGGTTCCATAACATTGGGTCTCGGGAATGAAGGACACGCTCTGACCGCCTCTCGCGCCTATATCGCCGGCCTCGGCACCACCGGGGTGCTGATCGCTTCCTTCTTCATGCTGCTGACCGTCGGAAGCACGCTGGTCGCATTCCGCGGCGTCCCCGGCGTCGCCAGCAACGGCGACCTGTCCAGCATCGAGCTGCAGCAACAGCAGCAGCAGGCCGAGCGCGACCGCGAGACGCTGCTCGCAGCGACGAACCTGCTCGGCGAGCGGCTGACGGGGCCGGAGGCGGCGAGGGCCGCCGCGAACGTCTTCGACGAGCTCGCCAGGGACAGCGGGGTCGGCCCCGCCGGCCGGATCCGCTCCGGCGACAGCGTCACCAACCCCGACTCGCTCACTCCGGGGCGCCCGAGCTCCCCGCCGGCCCAGCGCACCCCGGCCGTCAAGACCCCCGCCGCCCCCGCCGGCGGCGGCGTGGTCCAGACGCCGGCCGCGCCCACGACCGGCGGCGACACGACCAGCGGTACGGGCACCGACACGGGCACCGGCACCGGGACGGGCACCGACACCGGCACCGGTACCGGTACCGACACAGGAACCGGCACGGACACGGGCACCGGACACCGGGACGGGCACCGACACCGGCACCGGTACCGGCACCGACACAGGAACCGGGACGGACACCGGCACCGGCACCGGCACGGGGACCGACACGGGGACGGGTACCGGAACGGGCACCGACACCGGCACCGGCGGAACGACGACGGTCGGCGACACCGTGGGCGACACGGCGGGCACCGTCAGCGGCACCACCGGTCAGGCGGCCGGCGACACGGGGACCGCCGTGGGCGGCCTGGTCACCGACGTCACCACGGCCGTCGACGGGCTCACCGGCAGCTAGGCCGCCAGCTTCCCCTCAGCCGCCGCGAGGATGTAGCGGCGCGACACGGCCTGCAGCTCGAGGTCGTGCTGGAGCGAGCGGTGGTGGCCACCCGGGAGCACGAGCAGCCGCTTCGGCTCGGTCGCCTGCGCGTAGAGCTCCTCGCTCACGGTCCAGGGGATCTGCTCGTCCCCGCGGGCGTGCAGCAGGAGCAGCGCGGTGCCGGGCCCCAGCGCCGCGGCCGCCTCGTATAGGTCGAGGCTCTCGAGCCAGCGCTCGGTCGCGGGCACGTCGCAGCGGAAGTGCTGGAGCTGCTGCGAGCGCAGCCCGCGCAGCAGGATGTCCTCGGGCGCGGCGCAGATCGCGACGACGGCGCACAGCGACGGGTCGCGGGCACCGGCGTGGATCGCCTGGAAGCCGCCCATGCTGGAGCCGCGCAGCGCCACCGGGCCGGCGTGCCCGCGCAGCAGCTCGACCAGCGCTAGCGCGTCGTCGACCGCGCCGGGGCCGAACTCCCCGGCCGAGCGGCCGTGACCGCGGGCGTCGTAGGCGAGCGCGGCGATGCCGTCGGCGCGGCAGGCGCGGGCGAAGTCGAAGTGCGACTCCTTCGCCGAGCCCGCCCCGTGCAGGATCACCACCCCCGCCCGGGGCTCTCCGTCGGGCAGGAACAGGGCGTAGGCCAGGCCGTCGAGCTCGCCCAGCTGGGGTGGCGCGGGGACGGGGTGCTCCATCGCTCCTTCATAATCGCGCCGCATGGCGGCGGTTGCCATCTCGCATGTCTATCCCCTGGGCTCGCGCCTGAACGAGCAGGGCCGGCTCGAGGTCGGCGGCTGCGACGTGCTCGAGCTGGCGCGCGAGTTCGGCACGCCCGCCTACGTCTACGCCGAGGACGACATGCGCGCCCGGGCGCGGGCCTACCTGGAGGCGTTCCGGGCCCGCGCGGAGCGGTTCGAGGTGATCTACGCGAGCAAGGCGTTCCCGTGCACCGCCGCCTACCGCCTGTTCGCCGAGGAGGGCCTGTCGACCGACGTGGCCAGCGGCGGCGAGCTGCACCTGGCGCTGGCCGGCGGCTACGAGCCGGAGCGGATCTACTTCCACGGCAACAACAAGACGCCCGCCGAGCTCGACTACGCGCTCGAGGCCGGGGTGGGCCACATCGTGCTCGACTCGTTCGACGAGATCGAGCGCCTGCGCGGCCGCGAGGCCCGCGTGATGATCCGCGTGAGGCCCGGGATCGAGCCGTCCACGCACTCGTACATCCAGACCGGCCAGGAGGACTCGAAGTTCGGGTTCGGCCTCGACGACGTGCCGAGCGCCGTGGCGGCCTGCGCCGATGCCGGGCTGAGGCTCGACGGCCTGCACGCCCACATCGGCTCCCAGATCTTCGAGCTCGACGGCTTGGAGCGGCTCGCCGACGTGCTGTCGGGCCTGGGCGAGTGGCCGCTCCTGAACCTGGGCGGCGGGCTGGCCGTCGCCTACACGACAGACCAGCATCCGCCGTCGTTCGAGGAGTACGCCGAGGCCCTGCTGAGCCGTGCGCCGGAGGGCGTGACCGTGCTCTGCGAGCCGGGGCGCTCGCTGGTCGCCAACGCGGGCGTGACGATCTACACGGTCGGGACCGTCAAGCGGATCCCGGGCGTGCGCACCTACGTCGCGGTCGACGGCGGCATGTCCGACAACCCGCGGCCCGCCCTCTACGGCGCGCGCTACGAGGCCGAGATCGCCGATCGCTTCGGCGGCGCGGACGAGGTCACGATCGCCGGCATGCACTGCGAGTCCGGGGACATCCTGGTGCGCGACACGATGCTCGACGACCCGCGCCCCGGGGATGTGCTCGTGACCCCGGTCACCGGCGCCTACGGGCACGCGATGGCCAACAACTACAACTCGGTCCTGCGGCCGCCGGTGATCTTCTGCAAGGACGGCGACGCGCGCGTGGTCGTGCGCCGCGAGACCTACGACGACCTGACGCGGCGCGATGCCTGAGCCGTTTCGGATCGGCCTGCTCGGCCACGGGACCGTCGGGTCCGCCTTCGCCGAGCTGCTGGCCGCGCGCGCCGACGCGATCGAGGCGGAGGTCGGGTTGCGGCCGGAGCTGGCGGGCGTGCTCACGCGCAGCCGGGGCGACTTCGACGACCTGCTCGAGCGCAGCCACCTGATCGTCGAGCTGATGGGCGGCATCGAGCCCGCCCGCGACTACGTGCTGCGCGCGCTCGGGGCCGGGCGGCACGTCGTCACCGCCAACAAGCAGCTGCTCTCCCAGCACGGCGAGGAGGTCTTCGACGCCGCGCGCGGCGGCGGCGTCCAGCTGCGCTTCGAGGGGGCGGTCGCCGGGGTGGTGCCCGCGATCAGGGTGATGGCGGAGACGCTCGCCGCGGCCCACATCGAGCGGGTCCACGGCATCGTCAACGGCACGACCAACTACATCCTCACCCAGATGGCGGCGACCGGCGCCTCGTACGACGAGGCGCTGCGCGAGGCCCAGGAGATGGGCTACGCGGAGGCCGACCCGACCGAGGACGTGACCGGCAAGGACGCCGCCGCCAAGATGGCGATCCTGGCCCGGCTCGCGTTCGGGGCGGCGGTGGGGCTCGACCAGGTCAGCTACGAGGGCATCGAGCGGATCACCGCCGACGACATCGCCTACGCCAGCGAGCTGGGCCTGTCGCTCAAGCTGATCGGCTCGGCGGAGCGCATCGACGGCGGCGTCGCGGTGCACGTGCACCCCGCGTTCCTCTACGCCGACCATCCGCTCGCCAGCGTGAACGGCGCCTTCAACGCTGTGACGATCGAGTCGCCCGCGATCACCGAGATCACCCTGAGCGGCCCGGGCGCGGGCGGCGTCCAGACCGCCAGCGCGGTCCTCGGCGACGTGATCTCGGCGATGATCCCGCCCCCGTCGCTGCCGCCGCCCGCCACCCAGCTGCCGGTGGTGACGGACGTCGAGTTCTCTTTCTACCTGCACCTCGAGGTGGACGATCGGCCGGGCGTGCTGGCGCAGGTCGCCGAGATCCTCGGGCTCCAGGGGGTCTCGATCAGGTCGGTCGTGCAGAAGGGGCTCGGCCAGGAGGCGCGGCTCGTGATGGTCATGCACCCGGTGCTCGAGTCGAAGTTCCGGGCGGCGGTGGAGCTGCTGTCGAGGCTCGACTTCGTGCGCGAGCCGCCGCGCGTGATCCGAGTGATCGAGGAGACCTTCTGAGCCTCTGGCGCTACCGCGACAGGCTGCCCGTCGAGCCGCTCGTCACGATGGGCGAGGGCGACACGCCGCTGATCCCGGCGCCGCGACTGTCGGAGCTGACCGGGGCGGACGTCTGGCTCAAGCTGGAGGGCGCGAACCCGACCGGCTCCTTCAAGGACCGGGGGATGACGGTGGCCGTGAGCGCCGCGCTGTCGGAGGGCGCCGAGGCGGTCATCTGCGCGTCGACTGGCAACACCGCGGCCAGCGCCGCCGCCTACGCGGCCCGCGCCGGGCTGCGCGGGGCGGTGATCGTGCCGGAGGGCAAGATCGCCACCGGCAAGCTCGCGCAGGCGCTGATGCACGGAGCGCGCGTGATAGCGCTGCGCGGCAACTTCGACGAGGCGCTCGCGCTGGTCCGCGAGCTCGCCAAGCGGCACCCGATCTCGCTCGTCAACTCGGTCAACGACTTCCGCATCGAGGGCCAGAAGACGGGCGCCTTCGAGGTCTGCGACGCGCTCGGCGAGGCGCCCGACGTGCTCTGCATCCCCGTCGGCAACGCCGGGAACGTCACCTCGTGGTGGAAGGGCTTCCAGGAGTACGGGGTCGCCCCGCAGATGCACGGTTACCAGGCGGAGGGGGCCGCGCCGCTGGTGAACGGCGCCCCCGTGGAGGCGCCCGAGACGGTGGCGTCGGCGATCCGGATCGGCAACCCGGCGCGCTGGGAGGACGCGATGAACGTGTTCACCTCCTCGCGCGGGGAGGTGCGGGCGGTCTCCGACGCCGAGATCCTCGAGGCGTACTCGCTGCTCGGGGCGCGCGAGGGGGTGTTCTGCGAGCCGGCGTCGGCGGCCTCGGTGGCGGGCCTGCTGCGCTACGGGGCCGAGGGCCGGGTCGTCTGCGTGCTCACCGGGCACGGGCTCAAGGACCCCCAGACGGCGATGAACCAGGCGGGCTCCGTGGTCCCCTGCGAGCCCGACCTCGACAGCGTCGAGAGGGCCGTGCTCGGGTGAACCGGCGCCGGGTGGTCCGCGTGCCGGCGTCCTCGGCCAACCTGGGACCCGGCTACGACGTGCTGGCGGCCGCGCTCGACGCTGCCCTTCGAGCTGGAGGTCGAGGAGACCGGCGCGTTCTCGCTCTCGTCCAACCTGCCCGGCATCCCGCTCGACCGCTCCAACCTGTGCGTGCGCGCCTTCGAGCGCCTCCACCCGGCCGACGGCGTGAGCTTCGCGATCCGTTCGGAGATCCCGCCGGCGGCGGGACTCGGGTCGAGCGCGGCGGCGATCGTGGCGGGCCTCTGCGCCGCCGACCACATGTACGAGCTCGACGCGCCGCTGTTCGAGCTGGCCGCGGAGCTCGAGGGGCATCCGGACAACGTGGCCGCGGCGCTCTCCGGTGGCTTCGTCATCGCTCTCGACCCGCCGGTGCGCCTCGATCCGCCGGCGGGGCTGGAGGCGGTCCTCGCGATTCCTCGGTTCGAGGTCCCGACTGCAGCGGCCAGGGAGGCGCTTCCCGCCGATGTCCCGCTTGCCGACGCTGTCGCGAACGTCGGCTCTGCCTCGTTGCTCGTCCTCGGCCTGGCGGGCGGTGACCTGTCGCTGATCGGCCGCGGCCTGCGCGACAGGCTGCACCAGCCGTACCGGCATTCGCTCTACGAGCGGTCGATGGAGCTGGTCGAGCGCGCGCCCGCGCTCGGCGCCCTCGGCGCCACGATCTCGGGCGCCGGGCCGACGGTCCTGTTCTGGTCGCACTGGGAGCAGACGGGGGCGCTGGTCGAGCGGCTGCGCCAGGAGGCTCCGGATTGCGAGGTGCGCCGCGTGACCTTCGCACCCGGCGGGGCGGACGTGAATGAGCTCTGACGAGGTCAGGGCCGCCGGCGGGGTGGTGATGCGCGACGGCCGGGTCGCGGTCGTGCACCGGCCGCGCTACGACGACTGGTCGCTGCCGAAGGGAAAGCTCGACGCGGGCGAGACGTTCGAGGCGGCGGCGCTGCGGGAGGTGTGGGAGGAGACGGGGCTGCGCTGCTCGCTGGAGCGGTCGCTGCCGGACGTGCGTTACTCGGTTCGTGACCGGCCGAAGGTCGTTCGGTACTGGCTGATGTCGGTCGACGAGGACCCCGGGTTCTCGCCCAACGACGAGGTGGACGAGCTGCGGTGGCTTTCTCCCGAGGACGCCGTGGCGCTACTGACGTACGACCGCGATAAGGGGGTAGTCGCGGCGGCGGTGAGCTGAGCGCGGAGCGGCCGTCTCTTCTGAGCGAGCCCCTCCTTATTGCTCGTCGTACCGCGCGCCGCGTGGCGGCGCCGGCCGCGCACCTGGTCCCCGGCTACGCCGCGCCGGCCAGCTCCGGCCGCCGCTGCGCCCACGGCTGGGCCGCCTCGAGCTGCGCCGCCAGCGACAGCAGCTCCGCCTCGCCGGCCGGCTTGCCTGCCAGCTGGACCGCGAGCGGCAGCCCGTCGTCGCCGTGGAACAGCGGCACCGAGATCGCGGGCTGGCCGGTGACGTTGAAGATCGCGGTGTAGGGCGTGAAGCGGCCCGAGCGCCGGAAGTCGTCCCAGGGGTCGTCGCTGCATGCGTCGATCTCGCCGACGCGCAGCGGGCGCTCGGCCAGCGCGGGCGTGAGCAGGACGTCGTAGCGGTTCCAGAGCGCGACGATGCCGCGCGTGAACGCCCCGAGCTGCGTGCGCGCGAGCAGGTAGTCGAGCGCGCTGCGCTCGCGGATCCCGTTCCAGATCGTCCAGGAGAGCGGCTCGACCATGTCCTCGCTCGGCTCGCGGCCGCTCAGCTGGGCGCCCAGGAACAGCCCCATCGCGATCGGCGTCCCGAACACGAGCGTGAACGTCTGGAGCAGGTCCTGGCCCGCCCAGGGGGCCTCGATCTCCTCGACCTCGTGGCCGAGCGAGGCGAGCAGCTCCGCCGCGTCCCCGACAGCGCGCTCGCAGACCGGGTCGAGCGGCGCGTCGATCGCGGCCGTGGTCGTGACCCCGACGCGCAGGCGTCCCGGCTCGCGCGTCGCGGCCGCCGCGAACGGCTCCTCGGGCGGGGGCGCCCAGGTCGCGTCGCCGGGCTCGTAGCCGGCGAGCACGTCGAGCAGCAGGGCCGTGTCGGCGACGCTGCGGGTCAGCACGCCGTCCTGGACGAGGTAGTCGTCGCCGAGGTCGGGACCGCGCGACACGCGGCCGCGGCTCGGCTTCAACCCGACCAGGCCGCAGCAGGCCGCCGGGATCCGGATCGACCCACCCCCGTCGCTGCCGTGGGCGAGCGGGACCATCCCGGCCGCCACGGCGGCCGCGGCGCCGCCGGACGAGCCGCCCGGCGTGCGCCCGGTGTCCCAGGGGTTGCGCGTCGGGCCGAAGCGGCGCGGCTCGGTCACCGGCAGGATCCCGAACTCGGGCAGATTGGTCTTCCCGACGATCACGAAGCCGGCCTCGCGCAGCCGGCGCACGACGAAGGCGTCGTGGCCGGGGACGAAGTCGCCGAAGGCGTCCGAGCCCAGCGTGTACGGCATCCCCGCGACCGGCGCCGTGTCCTTGATGGCGATCGGGACGCCGGCGAACGGGCGCGAGTCGCCCGCGCCGACGGCGTCGGCGGCGGCCAGCGCGCCGTCGGGGTCGAGGTGCACGAACGCGTTGAGCTCGCCGTCGAGCGCCTCGATCCGCCCCAGCGCGGCCTCGGTCAGCTCACGCGAGCTGAGCTCGCCTCCCCGAACGAGCTGGGCGAGCTCGCCGGCCGGCCGGAAGAGCAGCTCGGCGTCCATGGCGGCGAGCCTACCTGGGCGCTGCGGCCGGGGGGCGAAGGTCGGGGGTTGGTCGCCTTATGGGTTCAAATGAACCCGGAAAGTGACCAACCCGCGGTGGATGTGGCGGTGGCGGCCGTCGCGCAGCGGCAGTACGGGCTCGTGACGCGCGCGCAGCTGCGCGGCCTCGGTGTGGGCGAGACCGGGATCCGACAGCGGATACGCACGCGGCGCCTGCATCGCATCCACCGCGGCGTCTATGCGGTCGGGCATTGCGTGCTGCCGGCGCGGGCCCATTACCTGGCCGCCGTACTGGCCTGCGGGCCGGGGGCGGCGCTCTCGCACGTCGCCGCCGCGGCGCATCTCGGGATCCGGGCGAGTGCGGCCGCTCGGGTCGACGTGACCGTGCCGCGGCGCAGCGGCCGGCGGTCGCCGCCGGGTATCCGGGTGCACCGGTCCGGACGGCTCACTGCGGAGGACGTCACCGTCCACGAGGGCATCCCGGTCACCACCCTCGCCCGGACGCTGCTCGACCTCGCGGACGTGCTCGGCGACGAGGCCCTCAAGCGCGCCGTGGACGAGGCGGAGTACCTGCGCCTCCTCGACATGACCGCCCTCATTGCCGCCGTTCACCGCAACCCGGGCCGCCGCGGCGCCCGCGTGATCGCGGCGGCGAGCGGCCCGCTCGAGCTGACCGAGAGTGCCCTGGAGGACCGATTCCTCGCGCTGGTCGAGCGGCGCGGGCTGCCGCGGCCCCGGGTCGGCGCCACCGTCGCCGGCTACCGGGCGGACTTCTACTGGCCCGAGGCGGCCCTTGTCGTCGAGCTCGACGGCTTCGCCGCCCACGGCACGCGGACCCGCTTCGAGAGCGATCGCCGCCGCGATCGCGTCCTGGCGCGCGCAGGCAAGCGCACGATCAGGCTGACCGCGAACGCGCTCGCCTACGACGAGGACGCGATCGCCGACGACCTGGCGGACGCCTTCAGCCGCTCGCGTGCCTCGTCGAACTCGCCCAGCCGGTCCAGCACCTCGCCGGCCAGCGCCATGTAGTCGGCGCCCAGGTCCGGCGCGTAGTCGAGGATCGAGACTCCGCGCTCGGCGGACTCCGCGTAGCGCACGCTGCGCCGCACGACCGTCTCGAAGACCTTGTCCTCGAAGCGCTCCTGGAGCGACTTCAGGGCCTCGCGCGAGTGGATCAGCCGCATGTCGGCGATGTTCAGCATCACGCCCAGCCACTCCAGATCGGGGTGGAGCGACTCGCGCGCCAGCTCGACCACCTCGAGCGCCTGCTCGACGCCCTGGAGCGAGAAGTACTCCGCCTCGCTCGTGATCAGCGCCTGGTCGGCCGCGACCAGGGCGTTGACGGTGAGCAGCCCGAGCGACGGCGGGCAGTCGATCAGCACCAGGTCGTAGCCCCGCTTCACGTCGCGCAGCCCGCGCTTGAGCGTCAGCTCACGGCCCATCTTGCCGCCCAGCACGAGCTCCGCCTCGGCCAGGCCGAGGTTGGCCGGCAGCACGTCGGCGTAGACGGCGTCGGCGGCCCGCGCCTGACCCGCCAGGACGTCCGCGACCGTCGGCGATGCGTCCGCCGGCACGTCGAAGTAGTCGGACAGGTTGCCCTGCGGGTCGAGGTCCACGCAGAGCACCTCGAGGCCCGCGCGGCGGAACGCGTCGGCCAGGGTCCGCACGGTTGTCGTCTTGCCCGTGCCGCCCTTCTGGGAGAGGACAGTGATGGTGACGGCCACGCGTCGCCCACACTACTGCGCGAACATTCCTGAGTTCACCATGCCCGTCCCGATCCGCATCTTCGGCAACCACGACGACCGCACGGTCGCCCAGCTCGAGCGCTGCGCGGACGCCGGCCCGGCCACCCGGGCGGTGCTCTGCGCCGACGGCCACCTGGGCTACTCGCAGCCGATCGGCGGCGCCGTCGCCTACGAGGACGCCATCTCGCCGTCGGGCGTCGGCTACGACATCGGATGCGGCAACAAGGCCGTGCGCACGCCGATTCTCGCCGCCGACCTGGACGTCGGCCGCGTCATGGACGAGGTCTACGAGCGCATCTCGTTCGGCATGGGGCGCAAGAATCAGGAGCCTGTCGACCACCCGGTGCTCGACCGGATCGCCCACGCCGACCACGCTCCGCAGCGAGAGCTGCTCGACCTGGCGGCGACGCAGCTGGGGACGGTCGGCGCCGGCAACCACTACGTCGACCTGTTCGCCGACGAGGACGATCAGGTCTGGGTGGGCGTCCACTTCGGCTCGCGCGGATTCGGCCACAAGACGGCGACGCGTTCATGGAGGGCCGCAGCGACATGGACGCCCCACCGACGCTGCTCGCTGCCGGCTCCGGGCGCGGCCAGGCCTACATCGCCGCGATGCAGCTCGCAGGCGAGTACGCCTACGCCGGGCGAGACGTCGTGGTCGACAAGGTGCTCGAGATCCTCGGCACGCACGCGTTGGAGGAGGTCCACAACCACCACAACTACGCCTGGCGCGAGGAGCACGACGGCCGCGAGGTCTGGGTCGTGCGCAAGGGCTGTACGCCGGCGTTTCCCGGTCAGCGCGGCTTCGTCGGCTCGAGCATGGGCGAGCCGTCGGTGATCCTCGAGGGCGTCGACTCGCCGGTCGCGGCGGAGGCGCTCTACTCCACCGTCCACGGCGCGGGCCGGGCGATGAGCCGCAACCAGGCGGCGGGGAAGTGGCGCAAGCGCGACGGCAAGCGTGTGCGCGAGGGCGGGCTCGTCGACTTCGATGCGGTCAGGCGCGACCTCGCCGCGGCGCGGATCGAGCTGCGCGGGGGAGCCGCCGACGAGGCGCCCGCCGCCTACAAGCGCCTCGCGCACGTCCTGGCGGAGCAGGGTGAGGAGACGATCCGGGTGATTCGCCGGCTGCGGCCGCTCGGCGTGGCGATGGCGGCGGCCGACACGTTCGATCCGTTCAAGGACTGACGACGTACAATTCCCGGCTCGCACCCGTCGCGCGCCCGCTCGAAGAAGGCGCGGAACCCGAGGAACCTGATGGCACCCCGAAGCGGTCGGGCAGGCCACGGCCTGTACGACCCGACCAACGAACACGACGCCTGCGGTGTTGCCTTCGTGGCGCGACTCGGCGCGCCCGCTTCGCATGAGGTCATCGCGCGTGCCCTGTGGGCCCTCGAGCACCTCGAGCACCGCGGCGCCGAGGGGGCCGACGCGGACACGGGCGACGGCGCCGGCATCCTGATCCAGCTGCCCGACGCCTTCCTGCGCGAGGAGGTCCCGTTCGAGCTGCCCGAGCCGGGCCGCTACGGCGTCGGCGTCTGCTTCCTGCCCAGCGACGACTTCGCCCGCGAGCACGCCGAGCGCCTGATCGTCGAGACCGTCGAGGCGGAGGGCCAGCACGTCCTCGGCTGGCGCGACGTGCCCGTCGACCCGGCCCACTGCGGCACCGCGGCGCGCCGCCGCCGCGCCGTGCATCCGCCAGCTGTTCGTCGGCGCCGCCGGCGACGTCGAGGACCAGGACGCCCTCGAGCGCCGCCTCTACGTGATCCGGCGTGTCGTCGAGCGCGTCGAGCTGCCCGGCCTGGCGATCGCCACCCTGTCGAGCAGGACGGTCGTCTACAAGGGGATGCTCACCGCCCCGCAGCTGTCGCAGTACTTCGCCGACCTGAGGGACGAGCGCGTCATCTCCCGCCTGGCGCTCGTCCACTCGCGCTTCTCGACCAACACCTTCCCGAGCTGGGAGCTCGCCCACCCGTACCGGATGCTCGCCCACAACGGCGAGATCAACACGCTGCGCGGCAACCGCAACTGGCACCGCGCCCGCGAGCTCACGCTCGCCTCGCCGCTGTTCGGCGACGACATCGACAAGATCCGCGGGCTGCTGCGCGACGACATCTCCGACTCGGCCTCGCTCGACGGCCTGATGGAGCTGCTCGTGCTCGGCGGCCGCTCGCCCGATCACGCGATCTCGATGCTGATCCCCGAGGCCTACCAGGGGCGCCCCGAGCTCAAGCAGGAGGTGCGCGACTTCTACGCCTACCACTCCTCGCTGGTCGAGCCCTGGGACGGCCCCGCCGCCGTCGCCTTCACCGACGGCCGCGTGATCGGCGCGACGCTCGACCGCAACGGCCTGCGGCCGGGCCGCTGGGTGGTCACCAAGGACGGCTGGGTCGTGCTCGCCTCCGAGACCGGCGTGCTGGCGGCGGGCGAGGACGAGATCGTCGCCAAGGGCCGGCTGCGCCCCGGCAAGCTGTTCCTGGTCGACCTCGAGCGCGACCGGATCGTGCCCGACGACGAGCTGAAGGCCGACCTGGCGCGCCGCCGCCCCTACGGCGAGTGGCTGCACGACCGCGTCGTGCACATCGAGGACCTGCCCGAGAAGAGCCCGCGCGTGCCGCGCGTCGAGCCGCTGCGGGCCAAGCAGCTCGCCTTCGGCTGGACCGAGGAGGACCTCAAGGTGATCCTCGCGCCGATGGCGCGCGACGCCGCCGAGCCGACCGGCTCGATGGGCAACGACGTGGCCCTGGCCAGCCTGTCGGACCGCCTGCCGCCCCTGTTCTCCTACTTCAAGCAGCTGTTCGCGCAGGTCACGAACCCGGCGATCGACCCGATCCGCGAGTCCGTCGTGATGAGCCTGACGGCCTGCATCGGCCCCGAGATCAACCTGCTCGGCGAGACGCCCGACCACTGCCACCAGCTCGTCATGCCGCAGCCGATCCTGCGCAACTCGGAGCTCGAGAAGCTGCGCCAGGTGGACCACAGCGTCTTCGAGGCGCGCACGATCGACACCACCTGGCCGGTCGAGGAGGGCGAGGCCGGCATGGAGCGCCGCCTCGACGCGATCTGCGGAGAGGCCTCCGAGCTGGTCGAGCGCGGCGTGAACATCATCATCCTGTCCGACCGCAACATCGGCTCCGAGCGCGCGGCGATCCCGTCCCTGCTGGCGGTCGGCGCGGTCCACCACCACCTCGTCCGCGAGGGCACGCGCCTCCAGATCGGGCTCGTGGCCGAGAC
This sequence comes from uncultured Thermoleophilaceae bacterium, assembly GCA_963848885.1. GTDB lineage: Bacteria > Actinomycetota > Thermoleophilia > Solirubrobacterales > Thermoleophilaceae > JACVRW01. The sequence continues at coordinate 386,884 of CAWKFR010000012.1, forward strand.
CGGCGAGGCGCGCGAGATCCACCACCTGGCCACGCTGCTCGGGTTCGGCGCCTCCGCGGTCAACCCGTACGTGATGTTCGAGTCGCTCTACGCGCTCCACCGCGACGGCCGCCTGCCCGATGAGATGCCCCCCGAGGAGGCCGAGCAGCGCGTCATCAAGGCGATCGGCAAGGGCCTGCTCAAGATCCTCTCCAAGATGGGCATCTCGACCCTGCGCTCCTACACCGGCGCGCAGATCTTCGAGGCCGTCGGGGTCAAGCAGGAGGTCATCGACCGCCACTTCACCGGCACCACGTCGCGCGTCGAGGGCATCGGGCTGAAGGAGATCGCCGACGAGGCGCTCGGCCGCCACGCGCGCGCCTACCCGGCCGCGGTCTCCGAGCTGCTGCCCGCGGGCGGCATCTACGCCTGGCGCCGGCGCGGCGAGTACCACGGCTGGAACCCGGAGACGATCGCGACGCTCCAGCAGGCCGCCCGCAGCGGCGACGGGGCCGAGGCCTACGAGCGCTTCGCCACCTACGTCAACGACGTCGCCGTGCGCCACACGTCGCTGCGCGGCCTGCTGCGCTTCCGCGACGACACCGAGCCGGTGCCGCTCGACGAGGTCGAGCCCGCCTCCGAGGTCGTCAAGCGCTTCAAGTCGGGCGGCATGTCGCTGGGCGCCCTGTCGCCGGAGGCGCACGAGACGCTCGCCGTCGGCATGAACCGGCTCGGCGGCAAGTCGAACACCGGCGAGGGCGGCGAGGACCCGGCCCGCTTCACCGACGAGCGGCGCTCCTCGATCAAGCAGGTCGCCTCCGGCCGCTTCGGCGTGACCGTCAACTACCTGGTCAACGCGGACGAGCTGCAGATCAAGGTCGCGCAGGGCGCCAAGCCCGGCGAGGGCGGCCAGCTGCCCGGGCACAAGGTCGACCGCTACATCGCCGGCCTGCGCCACTCGACGCCGGGCGTGACGCTGATCTCGCCGCCGCCCCACCACGACATCTACTCGATCGAGGACCTCAAGCAGCTGATCTACGACCTGCGCTGCGCCAACCCGCGCGCCCGCGTCTCGGTCAAGCTCGTGTCCGAGATCGGCGTGGGGACGGTCGCGGCCGGCGTCGCCAAGGCGAACGCGGACCACGTCGTGATCGCCGGTCACGACGGCGGCACGGGCGCCTCGCCGCAGGCGTCGATCCACCACGCCGGCATCCCCTGGGAGATCGGGCTCGCCGAGACCCAGCAGACGCTGCTGCGCAACGACCTGCGCTCGCGCATCCTGGTCGAGGTCGACGGCCAGATGCGCACCGGCCGCGACGTGGCCATCGGCGCGATCCTCGGCGCCGACGAGTTCGGCTTCTCGACCGCCCCCCTGATCGCGCTCGGCTGCGTGATGATGCGCGTCTGCCACCTCAACACGTGCCCGGTCGGCGTCGCGACGCAGGACCCGGAGCTGCGGCGGCGCTTCGAGGGGCAGCCCGAGCACGTCGTCAACTACCTGTTCATGGTCGCCGAGGAGCTGCGCGAGATCATGGCGCGGCTCGGCGTGCGCTCGATCGCCGAGCTGATCGGCCGCGTCGACCTGCTCGAGCCCGACGAGGCCGTCGAGCACTGGAAGGGCCGCGGCATCGACCTGCGTCCGCTGCTCGAGCTGCCGCCCGACCTGCCCGCAGGACGCGCCGCTGCCGCTGCGTGCGCCGCCCCGACCCCGTCCTCTACGACTCGATCGACGTGGACCTGCTCCAGCGCTCGCGGCCCGCGATCGAGGGCGGCGAGCACGTCCGCCTCGAGCGGCGCATCGAGAACAAGAACCGCGCCGTCGGCGGCCTGCTGTCCGGCGAGATCGCCCGTCGCTACGGCGAGGAGGGGCTGCACCGAGGGCTCGATCGAGGTGCTGCTGCACGGCTCGGCGGGGCAGAGCTTCGGCGCCTGGCTGGCGAGCGGGGTCACGCTCGAGCTGGAGGGCGACGCCAACGACTACACCGGCAAGGGCATGTCGGGCGGCACGCTCGTCGTGCGCCCGGCGGCCGAGGCCACCTTCCGCGCCGAGGAGAACGCGATCGTCGGCAACACCGTCCTGTACGGGGCGACCTCCGGCAAGGCGTTCTTCCGCGGCCTCGCCGGCGAGCGCTTCGCGGTCCGCAACTCGGGCGCGGTGACGGTGGTCGAGGGCGTCGGCGACCACGGCTGCGAGTACATGACCGGCGGGCGCGTGGTCGTGCTCGGGCCGGACCGGGCTCAACTTCGCCGCCGGCATGAGCGGCGGGGTCGCCTACGTGCTCGACGTCGACGGCGGCTTCCGCTCGCGCTGCAACACCGAGCTGGTCGGGTTCGACGAGATCACCCCGGACGAGGCGCTGGAGCTGCGCGGGCTGGTCGAGGAGCACCACGAGCGCACCGGCTCGCCGGTCGCCGAGCGCGTGCTCGAGGGCTGGGACGACGAGCTGGCCCGCTTCGTCAAGGTCATGCCGCACGACTACAAGCGCGCGCTGCTGGAGCTGACCGCAGGAGAGAGGTCCCCGCCTGATGGGCGATCCCCGCGGCTTCCTGCGCCTGGAGCGGGTCGGCTTCCAGAAGCGCGACCCGCGCGAGCGCGTGCGCGACTACCGGCAGTACTTCTCGCTGCCGGAGGATCGCGTGCTGCGCGAGCAGGGCGGGCGCTGCATGGACTGCGGCGTGCCCTTCTGCCAGGAGGGCTGCCCGCTCGGCAACAAGATCCCCGACTGGAACGACCTCGTCTACAGCGACCGCTGGCGCGAGGCGCTCGACCCACCTGCACGCGACCAACAACTTCCCCGAGTTCACCGGGCTGATCTGCCCGGCGCCCTGCGAGTCGGCCTGCGTGCTCGACATCAACGACGACGCGGTGACGATCGAGCAGATCGAGCTGGCGATCGTCACGCGCGGCTTCGACGAGGGCTGGATCGTGGCCGACCCGCCCTCCACGCGCACCGGGCACACCGTCGGCGTGATCGGATCGGGCCCGGCCGGGCTGGCGGTGGCCGCGGAGCTGAACCGCCACGGCCACTCGGTCACCGTCTACGAGCGCGACGAGGGGCCGGGCGGCCTGCTGCGCTTCGGCGTGCCCGACGCCAAGCTCGAGAAGTGGATCATCGACCGGCGCGTGGCGCTGCTCGCGGAGGAGGGCATCGCCTTCGAGTACGGCGTCGACGTCGGCCGCGACCTGCCGGTCGGCGGAGCTGCGCGCGCGCCACGACGCGCTCGTCGCTCGCGATCGGGTCGCGCGTCCATCGCGACCTCCAGGTGCCCGGGCGCGAGCTGCGCGGCGTGCACTTCGCGATGGAGTACCTCTACCAGCGCAACCGCCACGTCGCGCGCCAGGAGGGCCGCTCCGCGCCGGAGCCGGCGCCCGACCAGCGGATCAGCGCGGCCGGCCGGCGCGTGGTCGTGGTGGGCGGCGGCGACACCGGGATGGACTGCATCTCCAACGCGCTGCGCGAGGGCGCCTCGGACGTGCTGCTGCTCGACGTCTACCCGCCGCTGCCCGGACGAGGGCCGCCCGCCGGGCACGCCCTGGCCGCTGCCGCCCAAGCGCACGCCGTCGACCTACGCGCTCGACGAGGGCGGCGAGCGCCGCTTCGGCACCGAGATCACCGCGATCGCGGGCGAGGACGGCCGCGTCAGGGCGGTCGAGGGCCGCCGCGTCGAGGGCACCTCGTCGCGCGACCTGCACGCCGGTGCCGGGCAGCGAGTTCACCGAGCCCGCCGACCTGGTGCTGATCGCGATCGGCTTCAGCCACCCCGAGCACGAGGGCGCGCTCGAGGAGCTCGGCGTGGAGCTCGACGCGCGCGGCAACGTCAAGGCGCCGGTCTACGCGACCGACAAGCCGGGCGTGTTCGCCTGCGGCGACGCGCGCATGGGCCAGTCGCTGGTGGTCACCGCGATCGCCGAGGGGCGCCGCTGCGCGCGCGTCGTCGACCGCTTCCTGGGCGGCTCCGGCGAGACGCGCAACGTGCCCGCCTCGGCGCTGTTCGCCTTCGAGGACGGCGACCCGCACTCGCTGCGCCACCAGGCCGAGACGGCGCGCACCGTGACGGTCGGCGACGCCTTCTGGTCGGGCCCGCGCGAGGAGCGCTAGGCGTGGCGACGCATCCCGCCGGCTCGATCCGACCGCGACCACATCCGCGGCGCGCCGGACGGCCGCGTGACGCTGGTCGAGTACGGCGACTTCCAGTGCCCCTACTGCGGCGACGCCTATCCGGTCGTGCGCGCGCTGCTGGCGAGCTTCGACTGGCTGCGCTTCGTCTTCCGCCACATGCCGCTGCCGGACCTGCACCCGCGCGCGCCGGCCGCGGCCGAGGCCGCCGAGGCGGCGGCCGCGCAGGGTCGCTTCTGGGACATGCACGACCGGCTGTTCGAGCATCAGCACGCAGCTCGCCGACGACGGACCTGCGCGACCACGCCGCGGCGCTCGGCCTGGACGTGGAGCGGTTCGAGCGCGAGCTGCTCGACGGCATCCACAAGGCGCGCGTCGAGGAGGACTACGCGAGCGGCGCCGCGAGCGGCATCCCGAGCACGCCGCGCTTCTTCGTCAACGGCAGGATGCACCTCGGGTCCGCCACCGAGCCGGAGCTGCGGCGCGTGATCGAGGCGGAGTACGGCTGATGCCGACCGCGTTCGTCACAGGCGGGTCCGGCTTCATCGGCGGCGAGCTGATCGCCCGCCTGCGCGCCGAGGGCTGGGACGTCCGCGCGCTGGCGCGCTCGGACGCCGCTGGGCAGAAGGTGCGCGAGCGCGGGGCGGTGCCGGTGCCCGGCGACCTCGAGAACAGGCGATGATGCGAGACGGCGCCGCGGGCTGCGAGGTCGCCTTCCACGCCGCCGCCAAGGTGGAGGACTGGGGCGACCCGGAGGAGTTCGAGCGCCTCAACGTCCGCGGGACGGAGAACGTGATCGCCGCCTGCCGCGAGGCGGGCGTGCGCAGGCTCGTGCACGTCGGCACCGAGGCGGCGCTGATGGCGGGCGAGCCGCTCGTCGAACGTGGACGAGAACGCGCCGCTGCGCCCGGACTCGCCCGGCGCTCTACCCGTCGAGCAAGGCCAAGGCGGAGCAGCCGTGCGGGCCGCCAACGGGGACGGGCTCGAGACCGTGGTGATCCGGCCGCGCTTCGTCTGGGGGCGCGGCGACCTGACTCTGCTCCCGACGCTGGTCGAGATGGTGCGCGCCGGGCGCTTCCGCTGGGTCGGCGGCGGCGGGCACCTGACGGCGACGACGCACGTCGACAACACCGTCGAGGGCCTCTGGCTGGGCGCGACCAAGGCCGCCGCCGGGGAGCGTCTACTTCGTCACCGACGGCGAGCCGGTCGTGTTCCGCGAGTTCGTGTCGCGAATGCTCGAGACCCAGGGCGTCACGCCGCCGTCGGGCTCGGTGCCCGCTGGGGGTGGCGGGCGCGGCCGCCGCGGTGTCCGAGCGGCTCTGGCGCCTGCTCAGGCGCCGGGGCAGCCCGCCGCTGACGCGCTTCGCGGTCTGGGTCTCCTCCCAGGAGTGCACGATCGACATCGGCCGGGCCGAGCACGAGCTCGGCTACCGGCCCATCAAGACGCGCGAGCAGGGCCTGGCCGAGCTGGCCGGCGAGCTAACCGGCCATCGCCGTGTTGGCGACCAGGCTCACGAAGAAGACGCGGAAGCGCCCGATGTCGATCTCGTCGCCGTCCTCGAGCTCCGCCAGCTCGACCCGGTCGCCGTTGCGGAACACGCCGTTGAGGCTGCGGTCGTCGAGGATGCGCGCGCCGTCCGCGTCGCAGTACACGAGCGCGTGGCGGCGGGACGACCGTCGGGTCGTCGAAGCGGACGTGGGCCGACAGGCTGCGTCCGATGCGAGTCCAGCCGTCCTGCAGGGGCACGACGCGCACGCGCTCGTCGTCCTCGAACGCGAGGTAGTCGCCGGGTCGGACGAGCGCGTCGCGCGCGTCGTCGAGCCAGTCCGGCGGTTCCTCGAGCGTCGTGGTGAGCCGGCGGCGGTTCGTCCTCGCCGAACAGCGAGGCGCGCTTGAAGCGACGCCCGCCGCACTCGGGCACCCGGTACCGGGTCACGCTCATGCAGGGCAACTGCGAAGCCGCACGAGTCACAGCGGAAGGACCCGGCGCCTGCCAGGGTCCCGGCGCTGAAGGCTTCCATTGAAAGGCTCTCCTCGGGGATGGGGGTAGTGAGGATGGTAACGAGCCAAATTGGTACAGAGCGCCGGTTTCGCGGTATTTGCGAGCTTTGCGGCGATGAACGCAGCGCACCGCGTGGAGGACTGGCGCCGCAGCCGGGAGAAAGGGCTCCCATGCCCGATCTCGCCGGAATGCTGATGCGGCGGAGCATGCGCGGGCTCGGCTCGTCCACCGAGGAGTGCCACGCCTGCCACCGCACTCCGCTCGCCGGGCGAGCGCCTGCACGAGCTCGGCTCGGGCCGGCAGCTCTGCGAGCTCTGCTTCGGCGCCCTGCCCGAGGAGAGCCGCCAGGCGGTGCGCTCGGAGCGCGTGGGCGCCAGCGAGCGGCGGCTCGCGGTCGTGCCCAAGGCCGCCTGAGCCCGGGCGCTCGCGCACGTAGAATGGCGGCCGCCCAGTGCGCCAGGTCACCGGTCATCGCCACAGTCATCTCCGCTCCCCGCGAGGAGATCTTCGACTTCGTCTCCGACCTCGCCGCGCGGCCGGCGTACAGCGACCACTTCATGCGCGACTACCGGCTCGCCCGCGCCAACCCGGTCGGCCTGGGCGCGGCGGCGCGCTTCCAGCTGCACGCGCCGCTCGGCAAGGAGACGCCGAGCTGCAGATCACCGAGGTCGACCGCCCGCGCCGGATCGTCGAGGAGACGCGGTCGGCCGGCGCGGCCGCAACCGCTCGTGGCGGTCTACGACTTCTCGCTCGAGGGGCACGGCGTCACGCGCGTCGAGCTGACCACGCTGAGCGAGCCGGCCACGCTGGTCGACCGCTTCAAGCAGCCGGCGCCCACGGCTGGATCCGGCGCAAGACCCGCAAGGCGCTGGAGCGCCTGCGCATGATCTTCGAGGAGCCCCCGAGCGGCGAGCTCGAGCGCGCGCGACGGTCGCGGGCTACGAGCCCTACAAGTCGCCGCGCTTCGGCGCGCCCCGCCGGCATGGACCCCGCCCGCGCCCCGCGCCGTCGAGGCCGACCTAGACTGCCGCCGCTCGATGCTCCGCCGCCTCCCGATCGTCGCCTGCGCGCTCGCGCTCGCCGCGCTCGCTCGGCCTCGCCGCCTGCGGCAACGACGAGGAGCAGGGATCGACGAGCCGGCCCGCGAGGGGCTCGCCGATCGAGATCGGCGGCATCGACTACACCGTCTTCATCACGCGCGAGCTCAACCTGCGGATCACGCCGGACAAGGCCTACTACCGCGGCGAGGCGCCGCCCGGCCAGGCCCTCTACGGGATCTTCGTCAAGGCGTGCAACAGGCGACGAGCCGAGCGCCGACCGCCGAGCGAGTTCATGGTCAAGGACAACCAGGACAACAAGTTCCAGCCCGAGCCGCTGCCCGAGTCGACAACGCGTTCGCCTACAGGGCGCGACGACGCTCGACCCCGAGGAGTGCATCCCCGAGGCGGGCAGCGTCGCCCAGCTCGGCCCGACGGCCGGCTCGCTGCTGCTGTTCAAGTTCCCGCTGCGAGAACACCGAGAACCGGCCGCTCGAGCTCGAGATCAAGGCAGACGACGGCGAGAAGCGCACGCTTCGAGCTGGACATCTAGCGAGCGCCGGCCTGCGAGCACCACGTCTTCGCCGCCGGCGCCGCCGTCGCTCCGCCCGCTCCCGCCCTGACAGCATCACCGCGACCGCGATCGCGGCTGGCGCGCCGGCGCGTAGGCCGTGAACCAGGCGTCGGTGTTGGACGGGTCCGGGCGCGCGTCTCGCCGTCTCGGGGTCGCGCGGTGTCCTCCAGCTCGGCGGTGCCGGTCTTGCCGGCGACCTTGATGCCCGGGATCGCGGCCGCGTGCCGGTGCCGTAGCCGACCACGCCGATCATCAGCGCTCGATCGTGCGGGCGATCCGCCGGCGTACACGCGCATCGGCTGCGCGTCGCAGTCGCCGCGGCGACAGCGTCGGCAGGTGGCGCACGCCGCGCGTCGCGATGGTCTGGGCCACCGAGGCCATCTGGAGCGGGGTGGCCAGCACCCTGACCTGGCCGATCGCGGTCGAGCCGACCTCGAGCGGCGACTTGATCTCGGTCGCCGGCGGCAGCGTGCTCGGGACCTCGCCGGGCACGCGTCGGCTCGCCGTTCCAGCCGAAGCGCTCGGCCATCGGCGACCAGCGCGTCCGGCGCCCACCTCCACGCCCAGCGGCGCGAAGACCGAGTTGCACGAGTGGGCGAAGCTGCTCGCGGAAGCGTGCCGCCGCAGAACTCGCCGTTGGCGTTCTCGAGCTCGACGCCGTCGATCGTCGCCGCGGTCGCGACCGGGAACTCGTCGCGCGGCTTCACCTTGCCGGCCTCGAGCGCCGCGGTGGTGGTCACGATCTTGAACGTCGAGCCGGGCGGCTGGGGGGCGGAGAAGGCGATCCCGCCAGCGCCCGGATCTCGCCGTTGCGCGGGTCGAGCGCGGCGATGCCGCCGAAGCGGCCGGCCAGCGCGGTGACGGCGGCCTCCTGGAGGCGGCGTGTCGATCGTCGTGCGCACCGGCGGCGCGGGCTCGCGGGCGCGGCGCGCGCGAGCACGCGGGCGCCGGCCCGCAGCTCCCCGCCCGGCCGGCCCGCGAGCTCGGTGCTCGAACGCCCGCTCGAGCCCGTTCTGCCCCACCGGCGTGCGCGGGAAGCCGCGCGCGTAGAGGGCGCGCGCTCCTCGGCGGTCTCCTGGGGCGCCAGCGTCCCGGCGATCGAGCCGCGCGATCGCCTCGAGCGGCGAGCTGCGCGCGGTCGACGGGCCCGCGCGCGAGCACCTTGCCGTCGCGCGAAAGCAGCGTGCCGCGTCGTGCCGGGCGGCTGCGCCGCGTGAGCGCCTCGCCCGACGCAGGCCCGGGAAGGCCAGCAGCGGCCCCCAGGTGACCTGCTCGTGGTGGACCGGCAGCCTCAGCTCGCCCCCCACGCGACCGAACACGCGCGTGTGCAGGGAGAGCGGGACGACGACGGAGCCGTCCTGCTCGCCGGTCGGCTCGCCGGCCTCCACGGCCGGCGTGGCGGTGGCGGCCTTGCGGTAGGCGGCGCGGAACTCGGCCGAGCGAGTAGGCCCGCCGCGACGCCGGGTCGAGCGGCGGTACATCGAGCGGTAGTCCTGGCGCTCCCACGCCTCGCTGAACTGGCGCGCCGTGCGCTCGGCCGTCGAGGCGTCGCTCGCCCCCACGACATCCGCCGCCGCCGACAGCGGCGCCAGCACGGCCAGCGCCGGGATCGCGCGATGAGTAGCCGGCGACGGCGCTCCGCGGAAGGGGTTCACCGGGTAATACCCTGGCTCCGGCGCGTGACCGCCCTGGACTGGATCATCGTCGTTTTCACGGTGCTGATGGCGCTGTGGGGGTACGCCCAGGGGCTGATCGTAGGCGCGCTGTCATCGGCCGGGTTCGCGGCCGGTGCGTTCGTCGGATCCCGCCTCAGGCCGCTGCTGCTCGCCGAGGGGGCCGAGTCGCCCTACGCGCCCGCTGTTCGCGCTGGTCGGCGCCTCACGGTCGGCGGCGTCCTTCGCGTCGGGGCTCGAGCTGTCGGCTTCGGCTGGCGCCGGCTGGGCGAGCGGCTGGGCGTGCTCGACGGCATCGGCGGCGGCGCGCTGGTGGCCGCCCTCGGGCTCGGGCTGGCCTGGATCGGCGGCGCGGTGGCGCTCCAGACGCCGGGCGCCGCGAGCTGCGCGACCCGATCCAGCGGTCGGCGATCCTCCACGCCCTCAACGACCACCTGTGCCCTCGGGGCCGATCCTGCGCGCGTTCGCCCGCTTCGACCCGTTCCCGCAGATCAAGGGCCCGCAG
>CAWKFR010000013.1:0-115696 GCA_963848885.1 uncultured Thermoleophilaceae bacterium
CATCGGCGTCCCCGCCGCCTGCGACTCCCGCTCCGCCAGCTCGGCGATCGTCGACGCCGCCGAGCACGCCCTTGACGGCCTCGACGGCGTCCACCCAGATCGCTCCGTTGGCCGTGGCGTCCGCCCCCAGCCCGCCGTCGAGCAGCTCGACCACTTCGAGCACGGTGATCTCCGACGGGGGCCTGGCGAAGCTGTAGCCGCCCTTGACGCCGCGCTGGGATTGGAGGATCCCGGCCCGCCGCAGCGTCGCGAACAGACCCTCGAGGAACTGCCCGGGGATGTCGCGGGCGCGGGCGATCTCCCCGATCGGCACCGGGGCGGTCCCTCCCCTCCGCGCCAGCTCCGTGAGCGCCCTGACCGCGTAGGGCGACTTGGTGGTGATGACCAGCACCGGCGGTCACTCTACGGTATGCCGATGCCGCCGCCGGAGCGCCTGCGCCGCCTTCCGATCGAGTCGGCCCAGCCGATCGTGGTGTTCGCGGTCGCCCGCCTCGCGATCACCGTCGCCGCGCTGGCGGCCCTGCTCGTCCTCGGCTTTCCCTACGAGGGGCGCGCCGCCGCGGTCGTGGCCGGGCTCGCCCTCCCGTGGGCGCTCCTCTGCCTGTTCCTGTCCCGCGCGCGCCCCCGAGCGCCTGCTCAGCCCGCTCGTCCCCGCCGTCGACCTGCTCGTCCTGCTCGCACTCGAGCTGGCCGTGCCCGACACGTACGGCGCCGTCCGCATCACGGCCGTGTTCCTGATCGCGGCGCACGCGGTCTTCCAGGGGGAGCGCCGCGGCATGATGATCGCCGCGCTCGGCTCGGCCGTGCTCGTGCTCGCCTCGGCCCTGCGCGGCGACTCCCCGCTCCCCGGCAACGTGCACGCGTTCTACGAGACCGTCTTCGTGATCGCGTCGGTCGCCACCGGGCTCGTGGTCGGCAGCCTGCGCACCGCGGAGTCGACCAGCCGCCTGCGCGCGCGCCGCCTGTCGCGCCGCACCATCCAGGCCGAGGCGCAGGTGCGCCGCCGCGTCGCGGCGACCATCCACGACGGCCCGGTCCAGGAGCTGATCGGCCTGGACATGATCCTCGGGTCGGCCCGCAAGGCCGCCGCCGAGGGCCGCGGCGCCGACGCCGCCGGCCTGCTCGACGAGGCGCGCGCGCTCACCGAGCGCAACGTCCAGGTCCTGCGCGACGAGCTCGTCGACCTCGGCCCGTTCGCCTTCGAGGAGCTCGTCCTTCGAGACCGCCATCGAGAACTGCCTGCCGGTCTGGCAGCGCCGCTACGGCCTCGAGGTGATGGTCACGATCGACCGCATCGAGCTGCCCTCGGAGACAGCCGGCCTGATGTTCGGCATCGCACAGGAGGCCGTCGCCAACGCGGGCCGCCACTCGGGCGCCGAGGCGGTGTCCGTCTCGCTGCGCACGGTCGAATCGACGCTCGAGCTGCGGGTGACCGACAACGGCAACGGGTTCGGCGACGCCGATCCGCTCGGCGCGGCCGAGCCCGGGCACCTCGGGCTCGCCATGATGCGCGAGCGCGCCGAGCTGCTCGAAGGGACGCTCGAGATCGAGACGTCGGAGCGCGGAACGCGGGTGCTGGTGCTCGTCCCGCTGCCTGACCGCCAGCCCTAGCGCGATACTGGACGCCGAAAATGCCCGCCGACAACGCCCAGATCGTGCGCTGGACATTCGAGGCCATCTGCGAGGAGGACATCGAGCGGCTGCTCGAGTTCTACGACCCCGAGATCGAGTTCCTCCCGCTCACCGGCACGCTCGTGGAGAGCGGCGGCTACGTCGGCCACGGGGGCGTGCGCGACTACTTCGAGGAGTGCGCGGAGGTGTGGGAGCTGATGCAGCCCCACGCCGACGACCTGCGCACCGTCGGCGACGACGTGGTCGTGCTCGGCGGATGCGCGGTGCGCGGCAGGGGCAGCGGCGCGGGCTCGGACAACCCGATGGCGTGGGTGATAACCCTGCGCGACGGGCAGGTGATCCGCCACCGCGGCTTCGCCACTCGCCGGGAGGCGCTCGACGCCGTCGGGCTGACCGAGTAGCGATGCAGGACGCGAACGTCGAGCTGGCGCGGCGCTTCTACGGCGCCCTCAACGCCAACGACCTTGCCGGCCTGCGCAGCCTCTGCCAGAACATCGAGTTCGTCAATCCCGAGGGCGCCGCCGAGCCGGGCACGCGCGTCGGCCCGGACGCCTTCCGCGCCGCCTTCGAGGGCCTGCACGCGAACTTCGACGGCTTTCGCTGCGAGCCCGAGCGGCTCACCCCCTTCCGCGACTCGCTCGTCAGCGTGGTCGCGCGCTCGACGGGCAGCGGCCGGATGAGCGCGATCCCGTTCGAGGAGGTGCACGGTCACCTGCTCACACTGAGCGGCGAGCTGATCAGGGGCTTCGAGTGGTTCCAGACGGTGGACGGGGCCTACACGGCCGCCTGTGAGCGCAGCTTCCGCGCGGGCATGGAGGCCTACAGCCGCGGCGACTACGAGGACGCGCTGTGGGCTTCCACCCGGACATCGAGTGGCGGGTGGCCGACAACGTGATGCCCGACGCCGGGCTGTTCAGGGGCCACGAGGGCGTGCGCCGGTTCTGGACCGGCTGGGCCGAGGTGATGGAGGACATGAGCCTGGACATCGAGGCGTGCACGGCGATCGACCGCGACCGGGTGCTCGCCGTGACGCGCGCCTCCGGCAAGGGAGCGGGCAGCGGGATCGCGGTCGCCTCCGGGCGATTCGCCCAGGTCGCCGAGTTCGAGGACGGACTGGTGGTGCGCGTCCTGCTGTCGGCCGACGTGCGCGCGACCCGCGCGTCCGTCGGGCCTCGACCCTAGCCGGCCTAGAGCCAGCCGCGCTCGGTGGCGATCAGGACGGCCTGCGCCCGGTCGACCGCGCCGAGCTTCGCGTAGGTGTTGTGCAGGTGCGTGCGCACCGTGCTGGTCGACAGCTCGAGCTCGTGGGCGATCTGCTTGTAGACCTTGCCCTCGGCCAGCCGCTTGAGCACCTCGACCTCGCGGGACGAGAGCGGGCAGGGATCGACGTTGCGCTTGGCCTGGCCGTTGCCGTTCGGCAGCTCGTACATGACCTCGCGCAGCTGGTCGGTGGTCAGGCCGCAGGAGTGCGCGGCCTGCAGCAGCGCCTTGGGGTTGACCGGCTGGGCGTGGCCGTAGTGGGCGAGCATGTCGGCGAGCCGCACGAGCGCGGGCTCGCCCTCGGCGTCGTCGGTGTGGTGGCGCTCGATCGCCAGCGCCAGCCGGTTGGGCAGCGCCCAGCGGCGGGCCAGCACCCCGCCGACCAGGGCGTGATCGACGCCGAGCTCGAGGCGCTCCTTGTGCAGGCGCTCCTCGGGGGTACGGGCGTTGCCGTGGATCTGCGCCGGATAGCCCGGGTAGGCGTGGCTGAGCACGAGCTTGCCGATGTCGTGCAGGAGCGCCGAGCAGAGCAGCTCGTCGCGGTCCTCGTACTCGAGCCCGCGGGCGAGCCGGTCGGCGGCGGCCTGGGTGGCGACCGCGTGCAGCCGGAAGCGCTCGGGCATCAGGTCCCAGCCCGGCGTGCGCTCGAAGAAGTCGAAGGTGGTGGCGCGCGACGCGAGCGTCTCCACGCCTTCCGGCGAGAGGATGTCGATCGCCTCCGGGATCGCGGCGATCTTGCCCTTCTTGCGCTGCGAGTTGCGGTTGGCGATCCGCAGCACCGTGATCACGAGGGCGACGTCCGACTCGACCGCCGCGACGACCTCCCCCACCGAGCTGCGGTCCTCGCGCACGACGCGCAGGACGCGGTCGCGCGACTCAGCGAGCGCCGGGAAGGCCTCCAGGGCGTCGAAGGCCGCCGTCAGTCGACGTCCGTGGCCCTCGCCGTGCGGCGAGACCACCGGCTCCTGGCCGGTGGCTGTGGTGGTGGCGGCAGCTCGCATGTGCGGTCATGTGAGCTATCGGCATTGCCGCGTGAACGCTTGAGGGGCGCCAATCAGCCGCCAGAGGCCTTTTGGAGCGCTGAATCGATCCGGGCCAGCGTCTCGTCGCGGCCGAGCGCCGCGACCGACTCGAAGATGCCCGGCGAGACGGTGGTGCCGGCGATCGCCACGCGCACCGGCTGGAAGACCTCCTTGGGCTTGACGCCGAGGCGCTCTACGACCCCGCGCAGCGCCCGCTCGACCGTCTCCACGTCGAACGCGCCCGCCTGCTCCAGCGCCTCGCGGGCCGCCTGGAGCCGGTCGGATGCCCCGTCGCGCATGACCTTGTCCCAGGCCTTGGGCTCGAACTCGCGCCGCTCGACCAGGAAGCCCGCCAGCGGCCAGAAGTCCGCGAGCGTCTGCATCTTGTCCTGGCTGATCGCGACGGCCTCGTCGGGCAGCTCGCGACCGGTGAACCGCTCGAGCCGGGCCTTCAGGTCCTCGACCGACAGCTCGCGCAGGTAGCGGCCGTTCATCCAGCGCAGCTTCTGCTCGTCGAACACGGCCGGGTTGCGCGAGACGCGCGACAGGTCGAAGTGCCGGATCAGCTCGTCGGTGGTGAAGAAGGTCGTCGACTCGTCGTAGCCCCAGCCCAGCAGCGCGATGTAGTTGCGCACGGCCTCGGGCAGGTAGCCGGCGTCGCGCAGCTCCTGGACGGAGGCGGCGCCGTGGCGCTTCGACAGCTTCTTGCCGTCCGGGCCGTGGAGCAGCGGGAGGTGGGCGTAGCCCGGCGGCTCAGCCCCGAGCGCGCGCAGGATCATCACCTGGCGCGGAGTGTTCGAGATGTGGTCCTCGCCGCGTACGACCTGCGTGATCCCCATGTCCCGGTCGTCGACCGCCACCGCGAGGTTGTAGAGAGCGCTGCCGTCCGAGCGCCGGATCACGAAGTCGTCGATCGCCTGGTTCGGGGTCGCGATGTCGCCGCGGATCTGGTCGTGGAAGATCGTCTCGCCCTCGTCGGGCACGCGCAGGCGCACCGCTCCCTCGTCCTCGTAGGCGTGCCCGCCGGCGAGCAGCTGCTCGATCGCCGCCGTGTGCTGGGGCGCCCGCTCGGCCTGCGAGAAGGGACCCTCGTCCCAGTCGAGCTCGAGCCAGCGCAGCGCCTCGAGGATCTGCTCGACGTTCTCGGGCGTGGAGCGCTCGCGGTCGGTGTCCTCGATGCGCAGGACGAACTCGGCGCCCTCACCGCGCGCGAGGAGCCAGTTGTACAGTGCCGTCCTCGCGCCGCCGATGTGCAGGAAGCCCGTCGGCGACGGTGCGAAGCGAACCCTCATCCCCTTCGATGCTAATCGGCGCCCACGTCTCTACGGCCGGCGGCCTCGTGGAGGCGCACGAGCGCGGCGTCGAGCGGGGCTGCGACGCGATCCAGGTCTTCAACCAGTCGCCGCGCATGTGGCGGCCGACCAGCTGGAAGCCGGACGACGTGGCCGAGTTCCGCGGGCTGATGAAGGACGGGCCGATCCGGTCGGTCACGATCCACGCCGTCTACCTGATCAACCCGGCCACGAAAGACCGCGACATGCGGCGCAAGTCGGCCGCCTCGCTCACCCACGCGCTGCGGATGGGCGACGAGATCGGCGCCGACGGCGTGGTCATCCATCCCGGCTCGACCGTCGGCGAGCCCCACGACGAGGCGCTCGAGCGCGCCGGGAAGATGTTCCGCGAGGTGCTCTCCGAGTCCGACTCGTGCCGGCTGCTCCTGGAGAACACGGCGGGCGCCGGCAACACGCTCGGCCGCACGTTCTCCGAGCTGCGCGAACTGATCGAGCTGTCCGGCGGCCACAGGCGGCTCGGCGTCTGCCTCGACTCGGCGCACCTGCTGGCGAGCGGCTTCGACATCCGCACCGCCGACAAGCTCACCGACGTGATGGACCGCTGCGTGAGGCTCGTCGGGATCCGCCGGGTGAGATGCCTGCACATGAACGACTCACAGGCCCCGCTCGGCTCCAACCGCGACCGCCACGCGCCGCCCGGCGACGGCGAGCTCGGCCCGCGCGGCTGCGCCGCCTTCCTGTCGGAGCCGCGCTTCGAGCGGCTGCCCGTCCTGTTCGAGGGCCCGGGCGTGGAGGGCAAGGCCCCCGCGAAGGCGGACATCGCGCGGATGCGCGAGCTGCGGCGCAACGGGCTGCGCGCGCGCAGGCGGCGCCGCTAGGGCGCGATCGTCACGCGCGCCTTGAACACGCGCGTGCGAGCGCCGGCGGTGAACTGCTGCACCGGGTTGCCCGGCCCCAGCCGCACCGCCACGCGCAGGCGCCCGCGCCGATTCGCGCGCACGCTGCGTGCCTTGCCGCGCACGCTGACCGTGTAGGCGCGACCGCGCCGGTAGAGGCGCGGGGTGGTCACGGTGGCGCTCCCGCTGCCGGTCAGCGTGAACCCGCGCCGGCCGGCGTCGCCGAGCTGGCTGAACTCCATCGCCGGGCGCCGGACGCGCACGCTCCACCCGTAGGCGGCGAAGCTCGGCTCGGCCGCCCGGAACGTGATCCGCGCCGGCGGTCTCGAGCCGCGATGGAAGCGCTTCATGAGCGCGGGCAGCGTCTGGCTCAGCCCGCGGTTCCAGTAGGGCCAGAGGTGCTGGCCGGGGCCGTAGCTGTCGAAGACGTGCGGGATGCCGAGGTCGTCCAGGCGGTTGTGGACGTTCGTGGCCATCGCGAACACGCCGGCCTCGATCACGTCGATCTCGGGGCGCCCGCCGAACGGGCCGCCGGGCTCGCCGTTGCCGGTCCGCATCCAGAGCGCGAGGCCGCGGAGGTTCGGGGCGAGGTCGTACGGGTCGTGCGCTCGCCAGCGCACCTCCTGGCTGTCGAACGGCCCCCAGAGCGAGCCGGGTGGGGCGCCGTCGGAGGCCGGAATGGCGTCGATCACGGACGGTGCGACGGTCGGGTCGACGGCGCCCGACAGGCTCAGCGCGGCGGTGAACAGGTCGGGATGGCGAGACGCGTAGCTGAAGGCGCCGAATCCGCCCATCGAGAGGCCGGCGATCGCGCGCTCGCGCCGGACCGCGAGCGTCCGGTAGTGGCGATCGACCCAGGGGATCAGCTGCTTGACGTGCCAGTCCTCCCAGCGCGGCCGGCCGCCGGCGCCGTTGTTGAACCAGTTCGTGTAGAAGCCGCCGAGGCCGCCGTCGGGCATCACGACGATCAGCGGGAGCCTGGCCGTCAGCTGCTCGGCCTCGCCCAGGCCGGCGCTGGTCCAGGAGGTCCGGTCGCCGCTCGCCCCGTGGAGCAGGTACAGCACCGGGTAGCTGTGCTCGCGCTGCGCCGCGTATCCGGCCGGCAGCAGGATGCGGACCTTCGTCGGCTGCGCCAGGGCGGACGTGCTCAGCGTGAGCTCGTGCAGGCGCGGCGACAGGCGCTCGTCACCCAGCAGCCGCGGGCCGCGCGCGCTGGCCGTCGCGGGCACGAGCGCGAGCAGCGCGGTGAGTGTGAGCAGGCGAAGCTCTCATCCGATCCGGGTCGATTGTCCCCCGTCGACCGGCAGCAGCACGCCGGTAACGAAGCTGGCCTCGTCGGAGGCGAGGAAGACCGCGGCGTTGGCGACGTCCCACGCGCTCCCCATCCCGCCCTTGAGCGGCACCGTCTCGTCGCGCACCGCGGCATACCGGTCGCGGTCGAGGCCGAACTCGCTGGCGGCCGCGTCGACACCCATCGGGGTGTCGATCAGGCCGGGCATGATCGCGTTGACGCGGATCCCGTCGCCGGCGTAGGTCTGTGCCAGCGAGAGGGTGAGGGCGTTGAGGGCGGCCTTCGACATCTTGTAGCCGAGCGGCGGGTTGCCCAGCCTCGTGATGGTCGCGCAGACCGCGGCGATCGACGAGACGTTGGTGATCGCCCCCGCGCCCTGGTCGCGCATCGGCGGCACCACCGCCTTCGCCAGGAGCGCGGCGCTGCCCGCGTTGACCCGCATGATCCGCTCCCAGGCCTCGATGTCGAGGTTCTCGGTCCAGCTGTCGCCGCTGCCGATGCCGACGTTGTGGTGGAGCACGTCCACGCGGCCGTGGCGCTCCAGGCAGGCGGCGACGAGGTCGCGGCAGTCCTCCTCGCGCGAGACGTCGGCGGCCACCACGCTGGCGGCGTCGCCGATCGTCTCGGCGGTCTCGCGCGCCGACGCCTCGTCGCGGTCGGCGAGCACCACCTGGGCGTCCTCGCGCGCGAACGCGATCGCCGTCGCGCGTCCGTTGCCGATCTGCCGCCCCTCCGTCTGCCCGGCGCCGGTGACGATCGCCACCTTGCCGGCGAGCCGCCCGCTCACGCCGCCGTGTCGCGCGCCTGCGTCAGCTGCTGGGGGTCGAGCGGCGGGTCGGGCTCGAGGCCCGTGCTCGCGACCAGCATCGCGATCGCCGTGTACTGCCCGATCACCATCAGCAGCTCGACGACGCCGCGCGCGCCCAGCCGCTCGGCCGCCTCGGCCACCTGCTCCTCGGACGCGGCGCCCTCGGTCACGGTCGTGCGGGTGAAGCGCAGCACGAGCGACTGGTCGGCGTCGAAGGCGGGGTCGTCGTCCCGGCCGGCGGCGACGGCGGCCACCTGCTCGGCGGTGCCGCCGACGGCGCGCGTGATCACGTCGTGCTGGACCCACTCGTATTCCGAGCCGACCTGCTTGGCGACCTGGAGGATTGCCAGCTCACGGAGCAGCGGATCGAGCTCGAGCTGCGTCAGCAGGGCGCCGCCGTAGCCGAGCCAGGGGCCGTACGCCGTCTCGGCGTGGGCCACCATCCGGAACAGCTGGAGGGGCGCCGGGTCGTGGCCGGGCTTGGGCTCGGCGAGCGGGAGTCTTGGCATGTGCGGCACACTAATCGGCATGACCGAGAAAGCCGCGTTCAACGCCGAGGAATGGTCCAAGCTCGTGGAGGCGCCCGCGCTCGCCGCGCTGCGAGTGATCGCGGCCGACCGGGGCGGGTCCATCAGGGAGAGCCTGTCGCTCGGCCGCGCCTACGCCGAGGCGAGCAAGGAGGGCGGCGGCCTGCTCGGAGAGATCGCCTCGACACCGCCCCAGGTGGACCGGAGCGAGCTGAAGGATCGCGACGCGATCCCGCAGCGCACCGAGCAGGCGCTGCGCGAGGCGCTGGCGATCCTGGAGCGCAACGCGACTCCGGAGGAGCTCGGGGCGTACCGCGAGTTCGTCCTCAAGCTGGCCGACACCGTCGCCCACGCCCACAAGGAGGGCGGCTTCCTCGGGATCGGCGGCAAGGAGGTCAGCGAGAGCGAACAGGCAGCGCTGGACGAGCTGGCCGCCGTAGTAGGCGCCTGAGACGCGCGCCTCCGTGCCCGGCCGCAGGAACTCCCGGCGCGTAGCCGGAGGCGGAGCGCCGGCCTGCGGACGGGCACGGAGGTGCGCCGCCTTAGAGCTCGTCGCGAAGGTCGAACGCCTCGTCCACGTCCGCCCGCTCCGGCTTGCGGAAGAAGTGCGGGTTCACGCAGTCGAAGGCCTCGCTGTAGCCGTCGTAGGCGCGCTCCACCGAGGAGCGGCACTGGGGCAGCGGCAGGCCGGTCATCTTCACGCCGCCGAAGCCCTGGCGGGTGCGCTCGGCCTGCTCGAACAGCTCGACGTCGATCTCGCCGCGGAAGACCTTGTTCATGCAGCCCATGAAGCGGGTGCCGGTCTTCTCGTCGTCGTAGAGGTAGAGGTACTGGCAGCCCGATGCGATGCAACCCGACGGGTGGACTACGCGATCGCAGAAGGAGCAGCACTGCCTGCACTCGTGCAGCTCCGACGACGTTCTGGCGGGTATGGGCGCCACTCGGAAAGTGTAGTGCGGCGCCGGGGGCTCAGGCGACGACACGCGCGGCGCCGTGCAGCGCCGACAGCTCGGTCTGACAGGCGCTCGAGCCCGACACCTTGTAGTCGGGCCCGAGCAGCAGGCGGCGCGGCCCGACGGCGAGCAGCAGCTCCTGCTCGCCTGGGTGGTGCCCGACGACCTCCTTGAGGTCGCCGAGGAACGTGTCCGGCACCCCCGGAGACACGTGCAGGCACACGCGCCGCACGACCGCCTCGGTGACCGCCTCCTCGGCGGCGCGCAGGATCTCCTCCTCGCTCGGGTCGAACGCCTCGACCTCCTGGGCGACGAGCTTGGTCTCCCCCGCCTCCTTGTGGTCCACGCGGCCGCGCACGATCACGATCTTGTCCACGTCGATCTTGTCTGCGTTGGCCGCGTAGGCGGAGTTGAAGACGAGCAGCTCGACCTGCCCCTCGAGGTCGTCGAGCGTGGCGAACATCATCGGGTCGCCCTTCTTGGTGCGGATGCGCTTGCACTCGGCGATCATGCCCCCGGCGATCACCCACTCGCCGTCCTTCTTGCCGGGCAGGTCGGCGATCGAGCAGTCCACCTTGGCGCGCAGGGCGTGCCGGACCTCCTTGAGCGGGTGGCTCGACAGGAACAGTCCGAGCGTCTCCTTCTCCCACTCGTTGAGCTGCTTGCGGTCGTCGGGCAGCTCGGGGATCGGCGGGTCGTGGTGCGCCGCCGCCTCGTCGCCGGCGTCGAGGTCGAAGAAGGAGCCCTGGCCGCTGGCGGCGTCCTGCTGGGACTGCGCGCCGGCGGACTGCGCCCGCACGAGCATGCTCACCACGCCGGTGCGCGTGCCGGGCAGCGAGTCGAACGCGCCGCACTTGACGAGCGACTCGCTCGCCTTCTTGTTGACCGACTGGCAGTCGACCCGGCGGCAGAAGTCCCAGATCGAGTTGAACGAGCCCTCCTCCTCGCGGGCGCGGATGATGGCCTCGACGGCGAGGTAGCCGAGGCCCTTGACCGCGTCGAGGCCGAAGCGGATGTTGCCGTCGACGACCTTGAAGTCGTGCCCCGACTGGTTCACGTCGGGCGGCAGCACCTCGATGCCCATGTCCTCGCACTGGGCGACGAAGAACGGCACCTTGTCCTTCGTCGACATCACCGACGAGATCAGCGCCGCCATGTACTCGGCCGGGTAGTTGGCCTTCAGCCAGGCGGTCCGGTAGCCGATCAGCGCGTAGCAGGCGGCGTGGGAGCGGTTGAAGGAGTAGTCGGCGGCCGCCTCGTTGACGCCCCACAGCTCCGCGATCACCTGCTCGGAGGTGCCGGTCGCGCGGGCGCCCTCGAAGAAGCGGTCCTTGAGCGCCGCCATGCGGTCGCGCTGCTTCTTGCCGATCGCCTTGCGCAGGTCGTCGGCCTCGGGGCCGGAGAAGCCGGCGATCGTCTTCGCGATCTGCATCGACTGCTCCTGGTAGAGGATCACGCCGTTCGACGACTCGGTGATCGGGCGCAGGCGCTCGTCGGAGTAGTTGATCGCGTCGGGGCTGCGCTTGTTGCGCGCGTAGGTGTCGATGAAGCGCATCGCGCCGGGCCGGTAGAGCGCGTTGAGCGCCACGATGTCGTTGAACTCGGTGGGCTTGACCTTCTTGAGCGCCTCGCTCATGCCGGCGGACTCGAACTGGAACACGCCCACCGAGTCGCCCCGCGCGAGCATCTCGTAGGTCTTCGCGTCGCCGAGCGGGAGCGTCGTCATGTCGGGCCGCTCGCCGGTCGACTGCTCGATGATGTCGAGCGCCGCCTCGATCACGTCCAGGTTGCGCAGCCCGAGGAAGTCCATCTTGAGCAGGCCGATCTCCTCGATCGGCTTCATCGGGTACTGCGTGACGGTGCGGTAGGCGCGCTCGCCCTCCGCCGACGCCCCCTTGTCCTCCGCGAGCTGGAGCGGCACGATGTCGGTCAGCGGCCGGTCGGCGATCACGACCGCAGCCGCGTGGATCGACGAGTTGCGGACGATGCCCTCGAGCCCGCGGGCGACCTCGATGATCTGGCGCGCCTCCGGCTCCGAGTCGTAGACCCGGCGCAGGTCCGCCTCCTCGCTGAGGTACTCGTCGAACGACTTCGAGCGCCCCATGATCGGCTCGGGGATCAGCTTCGCGATCCGGTCGCCGGCGCCGTAGTCGAAGCCGAGCACGCGCGCGGCGTCGCGCGTCGCGGCGCGCGGGTACATGCGGCCGAACGTGATGATCTGGGCGACCGACTCGCGGCCGTACTTGTCGGCGACGTACTGGATGACGCGGTCGCGGCCCTTGACCGAGAAGTCGATGTCGATGTCCGGCATCGAGATCCGCTCGGCGTTCAGGAAGCGCTCGAACAGCAGGTCGTACGCGATCGGGTCGACGTCGGTGATCTGCAGGCAGTAGGAGGCGATCGAGCCCGCCGCCGAGCCGCGTCCCGGCCCGACCGCGATGCCGCTGTCCTTGGCGAACCTGACGAAGTCCCAGACGATCAGGAAGTAGGCCGAGAAGCCCATCTTCTCGATCACGTCCAGCTCCATCTCGAGCCGCTCGACGGCCTCCGCCGGCGGCGGGTCGCCGTAGCGCCGGCGCAGCCCCTCGTGCGCGAGCTTGCGCAGGTACGCCTCCTCCGGCTCGCCGTCCGGCGTCTCGAAGCGCGGGATCAGCATCTTGCCGAGCTCGATGTCGAGGTTGCAGCGCTCCGCGATCTCGGCGGTGGCGGCGAGCGACTCGGGCCACTCCGCGAACGCCTCAGCCATCTCCTCGGAGCTCTTCAAATAGAACTCGTTGGTGTCGAAGGTCAGCTTCGGCTCGGCCAGCGTGCTCTTGGTCTGCACGCACAGCAGCGCCTTGTGGTTGTCGAAGTCGTCGCGGCCGAGGTAGTGGACGTCGCCGGTCGCGACCAGCGGGCGCCCGAGCTCGCGCGCGATCCGGACGATGCCCTCGTTGGCCTTGTCCTGCTCCGGCACGCCGTTCTTCTGGACCTCGAAGTAGACGTCCTCCGGCCCGAACACCTGGAGCAGCTGGTCGACGTGGCTGCGCGCCTCGGCCCCGGCGTCGTCCACCAACCGGCGGCAGAAGCGCGACTGGAGGCAGCCGGTCAGGGCGATCACGCCGTCGGCGTAGCGCTCGAGCAGCGGCAGGTCGACGTTGGCCTTGCCGCGGCGGTACCCCTCGAGGTAGCCGGCCGAGCTGAGCTTGACCAGGTTGCGGAAGCCCTCGTCGCTGGCCGCGAGCAGCGTCAGGTGGTTGCGCTCGTAGCGCACCTCCTCGGTCTTGCAGTCGTCGACGAAGTACGCCTCGAGGCCGACGATCGGCTTGATCCCGTGGCGCTTGCAGGCCTGGTAGTGCTCGATCGCGCCGTTCATCACGCCGTGGTCGGTCAGGCCGAGCGCGGGCTGGCCGAACGCCGCGGCGCGCTCCGCCAGCGCGTCGATCCGGCAGGCCCCGTCGAGGACGGAGTACTCGGAATGGACGTGGAGATGGGCGAACGACGGGTGCGACACCGGGTCGCCGACTATACGTCCGGGCTCGGACTCCAAAGGGGGGCTGCTGGCAGGCCCTACCCGCTATGTGCGGCCTGCGCTAGCGCGGCTGCGGCACGATCCTGATGTAGGGCTTGGGCGACTCCCAGCCGTCCGGGTATTTCTCGCGCGCCTCGTCGTCCGAGACCGACCCGGAGATGATCACGTCCTCGCCCTGCTTCCAGTTCACGGGGGTCGCCACCTTGTGGCTCGCCGTCAGCTGGAGCGAGTCGAGCACGCGCAGGACCTCGTCGAAGTTGCGGCCCGTGGTCATCGGGTAGGCCAGGATCAGCTTGATCTTCTTGTCCGGGCCGACGACGACCACGTTGCGCACGGTCTGGTTGTCGGCGGGGGTGCGCTGGGCCGGGTCGCCCGCGACCTCCGGCGGCAGCATCTCGTAGAGCTTCGAGACGTTGTAGTCCGCGTCGCCGATCAGCGGGTAGTTGGGCGCCGTGCCCTGGGTCTCCTCGATGTCCTTGAACCACTCGGTGTGGCTGTTCACCGGGTCCACCGAGAGGCCGATGATCTTCGTGTTGCGGCGGTCGAACTCGGGCTTGATGCTGGCCATGTAGCCGAGCTCGGTCGTGCAGACGGGCGTGAAGTCCTTGGGGTGCGAGAACAGGACGGCCCAGCCGTCGCCGATCCAGTCGTGGAAGCTGATCGGCCCCTCAGTAGTCTCAGCTTCGAAGTCCGGGGCCTCGTCGCCGATGCGCAGCGTCATTCCGTCTCCTTTTTGGGAAATCTGGACCAGGTTTAGGGGGATTCTATCCGCGAAGACGTCCAACGATGGGGCGACGACCCCAAGCTCGTGGCGCTGCTCGGCGAGCAGGGCGCCGCGGGCTTCCGCGCGCTGTTCGACGGCTTTCCCGAGCTGGTCGGGATCCTCTGGGCGCTGCGCGACGAGGACGGCCGGATAGCCGACTTCAGCTTCGGCTACGGCAACCCGGCGATGATCCGCGGCTTCCGCGTGCCTCCGGAGACGCCCGATCGCTACACGCTGCTCGAGGCCCTCCCCCGGATGCGCGACAGCCGCGCCTTCGACGCCTACGTGCGCACCTGCGACGAGGGCGAGCCCTGGGTCCGGGAGATCACCTACGACACGCCCTTCGGCGACGGCTACATCCTCGGGACCTTCGCGCACCGCGTCACCAAGCTCGGCGACGGGGTGATGGTGTTCATGACCGACGTCACGAGCCAGCGGCGCATGGAGGGCGAGCTGCGCACCTACGCCGACGTCGTCGCCCATGACCTGCGCGAGCCGGTGGCGAACATGGCGCTGCTGGTCAGGACGCTCGAGCTGAGCGCGGAGCAGCCGCCGCGGCCGGAGGTGCTCAGGATGCTGCGCCAGGGGATCGGTCGCTCGCAGGAGCTGATCGAGGCGATCCTGGACTACGCCCGGCTCGGCGAGCTGCGCCCCGAGCGGGTGGCGCTGGCGGACCTGATGCACGAGGTGGCCGCCGACCTGCGCTCCAATCTGACCGACGCGCGCGCGACGCTCGTCGTCGGCGAGCTGCCGGAGGTGGACTGCGACCCGCGTCAGCTGGGCCGGGTGCTGCAGAACCTGGTCGGCAACGCGGTGAAGTTCCGCGGCGAGGCGCCGCCCCGCGTGGAGGTCTCGGCGCTGCGCGACCGCGCCGAGTGGGTCCTGACCGTGAGCGACAACGGCATCGGCGTGGACCACCGCGCAGGCCACGCGCATCTTCGGGATGTTCTCGCGCGCCGACACCGGGGCCGACGGCGTCGGGCATCGGCCTGGCGGTGTCGCGGCGGATCGTGGAGGCGCACGGCGGGCGGATCTGGGTCGAGCCGGCCGACGGCGGCGGCAGCGCCTTCCGCTTCACGATTCCCGCCTGATCAGCTCCTCGATCCGGTCGGCGGCGCGCTCCGTGCCCGGCGCGGAGCGCAGGCGGCCCGAGAGGGCGTCGAGGCGCTCGCGCAGCGCGGCGTCGCCGAGCAGCCTGTCGACCGCGGCGGGCAGCTCCTCGGGCGCGTGGCCGTAGGTGTCGAGCCGGATGCCGAAGCCGGTCTCGTGCATGCGCTGCGCGTTGTCGTACTGGTCCCAGAAGACCGGCAGCAGCACCATCGGCTTGCCGAACGCGAGCGACTCGGTGACGGTGTTGTTGCCGCCGTGGGTGATCACGGCGTCGACCTGCGGCAGGATCGACGTCTGCGGCAGGAACTCCTCGCCGGTCATGTTGGCGGGGAGCTCGAGCTCCTCGTGCTGGGGCCCCTTCGAGACGATCACGCGGTGGCGCGAGCCGGCCAGGGACGCGATCAGGCCGCGCATCAGCTCGACGTCCCCGGAGGCGAGCGAGCCGAGGCTGAGGTAGACGACGGGCTCGTCGCCGCGCTCCAGCTCGTAGGGCGCGTCCGTGGTGCGGACGCTCGACTGGAGGTTGTGCCAGCTCGAGTCGAGCGGGCGGGCGCGCGGGTAGTCGACCTCGTCGGGATAGATCCAGAGGTTGAGCCAGGGCGAGCTGTGGACGAACTCGAGCTCGGGCAGCGGCGGGGCGCCGCGCTCGCGGCAGAAGGCGTCGAAGTCCGCGTGCAGGTCGGCGTGGACGCGGGCGTACTCGTCCCAGTAGCCCGGCCAGCCGGTGCGGTCGCCGGTGGCGTAGCCCGAGAAGGTCGGCGGGACCTCGGCGTCCTTCAGCTCGGCCGGGTTGCAGGAGACGATGCGCACCCAGGGGCGGCCGCACGCGGGCAGCGCCGGGAAGGAGACGACGTTGTCCTCGACGATGACGTCTGGCTGGACCTCGTCGATGATCTCGACCAGGCGCTCGTCGACGTACTTGGCGCCGTCCACGAGCGCCCGGAAGGTCGGCTCGATGAAGTCGCCGAGCTGCTCGATCGTCGGCTTGCGGAAGACCGGGGCGGTCTCGCGGATGAAGTCCTTCCAGAACTGGCCCGGGTCCTCGTCGGCCTCGGCCGGCGGCGACAGCCGCATCAGCCGCTCCTCGAAGCCCTTCTCCTCGAGAGCGCCGGCGAACGACTCCTCGACGATGAAGACGACCCGGTGACCCCGGCGCCGCAGCACGTCCCCGATGCCGACGCAGTTGTTCGTCGGGCCGTAGGCGCCCTCGGGGAAGAAGACGACGGTGCTCACGGCGCGAGGCTATCGCTGCCGCGCTCGCGGGTTCGGGAACGGCAGCAACAAGGGATGGTCGGACCCGCAGGCGCTCAGCCGGGGGTTTGTCGCGAAAGCAGTACATATCGACCAAAACTCGACAAGCCCCCGCCGGGCAGACCGCCGCGGGCTGCGCCGCCCGCCGCTCTAGCCCCTCATCGCTGCCGTTCACGGCGACCGGGCGGGGACGCTCGCCGGGGCGCCTACTCGTCGCCGTTGGTCGCCTTCGCCGCCGCCAGCCCGCCGATCACGACCAGGGCGACCGTTGCGGCGGCCGCCAGGACCGTCCGATTCTGGCCGAGCTTGCGGCGTAGCACGAGCTTGATGCCCTGCCATGCGGCGAAGCCGAGCAGGGTGTAGAGCCTGGTAGTCATTCCTTCTCCCGTTCCCGTTTGCGGACGTTGTACGCCATGCGCGACTGGAGCGACCAGAGCTCGATGAAGCCGGGGCTGGCCTGCTGCGAGAACAGCCCGCCGGACTCGCCGAAGCCGGCCAGCGCGGGGTCGTAGAGCGCGTTCGGCGAGCGGCGCGCCACCGGCCGCGCGCCGCCCTTGTAGAGCCGCATCGTCACCTCGCCGGTCACCTGCTCGTTGACCGCGTCCATGAACGCGTTCAGGTCGGACAGCAGCGGCTCGTACCACAGCCCCGCGTACACCAGGTACGCCCAGTGCTCGTCCAGGCGCGGCTTGAACGTGTTCTGGTGGATCGTCCCGACCAGCTTCTCGAGCTCCTTGTGCGCCGGCAGGATGATCGCCGCCGCGGGCACCTCGTACAGGTCGCGCACCTTCAGGCCGACGATCCGGTCCTCGATGTGGTCGACGATCCCGACCCCGTGGCGGGCACCGATCTCCCCCGCTCGCTCGAGCAGCTCCACCAGGCCGAGCCGCTCCCCGTCGAGCGTCGCCGGCACGCCCCGCTCGAACCCCACGGTCACGTCCTCGGGCTCGTCCGGGGCCTCCTCCGGCCGCGTCACGAGCTGGAAGACGTCGTCGCGCGGCGGCTCCTCGATGTCCTCGATCGGCCCGCCCTCGGACGAGCGGCCCCAGAGGTTGTCGTCGATCGAGTAGGGCGGCGTCTCGGTCCCGCCCTTGACCGGGATGCCGTGCTCGCGCGCGTACTCGATCTCCTCCTCACGCCCCATCTGCCAGCCGCGCACCGGGGCGATGATCTTCATCGAGGGGTCGAGCGCGATCACGGTCGACTCGATCCGCACCTGGTCGTTGCCCTTGCCCGTGCAGCCGTGGGCGACCGTGTCGCACCCGCTCTTGCGCGCGTACTCGACGGCCAGCTTCGCGATCAGCGGGCGGCCCAGCGCGGTGAACAGCGGATAGCCGCCGCCGTAGAGGCCGTTGGCCTTGATCGCCGGCGCCACGTAGTCGCGCGCGAACTCCTCGCGCGCGTCGATCACGTGGCACTCGAGCGCGCCCAGCTGGAGCGCCTTGCCCCGGATCACCTCGTAGTCCTCGTCGGGCTGGCCCAGGTTCACGGTCAGGGCGACCACCTCGGCCTCGTACTCGTCCTGGATCCACTTGAGCATCACGCTCGTGTCCAGCCCGCCCGAGTAGAGCAGCAGCACTCGCCCGACCTCGCCGGGCTCGGCCTCGTACGAGGCGGTCTTGATCAGTGTGTGGCGCCGCTCTTCGGCCATCGGGGGCCGAGACGCTAGCGCTTGCGCAAAAAGGACTCCGCGCGCACCCGGCCGAGCCGGGTGCTTGCGGCCCTACGCGACCATTCGCGGGGCCACGTCGTGGCCGTGCGCGGCGCGGATCAGCCCGCGGAAGACGGCGAGCTGCTCGGGCCGCTCGACCAGGCACTCGGCGTGCCACTGGACCCCGAACGTGAAGCGCCGCCCGCGGGCCTCGATCGCCTCGATCTGCCCGTCGGGCGCGTGCCCGGCGATCGCCAGGCCCTTGCCGAGCGAGTGCAGGCCCTGGTGGTGGAAGGAGTTGACCTCGAGATAGCGGCGCCCGAGCACCTTCGTCAGGCGGCTGTCGCGGGCGAGGGTGACCCGGTGGGTCGGCCTCGTGCTCGGCTCGGTCTGGCGGTGCTCAACCCCGCCCTCGTGGTCCGGCAGATGCTGGTGCAGCGAGCCGCCCAGTGCGACGTTCAGGACCTGCATGCCGCGGCAGATCCCGAGCACGGGGATCCCGCGCGCGACGGCGGCGCGAGCGAGCTCCAGCTCGAACGCGTCGAGGTGGGGCTCCGTAGGGCCGAGCTCGGCGTGCGGGAGCGCGCCGTAGGCGGACGGATGCAGGTCGGGGCCGCCCGACAGGCAGACGGCGTCGAGGCGCCCGATCAGCGACGCGACCGCGTCGCCCTGGACGGGCGCGAGGATCACCGGCATGCCGCCGGCCATGCGGATCGCGTCGAGGTAGCGCTCGCCCAGCGCCAGCTCGGTGCGCGCGGGCTCGCCCTGCGAGACGAGCTCGCGATCGCCCGGGGAGCGCACCTCGGAGGTCGAGACCCCCACGAGTGGCTGGCGCGACAACATCAGCCCAGCGTGAGGCAGATCGCCCGAATCCGCCACCCCCGCGCAAGCGGGCCTGCAGTCAGAGCAGCGCGCCGATGCGGCTGACGGCCTCGTCGAGGTCCGCGTCGCTCGCGTTGAGCGGCGGCAGCAGCCGCACCGTGTCCGGGCCGGTCGCGTTCAGCACGAGGCGCTGCTCGGTCAGGGCGCGCGCGACGAGCTCCGGGCCGTCGGCGGTCGCGAAGGCGAGCATCAGCCCGATCCCGCGCACGTCCAGCCCGAGCCCCTCGAGCCCCTGCCGCAGCCGCTCGCCCTTGGCCCTCACGCCCGGCCGCACGTCGGCGAGCGAGTCGAGCACCGCGTTCGCGGCCGCCGCGACGACCGGGCCGCCGGCGAACGTGGAGCCGTGGTCGCCAGGAACCAGCACGTCGGCGACCTCCGGCGCGGCCACGCACGCGCCGATCGGGAGGCCCCCGCCGAGCCCCTTGGCGAGCGTCATCAGGTCGGGCCGGATGCCCGCGTGCTCGAAGCCCCAGAGCTCGCCGGTGCGGCCGAGCCCGCACTGGATCTCGTCGCAGATCAGCAGCGCGCCGTGGTCGTCGCAGGCCGCCCGGGCCGCCTCCAGCAGCCCGCTCTCGAGCGGGTGGATCCCGCCCTCGCCCTGCACGGCCTCCACGATCACGGCTGCCGTCCCGTCGCCGACCGCGGCCGCGAGCGCATCGGGGTCGGGCGGCACGGCCCGGAAGCCGGGCACGAGCGGCGCGAAGGGCGCCTGCTTGGCCTCCTGCGGGGTCGCCGACAGCGCGCCGTAGGTGCGCCCGTGAAAGCCGCGCTCGAGCACCACGAAGTCGCCGCCCCGGCGGCGCTTGCGGGCGAGCTTGAGCGCGCACTCGATCGCCTCGGCGCCTGAGTTCGTGAAGAACACGGCGCCGCCCAGCGACAGCTCGGCGAGCCGCTGCGCCAGCCGCCGCGGCGGCTCGGTGTGGAACAGGTTGCCGACGTGGATCAGGCGCCCGGCCTGGTCGCGCACCGCCTCCACGACCGCGGGGTGGCAGTGCCCGAGCAGCGAGACCGAGATGCCGCACAGGAAGTCGAGGTACTCGTTGCCCTCGTCGTCCCAGAGCCGCGTGCCCTCGCCCCGGACGAACTCGACCGGGTAGCGGGCGTAGGTGTTCATCAGGGCCACAGCTTGGTCCCGATCCCCTCGTCGGTGAACAGCTCGAGCAGCAGCGAGTGCGGCAGCCGGCCGTCGACGATGTGCGCGTTGCCGACCCCGGACTCGAGCGCGTGCACGCAGGCCTCGAGCTTCGGCCGCATGCCGCCGCTCACCTCGGGCAGCCGCCGGCGCACCTCGGCCGCGGTCGCCTCCGAGATGCGCGTGGCCGGGTCGTCCGGGTCGGCCCGCCAGCTCTCCACGTCGGTCAGGAAGATGACCTTGAACGCGCCGAGCGCCTGGGCCACGGCCGCCGCCGCGGCGTCGGCGTTCACGTTGTACGAGTTCCCGTCGCGGTCGGCGCCGACCGACGCCACGACCGGGATGTAGTCCTCGGCGATGTGCAGCAGCACGTTGGCGTCGACCTGCTCGATCTGGCCGACGAAGCCGATGTCCGTGTCATCCGCCGCGAGCTGCTTGCCGACCGTGAACAGCAGCCCGTCGTCGCCGCACAGCCCGACCGCCGGCTGGCCGTGGCGGTTGATGCGCAGCACGATGTCCTTGTTCTGCTTGCCGACCAGGACCATCTTCGCCACCTCGACCGTGGCCGCGTCGGACACGCGCAGCCCGTCGACGAACTTGACCTCCATGCCGAGCCGCTCCATGTAGCGGGTGATGTCCGGGCCCGCCCCCGTGCACCACGACGGGGTTGAGCCCGACGTACTTGAGCAGGACCACGTCGCGGGCGAACTCCTCGTTCAGCTCAGGGTCGGTCATCGCCGCGCCGCCGTACTTGATCACGACGGTCTCGCCGTGGAAGTCGCGGATGTAGGGCAGCGCCTCGAGGAGGGTGGCGACGTCTCTCATGACGTGTAGACCGCGTTGAAGCGCGCGTACTCGGGGCTGAGGTCGGAGAAGAACACCTCGGTCTCGCCTCCCTCGCCGGGGATCGTGAGCGCGTACTCGACCTCCTCGCCGGCGACGAGCTGCTCGAGCTCGCGCAGGTCGCCCTTCGACAGCCCGATCGCGTCCCCGGCGGACACGAGCTGGCGGCCCTCGATCGCCAGGTCGGCGACGAACGGGTCGCCCGCGGGCCAGGCCTGGCCCGCGGCCTGGAGGATCCGGCCGAAGTTGGGGTCGCCGCCGTGCAGCGCGGTCTTGACCAGCGGGGAGTTGGCGATCGAGCGCGCGACCGGCTCCACCGCGTCGGGCCGCCCCTCGACGACGATCCGCCCCACCCGGCGGGCGCCCTCGCCGTCGGCGACGATCTCGAGCGCGAGCTGTCGCATCAGCGCGTCGAGCGCCTCGCCCAGGCGCAGCTCGTCGGGGCTCTCGGGCTCGACCCGCACGCCGGAGGCGCCGTTCGCGAGCGTGAAGACGGTGTCGCTGGTGGACAGCTGCCCGTCGACCGAGATCCGGTCGAAGGAGCGCCTGACGCACACGCCCGTGAGCAGCTCGAGCGTCTCGGCCTCGAGCTCAGCGTCGGTCTGGGCGAAGCAGAACATCGTCGCGTAGCGCGGCTGGATCATCCCGGCGCCCTTGGCCTGGGCGGCCAGCCGCACGCGCCCGGCCTCGAGCTCGACCTCCAGGCAGGCGTGCTTGGGGCCGGCGTCGCTCGTCAGGATCGCGACCGCGAAGTCGGCCGCGTCGTCGCCGAGCGCCGCGCAGGCGGCTCGCACGCCGCCGACCGCCGGCTCGCGCGGCAGCTCGATGCCGATCACGCCGGTGGACGCCACGCCCACCTGGCCGGGCTCCACGCCGAGCTGCTCCGCGGCCGCCGACTGCATCGCCAGCGCGGTGTCGAGGCCGCGCTGCCCGTCGCCCACGTTCGACCCGCCCGAGTTCGCGACGACGGCGCGCAGCCGGTCGAGCTCGGCCTGGCGCGAGACGATCACCGGCGCGCCCACGCGCGCGTTGGACGTGAAGCGGGCGGCGGAAACCGTCGCGTCATGGTCGGACACGAGCACGCCCACGTCGAGCCCCTGGGGCTTCAGCCCGGCCGCGACCCCGGCCGCGCGGAAGCCCGCCGGCAGGGCGCTCGGGGTCGAGCTCGCGCACGTGCGCGGGCGACTCGATCCAGCGCGAGCGGAAGAACGTCACGTAAGGCCCTCCGTCTCCGGCAGCCCCAGCATCAGGTTCAGGTCCTGCACGGCCTGTCCCGCCGCTCCCTTCCAGAGGTTGTCGATGGCGCAGAAGGCCAGCACCCGCTCGTTGACCACGGTGGCCTGGACCGTCGCCCGGTTGGTGTCGCGCACGTCGCGCGTGCGCGGCGGGTGGCCGACGACGTCCACGAACGGCTCGTCGCGGTAGGCCTCGACGTAGAGCTCGTGCACCTCGGCGGCGGTGAGCGGGTCGCCGGGGCGGGCGTAACAGCTCGCGAGGATGCCCTGGTCGATCGGCAGCAGGTGGGTCACGAAGCTGAAGTGCACGCCGGGCAGCTCCTGCTGAAGCTCCGCGGTGTGGCGGTGGCCCTCGACCTTGTAGGCGTTGACGTTGTCGACGACCGACACGAAGTGGGTCTCGTCGGTGGCCTCGCGGCCCGCGCCGGACACGGCCGCCTTGATGTCGACGGCGGCCTCCTCGATGCGCCCCGCGAGCGGCAGCAGCGCCAGCAGCGCGGCCGTCGAGTTGCAGCCCGGGCCCGCCACCAGGTCGGCGGCCTCGATCTCCTCCCGGTGGGCCTCGGGCAGGCCGTAGACCGACTCCTCGAGCAGCTCCGGGGCCTCGTGCGGCTGGTACCAGTGCTCGTAGGCCGCCTGGCCGAGCCGGAAGTCCGCCGACAGGTCGACGACCCGCAGGCCGCGCTCGCGCAGCGCCTTGACGGCGAGCGCGGCGGCCTTGTGCGGGTAGGCCACCAGGGCGGCGTCGGCGCGCTCGGCGACCAGGTCGGCGTCGAACTCCTCCAGCTCCAGCGGCACGCGGTAGCGGGCGTAGACCTCGTCGTGGCGCCGCCCGGCGTCGCTGCGGGCGGTGAGCATCGTCAGCTCCAGCCCCGGATGGCGGTGCACGAGCCGCGCGCAGAGCGCACCCCCGAAGCCGCCCGCGCCGACCACGGCCACCCTGTGCTCAGGCACGCAGCTGCCCTCCCAGCTCGGACAGCGCGGCCTCGATCGCGGCGCGCCGCTCGGCGACCTCCTCGTCGGTGAGCGTCCGGTCGGGCGCCTGGAAGCGCAGACGGAAGGCGAGCGACTTCTTGGCCTCCCCCACCTGGTCGCCGCTGTAGACGTCGAACAGCTCCACACTCGCCAGCAGCTCGCCCGCGGCCGAGCGGATCGTGTCGGCGGCGGCGGCGGCGGAGACCTCCTCGGGCACGCCCACCGCGATGTCCTGGAGCACCGCCGGGAAGCTCGTGACGTCGTGGTAGCGCGGCTCCTCGCCGCCGGAGAGCGCGACCAGCGCGTCCACGTCGACCTCGAAGCCGGCCACCGCAGCCGCCGAGGTCCCACGCGGCCGCGACCTGCGGGTGCAGCTCGCCCAGCCAGCCGAGCTCGTGCTCGCCGGCCAGCACCGTCGCCGCCCGGCCGGGGTGCAGGAAGGGCGGTCCGCCCTGCTCGACCCGCCAGTCGAGGTCCGCGACCGCGAGCACGGCCTCCAGCAGGGCCTTGGCGGAGAAGAAGTCCGCCGCCGTGGGCTCGGTGCGCCACCCGCCCGGCGTCGCCTCGGTCGCGAGCACGGCCAGGTGCTGACCCTCGAGCGCCGGCGTCGCGCCGGCGGGCGACCCGTTCGGGGCGGGCTCGAGCTGGCCGCCCGGGTGGTAGACGTGGGCAGACTCGAACAGCGCCACCGCGGGGCGACCGTGCGCCGCGTTGTGGCGGGCCGCGTCGAGCAGGCCCGGCAGCAGCAGCGGGCGCATCACGCTCTGCTCCTCGCTGAGCGGGTTCTCGAGCCCGAGCACCGGCTCGCCGCCGAGGCGCAGCGCCTCGAGTGCGCGCGGCGCGACGAACGCGTAGGAGATGCACTCGTACAGCCCGCGGTCGCGCAGCAGGTCCTCCACGCGGCGGCGCAGCCGCTGGCTCGGCGTCAGCCGCCCGACGGCGGCCCGCCGCGCCGGCAGCGTGGTGGGCAGCTTGTCGAGGCCGTGCACGCGCGCGACCTCCTCGATCAGGTCGGCCTCGCGCTGCACGTCGCTGTCGCGCCAGGGCGGGACGGTGACGCCGACCCGGCCGTCGTCCGCGTGGGGGTCGAAGCCGAGCCGCCCGAGGATCCCGAGCACCTCGTCGCCGGGGATGCCCGTCCCGAGCAGCCGCTCCATGCGCTCCAGGCGCAGCTCCGCCGAGCGCGGCGAATGGGGCTGCGGGTACACGTCGACCGTGCCCGGCACGAGGCGCGCGCCGCACAGCTCGACCATCAGGCGCGCCGCGAGCCGCTGGGCGGCGATCGCCTGCTCGGGGTGCAGCTGCTTCTCGAAGCGCGCGGACGCCTCGGTGCGCAGCCCGAGCGCCTTGGAGGTCCGCATGATGTTCGGTCCGACCCACGTGGCCGCCTCCATCAGCACGCGGGTGGTGTCGTCGGCCACCTCCGACACCTGGCCACCCATGATCCCGGCGATCCCGCTCGGCCCCTCGGCGTCGCAGACGAGCGCCATGTCCGCGCCGAAGACGCGCTCGGCGTCGTCGAGCGTGACCATCCGCTCCCCGTCGCGGGCGCGCCGCACGTCCACGCGCCGCCCGCGCACCTTGTCGAGGTCGAACGCGTGCAGGGGCTGGGTGGTCGTGAGCATCACGTAGTTGGTGATGTCGACGACGTTCGAGATCGGGCGCTGTCCCGCCGCCATCAGGCGCTGCTTGAGCCAGCGCGGCGAGGGTCCGATCTGCACGTCCTCGAACACGCGCGCCGTGAAGCGCAGGCAGACCTCGGGGTCGATCTGGATCGCGACGTGGTCCTGGGCGGAGTCGTCGCCGCGCGGCTCGGCGTCGCGCGCGGTCGGGTCCTCGGCCAGCTCCGCGCCCGTGATCGCGTGCAGGTCGCGGGCCACGCCGTAGACGCCCATCAGGTCCGGGCGGTTGGGCGTGATCTCGAGCTCCAGGACGTCGTCGTCGATCGGCAGGTGCTCGGCGAGCGGCCGGCCGACGGGCACGCCGTCGTCGAGCACCATGATCCCGCCGTGGTCCTCGCCGATGCCCACCTCGTCCTCGGCGAGGATCATCCCGCTCGACGTGACGCCGCGCAGCTTGGCCTCGCCGAGCGTCGAGCCGTCCGGCATGACCGCGCCCGGCAGCGCCACCGCGACCGTCTGCCCCGCCTCGACGTTGGGGGCGCCGCAGACGATCGTCTGTGGCTCGCCGCGGCCGACGTCGACCCTGCAGACCCGCAGCCGGTCGGCGTCGGGGTGCTGCTCGGCGTCGAGCACGCGGCCGGTCAGGAACGCGGCCGGGTCGCCGACCCCGACGTGGTGCAGGCGCTCGAGCTTGTCGCCCCCGAGGGTGAGCCGCTCGGCGATCTGCTCGGCGCTCGTGCCGGGGTCGCAGTAGGAGCGCAGCCAGCGCAGCGGCACCCTCACGGCCCGGCTCCGAACTGCTCGAGCAGGCGCAGGTCGTTGTCGTAGAGCATGCGCAGGTCGGGGACCTCGTAGACGAGCATCGCGATCCGCTCGATGCCCATCCCCCACGCGAAGCCCTGGACGCGCTCCTTGTCGTACCCGCTGCCGACCACGTAGTCGAGCACGTTGGGGTCGACCATCCCCGAGCCGAGGATCTCGATCCAGCCCTCGCCCTTGCAGGTCGGGCAGCGCTCGGGGCCGAGGAAGCCGGTGCCACCGCAGCGGAAGCAGGAGACGTCGACCTCGACGCTCGGCTCGGTGAACGGGAAGTAGCCGGGCCGCAGGCGCACCTCGGTGTCCTCGCCGAACATCTGCCGGGCGAAGGCGAGCAGCGTCCCCTGGAGGTCCGCCAGCGTGAGGTCCTCGTCGATCGCCAGCCCCTCGAGCTGGTGGAACATCGGCACGTGGGTGGCGTCGGGCGTGTCGGGCCGGTACACGCGGCCGGGCACGACGATGTAGATCGGCGGCTCCTGGAGCTCCATCGCGCGCACCTGCATCGGCGAGGTGTGGGTGCGCAGCAGGACGTGCTCGGCGAGGTAGAAGGTGTCCTGCGGGAGCCGCGCCGGGTGCTCCGGCGGGTGGTTGAGGGCCGTGAAGTTGTAGTAGTCGTACTCGACCTCGGGGCCCTCCACGACCGAGAAGCCGAGCCCGATGCAGACGTCCTCCATGCGCCGGCGGATCTGCGATACGAGGTGCAGATGGCCGACCGGCACGGGCGGGTCGCCGGGCAGCGTGACGTCGAGCCGGTCGCCGGTCAGCCGCCGGTCGAGCTCGCTCGCCTCGAGCTCCGCCGTGCGCCGCTCCAGCAGCGCCTCGAGCGCCTGGCGCACCTCGTTCGCCTGCTTGCCGACCTGGCCGCGCTGCTCGGGCGGCAGCTCGCCGATCGAGCGCAGCGCGGCGGTCAGCTCGGACTTGCGGCCCAGGTAGCGGACGCGCAGCTCCTCGAGCTCGGCGGCGGAGCCGGCGGCGCCCACGGCGGCCTCCGCCTCGCTGCGCAGCTGGGCCAGGTCAGCCATGGGGCGGCATCCTACGGGCGGCTTCCCAGAGAGCGATGCTCGCGGCCATCGCCACGTTGAGCGACTCGTTGCGCACCTCGATGCGCACGGCGTCGCGCTCCAGCTCCGCGGGCAGGCCGGCGCGCTCGGCGCCGAGGCAGAGCACCAGCGGCGGGTCGAGCTCGGCGTCGGCGAGGCTGCGCCTGGCGTGCGCGCTCAGCGCCAGCGGGCGGCCGGGCAGCCCGTCGAGGCCGGCCCGCGCCGGCGGGCGCGCGAACAGGGAGCCCATCGACGCCCGCACCGCCTTCGGCGACCAGGGGTCGGCGCAGCCGGGACCCAGGATCACCGGGCCGTCGGCGAGCGCGTGGCCGGAGCGGATGATCGTGCCGACGTTGCCGGGATCCTCCACGCCGTGCAGCCAGACGCTCAGGTCGCCGCCGGGCTGCGCCCAGCGCTGCTCGTAGACGCCGATCACACGGGTGCCGGAGCCGAGCGCGCTGACCGCGTCGAGCAGGTCCGGCTCGACGTCGACACCGGAGCGCAGGACGAAGCGCGGCTCCCACCCGGCCGCAGCCGCGGCGTCGACCAGGTCCTCGCCCTCGGCAGCGAACAGGCGCAGCTTGTCGCGCCAGCTCTTCTTGGCGAGCTTGCGGATCGTCTTGAGCTTGTCGTTGTCTGGGCTTTGGATCACTGAACGAAAAAGGGCGCCTCGCAGGGCGCCCGGGAGAGTTTCGGATCCGTGCTCGCGCTACGCGGGCACGGCCTCCCGGGCCTTCTCGGCAAAGCGTCGGAACGTCTCCGGGTCGCGCACGGCGATGTCGGCGAGCACCTTGCGGTCGACCTCGATGCCCGCCTGCTTGAGGCCATGCATGAACTGGCTGTACGACATGCCCTCCTGCCGGGCGGCGGCGTTGATGCGGATGATCCACAGGCGCCGGAAGTCGCGCTTGCGGTTGCGCCGGTCGCGGTAGGCGTAGGAGTCGGCCTTGAGCAGGGCCTCCTTGGCCCGCTTGTAGCTCTTCGAGGCCTGGCCCCGGTAGCCCTTGGCGCGCTCGAGCGTCTCGCGGCGCTTCTTGCGCCCGTGAACCGATCGCTTGACCCGGCTCACTTGTGCAACAGCCTCTCGACCCGCTTGTGGTCCTGGGGCGCGACCTCGACGGGGCGGCCCAGGTGGCGCTTGCGCTTGGGGGACTTCTTCCCGAGGTTGTGGCTCGTGAAGGAGTGCCGCGCGCGCAGCTTGCCGGTCGCGGTCTTGCGGAACCGCTTCTTGGCGCCGGAGTGGGTCTTCATCTTCGGCATGTCGACGGCTTATTGAAGCAGACGGCTGTTAGAGGACCGCCTCGCGCCGGGCCGAGTGGGTGGCAGCCCGCCGAACGACAGCATTGAGGGAGGCCGCCCCCGGGCGGGGTCCTAGGGGTGGCAGCCCAGTGTCACGCATACGGTGCATTTCGGGGGCCAGCCCCCAACCTACGACGCAGCCGCGGCTTCGGCCGGGCGCTTCTTGGTCGGCGCGAGCAGCATGGTCATGTTGCGGCCGTCCTGCTGGGGGTGCTGCTCGATCGTGCCGAGCTCGGCGACGTCGTCGGCCAGCCTCATCAGCAGCGCCTCGCCGCGCTCCGGGTGGGTCTGCTCGCGGCCGCGGAACATGATCGTGACCTTCACCCGGTCGTCGCCCTTGAGGAAGCGGACCACGTGGTTCTTCTTGGTCTCGTAGTCGTTGGTCGCGATCTTCGGGCGCAGCTTGATCTCGCGCACGTTGACCTGCTTCTGGTGACGCCGCGCGGCCTTGGCCTTCTGCTCCTGCTCGTACTTGTACTTCGAGTAGTCGAGCACGCGGCAGACGGGCGGGCGCGCCTCGGGGGCCACCTCGACGAGGTCGAGGTCGCGCTCCTGGGCGTAGCGCAGCGCCTGAGCCGTTTCGACGATGCCGATCTGGTTGCCGTCCTCACCTACCAGACGGACCTGGGGCACACGGATCCGTTCGTTGATCCGTGTCTCGTCGCGATCCGGGGGACGCCGATCGAACTTGCGCGGGATCGGCACTACGTGAGGCTTCGGTCCGCCGTCAAAGGGCGCAGATGTATCGGTACGTCATCCGCGTGCAAGGTTAGCGCCTATCCGCGATCTCGGCGAGAGCGCGCCCGGCGAACTCCTCCACCGCCATCGAGCCGAGATCGCCCTCGCGGTGGCGGCGGACGGCCACGTTGCCGGACTCCTGCTCGCTGTCGCCGACGATCAGCATGTACGGCACCTTGAGCACCTCGGCGGCGCGGATCCGCTTGCCGATCGACTCCGATCGCTCGTCCAGCTCCGCGCGCAGCCCCTGCTCGCGCAGGGCCGCGACCACCGTGGCCGCGTGCTCGGCGTGGCGGTCGGCGATCGGGAGCACCAGCGCCTGCACGGGCGCCAGCCAGAGCGGGAACTCGCCGGCGTAGTGCTCGATCAGGATGCCGATGAAGCGCTCGAACGAGCCCATCAGCGCGCGGTGGATCATCACCGGGCGGTGCTCGGCGTTGTCGGCGCCGGTGTAGGCGAGCTCGAAGCGCTCCGGCATCTGGTAGTCGAGCTGGACGGTGCCGAGCTGCCAGCGCCGGCCGATCGAGTCGGTCATGTGCAGGTCGATCTTCGGCCCGTAGAAGGTGCCCTCGCCCTCGTCGACCTCGTAGGCGAGCCCCTTCGCCGCCATGCGCCCCGGCCAGCGCCGACTCGGCCCGATCCCACATCTCGTCGCTGCCGAGCCGCTGGCCGGGCCGCGTGGACAGTCGCGGCTCGGGCTCGAAGCCGAACATCCGGTAGATGAAGTAGCCGAAGTCGAGGCAGCGGATCACCTCGTCCTGGACCTGCTCCTCGGTGCAGAAGACGTGGCCGTCGTCCTGGGTGATGTGGCGCACGCGCAGCAGCCCGTGCAGCGTCCCGCTGGGCTCGTGGCGGTGCACCAGGCCCTGCTCCGCGTAGCGAATCGGCAGGTCGCGGTACGAGTGCAGGTCGTGCTTGTAGATCTGCACGTGGGCGGGGCAGTTCATGGGCTTCAGGCCCATCGGCCGCTCCTCGACCTCCGTGAAGTACATGTTGTCGCGGAACTTGTCCCAGTGGCCGGACTGCTTCCACAGATCGACGTCGTAGAGGATCGGCGTGCGCACCTCCTTGTATCCGCGGGCCACGTTCTCGCGCCGCCACATGGCGGTCAGCTCGTTCCAGATGTGGGTGCCGCGGGGCAGCCAGAACGGCGACCCCGGCGACAGCTCGGACAGCATGTAGAGCGACAGCTCGCGGCCGAGCTTGCGGTGGTCGCGGGCGCGCGCCTGCTCGAGCCGCTCCAGGTGCTCCTCGAGGTCCTCCTTGGACAGGAATGCGGTCCCGTAGATGCGGGTGAGCATCTGGCGGGCCGCGTCGCCGCGCCAGTAGGCGCCGGCGACGCTGGTCAGCTTGAACGCCTTGATGCGCTTGGTGCCGGGGCCGTGCGGGCCGCGGCAGAGGTCCGTGAAGGGCCCGTTGCGGTAGAGCGAGACGGTCTCGACGCCCTGGTCTGCCACCAGGTCCTCGATCAGCTCGACCTTGTAGTCCTGGCCCTCCGCCCTGAAGCGCTCGATCGCCTCCGCGACCGGCACGTCGGTGCGCTCGAAGTGCTCGTCGGCGGCGATGTGCTCGCGCATCTTGGCCTCGATGCGCTCGAAGTCCTCGTCGGAGACCTTCACGCCCTCGGGGAACTCGAAGTCGTAGTAGAAGCCGTCCTCGATCGGCGGGCCGATCGAGATCTTCACGCCCGGGTAGAGCTCGAGCACCGCCGTGGCGAGCACGTGGGCGGCGTCGTGGCGGATCAGCCAGAGCGCGTCCGGGTCCTTGGCGGTGACGATCTCGACGGGCCCCTCGGCGAGCGGCGCGTCGAGGTCGCGCAGGTCGCCGTTCTGCCGCACGCCGAGCGCGGCGCGAGCCAGCCCCTCGCCGATCGCGCGCGCCGCGTCGGCGCCGGTGGCGCCGTCCGGGAGCTCGAGCGGAGAGCCGTCTGGGAGCGTGACCTTCATGCTGCCCCCACGCTATCGAGCAGCGGTGCGAGCGCCGCGAGCTCGCGTTCGAGCGCCGCCGTGACCAGAAAGCGCTCGCGCACCCGCTCGCGCCCCGAGCGACCCAGCTCCGCCGCGAGGCCGGGGTCGCGCACCAGCTCGACCAGGCGGGCGGCCAGCCCCTCGGCGTCGCCGGCGAGCAGCCCGTCGACGCCGTCGCGGACCGTGAAGCGCAGGCCGCCGTCGGCCCGCCCGACCACCGGGGTGCGCTTCCACAGCGTCTCGCAGGGCGCCAGGTCGAAGCCCTCGCGCAGCGACAGCTCGAGCGCAGCGCGGGCGAGCCGCTGGAGCGCGCCGACCTCGAGGCCGCCGAGCCCCTCGTAGCTCGTCACCAGCAGCAGGTCCTCCTGTCCGTCGGCGAAGTCCGACACCTCCTTGGCGGCGCGCCAGTCCTCGGCCGAGCCCTGGTCGAGCAGCCCGGCGAGCACCAGCTGGAGCTCGGGCTCCTCGGCCTTCGCGAGCCGGAACGCCTCGATGGCCGCGTGCGGGTCGTCCCAGCGGTCGAGCTGCACGACACCGAGCACGAACGGACGGTCGAGGTCCACCCCGAGCGGGCGCACCACGCGGCCCGGCAGGCGCGGCTCGAGGTCGAGGTTGCGCGCGTCGAGCGGGTCGATGCCGGGCGCGGCGACCCGCAGGCGGTCGTCGCGCAGCGCGTCGGGCGCAAAGGACTCGTGCGGGACGAGCGTCAGCCGGCAGGTGTCCAGCAGCGAGCCGACGCGCTGGAGCGCGTCGGCCTCCGCGCGCGACGCGTCGAGGTGGCAGCGCCAGGCCACCGGCACGTCGAGGCCGGCCGCGAGGCCGAGCGTGCCCGCGTCGTGCAGCACGACCAGGTCGGCGGTGCCGTTGAGGCTGCGGCCGATGCGCTCGCAGGCCTCGGTCCAGGCCTCCCAATCCTCCGCCGAGATCGCGCTCTCGCCGCCGCGCAGCCCGTGCTCGAGCGCCGCGCCGACGCGCCTGAGGTCAGGATCGGCGAACAGCACGCGCCACTCGACCGCCACGCCCGCACCCGCCGCGAGCGGCAGGACGCCGCCGAGCAGCTCGGGCGCCGGGCCCGGCGCGCCGGCGGCGCTCACGTGCAGCACGCGCGAGCCGCGCAGCGGCGCGGCTGCGTCCTGGACCGCCTCCACCGCCCGACCGCCGGCGACCGGCGCGTAGTCGCCGGGCGCCCGCGGGGCGACTGCCATCGGCTGGAGGTCGGCTGGCACCGGCGGAGCGTATCCGCGCGCGGTCAGGTCGGCAGGACCCTGCCGCGCACCTCGCCGAGCGGCTCTCCGCGCAGGACGACCTCGTCGCCGTCCTCGAGGAAGGTGCGGGTCGAGCCGTCGGGGAGCTCGATCGGCTCGCTGCCCGCCCACGACAGCTCCAGCAGGCAGCCGCGCTGCTCGCGCTCGGGCCCGGAGATCGTGCCCGTCCCGAGCAGGTCGCCGACCCGCAGGGGCGCGCCGTTGGAGGTCAGGTGGGCGATCTGCTGCGCGATCGACCAGTACAGATGACGAGCGTTGGTGCGCACGATCACGGCGCCGTTGAGCTCGACCTCGAGCGGGATGTCGTAGGCCCAGCGCGGCTCGCGCAGGTAGGGCAGCGGCTCGGGGTCCTGCGGCTCCGCGGCGACGCGCTGGGAGCGAAGCTCGGCGATCGGCACCACCCACTGCGAGATCGACGTCGCGAACGACTTGCCCAGCATCGGCCCCAGCGGCCGGGTCTCCCAGCCCTGGATGTCGCGCGCCGACCAGTCGTTCAAGAGGACCGCGCCGAAGACGTGGTCGAGCGCGCGCTCGACCGGTACCGGGCCGTCGCTCGCCACGCCGATCACGAAGCCGAGCTCGAGCTCGACGTCGAGCGCCCGCGTTGGCCCGAAGTCGCCCGGGCCGCGCTGACCGGAGGGGCGGCGCACCGGCGTCCCGCTCGGCACGACCGTGCCCGCGCGGCCGTGGTAGCCGACCGGCAGATGCAGCCAGTTGGGCTGGAGCGGCTCGTCGTCGGGCCGGAACATGCGCCCGACGTTGCTCGCGTGATGGATCGACGAGTAGAAGTCGACGTAGTCGGCCACCGTGAACGGCATGGCCAGCTCCGGGGCCGCGAGCTCCGGGCCGTCGAGCTCCGGCGCCCAGCCGGCCGGGCCGCGCGCCATCAGCTCGTCGAGCGAGCCCGCGACGTGCGACAGGTCGATGACGCGCCCCTCGACGCGCGCACACAGGCCTCCGCCCGCCCGCACGCCGTAGGCGGGCGCCACGGTCAGCCGCGCTCTACCTGGCTGCCCGGGACGATGTCGTCGCTGCCGTCGGGCCAGCGCACCCAGGCCTTGTGCCCGCCGTCGTAGTCGGGCCCCCAGAGCACCAGCGTGGCCTGCTCGCCCCCGACGCGGCAGGGCTCGTCGCCCTCCTCGTCGAGTCCGCGCCAGAGCCTCACGAACGGGTTGCCCTCCCACTCGTCGCCGATGGTGCTCGGGTCGGTGTGGCCGGGCTGCACGCGCGTGTCGGGCGGCAGCTTCATCAGCACGTCCATGATCGAGCTCCTGAGGTCGGCGAAGCTCGTCGACCCGGGCGCGCGCACGCCGCCGACGGAGCCCTTGAAGAGCGTGTCGCCGGTGAACACGTCGTCGCCGTTGATCACGAAGTTGAGCATCCCGGCCGTGTGCCCCGGCGTGTGCAGCGTCTCGACGTGCAGCCCGCCGACGTCGAGCGTGTCGCCCGGCTCGATCGTGCGGTCGACCTTCTCGATCGACTCCGCCTCGAGCGGGTGCGCGAACACCTCGACGTCTCCCCACGCGGCAGCCTCGGCCACGTGGTCGTGGTGGTGGTGGGTCAGGAGCAGGGTCGTGACGTCCACGCCGAGCCGCTCGGCCGCCTCCTGGAGCGGCGCGCAGGGGCCGCCGGAGTCGACGACGAGCGCCGTCCCGCCCTCCTCGTCGGCGACGAGGAAGGTGTTCGACAGCCAGTCGTCATTCATGGAGCGCTCGATGATCACGGCGGCGCGAAGCCTAGTATCCGGCGGCCGTGGACGACCTGCGCACCCAGTTCCCCGTGCTGGAGCGGACCGAGTACCTCAACGCCGGCACGACCGGGCCGGTGCCGCGCCGCGGCTACGAGGCGGCGCTGCGGTCGCTGCAGCTCCAGCTCGAGGGGGGTCGCAGCGGCAAGGCGTACATGGAGGGCTGCGTGGGACGAATCGACCTGCT
This sequence comes from uncultured Thermoleophilaceae bacterium, assembly GCA_963848885.1. Classification (GTDB taxonomy): domain Bacteria; phylum Actinomycetota; class Thermoleophilia; order Solirubrobacterales; family Thermoleophilaceae; genus JACVRW01. The sequence continues at coordinate 33,716 of CAWKFR010000013.1, forward strand.
GCGCTCGCGCGTCGCCGCCGTGATGAACGCGGAGGTCGGCGAGCTCGCCGCCACCGGCTCCACGACCGACGGCGTCAACGCGACGCTGGCGGCGCTCGACCTCGGCCCGGGCGACGAGGTCGTGACCAGCGACGAGGAGCACCCCGGCGTGCTCGCCCCGCTGGGGGCGCTGCGCGAGCGGCGTGGCGTGAGCGTCCGCGTGGTGCCGTTCGCCGACCTGGCGGCCGCGGTCGGGCCGGCCACCCGGCTGGTCGCCACCTCGCACGTGTCCTGGCACACGGGCTCGGTCGTGGACGCGCGCGGGCTCGCCGCCACCGACGCGCTGGTGCTGCTCGACGGCGCCCAGGGCCTCGGCGCCGTCCCCGTCGACGTGCGCGAGCTGGGCTGCGACTTCTACGCCGCCTCGGGGCAGAAGTGGATGTGCGGCCCGAACGGGCTCGGCTACCTGTACGTGCGCGGCGAGCTCGCGACGAGCCTGCCCGCCCCCTGGCCCTCGTACGGCAACCTCGCCGACGCGACGCGCGCGCTCGACTTCGAGCTGCAGCCCGACGCGCGCCGGTTCGCGCTCGGCTTCCCGCCGCCCCACCAGGTCGACTGGGCGCTGGCCGCGCTCGACGTGCTGGAGGAACCAGGGCTGGGCGAGCTGCAGGCCCACGCGATCGAGCTGGCCGCCCAGCTCGCGCAGCGACTCGGCTCGCGTGCCCGCCCGCGCGGGGACTCGACGCTCGTGGCCTGGGACGTGGACGAGCCCGAGGCCGAGGTCGAGCGCCTCGCGGAGGCCGGCTTCGCGGTGCGCGACCTGCCGGGGACCGGGACCGTGCGCGCGTCGGTCGGCGCCTGGTCGAGCGAGGCTCAGCTCGACCGGCTCGCCGAGCTCACTTGTCGCTGAGGACCAGGATCCCGAACACGACCGAGGCGAGCACCACGCTCACGCCGAAGACGCCGATCGTCCCGTAGACGACCGCCCCCGCGACGCGGCCCTCGCGCCCACGCTCCAACGCGCGCGTCCCGCCGAGGATCGCAAGCCCGTAGGCCCCGGGCGCGCAGATGCCGGCCAGCACCGACGCCCAGATCACCGTCAGCAGCGCGTCCCAGTCGATGACCGCGAGCGTCATGCCTCAGCCGACGCGACGGGCGGGCCCTGCTGGGCCCGCCGGGTGAACAGGAACGCCGAGCCGATCAGGATCACCGCGGAGACGATCAGCGGACCTGCGGCGCCGGTCCCGAACAGGCGCGTGATCGCGTAGGTGACGCCGCCGATGACCGCGGCGGCGGGCAGCGTGACGACCCAGGCGGCGACGATGTTGCCGGCCACGCCCCAGCGCACCGCGGACAGGCGCTTGGCGGCGCCGGAGCCGATCACCGCTCCGGAGATCGTGTGGGTGGTCGAGAGCGGGAAGCCGCCGTGCGTGGACGCGAGGATCACGGCCGCGCCCGCACCCTGCGCGGCGAAGCCCTGGGCCGAGTCCATCTTGTGGATGCGGCTGCCCATCGTCTTGATGATCCGCCAGCCGCCGACGTAGGTCCCGACCGCGATCGCGGCCGCTGCCGACACCACTACCCAGGTCGGCGGCGTCGGGTCGCTCGCGGGCAGGGAGCCGTAGGCCACCAGCGCAAGCGCGATCACACCCATCGTCTTCTGCGCGTCGTTGGTCCCGTGGGCGAGCGCCAGCAGCCCGCCGGAGATGACCTGGCCGCCGCGGAAGCCGCCCGTCACCGGCCCGGGCCGCAGCCTGCCCGACGATCCTGTAGAGCACCAGGATCGACGCTCCGGCGACGACGAACGCGAGCAGCGGCGCGACCAGCGCCGGCAGCATCACCTTGCCGACGATCCCGTGCTCGAAGAAGACCGCGTCGGGCCCGTTCGCCACCAGGGTCGCGCCGACGATGCCGCCGATCAGGGCGTGCGAGGAGCTCGACGGCAGGCCGAAGTACCAGGTCGCCAGGTTCCAGGCGATCGCACCGACCAGGCCGCCGAACACGACCAGCAGCGTGATCGACTCGGGGTCGACGACGTCGGTCGCGACGGTGGCGGCCACCTTGAGCGAGATGAACGCGCCGACGAAGTTCAGGATCGCGGCGTACGCCACCGCCAGCTTCGGAGCCATCGCGCGCGTGGAGATCGACGTGGCCACGACGTTCGCGGTGTCGTGGAAGCCGTTGGTGAAGTCGAACGCCAGCGCCGTGGCGACGACGATGATGACGGTGAGAAGCGAGCCTTCCACTCAGCCGCCTAGGAGTTCTTGATGACGATGCCTTCGACGATGTTCGCGACGCGCTCGGTCGCGTCGATCGCCTCTTCGAGGCGCTCGAAGATGTCCTTCCAGCGGATCACCACCATCGGGTCGATGCCGTTGTCGAACAGCGAGGCGATCGCCTCGCGGACGATCCGGTCGCCGTCGTTCTCCAGCCTGTTGATCTCGACGGTGTAGTGCGAGATGTCCTTGAACCCGCGCAGCCGCGGCATCGCCTCCGCGATCTGGCGCGACGCCGCGTGGAGCACCTGCGCAAGCGCCTGGGCCTGCTCCATGGGCGCCTCGATCTTGTAGAGGCCGAGGTAGTCCGCGACCTCCTCGGTGTAGTCCACGACGTCGTCGAGGGCCGACGCCAGCGCGTAGATGTCCTCGCGGTCGATCGGCGTGACGAACGTCTGGTTGAGGCGCTGGATGATGTCGTGCGTGATCCGGTCGCCGTCCTGCTCGCAGATCAGGATGTCGCGCGCGAGGTCGTTGCGCTCGGGGAAGTCGCGCAAGAGCTCCTCGAGCAACCCGGCGGCGCGCAGGATGTTGCCGCCGGCCTCCTCGAACAGGTCGAAGAACTCCCGATCTCCCGGGGCGAGGATGCTGGAGAGCCGCACCGGGGCGGAAGGTAGCACTAGGACACGTCGAAACGTGACTGTTCGATGCGTTTGGCCGGCAGCTCGCCGACCCGCTCGCGCACCGCGCGGGCGGCGGCCTGCCAGTCGTACTCCACCCGGCGCAGCTCGACGGAGCCGTCGCCGGCGACGATCGCGTAGGCGGCCCGGTGGTCGCCGTCGAGCGGCATGCCGACGCTGCCGGGGTTGACCAGCTCGATCCCGCCGGGCCCCTCGCGCGTGAACTGGAGGTGGGTGTGGCCGAACACGACCCGGCCCGCCTCGACGCCCATCAGCCGCTCCGCGTCGGTGTCCTTGGGCTCTGGATAGAAGCTGTCCATGTCCGACAGCGGCGAGGCGTGGCAGTAGAGCGTGCCGTCGCGGGTCGTCGACTCCGGCAGCGCGGCCAGCTCGCGCGCGAGCTCCTCGCCCAGCAGCTCGCGCGAGCGCTCGACCAGCGGGCGCATCGGCTCGAGCACGCCGGTGTCGTCGACCATCCAGCGGTCGACGTTGCCGCGGATCCACTCTGCGTCGAGCTCGTGCAGGCGCGCGACGGTCTCGCGCGGCCAGGCGCCGAAGGCCGTGTAGTCGCCGCCCAGCAGGAACCGGTCGGCCGTACAGTCGTCCAGCACCGCCTCGAGCGCGGGCAGGTTGCCGTGCACGTCGTAGAGCAGAGCCAGCACCGGCCCGGACGTTAACGTGCGGATTCGCTCGACCCGCCAATCGGGTTTGGCATGCGCCCTGACTGGAACGCTCCTTGTATGCAACTAGAGCCCGTGATCAGCGAGAAGGAGCGTGTCGAGCGCGCGGAGGCCGCCGACCCGGCGCCCCTGCCGATCTGGGAGCGGACGCGCCCGCCTGGCAACCCCGACACCGACCTGCGCGACCTCGGGCGCAGCCGGGAGAAGCTGGAGCTGGTGCTCGGCCGGTGAGCTAGAGCGCCGCGCCCTTCGCGCGGTTGCAGCCGGCGCACAGCAGCTGCAGGTTCTCAGCCGTCGTCGCGCCGCCGAGCGCCAGCGGGATGACGTGGTCGTACTGGAGCTCGAAGTCGCCGCCGCACTCGGTGCAGCGGCCGCCGTCGCGCCGCCACACGGCCAGCCGCAGCTCGCGCGGGATCGGCTCGCGCCGCGGCGCCCCGTCACGCTCGGCGTGCAGCGCGGCGTGGGCGCGCTCGAGCCGGCGCCGCCTGCGCCGCTCGCGCTCGGCGACCAGCGCCATCACGTCCTCTTGCGTGAGGTCGTCGTCCTCCCAGTAGAAGCAGTCGCGGTACCACCACCAGCGGCGGCCGTCGGCCTCGACCAGCGCGAGCGGCCATTCGCGCTGCAGCCGCTCCGCCCGCGCGAGCGCGCGCGAGCCGATCGCCCGCTCCGCGGCCAGGCGGCCGGAGCGGAAGCGATGGCGGCGGCGAAGCCGGCCCTCGGAGTCGAAGCGGGCGTTTCTGTCGCTGCGCAGCATCGCGGCGCACGCTAGGCGCAGCCGGCGACGGCGCGCATGCGCTCTTGCGGCGCTGCTATCCATGGGCTGTGGCCACCTACGTCGACGAGGCCATCTGGGAGTGGCGCGGGCGGCGCTGGTGCCACCTGACCGCGGACTCCGAGCAGGAGCTGCACGCGCTGGCCGCGCGGCTCGGCCTCGTGCGCCAGTGGTTCCAGACGAGGCCCGGGCGCCCCTGGGCCGACCACTACGACCTCCCCGAGGAGGTGCGGGTCCAGGCGATCGCCTGCGGCGCCCGGCCGCTGACCACGCGGGAGATGGCTCGGCGCCAATCGGCGCTCCGACTGCGCCATCGCGCACGAACTCCGGGCCCAAGCCCACACGCAACCGGTTCAGACGTGGCGAAATAGCGGACTCGGGCGCAGCCTGGGCCTATGCACCTTCAGCCGTTTGCGGACCGCATCCAAGCCGAGTACGACCGCCTCCGCCACCGCCGCGGCTGGCGCTTCCTCGAGTCGCCGGCGGCGACGCTGTCGCCCTACACCCGGCTCGCCTTCGTCGGGCTGAACCCGAGCGGCAACAACTACGAGCCTCCGCAGCTGAGCGTCGAGGCCGGCAACGCGTATCGAGTCGAGCGCTGGGGGCCCGGCGGGCAGCCGGACGCGCTGCAGGCGCAGGTGCGCCGGATGTACGAGGCGCTCGCCCGCGAGGCGGACTCGCTCACCGCGTCCGAGCTGATGGACGAGACGCTCGCAGGCAACTTCTGCCCCTTCCGGTCGCCGCTGTGGGCGCAGCTCGAGCGGCGCCGCGAGTCGATCGACTTCTCGCGTGGCCTGTGGGCGGACGCGCTCGACATCGCGCGGCCGCGCGCAGTCATCTGCCTGGGCGAATCGGCTCGCCTGATGCGCGAGGTGCTGGCGCTCCAGGGCGCGCACGAGGTGGAGGCGCCGGTCATGCACCGGGTCGAGCTGGGCGATGTCAGCCTCTCGATCTCCCGGCACGCGACGGTCAGCCGCGAGACCGTGCTGGTCGGCCTCCCCCACCTCTCCCGCTTCCCGTTCTTCGGGGCCCCCCAGTCGCGCGCGGCCGTGGCGGCGTTCACGGAGGCCGTGGTTCCGGCTCTGACGGCCGGCCGGCCGGCGCTGATGGCCGTCGCCTAGGGCGCGGCCCAGGGGCGCTTCCCGCAGCGGAAGAAGTACGGCAGGCGGCCCAGCGGCGCGGCAACGCGTGCCGAGGCCGGGCCCGTCAGGCGCCGGCCTGAGCGTGGCTCCACCCAGCATCCTCGAGGGAAGTAGACGCGCCGCGCCCGGGCGCCCGGCACCACCACCGGTGCCACCAGCACGTCGGGCCCGAGCATCCATTCCTGGTCCTGGCGGGCGGCGACCGGGTCGCCCGGCACGGCCAGCCACAGCGGTCTGGCGATCGGCATGCCCGTGCGCGCGGCGCGCCGCCACAGGCGCGCGATCAGTGGCAGCGCCGCGATGTGCAGCCGCGAGAGGCGGCGGTAGATGCGGACGGTCTGGCGGTCGTAGCTCCAGGGCGTGTGTGTCCCGGCGGCCACCGAGCCGTGCAGGCGGAAGATCGGCGTGAGCGCCGCCCACTCGGCCCAGCGCAGGAACAGCTCCTTGGACGTGGGCGAGCCGCCGACGTCGAAGTAGCCGCCGATGTCGGTGCCGAACCCGTAGGCGCCCGCGATCCCGCGGTTGAGCATGTCGGTGGCCTGCGCGGCCAACCCCGCCGACCGCGACCAGTCGGTCGGCTCGTCACCGGGCCAGGTCGCGTTCTCGTAGGCGACGGACCCCGGCGTGCCCGAGTAGCCCGCCCGCGTGAAGAAGTAGGGCTGGCCGCGCCGGGGGTGGTCGGCGAGGAAGGCGTCGATCGCGCGTCGCGTCGCGCGGTGGAAGAGCACGGGGAAGCGGTTGTGCATCGTCCGGCCGGTCGACCCGTCGTCGAAGTGCATGTCCATCGCCACCTGCTCGCCGAAGTCCTGCATGAAGCCGTCAGCGCCCAGGTCGAGCGCCTCGCGGATTCGCGAAGTCCACCAGCGCCGCGCTGCGGGATCGGTGAAGTCGATCATCGCCGCGTCGTCGAAGAAGTTCGACTGGAAGACGTACGGGCTCCCGTCGGCGCGGGTGGCGACGTACCCCCGGCGGACCGCCTCGTCGAAGCGCTCGGGGCTGTCTGTGCCGATCTCGTCCCGGCCGACGAAGCCGCGGAAGTAGAGCAGCACGCGGATCCCGCTGGCGTGAAAGCGCGCGATCAGGCGCCGCAGCGTCGCGCGCGGGATGAACTCCCAGGCCTCGATCCGGTAGGACCCGACGGGCATGCGGTAGCGCCTGATCAGCGTCAGGTCACGCCTGACCTCGGCCAGGTAGTCGGCGGCGGATTGGGGCGGGAAGCGCACCAGCCGGTCGAGCTGGGGGCGCAGCGCCCAGCGGGGCGGCACGCGCTGGCGCCCGCTCAGCGAGGTCAGCGTGCGGATCGCCCGCCCCGGCCGGCCCGGCGCCACGACGTAGTCCAGGGCCGGCGCCGACGCGGCCACCTGCCAGGCATCGGGGCGGTCGCTCGCCATCCGCCAGCGCGTCAGCTCGTCGCGCAGCGCCAGGAAGCCGTACGGCCGCGACGAGACGAAGGAGGACTGGACGAAGTACGCACCCGTCGGGCCGTTGGGGGACATGTAGCGGTCGGGCGGGCCGGGCGCGCCCTCGGGGGCCGGGGCCGGCAGGTTGGTCTGGTTGAGGAAGCTCTCCAGCGCGTGGCCGCGCTGGTCGAGCGAGTTGTGGCGCCCGCCGAATCCGTGGAAGGCCTCGCGCGGCGCGGAGGCGAACGAGTCCGCGACGACGGCGACGCCCGCGCGCTCGACCGGCCTCACGGAGACGCGGATCGCGCGGCGGCCCTGCGCGCGACAGCGGTCACGAGCAGGCGGCGCCCGGAGGGGTCGTTGGTCGACAGAACGAGGCGCACACCGCGCCCCGTGCGCCGGGCGCCCACGACCGAGCGCGCCGAGTACTGGATCCCGCTGCGCTGCGCCTGCACGAGATCGCCCACGAACGGGCCCGGGCCGGGGTTCTGCTCGATCTGCTCCCGACCCACGGTGAACGTGAACGGCGAGTACAGCGTCGCCTCCGGCAGGAGGTCCACCCCTCCGGGCTCGGGGTCGACCGTCGGCGGCTCCACGAGCGCGCCGGGCCTCCGGTTTCCGACCTGCGCGAGCACGACCCGCCCGCGCCGGTCTCGAAACGAGACGCGGACCGGGTTGCGCGTGACGATTGCCGACGCCTCTCCGGCGTCCACGACGATCGGCTGAGCGTCAACGGGGACCGCGAGCACGGGCGCGAGTATCTCAGCCGATCAGCCCGATCCCGCCCTTGATCGCGAGGTAGAGGCCGGCCACGCCGAACGCGCCGGCCGTGATCTCGCGCGAGTGGCGCCGTCCCAGGTCGTTCGCGCGGGCGAGCGCCCTGCGGGCCGCCCCCGGGCGCAGCAGGAAGATCACGACGAAGCCGATCGTCGCGCCGAACCAGAGCGCGTTGAAGACCAGCACCTGCGCGATCTCGTCGAGCAGGCTGTGGTGGCCGGCGATGATCGCGTTGAGGGCCAGCACATAGAAGAGGCCGGGCAGGTGGGTCAGGACCCCCGCCAGGGCGGCGGTCGCCAGCGACGGCCGGCGCAGCCGCCTGAGCACCGCCGACTCCTCCGCGCCGTCGCCGTGCGACGGCAGCTTGCGCCGGCCGGTCGCCACGCTCGCGGCGAAGCCGAGCGCCAGGACGCCCCCGGCCAGCTCGATCGCCGAGTACACCTCGCTGTCGCGGTAGTCCAGGCCCGCCCCGTGGAAGATCGAGACCACCAGGATCCCGACCGCGATGCTGAAGGCGAGGCCGCCGAGCAGGTACGCGGCGAGGACCCGGCGCGGATGCGCGGCGCGCAGCAGCGCGTAGAGGGCGGCCGCCCCCGCCGGCCTGGGAGCGCTCGCGAGGGCGAGCACGATCACGTCCAGGCTCATGTGGCGCGGCGCGGCATCGGCGGCACGCTAACTGCCCACCCTGTTTGGACAGCGCGCGCCCCGAGCATGCGGGAGGTGATGAGAGCTACCGATACCAACGTCCCCGCCGTAGAGCTCGCCGGCTCCGGCGAGATCCCGCAACTGGGCTTCGGCGTCTTCCAGGTGCCGCCGCCCGAGACCGCCGAGGTCACGCTGCGCGCGCTGCAGGCCGGCTACCGGCACGTGGACACCGCGAGCGCCTACCAGAACGAAGCGGAGGTCGGCCAGGCCCTGCGCGCGTCTGGGCTGGAGCGCGACGAGGTGTTCGTCACGACCAAGTGCTTCAACGACGACCACGGCTTCGAGACCGCGAAGCGGGCCTGCCGGGCAAGCCTCGACCGCCTCGAGCTCGATTTCGTCGACCTCTACCTGATCCACTGGCCGGTGCCCCAGCACGATCGCTACGTGGAGACCTGGCGGGCCTTCATCGAGCTCCAGCAGGAGGGCCTGGTGCGCGCGATCGGCGTGTCCAACTTCCAGCCCGCCCACCTGCACAGGCTCATCGAGGAGACCGGCGTCACGCCCGCGGTCAACCAGGTCGAGCTGCACCCGCAGTTCCAGCAGGCGGGGTTGAGGCGCGAGCACGCCGAGCTCGGGATCGTGACCGAGGCCTGGAGCCCGCTCGCTCAGGGCGCAGTGCTCGACGATCCCGTGATCGGGGAGATCGCCGCGAGCCACGAGCGCACGCCCGGCCAGGTGGTGCTGCGCTGGCACCTCCAGCTCGGCAACGTCGTCTTCCCCAAGTCCGTGACGCCGGAGCGAATCGAGGAGAACTTCGACGTCTTCGGCTTCCACCTGACCGACGGGGAGATGGAGGCGATCGAGCAGCTCGACGCCGGCGAGCGGCGCGGGCCGGACCCGGACACGTTCGTCAGGCCCTAGCCCCGACAGGTGCCATGATCGGCGTCGGCCGGCCAAGCCGATGACGACGCCGCTCAAGACCCGCATCCTGCTCGCCGACGACCACGCCGTGGTCCGCAAGGGCCTGCGGCTGGTACTCGACGCCGAGCCCGACCTGGAGGTCGCCGGCGAGGCCGCGGACGGCGCCGAGGCCGTGGAGCTGGGCCTCGCCGACGACTACGACCTGGCGATCCTCGACATCACGATGCCGCGCCTGACCGGCATCCAGGCGTCGCGCGAGCTGAGCCGCCGCCGTCCCGAGCTGCGCATCCTGATCCTGTCGATGCACGACAACGAGCGCTACTTCTTCGAGGCGCTGCGGGCGGGCGCCTCGGGCTACGTGCTGAAGGCGGCGGCGGACCAGGACCTGGTCGAGGCCTGCCGCGCGACGATGCGCGGCGAGCCCTTCCTCTACCCGAACGCCGTCGCCGCGCTGGTGCGCGACCACCTCGAACGGGCCGCGCAGGGCGCCGCGCACTCCGACGACCCGCTGACGCCGCGCGAGTCCGAGGTGATCAAGCTGATCGCGGAGGGCCACACGAGCCGGGAGATCGGCGAGATCCTGGTGATCAGCGAGAAGACCGTCGACCGCCACCGGGCCAACATCCTCGAGAAGCTCGGCCTGCGCGACCGCGTCGACATGACGCGCTACGCGATCAGGCGAGGACTGGTCGAGCCGTGAGCGTGCGCACCGCCCGCAGCAGGAACGGGTTGATCAGGATCGAGATCAGCGCTGCCCCGAGCACGAGCTCCGTCGCCTGCGCCGGCATCAGCTCCAGCGAGGTGGCGGCCGCCAGCAGGATGAACGAGAACTCCCCGATCTGGGCGAGCCCGGCCGCCACGGTCAGGGCCACCTCCGCGCCGCCGCGCAGGACCAGCACGATCGCGAGCGCCGCGAGCGCCTTGCCGACCACGACCACGGCGACCAGCGCGAGCACGCTGCCGAGGTCGTGTAGCAGTACCGAGGGGTCGATCAGCATGCCGACCGACACGAAGAACAGCACCGCGAACGCGTCGCGCAGCGGCAGCGCCTCCTCGGCCGCGCGGTGGCTCAGCTCCGATTCGTTGACGACGACGCCCGCCAGGAAGGCGCCGAGCGCGAACGACACCTCGAAGGCCTCCGCCGCGCCGTAGGCGATCCCGAGGGCGACCGCGAGCGTCGCGAGGATGAACAGCTCGCGCGAGCCGGTCCGCTCGACCCAGGCGAGCACGGCGGGGATCACCCGCACGCCGACGACCAGCATCAGCGCGGCGAAGAAGGCGACCTTGCCGAGCGTGACGACCACGACGCCGGCCACGTCGCCCTGGGAGCCCGCGAGCACCGGGAGCAGGACCAGCGCGATCACCACGACGAGGTCCTCGACGATCAGCCAGCCCACCGCCGTGCGGCCCGCTCGCGACTCGAGCGTGCCGGAGTCCGTCAGCCCGCGCAGCAGCACCACCGTGGAGGCGACCGACAGCGTCAGGCCGAGCAGCAGCCCCTCCCCCGTCGACCATCCCCACACCGACGCCAGGCCGAGCCCGAGCGCCACCGCGAGCGCGATCTGCCCGACCGCGCCGGGCACGGCGATCCGCCACACCCGCGCGAGGTCGTGGAGCGAGAAGTGGATGCCCACCCCGAACATCAGCAGGATCACCCCCACCTCGGCCAGCTCTGAGGCGACCTGGGAGTCCGCCACCGGGCCCGGCGTGAAGGGGCCGACGGCGACTCCGGCGAGCAGGTAGCCGACGATCACCGGCAGGCGCAGCATGTGCGCGAGGACGCCGCCGGCGAACGCCACGGACAGGCCGAGCGCGACGGTCGCGATCAGGTCGTGGCTCAAGCTGCCGGTGGGTCAGGCGGCGAGTCGCGCGGACAGCGCAGCGTCGGGCAGGATCACGACCGGGCGGCGCGCGACCCGCATCAGCTCGGACGACACCGAGCCGAGCAGGATCGAGCGCAGGTTGCCGAGCCCGCGCGAGCCGACGACGATCATGCGTGCCCGCTCGCGGTGGGCGAGCGCCTCGAGCTCGTGCGCCGGCGCTCCGTCGAGCAGGAGCGTGTCGGGGGCTCCGCCCGCGGCCGCGGCCACGCGGATGACCAGCGCCTCGGCCGCGCGCGCCTCCGAGGGGTGGAACGCGAGCGGCGCGCGGCCGCCCGCGTAGTGCTGCTCGCTCGAGTGCGCGATCAGCAGCCGGTCACCGAGCCGGCGAGCGAGCGACGCGCCCAGCCGGCCCACCTCCGTGGCGCGCTCGGAAGCGTCGACGCCGCATACGACGGCACCCGGCCGGCCCGCCGTCGGGCCCGGCGGCACCACCGCGACAGGACAGGTGGAGCGCCGGACCAGCTCGCGCGAGAAGCTGCCCATCAGGGCGGACGCGAGCGGCCCCAGACCGCGCGAGCCGACGACGATCAGCTCTGCGCGCTCGCGCCGGCTGGTGTCGAGCAGCGACTGGAGCCCGGTCCCGAGCAGCACTCGCTCGTCTGCCGTGGTGCCGGGCGGCAGCATCCGCGCCGCTCGGTGGACGATCCCGAGGGCGCGGTCCTGCTCCGAGCGGCTCGCGCGGAGGTGGCCGGGGCGCGGGTCGGCGTCGGCCGGGTCCAGCGCGTGCGCCAGGACCAGGCGAGTCCGGAGGCCGCGCGCGAGCTCGGCCGCGAACCAGAGCGCGTCCGCCGGCGTATCGCCGTCGACGGCACATACCAGGGATGTCGGGTGGGGGCGCTCGGCCATGCCCATGAGCCTGCCTGCCGCGCGCCCCCACGCCAATAGGGAGAGTTATGCATCTCGGTGGAGTCCGACACCCATAGGGGGGCGGCGCGGCGGCCGCGTGCGCAGGCGCTCCACCATGGCCCAGCGTCGCGCCGCCAGCCAGTCCTCCTCGACGCCGAGCGTTCGCGCTATCTCGGCCGGCTCCACGCCCGCCGTGAGCATGCCGAGCACGGGTAGGTCCTCGGGGTCGAGCTGTCCCCCCGCCGCGCGCAGGGCGGCGGCGTCGATCTGGTTGAGCGGCGCGGCGCCCCGCAGGACCGCCCGCACGGTGGCGACCAGGTCGGCCGGGTCCGCCGACTTCGGGACGATCGCGCGCGCTCCGGCGATCATGGCGAGCACCGCCAGGCTGTCGTCGGCGAAGGCGGAGTAGAGGACGACCGGGGGTCCTGACGTGCCCAGCCGCAGGCACAGCGAGAGGCCGTCCAGGTCGGGCAGGTGGTAGTCGGCCACCAGCACGCTGGCCTGACGGCGCCGGCATTCGGACTCGGCCTCCGCTCCGGTCGCGACCGTGGCGCTCACCGTCATGTCCGGCTCGTCCTCGAGCAGGGCGGCGACGCCGGCTCGCACTGCGGGATGGTCGTCGACGATCACCAAGCGCATCATCGAACCGAGGATCGCCGCGGGAATCCGGCCGGACAATGGGTGCTGGCCATCATCCTGGACCGCCGAGCGGCAGCTCCAGCACGACCTCTCCCCCCTTGCCGTCCGGGCGGTCGGCCCAGCTCAGTTGCGCGCCGATCAGCACGGCGCGCTCGCGCATGCCGCGGACACCGGTTCCCTCGGCGGCGTCGGCGACGCCGCCGCCGTCGTCCGTGACCGTCAGCACGAGCAACCCGGAGCGCTGGACGAGGCTCAGCACGGCGCTCGCCGCGCCTGCGTGCCGGACCACGTTCGTGAGCGCCTCCTGGGCCACTCGGTAGATCACGAGCTCCTCGTGGTCGGCGAGCCGCGGCAGCTCGCGCTCGAGCCCGGTCTCGACGCGCAGCAGGCTCTGCTCCTCGGTGCGCTCCGCCAGGACCTGGAGCGCGCTCGCCAGGCCGAGGTCGTCGAGCGCCTCGGGCCGCAGCGAGCGCGCGATCCGGCGCACCTCCTGGAGGCTCTCGCGAGTGATCCCCTGCGTGTCGGCGAGCACCTGCTGGTCTGACTCGGGCAGACCCTTCGCGAGGCGGGCGAGCTGGAGCAGGACCGCGGTGAGGCTCTGTCCGACCTCGTCATGGAGCTCCTGCGCCACGCGCAGCCGCTCCGCCTCCTGCGCGTCCAGCGCCCGGCGCGCGCTGTCCATGCGCTCGTGCTCCAGCCGCTCGAGCATCTCGTTGAACGCCACGGCGAGCTCGGCGGCCTCGGTGTCCGCCCCCTCGACGGGCGCGCGCTGGTTGGGACGGAGCGGGTCGACCGTGCGGACGAAGTCGCGCAGGTGCTCGATCGGCGCGAGCAGACGCCGCATCAGCGCCAGGTTCAGCAGCCCCATCACCACCAGGGCGCCGGCGAGGATGGCCAGCTCCTTGAGCGCCACCGGCGAGCTGACGTCGCCGGGCGAGAAGACCAGCACGGTGATGACCGCCACGGCGGTGAGCACCGCAGCGTTGGCGGCGACGACGCGGCGCGTCAGCGACGCGTAGCGGCCGCGCGGCCTCACGAAGCGGGGATCAGTTGGAACGCCATGCTCGGTTTGTAGCGACGATGCCAGGGCGCGGCCCCCGCGCCCATGCGGGCGAGCATGTATCCCGAGATGCGTGTCCGCCCCCATGGCGCGCGGCGCCGCGGTCGCGCAGGCTGTGGGGACCATGTGCAGCTCGATCGTGTGTGGCATCGACGAGGGCGCGGCCGGCAGGGCCGCGGCCTCACAGGCCGCCTGCCTGGCCCGCGCACTCGGCGGCCGGGTCGTGCTGGTGCCGACGGCGGACCCGGCGGCGCTGCTCGCGGTGGCCGCGCGCGAGTCGGCCGACCTGATCGTTGTCGGCGCCGTGCACGCGTCCGCCGTGGACGAGCTGATGCGCGAGGCGCCCTGCCCGGTGCTGGTCGTGCGCACCCGGCGTCTGGCCGCGGCCGCCTAGCACCCCCGGCGGAGGACGACGTTGCTCGAGGTCACCACGCTCGGCTGGGCGCTCACGATCGCCGTGATCGTGGGCTCTGTTCGCGATCGACCTGTTCGTCGCCGGCGGGCGCGCGCACGTCGTCGGGTTCCGCGAGGCGGTCGGCTGGTCGGTCTTCTACATCGGCGTCGCGCTCGCGTTCGGCGTCGTGCTGGGTGCGGTGGCGGGCTGGGGCTCGGGCGCCGAGTACTTCGCCGGCTACGTGGTCGAGAAGAGCCTGTCGGTGGACAACCTGTTCGTGTTCGTGATCCTGATGTCGACCCTGGCGGTCCCGGCCGAGCACCAGCAGCGCGTGCTGACGTTCGGGATCCTGGCCGCGCTCGTGCTGCGCGCGATCTTCATCGCGCTCGGCGCAGCGTTGCTCGCCCTCTTCTCGGTCACGTTCCTGCTGTTCGGGCTGCTGCTGATCTTCACCGCCGTCCAGCTCTTCCGCCACCGCGACCGGCAGCCGTCGATCGAGGGCAACCCGCTGGTGACCGCAGCCCAGCGCGTGCTCCCGTTCACCGATCGGTACCACGGCGACAGCCTGGTCGTGCGGCTGGGCGGCAAGCGAGTCCTCACGCCGCTCGCGCTGGCGCTCGTCGCGATCGCCGCAACGGACATCGTCTTCGCGCTCGACTCGATCCCGGCGGTGTTCGGCGTGACCGAGGAGGCGTTCATCGTCTTCACGGCGAACGCGTTCGCCCTGCTCGGGCTGCGCGCGCTCTACTTCCTCGTCGCGGGCCTGCTCGACCGGCTGATCTACCTGTCCGTGGGGCTGTCGGTCGTGCTCGCGTTCATCGGCGTCAAGCTCGTGCTCCACTACCTGCACGACCTCGACAGCTCGATCCCGGAGATCCCGACCGGCCTGTCGCTCGCGGTGATCGTGCTGGTGCTGGCCGCGACGACCGTGGCGAGCCTGGCCCGGCAACCGGTGCGGCGCTAGCGCCCGCCCTTCGGGCATCGGCCTAGCTGACTGATTCCCGTCGCTAGGGTCAGGCGTAAGCAGTCGTTCGCTGGGTCATTCCCTCTCCTGACGCGCGGCCCATTGCCGAGGGGAAGAAGGCAGCTATGACAGCCGACAGCAGGAGCCGCGAACACGCCGTTGAGCAGCTCCAGGCGGCCCGGGAGCGCCGGGAAACAAGCGTCCAGCAGTACGAGGCGGCCCGCGGGTCGCCCGAGGAGCTTCAAGCGTTCACGGATCTGCAGGCAGCCGTCGACCAGTTCGCCGCCCGCGAAGCGTGGCTCGCGTGGGCGGACCGGGACTACTAGCCGATGCGCCGTAAGCAAAACGGCGGCAAGGCCCGGCGCGTTCGCGTGCGGCGCGAGACACGCCGTGCAGACCAGCTCCGCCAAGTGCACCGCCAGATTCGCGAGCGTGCGGCTGCGGCCGCGCGGCGAAGAGGATCCCGGCGGGCGTGAGGCATCGCGAGACGCAGCGCCTGGAGGAGTTTCGGGAGGAGGCGCGCTACCGGCGCGACCGGCTGGCGCTCTACAAGGCCCGTCTCTATGGCGGCCGACCACTCGACGGGAGCAAGCTTCGGGAGCTTCAGAACAGCTCGGACGGAGCCGCCGAACGTCTCCGCGTAGCCGAGGAGCGCGGTTCCGGGGCCCCTCCGTCAACCTGAGCCACACCGCGGTTTCCGCTGCTGCTCCTCAGCATGGTTGCGACAGGCTCGGCGCACTTCGCCGGGCCTGTCCGTTCTCCGGTCATGCCGCGCTCGCAGTGCATGAAGAGGACGGAGGGTGACGCCCTGAGATCAAGGCGGTGCCTCCGTCCCGACGGCGTGACCGATGCCCTGCTGGTGGCCTGGCGCGAGGGGTCGGCGTGGATGCGTCGGGGCCGGGTACCGACAAGCCTTGGCCGTCAGCCGCCTCTGGCGCACGGCTGGCGGGCGTACGTTGGAGGGGCAGAGGCCGCGTCGCGTGCGGGGGTACCCACGCTTCGTAGGCGCGGCTTCTGCGCTCAGTGACGCACCCTCAGGAACCGCGTCACCACCTGCGTCACACTCATCCTCTGCACCCGCCTGCACGACCAAGCAGTCTGCGCTTCGTTATGCGGTTTACCCCGCTGCAGAGCCGTGCACAGGGTGGGATTCGATGGGCCGTGCTGGGCTCGAACCAGCGACCTCCGGCTTGTCGAGCCGGCGCTCTCCCAACTGAGCTAACGGCCCTGGAAGCGGCTTAGGCGGCGAGCGTAGCAGCCGGGAACTCGGTCCCGACGGACTCCGTCGGCGGCAGCTTGTCGTGCGCGCTCATCGTGATCTCGAAGGTCTCGCGGCTCGAATACTTCGGCGCCCAGCCGGTGGTGCGCTTGAGCTTCTCGTTGGAGAGCAGCCACGAGTAAAGG
This sequence comes from uncultured Thermoleophilaceae bacterium, assembly GCA_963848885.1. Classification (GTDB taxonomy): domain Bacteria; phylum Actinomycetota; class Thermoleophilia; order Solirubrobacterales; family Thermoleophilaceae; genus JACVRW01. The sequence continues at coordinate 50,118 of CAWKFR010000013.1, forward strand.
GCGAAATCGATCGCGCCGGGCGGCGCCTCGGCCTGGCGCAGCCTCCACATCGTCTTCGCCAGACCGCGGTAGACGCGCAGGGGCAGCTTGCGGATCGGCACGCCGATCAGCTCGGCGCATTCGCGGTTGGTCATCAGCCCGTCGCCGGCGACGTTGTAGGCGCCGCCGTGGCGGCCGAGCAGCAGCCCGGCGATGCCCTCGACGACGTCGTCCTCGTGCACGAACTGGATGTCGCGGTCGATCGTGCCGACGTCCACCGCGAACGGCTGCTTCGTCCACAGCCGCACCAGGTAGTTGTCCACGTTCGGCCCGAACACGATGCAGGGCCGAACGATCGTCATCACGCGATCCGGGTGCCGCGCGGCCCAGAGCTGGCAGAGGCGGTCCGACTCGGTCTTGTCGCGCGCGTAGCTGAACCCGGCGACGCCGCGCACGGGGTCGTCCTCGGTCAGCGGCACCGGGTTGTCCGGGAAGGCGCCGTACGCCACCCCCGACGTGGTCACGAGCAGCTGGCGCGTGCCCACGTGCTCGGCCGCCTCGAGCACGTTGTGCGTGCCGTTGACGTCCACGTCGTAGGCGAACCCCTCGTCGTGCGACGGGTTCAGGATGAAGGCGAGGTGCACGAGCACGTCCGGGCGCACGCGCTCGACGACGGATCGCACCGCCCGGCGGTCGCGCACGTCGATCCGCTCGTATTCGGTCTTGGGCCGGTACCCCTTGGGCGGGGCGACGTCGCAGATGACCATCTTCTCGGTGTCGTCGCGCCGGCCGAGCAGGTCGACGAGCCGCGACCCGATGTAGCCCGAGCCGCCGGTGATGAGATAGCGCATGGGCGAGATCCTAGATGCCTGGGGGTCCCGCCCGGAAGCGGGACCCCCGGAACATCACTCCTCCTCGCCGGCGAACTTCCCTTCGAGGTCTTTCATCACGCCCGGCTCGCGCAGGGTAGTCACGTCGCCCAGCTCGCGTCCCTCGGCGATGTCGCGCAGCAGGCGCCTCATGATCTTGCCAGAGCGCGTCTTGGGCACGTCGGCCGTCCAGATGATCCGCTTCGGCCGCGCCAGCTTGCCGATGCGCTGGGCCACGTGCTCGCGCAGCTCCTGCTCGAGCGCCTCGTCGCCCTCGTCCTCCTCGCCCTCGAGGATCACGAAGGCCGCGATCGACTGGCCCGTGTCCTCGTCCTGCTGGCCGATCACGGCCGCCTCGGCGACCTTCGGGTGAGAGACGATCGCCGACTCCACCTCGGCGGTCGAGAGCCGGTGACCCGAGACGTTGACCACGTCGTCCACGCGCCCGACGATCCAGAAGTACCCGTCGTCGTCCTTGCGCGCGGCGTCGCCGACGAAATAGGTCGTCTCGTCCCACTTCGAGAAGTAGGTCTCCTTGAAGCGCTCGTCGTCTCGGAACAGCGTGCGCAGCATCCCGGGCCACGGGCGGCGCAGCGCGAGCAGTCCCTGCTCGCCAGCGGGCACCTCGTTGCCCTCCTCGTCGAGCACGGCGGCGTCGATGCCGGGCAGCGGCGTGCCGGCCGACCCGGGCTTCGAGTACTGCGCCCCCGGCAGCGTGGTGATCATGATGTGGCCGGTCTCGGTCTGCCACCAGGTGTCGACGATCGGGCAGCGCTCGCCCCCGATCAGCTTCCAGTACCAGAGCCACGCCTTCGGGTTGATCGGCTCGCCGACGGTGCCGAGCAGCCGCAGCTTGGACAGGTCGGCCTTCTGCGGGTGCGAGATGCCCCACTTCATGCACGCGCGGATCGCCGTCGGTGCGGTGTAGAAGACGGTCACGCCGTAGCGCTCGCAGAGCTCCCACCAGATGCCCTTGTGCGGGTGGTCGGGAGCGCCCTCGTACATGACCGACGTCGCGCCGTTCATCAGCGGCCCGTAGACGATGTAGGAGTGGCCGGTGACCCAGCCGACGTCGGCCGAGCACCAGTACACGTCCTCGTCGGGCTTTAAGTCGAAGACCTGCCTGGTCGTCCAGGCCACGCCGGTCAGGTAGCCGCCGGTCGTGTGCAGGATCCCCTTCGGCTTCGCCGTCGAGCCGGACGTGTAGAGCACGAACAGCGGGTGCTCGGCGTCGAGCGGCTCCGCCGGGCAGTCGTCGCTCGCGGCCTCGATCGCCTCGTCGTAGAAGATGTCGCGCCCGTCCTGCATGTCGACGTCGGCGCCGGTGTTGCGCACGACCACGACGGTCTCGATCGACGTGACGTCGCCGAGGAACGCGTCGACCGCCGGCTTGATGTCGGCGGCCTTGCCCTTGCGCCGCGCCTGGTCGACCGTGATCAGCGCCTTGGCCTCGGAGAACTCCATGCGCTCCTTGACCGCGTCTGGCGAGAAGCCGCCGAAGACCACGTTGTGCGGCGCGCCGATGCGGGCGCAGGCGAGCATCGCGACAGCGACCTCGGGGATCATCGGCAGGAAGATCCCGACCACGTCGCCGGGCTCGATGCCGCGCTCCTTGAGCACGTTCGCGAGCCGCTTGGTCTGGTCGAGCAGCTCGGCGTAGGTGACGTCGCGCTCCTCGCCCTCCTCGCCGCGCCAGTGGAAGGCCACCTTGTCGCCCAGCCCGGCCTCGACGTGCCGGTCGAGGGCATTGTGAGAGGCGTTCAGCTTGCCGCCGGTAAACCACTTGTAGAAAGGCGCGCCCGACTCGTCGAGCACCGTGTCGAAGCGCTCGAACCAGTCGAGCTTGTCGGCCTGCTTGGCCCACCACCCGTCGGGGTCGCTCGCCGCGGCCTCGTGCTCGGACTCGTCGGCGATCAGCGCCTTCTCGCGAAAGCCGTTCGGCGGTTCGAAGGTCTCCTGGTCGAGCTGCTCGCCCAGCTCGCGTTCAATCTGCTCGGCCGAGGGCTTGGTGCTGGCTTCCATAGCTCGTTTCTACCCCAAGGTGGTTTCTGGGACACGGACGACTCGCTCGAGCCAGCGGCCGAACAGATCACGGGCCAGCGGGAGGGTCGCGGCGGCGTGCTCGCTCACCTCGCCCAGGAGGCGGTCGAGGGCGCCCGGCCCGCGGATCGCCTCGAGACTCGCGGCGTAGGCCGGCACGTCCCCCCATTCCGCCGCCAGGGCGGGCGAGACCTCAAGGTGGAACTGGAGCCCGTAGGCGCGCTCGTAGACGAACGCCTGGCTCGCGTACGCGGGCGAGCTGGCGAGCAGCGTCGAGCCCGCGGGGAGGTCGAAGGTGTCGCCGTGCCACTGGAGCGTCGGGAACGACGGACGGGGCGTCGCGGAAGACCGGGTCGTCGGCTGCGGCCGGCGTCAGCTCGACGTCGAGCAGCCCGACCTCCGCCTCCGGGCCCTTGTACACGCGAGCCCCGAGCGCCCCCGCGAGCAGCTGGGCGCCGAGGCAGACGCCCCAGACCGGGTGCCCGGCGCGCGCCGCGTCGCCGATCGCGCGCTTCTCGCCTGCGAGCCACGGGTGCGCGTCCTCCTCGTAGGCGCCCATCGGGCCGCCCATGACGATCAGTCCCTCGAAGTCGCGCCAGTCCGGCAGCGGCTCGCCCTCGTCGAGCTCGACGCGCGCCATGTCGAGGCCGCGCGAGCGCAGCTCGTCCTCGAACGCCGCCGGCGGCTCGCAGGCGATGTGCTGGATCGCGAGCAGGGTCACGCGGGGGAAGGTACATCGCGAGAGGGGCGCGCCCGTCTCAAGGCGCGCCCCTCCGCGATCTCCCAGCTAGCTCTTGCCGGCCCCGACCAGCTCGCGGTCCTCGGCCCCCGCCTCCGCGCCGCTCGCGCGGCCGGTGAGCGTGAGGCCGGTACCGAGCTCGGCGCCAAGGCCGGTCTCGGAGCGGACGTAGAGCTCGTCGAACATGCGCTCCGCCTCGGGCTCGCGCGCCAGCATCGTGCCGACCCAGCAGCCGATGAACCCGAGCGGGATGCTGATGATCCCCGGGTTGGCGAGGTCGTACCACGAGAACAGGCCGCCCTCGGAGTCCGGCCCCGGCCAGACCGTCGGGCTGATGATCACGAGCGCCACCGAGCTGACCACGCCGACCAGCACGCCGGTGACGGCGCCGGTCGTGTTGAACCGCCGCCAGGTCAGCGCCAGCAGCAGCGCCGGGAAGTTGGCGCTGGCCGCCACGGCGAACGCCAGGCCGACCATGAACGACACGTTCAGGCCCTCGCCGCCGACGACGGCGATGACGATCGCGATCGCGCCGATCGCGAGCGCGGCGATCTTCGCGACCCAGACCTCCTCGCTCTCGGAGTCGCGGCCGCGCCGGACGATGTTCGACCACACGTCGTGCGCGACCGCGCCCGACGCCGAGATCACCAGGCCGGCCACCACCGCGAGGATGGTCGCGAACGCGACGCCCGCGATGATCGCCTGGAACAGCTCGCCGCCGAGGTTGTCGGCCAGCGCCGGGAGTGCGCCGTTGCCGGTCGCGCCCGCGGCCTCCTCGCCGCCCTGGCCGAGGATCGCGCGCGCGCCGAAGCCGAGCGCCGTGGTCATCACGTAGAACGCCCCGATCAGCACCATCGCCCACATCACGGACGAGCGCGCCGCCTTGGCGTCCGGCACGGTGAAGAACCGCATCAGGATGTGCGGCAGCCCGGCGGTGCCGAGCACCAGGCCGAGCCCGAGCGACACCGTGTCGAGCGGCGACGACAGGAACAGGCCCGGCTTGAGGTAGGCCTCGCCCTCGGCGGACTGCCCCCGCGCATCGCGGAACAGGTCGATCGGGTTCCAGCTCACCTTGGCGAGCACCCAGATCGTCATCACGATGGCCGCCGTCATCAACAGGAACGCCTTGATGATCTGCACCCAGCTCGTGGCGAGCATGCCGCCGAGCACGATGTAGGTGACCATGAAGGCGCCGGTGAGGATCACGGCGAGCGAGAAGTCGATGTCGACGAGGCCCTCGATCAGGACCCCGGCACCGACCATCTGCGCGATCAGGTAGAAGGCGACCACGGTCAGCGTGCCGAGCGCCGCCGCGGCCCGCGCGGGCTCCTGCCTGAGCCGGAACGCGAGGACGTCGGCGATCGTGTACTTGCCCGCGTTGCGCATCCGCTCGGCGAGCAGGAACAGCACGGTCAGGAACGCGACCAGGAAGCCGACCGAGTACATGAACCCGTCGAACCCGAACAGGTAGATCAGGCCGGCGATGCCGAGGAACGAGGCGGCCGACATGTAGTCGCCCGCGATCGCGAAGCCGTTCTGCGGCCCGGTCAGGCCGCGACCGGCCGACCAGAAGTCGGTGGCCGTGTTGACCCGCTTCGACGCGACCCAGCTGATCACCAGCGTGACCGCCACGATCACGCCGAAGACCGTCAGGGCGGTGCCGTTGACCGACGCGACGACGGTCATGACGTCCTCCTATCGGTCGCGCGGCTCGCGCTCCATCGCCACCTGGGCGGCGCGCTCGGCGAGCGGGTCGAACTCGCGATCCGACTTGCGCAGATACCAGGCACCCAGCACCCACGTCATGACGAACTGCGAGAGCGCGAGCACGTAGCCGACGGTCAGGCCGTCGGTCAAGAACTCGCGGCCCATGAAGTCGGGCGCGTACCCGGCGAGGATCACGAAGCCGAAGTACCAGCTCAGGAAGAAGATCGTCCCCGGTATGACGAACGACTTCTTCTTCTTGACCAGCGCCTGAAACTCGGGTGACCGCTCTGCCGCCTGCCAGTCGATCTCGGGATGGTGCCCCGAGCCTCCTACGGCGCGGGTCGCCTCCGACATTGCCATTTCTCTCCCCCTTCTTAGCCTCTTCTTACAAAAGAGGTCCCTGCCGAGCGGTATCCGGGGACACCGGGAGGCAAACCTTCTGGTACCGGGCTTGCGGCGAGGGCGCTAGGTCGGGTTGCCGCGGAAGGGGCTGTCGCGGACGATCGTGATGGCCTGGCTCCACTCGAGCACTTCGGCCCCGCCGTCGAGCAGCGCGATCGCCGTCGCGAGCGCCGGCTTGTCGAGCTCGAACGGCCGGGATTCCGGGTCGAGCACGGTGCGTACCTTCCAGCGCGGCCCGTCGTCGTCCGCGAAGAGGGGGTCGCGGCGGGTGTCCCCCGAAGCGAGCGCGAGCCCGTCCGCCGTCTGCTGGAAGACCCAGACGTGCATCGACGTGGGCGTGTGCTCGGGACTCGGCCCCATGGCGCACGGACCGGGCCGCAGGCCCTCGGGCGGACCCTGATCGCCGAAGATCGATTGGGCGGCCAGTACCGGATCGAATCTCAGCATGGGCGCGGCGATCGTCTCACACGCGCGCGCGGCGGATCAAGGGCATCAGCCCGGGGTGGTTCGTTGCAGGACTCGTGGCGCGGGGCCGTCCTGTCGAAGGGCGGAAGACCCGGCCCCAAGGACTCACCATGCCCCGCCCCATCGCACGACGGCTGTCGTTTGCCAACGTCGTCTCCCTGCTCGCGCTGTTCGTGGCGCTGGGCGGAAGCTCCTACGCCGCCATGAAGGTCGGCTCGGACGAGATCACCGACAACAGCGTGCGCGGACGCGACATCCACGAGAACACCGTCCGCGGCACCGACGTCCGCGACGGCGACCTCAAGGGCCGCGACGTGCGCGACAACACCCTGACCGGCGAGGACCTCAAGGAGTCGACGCTGGAGGCCGTCCCGCGCGCCGAGGACGCCCTCACGCTTCAGGGCAAGCCAGCCAGCGCCTTCCTCGGCAGTGACAGGCAGACGAGGACGGGGCTGATCAAGCTCGCCTTCGGGGAGACGAAGACGATCGCCTCGAGCGGGCCGTTCACCTGGAAGGCCGCGTGCAGCGACGACGGCGGCGGCAGCACCCGGCTGACGGTCACGGTCGAGAGCACCGAGGCCGGCGCCACGGTCGGGGCGTTCGACCCGTCGGCGTCCGGCACCGTCTCGCCCGGGTCGCCGGTCACCGTCTTCGACAACGCGGCCCCCGGCCCGATCTACACGATCGCCTTCCCCCTCAGCGCCGTCGCCCCGAGCGGGGCGGGTCCCACCGGGCTCGCGTTCGCCGGGCTGCAGGTCGCTGGCGCCGACTGCGTCGTCAACGGGGTGCTCTGGCAGTGATGAGCGCCCTTCGATCGCACCTCAGCTACGCGAACGTGATGGCCACCGTGGCCGTCTTCCTCGCGCTCGGCGGGGCGTCGTATGCCGCGGTCTCACTGCCCCGAGACAGCGTCGGGACGGCGCAGCTGCGCGAGCGGTCGGTCACGCGCAGCAAGCTCGCCGCCCGCAGCGTCGACACGGAGCGGTTGCGAGATGACGCTGTGGACGCGTCGAAGCTGGCCGCCGGCGCCGTCCGCAAGCACTCCCTGTCGCCCTGGATCCGTGACCAGCTCGGGCGCAGGGCCGACCAGGGTCCGCCCGGCCCCAGAGGCGAGACGGGCCCGCGCGGCCCGGGCGCCGTGCCGGTTCGCTATTCGCAGGCCGCGAGCGGCACGCCGAATCCCGTGGCGGTGCTCGACGTCAGCGGCCTGTCGTTCAGCGCGAGCTGCGAGGACAGCGGGGGCACGATCACCCTGAACTTCGCCGCGCGCTCGAGCGAGGCCGCCACGCTGCAGGAGACGGTGACCGTGGACAGCGGCCCCGGCCTCGGCAATCCCGGCAACGCCTTCACGGGCAACCTGCTGATCGACCTGCCGGCGGGGGCCCCACTGCAGACCGGTGGCCCATCCGCGGCGACCGGCTACACGCGGGTGGCGGTGGAGGCCGTCTACTCGGCGCCCCATGCCACCGTCGACCTTCACCTGTACGCCCTCGTGAACGCCGACGCCGGGCGATGCTCGATCGACGGCGTCGCCGTGCCGGCCTAGCTGGGCAGGCTCCGCCCGGCGATACTGCGCGGGCGATGTCGCAGGAGAACGTAGAGGTCGTGCGAGGCATGCTCGACGCGTTCAACCGCGACGACGTGGAGGCCGTGATCGCCGCGTTTGACGCGGGCTGTGAGATCAACGAGCCGCTGGAGATGCCCGACGGTCCGGCGACGGGGTTCCACGGACACGACGGCATCCGAGAATGGATGGGAAATCTGCGCGGAGTCGCCGAGGCACGTTTCGAGCCGCGGAGCTTCACGCCGCACGGTGACCTGCTGCTCTGCGAACTGGCGTCGCGAGGGCTCGGGCGCGGCAGCCGGGTACCGATCGAATGGACCACCTTCGCCGTGATCCAGATGCGCAACGGCAAGATCGTGCGCGTGCGGGTGTTTCTCGACAGGGACGAGGCCCTCGAAGCCGTGGGGCTCTCGGAGTAGCCGGCCGCCACTAGCGCCAGGGAGCCCGACCGGGAGATACTGGGCGGGCGATGTCGGAGGAAAACGTTGAGCTGACCCGGCGCGGAGTTCAGGCGTTCAACGACCGCGACCTCGACGCGTTGCTCGCATTGCTGGACGACGACGTGGAGATCATCCCGATCCTGGCCGCCATGGAGGGCGGCTTCCGTGGCCACGATGGAGTCCGCCGCTGGTGGGCGGGGTTGATCGGGAGCTTCCCCGAGATCGACATCGAGGTACTCGAGGTGCGCGACCTCGGTGACGTCACCGTCGCCGGTTGGCGTGTGAGCGGTCGCGGGGCCGAGAGCGACACGCCTTTCGACGCGACGGTGTGGCAGGTGCATCAGTGGCGAGGCGGGAAATGCGTCCGCTGGCACGCCTACCCCAGCAAGCTCGAGGCCCTCGAAGCGGTAGGGCTGTCGGAGTAGACCACGACGGTGCGCTCAGTCCGGCGATACTGGGCGGGCGATGTCGCAGGAGAACGTGGAGGTCGTTCGTCGGACCATGGACGCGTACAACGCGCGTGACCTGCCCGCCTATTTCGACATGCTCTCGGAGTCGGTGAGCCTCCAGTCGCGGTTCAGCGCGATGGGTCACGTCTATCACGGCCACGACGACCTGCGCCGCTACTTTGCCGAACTGGACGAGGTGTGGTCGCGGTACGAGATGCGAGTACTGCGCCTGGTCCCCGCGGGCCTCAGGTAGCCGCGCTGTGCCACCTGTACGCGGTCGGCCGGGAGAGCGACCTGCAGGTGGAGGAGAACTCCGCCATCGTCTTCACCCTGGAGGCGGGAAAGATCGTCCGAATCGACGCGTACCCCACGCACGCACAAGCCCTCGAAGCCGCGGGGCTGTCGGAGTAGCCGATGTCGCAGGAGAACGTCGTGCTCGCCAGGGAGGTGGTCTCTGCCTTCAACCGCCGGGACCTGCCCGCCCTTGTCGAGCTGACCACCGACGATTTCGAATGGGTGACGTGGACGGGGACGGTCAAGCCCACCGTCTACCACGGCGCTGACGGGCTGGCGGGCTACTTCCGGGACTCCGACGTCTGGGAGATCCTCACCTTGGACGTCGAGGAGTTCCGCGACCTCGGTGACAAGCTGATCGTGGTGGGCGTGTTTCATGCACGAGGTGGGGGGAGCGGCGTCGAGGTCCACGAGCCGTACTACTCGGCATTCTTCGCGAGGGAGGGAAAGTTGGAGCGGGTTCTCAGCTTCCGAACCGAGCGCCAGGCCCTCGAAGCCGTAGGGCTGTCGGAGTAGACCGCGACTGAAGGCGCCGACCGGAATCGAACCGGTGTAAACGGCTTTGCAGGCTCCAGGCCTGCGGGGCGCCTCGGGTTGCTAGAGCAGTTCCAGGTGCGATGAGTTTCGCTCAGTTCGTCCCGAACTGGCTCGGTTGGGGACACGCCTGGGGACACGTCCCACCGGCACCATCCTCCATTTCGAGGTGACCTGCCTGTCGGTCACCGGCAACCGCGCTGTGATCGGGATGTTCCGCCCAGACCCCATCATCGGGGACACCTCGATCTATCGACTGGTCGTCGACGGCGGCCCGGGCGGTACGGACACCGTCGGCGTAGATAACGCGGTCGGCCGCCCGCTGGACTGCGCCACGATCCCTATCGACGTCGACCCTCCCTGCCCGTATCCGGCGATGCAATCGTCACCGACGCCAAGCCGCTTCCCACCACCAAGAGCCAGTGCAGAAACGGCAACTGGCGCACGTACGGCATCTTCAGAAACCAGGGCGACTGCGTCAGCTTCGTAGCGACCAAGGGCAAGAACCCGCCGAGCGGCCCCTAGCCCCGGCGAGCCCGGCCGGGGATACTGGGTAGGCGATGTCGCAGGAGAAGGTGGAGCTCATTCGCGGGGTGTACGACTCGTTCAATAAGGGCGACCTCGACGGGCTCATCGAGAGCTTCTCGCCGGACGCGGAGCAGGAAGTCGCGGTGCTCGGGCAAATCCATCGCGGCCGCGCCGAAATCAGAAGATCCTTCGAGGAATACTTCGAAGTCGTCGAGGCGTACCACACCGAGCCGCTCGAGTTCATCGAGGAGGGCGAGCAAATCGTGGTCCCGGTCCGTTTGCACGGTCGCCTCCGGCACACCGGCATCACGGACGCGATGATCCCCACAGAGATGGTGCATGTCTTCGCGATACGCGACGGAAAGATCGTCTGGAACTACATCTGCACCGACAGGGACGAAGCAATCAAAGCGGCCGGATCCCGCGCATAGGCGGTTATGGGCATGGCTGATTCGGGTTTTCTTTGCGCCCAGCTACTCAGCGGGCTTCGGCATTGCCGTTCACGCAATTCGACCGTCCCCCCCAACAGGCTTGACCTGCCTTCGGCGGGTGTAGGTCAAGCAACGCCAGCCGGTCCCTGCCTTGACCAGAAGGTGGGCTCTCTGGCTAGCGGGGTCTGACGAACAGCGGCACGTGGGGCGACAGCCAGGGGCTGTCGTTGCCGTCCAGGACGTGCACTCCGAACTGAAGACTGTGGCCCAGGTCGTCGCGCCGGCAGGGAAAGTCTCCCTCCCGTCGGCCGCAGGAAGGGCTTCCGCCACCGGCTCCCACGAGGCGGCGTGACGCCTTGACCGGGATCTCGACGAAGACCGCCTTGCCGTAGGGCAGCGGCCAGGGCCGGCCCCTGCGGTTGAAGCTCGGGCCGAAGGTACCCCGCCCGGGGCGCCGCGGGCACCCCTGTGAGCGGTTGATCGTCGTAAACCGTTGGGAGTCGATGTCAAGCGAGCGGCAGCGGATCGGGGTGCGTCGGGAGATGGCCAGCTTGACGCCCCGGGGCAGGACCACCTCGATAGTCACCGCCTGCTGCTCCACGCACGGGCGGCCGACCGCCCCCGGCCCGGTCCGCACGTAGAAGACCTGGCCCACCTTGGGCGGCCGTCGCCGGTCCAGGTACGACTCCGCGCTGGCCATGTGCCCCCACCTCGCTGTAGGGGATGCCCGCGATCTGGCTGGGGCAGTTGATCACGTGCGATCGCTCGGCACCCCAAAAGGTCCACTTCTTCGCCGCGGAGGAGGGGGACGCCAAGGCGAGCGCCAGCACCAGCGCTGCGGCGAACGCCGCCCCCAATCGACCCGCCAGGCCCACGGTCCCCATCGAGATCCTCACAGCGCCCCCATTCCCGGGATCTGGAGATCTACCCTCCGCCCTTGCTCGTCATCCTCGTTGGGCTGATCGGGGATTCGCACGCGGCAAGTGGTATTGACCGCCTCGTTGACGGTACGCCCAGGACCGGAGGTCGCTGCGGACACACTGGGGACACGCCTAAGCGCAGGGTCCTACCGATTTGGCGTCAGCTCTAGAGGCGCCGACCGGAATCGAACCGGTGTAAACGGCTTTGCAGGCCGCTGCGTAACCACTCCGCCACGGCGCCCGAGGCCCACCAGCGTAGCCGGGGTCCGGCGCGTGAGGTAGGTTCGCTTCGCCTGCTCCGTCCGACTGGCCCTTGGCGGACCCGAAGACAGCCTCGTTCTCCTTGCCTGGCGGCACAAGTGCCGCCAGCATCGCCCGCCGCTCGGTCATCTCGATCGAGGCGGGCCTGCCGCTCGGCGTGCGCCATCGCGTCGCCCTGATGCTCAGCGAGCTGGTCGCCAACGCCGTCCAGCACGGCGGCGCGGGCCCTACCGAGGTGGTCCAGGTCCGCGTGGCATCGACACAGCGGCGCGTGCGCGTGGAGGTCATCGACCCGGGCGGCGAGCCCGCCCAGCACATCCAGCACGCCGACGGGGGCTACGGCCTGCTGCTGGTCGAGCACCTGTCAGACGACTATGGACGCGAGGCCACCGCCGACGGCGGCAGCCTCGCGTGGTTCGAGCTGGACCTCGACGGGCTCGAGGACTCCTAGCCGTCGTGGTCCAGCTGCAGCACCTGCTGGAAGGTCGGCCGGTTCGTGGACCGGAACGTGTTCGGGATCAACCCCGGCTGGAAGCCGGTCCGGTCGGCGGTCTTCAACCAGGTTGACGGCTCCCGGTTGCCGAACTCGGTCGCGAGCTGCTCGGCCGCCACGTGCAGCGTGAACCAGAGCGCGTTGCGGCATTGCCCGAAGTTGCCCTCCCCGCAGTAGCGCAGGTTGAACTTGCCCTTGACCTTCTCGCCGAGCAGCGTGCGCAGGTCCTTGTCGACGAACGACTCGCCGGCGGCGGAACCGAGGCTGCGAACGTTGTTCAGGTCTCCGATCAGGTCGCCGAAGACACGGCCCATCACGGTCGTGGCGAACAGACGCCACGACTTGTCCATGATCGCCGGGCCGGCGTCGTCGAACTTGCCGTCGTTGTCGGCGTCGAGACGCGGCGCGTCCTGCGCGACCCACTGGTCGAGCACGTCGACGACCTTCGCGTCGAGGGGGCTCGGCGCGTCGCCCGTGCGCAGGATCCTGCTGATCAGCGGCCACACCAGCGCGCGGTCGTCCTCGGTCGCGGCGCGGTTCATCACGCTCACGTCGTCGGGCAGGCGCACCCTGCTGGGGAACCGGTTGAACAGCTCGACGTGCTGGACCGAGCCGTACGGCTCGTCGTCGCCGTGCATGAAGCCCGGCGCCGAGTGGTTGTTCCAGTTGAGCAGCAGCCCGTTCGGGCCGGACACGTCGTGCGGGTGCTCGTCCTCGCTCAGGAAGCCGCGCCACTCGTACTGGCCGTTGCCTAGCGTGGGCAGCCGCCGGTCCAGTCCAGGCGCCCGCCGGGGCAGGTAGCCGGACGAGAAGTACGCGGTGTTCTTGCGTGAGACGTAGGCCCAGTTGAACGTGAAGCCGAACTGGTTGGCCGCGTCCCAGAACTTCCGCGGAGTCGTGGCCTTGCCCTCGGTCAGGTCCTTCAGCGCCGCGAGGTTCAGCGCGTCGCGTCCGAACGTCGAGCGCTTGCGCGACAGCGCGTACGGCTTCCCGCCGACCGTGGCCGTGCCGATGATCTGGCCGTGCACCGACGTGTGGTAGCGCAGCGGCGTGCCCTGCAGCGTCCCGGCGTCGAAGTCCGCGAACGCACGGCACTGACCCTTGTACATGTAGTGGGTCGAGGTGCGCGTGGCGGGCGTCCCATTGGGGTTGCAGAGGCGCTCGGCGAACACATCGCGCACGTCGTGTCCTGCCGAGGTCAGGCTCCACGCGTAGTTCTGCGTGCGCCCGATCAGGATGTACATGGCGAGACCCGGCACGCCGACGCCCTGGGCCTTGATGCCCGGGCCGTGCAGGTCGATCTGCTGGACGATCTCCGGGTAGTAGTAGCCCAGCTGCGGACCCATGGTGGCGAGCGAATCGCCGGATGCCGAGCGCTGGGGCGCGACCACCTGGAAGTTCGAGGCGTGCTTGCGCACCGGCGCCGCGGCGGCGTCCTCGGTCACGGCCGACGCATTCGCGCTCGCGTTCGCGCTCCCCTGCGAGGCCAGCGGCTGGCGCGGGTCGACCGACACAACCGAGCCGGCGTCGATCGTCAGCGAGCCGGTCACCTTGCCGCCGGTCTTCACCGGGTACGGGAAGAACTTCTTGATCGTGGTCGGCGCCTCGGGATCGTTCTGGAGCATCACGTCGTCCCAGGCCTTGTAGCCGCGCACCGTGCCGAGTGAGTCCTGCAGCTTGGCGAGCAGATCGGAGTTGCTGGCCTCGCCCCCGCCGCCTGCCCCGAAGATCGAGCCGATGAACGCGGTCACCGCGATCACGTCATTGACGTTCGCCGGCGCCTGAGTGATGTTGTTGGCCTTCCAGTACGCGTTGATGCCATCCGCGTAGGCCTGGGCGTCGGCCAGGATCTGGCGGCCCTTGTCGCCGTAGGTCTTGACGAGCAGCGCCTTCTGCTGCTCGACGAGGTTCTCGGCCTGCGGGCTCGGGATGAAGCTCTGTCCGCTCGTCACGAGCGAGAAGGCGTTGATGCCCGGGACGTCGGCCACCGCCACCCGGGCCGGGTAGCGGCCCAGCTGGATCAGCAGCCCGCGGTCGCGCGCCGTCGTCCAGCCGGCGCCGAAGGCCATGTCGGCGCGCGTCTGCCCGTACACGTGCGGGATGCCATAGGAGTCGTAGATCAACTTCAGCCCCGGGCGGCCGGTCTGCTCCTCGTGCGTCGCGCCGATCGGGTTGAAGTCCTCCGGCAGGTAGTACTTGTTGATGTCCGCCGCGGTGACGTGCCCGCGTAGCGGCGTCAGTGCGTCGTAGAGCGGCAGCTGGTCCAGCGAGTTCGCGCCCACCGGCAAACCGCCGAAGTTGCCTGGCGGAAGGATGTAGCGGGCGGTGTCAGCCGCGGTGGCCGCGGACGGCACGGCCAGAGCAACGACGACAACGACAAGGGCGGCTTTCACCGAACGACGCACGGGGCGGGCTCCTCTCTCTCCCTCCGCAGCCCCTACCGACTGCGGGGCACGCACTCTCTCACATCTGGCTGCACGTCCAGCCAGTTGGGCGGAAAAGGCGCGCTATCCTGACGCAGCGCGCGGCTGTAGCTCAGTTGGCTAGAGCGTCTGCTTGCCATGCAGAAGGTCGTGGGTTCGAATCCCATCAGCCGCTTCCGAAAGCCCCGCAAACCCGCGGCTTTCGTTGACACGAGTCAGGCGGTGAAGGACTGCGTCTCGTAGTGTGCCGCCCGCTCGTCCCAACGAGTGAGGAGCTTGGCGGCGCGCGGCTCGATGACCGGCTTCTCCCAGGCGTCGCCGGCGAAGTGCTTGACATCGCCGAGTGCCTCGAAACGCACGAGCGTCACGAACGCGATCTCACCGGCGTCCGCCCTGCGTAGAACTTCCGCGCCGCGAAATCCCTGGATCGTGCGCATCGACGGGAACAGCTCCTCGAGCAGGAAGCGTTCGTAGTCGCCGGCCTCGGCCTGGGTCGTCCATCCGCGCCACACGCGAGCGATCATGCGCAGCTCAGCTCCTCGTCGGCGCCGGGCAGCCGATCGCGCATATCACGAGAAGGCCTCAGCGGCGGCCGCCACGATCTCTTCGTGCGGCACATCCCGAAGGTGCTGGGAGACGTTCCAGCGGTGCCCGAAGGGGTCTTCGAGCTGGCCGTGGCGGTCGCCCCAGAACATGTCCTGTAGCGGTTGGCGTACCTCGGCTCCCGCAGCCAGCGCCTGGGCAAATACCGCGTCGGCATCATCTACGTCAAGCGCCAGGACGACCGCCGTGCCGCCGATGGAGGGAGGCGCCAGGACGGCCATTTCAGGGAACTCGTCGGCGACGTGCAGGAGGTCGTTGGCGAGGCGCAGCTGGACCGACATCAGCCGCCCGTCAGGCGTCGGTATTCGCTCTATCTCCTCGGCGCCGAAAGCGTCTCGGTAGAAGGCAGCGGCGCGGTCGGCGCCCTGGACCACGATGTGCGGGGTAATGCTCATGGCCGGCACCGTACGCTCACCGGCACATGTCGTCTTGAACGTTCTTGCCATCTAGCATCGCCTTCATGGCAGAGCGGGTTCGGATGTGGCGCCCCGCCAGCGACGGCCGGATGCTCTTCATGGCAGGGACAACCAGGCACTACGCGATCGAGCCGCGGGGCGACTATGTATTCGGCATCGTGTCGGGAGAGCCGATGCGATCACGTCGCGGGCGCGAACGACGAGTCGTCCGCCCGGGCCAGGTCGTGGCGTGGGATCCCTCAGAGGCGCACGCTGGGGTGGCGATCGATGGCCGGCCATGGACGTCGCGGCTGATGGTCGTCGAGGCCGCGGGCCTTGCCAGTCTCGCCGGGGACCAGGACGGCGACCCCCTGGCCGACGTAGCCTTCCCCGAGCCGGTGCTCTCCGACGCCCGTCTGGCGCGAAGCTTCCTAGGGTTGCACGCGTCGTCCGAAACCCCGATGACGCGCCTCGAGCAGGAGGAGCGGCTGGCCGAATGGCTGCGAACGCTGCTCGAACGCTCCGCCGCCAAGCCCGCGCCCAGGCCGCCGCTTCGGGCACGCGAGGACCGCGCGCTGCGTCTCGCCAGCGACTACCTCGGCGACCACCCGGAGTGCAACGTCGGCCTCGACGAGCTCGCCACCGTCGCCGGCATCGGCAAGTTCCGCCTCATCCGGCTGTTTCGAGAGCGAACCGGACTGCCGCCGCACGCTCTCCAGCTCGCGCATCGCGTCCGCCGCGCGAGAAGCCTGCTCGAGCGCGGCGAGACCATCGCCGCCACCGCCGCCGCTACCGGTTTCGCTGACCAGAGCCATCTGCACCGCCACTTCACTCGCAGCCTCGGCCTGACCCCCGGCGAGTACGTCAAGCGACTGAGCCCGTGACCAGCTGCCCGGCGACGGCTGCTCACCTCGGTTGCGAACCCGCCAGCCAACGTCGCATCGCTCGTGCGCGTCACGGACGACCTCGACCGCGCCGAGGCCCTCGAAGCCGTGGGGCTGTCGGAGTAGCCGGCCGCTCAGAGGCGGAGCTCCCTGATCAGGTCGGCGTGTGTCGAGAAGCGCCGGCGGGCTCCGCTCACCAGGTGAAGGGCCCCGACAGGCGCGGCCCACGACACCAGGAGGCCCCGATGAGCACCGCCAAACCCGACATCGTCACCCCTGAGCAGTGGCGCGCCGCGCGCGAGGCGCTGCTCGAGCAGGAGAAGGCGCACACCCGCGCGCGTGACGCCCTTGCAGCCGAGCGCCGCCGCATGCCGATGATCCGCGTGGAGAAGGACTATCGCTTCACCGCGCCCGGCGGCGCGGACGCGACGCTGCTCGACCTCTTCGACGGCAGCCGCCAGCTCGTCTTGTACCGGTTCTTCATGGATCCGGACATGGACGTCTACCCGGAGCGCGGCTGCCCCGGCTGCTCGATGTACGCCGACCAGTTGAGCAACCTGCTGCACCTGCGCGAGCGCGACACCCGCTTCGTCGCCGTCAGCCGCGGCGAGCAGGAGCACCTGCAGCGTTATCGCGAGCACATGGGCTGGGAGTTCCCCTGGTACACGCTGCGCGACGACTTCGACGCCGACCACGACGTCGCGGAGTGGCACGGCACGAACGTGTTCCTGCGCGACGGCGACGAGGTCTACCGCACGTACTTCATCGACGCCCGTGGCGACGAGGCGCTCGGGTCGACCTGGAGCTTCCTCGACATCACCCCATACGGCCGCCAGGAGGAGTGGGAGGACTCCCCCGAGGACTGGCCGCAGACCCCGCCCTACACCTGGGGCGGCTGGCACGACAAGTACGACCACACACTCTGACGTGCTCGCCCACGTCGCAGGTATCGCCGTGGAGGAGGCGCTGCCGGCCGGGCCGCTGAGCGCGAACGACGCGGCTGTCGCACGCTCAGGCAGGGCCGGCGGCGAGGACTCGCTCGAGCTTCACGACGAGCTCGTCCCAGCCGGTCTGGGCGTTCTCGCGGGACTCGCGGGTGAAGGGGCCGGAGGTCACCGTCATCCGCGTCCCGGCGCCCTCGGCCACGAGCTCGACGCGCGTGATCGTGCCCTCGATGTCGCTCCCCGCGATCGGCTCCCCCTTCAGGACGATCAGCCCGGGCTCCGCGAGCTCGACGATCTCGGCGCGGTAGCGGAACCGTGCGGGTCCGGACACCTCGACCATCTCCAGGTGGAACCGGCCGCCGACCCGCGGCTCGATGTCCACCGATTCCGGCGGGATCTCGTAGTCCCGCGGCGCCCACCAGCGGGCGACCTGCTCCGGATCGGTCCACGCGGCGAAGACGATCTCCGGCGGCGCGTCGAAGTGATGGGAGACGTACGCCTCGTCGGAGGCGGCGGACGGGTTCCGGTCGCTCACCCGCGGCCCCGCCCATGACCTCGTCGAGGTGCGCGTCCAGGCGCCCGACCCGGCGCTCCCATACCGCCTGGCAGCTGTCCATCCACTCGTCGGCTTCTCGGAGTCCCTCGACCCGCAGGCGGGTCGGCCGCGACTGGGCGGCGCGGCGGCGCGAGACGAGGCCGGCGCGCTCGAGCACCTTCAGGTGTCGCGAGATCGCGGGCAGGCTGACCGAGAAGGGCTCGGCGAGCTCGTTCACCGTCGCCTCGCCCTGGGCGAGGCGCGCCAGGATCCCGCGCCGGGTCGGATCGGCGAGCGCCGCGAACTTGAGGCTGAGACCGTCGATGGCCATCGTCTGATAACGATACGGTTAATTAACGGTTCGATCAATCAAGGAGAGAGAACCCATGAAACTGACGACCACCACGCAGGTCTCCGTCGACGGCGTGATGCAGGGGCCCGGCGGGCCGGAGGAGAACCGCAGCGGCGGATTCGAGCGCGGCGGATGGGCCATGGCGCACTTCGACAACGAAGCCATGACGGTCATGGACGAGATCTTCCAGCGCGCCGACGCGTTCTTGTTCGGCCGCCGGACCTACGAGATCTTTGCCGGCTCCTGGGGCACCGGCTCCTGGGGGGCAGATCAGGGCGACAACCCGATCTCGGTGGCGTTGAACACGATGCCCAAGTACGTGGCATCGACCACGCTCACCGACCCGCAATGGGCGGACACGACCGTCCTCTCCGGTGACGTCGCGGCCGCCGTAGGCGAGCTGAAGGCCAAACCGGGCCGCGAGCTGCAGGTGCACGGCTGCGGCGCCCTCACCCGGTGGCTGCTGGACAACGACCTCGTCGACGAGATGAACCTGTTCACCTGCCCCGTGGTCGTCGGTCAGGGCACGCGGCTGTTCCCCGACACCGGCCCGGACACCGCGCTCGATCTGGTCGACATCGCGAGCCACCCCCAGCGGGATGACGATCCAGGTCTACCGGCCCGCCGGCCGCCCACAGTACGCAACGGGTCCATCCTCCTAAGCGACGACGAACGTGTAGTCGCGCTCGATCCGGCCGGCCGCGGCGAGGACCAGGAAGACGAGCCCGACTGCGACCACCTCGCCGTCCTTGGCGACCGCCTCCCAGTGGAACTTGACGACGTCGCCGAGTCGTTCGGCGTCGTCGCGGCCCCGGAAGCTGAGCCCCTCGGAGCCGACCCAGTGCTCGTACGCGCTCGCCGCGCGAGCCTCTATCTCCTCGTATCCCCGTGCCTCGAGGATCGCCGTCATGGCCAGCCCTGGTCGCGCCGCGATCGCGCGGATCTCCTGCGGCGGCTGGAGGACATGCCTCCCCTCCTCCGTCCAGAGCTCGGCGATCGTCCGCCGGCGCCGGTCGGCATCGGGCTCGTTCCAGAGCGCGAGGTATCTCTCCGCCAAATTCGGCCGTCTCGGTCATCGGTCACCTCCGTCGTTGATGGTCTGCTTGCCGTTCAACGGTGCCGGAGGAAAGGCCGAGCGTCGATTACCTCTCGTGTAACGGTAACTTCAAACAGGTGGTCGTCCAGACCGAGCAGGAGCCCCAGACCGCGGGCGAGCTGATCCGCTTCTGGCGCGGGCGACGCGGCCTCAGCCAGCTCGAGCTGTCCCTGGACGCGAACGTCTCGACCAAGCACCTGAGCTTCGTCGAGACCGGCCGGTCCAGCCCGAGTCGCCAGCTCCTCGTCCACCTGGCCCAGCACCTCGATCTGCCGATCATCGAGCGCAATCGACTGCTGCTCGCGGGCGGCTTTGCGCCTCCCTATCTCGAGCTGCCCTACGACGGGGAGATGATGCAGCCGCTTCGGGAGTCGCTCCAGCGGCTGCTCGAGGCGCACGAGCCGAACCCGGCCTTGATCGTCGACGGGCTCTGGAACCTGATCGAGTCCAATCGAGCCGCGTCGCTGCTCTGGGACGGGGTCGACCCGGAGCTCCTCGAGCCGCCGATCAACATGCTCCGCCTCGGAGTTCACCCGGGCGGCCTGCCGCGGATCTCGTCTATGACCGCCGCGTGCAACGCGCCGCTGATTCACCGGCTGAAGCGGCAGAGCCGCGAGGACGCCGATCCCGCCCTCGCCGAGCTCATCGAGGAGGTCGAGTCCTACCTCCCCGGCGAGCCGCCGACGAGCCCCGCCACTCAGCCGGTGGTCTCGCTGACGCTGCAGACCCCTCTCGGCGAGGTCAAGCTGTTCACGGTCATCGCCACCCTCGGAGCCCCGCTCGACGTCACGGCCGCGAGCCTCGCGATCGAGACCTTCCTGCCGATGAACCCCGAGAGCGCGGCGCGGCTCGCGAGCTCAGCGCGCGCCGATCTGCTTGACGCGACGTGTTTCGATCTCCTCGCTGGCGAGCGCGGCGCGCAGCTCCGCAATTGGTCAGGCAATCGATCGCGAGCTTGCGTGAACGTCCACGACACCTCCGGGGTACGGGTCCCGCCGCCGCTGTTCTACATCGCCGGCTTCGTCGTCGGTCTCGCTCTGGAGCTCGCGGTCCCGATCGATCGTCCGCCTCTGGCGATCACCCTGGGCGGCGCTGTGATCGGCGGCGCGCTCTGGCTGGCGCTCGACGGCGCTGCGATGTTGTTTTTCCGCCGGGCCGGAACGAGCATGGTGCCGTTCAACCCGACTACCGCGCTGGTCACGAGCGGGCCCTACCGCCACACGCGCAACCCGATGTACCTCGGGATGGCTTTCCTCTACATCGCGCTGGCGTTGGCGTTCGGGGTGATCTGGGCGTTGATCGTCCTACCGGTCGTGATCGCCGCCGTCGACCAGCTCGTGATTGCCCGAGAGGAGGCGTACCTGGTCAGGAAGTTCGGCCAGCCGTACTGCGACTACATGGCGCGCGTGCGACGGTGGTTCTAGTGGCTGCCGATCGAGTGAGCGAGCTGATCCCGTTCGTGCAGGTCGCCGACGTCGCCCGCTCGATCACCTTCTACGAGGTTCTCGGCTTCGTGGTCAGCGACACCTACGTGCACGACGGGAAGCTCGACTTCGCCGCTCTTGAGAGCGGATCGGCTCGCACAATGCTCGTCCGCGCCGCCGGGCCGATCGACCCGCGTCAGCAAAGGGTGCGCTTCTACCTCTACGTCGAGGATCTCGATGCGCTTCGCAGCCACCTGAGCGAGAACGGAGTGGGCGCCGGCTCGATCGTCGACGGAACGCCGGGACCAAAGCGTGAGATGACCGTGCGCGACCCTGACGGCTACTGCCTAATGATCGCCGAGATCGACTAGCCCCTCGGCGCCAAGGCCGCCAGGCAAGGGCCGCCGCGGCTCGCGCACCCCTGCGGACCCAAAGCCCCAGTCGTCGCCGCAGCCGATGGCCACCTTCGGGGTCTGCGTCGCCCAGACCCGCCATCGATGACAGACGGATTCCCGCTGGACCCACACTGCCCTGCCAAACGCACCAAGCCCGACAGCCAGGCCCCCATTCGACGCGTGACTCGCGTGTAGCACGCGTCAAAGTATGCCCAGCTCCCTAGATCAGAGCGGACGACTAGCCTCGCCACACCCGCCCGGAGATACTGGGCGGGCGATGTCGCCGGAAAACGTCGAGGTGGTCCGCCGTCAGTTCGAGGCATTCCAGGATGGTGGGCTGGACGCCGTGGCGAAGTACTGGCACCCGGACATCGAGTGGCGGGCGGTTGAAGGCGCCGCAGACGACGTAGGCCTCATCAGGGGCGAACCCGGGCTGCGCCGGTACTACCAGGACTGGATCGACGCCATGGACCCGCTGCGCGCCGAAGTGGAGGAAGTCCTCTTCGACGACGGCGAGCAGGTGGCGGCGGTGATTCGGAACTCTGGGCGTGGCCGGGCAAGCGGTGTCCTGACGGAGGGCCGCTACTTCGTCGCCTGCACGGTCCGTGACGGCCGGATAGTCAGCGGACGCGAGTACGAGACCCGCGAGCAAGCCCTCGCAGCCGTCGGGCTGTCGGAGTAGGCGTCAGCCGATTCGGATCAGCTTCTTGTTCACGAACTCATCCGCGCCGTAGGTGCCCAGCTCGCGGCCGAAGCCGGATCGCTTCGTCCCGCCGAACGGGAGCTCCGCGCTATCGGCGCCGACGAGGTTCACGTAGACCATCCCGGCGTCGATCTGGTCCGCCACACGCTCCGCCTGCTGAGAGTCCGTCGTCATGAGGTACGAGCCCAGCCCGAACGGCGTGTCGTTGGCCAGCTTCACCGCCTCCTCCTCGGACGCGACGCGATACACCTGCGCGACGGGGCCGAAGAGCTCCTCGTGGTAGGCGTCGTTGTCGGGCTGGATGTCGGTCAGGACGGTCGGCTCGAAGAAGTTGCCGTCGCGCTTGCCGCCGGCGGCGAGGTTCGCCCCCTGGTCGATCGCGCGCTTGACCTGGTCCTCGAGGCGATCGGCTGCGGTCGTGGACGAGAGCGGCCCGATCTCGGTGTCCGACGACGTCGGGTCACCGGGCTTCGTCGCGGTCATCGCGGCGGTGAACTTCTCGAGGAAGGGCTCGTACAGCTCGTCGGCCACGATGAAGCGCTTGGCCGCGTTGCACGACTGGCCCGTGTTGTCGAGACGGGCGCCGACGGCGTCCTCGACGGTCTTGTCCAGGTCATCCGTGCCGAGCAGGATGAACGGATCGGACCCGCCCATCTCCAGCACGACCTTCTTGAGGTTCCGCCCGGCGATCTCGGCCACGGCAGCCCCGGCGCGCTCGGAGCCCGTGACGGAGACGCCGCGAATCCGAGGGTCGGCGATCACCCACTCGATCTGCTCGTTCGTCGCATAGACGTTCTCGTACGCTCCCTTCGGGAACCCGGCGTCGTCGAAGATCGTCTGGATCGCCGCGGCCGACTCGGGGCACTGCGGCGCGTGCTTCAGCACGATCGTGTTCCCGATCACGAGGTTCGGCCCGGCGAAACGCGCCACCTGGTAGTACGGGAAGTTCCACGGCATGATCCCGAGCAGTACGCCGAGCGAGCTGCGACGCACCACGGCCGACCCGTCCCCGCCGAGCAGCTTGATCGGCTCGTCGGCCATCAGCTCCTCGGCGTTGTCGGCGTAGAAGCCGTAGATGTCACCGCAGAAGTCGACCTCGCCGAGGGCCTGCTCGATCGGCTTTCCCATCTCCCGCACGATGATCTCCGCCAGCTCCTGACGCCGCTCGAGATGCAGCTCTCCCACACGCCGGACAAGCCCAGCGCGGTCAGCCACGCTCGACGACGCTGACCAGGTGCGGTGGGCTTCGTCCGCGCGCCCGATCGCAGCGCGCAGATCGTCATCGGTGATCGTCGCGTACTCCTCGACGGTCTCGCCGGTCGCCGGGTCGATCACTGCGTAGCTGCTCATCTGGACTCCTCTTGGTTTGAGCGCATCCACCTGCTACCCACGGTTGTTATCACGCGCGAGCTCGCAGAGCACTCGCCGGGGCGCTCCCAGTGCATCTATCAAAGGAAGCGCACATGGCAGCTGGGGACGCCGGCGTGGTTCGGGAAGGCCACGATCGCGACGCTCCACAACGGCACGGCCGTCCAGGCGCTCTAAGAGCTCGGACCAGGCGCGTGTAGCGGGAACGTTGCGAACGGGCAGGGGCCCTTCGTGCCCTGGTCGAGTTGCGCCTGCAACGCGGGGTAGTCGCCGGCGATCTGGGCGCGCGGGAGGCCGTCGAGGGTGAGGATGGCATCGCCGGCGGCGAGCACCTGCGACCGCATCTGGCCGAAGTCGATCGCCCTTCGTCCGAACGCCGGGTCGTAGAGGGTCCACGGCCCCGAGATCATCGCCAGCGTCGGAACCAGGTTCGGGTGAAACGCGTTGCCGAGACCGCCCATCGAGCAGATCGGCGGCGCCAGGCTCGGGTCGGGGACCGCGAGCCCCTTCAGGACCGCTGTGCGGGGAAGGTTGCGGCGCTTGGTGGCCGCCGCCGCCGTCTGGCGCAGGACATCGCTGTCACCCGCGCCGAACAGAGCGGGGTCTGCGACGCCGGTGAACTTCAGGCGCCTGGCGGCGCCTTGACCGGTCGGCACGATCTCGCGCGTGCCGAGGTGCTCGATCGTGAACGCGAACGCGGTCTTCTGCTTGTCGAGCGGGTAGTGGTCCTGGTTGAGGCCGTCGTCGCGGAATCCGTCGTGAGCGCTCGAGAACACCAGCTCCAGCGTGCGGGGGTGGCAGCGCTTCGGCAGCTTGGCGTAGTAGCGAGCGAACGCCAGCATGCCGATGACGCCGTTTTCCTGAACCCAGGAGTTGCCGTCGGTGTTGGCCGCGAGGACGATCTTCTCCGCGCTTTGCCCGGGCAGCCTTGCGATCAGGTTGCGGGTCTTCTTCCGAGCGATCCTGGCCAGGACCGTCACGCGGGCGGAGCTGCCCTGCGCTGCGAGAGCCTTGAGCCGCCGCGGCCTCGGCGCTGCCGACGAAGACCGCCGGCAGCCTGTAGAGCGTCCCCACGTGCGGGTCGTAATAGCCACGAACCTGCTTGCCCGGCACGTCGAAGGCAAAGACGACCCCGGTGGCTCCCGCCTGGCCCGCCGCGACGAGCTCCTCGTGGAGCGTGGCGAGGTACGGCCGGGTGTAGTCGGTGTAGCCCTCGAGGTCGGGCGTCTGGTAGATGCCCAGCAGCGGACCCACGGCGCCGAAGGGCAGCGAGCCGATCGGGAAGTCACGGACGACCACCTTGCCCGCCGCATTCGCGGCGGTGATCTCCTGATCCGGCGCGAGATAGACGAGCGGGCCCCCCTCGCCCCTCTTCGCGGTCGGCTTGGACCAGTGAACCGCTCCGGCGTCGGAGACGTTCACCTTCGACCCATTGGGCCGGGTGACGCTGAGCCCGCCGGCGGCGCCGATGTCGAGGCCGGGGCCGTGCTTGAAACGAGTGCGGGGAAACCAGCCGTACGGCCTGAACGATCGCGAGCGGACGCTGAGCCCGTCTGCCCGGGCGTTCTTCTCCAGCCAATCGATCGCCCTGTTGTGGGCCGGGCTGCCCAGGATGC
Organism: uncultured Thermoleophilaceae bacterium; assembly: GCA_963848885.1. Classification (GTDB taxonomy): domain Bacteria; phylum Actinomycetota; class Thermoleophilia; order Solirubrobacterales; family Thermoleophilaceae; genus JACVRW01. The sequence goes on from CAWKFR010000013.1 coordinate 74,971, forward strand.
GCGGACCGAAGCTGTTGAACTTCGCGGTCATCTTCCGCAGCTGTGCCTTGCTGGTGAAGTCGGCGCCGTTGACGACGTCGGCGCACGATGCGGCGTTCGCTCCCGGCGCCAGGGCGAGCCAGATGCCGAGTACGCCTCCAAGCGAAATCGTCCGCCGGAGGCCCGATCGATTCAGGGTCACGGCTCCAGCCGCGGGCCGGGCGCCTGCTCCTCCGCAGCGTGGCGATCCGTCTCCGCCCGCTTGGAGGCCTCTCGCATCTCGAACAGCTCGGATGTGAACGCGCCCAGTTCGCGGGTGACGTCGCGCACGGCGCCCGACACGATGCCTGCGATGCGGCCGGCATGCGTGGCTCCTGACTCCACGACGACCTGAACGACGTCCTTGCGTGTCTCTGCCTTGCTGAGCGGCACGTTCAGATCATCTCAGGATCGGAGACTCAGGCGGCTGCCGCGAGAGCCGGCTCGGCGGGCTCGGCGGCGGCGGACTCCTGGTCCCCGCCCTTGCCCCGTATGCGCTCCGGCAGCGCCAGCTTCACGATCTTGCGGACGACGCTGCCGAACTGCTTGGTCAGCGGGCCGGCGTTGTACGGGATCCCGTACCGCTCGCAGATCTCGCGCACCTCCGACCGAGATCTCCGCGTAGCGGTGCGCCGGGATGTCGGGGAACAGGTGGTGCTCGATCTGGTGGCTGAGGTTGCCGGACATGAGGTGGAACAGCTTGCCGCCGGTCAGGTTGGCCGAGCCGAGCAGCTGGCGGAAGTACCACTCGCCGCGCGTCTCGTTCTCGGTCTCCTCCTCGGTGAACTCGTGCGTTCCGTCGGGGAAGTGGCCGCAGAAGATGATCATGAACGACCACAGGTTGCGGGTGAGGTTGGCGGTGGCGTTGCCCGCGAGCACGAGCGGGAACGACGGGCCGGAGAGCGGCGGGAACAGCACGTAGTCCTTGAGCCACTGGCCGCGGACCTTCTGCCAGATCTCCTGCGCCATCTCGCGCTTCTCGCCGAGCGTCGTCTCGCCGGCGGCGATCCGCTCGATCTCGAGGTCGTGCAGCGCGACGCCGTACTGGAAGAACGTCGCGAGCAGCGCCGCGTAGACCGGGTTGCCCAGGTAGTAGGGCCGCCAGTCCTGGTCCTCGGACATGCGCAGGATCCCGTAGCCGATGTCGCGGTCCTTGCCCAGGATGTTGGTGTGGGTGTGGTGCATGTAGTTGTGGGAGTGGCGCCACTGGTCGCCGGGGCAGGCGGTGTCCCACTCGAAGGTCTTGCCGTCCAGGCGCGGGTCCTTCATCCAGTCGTACTGGCCGTGCATCACGTTGTGGCCGATCTCCATGTTGTCGAGGATCTTCGACACGCGAGAGGGCGGCCGTACCGCCGATCCAGGCGGGCGGCAGGAAGCCGAGCATCAGCAGGCCGCGGCCGCCGACCTCGAGCCCGCGCTGGGCGCGGATCACCTTGTTGATGTAGTCGGCGTCGCGCTCGCCGAGGTCGGCGACCGCTCGCGCGCGGATCGCGTCGAGCTCTTTGCCGAAGGCCTCGAACTGCTCGGGGGTGAGGGTGGGGTGCGGGCGTGGGTCATCTCTTGGTCTCGCTTCAGAGGTCGATTTCGACGTCGCCGACGGGGACGGACACGCAGATTCGGATGAGCTCGTCTTCCTTGGTCGAGGTCTCGCCGGTGAGCACGTTGCGCACCGCGCCGCCGCGTCTTGCGGCACGAGCACGTGTTGCAGATGCCCATGCGGCAGCCGTGGGCCGGGGCGAGGCCGGCGTCCTCGGCCTGCTCGAGCAGCGGCAGGCCGCTGTTCGTCGGCCTCGCGGCCGCTGCCGGCGAAGCGGACGGTGCCGGTCGGCCGACTCCGGGTCGAAGGCGACGGCCGGGGGCGTGAAGGTCTCGACGGTCGGCTCGGGCAGGCCGTCGTCGGCCCAGGCCGAGCGCACGGCGTCGATGAGCGCGGGCGGGCCGCAGACGAAGGCGGCCGCGCCCGCGCGATCGGGCATCGACCGCATCTAGGTGCTCGCGGCGAAAGCGGCCCTCGAGCGCTGCCGCCGGAGGCTTGGGTGAAGCCACGTGCGACGGACAGCCCGGGGCGGTCGGCGACCAGGTCGTCGAGCTCGGCGTCGTAGAGGGCGAGCTCGGGGGAGCGCGCGTAGTTGAGGAAGCCGATCTCGCCGGCGAAGCCCTCGTCGCAGAGCGTGCGCAGCATCGCCATGACCGGGCGTGATGCCGCTGCCGCCGCTGACCAGCAACACGCGCGCGGGCCGAGGGTCGGGGAGCACGAACTCGCCGGCGGCCTGGTCCAGGTGCACGATCATCCCCGGCTCGGCGTGGTCGCGCAGGTGGCGCGAGACCAACCCGTCGGGGTGGGTGGAGACCGTGAGCTCGAGCACCCCGCCCGGGGCGTGCTCCGAGCCGGACGGCGAATAGCGGGCGGGTCTCGCCGCCTGCCGTCGATCTCGACGGTCAGATCCGACGAACTGGCCGGCACGGGGGCCGGCCCAGTTCTCGTTCGGGCGCGAGCGTGAGGGTGACGCTGCTTGGGCGTCTGGTGGTGCACGGCCGTCACCTCGGCGCGCACGTCGCGGCGCGATGCGAGCGGGTCGATCGAGCTCCACATAGCGCTCGATCCCGTGCGGGAACGTGAGCGCGTTCGAGCAGGCGGGAACGCAGCAGGCGGGTGGTGGTCTTGGTCATCGGCATGGCGAGGGTCTATCCGTTTCAGTGTACAACTGTGCACAGAGTACCCTCCTCTCGAGGAAGCCGTAACACCGCCATCCGTGAGCTTCGTCACACTTCGACCGTGAACACTCCGTACGCCCGAGAACGCGTCGAGGAGCGCAAGCAGCGCACGCGGCAGGACCTGCTGCAGGCCGCGCTACGGCTGCTGGAGGATCAGAGCTTCTCCGGTCTCAGCCTGCGCGAGGTCACGCGCGAGGCGGGCGTAGTGCCCACTGCCTTCTACCGGCACTTCGACAACATGGAGGAGCTCGGGCTGGCTCTGATCGACGAGTCCTTCCGCACGCTGCGCGAGATGATCCGGGCGGCGCGCGCGGACCTCTCGACCTTCGAGCAGGTGATCCGCAATTCGGTTGAGATCCTCGTCCGCCACGTCCACGAGAACCGGCTCGCACTTCACGTTCATCGCCCGCGAGCGCTTCAGCGGTGTGGCCCCCATACGCCACGCGATCCGTACCGAGATCCGGCTGTTCGCGAGCGACCTGGCCACCGACCTCGTCCGCTTCCCCTACATGGACGAGTGGAGCAGCGAGGACCTGCACGTGATGGCCGGCCTGATCGTGAACGCGATGGTGTCGATCGTCGAGGCGCTCCTGGACGCGCCCGCCGAACAGCCCGGCCGCCGAACGGGAGATCCGGCGGATCGCCGAGAAGCAGCTCCGGATGGTGGTGCTGGCCGCACCGGCGTGGCCAGTGCACCCGCGAGCGGAATGAGGTCACGCGTTCTCCGGAGCAACGTCGGCAGCATGCTTGGTCTCTCTCCTAGGCGCAGTTCGCGGATCGGACCCGGCAGTATTGCGGGGCATGGACGAGGCGGACGCCCCAGCTGAGCCTGGCCGCCGAGCCGGCACCCTGCTGGCGGTCAACGTCGGCATGCCGAAGGACGTGCCCTGGCAGGGCAAGACCGTCTTCACCGGCGTCTTCAAGGACGCCGTAGCCGGACCTCGCCGAGTGCGCAGGCTCAACGTCGACGGGGACGGACAGGGCGACCTCGCCGGGCACGGTGGCGAGCAGCGCGCCGTCTTCGTCTACCAGATCGACTCCTACCGCTACTGGGAGCGCGAGCTCGGTCGGGACGACTTCGTCCATGGACAGTTCGGCGAGAACTTCACCGTCGAGGGACTGGGCGACGACGAGGTCTGCGTCGGCGACCGCTTCCAGATCGGCGCCGCCGTCTTCGAGGTCACGCAACCCCGTGTGACCTGTTACCGCGTCGGCATCCGGCTGAACGATCCCCGCATCCCCGCGCTGCTCGTATCGCACCGGCGTCCGGGCTTCTACTTCCGCGTGCTCGAGGAGGGCGACGTGCAGGCGGGGGACGAGATCGTCAAGGTCGCCTCCGGCCCGGAGCAGATGACCGTCTCCGAGCTCAGCGCGCTCCTCTATCTCCCCAGCCACCCGCGCCAGCAGCTGCTGCGGGCGCTGCGGATCCCGGCCCTCAGCGCCGGCTGGCAGGCGTCGTTTCAGGCATTGCTCGACGGCGAGCCCGGCGGCGGGAACGCCGGCCTGGTCGCGGCCAGCCCGCCGCCCGCCTGGCCCGGCTTCCGCCGCCTGGCGGTGACCGGGATCGAGCCGGAGGGCGACTCCGTCATCTCGATCCGCCTCGAGGACCCCGACGGCGAGCCGCTTCCGGCGCCGCACCCGGGCCAGTACCTCACGCTCCGCATCCAGCCCGACGAGGGGCAGCGGTCGGCGCTGCGCAACTACTCCCTCTCGGGGCCGCCCGACGCCGGCTACTACCGCATCACCGTCAAGCGCGAGCACGAGGGCGTCGCCAGCGGCTATCTGCACAGCCGGCTGTCGATCGGCGACCAGCTCGACGTCGCGGCGCCGCGTGGCACGTTCATCCTCGACCGCACGGACGCGCCGGTGCTGCTGATCAGCGCCGGGATCGGCGCCACGCCGGTGCTGGCGATGCTGCAGGCGCTTGCGCAGGAGCATTCCGAGCGGGAGATCTGGTGGCTGCACGGCGCCCGCAGCAGCCGCGATCACTCGTTCGCCGCCGAGACCCGGACCCTCCTCGCGTCGCTCGCGAAGGCGCGCGCCCACGTGTACTACAGCCGGCCCGGCCCGAGCGACCTCGAAGGCCGCGACTTCGACGGCGCGGGCCGGCTCACCGCCTCGCTGCTGGCCGAGCTCGAGCCGCCGCGTGAAGCCGAGGCCTACCTGTGCGGGCCGGCGCAGTTCATGGACGAGATCAGCGCCGGTCTGGCGGCGCTCGGGATCGACGCCTCGCGGATCCACACCGAGCCGTTCGGGCCGGCGGCGGGTCTGACGCCGGGTATCGCGGCGACACCCGCGCGGCCGCCCCACCCACCCGACGGCCCGCCGGGAGACGGCCCCACGATCGAGTTCGCCCGCAGCGACCTCGCCATCCCGTGGAGCGGCGACTACGGGAGCCTGCTCGAGCTCGCCGAGGCGTGCGACGTCCCCGTCCGCTGGTCGTGCCGCACCGGGGTCTGCCACAACTGCGAGACCACCCTCATCGCCGGCGCCGTCGACTACAGCCCCGACCCCGTCGAGCCCCCCGCCGACGGCAGCGCGCTGATCTGCTGCTCGCGGCCGCGCGACGACGTGGTGCTCGATCTGTGAGCCGCGATCAGGAGCTCGAGCGGGGGTGCGCGGAGCGGTAGCGCTCCCTCTGCTCGGCCATGGCGCCTTCGATCGCCGCCTCCGTCTCGGCCGGCACGTCGTACTCGTCGTGGCGCCTGACCCAACCGTCCGGGCTCTGCGGGTAGCCCTCCGGCGAGTCCTCCCACTCCTCCTGGCGTCCGAGCGCGGTGATGTCCAGGTAGGCCCAGAGTCCGCCGAGGGCCTCGTCGCCGCGACCGTCGACGAAGTAGGTGCGGAAGATCTGGTCGTCGTCCCGCAGGAAGACGTTCGTGCCGTGCCACAGATCGACGTCGAAGTCGGCGTCGAAGTCATCGGTCAGCGTGTACCACGGGATGACCTCCCAGCCCATCCGCGCCTTCCAGCGCTGCAGGTCGGGCTGCGGCGCGCGCGACATGAACGCGATCGTGGTGTCGCGGGCGTTCAGATGCGCGGGGTGGGTGACCTGATCGGCGATCCAGGAGCAGCCGGGGCAGCCGCTCTCGGGCCAGCCGGCGACGCCCGGCTCGAAGAAGAACCGGTAGACGATCAGCTGCCGGCGCCCCTCGAACACGTCGAGCAGGGTCGCCGGGCCGTCCGGGCCCTCGAACGCGTACTCCTTCTCGACGGCCATCCTCGGCATCCGGCGGCGCTCCGCGGCAAGCGCGTCGCGCGCGTGGGTCAGCTCCTTCTCCTTCACCAGCATCTCTTCGCGCGCGGCCTTCCATTCCGGCTGAGACACGATCGGTGGCAGGTTCATGTCGGCTCCTTTCGTATTCGGTCCTACCCGTTCGGACACCGCCGCCGCCGAGAACGGAACGGCCGATCCGTTCCGGGCTGAGCTGGTGTCATTCGTCATGACGTGAGTGGAGAAGACGATTTCCGCACGCTGGCCGAGCCCTACCGGCGCGAGCTGCAGGTCCACTGCTACCGGATCGTCGGCTCGCTGCAGGACTCCGAGGATCTCGTTCAGGAGACGTTCCTGGCCGCCTGGCGCGCGCTCGATCGGTTCGAGGGGAGGGCCTCGGTGCGCAGCTGGCTCTATCGGATCGCGACGAACCGCTGCCTGAACGCGCTGCGGGACCGGTCGCGCCGCCCACAGGAGGTACAGCCCATGGTCGATTCACCAGAGCCCACCCGCCGGAGCGAGCCCGTCTGGTTCGAGCCGTACCCGGACTTCCTGCTCGACGACGTGGCGGACCGCTACGAGGCCCGAGAGTCGATCGAGCTCGCGTTCATCGTCGCCCTGCAGAGCCTTCCGCCGCGGCAGCGCGTCGTGCTCGTGCTGCGTGACGTGCTCGGCTTCCGCGCCGGCGAGGTGGCGAGCATGCTCGACGCGAGCGATGCGTCGGTCAAGGGAGCTCTCCAGCGCGCGCGGTCGACCCTCCGGGGCAGGCTGCCGGCCGCCGACCGGGACCGCTCACCGCTGCCGGATTCCCCACGCGAGCGCGAGCTCGTGGCGCGCTTCGCCGACGCGGTCGAGAGCGGCGACGTCGACGACGTCGTAGCCCTGCTGACCGACGATGCCCTGCTCACGATGCCGCCCCAGCCGCTCGAGTACCAGGGCCACGACGCGATCGCCGCCTTCCTCCGTCAGCGCGCGGAGCTGCGCGGGGCGGCCCTGCGCGTCGTGCCGACCCGGGCGAACACCCAGCCCGCGTTCGGCTGCTACCTCCCCGACCCGCACGCCCCCGTCGCCCGGCCCTACGGAATGATCGTGTTGACGCTGGCGGCCGACGCGATCGAGGCGATCACGTGGTTCAGCGACTCCGGCGTCCTCCGGAGCTTCGGGCTACCCCGGACCCTGCCGCTGGCGCTGAGGCGTCCGCCGGCTCGCCGAGCTGGCGCAGCAGGCCCACGTCGTCGCGGATCGCGTCGTGCTCCACGGCGCGGCCGCTCGGCGTCGAAGCGGTACAGGTGGCACTGGCGCCACTCGACCTTCCTGCCGGTCGCGGGGACCCCGAGCAGCGTGCCCTCGTGGGTCCCCGACATCCTCCCGACGCAGATCACGGTGTCGCCGTCGCTGCCCAGGTGCTCGATCTCGAAGCGCGCGTCGGGGAAGGCCGTCCACAGCCGCTCGACGACCTGGCGGTGACCCTCGGGCCCGGGCGGCGTGCCCGGCAGCGCGTTGTGGTTCACGAACTCGGGCGCCGTGACCGCGTCCAGTGCGTCGAGCTCGCGCTCGTTGAACGCCTTCTGCCAGAGCGTTCGCACGCGCTCCTCGATGTCGTCGGCGGGTGTCATGCGCGGCACGTTACATCCATCAAACCGGTTTGATGTATCGTGCCGTGCGATGGTGGCGTCTCCGAGAACGCTCCCGCCGTTCCTCGACCTCGCCGGGCACCCGCTGCGCTTCGCCATCCTGCGCGAGCTCGCTCGCGGCGACCTGCGCGTACGTGAGCTCACCGGCCTGCTCGACGAGCGCCAGAGCCTGGTCTCCTACCACCTCGGCCGGCTGCGCTCCGACGGGCTGGTCACGACCCGGCGCAGCTCGTTCGACGGCCGGGACACCTACTACCGCGCGGACCTCGCTCGCTGGCAGGAGCGCTTCTCGCAGACCGCCGCGGAGCTCCACCCCGCGCTCCGGGTCGTCGCCCCGCAGGCGCAGCCGACCACCCACGCGCGCGTGCTCTTCCTGTGCACCGGAAACAGCGGGCGGTCTCAGATCGCCGAGGCGCTGCTGCGCGACCTCGCGCCCGATCGCACGGCGGCGTTCAGCGCCGGCAGCCGCCCCAAGCCCGTGCACCCCGACGCGATCCGGGTCATGCGCGAGCGCGGAATCGACATCGGCGCGGCGCAGAGCAAGCACCTGTCGGTGTTCGCCGCCGAGCGGTTCGACCACGTGATCAGCCTCTGCGACCGCGTGCGGGAGGTCTGCCCCGACTTCCCGGGCAGCCCGCACACCGTCCACTGGAGCGTGCCCGACCCGGCCGGCGCGCCCGACGGCCCCGCCGCCTTCGACCGGGTGGCCGACGAGCTGACCGAGCGGATCGGGTTCTTCCTGCACGTCCTCGCCCTGCGCCCGACGACCCCGGAGAGCAACTGATGGACGAACAACTCGCCGGCGTCCGCTACATCGTCACCGACGTCGAAGCGTCGATCGCCTTCTACACGACCCATCTCGGGTTCACGGTGCGCATGACCGCGCTGCCCGCCTTCGCCGACGTCGTCCGCGGCCCGCTGCGCCTGCTGCTCAGCGGCGCCGCCAGCTCGGGCGGCCGCACGCTGCCCGACGGGCGCACTCCCGAGCCGGGCGGCTGGAACCGCATCCACCTTGTCGTGGAGGACCTGGCGGCGGAGGTCGAGCGCCTGCGCGCCGCCGGCGTCACGTTCCGCAGCGACGTCGTCACCGGCCCGGGTGGCTCTCAGATCGTGCTCGACGATCCGTCGGGCAATCCCGTCGAGCTGTTCCAACCGGCCGCCTGAGCGCCGTCGGCACACAGCGCCCGGGCCTGCGCACGATCGTCCTCGAGTGGGGACGGATCGGGATCACGGGCTTCGGGGGGCCGCCCGCGCACATCTCGCTGCTGCGAGAGCTGTGCGTGAGGCGCCGCCGCTGGCTCCGAGAGGAGGACTTCGAGCGCGCGATCGCCGCGACCAGCCTGCTCCCCGGTCCGAGCTCCACCCAGCTCGCGATCTACTGCGCGTGGCGACTGCGCGGGACGGCGGGCGCGCTGCTCGGCGGCGCGTGCTTCGTCCTGCCGGCCGTCCTGATCATGCTGCCGCTGTCGGCCGCGTTCCTCGGGTCGGCGCCGCCGGCCTGGCTGCGCGGCGCTGGCGCGGGCGCAGGCGCGGCCGTCGCGGCCGTCGCCGTGCACGCGGGCCTGGAGCTCGCGGCGCCGATCTGGGAGCCGCACGCCGTCCCGACGGCGCGGGCGCGTGATCGCCTACGGCCTGGCCGGGGCGATCGCCGCCGCGATCACCGGACCGTGGCTGGTGCTGGTCCTGCTCGCCTGTGGCGGCGTGGAGCTGCTCGCCCGTCGCGGGTTCCAGCTGACCGCGACGGCGCTCCCCTGGCCGCTCGCGGCGGCGATGGCGACCGGCGGGCTGGGCGCGCTCGCCTGGACCGCGTTCAAGGTCGGCGCGCTCGCCTACGGCGGCGGCTTCGTGATCGTCCCGCTGATGCAGGGCGACGCCGTCGACGCCCACCACTGGATGACCAACGCCGAGTTCGTCAACGCCGTGGCCCTCGGACAGGTGACCCCAGGGCCGGTCGTGGCCACTATCGCGGCGGTCGGGTATGCCGCGCACGGGGTGACCGGCGCCCTGCTCGCGTCCGGCGTCGCCTTCGCTCCCTCCTTCGCGTTCGTCCTCATGGGCGCCGACCGGTTCGAGCGGCTGATCGCCAGCCCGGTCGCCGCAGCGTTCCTCGGAGGCGCGGCCCCCGCGGCGGTCGGCGCGATCATCGGCTCCGCGCTACCCCTGGCCGCGGCGATCGGCGAGCCCTGGCAGCTCCCCGTCCTGGCCGCCGCGGCCGTGCTCCTGCTGCTGCTGCGTCGCGGCGTCGTCCTCACGCTGCTGCTCGCAGGCGCGACCGGCGCCGCCGTCGCGCTGGCGGGCGGGCCGCTTCCTAGCTGACCGCGCAGCAGACGGCCGACGACCCGCGCCGCCAGAGGCAGTCGACCTCCGCGAACCCGGCGCGCCACAGGGCCGCCAGCTCCTCGTCCAGCGGGAAGTAGCGGTCCTCGTCCGCCCACGCGGCGAAGTGGCCGCGGGCCTCGGCGTCGGCGATGCCGTGCTCGCCCATGCGCGCCGCCCACAGGTCGAAGGTCAGCGCGTTCAGCCTGGCGCCCTCTGTGATGGCCGCGTCGAGGTTGATGAACGCGCCCCCTGGGGCCAGCGCGGCGCGGATCGCGCGGTAGAGGTCGGTCTTGACGTCCATGTCGTGGACGTGGTGGAGCGCCAGCGAGGCCACCACGGCGTCGGCGGCGGGCAGCGGTTCGAGGAAGGAGCCCTCGCGAAACTCGACGCGCTCGCCGAACGGCGCGAGCCGACGCCGCGCCTCGTCGAGCATCGCCCCGTCCACGTCGAGCAGCGTGACGCGCGCCTGCGGCAGGCCGTCGAGCACCGCCGCCGAGAGCGCACCCGTCCCGCCGCCGAGGTCGAGCACGTGCGCGGTCGGGGGCGCCAGCGCGGCGAGCAGCTCGACCCCGGTGGCCAGCATGTCGTCGTACCACGGGATGAAGCGCCGAATCTGGACGTCGTACTCGCCCGCGTCGACCTCCAGGTGGCGCTTGACCGAATGGGCGATGCCGAGATGCTAGTCGGGCAGTGAGCCGCCAGGTCAGCCGGCGCCCAGCTCGGCCTCCGGGCGCAGCTGCGCCGGCAGGTCGTCGCCCAGCGCCGCGCCGGCGAGCGCCCGCCCCAGGGCCGGCGCCTGCTTGAAGAGGTTGTGACCCGCCGCGAAGAGGAGATCATCGGCCTCCCACACGGCCATTCCGTCGTCACCCCACGGCAGCTCCGTGATCCAGCAATGGACGAACGCCACGGGGTCCGGGTCGAGTCCTGGCAGCGCCCGGCGGACGTAGTCGCCGGCGCGCTCGGCGAGCGCGGACAGCTGGTCGGGATCGAGCGCGTCGCCGGTGACCGCGACGTTCTCTGCGATCCCGACCGCGTAGCGCTCGTTGCCGGGCAGCGGGGTGCCGTAGACGGCCGGCTCGCCGAACTCACCGCTGCCGTCCTGGAGACAGGCCATCAGCCGGGAGTGGTCGCGGACCTCGAACGTCGCGCGCGCGTGCGCGGACAGCCGCAGCGGCAGCGCCACGCCGATCGACCGCGCGAGCCGTGCGCTCCCGGTGCCCGCGCACACGACGACGCGCGAGTGCTCCGCGCGCCGGCCGCGGCAGCGCAGCTCGACGGTGCCCCAGGCGGTCGGGCGCAGGGAGATGACCTCGTCGTTGACGACCGCGTCGCCCAGCTCGCCGGCGAGGCCGGCGATCGCGGCGCGCACGCGGATCGCGCCGCCGTCCTCGTCCAGCATCGCTGGCCCTTCGTAGCCGGCCAGCTGCGGCAGCCGCTCGGCCAGGTCGGAGCGCGCGATCGCCCGCGCGCGGACGCCGGCCTGCTCGAGCAGCGCGAGGCGGCGCTCGACGGCGGGCCCGATCGCGATCGCCCCGTCGCGCGAGACGAGCTCGACGCCCAGCCGCTGGCCCCACTCGTCCCAGACCGCCCGGCTCTCGCGCGCGAACTCCACCAGCCTCGGATCGTCGTGGGCGTGCCTGAAGATGCGCGTCTCGCCGGTCGACTGACCGCTTCCCGGCAGGCCGCTGTCGTAGACGCGCACGGAGGCGGAGCGCTCGCGCAGCGCGTAAGCCGTCGACAGCCCGACTATGCCGGCGCCGACCACTCCTATTTCCTGACTGCGCTCCACGCTCATCGTGGTACAAGGATGACCGTGCCATCGACGGCCGATGCAAGTCTCGTCGAAACGGCCTACCGGGCCTGGAACGCGCGCGGCCCCCGCGCCTTCCTCGAGTTCGCCACCGACGACGTCGAGGTGCACGACGCGCCGGAGCTGCCCGACGCGCAGTTGTGGACCGGCCGCGAGGCCGTCGTCGCCCGCCTCGAGGACGTGGTCGCGACCACCGGCGGCACCTGGGCCGACATCGACGACGTCCGCCCCGCCGGCGACGAGGTGCTGGTGTCGCTCACCTGGCGGATGGAGCGGGGCGACTCGGCGACGCTGGCGGCCGTCTACCACCTGGTCCGGGTCCAGGGCGACCGGATCGCGCGCGTGCGCGTCTTCCTCGACGAGGACGCCGCAGTTCAGGCTTCAGGCGGCTGAGCGCGGCCTCGAGGTAAGAGCCGGCGTCGCGCGGGCGCTAAAGACCCCATGACCATCGACCACGACCGCCCAGGACCGTCACCTCCGCCCTCCACGGGCTGCTCCGCGACGACGCGCGCTCTCGTCAGGAGTTCCTCGCCCTCACGACCGCGAGGCCCGAGCAGGGTTGATTTGGGCTGCGGCGATGCGAGAGGGTCAGCAGGCAGCCGACCCACGACCCAAGGAGCCGTGATGTACGCACGAGTGGTCAGGTTCACCGACGCCACCCCGGAACGGATCGCGGCGGTCGTCAGCCGCGTCGAGGAGTCCGACGGGCCACCGCCCGGAGTCGACTCTGTCGGCATGCAGCTGCTCGTCGACGAACGTCAGGGCACCGCCATCTTCATCGGGTTCTTCGACGACGAGCAGAAGCTGCTCGACGGGAACGCGGTCCTCGAGCAGATGGACGCCGCCGAGACCCCCGGGACGCGCGCCTCGGTGGACGTCTGCGAGGTGAAGATCGAGCGGAGCGCATGACCCGCACCGGGATCGCGCTGGCAGCCGCCGCGGCTCTCGCGCTGGCTGCCGGCCCGGCGGCGGCCAAGGGACACCACGGGAAGCTGACGATCAAGGCGACGTCGAAGCTCGACCAGATCCGGGTGATCGACAACGCGCCGGCCGGCGACTCGCCGGGCGACGTGCTCGTCTTCACCGAGAAGCTCTACAACGCCCGCGGCAAGCAGATCGGCAGCGACTCGGCCACGTGCGTCCGCCTGTTCGACCCGAGCTCGATCTGCACCGGCGTCTACAAGCTGCCGGGCGGGCGCCTGATGGTCCAGCTCGAGCAGCCCAGCCTGTCGGGCACGCTCACCTACGACCAGGCGATCACGGGCGGGACCGGCCGTTACGACAGCGCGCGCGGGACGGTGCGCGTGGCGCAGAGCCCGAGCGGGGACCGCTTCACCTTCAAGATCCGCCTGGACTGAGGCTCCACACCGACCCCTCCCCCGCCGGCCGGCGCTCGACCTGGCCCTCGCCCGTCGCGGCGACCAGGGCCGCCTCGACGCCGGCCGTGTCCGGCACGCCGAGGTGCTCGGTCATCACGGCCGCGACCTCGGCGGTGCTGAGCGGATAGGGAAACCGGCTCAGGACGTCGACCGGGTCCTCGGGGGGCGGGCGGCGCTCCAGCTCCGGGTCCAGGTTGGCGACGATCACGTCGTAGGCCTCGATCGGTTGGAAGCCGCCCGCCTCGAGCGAGCGGCCGTCCTCGCCGGCGAACAGCAGCGACGGCGCCGTGTAGCGCACCGGCCCGTCCGTGCTGGCCGCCTTGCCCTGGAACTCGGTCGGCGAGCCGGCGGCGGTGCGCGCCCTGGCGCGGTCGGCCTCGTAGGCGGCCACCACCTCGGGCTCGTCGATGCGGCCGACGATCGCGTCGGCGTCGAGCCCGTGGACACCGGCGAGCGCCGAGCGCAGCGTCTCCGTGTCGTCCAGCGTGCCCGTCGTCGTGAACTGCGCGTACTGCAGCGAGCGCAGCGCGGCGTCCTCGAGCTCCGGCGCGCTCAGGCGGGTTGCGACGACCGCGCGGCAGCCCGGCGAGGTCGCGCTCAGCCTGGCCTTGGGCGTGATCTGGAACGGCATGCCGAAGCGCCGGAAGCGCGCGTAGCCGACCGCCGAGCGCGTCGGCGTGTAGCCGCGCGCCTCGTACTGGGCGGCGTCCTCCGTCAGGCCGATCATCACCGGCGTCCAGCGCAGCTGGTCGCCGTAGCGCCAGCGCAGCGTCGTGTGCGCCGGCATCGCCGAGTACGCCCAGGGGCAGCCAGGGTCGGTGAAATGGGTGACCTCGATCACGTCATGGATGGTCGCAGCCGGCGCTACGATCGTCCCATGGCGATCGATCCGAAGCACACCGCAGTCGTCCTGATCGAGTTCCAGAACGACTTCACATCGGAGGGCGGCGTGCTCCACGACGCGGTGAAGGACGTCATGGAGCAGACCGGCATGATCGACAACACGCGGGCCTTGGTGGAGGCGGCGCGGGCGGCGGGCGCCACGATCGTCCACGCCCCGATCACCTTCGCGCCGGGCTACGGGGAGCTGTCCGAGCACCCCTACGGGATCCTCAAGGGCGTCGTCGACTCGACCGCGTTCGTCAAGGGCGAGTGGGGCGCCGAGATCGTCGACACGCTGTCTCCGCAGGAGGGCGACGTGGTGGTCGAGGGCAAGCGCGGCCTCGACACGTTCGCCACCACGAACCTCGATTTCATCCTGCGGGCCCGCGGGATCACGACGATCGCGCTGGGTGGCTTCCTCACGAACTGCTGCGTCGAGTCGACGATGCGGACCGGGTACGAGAAGGGCTACGAGGTGATCACGCTCTCGGACTGCGTCGCGGCGACCTCGCCGGAGGAGCACGAGAACGCGATCCGCTTCGACTATCCGATGTTCTCCGAGGTGATGGCCTCGGACGCGCTGGCCGAGCGGCTCAGCGGGGCCGCGGCTCCGGCGCAGGCCTGAGCTCGACGGCGCGCCGCAAGCCCGCGCATGTGGATGTTTGGTGACCGACCGGGTACGCGCCAGATATGCGCCGCCGCCCGCTTGCCCTGCTCGCCCTGACCGTCGCCGCCTCGCTCGCGCTGCTCGCCCCGTCCGGCGCCGCCGCACACGGCAAGCACGACAACACGACAGGCACGACAGGCACGACAAGCGCGGCATCGAGCACATCGTCGTCGTCTACCAGGAGAACCACAGCTTCGACAACCTGTACGGCGGCTGGGAGGGCGTGAACGGCCTGGGCCGGGCGGACCGGGCGCACACCGTCCAGGTGGACCAGGACGGCGAGCCCTACGACTGCCTCCAACAGGACGACGTCAACCTGACCTCACCGCCGCTGCCCGCGGACTGCGACGCGACCAGCCACTTCCGCAACGCGCCGTTCTCGATCGACGACTTCATCGCCCCGATGGACACGACCTGCCCGCCGCCCGGCGTGTTCTCACCGAACGGCATCGAGAAGGGCGAGGGCCTGGAGGGCGGGTGCACGCGCGACCTCGTCCACCGCTTCTACCAGGAGCAGTACCAGCTCGACGGCGGGAAGCAGGACCGCTACGTGACCGGCAGCGACGCGGTCGGCCTGACGATGGGGACCTACGACACGCGCGAGCTGCCGATCTACCGCTACCTGCACCGGCCCGGCCATCCGCGCTACGCGATCGCCGACAACTTCTTCCAGGCGGCCTTCGGCGGGTCGTTCCTGAACCACCAGTGGCTGGCCGCGGCGGCCACGCCCGTCTGGCCGGACGCCGTCAACGACGGCGGCGGCGACGACCTCCACTCGGTGGTCGACGGCAACGGCATGCCGATCAGCTATCCGCTCTACACGCCGACTCCCGGGGCGACCGTGAAGGACCAGGCGCTGACGGCCTCCTGTGACCCGGGACCGGGGCGCGACCCGACGCCTGCCCGGCACCGCCTGCGGCGACTTCGCGGTCAACACGATCCAGCCCCCGTACCAGCCGTACGCGCCGGGCACGGCGGTCACGCGCCGCCTGCCGGCGCAGACAGCGCCGACGATCGGCGACCGGCTCAGCGGCAAGGGGATCGACTGGGCCTGGTACTCGGGCGGGTGGTCGAACGCCAACGGTGACGTCGGCGCGCCGGGCTGGACCAACGGCACCGGCCCGACCTGCTCCGACCCGAACGCGGCGGTCAAGCGAGTCGTTCCCGAACTGCCCGGACAAGCTGTTCCAGTACCACCACCAGCCGCTCAACTACTTCGCCTCGTTCGCGCCCGGGACGGCCGCGCGGGCGGCGCACCTGCGCGACGAGCAGGAGTTCCTCGACGCGGCCAAGGGCTCGCGGCGCGACTGCGAGCTCAAGCCGGTCAGCTTCATCAAGCCCGTCGGGGCGGAGAACGAGCACCCCGGCTACGCGAGCGTCGGCACGGGCTCCGACCATCTCGTCGACCTGCTGCGCGACGGTCGAGAACAGCCGCTGCGCGAAGCGCACGCTCGTGGTCGTGACCTACGACGAGTTCGGCGGCGCCTGGGACCACGTGCCGCCGCCCGGCCAGGGCGGCACGCGTGGACCGCACGACGAGTGGGGCCCCGGCACCCGGATCCCGGCGCTCGTGCTCTCGCCGAGGCTGCACAAGCGCTTCAGCGTCGACGGCACGCAGTACGACACGACCTCGATCCTGGCGACGATCGAGCGCCGCTTCGGGCTGCGCCCGCTGACCTCGCGCGACGCGTCGGTTAACGACCTGCTGGGTCTGGTCGGGCGGCGCTAGGCGGCGACCTCGACCCGGCGCGCCCGCACGGCGAGCATCACGCTGAGCACGAGCACCAGGAGCGCGGAGCCGATCGCGGAGACGAAGCCGAGCGGCGTGAACCCGATCACGCCGAGCAGCACCATGACCCAGCCGAGCCACCTGGGCAGCGCTCCGCTGCGGATCACCGAGATCCCGGTCCCCCAGAGGAACAGCTCCGTGCCGAGGGCGATCGGGACGAAGTCGTTGTCCCACAGCGCCTGGAGCGCCTGCACCGCGCTGGGGCTGATGTCGTCAGCGGCCTCGCTGAGCGCGATCAGGATCGTCGAGTCGATCGCGAAGCCGACCGCCACGATGGCCACTCCGACGAAGGCGACCAGCGAGAGGGTCTCACCCTCTCCCGCCGCGGCCCGCAGGAACCCGCGCAGGTAGGCGCCGAAGAACACCAGCAGCACGCTGGCCAGGACGCCGATGAAGGCGCCGGCCTGCACGGAGTCCTTGTTGTCGACGTAGAACGCCACGATCTCCCTGACGGGGTCGTCGGCGCTCTTCGGCTCCCCACCGACGAGGAAGCTGACGATCCCGACGAGGATGAACCCGGCGCCGGTGAGCGGCACCAACCATTCCCTGCCCCTGCCCATGGATGCCTCCTTGGAGATTACAGCGGTCAGGCGAGCCTAAGCCGGATCTCGTGCGGATTGCAACCTGCTGACGGTCAGCCCCCGTCGACCCGTGGCAGCGCCGCCACGCGCGTGTCGCGCGCGGCGGCGGCCACCTCGCCGGGCACCGCCGCGAGGTCGACGCGCCGGACGAAGTCCTGCGGGCGGCCGAGCGGCGAGAAGAAGTTGTCGTAGTGGGTCGGCACGAGCACACGCGGGTCGAGCCGCGGCAGGATCCGCTCCCAGTAGCGCGGCGTGACGCTGCGCCCCGCGACGCCCGCGAGGAACACGTCGACGGGCTCGTCGCGCAGCTCGGCGTCGTCGAGGTTGGCGCTGCCCTGGTGGTAGAGGCTCACGCCCGCGACCTCGATGCGGATGCCCCAGACCGCCCCGCAGCGGTAGGCGCCCGGTGCGAGCCCGTCGAGGTGGTCGCAGGTCAGCTCGCCGTCCATCGGGACCTTGCGCCCGAAGAGCAGCTTCGAGTGGCGGCTGGGGACGAAGCGGACGACGAACGGGCCGATCTCGTAGCGACGGTGCGGCTCGACCTCGACGGCCAGCTCGCCGAGGCCGTGCAGCCGCATCAGCCGGGTCAGCGACTCCGAGCCGTAGGCCTTGGCTCGATGGCGGCGGGCGATCGCCGGCGCGTCGACGGCGTGGTCGAAGTGGGTGTGCCCGACGAGCACCCCGGCGACGCTGCCCGGCGCGCCCGCGTAGCGGTCGATCAGCGCCTCGTCCGGCAGCGCCACGCGGCGCAGCAGCAGCGAGCGCAGCGGCACGCGCGAGACGTACGGGTCGATGAACAGCGAGACGCCCTCGTAGGTGAGCCGGTAGCCCGACACGCCGAGCCACGACAGCTCGAGCCCGGGCGGCAGGCCGAGCGGCACCGCCTCGAGCTCGCGCAGGGCCTGGGCGTCGTCGCTCACGTGGGAAGGTTTGCAGGAGATGACGCGGGACAACGCCGAGATCGTCAGGCGCGGCTTCGAGGCCTGGGACGCGGGCGACGACGACGCGCTGCCCACCTACTTCTCGCCGGACGTCGAGATCGACGCCTCCGACCGCATCCTGAACCCGGCGGTGTACCGCGGCCTGGACGGCGCCCGCCGCTTCCGAAGCGAGATCTCGGAGACCTGGGGCGGCTTCAGCGTCGAGATCGAGGAGCTGCTCGTGTCCGGCGACCGTGTCGTGGCCTTCGTGCGGGTCAGCGGGCAGGGCCGCGCCAGCGGAGCGGCGGTCGACACGCGGTCCGCCTGGCTCGTGCGCGTGGCCGAGGGCAAGGTGACCCGGCTGCGCCTCTACCGGGATCGCTCGGAGGCTCTCGCAGCCGCATCCGCCTGAATTTGGCGCGTTGAAGCTATGCGAAGTTGGGACGAATTCGTCCTAGGAGGTGATGTTTCTCCGCAATAAGGGGTAAACCCAGCGCATGGCGAGCGCGCAGGCGCGGCTCAGTTGAGCGACGCGCAATCGGGGGCCGGATGCTGCTGGTGATGTGGATGGCCGGCTGCTCGCTGGCTGCCCTGGCGTCGGTCGCCCTGTCGGCGGCCAACGGACCGTGGCTGCTCGGCTTTGCCGCGATCCTGGCCGCCCAGGGCGTCGTGCTCGCCGGCCGTGCAGCCCGGCTGCCGGCCTGGGTCACCTGGCCCGCCGCGCTGGGCCTCGTCGCCCTCTACGCGGTTCGCTACGGCGCCGGGGACCTCGTCGCGTACGTCGGCCTCGCGGCCGCTCTGATGATCTTCGTCGACAGGATCGCAGCGCTCTCGGACGGGATCTCGACGTACCTGCTGCCCGACGGCCGCACGAGCGCGCCGACCGACCCGATCGCGCGCGACTTCGCCCGCGTGCGGCGCGAGGAGCTGCCGCTCTCGGTCGCGCTCGTGTCCTTCTCCGAGCCGCGCCGGTCGTCGCGTCGCCTCGCACGCGTCGTGCACGAGCTGCTCCCCTACCTGCGCGTCACCGACGCGGTCGTCCGGCTGGCGGCCGGCGGCGTCGTGGTCGTGCTGCCGGGGGCCGACGCCCGGGTCGCCGCGGCGGTGCTCGGGCGAGCGCTGGCGGCCGAGCCGCCCGGGCTGCTGCTGGGCGTAGCGACCTTCCCCGAGGACGGGCAGACGTTTGCCGTGCTGAAAGAGGTGGCGCGCTCGCGCCAGCGGCCCTGGCCGGGCGACGCCGGCCCCCGCATGCGCGAGCCGCGCCGCTCGCCGGCCCCCCAGCCCGTCGGCGGCGGCGAGCTGCCCGCCGTCCTCGTCGAGGCGCGCGGGCTCGACCTGCCGCTGCGGCGCGCGGTCGACGTGCTCGTGCTCATGGCGACCGCCCCGCTCACCGTGCCGCTCGTCGGGGCGCTCGCCCTCGCGGTCAAGCTCGACTCGCCGCGGCCCCGCGTTCGTCCGGATCAAGCGCCTCGGGCGCGACGGCCGGCCGTTCGAGCTCCTGAAGCTGCGCAGCATGACGCGCGACGCCGACCGCATGAAGGAGCAGCTCAGGCACCTCAACACGATGACGTGGCCGGACTTCAAGATCGCCGACGATCCGCGCGTCACGCGCCTGGGACGGGTGCTGCGCAAGACCTCGCTGGACGAGCTGCCCCAGCTCTACAACGTGCTGCGCGGCCAGATGACGCTGATCGGCCCGCGACCCTGCTCGGTCCAGCTCGCCGACTACCGGCTCTGGCAGAGCGAGCGGCTCGAGGTCACCCCCGGCATCGTCGGCCGCTGGCAGGCGGAGGGCCGGGGCACGATGGACTTCGCCGACCGCTGCCGGCTCGACATCGGCCAGGTTCGCACGCACTCGCTTCGCGCTCAACGTCCTGCTGGTGCTGGCGACCATCCGTTCCGTATTCGCATCGAAGGGGGCCTACTGAGATGGATCTCTCCGCTCTCCCGTCACGGGTCGCGCGCAGGTGGTGGGTCGTCGCGGCAGCTGGCCGCGCTGGCGGTGCTGGGCGCCGTGACCGCGTCGGCAGAGCAGCTCCGAGGACCAGCAGACGACGATCCGGTTCGTGCTGCGCCCGGACACGTCGGTGACGAACGGCGACCTGCCCGGCACGCTGGACGCGCTCGGTCCGGACGGCACGCTCGTGCAGACGGTGCTCGGCGTGGTGCGCGACCGCTCGATGCTGCGCCAGGCGGCGAGCGACGCGAACGTCGCGCTGACGCCCGCGTACACGCTCGACGCGACCGTTCAGCCGGGCAGCACGCTGATCGAGTCGACGGTGGACGGCCCCGATCGGTCCGCGGTCGACCGGCTCGCCACCGCCTACGCGCGCTCGGCGTCGAACTACGTGGCGGCGAGCTACTCGGCCTACGTGCTCGAGCGCCTCAGCTCCGGCAGCGGCTCCGGCGGGAGCGGCCCGGGCGGCCTGCAGGTCGCGATCCTGGCGCTGCTGGTCGGGTCCGCGCTCGGCGTGGCCCTGGTCGCGGCGGAGCTGCGCTTCGAGCCCCAGCTCCGGCGCTTCCTCCGGGGGGTCGAGACCGAGCGCCGGGCGAGGCGCGCGGCGAAGCCGCGGCCGCGTCCGCCAGTCCAACGGCAAGCCCGAGCACGAGCCCGGAACCCGCGCGCACCGAGCGCGCCGCGCCGCTGGCCACCGGCGCGCTGCCGCGGCGCACCGATCCGCGCCCCGCCGCCGAGCGCAAGCAGCAGCCGCCGCGCCCCGCCAACGGCAGGAACCCCACCCGGCGCGCCGCCCCGATGCGCCACAAGGACAAGGGCTGAGGTGCACCACCCGGGGCTGACCCGGCCGGCTCCCCCGCGCCCGGCCCAGGCCGGCGTCGCGCTCTGGGCAGGCCGGCTCGCGATCGCGCTCGCCGCCTTCGCGGTCGGCACCGCGCTCGGCCGCGCCCACGACCCGATCGCGCTGCTGCTGCTCGCCGCGATCGGGGTGCTCGCCGCCGCCGCCACCGTCGTCCAGCTGCGCTGGTCGCTGGTGGGCGGGTTGTTCCTGATGGTCGCCTACGCGCCCGACGTACTGGCCAGCCGCAGCGCCACCCACGCGCTGATCGCACTGCTGGTCGCGGCGGCGCTGCTGCGCGTCGCGACCGGGCGCGAGCGCCTCGTCGTCACGCGCGAGCTGGTCGCCTTCGGCGTGCTCGCCTGCGCCTACGTGCTCGCGTCGATCGGGGCGAGCGACCGGGCCGCGGCCGCCGCCGAGACGCTCGACCTGGTCAGCTACGGCGCCGTCATCGCGCTGCTGATGCTGCTGCTGGACACCCCCGAGTGGCTGCGGCGCGCGGTCTGGGCGGTCGTCGCGGGCGTGGGCGTGCTGGGGGTCATGGCGATCGTCCAGCAGGTCACGAAGACCTACGGCTCGACCTACGCGGGCTTCGCCAGCGTCCTGCCGGACGGCGACGCCCTGCGCAGCGCCGGCCCGCTCAATCCAAACCCCTTCGGCCAGGTGCTCGCCACGTCGGCCGTGCTCGCCTTCTACCTCGCCCGCACCCACTCGCGCCCGCTCGCGCGCGGCAGCGCGGTGGCGCTCATCGGCGTCTGCGTCGTGGCGCTGGTCTACACCCAGTCGCGCGCGGCGCTGCTCGCGCTGGCCGTCGCCGCGGTCGTGATCGCGGTGCTCCAGGGGGTGCGGCCGCGCGTGATCGTCGTCGGCGCGTGCGCGGTCGTCGCGCTCGGCGCGGTCCTGCTGCCGCAGGGGCTGGTCCAGCGCGTCGACGAGCTGTCCGACGCCGCCGAGTCGGGCGGCCCCACGCTCGCCGACGGCTCCCTGCGCGGGCGGGCAAGCGAGAACCTCGCCGGCCTGCACATGTGGACAGACCACCCGCTGCTGGGGGTCGGCCCCGACAACTTCGAGGTCCACTACCAGACCTACTCGGCGGTGATCGGGATCGACCAGCGCCCCGAGGAGCGCGGCGCGCACAACCTCTACCTGGAGTCGCTGGCCGAGACGGGCGTGCTCGGGGCGGTGGCCTTCCTGGGCGTGCTGTGGCTCGCGCTCGGCGGCGCCTGGCGAGCGCGCTCGCGCCTGAGGGGGCGGGACGCGCAGCTCGCGGAGGGCATCGCGGTCGCGCTGGTCGCGTTCCTGGTCTGCGCGATCACGCTGCACAGCGCCTACGCCCGCTACGAGTGGATCTTCCTCGGCCTCGGGCTCGCGGCCGGGTGCCTGGCGAGGAGGCGAACGGCTTGATCGCGCTGGCCGTCGCGCTCGGCTCGGCGGCGGTGGTCGCCTGGGTGTACGCGGGCTATCCGCTCGCGCTCGCGCTGCTCGGGCGGCTGCGCCCGCGCCCGCGCAGGACGGCGCCGCTCGAGCTGCCGCTGTCGGTGATCGTCGCGGCGCACGACGAGCAGGACGTGATCGCGGCGAAGGTCGCCAACGTGCGCGAGGCGGACTACCCGGCCGGGCTGGTCGAGCTGATCGTGGCCTCCGACGGCTCGGGCGACGCCACCGTGGCCACGGCCCGGGCGGCCGGCGCGACGCGCGTGCTCGACCTCCCGCGCGTGGGCAAGCTGGCCGCGCTCAACGCCGCCGAGCGCGAGGCGAGCGGCGAGCTGCTCGTGTTCACCGACGCCGACTCCCTGTTCGAGCCCGGCACGCTGCGCCGCCTCGTCGCGAACTTCGCCGACGAGACGGTCGACGCGGTCGCCGCGAACGTGGTCCGCTACGTCGAGGAGGACGGTCGCCCGGTGGCGCGCGGCGAGGGGCTCTACTGGCGCTACGAGCGGCTGCTCAAGCGGCTCGAGGACAGGGTCGGCAGCGTCGTGTCGGCGAGCGGCCACCTCTACGCGGTGCGCCGCAGCGCCTTCATCCCGTCGACCGAGGCCGCGGGCACCGACGACTTCCTGATCTCCAGCCAGGTCGTCAAGGGCGGCGGCCGGCTCGCCTTCGACGAGGGTGCGGTGGTGCTGGTCGAGACGCCCGACGAGGGCGGCACCGAGCTGCGCCGCAAGGTGCGCGTGATGAACCGCGGACTGCGGTCGGCGCTCGCGCTCGGCGACGCGCTGCTCCCCACCCGCACCGGCCTCTACGCGCTGGAGGTGATCTTCCACAAGCTGCTGCGCCGCTTCGTGGCCTTCTTCCTCCTCGCGCTGCTCGCCGCGAGCTTCGTGCTGGCCGCGCGCGCGCCCGGCTGGTGGATCCTGCTGGGGGCGCAGCTCGCCTTCTACGGGCTGGCGGCGGCGGGCGCGCTGCTCGCCCACACCCGCTTCGGCCGCCTCAAGCCGCTCTGGATCCCCTACTTCTTCTGCCTCGCCAACGGCGCCGCGGCGGTCGCCGTCCTGTCGCTGGCGCTCGGCGTCCGGTTCACGACCTGGGAGCCCGCGTGCGCGCGGCCGTCAAGCGCGTAGCCAAGGCGGGCGCCCGCGCGCTCGCCCGCCCGCCGGCGCAGGACGGCCGGCGGGTGATCCTCTGCTACCACTCGGTCAACCCCTCCCCCGGCTACCTGTCGCTCTCTCCCGAGCTGTTCGACGCCCACCTGGACTGGCTCGAGCGGCACGCCGACGTGGTCTCGCTGGGTGAGCTGGTCGCGAGCCGCGGCGCGCGCAGGCCGCAGGTGGCGATCACCTTCGACGACGGCTACGCCGACAACCACACGCACGCGCTGCCGCTGCTGACGGCGCGCGGCATGACCGCCACGTTCTTCCTCACGGCCGGCTTCCTCGAGCGCGACCAGGCCGTGCTCGCGCAGCTGGCCGAGACCTGGCACACCCCCGTCGACGAGCTCGCGCCCCTGTCGTGGGCGCAGGTCGAGGAGATGCGCGCCGGCGGCATGACGTTCGGCTCGCACACCTGGAGCCACCGCAACCTCGCGCAGCTCGGCGAGGCCGACGCCGAGCGCGAGCTGACGCGCTCGCGCAAGGTGCTCGAGGAACGGCTGTCCGAGCCCGTCTCGGCGGTCGCCTACCCCTGGGGCAAGCTGCGCCGGCACGTGAACGAGCGCACCTTCGCGGCGGCCGGGCAGACCGGCTACCGGCTCGGCGTCTTCTCGCTGCCACGCGCGGTGCGCGACTCGGACGGCCCGCTGCGCATCCCTCGCTTCGGCGTCGGCTCCGAGCCCGTCGACAGCCTGGCCGGCAAGGTCAGGGGCGAGATCGACTGGCACGGCGCGGTGCACGAGCGCATGCCCGGCTTCCTGGCCAGGACGCTGTGGCCGGAGGACGCATGACGGTCAGCGCGGTGATCACCACCTACAACTACGCGCGCTTCCTGCCGGACGCGCTCGACAGCGTGCTCGCCCAGAGCCACCGCGACCTAGAGATCGTGGTCGTCGACGACGGCTCGACCGACGCGACCGCCGCGGTCGTCGCGGACTACGCGAGCCGCGGCGTCCGCTACGTGAGCCGCCCGCACGGCGGCGCCGGCAAGGCCCGCAACACGGGCCTCGAGGCCACCTCGGCGCCGCTGGTCGCCTTCCTCGACGCCGACGACGCCTGGCTGCCCGATCGCGTCGAGGCCGGGCTCGCGCACCTCGGGCGCCACCCCGAGCTCGCGCTCGTGGCCGCGCACGCCTTCGCCTGCGACGAGCAGCTGCGCCCGACCGCCGTCGTGCCCGCCGCCACCCGCCCGCGGGGCCACATGCTGGAGGAGCTGCTCGTCGACAACGTCGTGCTCAACCCCAGCTCGGTGCTGATCCGCCGCGCCGCGCTGGAGGAGGCCGGCGGCTTCAGCGAGATCCAGTTCGGCGAGGACTGGGACACCTGGATCGAGATCGCCAAGCGGCACCCGATCGGCTTCGTGGACCGCCCGCTCGCCCTGGTCAGGCGCCACGCGGGGAGCTCCTCGCCGCAGCGGGTGGGCGTCTGGCTCGACGTCAACCGCTCGATCGTCGAGCGCCACCTGGATGCCTTCCAGCCGGCCTGGAAGCGCCCGCTGATCCGGCGCCGGGCCTCCTCGATGGCGCACTTCCACGCGGGCGTGGGCAGCGTCAAGGGCGGCGACCGGCACGCGGCCCGGCGGCACGCGCTGACCGCGGCCGCGCTCGACCCGTTCACGCTCGCGCGGCGCAAGGCGAAGCTGATGACGCGCGCGTTCCTGCCCGGGCAGCTGTCGGACCGGCTCTCGCGGGGTTCCCGTGCGTGACCTGAGCCGCAAGGCGATCGTCGGGTTCGTGTGGGCGGCGGCCTCGTACGCCGGCGGACGGGTGCTGGTGTTCGTCGCCACGCTCGTCCTCGCGCGTCTGCTGGTGCCCGCCGAGTTCGGCCTGGTCGCCTTCGCGCTGGCGGTCATCCACTACCTCGAGTACCTGACCGACCTGGGGCTCGGGGCCGCGCTCGTCTACCGCTCGGACGCCGAGGACCCGAAGGTCTCCTCGACCGCCTTCTGGATCGGTATCGGCGGCGGCGTGGTGCTGTTCTGCGTGTCGTGGGTGATCGCCCCGCTGCTCGGCGACATCGGCCCCGACGAGCGCGTGACCGACCTGTTCCGCGTGCTCGCCCTCTACTTCCTCTTCACCGCTCTCGGCAAGGCGCACGAGTACCGGCTGCGGCGCCGGCTCGAGTTCCGCAAGCTGTTCTGGCCCCAGTTCCTGGGCGGGCTTGCCAAGGGCGTCGTGAGCATCGCGCTCGCCGTGGGAGGCGCGGGCGCGTGGGCCCTGATCATCGGCCAGCTCGCCGGCGCGCTGCTCCAGTCGGCCGCCCTCTGGGCGGTGCATCCGTGGCGCCCGAGCCTGGCGATCTCGGGCCGGCACGTGCGGCCGATGCTGCGCTTCGGGCTCGGCATCGTCGCGGTCGGGCTGCTCGGCCAGGGCGCCAACAACTTCGACTACCTGATCGTCGGCGCCAAGCTGGGCGCGGTCGCGCTGGGGGTCTACTACCTCGCCTTCCGGCTGCCGGAGCTGGTGATCCTGTCGGGCTTCCAGGTCGCCAACGACGTCCTGTTCCCGTTCTACGCGCGCCTCAAGGAGGGCGCGGTGCAGGGCGACGAGGAGCTGCGGCGCGGCTACCTGGAGACCGTGCGGCTGGGCTCGATGGTCGCCTTCCCCGCCGCCTTCGCGATGGCGTCGCTGGCGCTGCCGCTCGTGCTGACGCTCTACGGCGAGGAGTGGCGCGCCGCCGCAGAGCCGCTCGCCTTCGTCGCGATCTGGGCCGGGCTCGCCTCGCTCGCGAGCATGCCCGGCGCGGTCTTCAAGGCGCTCGGTCGCTCCTGGCTGCTGGCTGCCACCGGGATCATGCAGATCGCGATCCTGTTCCCGGCGATCCTGTTCGCCGCCAACTACAGCATCACGGCGGTGGCGGCGGCCCAGGTCGCGGAGAAGACGGTCTCGCTCGCGCTGCTCGGGGTGATCATCGGCCGCATCCTCGGCATCCCCTGGTACTCGACGTTCACCGCCGGCGCGCCCGCGCTGACGCTGTCCGCGCTGATGGCCGCCGCCCTCTACCCGCTGAGCACGACCCTGCCGCCGCAGCTCGCGCTCGCCCTCGGGATCCCCTTCGCGGCGCTCGTCTACCTGGCGCTGCTGCGGCGCTTCGTGCCCGACGGCTTCAGGAAGCTGATGCGCCCGCTGCGCATGGCCGCCCCCGTGAGAACCCATGCCACCGCAGGGAATTGATGTGGGCCCGCACCGCACTCGTGGTGACCGTGCTCGCACTCGCGGCCGCGGGCTGCCAGGGGTCGTCGCAGCCGCGGGGACACGCGCCGCCGGTCGCGAAGTCCTCGACCAGCCGTCCGCCGTTCTTCGTAGCCCCGTGGGGCCGGGACTCGAACCGCGGGACCAGGCAGCGGCCAATGCGGACGCTCGCGCGCGCGCTGCGCAAGCTGCGCGCGGGCGACACGCTCTACGTCCGCGGCGGCACCTACCGCGAGCGGATCAAGGTGCGCGTCGCGCCGGGCAGCCCGGACGCGCGCGTGCTCGTCTCGAGCTATCGCCGCGAGCGGCCGGTCGTGAGGGGCCAGCTGTGGATCGGCGAGCCGTCCTACTGGACGATCCGCGGGATCGACGTCACCTGGGCCACGGGCAACCCGAACGAGCCGATGGCGCGCATCTACGGCGGGACCGGCTGGAAGCTGACCGGCGCCGAGATCTGGGGCGCCCACTCGACCTCGGGCCTGCACGTCGACGACGGGCCGCGCAACAACCTCGGCAGCTGGACGGTGAAGGGCAACTGCATCCATGACACGCACCCCACCAACGGCGAGAACCAGGACCACAACATCTACGTGGACGACATGAGCTCGAGCCCCAACCCGCGCGGCGTGATCGCCAGGAACCTGCTCTTCAACGCGGTCAACGGGCGCGGGATCAAGCTCGGCCCCGGAGGGGACACAGGAGGCGCCTTCGATGTCACCGTCCGCTTCAACACGATCTTCAACGACTCGCAGAACGTCGGCGTGTCGCGTGACAGCTCCGGCGTGCGGATCTACCGCAACGTGCTTGCCAAGGCGAGGGAGGCCAACGTGTACGGGTTCGAGCTGAACGGCCGCGGCAACCGGGTGCGCGACAACGTCGGCGCCGACGCGCCCGACTTCCTCGTCAACATCGGCGGCCGCCGGCCGCTCGCCGACGGGGGCGGCAACCGCCGCGCCCGGCGCATCGCATTCGACTCGATCGGCTGCCGGGGCCTGCGCTCCGGGCTGACCGGATACGGGGCGTACGGATGATCGAGCCCACGCAGGTCCACGAGATCGAGATCGCCAAGTGGGACGCGCTCGCGACCGTGCCCGCCACCGACGCGGAGCTGATGGTCGCCCACTCCGACTTCGCGGAGTACGCGCGCTCCGACACGACGATGACGGGCATCGCCGAGTTCCTCGGCGACCTCGACGGCCGCGAGGTGCTCGAGCTCGGCAACGGCATGGGCGAGGTGACGACGCTGCTGGCGCGCAGCGGCGCGCGCGTGACCGCGGTGGACATCTCGCCGGCCAGCAGCGCCGTCGCGCGGCGCCGCGCCGAGCTGCACGGCGTGGGCGACTCGATCAGGTTCGTGGTCGCCGCGGGCGAGCAGCTGCCGCTGCCCGACGACCGCTTCGACGTCGTCGTCGGCAAGGCGGTCCTGCACCACCTGGACGTGCGGCGGGCGGCGCCGGAGCTGCACCGCGTGCTGCGCCCCGGCGGCCGGGCGGCGTTCGCGGAGCCGCTCGGCACGAACCCGGCGGTCGCGTTCGCGCGCGACCACCTGCCCTACCCGGGCAAGAACCCGCGCGGCGCGGACATCCCGCTCAGCTACGCGGACATCCGCGCGTGGGAGGCGCCCTTCGCGGTCGCCGAGCACCGCGAGGTCCAGCTGCTCGAGATGGCCCAGCGGGCGCTCGGGCGCGGCCCGATGCCGCGCCTGCGGCGCGCCGACGACTGGCTTCTGGACCGCATCCCGGCTCTGCGGCGGCTCTGCCGCTACGTCGTTCTGAGGTTGATCAAATGAAAGGGGAACAAGAGATGGGCAGCCTGCTCGACATCGAGGCCTCGGTCTTCAGCGACGCGTTCGCGAGGCGCTCGATCGCCGTCAACCACCACCTCGTCGACCACCCGCTGTTCTCGCTCGACGCGATCGCGGAGCTCGCGGACCGGCTTCCGCCCGACTCGGTGCGGCGCGAGCGCGGCAACCTGCCGCTGGTCAACCGAGAGGGGTACGTCGACATCGGCGAGGGACCGCCGTCGGCGACGATCCGCGACATCGAGCGCAACGGCTTCCGGGTGTCGCTGCGGGACATCCAGCAGGACCCGGCCTACGCTCGGCTGATCGGCCAGTGCCTCGACGAGGTCGAGACGATCCTCGGCGGCCGCGAGGGCGGCATGAGGCGCCGCACCGGCTACCTGTTCATCACGGCGCCGGCCGCGAACACGCCGATGCACTTCGACCCCGAGCACAGCTTCCTGCTCCAGGTGCGGGGGGTGAAGCACGTCAGCGTCGCGGCGTTCGACGACGACTCGATCCGCCAGCGCGAGCTCGACCGCTACTACGACGCCGCCGAGTGCGACTTCGCGGCGATGGAGGAGATCGCCGAGGACTTCCGGATCGACTCGGGTGTCGGCGTCTACCTGCCGTCGTTCGTCCCGCACTGGGTCACGACGGAGGCGGGCATCTCGATCTCGTTCTCGATCCCTTTCTACACCGAGTTCAGCGAACGGGCCGAGTCGGTCAACCGGATCAACCGGAGGCTGCGCAAGCTCAACCTGTCGCCGCGCGGGCCGGGGTACTCGCAGCCGGTCGACAAGGTCAAGGCCGCGAGCTTCGACCTCTGGGGCAAGCTGAGCGAGGCGCGTCGCAAGCTGCCCGCATAGACCCGGAGGTCACGGACCTCGAGGCGGTCGCCGGCGACGCCGGACTGCGGCGTGACTGGCTGGAGCTGGCGGCCCGGGTCGACGACAGCTCGTACTTCCAGACGCCCGATTGGGTGCTCGCGTGGTGGGAGACGCTGGCGGGCCGGCCGCGCACGCGGGTCGCGGCCTGGAGGGGCGAGTCGGGTCGCCTCGAGGCGCTCGTCGCGCTCAGCCGCGACCGTCAGCGGCTGCACCGCCGCGTCCCGCTCGCCGTCCCGGTGTGGGCCAACTCCGGCAGCGGGGCGGGTGACGGCGACCACTGCGCCTGGCTCGTCGCCGACGGGGCCGGCGACGCGGTGTCCGCCTGGCTGCGCTCGGCGCTGGGGCGCTCGGCGCTGCTCGTGCGCGGCGCCGCGCCGGGCTGGCCGGCGCAGGTCCTGCCCGCCGGGGCGCGCGAGTTCGACAGCGACGCCTGCCCGCAGGTCGGGCTCCCGCTCGCACCCGAGACAGGCGCACCGTCGAAGGACTTCGAGCGCCAGCTGCGCCGGTTCACGCGCAGGATCGAGCGCAAGGGCGTGCGCTTCGACTGGCTCGCGCCGGGCGAGCCCGACGAGCAGGTGCTGCGCTCCCTGTTCGAGCTGCACCGGAGCGGGCGCGAGGACGGCACGTTCGGGGTCGACCAGCTCCCCTTCCACCTGGCGCTGGCCGCCCGCGCCGGACCGAAGCGCGGCCCGGCGGCGCTGGTCGCGCGCCGCGAGGACGAGATCGTCGGCGTCCTCTACGGCTTCTGGTGGCGCGACACCTTCGCCGCCTACCAGTCGGGCTGGGACCGCGCCTACGCGCGCGACGGCCTCGGCAACCTGCTCGTCCTGCACGCGCTCGAGCGGGCCGCCGAGCGCGGCGCCGTGACGTTCGACTTCCTGCGCGGCAGCGAGCCGTACAAGTACCGCTTCGGGGCGAGCGACCGCGTCGACCGCACCTGGCTCGTGCCGCGCGGGCCGGCCGGCGCGCTGCTCGCGGCGCGCCAGCGGCTGCGCGCTAGCCGCGCCCGGCGCTGACCGACGCGGCGATCAGGTCGCCCACCTTGCCGGCCTCGGTGCGCAGGTCGAAGCGGCGCTCGACGCGCTCGCGAGCGGCCCGGGCGAGCCGGGCGGCCAGCTCCTCGTCGGCCAGCAGGCGCTCCAGCGCGGCGGCCAGCCCGTCGGGGTCGTGCGGCTCGACGAGCAGCCCGGTGACGCCGTCCTCCACCAGCTCCGGGATTCCCGACAGCCGCGTCGCGACGACCGGCACGCCGCTCGCCATCGCCTCCATCAAGGCGACCGGGATCCCCTCCATCCGGCCGCTCGGCAGCCGGATCGACGGCAGCGCGAAGGCGCGGGCGCGGCCCAGCGCCTCCGCCACCTCGTCCGACGAGCGGGCGCCCGGCATGGCCACCCGCTCGCTCACCCCGCGCTCGCTCGCCCGCTGGGCCAGCCGCTCGCGCTCGGGACCCTCCCCGATCAGCTCGAGCGCCACCCCGGGCCTGCGCCGGGCCAGCAGCGCGACGGCGTCGACCAGGTCGGCCTGGCCCTTCTTCTTGGTCAGGCTGGCCACGCAGACGACCCGGTCGGGCGCGCGTCCGCGAAGGCCGCGCCAGGCGTGGCGCTCGCCGTCCACACCGCAGTGGATCGTCTCGACGCGCGCCGCCGGGCAGCGCTCGAGCAGCAGCGCCCGGTTGTAGTCCGAGATCGCCACGACGAAGCGCGCCTCGGCCGCCTTGCGCTCGAGCAGCACGGGCGCGACGAACAGGTCGTTGGCGTGCGCGGTGAAGCTGAACGGGATCCCGGCCAGCCGCTGGATCACCCAGGCGGCGGTGGCCGGGTGGCTCGCGAAGTGCGCGTGCACGTGGGCGACCCCGTCGCGCTGCGCGCTGCGCGCGACCGCCGCCGCCCTCAGGAACACCAGCGCCTCCTGGGCCGCCTCGGCGACCGAGAAGCGCAGCGCGCCGCGCAGCACGGCGGCGAGCGTCGACAGGTAGGCCCGCGGGCTGCGCGCCAGCCAGCCGAGCTGGGCGGCGAGCCCGGCGCGGGCGAAGCGCACCCCGCCGAGCACGCGCGCGGTCTCGGGGTGAACGGGCGCCTCGCCGCTGCGGCGCAGCGCGACGAGCGCCATCCGGAAGCGCTCCGTCAGGACCAGCCACTCGTTGACCACGAACGTCTCGGTGACCGCGGGGAAGCGGGTCACCAGATAGAGAACGCGCGGGCTCACGCGAGCAGCGACGCGTAGGCGCCCGCGAGCCGGTCGGCCGCGGCCTCGAGCGAGAGCGTCTCGGCCACGTGGGCGGCGGCAGCGGAGCCGGTCCGCTCGCGCAGGCGCGGGTCCGCCGACCAGCTCCCGCAGGGCGGCCGCCCACGCCTCCGGGTCGCCGTCCGGCAGCGGCATCCCCCGACCTTCGCCGAGCAGCTCGGCCGCGCCGCCGACCGAGCGGCTGACCAGGCACGGCAGGCCGCAGGCCATCCCCTCGAGCAGCGCGTTGGACATGCCCTCGCCGTGCGAGGAGAGCAGGAACGCGTCGGACGCGCGCAGGAAGTCCGCGACCGCGTCCGAGCCGCCCCGGAAGCTCACCCGCTCGGCGAGGCCGAGTCGCGCGGCCTCGCGCCTCGAGCCGGCCGCGGTCGGGACCGTCGCCCAGCACGACGAGGGTCAGCTCCGGCACCCGGGCGGCGGCGCCGAGCAGCGTGTCCACGTCCTTGACCGGGTGGAGGCGGCCGACGAACGTGCCGACGAATCCCCCTCGCGGGAGCCCGAGCCGCGCCCGCAGGGCGTCGCGCTCGTCGCGCTCGGCGGGGCGGTAGACGGACAGGTCGACCCCGTTGGGCAGCGTCAGGACGCGCTCCGGGGCGACGCCGCGCCCGATCAGCTCCTCGCGCAGCTCGGTGCTCAGCGCGGCGAAGGCGGCCGAGCGGAACAGCAGCCTCGACCGCAGGCGGCCGAGCGGCTTGCGCGCGAGGCGCGCGAGGTCGCCGGGCGGGCCCGCGCCGAGCACCGTGACGAGGCAGGGCAGGCCGAGCAGCCGGCCGCCGAGTGCGATCGTCGCCGGGGACAGCGCGCCGTGGGCGTGGACCAGGTCGATCCGCGAACGATGCCGCAGCAGATGCGCGAGCGCGGCGCCGACGTACACCAGCGCCGCGAGCGGCGACTCTCCCGCAAGCGGCGTCCGCCGGATCGTCGAGCCCGGTATGAGCTCCACGCGCGGCGCCCCCTTGCTCGCGCGGGTGATCACCTCGCTGCGCACGCCCCGCCGGGCGAGCAGCGGCACGAGCCGCTCGAGCTGGAGCTCGGCGCCGCCGACGTGCGGGCGAAACGACTGGATCACGAACGCGACGTCGATGCCGCCCCCGGGGCGGCTTGCCGCCCGACGGGTCAGGCGGACTCCAAGAGGGCGATCGGCTCCCCGGGCCGCTCCGGCTCGAACGAGGCGGCCGCCTGGGCCCGCAGCCCCTGCTCGAGGGTGGTGCGCGGGTGCCAGTCGAGCTCCACCGCGGCCTTGCCGAAGTCCGCGATCGTGCGCCGGGCGTCGCCGGTCGCCGCGGGCGACGTGCTCGACCTCGAGCGGCCGGCCTGCGACGCGCTCGCACAGCCGGAGCGCGTTCGAGCAGGGAGATCTCGGAGCCGCCGCCGATGTTGTAGACGGGGCCGGCGCCGGGGCGCCCCATGGCGGCGATCGTCGCGTCGACGACGTCGCCCACGTAGGTGAAGTCGCGGCTCTGGTGGCCGGTGCCGAGCAGGCGGAAGGGGCGTCCCGCCGCCATGCAGTCGAACACGCGCGAGAACGCCATGTCGGGCCGCTGGCGCGGCCCGTACACCGAGAAGTAGCGCATGCCGACCGAGTCGAGCCCGACCGACCGGCCGTAGGAGGTGGCGAGCGCCTCGCAGGACAGCTTCGACACGCCGTAGGGGGACACGGGCACGAGCGTGCCGTCCTCACGCAGCGGGTAGCTCTCGGCATCGCCGTACACCGACGACGAGGAAGCGTAGACGACCCTCACGCCCCGTTCGACGGCCGCCTCGAAGACGCGCTGGGTGCCCAGGACGTTGTCGCGCAGGTAGTGCTCGAAGGTGGCGCCCCAGCTCGTCCGCACGCCCGGTCGCCCGGCCAGGTGGAAGACGCCGTCGACCCCGTCGAGCAGCGGCTCCAACGGCGTCTCGGCGAGGTCTGCCTCGTGGAACTCGATCGGCCCGGTCAGTGTCGCCGCGCGCAGGTTGCGCTCCTTGATCGCGCGCTCGTAGCTGTCGGTGAAGCAGTCGACGCCCACCACGCCAGCAGCCGCGCTGCGTGAGCGCCTCGGTGAGATGCGACCCGATGAACCCGGCACAGCCGGTGACGAGGTAGCGCCCGCGCGGGAGGCTGCGCTACGCGGAAAGAGATGAACGGGTCTGTCTCATGCGCTTGAAGCTGGGCTTGGGTGCCGAGGGACAAAAACTCGTTCCGACTCCGACCCGCCGAATTCGCCAACTCCGCTCCGCCCGGTCAAGTTTCCATAAACGTGCCTTGTGCCCTACCCGAGACGCGCTTTTTGCACAACCTCTGCACGTGTCTCAAACGGCCAAGTTGTGAGAAATCTGCTCGCCCGGGCGATGTGATCGAATGGCGGCGATGGCCACGGCCACGATCGAGCTCACCGGGGACCGGGTCGAGCCCCCCGACGTCGTCGCCGTGGCCCGCCACGGAGTGGCGGCGCGGCTGTCCGAGGAGGCCCGCACCGCGATGGCGGAGAGCGCCGCGGTGGTCGAGCGGCTGGCCGCCTCGGAGGAGCCTGTCTACGGCGTGTCGACCGGGTTCGGGTCGCTCGCCGGCACCTGGATCCCGCCAGAGCGGCGCGAGGAGCTCCAGCGCGCGCTGATCCGCTCGCACGCCGCCGGGATGGGACCGCCCGTGGAGCGCGAGGTCGTCCGCGCGATGATGTTCCTGCGCGCGCGCTCGCTGGCGATGGGCCGCTCCGGAGCGCGCCCGGTCGTGGCGGACACGATGCTCGCGCTGCTCGCGGCGGGGCTCGACCCGGTGGTGCCCGAGCACGGCTCGCTCGGCGCGAGCGGCGACCTCGCCCCGCTCGCCCACTGCGGCCTCGCGCTGATCGGCGAGGGCGAGCTGTGGACCGGCTCGGGCGAGCGGGCGCCGTCCGCCGACGCGCTCGCCGAGGCCTCGATCGAGCCGCTCACCCTCACCGCCAAGGAGGGGCTGGCGCTGATCAACGGCACCGACGGGATCCTCGGGATGCTGGTGCTCGCCCTGCACGACTCGGCGCGCCTGCTCCGGCTGGCCGACGTCACCGCCGCGATGTCGACCGAGGCCCTGCTCGGCACCGACCGCGCCTTCGCCGCCGACCTGATCGCGATGCGCCCGCAGCCGGGCCAGGCGAGCAGCGCCGCCAACCTGACCCGGCTGCTGGCGGGCTCGGAGATCGTCGCCAGCCATCGCTGGGACGATCCGCGCGTGCAGGACGCCTACTCGCTGCGCTGCGCGCCGCAGGTCAACGGCGCCGCACGCGACACCACCGACCACGCCGAGCGGGTCGCGCTGGCGGAGCTGCGCTCCGCGATCGACAACCCGGTCGTGCTGCCGGACGGGCGCGTCGAGTCCTGCGGCAACTTCCACGGCGCGCCCGTGGCCATGGCGTGCGACTTCCTCGCGATCGCCGCGGCGGACGTGGGAGCCATCGCCGAGCGGCGCACCGACCGCCTGCTCGACCAGGCTCGCTCCTACGGGCTGCCGCCCTTCCTCACGGAGGACGCCGGGGTGAACTCGGGCCTGATGCTGGCCCAGTACACGCAGGCGGCGATGGTCGCCGAGAACCGCCGCCTGGCGGTGCCCGCCGCCACCGACTCGCTGCCCACGAGCGCGATGCAGGAGGACCACGTGTCGATGGGCTGGGGCGCGGCCCGCAAGCTGCGCACCGTGATCGCCAACCTGACGCGCATCCTCGCGGTCGAGCTGACCTGCGCCGCGCGGGCGCTCGAGCTGCGCGCGCCGCTGCGGCCGGCCGCCGGCACGGCGGCGGCGCTCGCCGCGCTGCGGACGGTCGTCCCGGGCCCCGGCGCCGACCGCTGGCTCGCGCCGGAGCTGGCGCAGGCCGAGGCGCTGGTCGCCTCGGGCGCGGTGCTCGAGGCGGTCGAGCGGGAGATCGGGGAGCTCGAGTGAGCGCGCGCAGCGTGCGAGCGGCGCGCGGAGGCGACCTGTCCTGCCGCGGCTGGCCGCAGGAGGCCGCGCTGCGGATGCTGATGAACAACCTCGACCCCGACGTGGCCGAGCGGCCCGACGAGCTGGTGGTGTACGGCGGCACCGGACGCGCCGCGCGCTCGTGGGAGGCGTTCGACTCGATCGTGGCCACGCTGCGCACGCTCGCCGGCGACGAGACCCTGCTCGTCCAGTCGGGCAAGCCGGTCGGCGTGTTCCGCACCCATGAGTGGGCCCCGCGCGTGCTGATCGCGAACTCCAACCTCGTGCCCGAGTGGGCGACCTGGGAGGAGTTCCGCCGGCTCGAGGCAGCTCGGGCTGACGATGTACGGCCAGATGACGGCCGGCTCGTGGATCTACATCGGCAGCCAGGGCATCGTCCAGGGGACCTACGAGTGCTTCGCCGAGATCGCCAGGCGCCGCTTCGACGGGTCGCTCGCGGGCACGATCACGCTCACCGCCGGCCTGGGCGGGATGGGCGGCGCCCAGCCGCTGGCGGTGACGATGAACGAGGGCGTGGCGCTGTGCGTCGAGGTCGACCGCGACCGCATCCGCCGCCGCATCGAGACGCGCTACCTCGACGAGGAGGCGGACGACCTCGCCGACGCTGTCGACCGCTGCCTGCGCGCCAAGCGCGAGCGCCGCGCGCTCAGCGTCGGCCTGTGCGCGAACGCGGCCGAGGTCCTGCCAGAGCTGCTGCGCGACGGCTTCGAGGCCGACGTGGTCACCGATCAGACGAGCGCCCACGACCCGCTCGTCGGGCTACGTCCCGGCCGGCCTCGGGCTCGCCGAGGCCGACGTGCTGCGCCGCGACGACCCCGACGAGTACGTGCGCCGCGCCCGCCACTCGGCCGCCGCGCACTGCTACGCGATGGTCGGCTTCATGGACGCGGGCGCCGAGGTCTTCGACTACGGCAACAGCCTGCGCGCCGAGGCCAGGCTGGGCGGGTTCGAGCGCGCCTTCGACTACCCGGGCTTCGTCCCGGCGTACATCCGGCCGCTGTTCTGCGAGGGCAAGGGGCCGTTTCGCTGGGTCGCGCTGTCCGGCGACCCCGCCGACATCGCCGCCACCGACCGCGCCCTGCTCGAGGAGCTGCCCGGCGACGAGAGCCTGCGGCGCTGGATCCAGATGGCGGGCGAGCGGATCGCCTTCCAGGGCCTGCCCGCGCGCATCTGCTGGCTCGGCTACGGCGAGCGCCGCCGGGTGGGCCTGCGCTTCAACGAGATGGTCCGCCGCGGCGAGCTGCAGGCGCCGATCGTGATCGGGCGCGACCACCTCGACTCGGGCTCGGTGGCATCCCCGTACCGCGAGACCGAGTCGATGCTCGACGGCTCCGACGCGATCGCCGACTGGCCGCTGCTGAACGCGCTGGTCAACACCGCCGCGGGCGCCTCGTGGGTCAGCATCCACCACGGCGGCGGCGTCGGCATCGGCCGCTCGATCCACGCCGGCATGGTCTGCGTCGCCGACGGGTCGGAGCTCGCCGCCGAGAAGCTCGACCGCGTGCTCACCAGCGACCCCGGGACGGGCGTGATGCGTCACGCCGACGCCGGCTACGAGCGCGCCGAGCAGGTGGCGGAGCAGCGCGGCGTCCGCATCCCGATGCGCGAGCCACGCGGTTGACCCGCGCCGCCTGGTGGTGCGAGCTCGCCTGGCTCGGCGGCGACACGCCCGAGGCGGGTGTGCTGGTCGAGGCCGACGACGGCCGCATCGCGGCCGTCACCCCCGGCACGGCGCAGCCGCCCCAGGGCGCCACCCGGCTGGCCGGGTTGACGCTGCCCGGGCTGGCGAACGCCCACTCGCACGCCTTCCAGCGCGCCCTGCGCGGCCGCACCCAGGACGGCCGCGGGTCCTTCTGGACCTGGCGGGAGCAGATGTACGCGGTGGCCGAGCGGCTCGACCCGGACTCGTACCTCGCGCTGGCGCGCGCCACCTACGCCGAGATGGCGCAGGCGGGGATCACAGCGGTCGGCGAGTTCCACTACGTCCACCACGGCCCCGGCGGCGTCCCGTACGAGGACCCGAACGCGCTCGGGCGCGCGCTGATCGCGGCGGCGGCAGAGGCCGGCGTGCGCCTGACGCTGATCGACGCCTGCTACCTGCACGGCGGCATCGGCGAGGCCCCCGAAGGCGCTCAGCGGCGATTCTCCGACGGCGACGCGGACGCCTGGGCGCGGCGGGTCGACGAGCTCGCCGAGGACGAGACGGTCCGGGTCGGCGCCGCGATCCACAGCGTGCGCGCGGTCGATCCCGAGTCCGCCGCCGCGGTCGCGGCCTGGGCCGTGCGGCGCGGACGCCCCCTGCACGCGCACGTGTCCGAGCAGCCGGCCGAGAACGAGGCCTGCCTCGCCGCATACGGGCGAACCCCCACGGCGCTGCTCGCCGACGCCGGGGCGCTGACGGCGCGCTTCACGGCGGTCCACGCGACTCACCTGACCGACGCGGACGTCGGGCTGCTCGGCGGCGCGGCGGCGTGCTGCTGCGTCTGCCCGACGACCGAGCGCGACCTCGCCGACGGCATCGGCCGCATGAGCACGCTCGCCGAGGCCGGCGCGGCGCTGTCGCTCGGCAGCGACTCGCACGCGGTCATCGACGTCTTCGAGGAGGCGCGCGCGGTCGAGCTCGACGAGCGTCTCGCGAGCGGCGAGCGCGGCATCCACGCGCCCGCAGCGCTGCTGCGCGCGGCGACCGCGGCCGGGCACGCCTGCCTGGGCTGGGACGACGCCGGGCGCATCGCCCCCGGCGCCCGCGCCGACCTGGTCGCCGTGTCGCTGGACGGCGTGAACCTTGCCGGGACCCGCCCGGGCGACGCCCTCGCAGCCGTCGTCTTCGCCGCGAGCGCCGCGGACGTGCGCGACGTGATCGTCGACGGCGGCGCTGTCGTGCGCGACGGCCGCCACGTGCTCGTCGACCTGGAGCGCGAGCTCGAGCGACTCGATCGCGGCGGTGGCCCCGTGAGCGCGCTCGTGATCGACCGCATCGGGCTGCTCGTCACCGGCGACCCCGCCCTCGGCGAGGGCCCCCTCGGGCTCGTGCGCGACGCGGCGCTGGTGGTCGAGGGCGAGCGCGTCGCGGCGATCGAGCCCGCCGGCGCGGCCGCGGACGAGCGGCTCGACGCGCGCGGGCGCTGCGTGATCCCGGGGTTCGTCGACAGCCACACCCACCTCGTCTTCGCGGGCGACCGCGCCGACGAGTTCGCCGCCCGCATGGCGGGCCGCCCCTACGCGGCGTCGGGGATCCGGGTGACGACAGAGGCGACCAGGGCGGCGACGGAGGACCAGCTGCGCGAGCTGGCCCGCGCCCGCCGCGCCGAGGCCCTGCGCGCCGGGATCACGCACGTCGAGATCAAGTCGGGCTACGGGCTCGAGGTCGAGACCGAGCGGCGCTCGTGCGTCGTGGCCGGCGAGCTGACCGACGACGTCACGTTCCTCGGAGCGCACGCCGTGCCGGCCGAGTACGAGGGCCGCGCCGACGACTACGTCGAGCTCGTCTGCGGCGCGATGCTCGACGCGTGCCGGCCGCACGCGCGCTGGATCGACGTGTTCTGCGAGCAGGGCGCCTTCGACGCCGACCAGTCGCGCGCCGTGCTGGAGTCCGGCCGCGCCGCCGGGCTCGGCCTGCGCGTGCACGGCAACCAGCTCGGCTTCGGTCCCGGCGTCCAGCTCGCCGTGGAGCTGGGCGCGGCGTCGGTCGACCACTGCACCTACCTCTCGGACGACGACCTCGACGCGCTCGCCGGCAGCGAGACCGTGGCCACCTTCCTGCCGGCGACGGACTTCTCGACGCGGGAGCCCTACCCGGACGGACGGCGCGCGATCGACGCCGGCGCGCAGGTCGCCATCGCCACCAACTGCAACCCCGGCTCGAGCTACACGACCTCGATGGCGTTCTGCATCGCGCTGGCCGTGCGGGACATGCGGCTGAGCCCCGAGGAGGCGCTGCTGGCGGCGACGAGCGGCGGCGCCCGCGCGCTCCGGCGCGACGACGTCGGGCGGCTGGCACCCGGGATGCGAGCCGACGCCGTCGTGCTCGACTGCCCGTCCTACACCCACCTCGTCTACCGGCCCGGGGTGCCGCTCGTGGCTGCGACGGTGGTGGCCGGGCGGCCTAGCCCGCCGCCCAGTCCCTAGCCTCGTCGAGCTGCTCCAGCTCGAAGACCTCGACCTCGCCCGCCTCCGCGGCCGCCTTCAATCAGCCGAGTCGCGTGCCCTCCGTCAGGGCATCCCGTCGAGCGGCTCGACCATGCCCCGCATGGTACGGGTGACCGCACCGCCGGATGCCTGCTAGCCGCCTGTCCCGCGCGCCCGCGATCCGGCAGAGTGGGTTGCATGGACCCGCAGGACTTCAACGAGATCCACATCAAGGCAGTCGACGTGCGCGGGCGCCTGATCCAGCTCGACGCCGAGCGCGCGCTGTCCCGGAACACCGAGCTCGCCCACATCCCGTCCTACATGGCCGACCTCGAGGAGGAGATCGAGGTCACGCGCCAGCTCTACGTGATCTCGGCGGTCTCGGAGATCGCCGAGCTGCGCGCAGAGCTGTTCGGCGCGCAGCACGGCTAGCGGCTGCGCATGAGCGCGAGCGTCCGCCAGGCAGGGCGCGCCGACGCCGACGCGGTGGGCCGGCTCCTGCACGACTTCAACACGGAGTTCGACGACGTCACGCCCGGCCCGGAGCGCCTGGCCGAGCGGGTCGTCGAGCTGATCGCCGGGGGCGAGACGGTCGTGCTGCTCGCGGGCGACGGCCCGGACGGCCTGGCCGTGCTGCGCTTCCGCCGCTCGATCTGGACGCCCGGCCTGGAGTGCTACCTCGCCGAGCTGTACGTGGCGCCGGCCCTGCGCGGCCAGGGGCTCGGCCGGGCGTTGATGCGGGCGGCCGTGGAGCTGGCCCGCGAGCGAGGCGCCGACTACCTCGACCTGGTCACCGGCGAGGACGACACGGCGGCCCGCTCGCTCTACGAGAGCCTCGGCTTCGACAACCGCGCCGGCAAGCCCGGCGGCCCGGTCAACCTCTACTACGAGCGCGAGCTCTAGGCGCCGGCGCGAAGGGAGGGCGGCGGTCGCCGCCCTCCCGTTCGCGTCGTCGGGCTTGGCTCAGCGGACGCCGAGCGGGCCGCGGAACTCGCGGCGCTGCTCGGCTCGCCTGGCCCGCTTGGTCGCCTTCTTGGCGCGGGCGGCCGTCATCTCGGCCGGCCCCACCAGCGCGCTCTTCGAGCGCGCCAGCGTCCACGCGGCGTGAGCCGCGCCGTCGGCGAGCTGGCCGAGTCCGATCGGGCCGTTGGCCCGCATCGCCTCGGCGTCTTCCGCCGACTCGAGGCCGTCGGCGCCGTCGTCGCCGAACGGCGGGACGCCCAGCTGCGTGCCGAACGTGTCGCACGCCTG
>CAWKFR010000014.1:0-39373 GCA_963848885.1 uncultured Thermoleophilaceae bacterium
GAAGGTCATCTTCGGGTAGACGTTGTCGACGCCGTCCAGCTCGCCGACGAACTCCTCGATCTGCTCGGAGACCTGGGGCCGATCGGGCAGCCGGGCGAGGTGAGCGTGAAGGTGACGAAGACGTCCTCTTCCTCGACCTCGACGTCGTAGATCAGGCCGAGCTCGACGAAGTCGAGCCCCAGCTCGGGGTCGATCACGTTGGTGAGCGCGTCCTGCACGTCGTCGACGGTCGGCATGGAACGAGGTTAGTAGGGTCAGTCGCATGCCGCTGCTGGCGCTGCTGGCCTGTTCATCGTCGTCCCGCTCGCGGAGCTGTACGTGATCCTCAAGGTCGGCGACGCGATCGGCGCGCTCCGGACGATCCTGCTCCTGGCGGCCGATTCGGTGATCGGCTCGATGCTCCTGCGGTCCCAGGGCCGGGCGGTCTGGCGCCGCTTCAACGAGACCCTGGCGGCCGGGCGGATGCCCCACCGCGAGGTGCTCGACGGCGTGCTGGTGATCTTCGGCGGCGCCTTCCTGATCACGCCCGGCTTCCTGACCGACATCGTCGGCCTGCTGCTGCTGCTGCCGCCGACGCGCTCGCTGATCCGGCGGCTGGTGGCCCGGCGCCTGGGCCGGCGCGTGCGGTCGGCCCGGCCGCGGCGGGCCCTACGACGTCGAGGGCACCGCCACCGAGACGACGCGCCGCGCCAGGCGGCTCGAGCGGTGAGCGCCGCGGCGCTCGCGCTCTCGTTCTTCGACCCCGACCGCGGCCTCCACGGGACGGCGCGGTCGGGCGCGACGCTGCTGTTCCACGGCCGCAGCCGACCGCCCACGCCGAGGGCCCGCGGTCGACGCAGGACGGCGACGGCTGGCGGGCCGAGCTCGGCGACCGGCTGGCGCTGCGGCTCGAGCCGGTCGCGCCGAGGCCGAGCTGGACGGCGTCACGGCCCGCATCTGCCGCGTCACCGGCGAGGTCGACGGGCGCGCGGTCGACGGCCTCGGCACGTTCTCGGTCACGACCGTCGCGCCGCGCTGGGAGGAGCTGGAGGCGCTGCGCACCATCTCCGCGATCGTCGACGAGCGCCACGGCCTGCTGCTGCTCGCCCGCCGCCCGCGCGACGCGGCGGGCCACGGCGACGAGCAGGTGCCGCGCCGGCTGTTCGCCGACGGCGAGCTGCAAGCAGGTCGAGGAGGCGCGCATCTCGACCGTCTACGACGGCGGCGGGCGCCAGCGCAGCGCCGGGCTGGAGCTGTGGCTGCCGGGCGAGGAGTTCCCGCGCCGCGGCTCGGGGCACGTGATCGCCGGGTCGTCGTCGAGCTCGAGGCGGTCCAGGTGCACGCCGCGGTGTTCCGCTGGCGCCTCGACGGCCGCGAGGGCATCGGCGCCTACGAGCTGATGGTGCGCGTGCGTGCCGCCGGTGGCGGCGTGACCCGGGCGCTGATCAGCGACTTCGGCGGCGTGCTGACCACGCCGCTGTCGGCCGGCTTCGTCGCCTAGCAGGAGGAGGCGGGGATCTCGCTCGAGGACCTCGGCGCGGGCATGCAGGCCGCCGCCGAGCGCTACGGCGAGCACCCGCTGTACGCGCTCGAGCGCGGCGAGATCAGCGAGGAGGAGTTCGCGCGCCGCCTGGGCGAGCAGCTCCACGACGGGCTTCGACCTGGCGCGCCTGCGCGAGCTCTACTTCGAGCGCATCGAGCCCAACGCGCCGATGATCGAGTTCATGGGCGAGCTGCGCGGCCGCGGGCTGCGCACCGCCCTGCTCACGAACAACGTGCGCGAGTGGGAGCCGCTCTGGCGCTCGAAGCTGCCCGAGCTCGACGAGATCTTCGAGGTCGTCGTCGACTCCGCGTTCGTCGGCATGCGCAAGCCCGAGCCCGAGATCTACGAGCTCACGCTCGAGCGGCTCGGCGGCGGCCTCGCGCCGAGCGAGTGCGTGTTCGTCGACGACATCGAGCTCAACTGCGAGGCCGCGCGCGCGCTCGGGATGACGGCGGTGCGCTTCGAGGACGCCGACCAGGCGATCGCCGAGCTCGAGTCAGCGCTGGCCGAGTAGCGCCGCGACGCCGGCGGCCAGCGCCGCCCGCGCGCGGGCGACGCTGAGGCGCTGGTGGACGCGCCAGGACTCCCACGCCGCCAGGCGCAGAGCGCCACCAGCGCGGCGCGCAGCGGCGTCGCGCTCGTCGGCCGGGATCGCGTCCAGCTCGCGGCTGAACACGCGCTCGACCTCGGCCGCCTTGGCCGGCGCGCCGTCGTCAGCCAGCCGGCGACCGACGACGACTCGTGCTCGATCAGCAGGCCGGCCCGGCGCACGCCGCCGATCCGCTCGTAGAGGCGCGCGCGCTGCTGCGAACTGCTCGATGCGCTCGGGCAGCGGCAGGCTCGTGTCGATCGGGCGCAGCGTCGGCACGATGCGCTCGTACTGCTGGCGCGCGACCGCCTCGAAGAGCGCCTCGCGGTCGGGGAAGTGCTGGAACACCGAGCGCTCCGACACGCCCGCGCGGGCCGCGATCTGCGCGGCGGTGGGCCTCACGTGGCCCTCGTCGAGCAGCGCCAGCAGCGAGTCGACCAGGGCCTGGCGCGTGCGCTCGGCCCGGACGGTGCGCCCGTCGCGCTGCTCTGGCGTGGCGCTCATCGGCACAGCATATGCTCCCGGTCCCACAAAATCCGCAATGTGCGGGCTTGATATGGCGCGGCCCCTTGACTGGGATCGGGCCGCTGGTCTACTGATTCTCGAGACGCGGACGGATCGCAAAGAGCGAAGCCAGAGGTTGTGAGGCTCGCCGCGCGACACGTCGGCTTCGGCTGACGAGCGCGCACCTCAAGCGCGAAGTTCGCGTCTCTCTTATCGCCCCGGCCCGCCGGGCATTTGGGCCGCGGCTCAGCGCCCGCGGGCAGCGAGCTCGCGCTTGGCGATCTTGCGGTAGCGGCGCATCTTCTTCATGTTCAGCCGCGTCCGCGCGAGCAGCCCCGCGGGCGGGAGCTCGAAGCCGCCGACCAGCTTGCGCGGGACCACCGCCCAGGCGCCGTCCTCCTCGACGAGGTCGCCGCGGACCTGGAAGT
Source organism: uncultured Thermoleophilaceae bacterium (assembly GCA_963848885.1). Lineage (GTDB taxonomy): Bacteria > Actinomycetota > Thermoleophilia > Solirubrobacterales > Thermoleophilaceae > JACVRW01. The sequence goes on from CAWKFR010000014.1 coordinate 3,044, forward strand.
TGCGCTGCCACTTGAAGTCGGGGGAGTGGTCGTGCGCGGTCACGCAGGCGAGCCCGGGCTGCCAGGGCACGCCGACGGGCGCGCCGCCGAGCCGCAGGCGCCGCGCGGCGCGGTCGACCTCGATCGGCAGGCGCACCGAGAACGGGAAGCCGTCCGGCGCGACCAGCGAGACCGCCGCCTCCGGGTAGAGCTGCCCAGCTCCTCCATGCGCTCGTCCCACGCGGCCGCGCCGCCCTCGCCGGGCGTGGGAGTCCAGGGGCTCCTCGGCGTGGCCGGAGCGGACCTCCTCCATGTGCGCGTCGAACAGCTGGGGCTCGCGCGCCGGGTCGCCGTCGTCCCAGACGTAGATGCGCTCGGGGCGCACGTGGATGTAGATGCGCGTCAAGTACCAGCTCAGGAGGCGCTCGAACACCTTCGGCGGCATCTCGTTCTGCGGGCCGGCAGCTTCTCGACCATCTCGCGCCTGTAGCGCTCGCGGTTGGCGTCGAGATCGCGATCGTCGACGTCCGCGGTGCCCTGCACCAGCACCTGCGGCGCGCCCTCGAGGCCGCTGCCGGTCGGGTCCGAGAACAGCATCGCGACCTTGGGGTTGGCGCGCGCGTCGTTGGCCTTCTTCGGGTAGCCGAGCCCGGTCGTCACGTCGATGCACGGGTCCCCGGGCGTGTAGTAGGGGGTCAGCGGCCAGGTGATCGGCTGGCCGAGCCGTCGACGGTCGTGAACTCGGTCGTGATGAAACGGTCGAAGACCTGCTGAACCTCGGGCCGGGAGCGTCGCTGTCATGGCGCGATTCAATCAGGGGCGCTCCCAGGCGGAATTGGTCCGCGGGCGGTCCGCGTCCTCAAGCCGCGCGCCCGAAAGGCCGATGGACTCCTGGACGCGTGCGATCGATCGACCCGGACAAGCGCTCTTGCCGGGCGCGCCTGCGGGCGCGCCTCGCCGCCGCGTGCACGGCCGGCCGCTCCGGCTGCGCGCCGAGCGCGGCTCGGTGCTGATCGAGGTGATGGTCGGCGCGGTCGTCGTCGCGATCGCGACGTCGCGATCCTGAACGGGATCGACGGCGCGCAGAACGCCGGCGCCGACCAACAAGGCGCGCTCGGTGCAGTCCACGCTCGCCCAGCAGGACATCGAGCGGATGCGCTCGATGCCGATCAGTCGCGCTCGTCGAACCTCAACCAGACGCGCACCGTGACGTCGCGGGCGTGAACTACACCGTCGTCTCGCGGACCCAGTGGGTCAGCGACAGACGGCGTCGTCAACTGCTCGGACACCAACGCCCAGGCCGACTACCTCAAGCTGACCAGCAAGGTCACGTCGCCGGCCACCACCAGCAGGCCGGTCACCGAGACCGGCCTGCTGACCCCGGCAGCGGGCAGCTCGGCAACACCACCGGCTCGGCGACCGTCAAGCTCACCGACCGCGACGGCGCCCGCTCGTCGGCGTGACGGTGGCGCTGTCGGGCCGTCCTCCCAGAGCGCGACCACCAACGCGCTCGGGTGCGCCGTGTTCGGCTACATCCCGGCCGGCAGCTACACGGTGACGGTGGGCGGCTACGTGCGAGCGGACAGCGAGCTGCCGGCGACCGAGGCGCTGGTCGTCTACCCGGGCCGCGCCAGCTTCGCGCAGATGCAGGTCGACCGGCCCGCGTCGATCCGCGCGAACTTCGTGCCGCCCGCCGGCCAGACCTTCACGACGTCGATGCTGTGGGACTGGATCACGGTCAAGAACGCCAACCTGCGGCGTCGGCGGCACGAAGATGTTCGTGCGCACCGCGGGCCGCAACGCACCGTCGACGCCACGAACCTGTTCCCGTACCTCGACGGCGTCGGCGTCTACGCCGGCGACTGCCCCGCCAACGACCCGAGCCGCTACAAGACCGACTACTTCGTCCCGACGCGCCACGCGCGGCTTCACGGCACTCGAGCCAGGCGACGCCCTGCGCGCGCTCAACGTCGAGATGCCGACGCTGCGGGTGAACGTGACCCGCCAGCGATGGGCAACCCGACGCGCCGTGCCGACCTGGACGCGCACGCAGCTGCAGGTCACCGCGCTCGACACCGGCTGCGTCGAGCCCCATCTACGAGTCCAGCCCGCCGACCGGCCACGCCAACAACACGCCGTCACGTTCGACGTGGCGGTGCCGTTCGGCCAGTACCGCTCTGCGCCGCACACGGGGCCGCACCTCGGGACGACCGGTACGGCCACTCCGGCCGCCACCACGATCGACCGCCGCTACACGACGACCACGACGGCGGGCACCAGCCCGACGAACCCCGCCGACCAGGACCTGACCACGGTGCCTGCGCCGGCCAACAACAGATCACGATCACCACGCCGAGCACCGCCACGACGGCGAACACGGCCCCCTGTGTTACTGATGCGCCGCCGCCTGCGACAGCTGCACTCCGACGAGTCGGGCTTCACGCTGCCGGAGCTGCTCACCGCGATGGTGATCGGCATGGTCGTGCTGCTGGCCGCGTTCATGCTGCTCGACCGCGCGGTGTCCAGCTCGGCGCGCATAGTCCGACCGCCAGGACGCCGCCCAGCGCGGCCGCCTGGCGATGGAGCTCATGACGCGCGAGCTGCGCTCGCAGGTCTGCCTCGGCGACGACAGCCGATCCTCGCCGGCAACGACAACTCGGTGACCTTCTACGCGAACCTGAGCACGAACCCGGACTCCGCCCAGAAGCGGGTGCTGCGCTACGTGGCCTCCGAGAAGCGCATCTACGAGGACGTCTACACCGGCACCGGCACCTTCCCGACGCTGACGTTCCCGGCCTCCCCGACGCGCTCGAGCGAGCTGCTGCGGCCGGTGGTGCAGGCCGACGGAAGGTCGGCGGCACGCTGGTCACGCGGCCGATCTTCCGCTACTACCGCTACAAGCCGGGCACCACGCGGGCGAGCTCCAGCAGCTCACCGCGCCGCTCGACGGCGACCGACGGCACGCGCCGACGTCGTGATGATCAACGTGGCGTTCGCCGCGCTCCCCGAGCCGCAAGGTCGAGCGCGCGACCGACGTCAAGGACGCGACCACCTTCGACAGCGACGTCTACGTCCGCCTGGCGGACCCGACCAAGCCCGCGGAGGGACCGGGATGCTTGTGAAGCGACTCAAGCGACTCAAGGACCAGCGCGGGTTCACGACCGTCACGATCATGGGCGTGCTGATGGTCGGCGGCCTGCTGGTGATGGCGACCTTCGCCGCGGTCGACCCGGACATCTCCCAGTCGCGCGACGACGTCGACACCAAGCAGGCCTACGCCGCGGCCGAGTCGGGGCTCCAGTGGTACATGAACGGGCTGGGGCGCGACAACACCTACTACCTCAAGTGCGCCAACCCGCCGGCGCCGAACGCGACCGAGGTCGCGCCGGTGAACCAGCAGTGGACGTCGGGCGCGTTCAAGTGGCGCAACGTCCGCGGCGAGCAGTCCAAGTACGGCATCGAGCTGATCCCGGCGGCCGGCTACTCGTCCTGCCTGACCACCGACCAGTACTCGATGATCGACCCCGAGGGCAACATGCGGCTGCGGATCACGGGGCGCTCGCGCGACGAGACGCGCACGATCCTGGCGACGCTGCGGCGCCAGAACTTCCTCGACTTCATCTACTTCACGCACTTCGAGACGCTCGACCCGGCCGCCTACTCGACCCCGCCGCCGCCACCGCCGCGTGCGCGAAGTTCCGCGAGCAGCGCACCAGCGGCTGCACGGAGATCCAGTTCGCCGACAACGACAAGGTGCTGGGCCCGTTCCACACCAACGACAACATCCGCGATGATCTGCGGCAACACCCAGTTCGGCGAGAAGTCGACGCGACCGGATCGAGTTCAACGGTCCGACGCCCTACGTGGACGCCGGCGGCTGCAACGCCGACCCGAACATCGTCGGGACGCAGATCTTCCCCGCCGGCGAGCTGGAGATGCCGCCCTCCAACCAGGAGCTCAACAACATCGCGCAGCCCGCCTACCGCTACACGGGCAAGACCAAGATCGTGCTCAACGGCACCAGCATGACCGTGACCAACGCGAACCTGTCGGGCGGCGTGCAGACGGTCGCGCTGCCGTCCAACGGCGTCATCTACGTGAACAACTCGTCGTGCACGGCCAGCTACGACCGCACGCCGGACTACACGGAGGGCAACGGCTGCGGCAACGTCTACGTGCACGGCTCCTACGGCGCCAACCTGACGATCGGCGCCGCCAACGACGTGATCGTCGACGGCAACCTGACGCGCGGGAGCAGCGATCTGCTGCTCGGGCTGATCGCCAACAACTTCGTGCGCGTGTACCACCCCTGCAGCAACGGGACGAACGGGACCGGGTCGACCTCGAACATCGACATCGACGCCGCGATCCTCGCCCTCAACCACTCGTTCATCGTCGACAACTGGGCCTGCGGCAACTCGCTCGGGAACCTGAACGTGGACGGCGCGATCGCCCAGTACTTCCGCGGCCCGGTCGGCACCAGCGGCGGCACCGGCTACATCAAGAACTACACCTACAACCGCCGGCTCAAGTACCGCGAGCCGCCGTACTTCCTCGACCCCCAGGTCGCCTCCTGGCGCGTCGCGCGCCAGACCGAGCAGGTCCCGCCGCGGACCGTGCTGCCCTAGGCGGACAGGAACGCGCGCAGCTCGTCCGCGAGCAGCTCGGGAGCGCTCCCGGCCGCTCCGTGGCCCTGGCCGTCGAGCGTGGTGTACGCGCGCGTCCGGGATCGCCTCGGCGTAGGCGGCGGTCGAGCGGTGCGCCCAGTCCGGGCTCTCGGAGCCGACCAGCAGCAGCGCGGGGGCGTCCAGCTCGCCCAGGCGCAGGTCGGCGAAGCGGAAGTCGCGCTCGGCGCGAAACTCGCGCGGGACCGTCGGGCAGGCGGCGAGCCGGGCCTCCCAGGCGGGCGTGCCGGTCATGGCGTCGATCTCGGCGTCGGCGTAGCCGCCGACGTCCGTGAGCAGGGCCCGTAGCGCGGGCTCCGGGTCGCCCGCCTCCAGGTGGTCCTCGAAGCGGGCGATCCAGGCCTCGTCGACCCAGGCGCCGCCCACCGGGCCCTCGTACAGGACCACGCGCGGCAGGCCCTCGACGCGCGTGGCGGCGCCCGCCGCGACCAGACCGCCGTAGGAGTGGCCGAACAGCAGCGCGTCGGGCCCGGCCTCGCGCAGCACGGCGGCGACGTCCTCGAACTCGGCCTCGGCGGAGTAGGCGCCGTCCGGGCCGTCGCCGGAGTCGCCGCGGCCGCGCCGGTCGAGCGCCCAGACCGTGAAGTCCTGCTGCAGGTGCGGGCGGACCAGGTCCCAGCCCCAGCGACCCGCGGAGGCCCCGTGCACCATCACCAGCGGGGGCCCGTCGCCCTCCACCTGGCAGGCGATCGGCACTCCGTCGGGGCTCGTCACGTGACGCAGCACGGGTCGCGCGACTATACGCAGGCCCCCCGCGCCCACAGCCCCGCGCCGCGCGCCCGCGCGCCACGAGCTGCCTGTACGAAGCGGGCGGCGAAGCGGTCGTTGGGCGGGACCGTGAGCGGCTGCGCGTAGCCGCGCCTGACCAGGAGCAGGTTCACGAAGCGCCCGTCCTGCGTGTAGACGTAGGCCAGCGCCCTGCCGTAGCGGTCGCGCCGCTCGACGCCGAGCGAGTAGCCGACGCGCGACCCGATCGGGAGCAGCCGCCTGACGAACGCCGAGGCCTGGCGGCCGTAGCACTCGGGCCGCCCGAACACCTCGGGCGTGTCGATCCCGATCAGGCGCACCTTGCCGATGCCCGACAGCCAGAGCGTGTCGCCGTCCGTGTGGCGCGTGACGCGGGCGGGAAGGCGCTCACCGGGCGCGCCGGAGTCGGTCGCCGAATCGTCCGCGCAGCCGGCGAGGACGACCGCCGCCAGGAGCGCGGCGGCTAGTTGTCGGAGCCGAGCCTGTCCCAGCAATACAGCTCGACCGCCTCCGCGGCGAGCTCCCTCAGCCGGGCCGGTGACAGCCACGGCAGCACCGTGTCGAGCGCCTGCTCCTCGCTCACCCCTGCCTCGAAGGCGTCTTCTCCCTTGAACCCGGCCGCGATCCGCAGCGCCTCGCGCCGGTGCTCGCCGAGCCCGGTGAACGCGCCCAGCAGGAACTCCTTGTTGGCGATCGGCTGACCGACCTCGAGCGACGCGTGCCAGGCGGCCAGGATCGACAGGTCGTCGTCGTCGAGCTCCTCGACGGCCTTGGCGTAGTGCACCAGCAGCTCGTCCTCGGGGATCTCGTCAACCCACGCGCGCACAACCTCGCCGAGCAGCTGGCGGCGTGCTTCGCGGCCGACGCTCTCGGCTACGACCCTGATCGCTTCCTGTGGCTCGATGAAGCAGAGAGGCATTCAGCCCTCGCTCTCCTTCGGGGGGTTGCACAACGGTCAGCGCCAGAGTAGGTGCGGGACCTGACGGAACGGGAGATCAGCTGCCGCTGAGGGTGTGCTGCTCGTCCCAGGAGCACAGCGCGGCCCTGCCTGGGCAGTCGCCGCACAGCTCCCGATGCGGCTCGGCGCTCGGCTCGAAGCGCCCGTCCACGACCCCTGCGGCGAGGCCGAGCAGGTCCGCCTCGAGCCGGTCGGCCTCCGCGGCCTCGTACACCGCCACGGCCAGGCGCTCGGGCTGCTCGAGGAAGCAGTGGGCGACCTCGACCCGCTCCGCGCCGCTGCGCAGCCCCGCCAGCGCGTACACGAGCCGCTGCGTCGAGTAGGCCTCGGCGGTCAGCTCGACCGGGTCGCGGCCGTCCAGGGCGTCGCTCTTGTAGTCGACCACGAGCAGCCGGTCCGGCTCGACGGCGTGCACGTCCACCACGCCGTTGACGAGCAGGCTGCGCCCGCCGGCGCCCGGCGGCGCCAGCGTGAAGGCGAACGGCAGCTCCGTGCGCACGCGCTCGGCCCGCGCGATGCGCGCGAACAGCTCCGAGCCGGCGAAGCGCTCGACCATGTCGCGCAGGTCGGCCACCTCCTCCGGCGTCGCGACGGCGCCGTGCGACTCGACCAGCTCGCCGACCTCGGCCTCGCTCGCGACCGCGGGCCGCTCGAAGTCGAGCCGCTCGAGCAGCTCGTGCACGAGGCTGCCGCGCAGCAGCGCCCCGAGCCCGCCGGCGGGCAGGTCGCCGGGAGCGGCGGGCGACTCGGCCCGCGGCAGACGCAGCGCACGCTCGAGGTAGAAGCGGTAGGAGCAGCGCCGGTAGGCCTCGAGCCCGCTGTAGGAGAGCCGCGAGACCGGCAGCGCGCGCGGCGCCGGCAGCGTCCCCAGGCCGAGCTCGGGCTGCGCGTTGCCGCCGGCCGGCTCGGGCTCCGCCGGCGTGGGAACGCGGTCGGCCTCGGGGAGCACCTCGTCGACGACCGCGGGCGTCAGCTCGGTCACCGCGACGCCGGGGCCCGGGAAGCCGCGCATCAGCCAGCGCATCGGCTCGCGCATGTCCCCCGGCTCGAGGCGCCGCTCGAGGTCGGTCGCGCCGCTCAGCACGAGGTGCTCCTGGGCGCGCGTGACGGCCACGTAGAAGATGCGCCGCTCCTCCTCCTCGCCGAGCGCCTTCTGGCGCTCCTTGATCTTGGCGAGCCGGGCGCTGTCGAGCGACGCCCCGCTGAGGTCGGTCAGCCGCAGTCCCGTCATCCCGTCGTCGGAGATGCGCAGGCGGCCGTAGTCCTCGCGGCCGTCCTTGCCGAGATCGGCCACGCACACCACCGGGAACTCGAGCCCCTTGGCGCGGTGGACGGTCATCAGCCTGACCGCGTCCAGCGCCTCGGCCTCGAGCGGTGCCTCGCCCTCGCGCGACTGGGCCTCGTCGAGCTCGGCGAGCGTGTCGATGAAGCCGCGCAGGTCGCGGCCCTCGTCGGCCTCGAACTCGCGCGCCATGCGCATCAGCTTGCGCACGTTGGCCATGCGCCGGCGGCCGCCCTCGAGCCCGAGGATGTGCCGGTCGTAGCCCGTGCGCGTGACGGCGCGGTCGATCAGCGTCTCGAGCGAGACCTGGGACGCCATCCGCCGCTCGGCCTCGAACAGCTCCACGAAGGCAGCGGCGCGGCGGCGGTCGGCCGGCGGCAGCAGGTCGTCCAGCTCGTCGAGCGTCCGCAGCAGCCACCACGGGTCGCGGCCGGACTGCTGCGACTCCATCCCGATCAGCGCCACCGCGTCGAGCGAGAGCCCGGTCAGCGGCGACGCCAGCACGCTGTACACGGCCAGCTCGTCGAGCGGGTTGGCGAGTGCGGCGAGCCAGTGCCGCAGGTCCGCCACCTGCTGCTGGGCCCAGTAGCCCCTGCCCCCGACGACGTGGGTCTGGATGCCGCGCTCCTCGAGGGCGCGCTCGTAGAAGCCCATGTGGGTGGTGGCGCGGAACAGCATCACGATGTCGCGCCACTCCCAGCCGCCCTGCTCGTGCAGCTCCTGCACGCGCTTGGCGAGCAGGCGCGCCTCCGCGGCGCGCCAGGGCGTGGCGGCGTGCATGGCCGGGCCGAACGGGTCCTCACCCGGGAGCGCCTCGTCCCAGCGGCGCTTCTCGCGGTCGGTCACGAGCAGCTCCACGCATGGGGACAGCCGCGGCGCGCCGGCGCGCGCCCCGGGTGCCTCCTCGAGCGGCTCGAAGGCGTCCGGCCAGATCGAGCTGAAGCAGCGGTCGATCGGCTCCAGCACCTCGCCGCGGCTGCGGAAGTTGATCGTGATGCTCTCCGCGCGCCCGGCCGCGTCGGCCTCCGCCCAGTGGCCGCGGAACACCTCGACGTCGGCGTTGCGGAAGCCGTAGATCGACTGGTTCTCGTCGCCGACCCGGAACAGGTTGTCGCGGTCGAGCTGCTCGAGCAGCTCGTTCTGGAGCGGGTTGGTGTCCTGGAACTCGTCCACCAGCACGTGCGCGAAGCGCTCCGCGTACTGCCGGCGCAGGCCCTCGTGCTCGGCGAGCAGGTCGCGCGTGAGCAGCTCGAGGTCCTCGAAGTCGAGCGCCGAGCGAGCGCGCTTGCCGCGCCCGTAGCGCTCGCCGTAGAGCTCGAGCAGGACGCGCAGCATGCCGTGGTCGCGGTGCTCCTTGGACTCGCTGCAGAGCGCGGCGTACTCGAGCAGCGCCTCCCCGTACTCCACGCACGGCGCCGTGCAGAGCGCCTTCGCGTTGCCGCCGAACGAGAGCTTGTCGAGCTCGCCCGGCTCGGCCAGCTCGCCCGCCCCGACGCGCTCGAGCACCGCGGCGCAGCGCTCGACCCTCTCGAGCGCGCGGGCGACGCTCACCCCGCCGCCGGCCGCGCCGAGCTCGCGCAGGGCGCCCCCGACCGCAGCCTCGAGCCGCTCGCGCTGGCCGCCCACCCGCGGGGCCGGCAGCGGGTCGAGCCGCGGGTGGCGCGCGCCGCGGCTGCGCAGGCGCGAGTAGGCCGTGCGGACCATGTCGCCGAGCCCGTCGGGGGTGTAGGCGGCGACCATCTCGAGCCGCTCCGGGTCGCTCTCCATGAAGGCCCCCAGGGCGCCGTCGAAAGCGTCGGTGGCGATCCGCTCGGACTCGAGCTCCCCGAGCACGCGGAAGTCCGGGTCGATGCCGGCGCTGAGCGCGTGGGCGCGCAGCACGCGCGCGCAGAACCCGTGGATGGTCGAGATCCACGCGCCCTCCGCGGCGCGCGCGTCGGCGCGCCGGCCGAGCTCGACGAAGCGCCTGCGCACGCGCGTGCGCATCTCGGCGGCCGCCTTGTCCGTGAACGTGATCGCGAGCATCGACTCCACGGGCACGTCGTCCTCGGTCACGCGCCCGGACGAAGCGCTCCACCAGCACGGTCGTCTTGCCGGTGCCGGCGCCCGCCCGCACCATCAACGAGCCGTCGCGGCGCGCGACCGCGCGCTCCTGCTGCTCGGTCAGGCCGCTCATCCCTCGCACCTGCAGATCGACGGGTACGAGCAGCCGCCGTTCCAGGCGCAGGCGTCCGGGTTGCAGCCGAGCTCGCCGCGGCGCATGCGGTCGTCGGCGTCGCGCACGCGCCCGAGCGCCCACTCGAGCTTGGCCCGGAACTCCTCGGGCGGCAGGCGGTCGTTGTCCTTGAAGTCCGAGCCGAGCTCGGCGACGTCCTCGGCCACCATCCCGCGCGGCGTGTCCGACCGGCCCAGCGGCACGTACACCCCGCCGGCGGCGCGGACCCCGAGCAGGCGCTCGACGACGAGCATGTAGAGCGCGGCCTGGAAGCGGTTCTCCGCCTCCCACGAGCCGACCTTGTACGAGTCCACCCGCTTGCCGCTCTTGTAGTCGATCACGAGCGCCATGCCGTCGCTCACGTCGACGCGGTCGATCCGCCCGCGCACCTTCAGGCCGGGCGCGATCTCGACGGGGTCGCCGGCGTCGTCGACACCGAACGGCAGCTCGAGGTGCTCGGGCTCGAAGCCGCCGTCGCGCTCGGCCTCGCGGCGCAGGAAGCGGACCAGGTCGAACTCGAGCCGCCGCGCCGCCGCCTTGACCCGGGTCTGCTTCGGCGACAGCTGGAACTCGGACTGCTGGTTGCGCAGCTCCTCGAGCAGCAGGCGCTCGGCGACCGCAAGGTTGGCCGGCGTGACGCGGCGCTCGCCGGTCTCCTCGCGCAGGCGGGCGAACGTCGCCTGGAGCACCGCGTGGGCGTAGCGGCCGCGCACCATGCCCTCCGGGTCGGGCACCAGCTCGTCGGGCCGCAGGACGTTCCGCACGAGCCACTTGACGGGGCAGTCGGCGAAGTTCTCGAGCGCGCTCGCGGAGACGGCGTCGCGGGCGGCCAGGCGCTCCAGCACGGCGTCGGAGGTCAGGCGGGTCGGCGGGGTCTCGGCGCGCGGCGTCCCGGCCGCCGCCAGCGCGCGCTCGAGCTCCGCAGCGGTCGGCGCGTCGGCGGGCGCCCAGGTGACCTCCGACAGCGAGCGCGTCGACTCGGCGGCTCCCGGAGCCAGCAGGTCGCGCACGTCCTCGACGAAGAACGACTGCGACTGCGGGTTGCCCTCCTCGTCGCTCGAGCGCGAGGACAGCACCAGCAGCCGCTCCGCGCGCGAGCAGCACAGGTAGAACAGGTAGCGCTCGCGGTCGAGGCGGTCCTCGCGGACGGGCAGGCGCAGCCCGCTGGCCCGCGCGATCGCACGGCGGTCCTCGTCGGGGAGGAACGGCTCGGGGACCGCGCCGGTGGGGAACTCGCCCTCCTTCAGGCCGCACACGAACACGGCGTGGAAGCGCCGCGCCCGGATCGCCTCGGGCTTGGCGACCTGCACCCGGTCCGGCTGGGGCGGCTCGCCGAGATGCACGCGCAGCTCGCGCAGCACCGCCAGCACCCGGCCGGGCTCCAGCCGCGTGCGCGGGTCGGCCTCGACGACGTCCTTGAGCTGGCCGAGGGCGTCGCGGGCGGCCACGTAGACGCGCGGGTCGTCGAGCTCGGGCCCGCTCAGGATGGCGGCCCGGCGGCGGTAGGGGGCGACGAACAGCCGCTCGAGCTGGCGCTCCAGCTCGGCCAGGAAGGCGGCGCCGCCGCCCGCCTGGCGCAGGCGGTCGAGCTCCTCGAGCTTCCAGTGCTCCCGCTCCCAGGTCGCGCGCGCGTCCGCGGCGCTGTGGCTTCCGTCGCGGCGCACCTGCGCCTCGAGCCGGTCGGCCAGCCCCGGCTGTCGCAGCAGGCCCGGCGTGCGCAGCCAGGCGAGCAGGTCGTCGGCAGACGCCTCCGCGTCGACGGCGCACTGCACGAGCGCCAGCAGGCCCCGGCCGAGCCCCGTGTGCCCGAGCGGCACGGAGCGGTCGATCGAGAACGGGATGTCGTAGGCGCCGAAGACCTGCTCGAGCAGCGACGAGTACTCGTCCGGGCGGCGCAGGACGACGGCGATGTCGCCCGGCTCGACGCCGTCGCGCAGCAGGTCGAGCAGGCGCGCCCCGGCCAGCTCGATCTCGGCGCGCTGCCCGGCCGCCGAATGGAACTCGATCGCGGAGCCCGCGTCGACCGTGTCGGCCTCGTCCTCGAACAGGCTGCGCTCGACGTGGTGCAGGGCGGCGCGCGCCTCGGGCGCGTAGTGGTCGTCGAGCGGGGCCAGCACGGTCTCGCCCGCGCCCAGCTCGAGCAGTCGCTGGTGCAGGGTGGCGACGCTCTTGAACGCCGCGCGCCCGCGCTCGAACGGCAGCGAGGCGACCACGTCCACGCCGCAGCTGTTGGCGAGCGTGTCGAGCGCGTCGAGCTGGAGCGGGTCGAAGTCGTCGAAGCCGTAGACGAACACCGGCGTGGCGCCCCAGCCCGCGGGGTCGCGGCGCATGGCGTCCAGCGCGTGCCAGGCGAACAGCTCCGCGTCGGCCAGCCCCGCGGCCTCGAGCCCGTCGCGGTAGCCGCGGTAGATGGCCGCGATCTCCTCCGCGTAGGCGCGCCGCGGTCCCTCCCCGGCCCAGGCCCGCAGCGCCTGGGTGAAGCGCGCCGGCTCGACCATGGAGCGCTCCAGCTCGGCCACGAAGCCGGCGGCGGCGCGCACGAAGCCGGGCTGGGCGGCCGACTCGGCGAGCAGCTCGAGCCGCGCCCTGCGCACGGCCTCCTCGACGACCAGCTCGCGCTGTACGTCCGAGGCGACCCGCTCGGAGTGGCCCGTGCGGCGGCCGATCTCGCGGAACAGCCAGTCGAAGCGCAGGACGCTGACGCCGAAGACCGCGCCGCGCTCGGCGAGCTCGCGCTGGGCGTGCTCGACGTCCTGGAAGGCCGGCACGACCAGGATCGGCTCGTCCTCGACGCGGGCGCGCAGCCCGCCCAGCACCTCGCCCGCCTTGGCGGCGTTGGCCGGGCCTGTTACGAGACGGAGGGGCACATCTGCATAGTCGCTAGTCGCCCGGACCGCCTGACGCGAAGGCCTCGGCGAACCGCTTGGGCGGCAGCATCACCGGCGCCTCCTGCAGCTCCCAGCCGCGGTTGGGGCGCATGATCCAGCGCGCCACGCGCACCCGATCGCCCTCGAGCGGCTCCACGCGCAGCTCGTCGCGCAGCTCCCCGGTGCGGCCGGCGCTCGCGCCGTGGGCGCCGGGCGCGAGCGCCCCGCCCCCGAGCGACAGCAGCCCCTCGGCAGCCGCCTCGGCGAGCAGACCGGGCAGGTCCGCGGAGGCGAGCACCGGGGCGGCGCGCTCGATCTGCCCGCCCCGCCACGAGGCGAGCCGCAGCCCGCCGGGCACGCGCTCCAGCCGCACCTCGGCGCCGTCGTAGGGGCCCGCGGACACGAACGGCCCGCGCGAGGTGCGCGCCACGCCGGCCGCCGCCTTGCCGGCACGGCGCGAGCCCGAGCGCGCCGGCGCCTGCCTGCGCCGCGGTGCCTGCTGCGCCGGATCGAGGATGGTGCCCTTCGAGCAGATCGGGCAGTCGGCCAGAAACCGGTTGTGGCGGCAGAACGTCGGCACCGGCGCTTCAGATTAGCCGCCGCATCCCGCCGCGCTCGCGACGACGCGTGCGCCGCCCGCGCGCCGCATCTGCCGGGCCGACACCTGCGCGCATGACCCCGACCTCCAGACACCCGCCTCGCGGTACAGGAACAGCCCGGTCAGGCCTCCGATGTCTCGCGAGAGGCCGCAGACGGAGTCGCCCAGCCAGGTGCGAACCGAGATCCGGCGCCCTCGGCGCAGCGCGGGGGCGCCCTTGACGACTCGCCCGACCCGGTAGACGAAGTCGAGCTCGGCCTCGCCCGGCACAGGTCGGACAGCGAGGTGTCTCGCAACCACCGCACCGTCCGCCCCCTTGAGCTGCTTCGCGGGCGACTGAAAGGCGCAGCTGCAGGCCTGAGCCGCCGAGGCGAAGCCCAGTGTGGCCGCCAGTGCGAGGAGCAGGCCGAGCGCACGCATCGGCCGCGAGCCTACCCGCTGGCTGCCACCATCCTGCGCGATGGCCACAGCCGTCATCTCCGACCTCCACCTGGGCACGCTGAGCGGCTCGGACGTGCTGCGCCGTCCCGGCGCGGCGGAGCGGCTCGCCGCCGCGCTCGAGCCGGCCGACAGGGTCGTGCTGCTCGGCGACACGCTCGAGCTGCGCGAGCGGCCGATCGCAGCGCTGCTGCACGAGGTGCGGCCGCTGTTCGAGCGGCTCGCCCCCACGCTGGCGGGCAAGCGGGTGACGCTCGTGCCCGGCAACCACGACCACCAGCTCGGCCGGCGCTGGCTCGCCCGCGAGCAGGTCGCCGGGCGGGCGCTCGGCCCTGAGCACGAGTGGCCGGTCTCACCCGGCGAGGAGGACGGCGCGGCGGGCGTCCTGGCCTCCTGGCTGGCCGGCAGCGAGGTGACGCTCGCCTACCCGGGCCTGCGCCTGGAGGGCGGCGTCTACGCCACGCACGGCCACTACCTCGACGTCCATCTCACGGTGCCGCGCGTCGAGTCGATCGCGGCGTCGGCCGTCGCGCGGCTGAGCGGCCGCGGCCCCGACTGCGCGAGCGCCGACGACTTCGAGGCGGTCGTCGCCCCGATCTACGGCTTTCACTCCGCGCTCGCCGAGGGCGCGACCGGCGCCGCCCTGGCGCGCGGCTCCACCATGTCCCGCACGGTCTGGCGGCGCGCCACCGGCGACGGGCGCGTCGGCCGCGTGCTGGTCGGGCGCGTCACGATCCCGGCGGCGGTGGCGGCGCTCAACCGGCTCAGGATCGGCCCGTTCAACCCGACCCTGAGCGGCGACGAGCTGCGCCGCGCGGGCCTCGTGGCGATGAGCCGCGTGGCCGACGCGCTCGCGCCCGACGCCGAGCACGTCCTGTTCGGCCACACCCACCGACCCGGCCCGCTCGACGGGGACGACCAGGCGGAGTGGAGCACGCTCGCCGGCAAGCGGCTCTGGAACAGCGGCAACTGGTACCTCGAGTCGACCTTCATCGGCGGGACCGCGGAGCGCAGCCCCTACTGGCCCGGCACGATCGCGTGGCTCGAGCCGGGCCGGGCGCCGCGGCTCGAGAACGCCCTGCGCGGCTACACGCTCGCCGGAACGGGCGCGACGGCCGGCGCGCCGGCCGCGTAGGCGACCTCGTCGAACTCGCGCGTGCGCCGCCGGAACGGCCAGGTGAAGGTCGGCCAGATCGTCGAGTTGCGCCCGTGCGCGTCGATGTAGTAGCTCGAGCAGCCTCCGCTGACCCACACCGTGCCCTCGGTCATGCGGTCGATGTGGTCGTTGTAGGCGGCCTGCGCGTCCGGCCGGACCTCGAGATAGCCGGCTGCGGCCGCGCAGCGCGCCGAGCGCGCCGGCGACGTAGTTGATCTGGCTCTCGATCATGAACACGATCGAGTTGTGGCCCAGGCCTGTGTTCGGGCCGACCAGGAAGAACAGGTTGGGGAAGCCCGCCACCGCGGCGCCCTTGTAGGCGCGCGGCGACCCGTCCCAGGTCTCCGCGAGCGTGCGCCCGTCGCGCCCGCGCACCTGCTCGGCGATCGGGAGGTCGGTGACGTGGAAGCCGGTGCCGAAGATGATCGTGTCGACCTCGCGCTCGGTGCCGTCGGCGGACACGATCGAGTGCGGGCGGATCTCCCGGATGCCGTCCGTGACCAGCTCGACGTTCGGCTGCGTGAGCGCCGGATACCACTCGTCCGTGGGCAGGATGCGCTTGCAGCCGAGCTCGTAGCGCGGCGTCAGCCTGGCGCGCAGCTCAGGGTCGGGCACCTGCTCCGCGAGCTGGCGCAGCGCCATGCGGGTCGCCAGCCGGCGCATGCGCTCGTTGCGGAACTGCAGCACGAACGTCTCGCGCGCCCAGTAGATCCCGGCGCGCATCGCCAGCTGGGCCGCGGGGAGGCGGTTGTAGAGCTTGCGCTCCAGCTCGCTCATGGGCCGGTTGGGGTGCGGCATGATCCACGGCGGCGTGCGCTGGAAGACGTGCATCCGCCCCACCTCGGGCTGGATCCTGGGGACGAACTGGATCGCCGAGGCGCCGGTGCCGATCACGGCCACGCGCTCGCCGGCGAGGTCGTGGTCGTGGTCCCAGCGCGCGGAGTGGAAGGTCGTGCCCGCGAAGTCCTCGAGGCCGGGCAGGTCGGGCACGAGCGGCTCCGACAGCGGCCCCTGGGCGGTGATCAGCACGTCGGCGCTGAGCGGCCCCTGCGAGGTCTCGATCAGCCAGCGGGCCTGGGACTCGTCCCACCCGGCCGACTGCAGCTCGGTCTCGAACCGGATGTGCGCGAACGACGCCGAAGCGGGCGGCCACGTCGCGCAGGTAGGCGAGGATCTCGGGCTGGGGCGAGAAGGTGCTCGACCAGTTCGGGTTGGGGGCGAAGGAGAAGGAGTAGAGGTGCGACGGGACGTCGCAGCGGCAGCCGGGATAGGTGTTGTCGCGCCAGGTGCCGCCCACCTCGCCGGCCCGCTCGAGCAGCACGAAGTCGCGGTCGCCCTCGCGCAGCAGCCTGATCGCCATCCCGATCCCCGAGAAGCCGGTGCCGACGATGACGGTGCGGTGATGGGTCACGTGAACCTCCGGAGTCCTGGCATGAGCACGTCTGCGATCCAGTCGGCGATCTGCTCGATCGGCACGTCGGGGTGGTCCCACATCCAGTGGGCGACGCCCTCGTAGGCGGCGTTGACGGCGTGCGCGGCGACCTCGAGCTCGCGCGGGTCGGTGCCCTCCGTGGCCATTTCGGCCATCAGGCCGCGCACCAGCTCGGCCTGGCTCGAGCGGACGGCGCGGGCCTTCTCGGCGAACTTGCCGCCCATCGACATCAGCTCCCACGTCACCCTGTTGCCGGCGGCGAAGCGGATGAACGCGAGCCCGCCGGCGCGCAGGCGCGTCTCGGGATCGGTCTCCGCCCGCACGGCGGCCGAGATGTCGGAGGCGAGCCGCTCGATGGTGCGGTCGACGCAGGCGGTGAACAGACCCTCCTTGCTGCCGAACAGCTCGTACACGACCGGCTTGGTCACCCCCGCCCGGCGCGCGAGCTCCTCCATCGAGGCGCCGCCGTAGCCGCGCTCGGCGAACAGCTGCTCGGCGAGGTCGAGCAGCTGGCGCTCGCGCACGGCGCGCGGGACGCGGCCGTGGGCGTAGTCCTCAACCGATGTCGCTCCAACCGCCACTTACCGTCGGTAGGTTACCGACGGTAGCCGAGAATGCAAGGGTGAGCCGCGCTCAGGCGGCCGGAGCCTGCTCGGCCGGCGCCTGCTCGGCGGTGGCCCCGGCCTCCGCCTTCTCCTCCTCGGACTCCCCCTTGGGCGGCTCCTTCGCCCACTCCTCGTCGAAGTCCACGCGCCACTTGCCCTCGCCGTCCTGCTCGAGCTTCAGCTTGGCGCGGAACGTCCGGCCCGAGCGGCCGCGGAAGCCGGTGACCGCCTTCTCGGTGCGCCCGACGCCCGGGTCCTCGCCGCGCTCGCGCGACGCCTTCAGCGACGCGATCAGCTCCTTGGCGACCGCCACCGGCAGCGACTTGCTCGCCTTCTTCTTCCAGATCACGAAGCCGCAGCCCGGGTCCTCGCGCGACCAGCACGAGTAGCCCTTGCGGTTCTCGTTGATCTCCCGACCGCAGACCGGGCACGGGCCGAGCTTGGCGCGCTCGATGCGCACGCCCTTGAGCTTGTCCAGCTCGGCGACGGTCTCGCCGGTGAACTTGGCGATGTCGCGCATGAACGACTCGCGGCTGTCCTCGCCCTGCTCGATCAGGCCGAGCCGGTGCTCCCAGCTCCCGGTCAGCTCCGGCGAGGTGAGCTGGTGGCCGTTGAGCAGGCGGATCACCTGGATCCCCTTCTCGGTCGCCACCAGCGCGCGGCCCTCGCGCTCGATGTACTCGCGGTTGACGAGCAGCTCGATGATCGACGCGCGCGTGGCCGGCGTGCCGATGCCGGAGTCCTTCATCGCCTCGCGCAGCTCCGCGTCCTCGACCTCCTTGCCGGCGGTCTCCATCGCGCCCAGCAGCGACGCGTCGGTGAAGCGCCGCGGGGGCTGGGTCTCCTTGCGGATCGACTCGACGGAGAGCGTCTGTACGGCCTCGCCCTGGTCGAGCTTCGGCAGCAGCTGGTCGCCGCCAGAGTCGTCCTCGCCGCGCGGCTGGTCCGCCTCCTCGCCGTAGACGCCCTTCCAGCCCGGCTCGATCAGCCGCCGGCCGCTGGTGCGGAAGACGTGCTCGGTCACGGTCGTCTCGACGCGCGTGCGCTCGTAGACGGCCTCGGGGTGGAAGACGGCCAGGAAGCGCTTGGCGACCAGGTCGTAGACCTTCAGCTCGTCCTGGCCCATGCGGCCGAGGTTGTGCTCCGAGCGCGTCGGGATGATCGCGTGGTGGTCCTGGACCTTCTTGTCGTTGACCACCCGGCCGAGCGGCAGCTTGTCGAGCGCCAGGACGTACTCGGACCCCTTGCGGTACTGCGCGTTGTGGCCGACCAGGTCGGCGATCGGCTTGATCTCGGCGATCATGTCGCCGGTCAGGAAGCGCGAGTTGGTGCGCGGGTAGGTGAGCGCCTTGTGCTCCTCGTAGAGCCGCTGGGCCGCTGCCAGGGTGCGCCGCGCCGAGAAGCCGTACAGCGTGTTCGCGTGGCGCTGGAGCGAGGTCAGGTCGTAGAGGAGCTGCGGGCGCTCGCGCTCCTCCTTCTTCTCGAGCTTCGTGATCTCACCCGGCTGGCCTGTGACGGCGTCGACGATCGCCGTGGCCGGCGCCTCCTCCGGCAGCCGCTTGCCGCCCATGTAGCGGCCCGAGTAGCCGCGCTGGCCGCTCGCCTCGAAGCGGGCCTCGACGAGCCAGTACGGCTCGGGCTTGAAGGCGCGGATCTCCTCCTCGCGGCGGGCGACGAGGGCCAGCGTCGGCGTCTGGACGCGGCCGAGCGACACCGCGCCGTCGAACGCCGCGCGCAGGCGGATGCTGGCGGCGCGGGTGGCGTTCATCCCGACCACCCAGTCGGCCTCCGAGCGCGAGCGCGCCGCCGCCTCGAGCGGCTTCATCTCCTCGCCCGGCCGCAGCTGCTCGAACGCCTCGCCGATCGCCTTCTTGGTCATCGACGACAGCCAGAGCCGGTCGACGGGCTTCTTGACCTTGGCCAGGTCGTAGAGGTAGGCGAAGATCAGCTCGCCCTCGCGCCCGGCGTCGCAGGCGTTGACGATCCGCTCGATCTCGGCGTCGGCCATCAGCTTGTGGATCGCCTTCAGCTGCTTGGCCGAGCGCTCGTCGTTGGGGACGAGCTTGAACTCGTCGGGGATGATCGGCAGGTCCGCGAAGCGCCACTTCTTCAGCTTCGGGTCGTAGGCGTCCGGCTCGGCCAGGCCGACCAGGTGACCGACCGCCCAGGTGATCACGTGGTCGTCCCCGGACAGGTGGGTCTTGTCCTTCGACTGCGGGAAGGATCCAGGCAGCGCCGCGGCCAGGTCACGGGCCACGGACGGCTTCTCTGCGACTACTAGGGTCTTGCCCATCGCCCCTCACGATACGCAGATCGGGAGTCACACTTCCACCGGTTGGTGGCTGGAAGAGGCCGGAGGGGCGGTTGCGCGCCCCCCGCTCGAAGGCGCCGTGACGGCCGATGTGGCGGTGGTTGGAGGGGGCTACACCGGCATGTGGGCGGCCTGGGAGCTGCTCGAGCGAGGGGCCAGCGTGGCCCTGCTCGAGAGCGGGATCTGCGGTCACGGGCCGAGCGGGCGCAACGGCGGCTTCTGCGAGTCGATGTGGCTGTCGGGGCCCTCCCTGCGCGAGCGCTTCGGCGACGAGCGCGCCAGGGCGCTGCTCGACGCCTCGAGCGCGGCGGTCTCGAAGGTTGGCGCGTGGTGCGAGGCCGAGGGCGTCGACGCCTGGTTCGACCAGTCGGGCTACCTGTGCGTCTCCACGGCGCCGGCGTACGACGAGGTGGGCATGGGCGCCGTCGAGGCGGCGGCCGCACTCGGCGCGCCCGAGCGGGTGGTCGCCCTGTCCGGGGCCGAGACGCAGGCGCGCTGCTCCTCGCCGCGCTTCCGGGGGGCGGTGATGATCCCCGACTTCGCGACGGTCCAGCCCGCCCGGCTGGCGCTCGGGCTGCGCCGGCGCCTGATCGAGCGCGGCGCGGCGGTCTACGAGCACTCGCCGGTGCGGAGCATCGGCCCGCCTGTAGAGACCGCCTCCGGCAGCGTCCGCGCCGGCGCCGTCGTGCTCGCGGTCGGCCCCGCGGCGCGCGCCCAGCCGCGCCTGCGCTCGCGGCTGACCGTCACCTCCTCGCACATCGTCCTGACCGAGCCGGTGCCGGACGTGATCGCCGAGCTTCACTGGACGGGCGGCGAGTGCATGACCGACGGGCGCACGCTGGTGCACTACTTCCGCACCACCCGCGACGGCCGCATCCTGCTCGGCTGGGGCGGCGGGCGGCTGGCCTACGGGTCGCGCGTGAACGGCCGCGTGGAGGTCGACGGCGACGCCGCCCGCGCCGCGCACGAGGCGATGGTGCGCCTCTTCCCCGGCCTCGCAGGGGCGGCGCATCACGCACGCCTGGGGCGGCCCGATCGACGTCTCCCCCAGCCACATCCCCCAGATCGGCACGCTCGACGGCAAGCCGGTCCACTTCGGCTTCGGCTTCACCGGCAACGGCGTCGGCCCCACGAACCTGGTCGGCCGCACGCTCGCCTCGCTCGCGACCGGCGCCGACGACGAGCTGACGCGGCTGCCGCTGGTCGGCGCCGACGCCGGCGCGTGGGTGCCGCCGGAGCCGCTCACCTGGCTCGGCGGCTCGATCGTGCGGGGCGCGCTCGTGCGCCGCGAGCGCATCGAGGAGGACGGCCGCCAGCCCGACCCGCTCACGCGGGCCGTGTGCGCCGCGCCGCGGGCGATGGGCATGCACCTGGCGCGGTAGGCTCGCCGTGTGAGCGGCTTCATCTCGCGTGGCTTCAAGCGCCGCCGCCAGGTGCCCGAGGAGCTGGCCGCCAGGGTGCCGCCCGGCCAGTACGTCGAGCCGGGCTTCCCCGTGCTCACCGCGGGGCCCACGCCGCGGGTCGAGCCGTCCGACTGGAAGCTGACGATCGACGGGATGGTCGGCAGCGTGCGCGAGTGGAGCTGGGACGAGTTCCACGCGCTCGAGCAGGAGACGATCCCCTGCGACATCCACTGCGTGACCAAGTGGTCGAAGCTCGGCACGAGCTTCGGCGGCGTCTCCGTCGACACGCTGCTCGACGGCGTCGACCCCCACGGCGCCTTCACGATGGCCCACTCCTTCGGCGGCTACACGACCAACGTCGCGCTGTCCGACCTGACCGGCGGCAAGGCCTGGGTCGTGACCAGCCACGAGGGCGAGCCGCTCCCGCGCGAGCACGGCGGCCCCGCGCGCCTGCTGGTGCCCCACCTCTACTTCTGGAAGAGCGCCAAGTGGATCGCCGGCCTGCGCGTGATGGACCACGACGAGCCCGGCTTCTGGGAGGCCAACGGCTACCACAACCGCGGCGACCCGTGGAAGGAAGAGCGGTACTGGACGGACTGACGCAGCGAGCGCCCGGGCAGTGGCAGATCGCGACCGTGAAGGCGATCAAGACCGAGACGCCCATGGTCAAGTCCTTCGAGCTCGAGCTGCCGATGTGGATGCAGCACCTGCCCGGGCAGCACTACGACGTCCGCCTGACCGCACCCGACGGGTACACGGCGCAGCGCTCCTACTCGATCGCCTCGTCGCCACTCGACGAGGGCACGATCGAGCTGACGATCGACAGGCTCGCCGACGGCGAGGTGTCGCCGTACTTCCACGACGTGGTGGTCGAGGGCGACCAGGTCGAGGTGCGCGGGCCGTTCGCCTCCTACTTCGTCTGGCACGGCGAGTCGCCCGTGCTGCTCGTGGGAGGCGGGTCCGGCGTCGTGCCGCTGATGTCGATGCTGCGCCACCGCCGCCGGACGGCGCCCGACGCGGACATGCGCCTGGTCTACTCGGTGCGCACGGCGGAGGACGTCATCTACGCGGACGAGCTGGGCGACGACGCCGCGCTCACCTTCACGCGCGAGCCGCCCGCGGGCTGGAGCGGACACACCGGGCGCATCGACGCGTCGATGCTGGAGGGCGCGAACGGCACCGCGTTCGTGTGCGGGTCGAACGGGTTCGTCGAGACCGCCAGCCGGCTGCTGCTCGAGAACGGGTTCGACCCCGAGCGGGTACGCACCGAGCGCTTCGGCCCTACCGGCTAGTAGGGCTGCCCCGGGCTGCCCGGGTACTGGCGCGGGTCGTGGAACTTCCCGCGGTCGCGGCCCTTGCACCCGCGGCGGCGCTCGGACGGGCGGAACGGCAGCCGCACGATCACCTGGGCCTCGTTGTTGTCCTCGTTGGACTCGTAGATGCCGTTCTCGGGATCGGCGATGTGCACGTAGGCGAAGCAGCCGCGCAGGCCCGTCACGTCGATCCACTGCTCGGGGTAGCTCGGCGGGTAGATGTCGGCCCAGCCGACCGACGTGCCGAGCACGTCGCGGCGCAGGCTCACGTTGGTGCTGCAGGCCGGGTAGTGCGGGTAGTAGGGCGTGCCCCGCATCGCGGGCCTGGTGTGGGTCAGGTCACGCAGGCAGTAGGACACCTTGGGACCGGTCCGCACCTTCGCCGTGCGCCGGCCGCGCGAGTCGACGCGCCACAGCTCGAAGCGCGCCGCGTTGAAGAACTTCCACCAGTAGCGGTCCAGGTGGGCGAACTTGAGGCGCAGCCGGGCGCCCGTCCGCACCGTGACGAAGCCGCGCTTGCGCTTGTAGATGCGCTGGCGCGCGTGCATGTAGACGCGGTTGTAGCGCACCCCGCGCAGCTCGGCCGGGCCGCGGCCGATCGACTCGATCACGTTGCCGGCGCGCAGCAGCGCGCGGCCCGGCTTGGTCAGCTTGTCGAGGTAGATCTCGAAGGGGCGGCGCATCACGATGTCGGGGCAGCGCAGGCCGCGCTTGAACGGCGTGATGCAGGGGTTGTCGTCGACCTGCGCCCGCTTCGGAGGGCTGCCCGCGGGCGGCTCGACCGCGGCGATCACCACGGCCGCGCAGCAGAGAGCAGCGAGTGTCCGGACGGCACGCACCCCGGGAGTTGTAGCGTCCCGGCCGGTGCGAGTGCTGAGCATCGACGGCGGCGGCATCCGCGGGCTGATACCCGCGCTGGTGCTCGCCGAAATCGAACAACGGTCCGGGAAGCGCGCGTACGAGCTGTTCGACCTGATCGCCGGGACCTCGACCGGAGGCATCCTGGCCTGCGCGCTGTGCGCCCCCGATGCGCTCCCGGCCGAGCAGCTCGTGGGGCTCTACGTCGAGGAGGGTCCTAACATCTTCGACCGCTCGCTCTGGCAGCGCATCCGCAGCGCCGAGGGGCTGCTCGACGAGAAGTACGACTCGGCCGACCTCGACCGCGCGCTCGAGCGCTTCCTCGCCGACAAGCGGCTGGCCGAGACCAGGCCGGACCTGATCGTGCCCGCCTACAACATGGGCGATCCCGGCCCCTACTTCTTCAAGAGCCGCAAGGCGCGCGAGGAGGGCGAGGACTTCACGCTCGCCGAGGTGGCGCGCGCCACCTCGGCGGCGCCGACCTACTTCGAGCCGTTCGAGCTCGAGGGCCAGGCGCTCGTCGACGGCGGCGTCTTCGCGGCCAACCCGGCGATGTGCGCCGTCGCCGAGGTGCTGCGCTTCCAGCCGGCCGCCGAGATCGCCCTGCTGTCGCTCGGCACCGGCCAGCGCACGCGCAAGCGCAGCTTCGCGGAGGTCCACGACTGGGGGCTCGTGGAGTGGGCCAAGCCGATCCTCGACGTGGTCTTCGACGGGGCGTCGGACGCTGTCGACTACCAGCTCCGCCACGTCCTCGACGAGAACCGCTACTGGCGGCTCCAGGTCGAGCTCAGCCGCGCCAGCGACGACCTCGACGACGCGAGCGAGCGCAACCTGCGCGAGCTGCGCGGGCACGCCCAGCAGCTGATCGCCGCGCGCTCGGACGACATCGACGCCGCGATCGCCGCGCTCAGCTAGCGCAGGGGCCCGTGTCGACGGGACCGCCGTCGGCGCGCGCGAGCGCGTTCGCGACGATCGAGTCGGGCACCCCGTAGCCGCTGCGCCCGCCGTCCGAGACGGTCGCGGCGAAGATCGTCGTGACCACCCGCCCGGCGCCGTCCACCATCGGGCCGCCCGAGTTGCCGTGCTGGACGCGTCCGCGCAGGGACGTGATCGAGCGGCGCACGGGCCCGCTCCCGTACGCGTCCTGGCTGACCACCGTCGCGGTGTGGCCGAGCCGCCCCGCCGCCACGTGGTAGGGGCCGTTCTCGGGGAAGCCGAGGATCCCCGCCGACGTGCCCTCGGGGGCGTCCGTCTCGACCCGCAGCGGGCGAACGCCGGCCAGGCCGGGCACGCGCAGCATCGCGAGGTCGTTGCGGACGTCGAACCAGATCGGCTCGGCGTCGAGGTGGGCTCCCGTCCCGCGCAGCTGGACGGTCGTGTCGTCCTGGCCCGCCACCACGTGAGCGTTGGTCACCACGACGCCGTCGCGCGCCACCCAGCCGCTGCCCTGGACCCCGAGACCGCAGGCGGTGCCGAGCACCTTGACGACGCTGCGCCCGGCCGCGCGCACCTGGGGGTCGCGCGCGATGCGGGCGTCGGGCGGCGCGACGTCCGCCTGCGGGCCCTCGATCTGGGGGAACGGGTCGAAGCGCGCGAACGCGCGCAGGATCGGACCCGAGGGCGGCAGCACCGCGTTCAGCTCGCGCAGGATCGCCGAGCGCTGGATCGAGTCGCGCAGATCGTTCGCCCCCGGCGTCTGGAGCGCGACCGAGCCTCCGATCCAGACCAGCAGGAGGCCCAGGCAGGCGACCAGCACGCCGCCGCCGAGGCCGTCGAGCAGGCCCAGCCCCTCGCCGAGGTGGTGGCGCAGCCGGAAGCCCAGGAGCTCCAATCCCGATGCGAGGATGCCGCCCACCATCAGCGCCCCGATCAGGGCGAACAGCGGCGCGTACGGGGACTCGGCGCCCTCGGCGAGCAGCAGCGGGCCGAGCCGCGAGCCGATCAACGCGCCCGCCGCGAAGCCGCCCAGTGACAGCGCGCCTACGATCAGCCCCTGGGCGTACCCCCACAGCGCCATCAGCACGGTGAAAACGACGATGATCCAGTCCAGGGCGGTCACGCGCCGGAGCCAGGGTAGTAGCCCGTGAACGAGCTATCCGCCGAGCGCCGCCGCCGCCTGACGCACCGCGCCTTCCCGGCGCTCGTCGTGCTGGCAGCGCTGGCGGTGGGGGTCGGGATGGTTGTCGGGGCGGGAGCGTCGTCCGCCTCGGAGCGAACGGCGCGCAGCTTCAGCGAGGCCTGGGAGCGCCAGGACTACAGGGCGATGTACGCGCTGCTCGACGACGAGTCGCGGCGCGCCTACTCGCGCGACGAGTTCCGCCGCGCCTACAGCGACGCGGCGGCGACCGCCACCGCCGAGCGCGTGGACGCGGGCGAGCCAGAGGGCGGCAGCGGCGGGAAGGTGGTCGTGCCGGTCGACGTGCACACGCGGGTGTTCGGTCGCGTGCGGGGCAGGCTGAGCCTGCCCGTGGAGGGCGAGCAGGTGACCTGGGGTCCGCTGCTGGCGTTCCCGGGGCTGAGGCCCGGCGAGGCGCTCACGCGGCGCAGCCGGCCGGCGCGGCGGGCCACGCTGCTGTCGCGCGACGGCAAGGTGCTGGCGCGCGGGCAGGTCGACCAGCGCAGCTCGCCGCTCGAGGCGATCGCCGGCTCGATCGCCGGGACGCTGGCGCCCCAGGAGACCCAGGAGGAGCGCCGCGCCCTCTACGCGGGCGGCTTCCCGCGCACCTGGCCGGTGGGTCAGAACGGGCTGGAGGAGGCGTTCGAGCACAAGCTCGCCGGCCGTCCGGGCGGGGTGCTGCTGGCGGGCGACCGCGTGATCGCCCGCGCCCGCCCCGTGCCCTCGCCGCCGGTGCGCACCACGATCGACACGCGCCTCCAGGAGGCGGCCGTGACGGCGCTGGCCGGCCGCTTCGGCGGGATCGCCGCGCTCGACCCGCGCAACGGCGAGATCAGGGCGCTCGCCGGGATCGCCTTCTCGGCCCCGCAGCCGCCCGGCTCGACCTTCAAGATCGTGACCACGGCGGCGGCGCTCGAGGCGGGCAAGGTGAAGCCTTCCGACGAGTTCCCGATCTCCACGGCGGCGACGATCGACGGCGTCGAGCTCGAGAACGCCAACGGCGAGTACTGCGGCGGCAGCTTCCGCGACAGCTTCGCGCACTCCTGCAACTCCGTGTTCGCGCCCCTGGGCGTGGAGGTCGGCGCCGACGCGCTCGTCGACATGTCCGAGCGCTTCGGGTGGAACGGGGAGCCGAGCGTGCCGGGCGAGGTCCCGAGCACGCTGCCGCCGGCCGACAGAGATCAAGTCGCCGCTCGAGGTCGGCTCGACGGCGATCGGCCAGTTCCGGACGCTCGCCACGCCGCTCCAGATGGCCTCGGTGGCGCAGACGATCGCGATGCGCGGGGTGCGCCACCTGCCCACGCTGTCGCTCGGCGACTCCACGCGCGCCGACCGAGTCGTGAGCCGGCGCATCGCCCGCACGATCAACTCGCTGATGGTGGACGTGGTCGGCTACGGCACGGGGACCGCGGCGGCGCTGCCCGGCATCAAGGTCGCCGGCAAGACCGGCACGGCCGAGCTGGAGGACACGCGCGACCCCGAAACCGGCGAGACGCGCGCATCGGACCCCTCCAACACCGACGCCTGGTTCGCGGCCTACGCGCCGGCCCCCCGCCCGCGCATAGCGGTGGCGGTGATGCTCGTCAGAGCGGGGGCGGGCGGAGCTACGGCGGCGCCGGCGGCCCGGGTGGTGCTCGACGCCGCCCTCTAGATATCCAGCTCGAAGGTGCGCTTCTCGCCGTTCTGCTCGATCTCGAGCTCGAGCGGCCTGTTCTCGGTGTTCTCGAGCGGGAACTTGAACAGCAGCATCGAGCCGGCGGTCGGGCCGAGCTGGGCGACGCTGCCGGCCTCGGGGATGCACTCCTCGGGGTCGAGCGTCTGCGGCGTGTAGGCGAACTGGTTGTCGGCGGGCAGCGGCTCGGGGTCGAACGTGTTGTCCTGGTTGTCCTTGACCGTGAAGTCGCTGGCCGTCGGGCGCTTGTCCGTCGAGATGTTGCAGGCCTTCAGGAAGATCCCGTAGAGCGCCTGGCCCGGCGGTGCCTCCGCGGTCACGTAGGCCTTGTCGGGCGTGATGCGCGGGTTGAGCTCGCGCGTGATGAAGACGGTGTAGTCGATGCCGCCCATCTCGATCGCGAGCCCCTCGCGGGCCGGCTCGTCGATCCCCTGCTCCTTCTCGCCGCCGCAGGCGCCGAGGCCGAGCGGTGCGGCGAGCGCGAGCGCGCAGGCGACGATCGGGAGGCGGCGGAGCATCGAGCGGGGCATTCTAGGTGGCCTGACGGCGCGGGGCGCGGGAGGGGTCCATGCCGGCGGGGCCGCCGAAGCGCGGCGACTTCTCGGGCTCGAAGCCCGCGATCGTCACCCGCTTGAGCTCCCCGCTCGGGGGCTGCTCGAAGATCATGCGCAGGCGCTCCAGCGCCTTGGAGGTCTTGCGGCGCATCCAGCCGTGGAGGCCGAACTCCCTGAAGCGATCGATCAGCGTGGCCGGCTCGCCCAGCGTCGTCAGCTCGACGCGGGTGACGTCGTGCCCCTCGACGGAGAAGTCGTAGACGGCCACCGAGCGGTTGCGGCCGCGGCGGCCCACCGCGATCTCCTCGACGATCCGGCGCGGGCGGTCGACCTCCGTTATCTGCAGCTCGGCGTACTCCTTGGCGAGCGGCATGCGCAGCTGAAAGCGCGCCGCGGCGCCCAGGCCGACCGGGTTGACGCGGGCGAGCCGGTAGTCGCGCATGAAGTGGTCCTGGTACGCGGGCCGGGCGGCCAGGTCGCAGACGAAGTCGAAGATCTCCTCGCGGGGAGCGGAGATGACGGTGGAGACGGTGACCGGGCGCACGGCGCGGCCATTCTACGTGCAGCAGCGCCAAGCCAATCTTCGCGGGGGTCCGGGGGCGCGAGCCCCCGGCTGCACTCAGGCGGCCTTGGGCACGACCGCGAGCCGCCGCTCGCTGGCGCCCACGCGCTCCGAGCGAACCGCCTGGCGGCTCTCGTCGGGCAGGGCGCTGAAGCAGAGGTCGCAGAGCTGCCTGCCAGAGCCGAGCTCGTGGAGGCGCTCGCCCGCGAGCGGGGTGCGGTGGCAGGCGTGGCACTCCTCGGTGGACGAGCCGAGCCCGCGCATGCTCCGCCGCATCAGCATTCCGGCCAGGTCAGGCATGGGAGCACTTTCAACCGCTGCGGCGCCAGTCCTCCACGCGGTGCGCTGCGTTCATGCCGCAAAGCTCGCAAATACCGCGAAACCGGCCCTCTGTACCAATTTGGCTCGTTACCATCCTCACTACCCCCATCCCCGAGGAGAGCCTTTCAATGGAAGCCTTCAGCGCCGGGACCCTGGCAGGCGCCGGGTCCTTCCGCTGTGACTCGTGCGGCTTCGCAGTTGCCCTGCATGAGCGTGACCCGGTACCGGGATGCCCCGAGTGCGGCGGGCGTCGCTTCAAGCGCGCCTCGCTGTTCGGCGAGACGCAAACCCCGCCGGCTCACCACGAGCTCGAGGAACTGCCGGACTGGCTGGACGACGCGCGCGGCGCGCTCGTCCGACCCGGCGACTACCTCGCGTTCGAGGACGACGAGCGCGTGCGCGTCGTGCCCCTGCAGGACGGCTGGACTCGCATAGGACGCAGCCTCTCGGCCCACATCCGTTTCGACGACCCGACGGTGTCCCGCCGCCACGCGCTCGTGTACTGCGACGCGGACGGCGCGCGCATCCTCGACGACCGCAGCCTCAACGGCGTGTTCCGCAACGGCGACCGCGTGGAGCTCGCGGAGCTCGAGGACGGCGACGAGATCGACATCGGGCGCTTCCGCGTCTTCTTCGTCAGCCTGGTCGCCAACACGGCGATGGCCGGTTAGCTAGCCGGCCAGCTCGGCCAGTCCCTGCTCGCGCGTCTTGATCGGCCGGTAGCCGAGCTCGTGCTCGGCCCGGCCGATGTCGATCGTGCACTCCTGGGAGGAGACCCAGACCGCGAAGCGCGTCAGCGGCGGGCTGCCCGGGCGCCTGAGCAGGCGCCATAGCCGCTCGGAGACCGAGGCCGCCACGCCCGCCACCCCGGCCGGCACCGACCCCGACGGCGGCGTGACGCCCTGGGTCTCGAGCATGCGCGACACGAACTCGCGGAACACGACCGGCTCCCCGTCGGTGACGAAGTAGACGCTGCCGGGCGGCGCCTTCGTCGCGCCCAGCCAGAGGCCCTCGACGGTGTTGTCGACGTGCGTCGTCGCCGTCAGGTTGCCGCCGCCGCCTACCCAGCGGAAGCGCCCCGCGCGCACCATCTCGACGAGCGTCGGGAGCAGGGTCAGGTCGCCGCGCCCCCACACGAAGCGCGGCCGGATCACCACGGTCTCGAGCCCGTCCCCGTTGGCGGCCCGCACGAGCTGCTCGGCCTTGGCCTTGCTCGACGGGTAGAGCGCGGGCGAGTCCGGGCGCAGCGGCGCGTTCTCGTCCACGTTGACGAGCGGCTGACCCGCCATCAGCGCCGCCTCGGTGCCGACGTGCACGAGCCTGCGCACACCCGCCCCGCGGCAGGCGGCGATCACGTTCTCCGTCCCGCGGACGTTGAGGCGCTCGAACTCCTCCGGGTCGCCCCAGTCCTCCACCTTGGCGGCGGCGTGGAAGGCGACCTCGCAGCCCGCGGCGCCGTCTCGCATCAGCGCCTCGTTCTCGAGGTCGCCGGGCACCGGCACCGCCCCGCGCTCGCGCACCTTCTGCCCGGCGGCGTCCGACCGCGCCAGCGCGCGGACGTCCCAGCCCTCGGCGCGCAGGCGGGCGATCAGCTCGCCGCCGATGAACCCGGACCCGCCTGTGACGAACGCGGTGGGCATCAGCCGCGCTCCGCCTCGATCACGCGGCGCAGCTCGGGCTCGGTCGCGGAGCCGGGGTGCATCCTCCCGTTGACGAAGAAGCGCGGCGTGCTCGGGATGCCGCTCGCGGCGCCGCTGGCGTAGTCCTCGTCGACGCGCGCCTTGTGCGTGTGGTCGAGCAGCTCGCGCCCGAACCGGTCCACGTCCAGACCGAGCTCGCCCGCGTGGGCGCGCAGGTCCTCGTCAGCGAGCTGGTGCTGATGCTCGAACAGCCGGTCGTGCATGTCCCAGAAGCGACCCTGCGCGGCCGCCGCCTCGGCGGCCTCGGCCGCGGCCGGCGAGCGCGGGTGCAGGTCGGGCAGCGGCATGTGGCGGAAGACGAAGCGCAGCCAGTCGAGCTCGGCCAGCAGCGCGCGCACGACCGGATAGGCGTCGCCGCAGTAGGGACACTGGAAGTCGCCGTACTCGATCAGGGTCACGCGGCCGTCCGGCAAGCCGCGGATGTGGTCGCGGTCGATCGAGACCGGCGGGATGCTCCCCACGCCTAGCGCTCCTCGCGCGGGCCGGACCAGAAGGCCTCGCCGACGGTCACGGTGCGTGCCGTCTCGGCCTGGTGGCGCAGGGAGTGCGGGTCGCCGTCCTCGAAGGCGAACAGCGCCGAGGAGGTCACGCGGCGCGTCTCGCCGGAGCCGCCCAGGAAGCGGTCCACGACGCGCGCGCAGCGGCGCCCCTCGGCGATCGCGGTGACGACCAGCGACTGGCCCATGCGCGCGTCGCCGCAGGCGAACACGCCCGGCTTGTCTGTCACGTAGACGGGCGCCTTGACGTTGCCGCGGGCGTCGAGCTCGGCGCCGAGCTCCTCGAGCGCGCCCTCGTGCTCCGGGTGGCTGAAGCCGATCGCGATCAGCACCAGGTCGGCGGGCTCGGTGAACTCGCTGCCCGGCACCGGGTGCAGGTCGCGCGACGAGGTGCCCTCGACGCGGCGCCCCTCTACGGCCCTGACGCGCCCGTCCTCGCCCGCGATCGCGGTGATCTCGGTGCCGAAGCGGCGCTCGCCGCCCTCGTCGAGCGCGTAGGTCGAGATGGTGCGCTTGGGCGGGAGCGGCCAGGGCGTGCCCGGCGGGCGGCCGTCGTCCGGCAGCGGCGGGTACACGTCGAGCAGCAGCACGTCCGAGGCGCCCTCGCGAAGCGCGTTGGAGATGCAGTCCATCCCGGTGTCGCCGCCGCCCACCACGACGACGCGGCGGCCGGCCGCGCTGAGGCGCTGGTCGGGCGCCGGCTCCGGCGCGGAGCGGCCCTGCTCGCGGGCGACGTGGCGGTTGCGCTGGTAGAGGTACTCCATCGCGAAGTGCACGCCGCGCAGCTCGCGCCCAGGCACCTGGAGGTCGCGATGGACCCGCGACCCGATCGCGAGGACGAGCGCGTCGTGGCGCGAGCGCAGCTCCGCCACCGGCAGGTCGCGGCCGACGTCGACGCCGTACTCGAAGGAGATGCCCTCCTCCGCGAGCAGCGCCACGCGCCGGTCGATGATCCACTTCTCGAGCTTGGCGTCGGGCACGCCGAAGCGCAGCAGGCCGCCCGGCCCCTCGTCGCGCTCGTAGACGGTGACCGAGTGGCCGTGGCGGTTGAGCTCCGCGGCCACCGCGAGACCGGCCGGGCCGGATCCGATCACGCCGACGGTGTGCCCGGAGCGCGTGGAGGGCGGGTCGGCCACGATCCAGCCCTCGTCGAAGCCGCGCGTGACGATCGCCAGCTCGATCTGCTCGATCGTCACCGCGTCGTCGTTGATGTCGAGCACGCAGGCCGACTCGCAGGGAGCCGGGCAGATCAGCCCCGTGAACTCGGGGAAGTTGTTGGTCGCGTGCAGGTGGGTCAGCGCCTCGCGCCAGTGGTCGCTGTAGACGAGGTCGTTCCAGTCGGGGATCTTGTTGCCGAGCGGGCAGCCCTCCTGGCAGAAGGGCACGCCGCAGTCCATGCAGCGCCCGCCCTGCTCGCGCAGCACTCGATCCTCCGGCAGCGAGAAGTACTGCCGGTAGTCGCGCACGCGGTCGCGCGGGTCGCGCTTCTGGAAGCCGACCCGCTCGAGGCGCAGGAAGCCGCGGGGGTCGCCCATCAGGCGGGGACCTTCTCCTGGGTCAGCTCCAGCAGCGCGCGCTTGTAGTCGTGCGGCATGACCTTGACGAAGCGGGCCAGCTCGTCGTCCCAGCCCTCGAGCACGCGCTCGGCGACCGGCGAGCCGGTGCGCTCGTGGTGCTCCTCGACCAGCCCGCGCAGCTCCAGCGCCTCGTCCGGGGTGATCTCGTCGAACCCGACCAGCTCGGTGTTGCAGCGCGAGCGGAAGCCGCCGTCGACGTCGAGCACGTAGGCGACCCCGCCGCTCATGCCCGCGGCGAAGTTGAGCCCGGTCCGGCCCAGCACGACCACGCGCCCGCCGGTCATGTACTCGCAGCCGTGGTCGCCGACGCCCTCGACCACCGTCACCGCGCCCGAGTTGCGGACCGCGAAGCGCTCGCCGGCGAGGCCGCGGAAGAACGCCTTGCCGGAGGTCGCCCCGTACAGGACGGTGTTGCCGACGATCGCGTTCTCCTCGGCGCGGAAGGTGGCCTCGGCCGCCGGGCGCACGACGAGCGTGCCGCCCGACATGCCCTTGCCGGTGTAGTCGTTGGCGTCGCCCTCCAGCTCGAGCGTGACCCCGCTCGCCAGCCAGGCGCCGAAGCTCTGCCCCGCCGAGCCGTGCAGCAGCACCTCGATCGAGCCCTCGGTGAGCCCCTGCTCCCCGTAGCGACGGGCGATCTCCCCGGACAGCAGGCCGCCGACGGCGCGGTTCTTGTTCTCGATGCGCCGCTCGAGGCGGACGTGCTCGCCGCCCTCGATCGCGGGCCGCGAGCGCTGGAGCAGGTCCACGTCGATCGAGTCGTAGAGGACGGGGTCGGGGCGGCGCACGCAGCGCAGCGGCGCGTCCTGCGGTAGGTCGGGGGGCAGCTCGAGCAGCGGACGCAGGTCGATGCCGCGGCCCTTCCAGTGCTCGACGGCTGCGTCGGGCTCGAGCAGGTCGACGCGGCCGATCAGCTCGGCGATCGAGCGCACGCCGAGCCGCGCCATGATCTCGCGCAGCTCCTGGGCGACCATGAACAGGTAGTTGACGACGTGCTCGGGCTGCCCCTCGAAGCGCCGCCGCAGCTCCGGGTCCTGCGTCGCGACGCCGACCGGGCACGTGTTGAGGTGGCAGACGCGCATCATCACGCAGCCGAGCGCGATCAGGGGCGCGGTCGAGAAGCCGAACTCGTCGGCGCCGAGGATCGCGCCGATGGCCACGTCGCGGCCGGTGCGCATCTGGCCGTCGACCTCGACCAGGATGCGCGAGCGCAGGTCGTTGCGCAGCAGCGTCTGCTGGGTCTCGGCGAGCCCGATCTCCCAGGGGATGCCGGCGTGGTGGATCGACGCCTGCGGCGAGGCGCCCGTGCCGCCGTCGTGACCCGCGATCACGACGTGGTCCGCGTTCGCCTTGGCGACGCCGGCCGCGACCGTCCCCACGCCGATCTCGGACACGAGCTTGACCGAGACGCGGGCGCGCGGGTTGGCGCAGCGCAGGTCGTAGATCAGCTGCTTGAGGTCCTCGATCGAGTAGATGTCGTGGTGGGGCGGCGGCGAGATCAGCGTCACGCCCGGCGTCGAGTGGCGCAGGCCGGCGATGTAGCGGTCGACCTTGTGCCCGGGCAGCTGACCGCCCTCGCCGGGCTTGGCGCCCTGCGCGACCTTGATCTGCAGCTCGTCCGCGTTGACCAGGTAGTTGACGGTCACGCCGAAGCGGCCGGAGGCGACCTGCTTGATCGAGGAGCGGCGCTCGTCGGTGAAGCGGGCCCGGTCCTCGCCGCCTTCGCCGGTGTTCGACTTGCCGCCGAGGCGGTTCATGCCGACGGCGAGCGTCTCGTGCGCCTCAGGTGACAGGGCGCCCAGCGACATGCCGCCCGACTTGAAGCGCTTGACGACCTCGGAGGCGGGCTCGACCTCGTCGAGCGGCACCGGCTCGGTGTCGTCGCGGAAGCGCAGCTGGCCGCGCAGCGACGTGTGGCGCACGGCGACGTCGTTGACGTAGGTGGCGAAGCGCTCGTAGGCCTCGGCCCCGTCGCCGCTGCGGGCGGCCTGCTGGAGCGTCGCGATCGTCTCCGGGTTCCAGCCGTGGTACTCGCCGCGCCGGCGCCAGGCGTAGATGCCGCCCGCGGGCAGCAGCTCGGAGATCGCGGCCGGGTAGGCGCGCGCGTGCCGGCCGAGCGCCTCGTCGGCGATCTCCTTCATCCCGATGCCCTCGACGCGCGACGTGGTGCCGGTGAAGTGGCGGCCGATGACCTCCTGCTTGACCCCGACGGCCTCGAAGATCTGCGCGCCGGTGTAGGAGCGCAGGGTCGAGATGCCCATCTTGGAGAGGATCTTGAGCAGGCCCTTGCCGATCGCCTTGATGACGCGCTGCTCGGCCTCCTCGGGGGGCATCTCATCGGGCAGGCGGCCGTCGCGGTGGAGCGCGTAGAGCGACTCGAACATCACGTACGGGTTGACCGCGGAGGCGCCGAACCCGAGCAGCGTGGCCAGGTGGTGGATCTCGCTCGCCTCGCCGGTCTCGGCCACGAGCCCGATCTGGAGGCGCGTGCCCTCGCGGACGAGATGGTGGTGGACCGCGCCGACCGCCAGCAGGGACGGGATCGCCGCGCGCTCGGAGCCGATGTTGCGGTCGGAGAGGATGATGATGTTCACGCCGCGCTCGACCAGCTCCGAGGCCTCTCCGCAGATCGCGTCGAGGCGGCGCTCCATGCCGGCCTCGCCGTCCTCGACCGGCCAGGTGGTGTCGATCGTGCGCGCCTCGAAGACGCTGTGGTCCACCTGGCGCAGCTTCTCGAGCTCCGAGTTGCGCAGGATCGGCTGCGGCATGACGAGCTGATGGCAATGGTCGGGCGTCTCGCCGAGCAGGTTGATCTCGGGGCCGATGCAGGCCGTCAGGCTCATCACGACGGAC
Source organism: uncultured Thermoleophilaceae bacterium (assembly GCA_963848885.1). Classification (GTDB taxonomy): domain Bacteria; phylum Actinomycetota; class Thermoleophilia; order Solirubrobacterales; family Thermoleophilaceae; genus JACVRW01. The sequence goes on from CAWKFR010000014.1 coordinate 37,743, forward strand.
TCGCGGATCGGGTCGATCGCCGGGTTCGTGACCTGCGCGAACAGCTGCTTGAAGTAGGAGAACAGGGGCGGCAGGCGGTCCGACAGGCTGGCCAGGGCCACGTCGTTCCCCATCGAGCCGGTCGGCTCGGCGGCGTCGCGCGCCATCGGCGCGAGGATCACCTTGAGGTCCTCCTCGGTCCAGCCGAAGGCGAGCTGCTTGGCCCGCAGCGGCTCGACGCGCGGCACGCGCGGGCTCTTCTCGGGCAGGTCCTCGATGTGCACGACGCGGTCGTGCAGCCACTCGCCGTAGGGGCGGCGGCGCGCCAGGTCGGCCTTCAGCTCGTCGTCGGGCACGATCCGGTCGCGCTCGAGGTCGACCAGGAACAGCTTGCCGGGGCGCAGCCGGCCCTTGGCGACGATCTCGTCCTCGCCCGCCGCCAGCACGCCGGTCTCGGAGGCGAGCACGACCCAGCCGTCCTTGGTGACCACCCAGCGGCCCGGCCGCAGGCCGTTGCGGTCGAGCGTCGCGCCGATCACGCGGCCGTCGGTGAAGGCGACGGCGGCGGGGCCGTCCCAGGGCTCGACCAGCGAGGAGTGGTAGGCGTAGAAGTCGCGCACCTCCTGCTTGAGCTCGGGGCGCCCCTGGTAGGCCTCGGGGATCAGCATCGAGATCGCGTGATCGGGCGAGCGGCCGCCGAGCACGAGCAGCTCCATCAGGCCGTCGAGCGAGGCCGAGTCGGAGATGTCGTCGCGCAGCAGCCCGCGGATCTTGTCGATGTCGTCGCCGAACAGCGGCGAGGCGAGCGTGAGCTCGCGGGCGCGGTGCCAGTTGCGGTTGCCGCGCAGCGTGTTGATCTCGCCGTTGTGGGCGAGCATCCGGTACGGGTGGGCGAGCTCCCAGCTCGGGAAGGTGTTGGTCGAGAAGCGCGAGTGGACGAGCGCCAGGCGGGAGATGACGCGCTCGTCCCTCAGGTCGGCGAAGTACTGCGACAGCTGCGGGGCGGTGAGCATCCCCTTGTAGACGACCGTCCTGCTCGACAGCGTTGCGATCGCCAGGCCGGGCAGCTCGACGCGCTCGACGACACGCCGGATCACGTAGAGGCGGCGCTCGAGGGCATCCTGGTCCTCGACGTCGCCGGCGGCGCCGACGAACAGCTGGCGGATGCACGGCGCGGCGGCGGCGGCCGCGGTGCCGCAATGGGCCGGGTCGACGGGCACGTCGCGCCAGCCGAGGACGTGCTGGCCCTCCGCCTCGACGGTCTCGACGATCAGGCGCTCGGCGTGCTCGCGGGCGAAGTCGTCGCTGGGCAGGAAGCAGACGCCGACGCCGTAGCGGCCGGGCTCGGGCAGCTCGAAGGGACCTCCTCGCGCAGGAAGGCGTCGGGCAGCTGGATCAGGATGCCGGCGCCGTCGCCGTGTCCACGTCGGCCCCCTCGGCGCCGCGGTGCTCGAGGTGCTCGAGGGCCCACAGGGCACGCGCGATGACCTCATGCGAAGCGGGCGCGCCGAGTCGCGCCACGAAGGCAACACCGCAGGCGTCGTGTTCGTTGGTCGGGTCGTACAGGCCGTGGCCTGCCCGGCCGCTTCGGGGTGCCATCAGGTTCCTCGGGTTCCGTGCTTTCTTCGAGCGGGCGCGCGACGGGTGCGAGC